>CAWEZB010000011.1:0-70900 GCA_963813425.1 uncultured Bacteroidota bacterium
TCTCGTCGTAGCGGCGAAGAAGCCAAAGCTCCACCCGAATTTACGTACAAGTAGTATCAACTTGCCATTCACTTGACACGTCACCTTGATCTTTGTTCCAATAACATTAAGGTTGTTTTTCCTCACCAGTTCAATCGAAATCCAATTATTTTTCGGGTTTTGACCGGGATTCAAATAAAATGAATTGTGAAACGCATCGCCTTTGTAGGCACCACCCATTTCAATGTAAATATCTTGATCACCATCGTTGTAGATATTTAAAAGCAATTGCATGCCCTTTTTGTAAATGACCGACACGAGCCGGCGTTGTGACGTCGAGAAATTTTTTGCCGCCTTGATTCTTAAACATTTTATTCGGCACAATGGATTCTAATTCAGGGTTTCCGGTTCCTAGATAAAAATCAAGGAAGCCATCATTATCGATATCGCCAAAATTGGCAGACATAGCAAAAGCGGTTTTATTGGTTCCTGCATTTTCCGATTCGTTGCTGAATGTGCCATCCTGATTATTTCGGTAAAGAAGAATTGTTCCGGACGTTCCATTGAAAATTTTTAATGCCTCTGCTGCTGAATAGGTTGTGATGGGTTTATCAAACGTAAAATCACCCATGAGAATATCCAACCAGCCGTCATTGTTATAGTCCCAAAATCACGAATAGGGAAAGTCCTGGCAAACCTGTCATTCAAATTCGCGCCTTTCGTGACATCTTCAAATGATGGAACGTTACCGTTGAGACCTTTATTTTTAAGCAGATAACGTTCGCCCGACAAACTCGAAATAAAAATGTCTTTGAAGCCATCGTTGTCATAGTCGCCGGATGCTACTCCCTTAATAAACCCGTTTACATTGCATGCTGCCTTCTCTGCAACATTTATGAAAGTGCCGTCTTGATTGTTCAAATACAGCTCGCAAGGATGTTCACCTGAGGATGCATTTCCTTCCCACGTACTAAGTCCAATAAACACGTCGGCCCATCCATCATTATTAAAATCATTCCATGTGGCCGCTTGTGTTGGGTGAAAAGACAGTAAACCGCTTTGCGTTGTAACATCTGTAAAGGTTCCGTCTCCATTATTTTTGACAAGCGAATTAGGCTGTTGACCATACATACCCCGAAGCCATGCTCCCCGCAAGCGAAAATATCTTTGAAACCCGTCGTTGTTCAAAATCCACTTGAACGATATTCAGCCCGCCCGTTCGGTCCTTCAGTCTTGATTCTTCAGATTGATGAGGTTAAAACCACCGGCTTTATTATTTTAGAAAAAAATGCATGGGTTCGTCGAGGTCCCAACTTCCGAAGTTACAATGTCCAGGTAACCATCATTGTCAAAATCGTCGACGATAACGCCGCCAGCCATGTTGTTGATGTCCAAGTTTAAAAGTCCAGCTATATCACGAAAAGGCTTTATCACAAGGGTAGAATCGGATGTATCATTTTTCAGACAAGTTGGGCAACAAGTAAGCGGAAGGTACTTTTACAGGGATATTCTCCGAATGTCATGTAGGCAATGTTCAGAAGCCATCGGTACTCCAGATTATCGGGATGCTCTTTCAATAAGTTTTTTACCATAAACATTAATAGCGCCACGTGACCCTTCTTGTGATTTATGAATCCCTTCGCCTTGAATGGGAAAAATACAAGTTTTAGCAGTATGATTCATAACACAATTCGTCCAACCCAGCTCTAAGGTAAGCAAGGGCTAATTGTACTTTCAGTTTGTCCATACCTTTGATGCCGGCGCTGTCAATCCTTGCTACTTGTTCTTCTAACAGTTCAATGGCTTCCTGTCGCGTCCCAACGCAATCAACGCATAACATTTGTTGTAAGTAAAAATCATTTTGTCCTGTCTACTTGAGGTGCTCCTTATGATCGAATCATAGTATTCAAGTTGAGGTGCTGATGCATAGTAGTTACCAACGCGGAAATAAGCGTCACGCTGCTTCAGGAGTTGTATCATCTCTTCATGAGATGAAGGTTTTGAATTACAAGACCATAGACTTGAAATAAGGCCAATGATTATTACTGCTTTAAGAAATGCTATTTTCATATTGATTATTTCGATATGCCATATAAAATAAATTAATGATGTTATGTTTATTCCTTTTTGATCACGACTGTTGATATGCTCGCGTCTTTTACGGCGTTGGCTGGACGAAGAAGATATCCGCTTCCATGGGTCAACTCCTGTTTTCTTTTTACCGTTCTTTAACGTGATGACCGCTGAATTGTCAAGCAATATTGTCCCAGTACGATGCGATCTTTTTGGACAGGTATATCACTTGGTCGTGAAAACACTTTCAAGCTATCTCTCTTAGTACTCAGGAATAATTGTGCCACGTTCTACCCAAAATAAGTCGCAATAATCACTTTGGCATCACCGTTCACAAAAAATCCAGATTGACAGGCGGAGAAGTTTTAAAATTACCACCTCCATCGCCCTGAAGGTAATTTCCGATCCCAGCGTCGTAGTAGCCGGAAAGACTTTGCCCGACGCATATGAATTTCCAACACAAAGCACATCCAGATTTCCATCTTCATTTACATCGGTCACAACGGTACCGTACAGCGGTGAATACTCTGCCCTACTACCGGAAGGAGTTTTACCTTTAAAATTATTATGACCATTATTCCCAGGTAGACCGAAGCGAGCATTGTAGTTTACAAAGTTAACGCATTGGCGAGTAATCCTTCGGGGATCAGATCTTTGATACCCCTTACACCATATTGGCGTACCGTTGGGTTGCGCCTCGTAGTTTTACTATTTGTGCCGTCAAAGTTTCCCTGGGATGAACGGGATATTGCTTTCCTGAATGTACCTGCACAGGATTTCATCCATAGACCAGTCGTCAAAGTCCTTGGCATAGATACACACGGGCTCTTTTTCTGATGCTTTATAAACAGAATTCAGAACCAGTCAACGATATAGTCGATATCCTCATCATTATCAAAATCACCACCGGATATGCTATTCCACCAGCCAGTGGTTTCAGGAACTGTCACCTTCGTTAAAGATTTTCCACTTTCGTTAATAAAAAAAGTGATGGGCGTATCCATTCGCCAACAACGATAAGGTCCGACCACCGCATCGTTGTTGATGTCAGACCAAAGTGCAGCGGATACCATTCCCACTTTGCTTAACGCCTGCGAAAATTTACCAGAATTTTCAAATTTACTTGTCCCATCATTTATCAACAAATAGCTCTCTGGTGATTCCGGATAACGTTGGGGAACAATTCTTCCTCCCACAAACAAATCGAGATCCCCATCCTGATCGAAATCATTTGCAACGACACAACTGCCACTACTTTCAATTTTAGGCAACGCAATTGAATCGTATTGAAATTTCCCATTGCCTGTATTTCTGTATAAGCGGTCCTGATAGTTTTCCTTTCTGTTTTTTAAATTCCGAGCTTCCACTTACGCAATACAAATCCTGGTCGCCGTCCTGGTCGGCGTCGAACAACAACAAACCCATATCTTCAGCCTCTTTTGCTTCCAGCGAATGACCTTTAAAAGTGCCATTCTTTTGCTGGAGAAAAATCTTTGCGGGATTGAAGCGGATCCACCAACAACAAAGTCTTCCAATTTATCACCGTCAGTATCCCCTACAGCGGTGCCGGCCGCCCTGCGAATGTTTATGAGGCAATAATATCTGACCCTGCAAGAAATCGACAAAATCTCTTTCACGATGCTTGAATTGAAGACCGTAATCCTGGTGCACTTCATTCAACAAAGGCGCTGGCGAAATTTTCTGCCCAGGGTTGGCGTGTGCATCCCTTTCGTAAATCGTAATCACCTGATTGGTCTTAATGCTTTTAACGAGCTGGCTCATCCCGCTCATCCAAAGAGGGACCTGAATCAACGGGACCAGGCTGTCGACTCCCAATCCGAAATGCTCGATGTTTTCCACCGTCAACTTATGGCCAGCTCGTTGATGTTCAGCGTAAAGCATTTTTCCGTTTCGATAAACCCAAGTATCCCAAACGCCTGCACGTTTCCAGTATTACCTACGAGTTTGATTCTCGCAAATTCATTCGCAACTTTTTCGCCATCAATGGTTGTATTACGATAAACAAACGCTTCGTCGTTGATATTATTCGTGACTAAATAGGGTGCGCAGTCATTATCAAAGTCGGCATATGCGGCCCCGTTGGAATACGAGGGTTGATCTAAGCCCCCACGCCGCAGATTTGTTGAAAATGTCAAGTCACCATTGTTTCTAAACATAAAATTTGGTTTCCTTACGCCTGCTAATTTTTCAACCTCCTGACGGATCGTCTTAAAACGGTTTTTGTCTGTGCTGAACATGGCCAGCTCCTTGCTATCGCGATGAAATCCTGATCCGTGATATCTTTGCGATATCCAGTTTCCGACGAACAGATCGCGGAATCCATCGTTATCAAAATCGGCTAGCAGGCTGCTCCAGCTCCAGTCTGTGGCGTAAATTCCTGCGAGGTATCCGATGTCGCTGAAGGTATTGTTCCCATTATTAAGCTGCAACACATTTCGAATGTACTGGTCCTGATAGCCTTTTCTTCTAAACATCATGAAGCGATCATATCCGATGGTGGAGAACATTGTTTTCTGCCTCGTATGGCATGGCATCATATCTAAAGCGACGATATCGTTCAACCCATCATTGTTGATATCGGCGATGTCAACGCCCATATCATTTTGTTCCTGGTGCTTCAGCATGGAAGTGATATTGTTGGTAAATGATTTATTCTTGGTGTTGACCAAAAGGTTATCATTTGAAATGAAATCATTTGCTACATATACATCAGGATAGCCATCACTATTGAATCAGTCACCACAATTCAGGCCCCAGCCCTGAGTTGAATTCCAGCTTCGCGAGATACATCTTTAAAAACAGGCAGGCCGTTTTGCATTCCGTCATTGCGATAAAATCTATCGGTACTTTTTGCTGTACCGTCGTTTTTTTGACCGATGCGCCTGGTTGCGGTTGAAAGTCTCCAGCGCGTTGTTCAATAAATAAAGGTCAAGATCGCCATCGAGGTCATAGTCCAGAAACGCAGCCTGAGTCGGGTCGCTGGAATCTGCAACCCCAACTTTTGCTGCAGCCTCCTCGAAGAGCGGGAATACCATCTTTGTCAATTCCTTTATTCAGGAAGAGGAGATTCCGGTATCGACGGTTTATCCATATGAGGTTGAATGGTTGACACGTAGATATCCATCAGTCCATCCTGATTAATGTCAACCATGGCCACACCTGTGCACCAAACGTCCGTCGCAACAGAAGCCTGTGCTGTAACATCCTGGAATTCGAAATCTCCTTTGTTCAGGTATAATTTACTGGAAACCATATTTCCCGCGAAGAACATGTCTGTGAGGCCATCATTGTTTACATCGCCAACGCCCACACCCGCCCCGTTGTGAGATGTATTCAAAAGTCAGAACATTAAAGCTGTCGGTTTCCGTTAACTGATTGGCAAAGGTGACATTCGTTTTGGTTGATGGCAGGAGCTTGAAACGAATTTACTGCTCCTCTGGAGAATTGCAACAAGTCATTACCAGTACCAGAAAACCTGATGAGCAATAATTTTATGAAGGACGTTATCCATATGATTCCGAACAAACTTTTGGACTCACATTTTTACAGCACTAAATAAAGGTAAAATACTCCTGGATAGAAATAAAAAAAGGAGCAGGCTGTACCTGCTCCTTTTTTATTTTCGTGGGTATCCAATTAAAACCCAGGGTTCTGATCTGCTTGTGAAATGGCTGCGTTATTATCAATTTCCTGTTGAGGAATTGGTGCTAATGCATGTTTCGGTGCATAATAAGAGATAGGCTCTGTCGGCAGTTTACCCAATCTTCTCCATCTGAGGAGATCTCTGTTCCTTACCTGTTCGCCGGCAAGTTCTACTCTGCGTTCATGGACAATAGCTCTAAAAACTTCAGCAGGAGTGTTAGCCGGGGATATTTAGCGCCGGTAGGATAAGGCGGCATTTGGATGCCTGGTCTTGATCTCACTTCATTCAGTGAGAACAATTGCTTCAGCATCATTTCCAAGCGCATTTTCACATTCCGCTAAATTCAGCAAAACTTCTGTGAAGCGCATGACCCGCATGTTAATACCAGAACGTTGTTCCTCGTCCGCTGCTTTGTAGATCCGTTGATATTTTTCCAGCTGATCTTAGGGTTGTTCCCCTTGCATATCGGTAATAGTTCTGGTGTTATTGAAATAAGTGTCACCGATAAAGTAGAAGGATTCCGTTATATCTGGGATCGTCTTTAGGGTCGCCGTTGGCGGTCTTCTCATATTCATCTAAAAGTGATACAGAAGGAATGACATTTCTCCATGCATTCGGACCATATTCCTGGCCACGGAAAGTTACTTCCGTTTGAGTCCCTTGGCCCGAGCCATCCCAGCTGGAACCTCCAAAGTCATAAGAGAAGGCTACTTCAAATAAAGACTCTGTATTAAATTCCCTTTCTTCTCTGAAGTTTTCAATGTAGGGAATTTGTTTCCAAGAGATTGAATTCACCTGAACTAATAATTGCTTGAAGCAAAGGTTTAGCAAGATTGTAATTGCCACGTTGCATGTGCGCACGGGCCAGCAGTCCCTGAGCGGCTTGCTTATTAGCTCTTCCTATGTTTGCTGCGTCATATCCTGATTTTAACGGAAGGCCGAAATTGCAGTCTCAAGATCGGAAATTATTAAAGCATAGATTTCATCAACGGACGCCCGAGGCTTGTCTTCACCGAGCGCAGTTGCATAATCCTCCATCAGCGGAACGCCGCCAAATAAAATTACCGAGATCAAATAGGCGGCACTGGCTCTCAAAAACCTTGCCTCACCGAGTACTCGTGTTTTCATGGCGTCTGTAACCGGAGGCGTTGCGGCAGCAACGTTAGTTAATACCTGCGTTCGCCTGGTGAATCACGCGTGTACCAGCCGGTCCATACATCGCGCAGCAGCGAATTCGACGGGTCATGATTTCCCAAGAGCAGCTGAGCTCTTTGAGGTTCAAGCTGGCCTCCGCCAGATCCCATGTCATCCGACCTAAGATCATGCACGAAAAAATACTCGCGGCAAAATAACTGCAGGCTTTGCAAGCTGGCGTATACGGCATTCACCGCGCCAACGATCTGCGTATCGTTCTTATAAAAAGTATCAGGGGTAAACTGATTGGGATTCTTCTTGTCCAAAATGCTGTCATCGCAGGAGAAGCAAATGGCAAACAACCCAATTGTTGTAAGTATGAATTTTCTGTTCATTGTCATGTTATTTGGAATTCTATTCAATTTAGCTGTTAAAATCCAACCTGAAGCCCGAAAATGAAACTCCTTGCTTGGAGGGAATTGGCCATAATCAACTCCTTGTGTAAGCCTTGTTGAAAGAGGAGCGTTCATGTCGTCATTATTTCGATTTCCGATTTCCGGATCATAACCTTCATAGTCCGTGATCGTCAGTAGATTTTGCGACGTGAAATAAACTCTCAATCTGGTCAAGGTATTATTTGTCAGGTCAGAAAATACTCTTGCGGGAATACTATAGCCTATTGTAAGATTCTTGATTCTGAAATATGATCCGTCTTCTATGAATCTGTCGGGAGAGCCTCTCGCGTTTTTGTTAGGGTCACCAGGAAATTGCGCGAGGAATAGTCGTATTCGTATTTGAAGGTGTCCATCGATCCAAAACAGCGAGTGCTCGAGCTTAAACAAACGAGTCATACCTTCAAGATCATATTTTACGACACTGTAAATTTCATTTCCTGAAACTCCTTGCATGAACAAACGTAGCATCAAACCCTTTCCAGTTCGCAGATAAGTTAATCCATAAGAAAAGTCTGGAAGGAAGTGTCCGATTTTTGTTTTGTCAGTCGCGTTCAAAGCGCCGTCTCCATTGATGTCCTTGAATGAAAAGGTCGCCGGGTTTTGCGTCAGGCTGAAGCGTAGATGTCTCACCTTCCTGGAGTATTCCATCGCTGACCCAACCATTGAAGTATGCCGATTGGCTGTCCTACCACGGTTTGTGTCAGGTTATCACCATACCAATCACCGGCGGAGATCGGTTGTCCCACCCAAATCGATGACTTCGTTTCGATGATTGAAACATTTCCCGATACGTTATAGGTGAAGATCTCCTTCGGCTTTGTTGTATCCCAATTGCAATTCCAGACCCTCTGTTTTCCACCGTGCCAACGTTGGCAGTCGGAGGAGTGTCGTATCCATACGAATCGGAATTGGTCTTTGGAGGATCATGTCCTCGGTGCGGCTAATGAAGTATTCCGCAGTCAAGGTCAGTTTGTTATTCAGGAATCCAGCGTCCAATCGACTGTTCGTCATGAGAGTTTCTTCCCACTTGAGATCGGGTTCGCCATCGCCCGGATGGTATAGCCGGCCCGAAGAGGTCGTGCTTCCGAGGTTGAACTCATAGTTTGATTACCTGAAATTGTCGACTGATAGTCATAGACGCCCGGTGTCAAATAGTTACCAGTCAATCCATAACTTCCACGAATTTTCAATTCACTGATGAAGTCACTTCCGTTAAGGAACGCTTTCTTCACTTAACCTCCAACCAGCTGCGACGCTTGCCGGGAATGTACCCCACCGGGTATCTGGGTGAAACCGTGAGGATCCGTCACGTCTGATCGATGCGCCAAGGAAGTATTTATCCCCGAAGTCGTAATTCACTCTGGCTACATAAGAGATTAAAGCGCTTTCTTGTCTGTCACCATTGAAGCTTTGGTTGGCCAATGCCTGAGGCTCTTTGATGTCATTTGATTGCGTATTATTTCCCTGACCAGTGATCTGGCTGAAGTTGAATGTCTGCTGTTCAGCTACCACTACCGCGTTCACGTGATGCTTGCCAAACGATTTGTTGAAAGTCAACTGATTCGTTAAGAATTGTGGAAGCAAAATTTTGGCGATTCTGATTAATGTTTGCTTGTGAGCGGGAGGAATATCCTCCAACACCGGTATTATAAGCTGGTAGATGCTGCCGTTGTGTATAGTTAACATAATCGACACCACCGGTGAACCTATAGGTCAGGAATTCAAAAATCTTAAAATCCACATAGGCATTTCCGAGGATTTTGAGCCTCTGCTGATTTTGCGTTGTCCATCGTTGCTACCCGTACCGGATTTTCAGGATCTGAAGCGTCTACACCCTGCGCACCAAAAAATCCGCCATAATTGTCTGGATTATAAACAGGGGAAATATGGTGAACTTCTGATAATGTGTTGAAGCTGTGTTCTTCCACCTGCCTGTTGCTCCACCGATAATCTTTCGTCGTACGCCACAGTAAAAGTTTTGTCCGAAGGTGAATTCTCTTGCTAATCGTATGATCGGAATTGACTCGTGCATCACCTCTCTTATAACCGAGACCTTCCATAATTCCCTCCTGCTCAAAGTATCCCAGCGAAGTAAACATCCTTGATTTATCCGTACCACCCGTCAGCTCGGCTTTATATTGTTGAATTCGCCCGTTTCTGAACATTTCATCCTGCCAGTCAGTCTGTGTCTGTCTGTACGTCTGAGAGGTCTGTGAATTAATGGGCTGGTCCAGACCTGTTGCAATTCTGGGTGGAACAACGGCGCCGGAGTTTAAAAGCAGTTCCGAGGCATAATCGATGTACTGCTCAGTGTTGAGAAGATCCAGCTTTTTCCAAGGTTCTTCAATACCATAATATGCTTCCAGATTAACGCTCAGCTTTTTGTTTGAGCCTTTTTTGGTCGTGATAAGAATAACGCACCATTCGAAGCTCTTGATCCGTAAAGATAGCGGCTGCGCTTGCGTCCTTCAATACTTCCAGCGATTCGATATCCTTAGGGTTTAAGCTGTTCAGGTCTCCTGTCGGAAATCCGTCGATTACGTACAATGGTTGCGTGTTGTTCACCGTTCCCACGCCCCGTATCTGAACCATTGGAGCCGAACCAGGTGAACCATTGTTAATGACAGTGACCCCAGGCACTCTGCCTTGCAACGCCTGGCCTATATTAACGACAGGCTGTATGGCAATTTCGTCAGAAGAGACAGAAGAAATAGCGCCAGTCACTGAAGTTTTCTTTTGGGTACCATAACCGACGACCACTACTTCACCCAGTTGCGTAACATCAGGCGCAAGTTTTATATTAATGGTGGTTTGATTCCCAACGGGTATCTCTTGCGTGACATAACCAATGAAACTAATCACTAGTATCGAGTTCTCGTCTGGAACACTCAACGAATATCTACCCTGTGAATCGCTGGTTGTTCCCACCGTGCTACCTTTTACCAACACATTCACACCTGGTAGTGCGTTGTCAGATTCGTCCGTCAGAACACCTGAAACTATAATGTCAAGCGGTTCACTGAACGTCTCAAAAACAGCCAATTCTTTCATTGAACTGTTTTCACTTATGCTGGCGGTGAGGGTCGCGTCGGGTGTATTCCTCCGGTTACTTCGGCCGTTTCTTGCGGCAAAATAGAATATGTTTTAGCATTTATTTTTTTGAAGGTCAGTCCTTCAGGTTCGAGCAACCGCGAAAGAGTATTTTCGACTTTGCTCCTATAGCTAACGGGCGTTTTTACTTTTTTGTCTTCTAAGGTCACAGGTTCATACAAGAACGAGACGTCATAGTGCGCCTTGATGTCATTCAATACGTCCAGGAGTGGGCGGTAATGTTCATCGGCTTGCTTGTGTCTCAACTGTTGCGCGTTCGCATAAACCTTGTCCTGTGCTGAACTAAATCCCGGGATAGCGCAGAGCATTATCCACAGAAAGCACCGGAGAAGGCTATGATTAATTTTGTATTGTTTAAGCATAGATATTGGGTTTATCATAATTTTTATTTGGAAGAAAGGATTACTGACTTATCATCCATTTTCGTAACCTTTATGTTAAAGGTTTCTGCAATGGCAAATAAGATATCATCGGCGCTGGCAGAGGATATCTCACCGGAGAGCTGGCGTTGTTTTAAGCCTTCGTCTTGAAAAGAAACCTTCATGCCGTAAGTGTCCTGAAGGATTTGGGCTAATTCAAGTAATTGCGTTTTATCGAAAACTAACTTGCTTCTGACCCAGGAGGTGTATTGAATGCCTTCGACTGTACGCTTCGATAATTGATTTTTCTTTACGGTTGCAAGTTCTCCTGGATTGAGGTACACCGGAGCCTCAGTATTATTCACGTTAAGTTTTACTTTTCCTTCCGTCAATAAAACTTCCGAACCATGCTCGCGGCTTTTCACATTGAATTTGGTTCCAAGGACTTCAACATTCAGTCCTTCACCGGTATGTACCACAAACTTTTGATGGCTTTTAGTGTGCTGCACCGCAAAAAAACCCTCACCTTCAATCCACACTTCGCGAATCTGTTGCCCGGACCAGTTTTTTGAATATTTGAGCTTCGAATTCCCGTTCAGGACAACTGTGGACTCGTCTGGAAGGACAATGGTGCGACGCTCTCCATACTTCGTTTTAATCACAGCGCTTGACGTATCGAGCTGCGCGTGTTCGCCAACAACTGGTAGATTGAAATATAATACTGATGAAACAGCAACAAGCAAGAGTATGGCAGCCGCCACTCTATATAATGGTCTAAATAAAGAAACGCTTTTGCCGCCCTTAAGGTGTAGCTGAGTCTTAATAGAGTTGAACATTGCCGACTTTCAGGATTTCTTGTTCTCCTGGCGGCAGCTCGTCTAGTGGAGTAGTGTCTTTCAACGCTTTGTCCCAATATGACTCAAGTCGCCTTTTTTCCTCTTCGGTAGCTCTCCCTTCCCTAAAATTTTGGATCAGTTGAGCTAGTTCACGCTTATTCATAACTGGTATGCCTCTTATTATTTTATATAAGAAGGATGTGGGCCCGCGTACCCCTAAATCGATTGCAAACTTTTTTTTAAAATTTTCTTTTCATAATTTTAAGCTTCCTTAAGCTGTTTAAAGATCAGGGTATGACCGAAAAAGACTTCGAGCGGATATATAATTCACGCTGGAGTAAATTGTATTGTGTCGCGTATAACTACTTTCGGGATAAGGCGACGGCGCAAGAGATCATTCAGGATGTTTTTGTCAATCTTTGGCTGAAACGTGATTCCATGGATGAAATCCGCGACATAGACGCCTACCTGTATCGATCAGTCAAAAACAAAATCTACGATCAATTCGACAAAATTGCCTCTCAGGAAAAGCTGCAAAAACAAATATCCTATCAATTCAAAGAGGAGGTCGACTCAACAAAAGAGGAGGTCGAATATGCAGAAACACTTGAAAGAATTAATCACGAAATCGATTGCCTTCCGCATACCACAAAAACCATTTTTCGCTTAAGCCGGTTCGATCGTTATTCCAACGAGGAAATTGCAGGACAATTACATCTATCCGGCAAAGCTGTTGAATATCACATAACCCGTGCGTTAAAACGCCTCCGGCTCCGATTAAATCAAATAATATTTTAAATTTTTTCGACGAGAATCATTTTGAATCCAAGCGTAAGCAAGCTTTGGATTTTTTTGTTTGATTACATGATGAAAGTCCTTAAACATATAGTGCTGGCGACGATTGTCCTCGCATGTCTATCACGCTGCAACAAAAAAGAGACTCGATTTCAATTATTGAAGTCGGGTCATACTAATATAACCTTCAACAATCTCATCACCGAAAGCGATACGCTGAATGTTTTAGGCTTTGAATATATCTACAATGGCTCGGGCGTTGGCGTCGGTGATTTTAACAATGATGGTTTGTCCGACATTTTCTTTGGCGGAAATATGGTTTCCAGCCGACTGTATCTGAATAAAGGTGATTTTAAATTTGAAGATGTTACCCTGCCAGCTGGCGTTGAAACGAAATTGTGGTGTACTGGAATTTCGCTTGCTGATATTAATCAGGATGGACGGCTCGATATTTATGTCAGCACCGTTCACCCTAATGAAAACAAAAAATCACCCAATCTGCTTTTCGTTCAAAAAGGAATTAATGAAAGCGGAATTCCCACATTCGAAGAGGTTGCGGCCAAAGTCGGATTAGCGGACTCTTCCTACTCAACCCAGGCCGCATTTCTGGACTATGATCTCGATGGAGATCTTGACCTGTATTTGCTTAACAACGCCCTGGAAAATTATTCCCGCAACACCCCGATTGGACAACGAAACGACGGCAAGGGAAAAAGCATTGACAAACTTTATCGTTGTGAAAGTGTAGGCAGCGGGTTGCCACATTTCACGGACGTATCCAAGGAAGCTGGAATCCTCGCCGAAGGCTGGGGACTCGGCGTGGTGGTGAATGATATAAACCGTGATGGCTATCCTGATGTATATGTTGCAAACGATTTTCTTTCCAATGATCATTTGTTCATCAATAATCAAGACGGCACCTTCACTAATCGTATAGCTGAATATTTAAAACATCAGGAATACAACGGTATGGGTGTTGATGCCGCCGACATCAACAACGATGGATACAACGATATCGTGGCGATGGACATGATGCCCGACGACAATCTCCGGCAAAAGACAATGTTTCCCAGTATTGGTTACGATCGCTTCATGCTAAATCTGCAAAAAGGTTATCAACCTCAATATGTCCGAAATGTTTTACAGCTCAACAATGGCAACGGCTCGTTTAGCGACATCGGATTTCTTGCTGGAATAAATGCCACCGACTGGAGTTGGAGTTCTCTGTTGGCAGATTTTGACAATGACGGGTATCGCGACCTGCTGATCACGAACGGATATCGAAAGGACGTAACCAACCTGGACTTCGTTGCTTACAGTCGGGAATCCTCAATGTTCGGCACTGACAAAACCCGCTTGAAAAAAGCGATTGCTACCGTAAATGAATTAGAAGGCGTGCTCAAACCGAATTTTATGTTCAGGAATAACGGCGACCTGACCTTTACAAATGAAGCCGCAGCCTGGGGACTGGATCAACCTGCATATTCGAATGGCGCAGCTTATTCCGATTTTGATAATGATGGCGATCTCGACTTAGTAATGAACAACATCAATGACGAAGCATTTATTTATCGGAACAACCTGAGCAAAGAACAGTCAGGTAATTATTTACGATTAAAATTACTGGGTGATAAAGGAAATGTCTCCGGCCTGGGGGCGAAAATATGGTTGTACGCGCAAGGAGAAATGTTTTATGCGGAGCATCAAGTCCAGCGTGGATACAAGTCCACCATGGAGTGCATCGAGCATTTTGGTTTGGGAAAAGTAACAACCTTGGATTCCGTCATCGTTGAATGGCAAAGCGGCAAGCGGGGGATCATGAAGAATCTCGCTGCGAATCAGTCGGTCACGCTGGAAGAAAAAAATGCATCTCCTGCCGAAGCAAGCAAAGGAGCCTTGGCGGCTGAGACTCTTTTCACAGAAGTTCACGGAAAATACAACGTATACCATAGACCTTTTGGTGACGAAGATTTTGTCGACTTTAAACAGGGTCAGGCGTTGCTTCCACAAAAATATTCACAATTGGGTCCTGGAATTGCCGTCGGCGACATCAATGGAGATGGCCTGGAGGATTTTATTATCGGTGCGCCCAAACGTAAAGCGGCATCTATCTTTTATCAGCAAAAATCCGGCGTCTTCAAAAAAGATTCACTGCCCTCGAAAGTTCAGGAGGACCTCGGGCTACTCCTTCTCGATGCTGACAATGATCAAGGACCTGGATTTGTATTGCGTTAGCGGTAGTTCTGAATTTGGGCGCGACACCAAAAACTATCAACATCGGTTCTATCGGAATGCAGGCAATGGAAATCTCAAGCTGGATACCACTGCCTTGCCTACCCTTGAAAGCAGTGGAAGTTGCGTGACGGCAAACGATTTTGACAAGGATGGTGATCTTGATCTTTTTGTTGGCGGCAGAATCTTACCGCTGCGATATCCGGAATCGCCGGAAAGCTATTTGCTGATGAATGACGGCAAGGGAAAGTTCAATAATACTGCGCCACCTTCTCTGCAAAAAGTGGGACTGGTAACGTCAGCGCTATGGACGGATTTTGATAATGATTCATGGACCGACTTAATCGTTGTTGGCGAATGGATGCCTATTACTTTTTTTAAGAATCAGAATGGAAAGCTGGAAAAATACTTTCCTCAGCAGCCGGCAGCTGAAACTACTGTGGGGTGGTGGAACAGCATTGCTTCCGGCGATTTTGACAACGACGGGGATACGGACTATGTGGCTGGCAACGTTGGACTGAATTCACTGTACAAAGCTTCTCTTCAAGAACCGGTTTGTGTCTATGCTAAAGACTTTGATGAAAACGGATCTCTCGATCCAATTTTGTGTCGCTATATTCAGGGCATGGAATACATCACGCACCCACGGGAGACGCTGACTGAACAAATGGTGAGCATGCGACGAGTGCTGACCCGTTATGCTATCTATGGCAACAGTCCATTTCCAAAGCTATTTCCTCAAGAAAAATTGAAAGGCGCGCTGATTTATAAAGGCACCATGTTTTCCTCAATGTATATTGAAAACCAGGGAAATGGAAATTTTGGTTTTAGAGCTCTTCCCACCCAGGCCCAGGTGTCGCCACTTTTTGGAATCAGCGTGACGGACTTCAACAACGATGGGAATCTGGACATCCTCGGTGTCGGAAATTCATACTCAACGGAACCCCTAACAGGATACTACGATGCTGGCATTGGAGTTTCCCTTCAGGGAGACGGTCGGGGAAATTTCGAAACAGTTAGTGTAACGAAGAGCGGCTTTTTCGTGGACGGTGATGCAAAAGCCATGGCAGCTATAAAGCTTAGCTCACAAAAATCAGCATGGATAGCGACGGTAAACCGTGATAGCGTCAAGATGTTTGAAGGGCCGCGGCAGCAACAACTTCCGGTCGTAAAAATCTTACCAGATGATGCCTACGCAGAAATTACTTTTACGAACGGAAAAAAACGTAAGCAGGAATTCTATTATGGATCATCCTACCTGTCGCAGTCGTCCAGGTTACTGGTCTTGTCTGAGGGAATAAAAGAAGTACAAATTGTGAACGTGAAAGGTCAGATGAGAAAGGTTATTCCAAACTAGCTGAACCGTTTTATTGAGCTTCAAATACTTTTTTGAGCAACTCGCTGGTGCGTGCCAATGGATTTTCGCGAATGTTTTTTTCCTCTTTAGCGATCATTACGAACAACCCCTCAATTGCCTTATCAGTAGCATATTCATCCAAATTCGGATTTACCTTTTGAACTAGTGGAATTTTGTTATAAGTGCCCACCAGATCCGCATAATATTTTGTCGCATTAACTTTATTTAGAGACTGCTGAATAATGGGCTTGAACTTTTCTTTCAGCAATGTCGACGTCGAGCTTTTTAGATATTGTGTTGCCGCATCGTTTTCGCCTTTCAAAATAGCCCATGCATCCTGAATGGTCATTTGCTTTACTGCTTCGACAAAAATCGGCTTTGCCTCTTGTGCAGCATCCTCTGCGCCGCGGTTCAAGGTTAACACAAACCGGTCCACTTCTTTTCCAAGTCCCATCTGGCGAAGGGTGGTCTCTACTTGTTTTACTTCTGGAGGAAAAGGAATTTTTATCTCGGGATTCTTGAAGTAGCCATCTACCTGGGAAACTAAATCCGATCCTTTCGAAACTCCATTCGTCAATGCTTCTTTAAGTCCCTGGGCAACCTCCTCAGAGGAAATAGATTCGCCTTCCAACGCCTTTTTTAATTTGTTCAGATTGATTTGACCATTTGCATTTTCAACAAGCCCGATAGACAGAATAAAGAAGATTATTTTTTGCATTACGTTAGAGATTTTCAAGGTACTTAACAGGAATAAACCAATTTCCTTGCCGCTTTTTTGAATAAGAATGTAAGTGAAGTTAAGCGCTGAGACAATCCCGAGTGAATAGTGCTGAGAATTTAGCGCAGTGCTGGCTCTGCGCGCTCAAAGAATATCTCGGCATTCCTCTCTGCGTTTAATATTATGAGCCAAAAACAGACGTGTTATTAAGATATGCTAAAAAGCGAACTTTTTCGAAAGCTAAAGTCACCAAAATATAGCCACAAAGTCACCAGACACAAAGTTTCAAAAAGGTTGTGATTTTGCGGCCTTAGCAAATTCATTTTGCGGCCTCTGCGTGAAATGCATTTATCCAGAAACCTATTTGAAACCCTATCTAAAATCCTGCCTACCGGCCTTGCTCTGCCGACCGCGTGCGCTAAGAGCTATAGCGGTGGCGCAAGCGGCTACGAGAAAGCGATGCAGGCAGGCGTCAATCTAAAATCTAAAATACTCAAGATTCGTTTGTGTGCACTTGCGGAGTGCTTGCGTGCCAGATCCTTTTCCAGCGTTTTCGTTGCTTCGGATGGAACGTTTCCCAGATTTCCTGGTTCCTTTGTACTAAACTTTTATTAGCCAACCTTCTTAAGGCATTACGGTCACCTTTTTCTTCCTTGTAGGCAGTAAAAAGGCTTTCATAATATTCACTGTTGATTTCTTTTATTTTCTGACACTGATCCTTGTCTAACTTTAACTGATCTTTCCAAAATAATGGGTCATACTGAACAACATTGGCGTCCTGTGCCATAATCACTGTTGATGAAAAGAGAATAAATCCTACAAACATGATCACCTTCTTCATTCTTTCAATTTTATAGTTTTACACCAAGAAATCGGCCACAAATTAACGCTGTTCCATTCAAATAATTACAGAATTCTTGAAATTGTATAGACAAAGAGCCATATTTTGGCTAGCAAACGATTGAATTGGAAGATTATAAAATTGAAAAATTGAAAGATTCCGATCGAAAATTCAGTCAGGGTCCTGTCTGTAGATCTGTTATCGCATGAAAATTCCACACACACACATTGTCACCGGGGCCTTCAAAAACCTATCAAGTTTCTAGATAATTCGTATTTTCAAAATCTTGAAAACCAACCTCACCCCATGAAAAACTTTATATCAATTCTATTGCTGATTTTGGCCACCCATGTTTCCCTCGCACAAACGCCTTTGCGAATCATCATGATTGGAGCACACCCGGATGATTGTGACCAGGACGGCGGCGGCACCGCGATCTTATTTTCCAAATTAGGTTATGCTGTAAAATTTGTTTCAGTCACGAATGGCGATGCAGGCCACCAGTCTATGGGTGGTGGCATGCTGGCAAAGAGGAGAATGGCGGAAGCAAAGGAAGCTGGCAAACGTTATGGCGTGGAATATGAAGTGTTGGATAATCACGACGGAGAATTACTTCCCTCGCTGCAGGTACGATTGCAGGTTATTCGCAAGATCCGCGAGTGGAACGCAGATATCGTTATCGCTCCGCGACCCAACGATTATCACCCCGATCACCGATACACCGGGGTACTCGTACAAGATGCGGCGTATATGGTAGCCGTGCCTAATGTAGCGGCAGACACACCACCCTTGAAAAAGAATCCAGTGTTCTTATATTTTCAGGACTTCTTTCAAAGACCGAATGCGTTCAGACCAGACATTGCCGTAGATATTTCTTCGGTCTTCGCGCAAAAGATACACGCGCTGGATGCGCACGAGTCCCAAGTGTACGAATGGTTGCCCTGGATTGGAGGATACCTGGACAAGGTTCCCAAAGAAGTTTCACAACGTGAAGCCTGGCTGGCTACTGATCGCGCTGTTAGAATCACACCTGAAGTACGAACCGCTCTTGAAAAGTGGTACGGCAAAGAATACGCTGCCCAAGTTCAGCATGCGGAAGCCTTCGAGGTTTGTGAGTATGGTTCAAGGCCGACCGAGGAAGACCTGAAAAGATTGTTCCCCATGTTGAAGAAGAAGTAACCTTTAGAAAATAGGTGTGATGCTATTCCACGGCAAAAAATAAGAAGATCATTTCCACGTTGGTAGCGCCGGGTTAAATTTCAAATTGTTGCGCTCAACCAAATCCTTTTCCAGTTGTTATCTCCTGGAACAACAACCGCGTTATGAAAGAAAAATCCAGTCCAAAGAAAAACGTCAAGGAAATAACAGTTCCCCGCAAGTATGCAGCGAACGATCTGGAAGAGCTCCAACACCTCGAACTTTCGGGATATGAAAACAAAGAGTCCTCACTCGCCGCAAGCAGCACCGACGAAAATGAGGATGAAGGTTTAGGAGACGGAAATATGGGAAGAAGTCAAAAGGATATTCTGGGGAAATAATAAAAAATCAGAATCCCGGAGAGGGTGACTCTGATTGGGTTCAGATAGATAATCTCTCTGCGCCCTCGGCACAATTCACTCGGTATTCCCTTCTATATAACTTAATGGAATCTTAAGCGCAGAAGCGGCGGAGAGAATTTGCGCTGAGAAAAATCCAGAGCGAGCCATTTCCACTCTCAGCGCATCTCCCTGCATTTTAACTCGGTACTCCCGCTGCGCCCGCCTACCACAGGCAGGCTTGAATTCTCACAATCAAAATTTATTTTTCAAAATAACTATCCCAACCCAAACAGGCCATACAACGCCTAATATCAAATAGATATTCAGGCCGATTTCGGCCATAAGGGGAAACTGAAACAGCTCTCCAAAACCATCAACAAGGCATGATGTACCCAAAACAAACGTCATGATTTTCAGACCACGTTGATGAATCACAAAATAACCAACACCGAGCCACCAAACTCCTCCAAGAAGTACTTCCAAATAGTTCCACAGCCCTTTTACAACAAAATCGGTGGAGAATAAAAAGTCAGCTCTATAAACTTCCCGCATAGACGTGGTAGCCAGATCATACTTTTCTAGGAGGGTCGGCCATATCACCGCCAGCGCCGCTGCCCCGATAGCGCCGATCAATACATAACCAAAACCAAGCGAAGTAAACAACGGAGCCAATGCTGTTTTGGTCTTCAAATTGCTGTGCACAAAAAATATCGCAGGCAGGAGCAGCAGGTAGTAACCAAACAGATCAAACACCATAAACCATCTTAGCTGGCTTGCATCAACGCCAGGCATGTCCAGCAGCTTAGCGGGATTGGCAAAAGCCTCCTGATCAAATTGAGTTGCCACCAGCCCTGTGAGCAAACATCCCAACGCGAGCACACCGGAAAGAATCGAAATAAACGCAATCACTTTTTTGTCTTTGTCAGAATAGGGTATCATATATCTATTTTGTTTTCCTCGTAAAGAACGAGGCCCCCTTACCTTGGTATTCGTTATTTTGCGACAGATATAAGATAATTCGCGACATGCATGCACAGACGCCCATCATACGGGATATCATTTATGGAGCCACAGCCCGAGGCGCTGATTTTAAAAAAATTTGTCAAGAACTCGGCCTCGATCCGCAGGCGCTAAATGATTCTGATAAACCTGTTCCCTTCAAGCCCGCGGCTGAAGTATGGAACGTCGTGATTGACCACACGAAAGATCCTTTGCTGGGACTTCACCTGGGTGAAGAATTGAGCCCTGGTATCCTGGGTATGATTGGTTACCTCATGCAGAGCAGTGGAACACTTCATGAGGCTGTCAATATGCTGATCAAGTACAATGACTTGTACTCGACCATGATGAAATTTTCATCTGAAGAAGTTGCTGATCAAATCCTGATTCATTATGACCCTGCAATCTTATGGCAACATCAATATCCTGAAAGCGCAAGGCAATCCATTGAAATCGCGATGGCAGGCATGTTGAGAATTTTTAAGACACTTTCCGGGAGAAAAATATTTCCAACACAGGTAGCGTTGGCTTACCCTTCACGTTCATTAGCGGAATATGAACGAGTCTTTCAGGCTGCGATTCATTTTCAGAGCAAGCGCAATACACTTACATTTAGAAAAAGCGATTTGCGTTTGGCCATCATTAGCTACGACAAATCCTTGTTTGCATTTTTCAATAATACGCTCGATCAAAAATTAAAGTCATTAAGGAAAGAGGAACGATTTTCAGATCGCCTTAAGCAAATGATAATCAATGATTTTAAGGGAAGACCTCCCTCCATTGATATTGCCGCATCACATTTCAGCATGACCGCGCGATCGCTTCAGCGCAAGCTTAAAGAAGAGCAACGAAGCTATCGCGATATCGTTACCGACATCAAGAAAGAACTGGCGGAGACGATTCTTACGCGCACTGACTTTCGAATCGGCGAGGTTGCCGAGATACTTGGTTACTCCGATTCAAGCAGTTTTAGAAAAGCCTTCAAGAAGTGGTCTGTTTTATAGAAGTGCACTCAAGCAAAATAACTAAGTGGAATTTTTAGCGCAGAGGACGCGGAGGAATTTGCGCTGAGAAAAATCCAGAGAGGGCAAATTCCACTCTCCGCGCGCCTCCCTGCATTAACTCGGTACTCTGTTAGATTTATTGCCTCGATCATTTGACCACTAAACGCGCAGTGAGAATGGCCGGGGCTCTCATCCATTCGCCGAAACTGTTTAGTCGATAATAGCACGTGTAATTTTGCATGGAAAATGGTATTTGCGACACACCAAAGGACGTCCCTGCTTGAAATTGATGATAACTCCGATATCCCACCTTACTACCGGCTACAATGACCGTATCGCCAGTAACCATGTCGGGGTTTTGCGTGCGGTATTCGTAATACTGGTTCAATAGGTTCAACCTGTCTCGCTCGTCCATTATCCATTCAAACGCAAGAAAGAAGGATGAATCCCGGATAAGTATTTGGTAAGGCATGAGATCGAAAGAGATCCAACCATGGCGAATGTCGGATGTTACAACTATGCTTTGATTAAAAAAGTCAGGGCCGGGCAGGCCGGTTTTTTCATCCTTGGAAAGAAAACGAATCCGTACCTTGAATGAATCCATTGTATTCCGGTTAATGAAAAGGCGTGCCTCTGCCGCAAAAACCGGAAACACGAGATCTTCATGATAACTGGGATACTTGTTTTCGATCAGGAGCGCGATGGCGCTTCCTGCGGCGACGGAGTCACAATAAATCAACCCTCCTTTACTATAACGGTTGCCCAGCGGGTAGCCCTTTGGTTTCTTTTGCCTTCCGTCGATAGTTACCGTTTCGAGCGTGGTTGGTTTCTCCTGAAGGTAGATGGTGAAATCCCTTTGATCTATAAGCAGTCGGACCTGAATCGCCCGGCGTTCATATCCGAGCATGGAAAAGATAAGTGAATCTCCTGTGTAGGTTGGCGGAATACGGACAGAAAAAGTCCCATCTTCATTGGAGATGGTGCCGATTGGCGAATTGAGAATTCCGATGTTAACATAAGCAATAGGATTTTTGGTGGAATGATCCATGATCTTCCCTTCGACTATTTGACCAAACCCGCAAGTCGTGGTCAGAAAGAAAATATAAGAAAAAGTAAGTCTAAGCAACTGTGCCAACTCCTTTGAGTTTTGTAAAACGAATAACGTTGCGCATTGGCGCCAACAAGTCAATATACTCTTTAAATTTTGCTGCTGGCAGTCCATTTAAATAAACCTTGTATGTATGTTTTATTTTATACACCTCACTTCTTTTTCACAGTCACCTTCAACGTAATGACACCCGTATCTGGGTTTCTTTTAATGTTCGACAAAGAAATACCGGATTTCGCGCCTGTAAAACTTGTCGAGATTTTTCCTGATTCCCCAAGCTTGGTAACTTTAGACTTGCCAGGAAAAGGATCTCCGGCATCGCCTTCATTCCAATCGTCTGGATCTTCCAGATTGTGCTTGCCATCTGCCTGTATCAACAACAAAGCAGGCGATCCGACTCCATTTTGATCGAACCGTTCGTCTACACGCCATACCAAAAGGCCCTCCCCGGCCAAATGAAAATCAAAACCTTTTCGGGTACGATTCTCAAGCAATAAATATTGAGAAGGTTTAAAGACCGTACTCGTTACTTTCACGACTTTGGCAGACTTCGCGGTAAAAGGTTTAAGAGTCAGGGTCTTTGAAGCCTTTACTTTCTCCGTAGTAATCCAACCATGTTGCATCTTATGCAGACCGGTTGGGTGCGCTGGCGTCTGACCTCCGTTGTTCCAGGAACCACCAGCCATCAAGTCCCAGCTTCCGGAACCATCCCATTCGGCACCGTCATTTTCAAAATCGGGATCATAAAAATCTTCCCATTGAAATGCAAGATGACCGAGTTCATGCGCACACACACCGACCTTGCAGTTGTGGGGAACCGTGAGATAAATACTCGCCTGTAACTTCGGATTGATTGTAACGGGATTTACCATGACCCACTTGTGTGACCAGATATGATCTCCGGCCACCTCAGGGGCCATTTCTTCCGCACCACGGCCTGCATGTACGATGAACAGGGCTGTGACGACACCTTGTCCCAGTTTGTCGAGGTCAGACTCAAACGGCACATTTTGGTTCAACGCTTCCGCTACCGCATCTTCGGCAAGTCGCTGTGCATTGTTAGGATAATCGTCCTCGTCCGTGCCTGAATTTTTATTGGTATAAAAATTATAGGGCTGAGGCATGCGAAGCCATCCATGAACAGAACCTGTGATGTCAACTTTTCCTAAGCGCTACTTCTGTAAAGAAATCGTACATACTGCCAGACGGATATTTCTTTTTTGAAAAAAGTAAATCTTCATAATGCTTTGCCGGTGTTGTTCCCACGCGGTCGCTGAAATCCACCAGCAAGACTTTTATGCGCAGGCGACCTGTGACCGGCCTGGAGGGAATAGAAATAAAATGAGGTGGAGCATGCAGATGGGTTCTTTTCACCACTGCACTGTCGTCCATTCCAACTTGATCGTCAGCGGGGTCTGTAAAACCTATACTCTCCAGGTACTTTTTAAAAGAACCTTTGAACCCGGAATTCTTGTAGTCCATGTAAAGTCGTACCATGACATCAGGAGCCGGAGGTACGCGTCGAAGTGTTGTTTTCATGGTCGTGTTGTTTTTTATAGTTTCTTGTTTCTAGTTTCTTGTTTCTAGTTTGGTGCAAACGATAAAGCCCATCCCTGATCTTGTTCAAGACCAGGATGGGCTCCTTCCTTTTCAAATTTATTTAAAGAATGAGAATCATCCTAGTTATGTATTTTAGCAGCCGATGAGAAGGGGAAAAGACTACCTAAAGGAAATACAAAAATTTACCACAAGTCAATACTGGAATTCGGGGGTTCGTATCACTTCGGGCGTTCTCGTCCCAATGCTTATTATGATCCAGCAGGGCTGGCTTTCTTTGGGAATTCCGTTTCTCTGGGGTGCTTTGTTTGTGAGTCTTACAGATACACCCGGACCAATTCATCACCGTCGAAATGGAATGCTTGCGGCGATAACGTTAAATGCGTTTGTGGTAATCGTTACGGGATTTCTTTACAGCCACGAAATTATATTACTCATTCAAGTCCTCGTGTTTTCGTTCTTCCTTTCCTTGTTGGGTATTTATGGTGCGCGGGCAGGAGCGGTTGGTACATTGGCTATCGTCGTCATGATTTTAAGCATGTCTCCTTTTCGAGATCATGATGATTTTCTTTTAGACGCGCTGCTTACAGCTGGTGGTGGCATTTGGTATGCGGCCTTTAGCCTCACGCTTTATAGACTTCAGCCTTATCGCCTGGTGGAACAGGCTTTAGGTGAAAGTTTATTTCAAATCGCCGACTACATTCGTGCCCGCGCTTCATTTTATAGAATAGGAACTGACATTCCCACCACCTTCAATCTCGTAATGCAAAAGCAGGTAGAGGTTCTAAAAGCACAGAATCAATTACGCGAACTGATTTTTACGACCCGTCTATTTGTAACAGACCCCAGCCCCAAAAGCCGGAGCATCATGATGGTTTTCCTCGAATCCCTTGACCTCTTTGAAGAGTCGATGCATACCTACCAGGATTATGGGTTACTGCACCAACATACACGACACACTGAATTGCTGACAAAATTTTATCAGGTAATTCTAAGGCTCGAAACCGAGATGGAACGCATTGGCTTGTCAATACAGGCCGGAGTTCCGGTCAAACGCATGCCAGATTTTACCGATGACTTAAAGATGCTCTCAGATTCATTAGAAGAACAGAAAAGAAATTCGTCAGGCACCGCAGTAAGTCAAAGTTTACATGCCCTTGAGCTCACAATAGAAAATATTCGAAGTGTTGGAAACCGTTTATCTAAATTTGTTCTGTATTCTCAAATGCAGCTGGATGTAAATCCAACACTCTCTGGCCAAGAGTCTGAGATCCCCACGATATCAGATCCGTCTTCCAAGCCTTTACACGTTTCGCTGCTTCTCGAAAACCTCAACCTTCGTTCGAACAATTTTCGTTACGCGATCAGGCTTACCCTTGCCATGGTGATTGGTTATGCCGTCTCAGCGTTCTTTGCCGTAAGCCATACTTATTGGGTATTGCTCACGATTGTCACAATTCTTAAACCGGTCTATAACATAACCAGGAGAAGAAATATACAGCGGGTAATCGGGACACTTGGAGGCGTATTGGTTGCGAGCATTATTCTCTTTCTGGTCTCGAACAATACTGTTTTGCTGTTTTTATTAATTGCCTGCATGTTCATGGCCTATAGTTTCCTCCGGATCAATTACCTCGGATTTGTGATCTTTTTAACCATCTACGTTGTCATCACATTTCACTTTCTCAATCCCGTTGAATTCAAAAATCTTATTGGAGAAAGGTTGATAGATACTTTGATAGGATCTTTGATTGCCGCCTTGGCAGCGCGATTTGTATTTCCAGTTTGGAAGCATGAAAACATTAATAGTGCCATGAAGGAAATCCTCATCGCCAATAATACATACTTTAGTGCAGCGTGCCAACAGCTCACGGGTAATCCGGACAACGGATATACTACTGCCAGGACGGACGCGATCGTAGCCCTGACAAATCTTTCAGACAATTTCCAACAAATGCTTGCCGAACCCAATCAGGGAAAAGTATCATCACATGTTCATCAATTTGTTATTGCCAGTCATACGCTGACCAGTAGAATTTCGGCACTTTCACCAAAAGATCTGCAAAACATTCCGCCCG
This sequence comes from uncultured Bacteroidota bacterium, assembly GCA_963813425.1. Lineage (GTDB taxonomy): Bacteria > Bacteroidota > Bacteroidia > Cytophagales > Cyclobacteriaceae > Chryseolinea. The sequence continues at coordinate 25,839 of CAWEZB010000011.1, forward strand.
ATCTTGTAGAAGCTGGTCAAGCGAATGTTAACCAAATGTTAGCCGACTGCGTTGAGAATTTGAACACAGGCGACAATAATCCAGGGCCGTCGGGGGACCTCCCGCCTAAATTTCAGTCGGTAAATCCAATTTCAATTATCTATTCATTATCTCGTGATCTCCGTAATATCACACGGAAAATCAGCAACCCAAAAGAATGAAGGAGCTTTAAGCCCTTGCTTGTTTTCCTTTTGCCGAGTATCTTAGTAGACACCCTTCTTTGCGCTCGTTTATGTTCCGATGTGTCTTCATCTACCTATTTTGCCTGAGCCATTTGACGTTAGCGCAAGGGAACGTCTCGACGGATCGATACGATAGTCTGGTTAGAGCACTCAAGGAAAGTTTATCAGATACCCTTTCGATTAAACTTTACCATCAACTCTCCGCACATGTTGTTGAATCTAATCCCGCGCAGGCGTTGTCATATGAAGATTCTGCGCTGACGATAGCGAGGCGGGTCAAGAGCGCGAAATACATTACCATTACATTGACGAATATCGCTTCTCACTACCGGAAGGTAAGCGAGTTTCAAAAGTCTTACTCACTCGTGCTTGAAGCATTAAGCGCATCCCCACCGACATCAAAGTGGTTAGGACAAACTTATCTGGAAGCCAGCATCAACTTGCTTCGCATGTCATACCTGGATTCCGCGATGAACTATGTCATGAGGGGTTTGCATCTTGTAGAGAAATATCCGGATGCTTCACTCGAAGGTTCTTTTTATAATGTAATTGGGAATATCAAGCGCGAGCAAAATGATTACAAGGCTGCGTTAGACAACTACATTAAAGCTGTAAAACTTTTCGAACAACAAAAAAATTTAAGAGGCCTCACACAAGCACTCTCAAATGTGGGAAACATTCACAATCTCATGGACGATACTGACCGCGCCATCGACTATGCGATTCAAAGTCTTGAAGCGGCAAAAGCGGCAAATATTAAAAGTTCAATTGCGTATTCATACCGGCTAATGGGACGGATATATCGCAAGCAAAAGAAACCAGACGAAGCGCTTAAAGCCTATAGGAATGCAGCGGATATTTTCAGGGCAAGTCTTTCGAAACGGGAACTAGGTGAAACACAAGTTAGTGTTGGTAATATTTATTTTGATAAAGGACAATTTGCCAATGCCCAGAAAGAATATCGTGAAGGGATCAGAGTACTCAAATCAATACCCGACACGTTGAATATGACTTACGGCTATATTGCTTTGGGTGAAACCAGTGTTAACCTGAAAGAATATCAAAAAGCTAAAGATTACTTTGACACGACGATTCTTCTCGCCACGAAAAAAAAATTACCTACGCTCGTCATGGATTCCTACGGCGTACTGAGCGAGATCTATGAGATCGAGGGAAACCATAAGCTGGCGATGGAGTATTATAGACGGTTCATCGGTCTAAAAGACAGCGTGAGCGAGCTGCAAAATCGAAAGGAAGCCGCGGAACTTGAAGCCCGTTATCAAAGTGAAAAGAAAGATGATGCCATCAGGATTTTAAATGCTGAAAATGAATTGAAGGAAACGCAAATCCGGTCCAAAAACAACGAAAGGAACTACCTCCTGCTATCCCTTGGGCTATCGGTGCTATTGGCTGGAATCATTTATAACCGATACAAAGTCAAACTGAAAGCCAATGCAAAACTTCAAGAGCTCGATCAGATTAAATCTCGTTTTTTCACAAATGTCTCTCATGAATTCAGGACACCCTTAAGCCTTATCATTGGTCCTCTCGAGGAAAAATTAAACAAACAACTCGATCTGCCAGATCGAGAAAATTTGCTCCTCATGCATCGAAATGCAAAACGCCTTCAAAACCTGACCAACCAAGTACTGGACCTGTCCCGTTTGGAAGCCGGAAACATGGACCTTCATCTGCAGGAGGGAGATCTTTCAGCTGCGATCAAATTTATTTGCAGCACATTTTTATCACTTGCCGAAAGCAAAGGTCTTTCATATCGTCAGGATATTTTTGAAGGTCCCTATATCGCCTGCTATGATCGCGACAAACTTGAAAAAATGTTAAATAATTTGTTGTCCAATGCATTCAAATTTACTCCGGAAGGTGGAAGTGTGAATTTGAAAGCGTTTATCGATGCAGGAAAATTGGTCGTTGAAATTAAGGATTCGGGTGTAGGAATTCCTGCGGACAAGCTTGGACTGATTTTTAATCGCTTTTATCAGGTTGACGACTCAATCAACCGTTCTTCGGAAGGAAGTGGAGTTGGATTGGCACTGACGAAAGAGTTGGCCGACCTCCATCGCGGAAAACTCGAGGTTATCAGCCAGAAAGGCGTCGGAAGCACGTTTACCCTTTTTTTGTCCGTGAGCAAAGAATCATTTAAGGATTTAGTGATCGTTCCAGAAACAACGCAGCAAGAATTGATAAAGGTCACTCCATTGGCGGACCAGGGTTCACATTTTACAGCGGAAGATGACAGCAAACCTTTGGTATTAGTAGCCGAGGACAACGCTGATATGCGGAAGTTCATTTTCGAGTTGTTGAATAATAAGTATCGTGTTGTTTGTGTCAACAATGGTAAAGAAGCGTTTGAAAAAGCTAAGGACATCGTGCCTGACCTCGTGATAACAGATTGGATGATGCCGGTTATGGATGGAATTACCTGTTGTGAAAAGCTAAAGACTGCAGATGCAACGTGCCATATTCCTGTGCTCATGTTGACGGCTCGCGCGGATCAGCCCAGCAAGCTTGAGGGTCTTGAGACCGGTGCAGACGATTACCTGGTCAAGCCTTTTAATACAACTGAATTGTCTGTACGCAGCCATAACCTTATCGAACAGCGCCGAAAGTTGCGCGAGAAATTTAGTAAGGAAATGGTGTTGCAACCGCAGAACATTTCGCTTCCAGGGCGAGACGCGACATTCCTAACCAACTTGTTAGCACTGTTAGAAAAAAATTATGCAGAACCCGAATTCACGGTGGACGAATTATCGGACGAAGTAAATATGAGCCGAATGCAGTTGCATAGAAAGTTAAAAGCCCTTACCGACCAGTCACCCGGAGAGTTCTTGCGGAAATTCAGACTTGAGCGTGCTAAACAATTGCTTTCGATAGAGGGAACCCAGGTGAGCGAGGCTTGCTTTAAAGTTGGTTTCAACAACGTTTCACACTTTTCAAAATCCTTCCGGGAATTCGCAGGCGTTACGCCAACAGAATTCATTGAATCTATTGCCCTCAAAAAATGAAAAGAATTTGGAAGAACCGGGAAAACCGTTCCTGTACAAATTCAAACTATCCTCCTGCGCGTTTCTTATCTTTAATTCACATTTAATTTATTTGTACGCTATGAGAAAAATTTATGGTATGCTATTCATTTGGCTGATTTTGGTTTCGCTTTCTGCTAACGGCCAAGCTGCAAATGATCAGAAGGCCCTGGATGAAAAAGTACAAGCTTTCCTCACTAAAAATAAGTCCAAATGGCGTGACCTGAATGTACCCTATGAAGATGGCAAGGTATTATATGACGTGATCGTAAAGAATAAATACACCTCAGCAATAGAGATTGGCACTTCCACAGGACATTCAACTATTTGGATAGCGTGGGCACTAAGCAAAACCGGTGGTAAGCTCATTACCATTGAAATCGATCCGGAAAGACAGAAGACGGCAATTGAGAATTTAAAGGCGGTGGGACTTTCAGATTATGTTGATGCGCGCCTGGCAGACGCTCATGATTTAGTGAAAGAATTGCAAGGCCCATTTGATTTTGTTTTCTCCGACGCCGATAAAACTTGGTACACGCAATACTTTAAGGATCTTCAGAATAAACTTTCAGTGGGTGCTTGTTTTACGGCACATAACGTTAACAATAATTTCAGCGGCGTCACTGAGTTTATGGAATACGTGAAGAGCCAGAAAAATTTTGAAACTACAATTGTTGGGTCGCGTGGTGAAGGGGTTTCATTGAGCTATAAGAAAAGCAAATAGCAGTTTAGCATTTCTTTGTGAAGCTTAGTGCCTTGGCACCTTCGTGGCGAGCATTGTTCAAATTTACCACGAAGACACCAAGACACAAAGCCTGCCTGCCGGTAGGCAGGGCTCACCAAGGTCAATCCTACCGATCCTGAGGCGTCAAACAAATCTAATTTCTCTTTCGAAACCCACTATATCCACTCGGCGTTTGGGCCGGTGCCTGATTCCCAGAGGACTCACTCTTTTGGAATTGCAGAGAACGTTGTGACTGGCCGCTGGAACTTCTTGTCCCGGCAGAATTTATTGAAGAATTCCTTTCATAGTTCGGCTGCACGCTTCTTCCTTGCCGAACGGGGGCTTGAGTTTCGGTTTGTCTCCATTGCCTGGATTGTCGATCACTTTCAAATGTCCGATTTGAAGGTGTGCGTTCTAATCGCGGAGCTTCATTCCGATCGCTCGAGGTATTTTGTTGTCCTTGCGTCACTCGTTCATACGAACGGGTTCTGCTTTGACTTTCAAACGACTTAGTACGCTGTGACGGCTGGTACTCTCTCCGTTGCATTTCCTGAACCGGATGCGCTTCTTCACGCCTGTCGGATCCATTGCTTCGGTGTTCCGTAGGGATATTGCGATCCAGGGTGGTCCTCCGGTAATTGTAGCCGTCGTTTGTTCCATTGCGCAAGGCCTTAATTTGCTCCAAGTTTCCCTCGCGATCCTTTCTCACGAAGGTAGAAGGGACAGACTTGTTTCTGGAATCCTGTGAGTTATTAACCTCGGGCCTGTAGAAGTTTGCTGTGCTACGTGACACTTCTGTTCTGCCCGGGCGATCACTTTCATCGATCTTATGTACCGTTACACGGCCACCACCGCGATGTTGAATTTCGTCTCGGGTCGGTCCAGTGAAGTAGGTACGCCTTCTCTGGTCGGTATGGTTGTGCGTTATAATTGTCGTGTGATTGATGATATTTACAACTTGCGGTCTGGGTACACAATGGCTGTACACTTGCCGGTACGTTACATAACGATAAGGGACAAAGCTCCAGTAACGAGCGGGAAAATTGTTGTAGAAATGAAAAGATGAATGAATTCCCATGCCGGGCATAAGTGGTGCCCAACCATAGTAACCGCCACCGCTTCGCCATGCAACCCATGCAGGAGCCCATTGCGTATCCGGCACCCACATCCATCCATAGAAATCATCAAACAACCAACGACCGTAATGAAACGGTGCCCAACCCCAGGAATAATCCGAAACCCATGTATTTCCGTACTCCGTGTTGATCCAATATCCATTGGTTCCGTAGGGGGTAAAGCCGCGGTCTACTCTGGGGATCCAGACATAACCATGATTGCCATAGTCCATCCATGTTCCGTACGGCTGAAGTTCATCGTAAAAAACCTGAAGCGAAACGCTGGTTTGTGCTTCCGTGGTGGTGATGCCTAAAGCAGTCACCATCACGAAAGCTAATATTGCCATCCATCCTCTATCCATCACCTTTTTCATAATCTTCAATCGTTTAAATCAACATAATTAGAAATAAAAACTATGCCATATTCTAAACGAATAACCTTTCCAAAAATTGGATGATTGAAATGATTGCTTGCACGGGTTGTGCGCGGCCACTTGGGATAGTTTCGAGTTTCTAGTTTGAAGTTTCTAGTTTTCCGCCATTCAAAGTGCGCATGTTAAAGTCTAAGCCAACTAGAAACCAGAAACTCGAAACTCGAAACTAACTACGGTTGATGCATGATCAACTCATTGATAATTTTTTGAACAGCAGTATAAGGTTGATTTTCTATCAGGTAACAATGTCCCCTTCCGTTGGGGTTCCAAGTGTTGCTACCATCCGGAGCAACCACCATTGCCCCACAGGACAATTTGTAGAATGGCTCGATACCTCGCACGGCCACAAGTACTGCAGTCTCATCCCAGCTCATTCGTCCTTCGCTGTCTTCTTTTGCCAACGGAATTGAAATACGAAAAACATCTTTTACTGGACTGTCCTTGATACTGTTATTATTAACTAAGGGTATTCCCGTTTTAATTTTTACGCCGATCTCAAAGCCACTTAGGATAATTGGCTTTTTAAAATTTGCCACAACGTAACGTGAAGCATTGGCGTCGATATGAACGTTGAACTCCTTGCCTTTGGGAAATTTCCCGGCCATGCTAACCAGCTTGTTTACTTTTTTATTCACAAGGTCAATCCCCGACAGCGGAGAATAATCATCGGCTTTTGACTGTAGTAAATTTGAAATGTTCGTAAGAAAGCCAACTGTAATCAGCGTGACACTGTTGTCAGGTTGTGCGGCCAGGATTTTTCGATATAGCTCCACCGCGTCCATCGTCTGATCGTTGCTTCTGATCAGATGAGGATACTTTGCAATGATGCTATCACTCCAGTGCTGGGTATCACGAAGGATGGAGGCGTCTCCCCTAGGTACGCCAATCGGCAACAAGGCTCGTTCAAAATATGTGTTCAAAACACTGAGCACGGGGCCCACGCCTTCATACTTTGTGCTGGCAATCGTTGCTAGAATTTGAGCCTCGCCATTATCGGCGAACGCATGCAGCATGGCAATTGCGCCGACATCATCATAGTCGGGACCCATATCTGTGTCAAAAATTACCGGAACCGGTTTTTTTGCCGTCTGGGCTACTGTACCAATGTACAATATTAAGCTGCAGAAAATTGTTAGCGTAAGGGTTAGCTTCATGATTGTTGTATTATACCAAAGGCTGGCATCACATCCTTATTTCAGGAGTTACATCCGACTTTAGCCTCTAAATTTAAACGCTGTTCGTGATATATCGCAGTGCTTGTACAAGATATATTTCTCAATTGGGTGTGACTAACAACCACAAGGGTTTGTTTGATGACCACCAAATCGAATTATGCAAAAGGAATTGCGTCGTCAATACTCATGGGTTTCGTAGTGGGTAACGAATTCTTCGAATGACAAAAGAAATTTTTTATCCCCGGGATAATACTTTGCACGCTGATAATCGTCACCAGCAAATTTTTTAATACTATCGTATGAATCCCATTCGGTCACAGTGAGAAAGTGACAGACGTTTCCTTCAATGCGCCGCAATAATTTTGCCGATATGTTTCCTTTTACCATTCGATACTCTTTCATACCGGTTTCTTCAACATATTTCAAGATATTCATCGCCGTGCTCGGCTTTTGTTGTGCCGTGCCATATCCGTGTAATTTTTTTCATATTGTCAATCGTTAAACTCGTTTTATTCCTAACGTTTTTCTTGCGCTGAGGTTAAAATTTTTGATCATTTCAAAAGACGAAAAGTCGATATCACCCGGCAAACATTCTCTTAAAAAGTAAGCTACCAGCACACGGGCCGCAGCATCAACAGTAAAAATGATATGTAAGCTTCACGTCGCAAATTTGAAAATTTGAAGAAAATCAACGTTCGGCCAGTTGCAGGACGAATGGGTTAATTCTCAATTGATTTTGAAAGGGCTTTTACCCATGACATCATCGCTTTTCCAGCGGACGTAAGAAAGGAGGAGAAGTCAACCACTTATTTCAGGTGTCGCTGGCTATCTTTGACCCACATCTTACGCCCTCACGTCATGAATCATTTTTTCAAGACCCTGCTAAAAAAAAACGGTGTTAAAGTAGCTCTCTGTTTCATCATAACACTTGTTTTGGTCGACACGGTTTTCACCTATCGATATAAATATTCCCTTAATCAGAACATCTATCTTCAAAATAAACTGGATGCGATCGTCACCAGGAAAGCCGAGATCATCTCCAATCTCAATAACATCGATATGAGTTTGAGGGGATACCTGCTGGTTCAAAACGAAGCCTTCCTTGGAACGTATGATAAGATCAAAAGTCAGAGTACACCAACGATGACATTTCTTGAAGTCAATCTGCCTGGAATTGGAATTCCTTCTTCGGCAATGACCGACATGAACAAAATGCAGGATAACTATTTTCGGCTAATGGACGAGGTGATACTGCTGGCCAAAGCCGGCAATATGGAACAAGCATTACAAATTATCAAAGCAGATCATGGTACCGCTGTTTGGCAAACCTATATGAATTTATCGGCCATCGTCGATCCTGTAATACAACAGAAAAAACAGGAATCCCAGGAACAATACAGCAACTTGTTAAACGTCAGTTTATGGTTCCAGTTCATCCTGATTGTCATGGGTGTACCTGTACTCACCTACACCATCATCAATTTAACAAGACGTGAAAGGAAACAAAATCAATTGTTCCAGCTATTGGATACCCAAAACCGAACACTCATTTTTGATTCCAGGAAGGAAACTGATTTTCAAGACGAAGGTCGCGTCATCAATGACATGATCGAAAACCTGTCGAAGGCTGCCGGCTTCATCAAAGGTATTGCGCAAGGAAATTATGATGTCAAGTGGGACGGTTTCAGTGAAGCAGGTTCAGATATTAATAAGCACAACATATCGGGTGAGCTGTTATTCATGCGTGACGAAATGAAAAAGAAGCAGCAGGAAGGAGTTCGCCAGCAATGGGTCAGCGAGGGCCTGAACAAAGCTGCGGAAATTGTCCGTGACCATCAGACAAACTTTGAAATGCTGTGTGAAAAAACCGTTGCTTTTATTGTGAAGTATCTCAACGCGCAGCAAGGTGGTCTTTTTGTTTTGAATGAAGACGATGAGGAAGACAAGCATATTGCGCTGATAAGCTGCTACGCTTTCGACAAAAAGAAATACGTTACAAAGCGGATAGAGATCGGCGAAGGAATTTTAGGTCAAATATTTCTGGAGGGTGAACCTGTTTACCTGAAAGATGTACCCAAAGACTACATCAAGATAACGAGCGGCCTAGGCGAATCGAATCCCAGATACATGTCGATTTATCCCATGAAGCACAACGAGACCGTAGTAGCACTCATAGAAATTGCATCCTTCACACCGCTTGATCAATATGCTCTTGATTTTCTGGCCAACGCGTGTAAATCAATTGCCGCCTCGATCATTGCAATCCAAAGCAGTGCGAGAACCAAAATACTCTTGGAAAAATCCCAACAGCAAACAGAAGAAATGCGCGCACAAGAAGAAGAGATGCGTCAGAACATGGAGGAACTGGAAGCTACACAGGAGGAGATGAAACGAAGGGAAATCGACTTACGAAGCGGAGTATCGGTGTAATTTACTTGTCAGGAAGCCGCAATCTTCAAAACGGCGTCAACAAATCGGTCCAAGTCTCGGGCAGTGGTATATACATGTGGCGTCACCCGCACTCCGCTGATATTTTCCCATTTTATCGGCGAAGTATGGATCTGATGCTCGGCGAACAAACGGGAAGCTACGACCTCAGGTTCAAGCCCATCGATGGAGAAGTTGCCCAGCGCGCAAGAATATGCAGGCTTTAAGGAAACATTCAACTTGATCCGCGGATGCTTCATCACTTTTTCGCACCAATAATTTTTTAAATAATGCAACCGATCTTCTTTGCGCTTGCTACCAATCGCATAATGAAAATCAATAGCCTGGCCAATAGCTTGCTCGGGCGCAAAGGACCTCGTTCCCAAGTGCTCAAATTTTCTGATGTCACCAGACTGGGGCTTATCGTTAGGAAATAATGGCCACAGTGACGTAATGTTTTCCTTTTTTACATATAACATTCCAGTTCCAAATGGAGCGCATAACCATTTATGCAAGCTAGTGCCAAAGTAATCTGGGTTAAAATCAGAAATTTTAAAATCCAAATGTGCAAAAGTGTGAGATCCGTCAACGATGGAGATGATATTTCGCTTCCGGGCTTCTTCACATAATTTTTTTACTGGCATGATCTGGCCGGTCCAGTTAATCATGTGCGTTATATGCCAGATTTTAGTTTTGGAAGTCGTGGCATCAACAAAGGTTTTCACCACTTCATCTTCATTTTCCAGGGGCAGCTTAAAACTCAACCATTTGATGACGACCCCATCGCGTATCTCTTTTTGTTTCCACGCATGGATCATGTTAGGATAATCTTGTTTCGTCATCACCACCTCATCGCCCCTTGATAAAGTTAATCCCCACGTAACCGTGGCAAGCGCCTCCGTCGTATTTCGATTTATCGCAATCTCTTCAGCTGATGTCCCAGCGAGATCTGCCAATTTACGTCGAACCGGCTCCCGTCCTTTGTCGAGAATCTGCCACATATAATAGGTCGGTGCTTCGTTGCTTAGATGGTAGTAGCGATCGACGGCATCTTGAACGACTTTCGGCTGAGGACTCACGCCGCCATTGTTGAGATTTAAAATATTTGGGGAAACTGTGTAGGCTTGCGCCAATCGGGCCCAAAGCTCTTCGTCATTGACAACACGACTGGGGACAATCTTCTTAAGGCTGGCCAGTGCGTCAGCGACATCTTCCGCGAGTGCTTTACAAGCAACTGAGGATAACGATAGAGGTGCTGCTATGCCAAAGGATTTTTTGACGAACGATCTGCGCGAAGTCATAGAAGGAGCGTTAATAATGGATGGAAATTACAAATTTCGATCGAACGATCTTCCAGCTGGGATGCTAAACACCTTGACAGGCGAGGCTAAACACTTTACAATTTTTTGACACGGACGGCTGCCAGTCCTTTCACACCTTTCTGGGTTTCGAAACTTACGGCGTCATTTTCCTTTACTGGTGACGTCAGATCGTTATTGTGTACAAAAATACTTTCACCCGTATCATCGTCTTTTATAAAACCGTAGCCCTTCGAACCGTTAAAAAATACAACATGTCCCTGCCGGATGGTAGCTACCTTATTTTCCGTTTGCCTGGGTACACCGATAACAATATCGTCTGTTTTTACACTTCTTACTCTGGTGGGGTCGGGAGGCGTGGAAGAAATATTTCCGTACTCGTCCACATAAGCCATCATCTGGTCAAGGGATTTGCCCTCTTTTGCGTTAGCCTTTCGCTCTTCTCTACGTTGTTCTTTTTCTTTTCGTTTCTGGAGCTTCTTATTTTCGATTTCTTTTTTACTGATGGATGTTTGTGATTTTGCCATGCTATAAAGTTTGTTCTTTTACTTCGGGTTGTTTTTCCTCTTGATTCAATTTAGTAACATGGAGTATAAATTGTTTGTCGAGTGTTATTTCATACGGCGATTCCCCCATCAATTCCGATCCGCTTCTTGAAAGTTGCAGCACCTCCAATAGATCCTGCGCAATAACAGAACCGCGGATATTATTCACTACTTTCCCTTTTGAAACCGTGAGTACAAACGTATATCCTCCCTTTTGTCGTGCATTCAACGCACGAAACTCATGAGCCGACAGGGCATACGTCTGTGGAGCTTGCGCCGAATCTCGCATCATCTTAAGGATTGCGGGCCGGTACTTATTCCAGATAGGCGAGTATATTTTCATAGGTGACGGGAAGCATAGCCTAACAGCGTTTTCATTTATCGAATAGCGGTTTAGGAAGCAGCGAAAGATACAACTTTAATACTTAATTACGTCTATATTTTGCAAAACAGCGGTTTTCATCAATCGCAACGATTTATTTGCGAGCAAAATGCAACGCGACCGTCATTTAATCTTGTTTCCGCACAATTTTGTGCAATCGTATCGATTTTCAAAACAAATAACCATTAAAGAGCACTATTTTTACGCGAAAATCGTTTTATTCGAGAATTAAAGTATGTCCGGTCGGAGGAAAAGCACAACGTAGTGACTGTGCGAAAGCACAGGAAGTAGAATCTCTCTCCTCTTTAAAAGATGCCCTTTATTGATATAATACAACGAGTCTAAACTCGAAACTAATTTTATTCAATCTCCAGTGCTAAAGTACACCTTCGATAACAGCAAAAGTTTATTCTTCAAAAACCTAAAGGAAAAAGTTGACGGATATTTCGCAAATAAAAAATTACATCCTGCTGGCAATGGAAAGCTATATTTCAAGAGCGCCATACTTATTTTGATGGCTGCCAGCATTTATGTAACCGTTGTCTTCTTTACTCCGATCGCCCTGATTTCCATTCTTCTTTGTTTGATCCTGGGTTTCAATCTTGCCGTTATTGGTTTCAATATCATGCATGAAGGAGGTCATCAAAGCTTTTCAAAACATTCGTGGCTTAATAACACTTCTGCTTATTTTTTGAATGTGCTGGGAGGCAACACGTACTATTGGAAAATAAAACATAACGTTAATCATCACACCTATACCAACATCGAAGGAATGGATTCCGACATAGATGTGAAACCATTTATGCGATTGCATGAAGGTCAGCCGATCCACTCATACCACCGTTTTCAGCATATTTATTGGTTTGTCCTTTATGGCATCTCGTACCTTGCATGGGTATTTTACGAAGACTTTCAAAAGTATTGCAGCGGCAAAGTGTCCAAAATTAATGAACGAAAACTCCTTGCACTCAAAGAACATTTTATTTTTTGGATCACCAAGATTTTGTTTATCGTTGTTTACATGGTGATTCCCATTATCATGGTGGGATGGTGGCAGTGGCTGATTGGTTTTTTCATCATCACCTTTCACGTGCGGACTTTTCATCAGCATTGTATTTCAACTCGCACATGTTATCGGAGGAACTGCAGTTTCACTCAGCAAGTCCTGTGGACGAAACATGAAAAACAGGAGTGGGCCGTGCATCAGATCAGTTCGACAGCAAACTTTGGCACGTCAAGTAAATTTTTGCACTGGCTATTGGGAGGATTGAATTTTCAAATCGAACATCACTTATTTCCACGCGTAAGTCATATTCATTATCCAGCAATAAGTCTTTTGGTAAAAGAAGCCTGCAAAGAATCCAACATTGTGTACCACGAATATACGTCGATGTTCAAGGCGGTAATTGCTCACATATTGCATCTCCGTGAGCTCGGTAGTCGTTAGTGTCTTTAATCCAGGCTTAATACATCCGCGCCAATAGCGTCATCTTTCTTTCCTTTCGAACGGCTTGTCGTGTACAGTTATTAAGATCTCAACAGACCCTGTTCCAACAGTTGCGTTGAGAATATGACCACCAAAAGCCTGGAAGGTCTTATCGGCTACGACACCATGCGCATGGATGGATGTTGAATCTTTCTTCCAGGCTATAGTGCCGTGCATACTCACCAATTCAACGTGTTTAAAATCCCTGGGTTCGTACTTCTTAGTTTCAAAATCAAAAAAACCAAAAGTAATGTCCACGAAGCCCATACCCGTAAAGTTAGCAGACGGGATTTTTTCAGTTCGCGCAAAATTCTCCAGTTGGCCTAACACGCTATCATTTTGCCTTAGCACCATCAAATAGCCCGCGGGTACTTTTACATATCGTTTCACGTACGATAAAGTTTTATCCTGACATTGTGATTCGACAGCAGAACCAAAAACAAAACGTCAATGGTAACAAAAGTCGAATCATCGAAATTGTCAATTCGTTCTTCCCAACACAGGGCATAATATATTTAACCTTTGCAAATACTGCCTTGTGTCCAATCGTATAAGCCTTTCATAGTAGCCTTTTTTTAGAGAATGGAAAAAATATAAAGGATGTTGTACTAGCACAGACCTTTTTATTTTCATCCCGCTCCACAGGTGTCTCATGGGTAGTGCGATAAAGAATGCTCAAAATTATTCGATGATCAATCATACACGTTGTATTTATTGTTTATAGTTCCTCGTAGGGCGCAAGCTTTTCTTCATCTGGCGTTTTCTTTTTCTCAACAGTCCGCGCGTCTTCTTTTTTTGACTTGCCCTTATCCTCTTCCTTTCTTACAGGTGGCGCCGAAGGATCCATTACCTGCGGGAGGATCTGGCGTCTCAACATTGTGGTTGCTCTTTTTCTGCGTTTTATTTTCGTTGCTTTTTTTCATGATCACATAGTTATAATTGACACTTTTTTAGGATCAATGTCTCAGATTATATTATGCTAAAAACATGCCTTAGCGGATATCGTCGGTTCTATAGTTATACATCGCCTTGGCATGGCCATTCGAGAAAAAATTTCTACAAATTGTTGAAGTGAGCGCCTATATCGAATTCTCGCCTGCGATAAACGCACCGGATTAATGCCAAAAAAAAGCCGCTTTAATGAGCGGCTTTTTTCAATCTCAAGTGCATTAGTAATACTGCTGACTCAATTCCACGGCCAACTACCCCACGCTTCGCAGTAGTTACCTTTATCATTCGGACCAAGAAAATTCCGGGGCTGTCCAATATAAAAGGCATTCATTGTATTCACAGGTTGATAGACCAGTGTCGTTACGCCATTGGTGGTGAACGCCTGAAGAATTCCGAAATGTCCGAGATTAAGGGTGTGACCAAACTCATGAAGAATCACGGATTCCAAATCAATCTTTCCCGGACTCACGCCGATCGACCATGTAAAACCATTATTGAACCATACCTCGGTAAAGGCCTTATCTTCCTTGCCCCGCGTCGTCTTAATTGGGTCCCCATTGTCATCGATGAAGACAAAAGAAAAAGCAACCCCCAACACATTCGGAGATCCAAAGATGGCTTCGAAAATGGATGCGGGCAGGAAGCCAACGAGGGAGACATCCGCCAACGGTAGGTCTGCAGGTGGAAGTCCACCGATGCCCAATATCAGGCTGGGATTCCCCATCGATGTAGTGTAAGGCGTTTGATCGATATTTAATGTTTTACAGGTACCGCCCGTCTCCCATTTATTATACATTGCCTGATAAATTGGAGTAGCATTAAAAGTTCCGTTGGCGACTGCAAAGGGCGTGAAGGAAAGCCAGTCAAGATCATTCAGGTCGTTGTCGCCATTCCAATTGCGGCGTGGATCGTTCGTAACCCATCGGGAGGACAATGTACTTTCGAATTGCTTATCGAGGGTTTCGACCGTTGTTACTTTATTCACGGTGTTAAGCTTACACACATGCACCTGAGAAACCTTGTAGTTCGACCCGGCAAACAACGTACTGTTGAGCGTTGATATTAATTGGTCTTCCATACGTCCCGCGGATGATGATCGGTTCTTGATGTTCAACGCGTCGGGAAAAGTGACGGAAGGTTGCTGATTTTCCCGGAGGGCGGGACCTTGATCAATTTCAGGTTCGCTACATGACCCTAACAAAATTGTTCCGGCCATGAAAAATAGGAGTGTTTTTTTCATACAGTTTAGGTTAAGTATTAACGATAGGAAAACATAAGTCCGGAAAATTATTCCCCAAGAAAATGTGTCACTTGAATAGTGAAAGAACATTTAAGGCACAACCAACAACACTTCTTACAAAGACGGTGTTATCACTTCCGTCCGTGCATCATTCAACGAGGAATTTCAAATCCTGCCTGACAAAATTTGTTCATCAAAAACTACCAAATCAACGGGTGCCATATACTACACCATTTTATGACTCCTTCGGTCTACAGAACTTTCACAGGTAGTTCCAGGTGACGCAATTGACCTCTTAAAGTGTCGTATTTACACCCCGCAAGGCAAAAATGTGTCGTGCATATTTGTGATGTAAGAACACAACAACAATAAAAAAGTTATGAAAATCAAGGCAATAAAGTCATCAGTATTGCTGATCGGGGAGCAACAATGGCATTGACTTAATCATGTCGCAGAATATTTCAAATCACTAATCACTAAAATTAAGATAACTATGAAACACCTGGAGTTTAAAACACAGATTGAGGCTGACAAGAAAAAAGTGTGGGACACGATGCTGCGGCCAGACAACGTACAAGGAGTGGGCGAATGTAAGTTGGCCAGGATCGTACTATGAAGGTAAGTGGGCTAAAGGCGAGAACATCCGGTTTATTTCTCCCGGGCACGGTGGCACTATGGCAACGCTGCTGGAACAAAAGCCTTATGATAACATTCTGGCAAAACACGTTGCAGTCATCAATCCTGATGGCAGCGAGGACCGGAATAGTGAAGTGGCGAAGGGATGGATTGGCACAACAGAGCGCTATACCTTCAGAGAGAGCAAAGGAAAGACAGACGTAAAAGTGGAAATTGACACAACGCCGGAATGGGAAAGTATGTTCAGTGAAGGTTGGCCCAATGCACTGGCTAAACTGAAAGAACTTTGTGAAAGTAATTGAGCAACATTTTCATCGCGTTAGAAGAAAAAAATAAGAATTTCTAAAGAACGCGATGGTTCACAGCGGGATTCGATCCTGCATGAAACGTCGCGTTCTTCATTGATATAATCTTCGCGGGTGAGACTGCCAAGGCGATAAACGACCATTGAAAGACCGGCGAGAATTGGCCTAAAAGGTTTATATTTATCAATCACCTAAACCTTAACCTATGCGGAACACTACTCTCAATTCTGCTAGCCTTACCATCCACCATCTCACAACAAGAAATTCACCTCTCGTAATTGTATTGATCACTTTTCTTTTCGGTTGCACAAAGCAAGAACCTACCGCTGGATACAAGAAATATATCGATACAACGATATCTGTTTACGGACCATATGCAGCCGTTAAGGCTTCCGATCACAAAGGGTGTAAAAATTGCCAATCCACTGCAAGTGGGGCTTGGTCCGGAAGGTAGTACTTTATGCATCAAACCAAACCGGCGAAGTTTATACTTTAAGGGATACCGACGGGGATGGCATTGAAGATATGGCCTTACTCTTTTGTAACGTCAAAGATTTTGGTTTGCGATCTCCTGCCGGATTTGAACATCGGGGTGACACTATCTTTATCGGAACGGCGCAACAGATCCGAGCTTTCCTGGATGTCGACAAGGATGGAAAAGCCGACACGAGCTGGGTATTTTTTGATGACATTCCAAACAGTGAGCATCCTTATGAATGGACCTGTGGATTGAATTTTGGAAAAGATGGTTGGCTATACCTTGCGTTAAGTACTGACTCGTGGAATGCAGCACCCTCTCCGGATCCGAAAAGATACCGTGGATCTATTCTTAAAATTTCACCCAATGGAAAAAGTGTGGAGCAGGTGGTGACGGGAATCCGTTCCGTATATGATATGGATTTTAATGCTGATGACGAATTGTTTTTTACGGACAACGAAGGCGGCGGGAATCCAACGGAGGAACTTAATCTTGTGGTGAAAAATGGATTCTATGGACACAATCCTAAAAAGTATAGTTTCGATTCGATGACGTCTGCCGCATACAATTTACAAACAGAGATTGCGCCCTCAGGAATAGAATTCAATGGTGCAGACAATGACTTTGGTGGCACTGGCGGAAATCTTTTCGTTGCTTTTTATGGGCCGGGTGAACGATGGACGCGTGGGGGCGTTGGGCGGGTAAATATTAAACGGCTTCCAGATGGTAAATACAGCTATGAGGAATTTCCGGTCGCTGACATTCCCAAACTTTCCAATTTGGCCTTTGGAAATGATGGTTCCTTATATCTCGCGCAACACGGAAAAGCTGATTATTGGTATAACGCGATTTACGAAAACGAAGGTGCTTTTTACAAACTTATTTATGACTCCTTGCACCTGCAAAACCGGCAACGACAAGAGCAGTCCTCACCAGCACTGCCTTCCAAAAATTCGATTGAAGCAGGCAAGCAACTTTTTGCAGAGCATGCTTGTCTCGCATGTCACGCCGTGGATGGCACGACGGAGTTGTTAGGGCCAAATCTCAAAGACGCCGGTAAAAGACTAAGCCGTCAGGAAATTTTGGAGGAAGTTCTTAATCCATCCGAAATAATAAAGCCCAGCATGATGGCTGTCCGCATCACAAAAAAGGACGATCAAGTATTAATCGGCAGGGTAGTTAATTCAAACGAAAAAGAAATATCGCTTATGCTGGTCGGGAATTCAGTGGTTCAAATTCCGCGAAGCGAAATTAAAAAAACAGAAGACGAAAAGAAGTCTTTGATGTATGAAGGACTTTTTAATGGATTGCCCGACTCAGAAAGAGAATCATTGCTCGACTATGTCGTCAGTTTGAGCAATTAAAATCAGAGAATCAAATTTTTTCTTACCAGCGAATCGCATTTTTGGTTTCAGCAGGAATCTTTTTTGTTCACAAACGTTTAATAAAACGTGTGGCGAAAAGGATTTAGCTATGATCAAAAAGGAACATATCCCTACTCTAAAAAGCAATACTTACCGAAAATCATATTTTAAGCATGAAGTATCCACGTCCCCTTCGGTGGCACTTTCCTTCGATCGCTATTTTGAAATCAACCGTAGATGCGTATGGCCTCAAGTGATCGATGCCCACCGCCTCGACTTTTACATGATTTTCATTGTAACCCTTGGTGAAGGTATTCATACGTTCGGCCCAAAGGAATACTATATCCGGCAGAACTCGTTATGTTTTGTCAGTCCGGACATGGTGAGTTCGTGGCGAACCGAAATGGAAGAACAACAAGGATACTTTGTCACTTTCTCAGAAACCTTTTTTAATCAAGGTTGTGAGAATAAACGTTTTTTACAGGACATTCCATTTTTTCAACTGGATGGCCATGCGGTGCTTACTTTAACTGAAGAACAAACCCAATACTATCTAACGCTTTTTCAATTCATGTACGCTGAATATCACAACAGCAATTCATATTCACCCGACATTTTACGCACCCAATTGCAACTCCTCTTGCATAAGGCCAATGCGCAGTTGAAAACCGAAATTGTTTGCAATGGTACCAGTAATCATGCCGGCCTGCGATTGGTAAAGGCGTTCAAAGCACTATACCTCCGTGATTTCCATGCGCTCGGAAAAGGCAAAGGCCTGACGCTTAAAAAAGTGGCAGACTATGCAGATGAACTAGGGGTATCCCAAAATCATTTGAACGATACCATCAAAATAGTTACCGGCCGCTCCGCTGGCCAGCTGATTCGCCACCAGCTAACAAGCCACGCAACGATGTGCCTGATGCATGCCGACAAAAGCATTGGTGAAATCGCGTTTGCTTTAGGCTTCGAAGACCCATCGTATTTCGCACGATTCTATAAAAGTCAGACCGGCAAATCTCCTTCGGAGTTTCGTGCCGCGAACCTGTAAAAAGTGCCAGCCTTACTGTATTGCGTCCTCAAAAAACATAGTTGTCGCTGCCAATTTTGTCCCATAAAAGGACAATAAAACTAAAAATGAATATGGAGTACAGACAATTAGGAGGAGCAGGCATGCGCGTACCCGTGCTGAGCTTAGGAACCGCTACATTCGGCGGAACGAATGAATTTTTTAAACGCTGGGGAACGACGGATGTAAAGGAGGCGTCGCGACTGATTGACATCGGCCTGGACCACGGCGTAAATTTTTTTGATACGGCCAACGTCTATTCTCAGGGCCAGTCCGAAAAAATCCTTGGAGAAGTTCTGAAAAGCAAACGTGAAAGGGCTATCATCTCGACTAAAGGCACGTTTAAGATGGGCGAAGGGCCCAATGATTATGGATCATCACGGTACCATATTATTAAAGAAGCTGAAGCCAGTCTGAGACGATTGGACACGGACTACATCGACGTCTATTTTATGCATGGCTATGACGCTATTACACCAATAGAGGAAACGTTGCGAGCACTGGATGATCTTGTCGTAAGTGGAAAAGTTCGCTATATCGGAAGCTCTAATTTCGCCAGCTGGCAATTGATGAAGGCTTTGTCGGTTTCAGAAAGGAGAAATCTTGAGCGCTATGTTATTTATCAAGGCTACTATTCCCTTGTTGGTCGTGATTACGAATGGGAGCTAATGCCCTTAGTCAAGGATCAAAATCTCGGTTTGATGGTATGGAGTCCGTTGGGATGGGGAAGGTTGACAGGCAAAATCCGCGCAGGAAAGCCGTTGCCGGAAGGAAGAATCAAATCGGGTGGAGATACCGGCGGTCCTGAAGTATCCGATGAATTTCTTTTCAACGTCTTAGGAGTCCTTGAACAGTTGGAGAAAGAAACAGGAAAAAGCGTTCCTCAGATTGCATTAAACTGGCTTCTTCTGCGACCAACTGTTTCCAATATTGTTATTGGAGCTCGAAATGAAAAACAGCTTTGCGAAAATCTTGGAGCCATAGGATGGAAACTTACCGACGATCAAGTTTCAAGATTAGATGTTGTCAGCGCACAAAAACCTATGTACCCTCATTGGGTAGGATCACGTTGAAATTTAATTGATAAAAAGTTGAATATGATTTACGGGATAATTTTTACCACGGAGGCTCGAAGGCACGGAGAATAACAAGCGCTCTAAATCAAAAGAGCGATTTATAAAAATCCGGCGCTCCGTGCCTTCGAGTCTCCGTGGTTAAGGTTATTTATTGACAAGACTTGTTATTGCCATATGCACCAAGTCTTGTCAACTAAATACTTCTAATGTATCGTTATCTTCCTTTGCTGATATCGCAACTCAGAAATGTATCCATTGCATTATTTTTTTAAATTGTGAAACCAATTACCTCGCAATGATGACAGGACAAGAAATGAATACTTATTTTAGTGACTAACTTCAGTGATTTCGTCCTTATCGTTAACCACTCCGCAATTTCATAAACCTCTTTTAAGATTTTGACTTTCCACATTACCGACAAAAGACGAATTTTTGAATTAGCAGCAGTCGCTATCACAGCCGGCGGAAAGTTCCTATTCATGGACATATTGCAATGGCGACTTCCATTCATCTTGTGTACGCTTGTCGCGTGGTCGGTGTATGCTGTTGCGAGATCGAAGTCTCATTCAACCATGCTTCGGTATTGGGGTTTTCGAAACGATAATTTCAAGAAGGTACTCCGCATGTTATTTCCTTTTGCACTGATTGCCATCGTCGCGTGTGTAGTCACGGGTTATGTAAGCGGTACGCTCAACCTCACGTGGCATATCTTTCCGATCCTTATTGTGTATCCGATTTGGGGAACGATACAGCAGTTCCTTTGCGTTGGACTTGTTGCTGGCAATTTGCAGGATATGAATAAGCCATTGAAAAAGTATTGGATCGTTCTGATAACAGCAGTTTTATTCAGCGTGCTTCATTATCCAAACCTATGGCTGATGATCGGAACATTTATTCTGGCGCTGCTTTACACGACCGTATATCTTCGTGAACGAAATCTTTTTGCGTTAGGGCTTTTCCATGGATGGCTGGGAGCATTATTCTATTACACCGTTGTTGGCCGTGATCCTTTTATGGAAGTGTTTCGTCAGTTCGCGAAATAGTACAACCATAACCAATGGCCGTCGTTGAAATTCTGACTGTAGCGACGACCGTTCGATTTCCGCCGATGGAAACGTTGGTCATAACGATGCTTAGCCGTTACCAACGAAAAGGTCTCACCAGTTCAATTCTCATATCCTAGTTCCAAATTTTCTAACCGCTTTCGACGGTCCTGCTATTCCCTTATCGATAAGAGAAAGCGCTCCTTTTATATTCTTCTTGTTCGAACATTTTTAAAAAAACTCCCAGATTCTTCCAGTTAATCATAGAAACCCACCTACTACTAATTCATGCTTATAATAAATCAAACTCCAATCAATATTTGTGTATAGGTCTGGGTTAGGTTAGGTTAAGGGGTTGCTCTGAAAGGACAACCCTTTTTTTTCAACTCCACTCTCATTTTGAGCTGTTCCAGGCATTTATTGAATCCGGCGATTTAAAATGCCCACAATGTTGCAATCAATGAAAATTAAGGGAAAGGTCCTGATCGCTTACGGCGTTACCCTGTTCCTTTCCATCGTTTTAGTAGGATGGGGTTATTTGTCCATCAATCGAATTACGGAGCTTGGGGAAGTTGAAAATGCGTTCAATAAAATAAGCAATACAACATTGGAAATGCGCAGATCGGAAAAAGATTTTCTGCTGCGCGATATCAAGAATGAAGAGTTCATGGAAAGTGGCAAGAGTAAATATGTATCCGACATGAGTAAGCTCGTTGCTACGCAGGATTCTATTATTACATCTTTGTTGGAAAGCAAATGTGCTGCAAAACTGAATATTCACGAAGATCTGACCAACCTGAAAAATAATATCAAAGCCTATCACAGCACGTTTGGCAAACTTACCGAGGCCTATAAAAAAAGAGGGTTTAAAGAATTTGGCGATGAAGGTGAATTACGGGCCGCCATCCGTGCCGTAGAGAAATCCGACTATAAAATAGACATGGTTCAATTGCTCACTTTGCGAACGATAGAAAAAGATTTTTTCATCCACAAGGACTTAGGGTACGTTGAAAAGTTTACCACAGCAATAACATCACTCCTTGATAAAGTCGACAACGGTGGAAAAGGTCAGGTGACTAAAATCAAAATAGTGACTTATGAAGAGAAGTTTAGCAACTTGGTGAAAGCCGAAGAAATAATCGGTTTGAATGAAAACCTAGGATTGGTGGGAGAAATGCGAAACAACATTTACAAGATTAATCCTATTGTAGACAAATTTGAAAAGTTAATCAATGTCCGTTCTCAGAAAATAATTTCCCAAGCCACTTTAATATTTACAATAGTTTTCCTCCTTGAATTGATCATTGGTATTGTACTGATCAACAAATTTTCAAATAGTCTTACTCCGGTTCAGTACGTGCGCAAAATAGCTATTAAAATTTCCGAAGGGTTTGTTCCAAAACGATTGGAAATTAAAACCCAAAGGCGAGTTGGGTGATGCTTGACGTTGAGTACTAACGGAATGTTACCATGCACCAAAAGCTGGCTATACAATAGTATCAAGACCTTCGGTCCGGTGTCTATTTTTCTAACTGGGATAGCTCACTTGTCCGCAACTTATCTCTGGAACTCAGGGGTTTTGAATAAATAGGTAGCTCAACAAAGATTTCACAGATTCTGAGTAAATTTAGCAATTAAGAAATTTGACCTTGGTCGCGTCTACCTATGGAAAAAGTCTCCAAAGCTGTACTTCGATATCTTTTTCACGAATATCTAAAAGGTCCTATGGTTCTTTACTCAATTAATGGGGTAACTGACTCATTCAAATCGGATGCCGTTGCCGTAAGCAATTTTATGATGGAGAAACAATGGATCAGAGAAACATGGGTTCATCAAAATAATATTGTAATGTGCAGGATAACCGTAGTTGGCATCGAAGAAATTAATCCCTCATTTATTCACAACAAATTAAAGTACCTGATTGATGGGCTGGTTAAAGCTGGCGGAAGAAAAAGTCTCACAGAGATCTTTCAGAATAAAATTGAAGAATACGCTATTGCGCTCGATATAGTCTACCAATTGGAAAAGCTTGAACTTGTAACAATAATACACGAAAAAGAAACAATCGATGTGGAGTTAACAACGCAGGGATGGCACTACGCAGAAAGGCAAGGCAAATCGTTATTTACACTAATGGCCGTTGCTTAACGTCACTGACGAAGTCTTCGAGCAAATAGCCGTTACTAACAATTCTATTTTTTCAACTTCCCGAAAGTCTGAAACTTTCGGAAAATTGGAGGCAGTGCCCTCACCTACTCATATTTTAACGATTCAACGGGGTTGGTCCTGGCTGTCTTCAAAGAATGAAATGCAACAGTGAGAAATGCAAACAATAATGCAACCAGGGCCACGAGAATAAATGTGGAATAATTGAGCGGTGATTGATAGGCAAAATTGCCCATCCATTGTTGGACAACATAATAGGCCGGCCCAAACACCAAAACCGCGGCAACAATGACGAGGTACATAATATCTTTATAAAGCAAGTAGATAATCCTTGAAGTACTCGCTCCGTGTACCTTCCTGATGCCAATTTCTTTCGTGCGTTGTGCTGCCGTGAAGGCCGACAATCCAAGGAGGCCGAGAAGGGAAATAAAAATGCAGATATACGAAAGGTTAGAAAGCAACTTATGCTGTGTCTCATCAGCCTTGTACTGTTCATTAAAACGCTCATCTAAAAAGAAATATTCGAATGGGTGATTTGGGTCATAACCAGCCCATTTCTGCTTAATATATTGCATGGTCCCGGGCAGGTTTGTCCCTGAAACCTTCAGCGAAAGAAAACCGCCCTCTTCGCGCGACTTGACAATAAGAAGTGGCTCTATCGCGTTGTGTAAAGAACTGAAATTGAAATCTTTCACCAGCGCAATTATTTGCCCGTCAGTTTCGCCATGAAACCATTTTACTTTTTTTCCGATCGGATCATCTCCCCATCCCATGAGTCGGGCAGCAGCCTCGTTACACATAAATACATTGTCAATATCGGCCGTTGGACCCGTTTGGAAATCACGACCCTTTAAAATGGTAATGTTCATGGTTTTGAAATATTCCTGGCCCACCGCGATCATCGAGAAGGCCTGTTGTTGCATGCCATTTTCTCCTTCAGCATACATTACAGGACCGCCCACACCCATACCCAGTACGTTATAGGAGGTTGTCGCCGCCATTATATTTGGATTTTGAAGCAGTTCATTTTTTATAGATCCGAGCTGGTTTTGAACAAGCGTGTCCTGAATTGGAAGCACCAGCACATTATCCTTATTAAACCCAAGATCCCGATCGCGCACATAATCAATCTGATCCTGCATGAAGAGGGTACACACTACCACAAAAATGGAGATCGCAAATTGCATAGTGATTAAAACTTTTCTCAGCATATGCCCAGACTGCCGGCTTTTGAAAGAACCCTTCAGGGCCATGATGGTCGGAATACTTGGAAGCAGAAACGCTGGATATAATCCTGATAGCAAGCCAATGCCCAAAGCAATTGCGATGGACCCAAAAAGCAAGCCTGGATTATGTATAAAATCAGCACCGAGATTGCGACCAATTAATTCATTGAAGGAAGAAAGGTTTACTACAATTTGCACCAGGACGACCGCTACCACCAGCGACATAAATGAAAGAAATACCGATTCTCCCAGAAATGAAAATATAAGAGAAGTCCTACCTGACCCAAGGGTTTTCTTCATCGCGATCTCCGTGGCGCGCTTTGCCGATTTTGCCGTTGACAGATTCATGTAGTTGATGCATGCCAGCAGCATGATAAAAATACCAATCGCTGTAAAGGCATATAAGTATGCGATGTTGCCAAGAGGTTCATCACTCTCCAGGTCAGAATGAAAATGGATATCCGCAAGGGAATGGAGAATGGGTGAGTACTTCCCACCTACTTTGTCGCCAAAGGATTTATAATACTTGTCAAAAATCGTGGGAAACTTCGCATAGAAATCCTGGGGATCATAATTTTCCGGCATCAATGCATACAAGTACACATCCGGGTTCCAGAACGCTTCAGACTTGATTTGACCACCCTCTTCCAGCGTCCAGTCCCGTGTCTTGCTTAAACCTGATAACAGAATATCAAATTTCAGGTGTGTATTTTCCGGCAGATCCTCAATCACTCCGGTAACTTTCCAATTCTCGCCAGCAATGAAAAGCGATTTGTCAATGGGGTCGTCGTCTCCAAAATATCTTTTGACCATGGATTCTGTAATGACTACCGAATTCAAAAGATTCATGCAGGTTTTCTCATCACCCTTAATAAAATTATGCTTGAAAACCTGAAAGTAAGTAGAGTCAGTTCTGACAACATCTTCCTCATAATAGGCAATGTCATCACCGTTGTGTTCATACTTTACCAACACATGATCCCAATTATTTGCGCGTGTCAGCGCCTGAATTTCCGGAAACTCTTCTCTCAAAATATCGCCGAGCTCACGCGATGATCGTGCCCCGCGAAATTCCAGGCCAGTAGCCTGCAAGTGTCCCCCCACGCGATAAATTCTTTCGTGATTTGCATAGTGCTTATCGTAATTAAGGTCATGCTGCAGAATCAGCAAGAGAA
Organism: uncultured Bacteroidota bacterium; assembly: GCA_963813425.1. Classification (GTDB taxonomy): domain Bacteria; phylum Bacteroidota; class Bacteroidia; order Cytophagales; family Cyclobacteriaceae; genus Chryseolinea. The sequence continues at coordinate 51,434 of CAWEZB010000011.1, forward strand.
TAATGCTTACGGCAATGCCCAGCGCCAGGCCCAGGATATTCAAGAGGGAAAAGAATTTGTCCTTGAGGAATACCCGGATAAAGAATTTCAAATGTGTACGGAGCATAGATTGAGTTAGGGTTTTGATAATGATGAAAAACGTCAACGATTAGTTTCAAGAACGATGCCGTTTTTAAAAATGTATGCTTGAAAGAGACTGCGAAGTTTTCAAAAATATGACCGATCAAATCTGAACACTTTTGTTCGGATTTGAATCGCTAAATACGGTCGCACGAAGACCATAGTAATGGCCCGAAGAGCGGGAGCTTACCCAAATAGTCGCGTTAAGTTTCCGGTCGTTAGCAAAAAGTGAATTGTTTCCAGTAGTGAAATTCGGTCTATCCCTTATTCCAGTGAGCCCGAAATAAAGTTGATCAAAAGACATCAATTACCGAACTCGAATTATTAGATTAGGGAACAGTGAGCCCATCACAAGATATCCGCACGGATACCGTGATGGGCTTTTGCTTTGTGTTGCCATTGGTTCTTGTATGCCTCCATACTTGCCGCTAAGAGGACTTCAAAAAGACGTCCTCGCTTAACTCGCCCAGTCAGTTTTATAAATCATTCTTATGCGAATAGCATTGTTTTCCATTTTTGTGTTACACGCCGTTTCAAGTTTTAGCCAGCAAGACGAAGCGCAGGATCTTGCGCAAAAAAAAGCGGACAAAAAACTTAGCAATTACAATTTCCTCCAACAGACCTTGAACTATGCTGCACTCAGCTACATATGTCCCACGGGTTTGGATCGTGGCTCCCCGAAAGGTTGGTATATTCTGTCGGCCGATATAATACCACAATTTGTCATCGGCGGTGAATGGACAAGGTTCACAGCACACCTTACCGCACGATATCAAGTTCGGATATTTCACAATAATAAAGTTGCAGGCGATAGTTCTGCACCAGTGCGAACGCCGAGTTTCATGCCGGGTGCAACAGTGTATTATTCCCTGCGTCGCACACCACCTGACGTCAAGTCGCTTAACTATGTAAGCTTGTCTTTTTTCCATCACTCAAACGGACAAGATGGGAATGAGGTCCTGGAAAATGGTGACATAAATCTTTACAATGGAAATTTCTCCACCAATTATTTGGAACCTGCCTATAATTTCAGGAGAAGATATCTTGACAAGATCATAATGGCAAAAAAAATCTGCGAAGATGCAAAGCCCAATTACCTTGATGTATATGGTCGCGTAGGGTATGAAATTCACTTTAACACGTCAGATGAACTAAAGTCAAGTTATGGAACTCAGCGTTTGAATTTTTTATTGGGTTTTATTCGTGTCCGGAATTATTGTGACTATGTGAAAGGTAAGCAGATCAATTTATCCGAATCCGATACTACATTCCAGGTCGGAGACTCGTATTATCGTGAACGGTATCGAACGGTATTTAGCGCGACACTCATCGGCGGCTCGCGTGACAGGGGTTTGTCAGATCTGAAACATCGGTTGAATGTAGACCTTAGTTTTCACTACCGAATTCCTTCGTCACCCAACACGTCAGCCTTTTTCGGCTTCGGTTATATGGGAAGCGATACCTATAATATCTACTACGAACAAAACTATTTTTATGTGCGTGCAGGCATAGCGCTGGGATTCTTTGTCGCTCCGAACATCGTCGGAAGTAAAAGAACAGAAAGCAGGAAAGTAGAATATATCAAGAAGATTCCACAACAGTCAACAAACAGATGAAATCAAAATTCGCACTTCGTGCCTACACTACTTGGCTAGTGGATCCGGTCGTATTTGGAACTTGAAGACTTTGCTCGATGTACCTTTTCCACCTTCCATGTGAAAAGGTGCGCGTGTGCTTATCGTGGCCCATAATCCGCGGCCTTTCCAACCGCCATTGGGATTGTCAATCCGCCCGTCCATCCACTTGGTATAAAACCCTAACGGGTAGGGTACACGCAGCACCACCCACTTTCCATCCTTCAGCGCTAAGAGACCTTCGGATTCATTACCCGTGTTGATAGGCGTATTTTCTCCAAGTCCCGATGCGTTGAACTGGTCCACCCAGGTATAGTAGCTGGACTCCGCACTGCCTGGAGTGGTTACACCCTTGAATTGCGGAAGTGGCTCTGTGTAAAACGTCCAGCCCTCAGGACAATGTTGACCAGTCGCATTTGGCCCGTTCGTGACTTTGCATTTCCGACGATCAAAGCTGGCGAGGTGACCACTGGCTAAAGCAACCCAGGCAACTCCGTTCCGATCTACATCCATGCCACGTGGAGAAAATCCTTCAACCGGCTCACCTTTCTCATTAAGTGGAAGCTCAAAATATTCTGCAAGAGCCGTTTCGGTAGGATTTGCTCCTGGATTTAACCGGATCAGTGCACCTGGATACCCAATGAGATCCCCATACAGAACCATCAGGTGCGGGTGAACACGCATATAAACCCTTCGCGATTCTCTTGTCCTTTTTTGGGTCATCGGGTGCATCAGGCTCGGTATATGCATCACGCTTGCCATTGCCATTAAAGTCAAGAATAAGTGGAGTCCAGCCCTGGAGCTGCTTCATCTCCGGTCTCCAAATATTTTTTTGTATCCAACCAACCATAACCTCACCCCCACCACTGGTCCAGAGCGTGTTATTATCATCTTCAGCAAACATCAGGTGATGCGTGCTGAAACAAGTGTTTATGGGAGTGTATTTCCCTGTCTTGGGATCATACATACCGAGGTGCCGATATGATTTATCAACAGGAAAAGCTTTTGCTGATGGATGATCAGAACCTTCCTTGCAGAAGTCAGGATTGTCTGATGGTCGAACTGTTGCTGTGATCCATACACGCCCTTCTTTGTCGAACATAGGATTGTGAACATTGGTTTTGCTGTTCCATATGGCTTGTCGCCCCAGTATGGCGACCGTTGTGCTACTTCTCCTGATGCAGATTTGGTACTCGGGTCAAGAACAGAAAGAGGCACCTGGCTGATCTTACTTGTCATGGGATCAAGGACAGGAAGATAGTCAGCACTCAATTCCAGCGCACCATAGAGAGCACCATTGGCATTCATTGTTGGGTTTCTTCGATCGGTCGAAACCACATCGTGAAGTAGGCTTTTGGATCGGCCCAGTCCCACTGTGAGATGACCACGTTGCGTTCGACACCTTGTGGCCGGGGTGGCGTTTGTGGAACTTCGCCCTGGGCGATTCGATCGGTCCAGTCTGCCATCATTTTTAACATTTGTTCACGCCCAATCGATGTGCCGACAATCATTTGCGCACCAGCCTGGCCTGACTGTAATCTTCGTTCCCATGCCTCGACAGATGAATTGAATTTTCCAAGCGAGGGTTGAAACTCACGCGTTCCTTTGCTGCCGAGTTGGTGGCAGCCAAGGCAGGTTCCTGACTTTACTTGTCTCAAAAAATCAGCCTGGACTTTAATTTTCGGAGAAATTCCATTGCCATTTGGACCCGTACCTGGAAATTTGGTTTTATCAGGAACATGTAGGAAGCGAAAACCAGTAGCCTGCAGGATAGTATTCTGCAGCTTCCTTTTCCGCAGGCGCAATTACAGCAGTTAGGTCCACTTTGCTTCCAGGTTTTGCATCTTTCTTTTGTGAATCAATCAGTCCATAACCGCGGACCCAAATTTTGTAGTTTGCTGTTGGAAGTTCAGGAATCAGGTATTGCCCGGTTTCATTTGTCACTACGATTTTGGCAAAGCGGGTAGGAAGGTCGTAGGTTTCAGCAATTACCCACACACCGGCTTCAGGTCCGTTTGGACCCGCGACTACGCCACCGATGTCATCCTCCCCTACCTGGATTGATCCTGTCTTGGAGCCACAGGCCACCCATAGAACTGAACTAATAAAAAGCGTTGTTATGAAGATGAAGGTTTCCTGAATTGCAGGAGACACAGGCCGGCGAGGTGATCCTTTCATATTTAAAGGGTTTGATGTGTGAATGATCAACTGCACATTAAAAATGTACAATTCAATTTAGTTCATTTTTAAGATCGGTTCAAGGATCAGATCGCTTTCCTTTCAATCACCCTTAAGTTATCGTTGGATCCTGTCCCTGATAAATGACAGAATATTGGTATTGATTTCCCCGCCTGCTTATAGCGTATTTTGTGTACCCATTCAATAGCACGTTTTGCAACACTAAAAACGGTCAAATCCGTGATCTAAACCTTCCACGTATCATTACAACGTGATTGCTATCTGCAATTCAGTTAGCCAACAACGCATTAGCGTTTGCATAGCAGTCACCGCGGTAGCCAAAATTATTAACTAAAAATTATCACCATTATGGATCCCAAAAACATCACATCGCATCAAAAGGAGCTTTTAGAAAAGTTACAGTCGGGTACGGAGAATTTTATTTATGAGTGGGATGAAGCTCGCGGCGCATTGGCATTTTGCCGCGCAGATAAATTGAGGAATGCTTCGGCCGGCGCAATTTCAGAAAACAACGATCGGGGTGAACAAACCTTCGCCGCCTTTATGGAGATGTACGACCAACTCTTTGGTCCTGAAAAACTCATGAAAGCGGCTCGATTGCTCAACAAAAAAAATGATAATATCGGTTGGCAGCACCTTCAATATCAACATTATCAAAATCCGCAGGAGCAGGGCAATGGCAGAGCACGTCATCAGATAGAAGTCTATGGCGCAAAACTCGCTGCCCACCTGAATACCGCGGGCGATTTAGTAGAGGTGCAGTCGTCTTGTTATCGTGAATTCAAGGTGGAGAACAAAGTAGCCGCTGATGCTGCTGAATTACAAAAACAATTGCTTTCAGGACTAAGCGACATGGAAGGTTTTTCAAAAATGCGGGAGGAAATGAAGAGACGGAAGGAAAATCTCTTTCCCCTTATGCAGGAACCTCGCACTGTCGTTTATCCCTGGAAAGGAAAATTCATCTATGCCCTCGCTACCTATGGATTCACGCCTTATGCTTTTCCTGCTGACAACAATGAAGACAAGCCAAACAAACCCAGGATCGCCTTTGGACAAATGTTTTTTGACGCTGAAACATCCGAAATGTTCTTATTTGCGCCTACACGAAAGGGGATTGAAAACCCAACCTCAGGAAGCGGGCTGGCCTGCATACCGCTCGGCGGTCCTTATCAAAACAGAGGTCTCGACGTGGTCCGTGTGGATGCCACCTCCACCTACTTACTGAAAAATAAAACCAAAGGGAGAGAAATCATCACATTTGACGCCAATGCAGACAGCACTGTCATATACCCCAACATACCACAAAAGATTTCATCTGGTTCCGTGCCAGTCTCTACAGATAATGACGGAAATCATAATTGGAATCGGGTCGCAGCCAATACGACGGATGCAGAACGGACGGCCTCGCAGCAACCTGAAGTTGACGAACATTTCAATGTGTCGGAATTGTATGACTGGTACAACGCTATCGGCGGCCGTGTGGGATGGGACGATAATGATTTCAGCGCTCCGCTCGTTCCTAATCAAAATATTAATGTAGTTGCGCATACCTATGACGATAGCGCAGGTACATCCCGTTCTGTAAATGCCTTCTTCGATAAGCAATTGGTTAGCGGAAAATGGGTAAGCCATCTTGCGTTTTTCGATGGCGATCCGACAGGTGCAACGTTTGCAGGCTTTGTCTTCGATTACCTAGCAGGATCCAGCGCGATCGTTGCACATGAATATCAGCACGCCGTTACCGACTTTTCATTTAAAGATGGTGCTGGAAATCCAGGGCTGACGTATTCCGATTGGTTTGCAGCGATTCACGAAGGAACTTCAGATGTTTTTGGTGGATTGTTCTCCGGAAATTGGTGGATGGGCAATGAGTGTTCTCCAACCGGACAGATCTTCAGAAACCTGGCATTTCCCAGAGACACAGCCCCGCTGGATCCAGGCAAGTTCGATCATTGGGACGATCGAAATAATGTTTCAGCGAAGTGGCGCACGATATTTTCGCGGTGAATATCTCGCGCACTGCGCTTACCTGATGGCGCAAGGCGGCGTGCATCAGCGCAGCAGCCGAAATCCAGTGCTCATTCCTGTGAAAGGCCTCGGCCGGAAACCGTGGCCGGCAAAGAAGTATACAAAGCCGCACGCATCTGGTACCGCGCGTTGTCGCTGTACTTGTCCAACATAGGGACAATGACCGGAATTCCCGCCAATGATGAAAATATTTTCCGCACGTTCAGAAATGGAACGGTCAGCGCAGCCATCGACTTGTATGGAACAAATTCCATCGAACATAAGACAACGATACTTGCCTGGTATGCAGTCGGGCTGCAGCCTGTAGGCACACCGTATGGTGCAGACGTAACCTTCCTGACCTGGGGAGCAGACTGGTGGATGTCACGTCCATACATTGGCGTACCAAGTCCGGACTGGTCTTCCATGGATCTTTTCATTAACAATGGGGGAACATCGGAGTGGAATGCGAAAGTAAATGTTTTAAGTAGTGGAAGCCCTACGCAATTTGAAAACAAGGTGTATTGTCGCCTGCGGAATGTAGGCACAGCGCAAGCCAATAACGTACAAGTGCAATTTGAATATGCAAAGTGTACGTCAGGCGGAGCAACCTGGCTGCCCATGACAGACAAAGATGGGAACATTCAAATCTTAAATGCAGGGAACCTTGCGTGCAGGGGCATCCAACTTTCCCGATAGCGCTCAAAACACGCCACCGGCAACCGCTATGGTGAAATGGTGGATTCCACCAATCGAAAGTGGAGAAACGGTTGATCATTATTGTATTCGTGCCCGCACATTTTCAATCAGCGATGCAAACACACACAATAATGAAGTTCAGTCAAACATCGCCTATGTGGCATACATACCTGGCTCCTTCCATATGGGTTTCTTTGCAAACAACCCGTTGCAACGTGCAATTCCGCTTGAGCTGAAATTAACCAACACACTTCCGAAGGGATGGAACGTCCAACTGTTGGAGCAGGTAAACCAAACGATTTTAAAGCCTGGAGAATCCCTTCGTGTTCATGCTGAGATAAAAATGCCACACAATGCCGGCGGCAGAATCGAAGCTCCATTCAACGGAATGGTTAGGGGACAATTCACTGGAAAACTTACAAGCACCTTCAACGGCAACCTGTTTAATGCCGCGTTAACGGGTTATACATTTAAAGCACAAATGTCCGTGTCAACTGATGATGGCGGTCACGTGAATGGAACTTTCGAAGGAACGCTGGACCTGGAGACCGGGCGGTTCAAAGGAACGGTTAGCGGCAATATGCAAGGCGACAAAATCCAAGCCGTGGTGTTACACGCCGAAGGTTGTTTGCGACCCACACGCGTTATCAATATTGGTCAGTATTATAAAGGCCAGCCACTGGGTGGCATAACAATACAAGTGCAAGTACCGTTGCCCGAGGGAAGCTGCTTTGAAAAATTGCCACCTACCGATGTCTACGTGGTCCCGGAAAAATCGAAAGATCACGGGAAGCCCGGTATTGAAAATGCATTCGAGCTCGTGAAATGTCTCAATGTCGGCAAACAAGAGGTATGTGGCGTAAATCTAAAGAGCATTTTGGTTGAAATTAAGTTCAAAGACGGCGACTGCTAATTCCTAGATGCGATCCAAAATCTGGAGTAAGTTGAGTCTTTGATAACACGTAAGCTTTGCCAATGGATGTAGTTATCCATTGGCAAAGTGTTTTTGTTGCGGGCATTGCTCGGGATCACCGAACTGAAATTGTACCTTCTACTCCCTCCTGGAGCGTTTTACCGCTCACAGCGGAAGCCAAAATCTTGATCATTGAAACCAGCTTTCCATCCTTAGTGTCCCAATAAAATCCTTCCTCGGGCGCAACTTTAATGACTGAAATATTTGGATCATTCTTTCCCTCGGGAAACCATGCCTTCAGAATATCATTCCAAAACTCATCAATCTTTTGCTGATCGCGCGAAATCGTTGCTTTGCCATAGACAGACAAAAATTCATAATTAGAAGTATTGCTAATGAAGAGCTGCACCCTGGGGTCCGCGGCAATTTCCCGATTTTTATCACTGTCTTTCGGACTTAAAAACCAGAAATTACCCTGATCGCACACCTTCTGTACGCCCATCGGTCGCGTTGTAAGTGGAACTTGCGTTAAACGAGTAGTAAACAAACACGTTGATTCGTGCTTGACCAGGTCTTTAAATTTATCAATTGCCTCCTGATGACTGAGATTTTTAATTTTTGATGCGTTGTTTTCCATAGTGATCTTTTTAAGAAACAGTGGACAAATAACATTCCAACGGAAATACAACGTTTTGTTTAAGTGTCCTTGGCAATATCGAACCAATTAATAGGGATTCTTAAACAAAAGTCGCAGGTCTTTCTACAGTGTGGAGATAATTACGCTACCAAGGCCCTTATAATGGGATTTTTGCGTGCTCTCATCTTGGATTAACGTCATCTTAACAATAATTTGTGCATCATCAATGTCAACATCTTTGTATTTTAGTACTATGATTTATCATTCACTCCTCTTCGTCCTCCTGGGCTTTTTTTCTGCACGGAATAATCCGACCATTGAGCCCCTGCAAACAAAACAATGGTTTAAGGGTAATCTTCATACTCATACGTATTGGAGTGATGGGGATGAGTACCCCGAACTGGTGCTTGACTGGTATAAGACCCATGATTATGATTTTGTGGCATTATCAGATCATAATACATTATCGCGCGATGAAAAATGGGTAAAAGTTATTAAGAGCGGTTTCTATGAAGCTTCTTTCAAAAAATATGTTGAAAGATTTGGTAAAGAATGGGTGACCACCAAACTCGACTCCGGCAGAACCCTGGTAAAACTGAAAACCTATCCCGAGTACAAAAAATTGATGGAGGACAAAAACTTCCTCATCATTCCTGCTGAGGAGATCTCCGATAAATTTGAAGGTAAGCCTATTCACCTTGGAGGAATTAACCTGCAGACGTTAATTCCACCGCAGCAGGGGACAAGCGTAGCAGAAACCATGCAGCGAAATGTTGACGCTGTCTTAAAGCAACGAAAGGAAACTGGTGTTCCGATGTTTCCGCACATTAACCATCCAAACTTCCATTATGCCATCTCAACGCAGGATATGATTGCCCTGCATGGGGAACGATTCTTTGAAGTATATAATGGACATCCTCGTGTGAATAATGAAGGTGACTCAGCTCATGTCGGAATCGAACCAATGTGGGATCTTATTAATATTGCCTATTTCAAAAAGAGTCAGCCGTTGCTGTTGGGCCTTGGCACAGACGATACTCATAACTACCATCAGTTCGGTCCCACTTTCAGCAATTCCGGTCGTGGCTGGGTGATGGTCTATGCGAGCTCACTTGAACCCCACGCATTGATCGATGCCATGGAGCGCGGAGATTTTTATGCTTCATCGGGTGTCACTTTAAATCAGATCAAGGTTGTTAAGAATGAAATCTCCCTTGACGTCAAACCTGAACCCGGGGTTAACTATACCATTGAGTTCATCGGGGTTGCTAAGGGTTCCGAAAGCGCGACGGTACTACAACGCATAGCCGGTACGAGTGGAAAATTTAAGATCACATCACAACACGCTTTCGTTCGGGCGAGAGTGACCTCGACCAAGGCAAAACCAAATTCCCCCTATAACGAAGGTGAATTTGAGATGGCCTGGACACAACCCATTTTGTTTGAATAGCAGGCCGAGAGCATTGTTGAAAATTTATCATTGGGTGTTGGCCGGTTGACTTCAGCAGAATTGAACACTGAATATCGAACACCGAACAGGGAATGATGATTGGACGGGCTCAACGTTCCGTGCCCAATTTTGTCAGGTTTCCAAACGTCTTTGAATTAGCACACGTTCAGCTCGAGCCTCGTTCATCATTCGGTATTCGATATTCCTTGTTCGATATTCAAACAAGAATTAAACACTGAATATCGAACATCGAACAGGGAATGATGAAGGACAGGCCCAACGTTCCGTGCCAGAGTCAATTTTGTCAGGTTCCAAATATCTTTGAATTAGCACACGTTCAGCTCGAGCTTCGTTCATCATTCGATATTCCTTGTTCGATATTCAAACAAGAATTCAACACTGAATATCGAACATCGAACAGGGAATGATGAAGGACAGGCCCAACGTTCCGTGCCAGAGTCAATTTTGTCAGGTTCCAAATATCTTTGAATTAGCACACGTTCAGCTCGAGCCTCGTTCATCGTTCGATATTCCTTGTTCGATATTCAAACAAGAATTAAACACTGAATATCGAACATCGAACAGGGAATGATGAAGGACAGGCCCAACGTTCCGTGCCAGAGTCAATTTTGTCAGGTTCCAAATATCTTTGAATTAGCACACGTTCAGCTCGAGCCTCGTTCATCATCGGTCGATATTCGAGTATTCCTTGTTCGATATTCAAACAAGAATTGAACACTGAATATCGAACATCGAACAGGGAATGATGAAGGACAGGCTCAACGTTCCGTGCCAGAGCCAATTTTGTCAGGTTTCCAAACGTCTTTGAATTAGCACACGTTCAGCTCGAGCCTCGTTCATCATTCGTATTCGATATTCCTTGTTCGATATTCAAACAAGAATTAAACACTGAATATCGAACATCGAACAGGGAATGATGATTGGACGTCGCTAGCAAAAGGCGAGCGTTGTATTTCTCCTGCATTTTCTCAGCGCGAGTTCCTCAGCGCTCTCTGCGCTAAAACTTGGAGATATCCATTGATCAAGAATGACGAACGGAAATATTCTAGCGGGTATCGTTAGATGCAAATAACAGCGGATAATCCGATTCCCGATTTTTTGTATTTTTTCTTATCTGAGTTAACAAAGGGAAAAGCGACATCGGTCTTTTCCCTCCATGATCATAATAGGTCTTCTGCTCCTCGATAAATCGTCGTTCAAAAATATGCGATTCTTTTCCACTCAGATCATTTGGACTATGACCCATGCTGTCGTGAATCTTTAGATTGTTATAACGCCAGTTATAAAATTTAGAATAATCGGCAAGGTTGGGAACAATGTATTTGATATGCCCGAGTTCGTGACTCAAGAGGAACAAAGCATTGTGAACCATTACAATATCCACCGAAACCGAAAATGGTCCATAATGTGAAACATTTGCGTCTTCATCGTCTTTCATACTTCGGAAGAAACTTGCAGCGCTAAGGGGAATTCTTGATTTTTCCACTGGAACTAACCGGATATAGATATCCGTCAACCTTCCTCTCTTGTCCTTTATATTGTCCAGCTCTGTAAACATAACCGGCGCCAGAATTTTAAACTGGCGAATAAATTCATCGGTCAATTCGTAAAATGAAATGTGGTCGATCAAGAAATCCATTTTTGATTTCAACTGCAGTCTTGCGAATGGAGACATTTTCCTATCTTCCAGCAACAACAAATTTAGACTTCGTAGTGACGACCTGGAGTCTTCAAGTTGTGACTCGTAACCATTCTTGATTTTGGCAAAAAGGTGATGGACGAAAAGGACACATACAACAACCAGATAGAATTTTTTCATAACGATTATCATAAAAGTGTTGTTTCAATTCGAAGTTTCTAAAAAAAGCAAAAGACATCCTCACTAACATTGATGTTGTTAGCAGACAATAGGCGTAGGGTTATCAGGCGGTGATTAAATGTAAATTGACTCAGAAATTTCCTTGTCAATTTTCATACCATTCAAAAAGTCTTAAAATTTCTAAGTCCTTCAGCCCACGTAATTATTTTCCGTTCAGAGATGAACAGGGAGATGTTCCTTACTGAACAAAGTGAGCTGCCGAACTGAGTTATACTGAATCGCTTGACTTATAATATAAGCATACTCCCAAGTATTGATAAGGTTACACGGCAAATAGTTGCATAACCGTGACTATTTCTTATTTGGTTTTGGCGAGTTGTCGCCGGGTAAGACGCGTATTGGACTGTGTTTGTTACACCGACTCGAAAGTCTGGAAACTTTCGGAAGGTAGATTGACTTTCAATTACTACTCATCCTTAAAACATAATTCCTACTCTAAATGCAATCGATGAGATTTTGCGCTTTAGCAGCATTGATTGAAACATAACTGTTTTAATACAAGCATGTAACCAGCCAAGACCGTCTCGTCATTTATCATTCTTATATTTAAGGTATCAAATACGCCATGAAATTATTATTTACGCTCCTTCTTCTTTTTCAATTACTTGTCGGAAATGCTCAGACATCTGTCACCTCACCCGACAATACAATACAGGTATCCGTGACGGGAGGCAAAACACTTTTGATTTCTGCTCAGTACAAGGGAACTGTTATTTTGAAACCGTCTGAAATCGGACTATTGATTAGACAGGTTAACTCAAATTGGACGTTAGGCAAAGCATCCCTCCAAAAAATGGACGAGAATATTTTTCCACCCGTCGCGGAGAAGAGAAAGGTAATAAGAGATTACTACAATCAGTTGAATATTGAGTTCAAGTCAAAAATATCGTTGCAGGTGAGAGTATACAACGACGGATTTGCCTATCGCTTCACATCCGCGCGCAAAGATTCTATCACAATCGAAAAAGAAATCGCCCGCTATTCTCTTCCTGATCAAACAACATTTTATGGTTCCCCGGTAAACAAACGGCCCGATCTAGACATATTTCACACCAGCTTTGAAGAACCATACCTGATCAAACCCACGGACAGCATATCCACAAACCTGTTTTTCTTCTCACCTGTGATGGTTGGTTTTCCGAATGAAATGAAAGCAGTAATCACAGAAAGTGACCTGGAAGATTATCCTGGAATGTTTTTAAAGTTCAATGACGATAAACTGTTGGAAGGCATTAATGCAGGATATCCTCTCGAAGTAAAAATGAACCCGGGAGAATTTCCTCAGGAAGTAGTTACACGTCGTGCTGACTTTATTGCCCGCACAAAGGGAAGCAGGACCTTCCCCTGGAGGGTATTTTTATTGTCTGAAAAAGATGCACAGCTTCCTTCCAACGACCTCGTGTATCGGCTGGGCGCGCCCTCACGCGTCGCGGATACAAAATGGATAAAACCTGGAAAGGGAACAGACGAATGGATCATAGGCATCAACCTTTTTAACGTCCCCTTCAAGCCTGGTGTTAATACGGCGACATACAAATTTTACATTGATTTTGCCAAGCGCTTCGGTTTCCAACGGATCATGATGGACGCAGGCTGGAGCGAAAATTCCGATCTGTTCAAGATCAATCCAGAAATCAACATGGAGGAGATTTCTTCTTATGCAAAAGCAAAGGGTATATCCCTCAGCATGTGGACGCTCGCGGCAACGCTCGACCGACAGCTGGAACCGGCGCTAAAACAATTTAAGCAGTGGGGTGTGGATTTTATCATGACCGATTTTATGGATCGCGACGACCAGAAGATGGTTAACTTTTACCACCGTACAGCAAAGGCATGCGCTGCAGAAAAAATAATGATCATGTTTCATGGCGCTTTTAAGCCCGCAGGATTTAGCAGAACGTGGCCCAATGCTATCACCCGAGAAGGCGTGTTAGGATCGGAATATAATATATGGAGTGAGAAAGCACATCCCGATCATGATCTTCTGCTTCCGTTCATACGCATGACCTCCGGCCCAATGGACTACGAACCGGGTATATTAGATAATGCTACCCAGAAAACATTCCGTCCCATCAGTGAAAAAGTAATGTCGATGGGAACACGAATGCATCAGGCCGCAATGTTTATTGTGTTTGAAAGTCCGATACAATTGTTTTCAGGAAATCCTTCGCAAGGAATGGTAGAACCCGAGTTTATGGAATTAATCGGTAGTATCCCTACCGTTTGGGATGAAACATTTGTTCTCGACGGAAAAGCGGGAGAGTATATTGTGACAGCAAGAAAAAAAGAAAGTGACTTCTTCCTCGCCGGGATGAGCAATTGGAATGGAAGAACAGTTGAAGTAGATTTCTCATTTCTCGACGAAGGAGATTACGATGCCGTCCTGGTACGAGATGGTTTGAATGCCGATCGTTATCCTTCAGACTATGCGATTACAAAACAAACTATCAACAAAAAATCTAAAGTTGATTTTACGATGGCAAAGGGAGGTGGTTTCGTCGTGGTGTTGAAACGGAAGTAACCGAAGCGCATCTGAAGCTCCAGGTGAGTAATTTTATTTTATGTAATGAAAAAAATTGCCATTAATGTCGTGCTACTGCCACCAGATCCGGTAATGGACATGGCTCTGGAATGGAATCAAATGTTAATTAAAGTCCGGCCGGCCAATATCGCCTTAGGCAAATTGCAATACCTTCCTCACATTTCAATGGTCATGGGGTGCATCCGTGAGAATCAGCTTGCTCAGGCAAATGCGCTTTTGCAATCCATAGCAAGTCAGCACAGCGCTGTTGCGTTACAGGTGCCCAATATCCGGACCGTTAAAGCTGCCTCCGGCAACAGCGTTATTACGCTCGATATTAATCCCACTCGGGAATTGGCCGCGTTACATGAGTCGATCGTAAATATATTCCAACCCTTGCTTACACAGGACGCGGATGAAGCCGCTATAAATGACATTCCTCCCATTAGCTCCGATGCAATTGCATGGATCAATCATTACATTCCCGACCAATGCTTCGATAACTTCTGGCCTCACATCACCCTTGGATTTGGCGATCCTCCTCCCAGGTTCCAACCCATTTCTTTTCGAGGCTCGCGATTGGCGATTTGCCATCTTGGTAATTATTGCACGTGTCGTACAATTTTGGCGGAAGCGATTTTAAAGCGTTAGCAGCGCGTCGTTATTTTTAGTCCATTATTTTACCACGGAGTATCCCAATAAAGGGGCCTAATGTTTTTGAAAAAATAACTTTGCAAAACAGCCCCTTGCATCAAGATATTTTTTTAGCCTGCCTGCGCGAGCTTCGGCCGGCAAGCGCGGAGGGAGTACCGAGGCAAATGCAATTGAGGAGCGCAGAGCGTCGACAATACTCATGCATTGCCTCTGCGTTGAATTCCTCTCAGCTGTCTCTGCGCTTAAAATTCCACCTAGTTACATAGAAGGCACAGAGGCTCGGAGGAATCACGGAACCTTTCCTACGAAGGACGTATCGAACACGGCTTGGCCGTCTCCGTGTTCTCGTGTCGAGCAGATTTGCCCGACTAGTTTGCAAGCAGAGTGAGCAATTTTGTTGAGCCTATTCTCAGCGATCTCTGCGTTAAAATTTCGACGCAACTAATTCAACATCAATAGTCGAGATTTGATTGGGCGAAGATTCCGACAACCGACTAGTTCCCGCCTTGTGTCAGCGCCTCGTTATCCTTACGCCATAATTTTACCACGGAGGCACAGAGGCTCGGAGGAATCACGAAACCTTTCCTACGAAGAACGTATCGAACACGGCTTGGCCGTCTCCGCGTTCTCGTGTCGAGCAGATTTGCCCGACTAGTTTGCAAGCAGAGTGAGCAATTTTGTTGAGCCTATTCTCAGCGATCTCTGCGTTAAAATTTCGACGCAACTAATTCAACATCAATAGTCGAGATTTGATTGGGCGAAGATTCCGACAACCGACTAGTTCCCGCCTTGTGTCAGCGCCTCGTTATCCTTACGCCATAATTTTACCACGGAGGCACAGAGGCTCGGAGGAATCACGGAACCTTTCCTACGAAGGACGTATCGAACACGGCTTGGCCGTCTCCGCGTTCTCGTGTCGAGCAGATTTGCCCGACTAGTTTGCAAGCAGAGTGAGCAATTTTGTTGAGCCTATTCTCAGCGATCTCTGCGTTAAAATTTCGACGCAACTAATTCAACATCAATAGTCGAGATTTGATTGGGCGAAGATTCCGACAACCGACTAGTTCCCGCCTTGTGTCAGCGCCTCGTTATCCTTACGCCATAATTTTACCACGGAGGCACAGAGGCTCGGAGGAATCACGGAACCTTTCCTACGAAGGACGTATCGAACACGGCTTGGCCGTCTCCGCGTTCTCGTGTCGAGCAGATTTGCCCGACTAGTTTGCAAGCAGAGTGAGCAATTTTGTTGAGCCTATTCTCAGCGATCTCTGCGTTAAAATTTCGACGCAACTAATTCAACATCAATAGTCGAGATTTGATTGGGCGAAGATTCCGACAACCGACTAGTTCCCGCTTCGTGCATTTGCATCCTTGCTGCCGTATTGTCCTCGCTGCGCGGCAATCATATCTTCCGGAGTTCCCACGTCATGCACAAATCCAGAATCGAACATAACTGACTCGATGGACATGCCTTGGTCGAGCGCGGCCTGGAACACGTGGTTCAGGACAAGTTCTTTTCCGTCGTGAGCGGTAAAGTTATTTTTCCTTATCGCCTCCAGCAGAAACGCATGCATGAAGCGTGAAAATTCGGGCGTCCAGATGGCAATAGCCCAGCCTATCCGTTGGGATGCCTTACTCGGATCACTAAGCGAAATCGTCCGGATCTTTCCCTCTTCTCCAAAGGCCAGGATATCGGTCCATCGTTGCCCGGCTTTAATTGGAAATATCCCAAGCACTACGCCGGCGCTTGTTTCGGATTGCTTTTTGATCAATTGGGAAAAAGCATCCTCCGGCTCAAATAAAATATCTGGATACCCAAAAGCTACCATGCTATCAGTTGTGAAAGGGAAGGCCTGATCAAGGGTAAAGGGATGTCCGTGCGGATGACTCATCATCAGGTATGCGAAGTCCATGTCCACCATAGACCCGTCGCCGTAGTATTGGGGAATGTCCCATTTTCCTTTGCGAATGATGAAATAAGTCTTCCTGATTCCGGCTGCCTTATATTTATCCAGCAAAAATTGACTGGCCACTTTAGGCCTCGTCTTGCCGTTTTCATCTTTCTCCCATCCAATGGGAAACAGCTCCTTGCTACAAGGCAAAGGCGAAAGGCGAGTGGAATGACCACCTGCTGGAATTAGCCCCACTATTTCTAAGCTTGATGACATGTTTATTTCGCACGTTATGCCACGAAGGCACTAAGTCACTAAGGTGCACAAAGAAATAGCAAGGATCAATATTATAAAGTGAGAATTTAAACCGTGGCCGATTAAAATCCGCTTAGCAAATTGAGTTTAACACCGAAAAGATAGACCTAGCACGAAATGAATTTCGTTCGAACCAATCGCTGAAAAGCGGGTTATTTAAATATGGAAGCCGACATCGAACAACTTTATGCGTCATCAATTTGCAATGTTCGCAATTTTTTGTGCCGTTGTCAGTCTTGCAGCACGTCCAGCAAAGAGCATGAAGAGGATTTTGTTGTTGCCTATATCCGCAAAGGGAATTTTCAATTTAATACATTCAGAAATGAACTTGACGCCTACCATGGACTGTTCCTTGTCAATAAGCCAGATTATGAATACCAAGTGAAACATGTTCACAACCTGCCGGATGAGTGCACGATATTTTCCATTTCAGAAACTGTACTGGATGGATTAAAGGGACAAGCAGGACAATTCGATTGGTTTTTTAACGATCCGGACAAGAAATCGGTCCTCATCAGAGCGACGCCAGCGACAGAATACCTTCATCATTGTATTCTTAGTCTGTTGCGTACCAATAACACGCCACGGCTATGGATCGAGACATTGATGACTGAACTTCTGATGCAGGTATTGTCATCCAACAAGGATTCGACAGTAATACCCGAACTAACGGGCAGGCAGAAAAAGAATTATATGCCGGTAATAGAACGTGTAAAATTGTACATGAATGAAAATTTTATGGAGGACATTTCACTGTCTCAGTTAGCTGATATCGGCAATATGAGCGTGTTCCATTTTAACAGATTATTCAAAAAGATTACTTTTTCTACACCATATAAATATTTACTCAGCGTCCGCCTTCAATTGGCACAATTACACCTTAGAAATACTTCTCAGCCCATCACAGAAGTTGCATTCGCCTCTGGCTTTAAAAGCCTCGATCATTTTTCCGCAACGTACAAAGAACACTTCGGCTCCGCCCCTTCTGCAAACCGTTTTTAAAAAGAGCAATTTTCCTCAAGTCCAAGACATTTCACTGGGATAATTTTGTACTAACAAAAATTTATTTTTATGAAAACGCAACTATTATCCACAATTGAAAATTTACTAGCCACGATTGAAAATTCAAGGGGGTATACGCTCGCGGTGGCAGAAGCGATGCCTGAAGATCGTTATGATTTTAAGCCGGCTTCTGCTGTTTGGAACTTTTTAGAACTCATGAATCACATCATTTATGGGATTGACTGGTATAAAGAAAACTACATTCAAAAAACAGAAACACCATGGGAGCCACCGGCCATACATAAAACGAAAACAGCAACAATCAAAAATCTAGAACAATCTTTTGTTGCTTTAAAAAAAGTTTTAAACTCCGTTGATCTGGATGAAGAACGTATTCACGGCGTGTACACTACCCTTGACCACATCACCCATCATCGTGGCCAGGCGACTACCTATCTCCGGTGCAATGGTATTAAACCTGCTGAATACATTTACTAAAACATAACTACATGGCAGCGTACTTCATGAACAGCTATGATATTGTTGACGAACAACAATTCAGCAAATATGCACCACAGGTCATTCCATTGCTGAAAAAATATGGAGCAGAGGTTGTGGCTGCCGATGTCGATGGCATTGCCATCGAAGGCCAGCCGAGAAGGATGAACGCGATCATTCGATTTCCTTCTGTTGAGTCAGCGTTGAAGTGCTATCAGGATCCGGAATACCAACCCATGAAAGCAATTAGGATTGGATCCACCACAAATCGGACTCTGGTGCTGGTGCGGGAATTTGAGATGAAGTAAGAAAAGAGAACAGGACGGAAGGGCATATTCCTTGCCCTTCTTTTCGTATGAAATAATGAGTGAGAAAATTTTTCGTAGGCGGCAAAATCTTTGCCGTCAACTTCCGGAATAGAAGGCAAGATTACTTCTTCGGGACTAACTAAGAGGACTTGTTGCATATCTACTTTATCCTTTCATTATATTCTAATGCCAACTTCACCCAATACGTCAGCGCTTTTTTGTCCGGCACCGCCGATTCGTCAACATTGATCCATCCTATATAATCCCTGCCCTTCATCTTCACAGTGCTGACGCCTTTGCGAAGAAGAACATGCTCATGAATCGAAGGATCAATTCTGCACATGATATGGTGATCCCCGACGGTCACGCACATCTTTCCGTTAACCATAAATGCAATGCCTCTGAACATTTTCTTTTCCTCAACTTGATCAAGCTGCCCCAGTACTTGCCTTACTCTTTTTGTCAATTCTGGATTCAGTGCCATACTTATTTTAATTAGCCTTGCGACGTAAACATTTTCAGCGCAAGCGTATCAAATAAAATTGCGGAAGAAATAATTTGACCGTTGCGAGTTGTGAGCAGTTCGGAAACAAGACAGTTAGATCGTTTTCCACTTTTTAGACACAGCGCATAATCTACCCAGGCACAGGCCACAGCTCCTTCCGTTATCAGATGCTTGACTTCGAGCTTTTCTACCATTTGAAAGAACCGTGAGGCA
>CAWEZB010000012.1:0-211796 GCA_963813425.1 uncultured Bacteroidota bacterium
CGATTACAGTAGATCAGGGAGCAAATGCTATTTTGTTCTTGTACAGCATGCTCTTGATCAGTGACATCATCGGTGTAATCCCTGATCCACCGGCAAATAAAATGATATGGCGCTTATTGTCGGCGTTTGTACTCGGTCGTGAACTTACCGATAGGTTCCATGACCTTCAATGTCGACCCAACTTTCAAATTATCGGCCAGCCAATTAGACATCAAACCATCTTCAACACGTTTTACAGTGACCGCTAAATCCTGATCAACAAACGGCGACGAGCATAACGAATAGGCCCTTCGAACTTCTTTTCCATTCACATTGACAATCAGCGTTAAAAATTGCCCAGACTTGTAATTTATTTTGCCGGAAGCAGGCTGAGCAAATACAATCGAAATGGCGTCCTTTGTTTCCTGGACGATATTTTTTACCAGCAGATCATAATACTTTGGTCCGCTGCTATGAGTTTCTTCTTTCTTAGGTTTCTCTGATTTTTTAAAAAAGCTAAAGGCCATGGGTGTGATTTTCCGTTTTCAGTTGAAAGTTATTCGTTATCAGTTACTTTATATGGTACAACAAAGAGAAAAGCATTCCTGTTCTTCGTTGTTATAGGCAAAAGTAGTGACTAATAATTTAAATTTTGGGTTGTTCGCGTAAGCGATTAATTTTGACATTTAACAAACCTTACAGTGGAGCTAAATCCCCTTACCGCCATATCGCCGATCGATGGACGATATTTTGAAACCGTAAAACCCCTTTCACCTTACTTCTCGGAATTTGCACTGATGAAATACCGAATTCAGGTTGAAATCGAGTATCTCATCGCGTTATCCGGTTCTGTGAGCGAGTTGGATGATTTTCCAGTATATCGTTTGAAGGACCTACGGGGCATATTCAAGAATTTTACTGAGGAAAAAGCGGAAGAGATTAAGGAGATAGAAAAGACCACTAACCATGATGTTAAGGCCTTAGAATATTATATAAAAAAACAATTCGATTCATTACAGCTGGAACCCTTCAAAGAGTTTGTTCACTTCGGATTAACCTCTCAGGATATTAACAACACCGCTATACCGATGCTGCTCAAGAACTTCATCGAGGATGAATATTTTCCAAAGATTGAAAGTCTGCTGAGCCGTCTCAATGCCATAGCCAAGGATTGGAAAGAAGTCCCTATGCTTGCGCATACACACGGACAGCCTGCTTCGCCGACGCGGGTCGGCAAAGAGATCATGGTATTCGCTACGCGCCTGGAAAAACAACTAAATCAGGTCAAAGCAGTTCCGCACTCCGGCAAATTTGGTGGCGCCACGGGAAATTTAAACGCCCATTATATTGCGTATCCGAATATCGACTGGAACAAATTTGCCGATGATTTCTGCAGCCATTTAGGGCTTGTGCGAAGTTTTCCCACGACACAGATCGAACATTATGATAACATGGCAGCCTTGTTCGACGCACTGAAACGTGTTAATACAATCCTCATCGATCTGTGCCGTGATCTATGGCAATACATCTCCATGGAATATTTCAAACAGAAAATAAAAGAAGGCGAGATTGGCTCCTCCGCGATGCCGCACAAAGTGAATCCGATCGACTTTGAAAATGCGGAAGGTAATCTGGGGTTTGCGAATGCTATTTTTGAGTTTTTGTCGGCTAAACTTCCCATCTCACGTTTGCAACGCGACCTGACGGATTCAACGGTGTTGCGAAATATCGGTGTCCCTATTGCTCACACTTATGTTGCGATCCAATCCATTATGAAAGGATTGAGCAAAATTCAATTGAACGAGGTTGCAATAAAACAAGACCTCGAAAACAACTGGGCAGTCGTTGCTGAAGCGATACAAACAATTTTGCGAAAAGAAGGATACCCGAATCCTTACGAAGCTTTGAAGGCCCTGACCCGTAAAAATGAAAAAATAACGCAACAGAGCATGATGGATTTTATTGATAGCCTTGCCGTAAACGACGAAATAAAAAAAAGTTTGAAATCAATTACGCCTTTTACCTATGTAGGGGGATAGATTCTTCCTTCTCGAGACTTTCAAATAAATCGTATTCTATACCAACACGCAACGCCTCTCCTACGCCCCACGCCTGAGCTATACAGCCGCGGGCTTTAAATGGAAATTCAGCATCAAAAATTTCCGATATTGTTCCAACGCCGGCTTCATTAAGCTGTTCCAGAAATTTCTGTAAAATATTTGCCGCCTGCTCTTTGCCTTTTTCTCCTTTGACATAAAACAATGCATCAAGGTATGGACCAATTAAATAACTCCATACC
This sequence comes from uncultured Bacteroidota bacterium, assembly GCA_963813425.1. Lineage (GTDB taxonomy): Bacteria > Bacteroidota > Bacteroidia > Cytophagales > Cyclobacteriaceae > Chryseolinea. Next base: position 2,279 of record CAWEZB010000012.1, read on the forward strand.
GTCCCGTTGTGATAAGCCCCATCACGACTCCAAACATTTCCCCCATACGAAGGCTTATAATCTTTGGATTGAGCCGCCAGGCTTCTTAACCCTTTTGGCGTCAACAAAAATTTTGTGATCGTGTCGAAAACTTTTTTTGCACGATCTTTTTCCAACAATGGAAATGGAAGACTTAATGCATAAACCTGGTTCGGCCGCAGCTCATCATTCTTATCGTCACCATCAATAAAATCATAGAGGGAATTTTTGGCTTTATTCCAGAACTTAAGGTTAAAACACTCGCGCACCTTTCTCGCCTTTGCCCCGTACGTTTCCGCCTCGCCAGCACTATCCACTTCCACGAGCAAAACACCAAGCGTGCATAGCGCATTATACCACAACGCATTTATTTCGACGGCTTTTCCATGACGTGGTGTCACCACCCAGTCTCCCACCTTTGCATCCATCCAAGTGAGCTGAACTCCATCACTTCCTCCCGACAATAATTCATCCCCAGGATCAACCTTGATGTTGTAACGCGTCCCTTTGTAGTGGCAGTCGATAACATCTTTTAAAACGGGAAGCATTTGTCTTACAAAGACTTTGTCGCCGGTATGTTTATAGTAATGATAAATAGCGTTGAAAAACCAAAGTGTAGCGTCAATAGTATTGTATTCAGGGATCTCACCGTGATCACGGAAATCGATTTGGTATCATACCATCCGTTACATATTCCGAGAATTGCAAAAGGATTTCCTTTGCGTCTTCCTGTCGCCCCGTCACCAAACAAAGTCCCGGAAGGGCGATCATGGTGTCCCTCCCCCAATCCGCGAACCAATGGTACCCAGCAATAATGGTATTATGGTCGCCACGTTTTACAATGAACTGATCGGCAGCTAGCACCAACGATCTCAGCGACTCATTCAATGGAAATTTTTCCACCAATGCCAATCGCCTTTCCGTTTCCCTTTCGAAAAGCTGGAATGCATCTTTCCCTTTCGGGTCGTCAGTAGAAACAATTATTCCAAGCCTATCTCCTTTTTTTAATTCGAGCGAAAATGTTCCATGTGTGTATAAATCTTCCTGATAATCCAAACCACGATGCTGCTCAAGGGGATATTCAAGATTGTAGTACCATCCTTTCGACTCAGTAAATTCAGATTGAGGCACCAAAATAAATAACTCGGGACAGCCTCTATAGTTAAGCGTTCTGAAAACGCCATCTTCAAAGATGTACTGCTGACCGATGAAATCGTTCGCATAGGAAAGATGATGGAAATCTTTACTGGCGTATAAAGGCAACAATTCGAATTCAAAAGGCATCGGCGCGTCCACTACCTCGTACAAAATCACGGTCGTGGGTTCACCATGAATTGCTGCGATCGTTTTCTTGATCTCGATACCGTTTACGTCAAAATAAAATTGTGGGAACAAATCGCGCTCAAAGGCATTTAGAAATTTATATCCTTGCGGATGAACCACGCCCGGATATTGATTGGTACCTAAATCATACCTTTCATCCGCCACGATAACAGCTTCGTCCAGTTTTGACAGAACGTTCATTCGTCCGACCGGCGGTTCAGTCGCAGAAATTAGTAAGCCATGATAACGACGGGAATTCGCGCCTGATACCGTTCCGCTGGCATACCCACCCAAACCGTTAGTTTCGATCCATTCCAGCCCTTGAGAAACTCTAAAATCAGAGAGAACTTTTTTGTCGAATTTCATTTTGAAAAAATTTCAAGTCAAACGACAACGAGTAAGAACACTTTACCACAAAGGCCCCAGCCAGAAAATTTTCGCCAGGGACTTTGCGTTCCATTACGCCCTTGCAAATATCATCAATGATTATTGCTAAATCATTTTCTTGGCTGTATTAATTTGGCCACTAGTCCGGTCCATCCAGTCTGATGGGTTGCACCCACGCCTCTTCCGTTGTCGCCGTGAAAATATTCGTAGAAAAAAATGTAATCCCGGAAATGTTCGTTGTTCTGAAGCAAATCACAGTTTCCGAACACAGGTCGTCTTCCTTCTTGATCTCTTTTGAAAATATTGATCAGCCGATCCGACAGATCATCGGCAATCTGCTGCAACGTTTTATAATTTCCTGATCCTGTGGGATGTTCTACCTTGAAATCCTCCCCATAATAGTGATGAAACCGTTCGAGGGACTCAATCAGGAGAAAGTTGGGGGGAAACCAAATTGGTCCACGCCAATTGGAATTTCCTCCAAACAGGAATGTATCACTCTCACCGGGCGTATACCTGACCACGAATTCGCTACCATTGGCATATAGCTTATAAGGATCCGCGAGGTGTTTTCGCGACAAAGCGCGAATTCCATAAGCTGAAAGGAATTCCGATTCATCCAGCATTCTTTTTAATAATTTCTTCATACGATGACCACGTAAAAGAGATAATAAATGCCGTTCGCCTTTCCCTTTTTCAGTCCATCGGGAAATCAGATTCGCCAAATCGGGCCGGTTTAATAAAAACCACTGGAGGCGTTTGGTAAATTTTGGCATGGAATCAAACAACTCCTGATCTAGAACTTCTACGGCGAATAATGGTATTAATCCTACCATCGACCGCACTTTCATTTTTAGTCGGTGGTTATCCGGGGTATGAAGCACGTCATAAAAAAATTCGTCTTCCTCATCCCAAAGATTGATACCCTCGTTTCCAACATTCGCCATGGCACCGGCGATGTATAAAAAATGCTCAAAAAATTTAGTTGCCAGGCTTTCATAGGTGGGATTTTCTTTCGCAAGCTCCAAAGAGATCCTGAGCATGTTCAAGGTAAACATGGCCATCCAGCTTGTTCCATCAGATTGTTCAATAAATCCGCCGGTCGGCAGTTTGCTGCTTCTGTCAAAAACACCGATGTTGTCCATTCCCAAAAAGCCACCTTGAAATATGTTGTTGCCGTTGTTATCTTTTTTATTTACCCACCAGGTAAAATTCAAAAGTAATTTATGGAAGACCTCCTCCAGAAATGCGCGGTCTCCTTTTCCCTGTATATCCCGATCGATCTTATATACCCGCCAGGTAGCCCAGCCGTGAACCGGCGGATTCACGTCTCCAAATGCCCATTCGTAGGCAGGAAGCTGACCATTAGGGTGCATGTACCACTCTTTCGTAAGCAATTTCAATTGACGTTTTGCAAATTCAGGATCGACTATAGCCAGGGGAATTGTATGAAATGCCAGATCCCAAGCCGCATACCATGGATATTCCCATTTGTCCGGCATAGAAATAATATCCGCGTTGTTCAGATGCATCCACTCGCTGTTGCGTCCATTTTTCCGCTCCGGAGGTGGCGGAGGCTGGCCAGGATCTCCTTTTAACCATTGGGCTACATCATAATAGAAAAACTGTTTACTCCACAGCATTCCTGCAACGGCCTGTCGTTGTATTTCTTTTTCATCCTTATCTGTAATTTTCGATTGAATATCCTCAAAAAATTCATCAGCCTCTTTTATACGGTCTTTGAAGATTTGATCAAAATCCTTGAAGGGATCGGAATAAAAATCCGACGACAATCTTAATTTGATGGTTTTTGACCTGCCTGCCGGAATTTTTAATTCATAATTGAATGCGGCCTTGGTTCCCTTGTGATGCGTGTTAATAGCTTCCTTTTTTCCATGGATGAGAAAGTCGTTGATCCCATCCTTACTGGTGCCTTCCTTAAAATTGTTATACAGCCGCTGCGAATTTGTTTCGTTTTCACAAAAAAGTGCACTGTGTTTTTCATCCGCCAAGAAATGGTAATTACCAAGCTTACTGTGGTTAATCATAATGTAACCTTCATCCTCCAGGTACATTTCCGGCTTATAATTATCGTATCCCCATGCCCACGTATTGCGATACCAAATATGAGGAAGCACATGTAGTTCGGCCTCTTCGGCGGCACGGTTGTGAACCGTAATTTTTATAAGCAGATCATCCGTGTCTGCTTTTGCATATTCAATAAATACATCGAAATATTTGTTGTCGTTAAAAGCACCCGTATCGATCAATTCAAATTCAGGATCGAGTTTCCCGCGCCTTCTGTTCTCGTGTATCAAGGTGTTATAAGGAAATTCCTGCTGCGGATATTTGTATAACATCTTCATGTATGAATGCGTGGGCGTACTATCCAGATAGTAGTAGTGCTCCTTGCAGTCTTCAGCATGATTTCCCTCATTTCCGGTCAGGCCGAAAATTCTTTCTTTCAGAATAGGATCTTTTTTATTCCAAAACGCAACGGCAAAATTCAACAATTGATGATTGTCACTTATACCACCAATCCCCTCTTCTCCCCAACGATAGGCTTTGCTTCTCGCAGCATCGTGTGACACAAATTCCCAGGCGTTTCCATGCGCGCTATAATCCTCGCGTACCGTACCCCACTGCCGTTCCGTAAGGTAAGGACCAAACTTGCGCCAACTTTTTTTCTTATCGCGGTCTTCAATCAGGCGGAGCTTCTCTTTGTTCATGTGTTGGTGTGTTGAAGTTCTAAGTGTTGAAGTGCAGCGGGCATCGCCAAATGACTGCGATCCGCATCGCTGGTATGTATTTATATTAAACGTGAATCCCTTTATCAAGCGCGGAACTCCAACACCTAGAACCTCAACACTTCAACACTACGCTAACCATTGTCCTCAAATCCCGGGTATAAAAGCATGCCGCCATCTACGAAGAGCGTAATACCGTTTACGTAGTCCGCATCGTCGGAGGCTAACCATACGGCTGCACCTCCAATGTCTTCTGCTTCGCCAATTCTTTTTTGGGGAATAAGTTTTAACAACTGATTATAGGATTCCGGCGTTTGCCACGCGGCGTGATTGATCGGCGTCCTTATAGCTCCCGGACCAATGCTATTCACACGAATTTTCATGGGAGCATATTCTTGTGCTATGCTCTTCATCAACATCATTACACCTCCTTTTGAAGCGGCATAGTTAGCATGCCCTGCCCATGGAATGACTTCATGAACGGAACTCATACAAATGATTTTTCCAGCAGCCTTCGACTTTGATGGTACAACCCCCCTTTTTAAAAATTCCTTTATGGCTTCTCTTGCGCACAAAAATTGACCGGTAAGATTTACCCCGATGACACGATTCCATTCATCCAGCGACATTTCATGAAACTTACTGTCCTTTTGCAACCCTGCATTATTGATCAAAATATCTATAGTACCAAACTGTTTGAAAAGTTCATCGTACATCGCCAGTACTTCATTTTCCTTGCTAACGTCCCCTTTAATCATCAGGGTAGTTCCGCCCTCCTGTTGAATTTCATCACAAACTTTTTTAGCCTTTTCCTCACTGGAAGAATAGTTTATGGCAACGGCCGCGCCTTCCCTTGCTAGAGCCTTGGCAACCCCGGCGCCGATACCCGAACTAGCCCCGGTGACCAACGCTACCTGTCCTTCCAGTTTACGTTTCATGCTATTAAAGTTATTCGAAATTCAAATTACCAATGAACCCTTCTCGAATTTTATCCCTCGACAGCTTAGTCGACGATGCGCCAGGAAGGTCTCCAAATTTCAACCTCTGTCTTATCCGATGAGCTTGATTGAAGCAGAATTAATACAAAATCTTAGACCCGACGGAGCTGGACCATCAGGAAATACATGGCCTAAATGACAATCACAAACATTGCACATCACTTCTATCCGCGTCATGCCGTAGGCAGTATCCTTATCGTATTGAATTGCATTTTCCTTTACCGGCTCGGTGAAGCTTGGCCAGCCGGTCCCTGATTCGAATTTCTGGCCGGAATCAAAAAGCGGTGTCCCACAACAACGGCAGGCATACCGGCCAGGCTCATGAGCTTCACAATACTCGCCCGTAAAGGCGCGTTCCGTCCCCTTTTTTCGGGTAATCCGAAATTCATCCGGGCTAAGTTCTTTACTCCATTCTTCATCCGATTTTTCAACTCTCTTGTCGGGAGCGGGATTACCTTTTGTCGCGTAGTTTATGACGTCAGTCCATTTCATGTTCTTAGGTGCTGGGGTGTTGAAGTTCTAGGTTGAAGTTATCCTCTAATAACATTCCCCAAATAGTTAGGTTCAATTTAATTGTTCCTTACGTCCTAATTTCGCAATCTTCTGATAAATTTGCACGCTAACTTTTCACCCGCATTGGAAACCAAAACTCATTTCAACCCCAAAAGCGTTTATTCCAAATTCCTAGAACTATTTGATACACAACCTATTTTGGTAAGATCACCAGGTCGTATCAATCTTATTGGAGAGCACACCGATTACAATGAGGGGTATGTGATGCCCGCCGCGATTGATCGTGATATTGTCGTTGCCATTGACTATTCAATCGACGATCATTCGACACTTTATTCTGTCAAGCACAATGAGTTCTTTTCTTTCCACACTTCCGATCCTGCGAGGGTAAAATCCCCGTTGTGGGCTAACTATTTGTTAGGCGTTGTTCGAAAGTTTATGGATGTGGGGAAAGTTGTCAAATCCTTCAACTGTGTTGTCGATGGAGACGTGCCAACAGGTGCAGGCCTTTCATCTTCAGCTGCATTGGAATGTAGTTTTGCATTTGCCCTAAATCACCTTCATCGGTTTCACATACCAAAGCTGCAATTAATTACGATCGCGCAATGGGCGGAGCACAATTACGCTGGCGTGAAATGCGGAATCATGGATCAATTCTCAAGTATGATGGGACTAGCCGGTAAAGCCTTTGTCCTGGATTGCCGCTCACTGGAGTATCGCTATTTTCCCGTCAACTTAAAGGCAGTTTCCATTGTTTTATGTGACTCGATGGTAAAACATTCATTGGCTAGTTCCGAATACAATACCCGAAGAACGGAATGCGAACAAGGCGTTCAGATCATCAAAAAACATTACCCCCAGGTTTCAAGTCTTCGCGATGTAACCCTCCCTATGCTCGAGGACTATAAGACCGAATTTCCCGAAAAGGTTTATAACCGCTGCCGCTATGTAGTTCAGGAAAATGCACGCGTGTTGGCTGCATCAAAAGACCTGGAAAACAATGATCTTTCTTCTTTTGGAAAAAAAATGTACGACACGCATAATGGACTGTCTGAACTCTATGAAGTAAGTTGCGAAGAGCTCGACTTCCTGGTCGAAGAATCCAAAAAAATAACCGGAGTCCTGGGCGCGCGAATGATGGGCGGTGGCTTTGGTGGATGTACTATCAATTTTGTGCAGGATTTGGAAGTCAAGGACTTTATTGCAAAAATGAGCCAGGCTTACGACAAAAGGTTTGGCGTCCAAATGAATACCTATGTTGTTTCCATCAAAGACGGTACAGGAATCTTAAAACTGTAACACGAACCTGTTTTTGTCACAAACCGAACGAATTGGATTAATCGTATCATGATAGTACATTTAAAATTGAAAGTGCTAAACAAACCAACCTCCAATATTTGTCACCCATGAAAAACTCCCGCTTCTCCTTGCTGATGGTAATTGCCCTTGCAATTCTTTTCACAACCTGTAAACCAAAACCTCAGGACAGTAGCGATACACTGACGGATTCGGTTTCAACAACGGACGCGACAATTACGCGGGCTGATTATGGCAAACTTGAAGACGGCACATTAATATCCCTTTACACACTTACCAATGCAGCCGGTACCGTAGCAACCATTACGAATTATGGCGGTATTATCGTTTCGATCAAAACGCAGGATAGAAATGGAAACCTGGAGGACATTGTATTGGGATTCGATTCACTCTCGAACTATGTTAAAAACAATCCGTTTTTCGGATGCATTGTTGGCCGGTATGGCAACCGTATTGCAAAGGGGAAATTCAAATTGGATGACCAGACTTACACGCTGGCGGTAAACAATGGTGAAAATCACCTGCATGGTGGTCTCAAAGGGTTTGACAAAGTGGTCTGGGCGGGTGATAGCTACAATACACCTGATGGGGCCGTGCTGAATCTTACCTATACCAGCAAGGATTTAGAGGAAGGATATCCAGGTAATTTACAAACGGACGTCACTTACACTTTGACCAAAGACAACGAATTAAAAATTGATTACAAAGCCACAAGCGATAAAAAAACAGTCGTCAACCTTACCAATCACAGCTACTTTAATTTATCCGGTGATACAAAGACGGATATTCTAAATCACGTAGTATCAATAGCCGCATCGAAATTTCTTCCGGTAGACAAGGGGTTGATTCCGACGGGAGAACTAAAAGATGTAAAGGGGAGTCCGTTTGATTTCACGACACCGCATCCTGTCGGTGAAAGGATCAATGATAAAGATCAACAATTGCAAATTGGCGGAGGATACGACCATTGCTGGGTGTTCGATGGTGCCGACAAGCTTTCTCCCAAAGCTACAGTTTACGATCCCGTCAGTGGACGTTTCATGGAGGTGTTTACGACAGAGCCAGCGGTACAATTTTACTCCGGAAATTTTTTAAACGGAACTGTTACAGGAAGATTTAATACCGTGTACACCAAACGTTTTGGCCTCTGCCTGGAAACAGAACACTATCCTGATTCACCAAACCAGCCTTCTTTTCCCAGTACAGTTTTAAATCCTGGTGACGTTTATACTTCACAAACTATTTATAAATTCTCTGTTAAATAGTCCGAGGTTCGAAGTTTGAGGTTCGAAGTTGCCTTCTACCTTGGTGTACCTTTGCGTCCTTGAATCTTTGTGGCGACTGCCTTTTATTGCTACAAGTAAGAAGTTGTTATGTCCTAAGCTCGACGGATATTGTTTTGCTGGCAAATTTCGAATACTCAAAAAAAAAATCTTCGTTGCAGGCGTGACTAAGTAAAAGGCCACGCATTCTGATGCAAACATGTTTTATGGCGATATAAACGCCTGGCCGCGCGGTTCCAATTATTTTACCTAAACCTTAAAATTATGGAACCAAAGAAAAATCCCAAGTACGATGTACACCAACAAAGGGGTGTGCTCCTCAATGTTGGTCTTGCTCGTTAGCCTGATCATTGTTATCACGGCGTTTAAGATGGAGTACGCCAATCGATGAACGATCCATCTTATCGTTTCGACAATGACTTTTCAAGAGACGCTCATTATGGACGATTCGCGTCCAACGACGTTCAAGAAAATTGAAATACCCAAACCAAAAAAAGTAAACGTTTCTGTTCCGCTCACCCCCAACTTCCAGGAAGTGAACAATGTTGGCGCTGAGGAATGATCAACCCCGTCCTACTGATCAGGATGAATCTTGATCCACATCGACTTCGGAGGTGTTGAATTCCCGAGCGGAAGTAGCTACCTCCTGATACATTTCCGAGTAGTTGAAAAAATGCCTGAGCCAATCGGCGGATGGGCTACGTTTTATAAAACGTTGACCAAAAATTTCAAATACCCCAAACAGGCGCAACGCGTTGGCGCAAATGGCAAAGTGTTCGTTGAATTTACTGTAAATGACAAAGGTGAACTCAGCCATTTCAAAATCATTAAAGGAATTGGCTTTGGCTGCGATGAAGAGGCAAAGCGTGTTATAGCATTAACCAAGTGGACTGCCGGAAAACAACGAGGCCGCCCCGTTAATGTGAAAATGGTGCAGCCGGTCGTCTTTAGCACGGGAGATTAGTTTGAGGTTCGAAGTCTGAAGTTCGAAGTTGGTCAGGTAGCCAAGCATGAAACGCTGGCTGATCGGCAACTTCGAACCTCGAACCTCAAACTTCGAACTATTTTAGCATCGTAAACATCGCTTCGCCAACGGTCTTGTCTGATTTAAATTGCAATCCTAAAAAAGCTGCCATGGTTTGAGCAACCTGGTTTTGGTAGTATTGACATTCACCTTTCACTTCTCCCTTTAGCAGGCGTGTCAGGTCCAATCACCCCCATCCATATCTGATCGGCTGCATTTATTTTTATACCGTGGTGTTTCCAGTCTTCTGCGTTGGTACCCCGGCCGTGGTCACAGGTCAGGATCATTGTCGTTTTATTTTTATAAGCGGGGTCCGACTGAATAAAATTCCATAGCTCCTCGATGAACCGGTCTGTATTATGGGCGGAATTAAGGTAAGCAGGATATTCTCCAGCATGCGCGAAGTCATCGGTTTCGTCAAAGGCAAAATACATTACGCGCGGTTTATTTTTTTTCATGTACTCGAGGCCGTAATAAAATGTGAAGGCATCAAGACGGACATCACCTAACGGGTTAGGTATTCGCATCATGATGTCATTCATGGTTTTTTCCCGCTCCGTTAAATTGTTGCCTTGTGCTTTCACCAGTCCACCGCTGACCATCACGCCACTTCGTTTGTCATTGATAATGTAAGGAAATACATCCCAGGAAGAAAACGCTGCAACCTTTCCCTTAAATGCGTTTTGTGAGTTTATGAATTCCAAAACATTGGTATTAGGATTGTAGAATTTATCATTGCTATGGATGCGTTCATTATCGGCTTGGCCGGTCAGGATTTCACTATAGCCTGGGTATGAAAACCACTGATTGTTGCTCACGTTAACTTTACATCCCAATTCACGATTTCCGTAAAGCTGGCCTTTAGTTGCCAGCGTGTTCCAGAAAAAAGGAAGCAAGGCTTTTCGCCTTTCGTTGAGATCACTGCGCCAGAATTTCTCCTTTATTTTTTCATCCTTAAGATATTTTTGCTGACGCATGAAAGAAGAATCTCCACCGTTGAAGACCTCCTGCCACCGCATTCCATCCAACGTGATCAGAATGATGTTCTCAGTTTTTAATGATTGGGCAAAGGCGTTCCCAGCCAAAATAATCAGCAGGGTAAGCAATAGATTTTTTTTCATAGGATAGTTTGAAAGACAGGAGAATGTTCACCACCCTCCTGTCGGATATTTTTAATTTGGATTGACGTCCCACCAAACTCTGGTATTGATGTCGTCAGCACCTTGTCTTGCAACGGCGGCATCTCTGTTTGGTGAGTTGAGCGATTGTTCAATCCTTGGATAGATATATCGCACGGGTATCCTATCGTCGTTTTGATTATCTACTGATGGTAGAATTTTGGGATAGCCTGTTCGGCGCCAATCGAACCATGGCTCGAGTCCTTGGAAGTATGAGGCAGCCCATTTTTGATTTCCAATTTTCTCCAATTTTTCGCTGGCAGATCCGGAGTAAGCAACTTTGGGTTGCGTAAAGTACGCGGCATCCGGTGTGGCCCCATAATAATTAAAAGAGGCATTAATACCATTCATGTAGTATGTCTCTGCGGTTCCGACATCAATAATTCCTTTCTCTCTTGCTTCCGCGAGTACGAACTGCAATTCAGCATACGTCATGATAACACCTTTAGCAACCTGTATTCCTTTGGTTGAGTTTGATGCCTCATAAAAAAGTGGTCCAATGCGCGCCTGATACTGTTGTCCCCCATTGTAAGTTTGTGCAACAACGTCGTCCAGCCCGTTGGGTATTCCATCATACTTGTCGTCAGCAGTAGAAGCAGTCTCTTCGGTCACAGGTGTCGGACGAAAGAAGATATAAAGCCTTGGATCACTCAAACCTTGCAGATAATCTACCATGGTTTTACTGGCGCGAAATTCGTTGAACGAGCCGATCCGTGACGTAAATAAAGGAAATTGATTAGGGGAGCTTGCCAGGTAACTGTACACGCCGTGTTCTGCGTTGCTTTCAAAAATCGGATTGCCCACAGGATCATTTAGAATTGCTTTCATGTCGGCAGACACATCTCTACGATCAGAAATTCTCATCAGATAGCGCAACCGTAATGAGTTCGCCAGCTTACGCCATTTTTTTACATCTCCTCCATAAATTAAATCACCGGTTACATTGATTGCCCCGTTCAGTAACGTATTAGCCTCGGACAAATCGGCGAGTATGCCGTTGTATATTTCTTCTTGTGTATCGTACTTTGGAAACAGCATGCCGGTCTTTCCCTGGGATGCTTCAGAATAGGGTACATCACCGTAACAATCTGTTACCAACGAAAACATCCAGGATTTTAGCACCAGCGCCACGCCTGTGTAGTTCGGTTGCTCGGTTTCCTGTGCGCGAATGAGAATATTGTTAACGTCGCGCATATTGTCGTACACCGCGTTCCAGATTCTGTTTATCTCGCCCCATAGGTAACGATCCTCATTAACAAACTGGTTCTTGGCGGTTTGCTGGATAACGATATTACCGATACTCCAGGCATCGTTGATAACTTCAGTCATCATATCTCGTTCAACCCCGGTTAACAATAAGTTGGGTGTCGCTACGATAGGGTTATTGGGATTCTTATTCACTTCCTCAAAATCACCGGTACATGCTACCAGAAAAATGGAAAGGAGAGCTATTTTATATTTTTTCAATGTCTTGGCTTTCATAGTGTGAATTTTTAAAGCTTGAAGCTTAAGTTAAAACCATAACTGCGTGCAGAAGGAATTGCAACTGATTCCACACCTGGAATGATTGTACCACCGGCAGAGGAGGCTGTTTCGGGATCAATGTGTGGAGCATCCGTCCACAAGAAGAGATTCCTTGCCACAAATGAAATATTAACATCACGAAAGGGACTGCGTTGAAGCATCGTGCTGGGTAACGTGTATCCGATTTGTACTTCGCGTAGTTTTGCAAAAGACGCATCATACATCATACCTTCAATGAGACTTCTGCCCAGGGTAATCGTTGAATGCCACTCCCGTGCTGAAAGTTTCACATCGTTAGGTTGGTATCCTGTAACTTGACCTTCCCCATTTCTAATAGGAACAACACCAGATCCGATAACGCCATTTCCCTCGAGGGTCAGGTCATAACCATTGGCCCTTCCTTCAAGGGTCTCATCGATAATGCCTCCTTCCCTTCCAACGGTCTGAGTATGGGAATATATTTTACCGCCATAACGGATGTCAAACAGAAATCCAAAGTTCAGTCCTTTGTAGGTAAAGGTGTTATAGATACCCGCCATCCAGTCTGGGTTGTAGTTTCCTAATTTTATCTTGGATGGAGTTGGCAACGGCTTGCCTTGCGTATTGTACACAACTTCGCCGACATGCTCGCCTGTTGGGTCGTAGTATTCGCTGGCCGGATCATCGCTTACCCGCAAGTATCCGATACCATACATATCACCCATACGTTCTCCGACACGTGCCTCGACTGTAACATAACGGTCAGCCATTACATAATTTTTAATTTCCTGGCCGCTGTCAGGATCTTTGTACAATTCTAAAACCTGACTTCTGTTTCTTGAAAAATTGATATCCATCGACCATTGGAAGCCGCTATTCGTTTGTATCGGAATCGTGTTGAGTATGACTTCAATACCTTTATTTTCGATTAATCCGGCATTGATAATTCTTGAATTGTAGGCAGTTGCAATAGTAAGCGGTACCCTTAAGATTTGATTTTCACTTCGTGTTTGATAGTAGGTGAAATCAAGACCGATTCTGCCACCAAGGAATTTTAGCTCAGTTCCTACTTCGACTGAACGACTTTGCTCAGGTTTCAGATTAATGTTTGGGATGACATCGGATTCGGAATAAGTCGGCAATCCTTGCGCCGGGGTTAGCGCAGTGTAGGTGGAGATTAACTGGTATGGATCCGTATCATTTCCAACACCAGCTACACCTAATCTAACTTTCGCAAAGCTTAGCGGGCCCGTTGTAATATTCAACATGTCCGAAATTACCGCGCTCACCGAAGCGGATGGATAGAAATAAGACCAATTATCGGAGGGCAACGTGCTCGACCAGTCATTGCGGGCCGTTAACTCCAGAAACAAATAATCTTTGAAGCCAACCTGCGCGAAAGAGTACAAGCTGTTAATCCTTTTTTCAGATTGGAAGGTAGAGTATTCCAGCGCGACGCGCGAATTATTTAAACTATAAATCCCAGGAACTGTCAATTGTGGTGCGCTGATGTCTGACAAGTTATACCGGCGCTTCATTGCGTTACCTCCTACGCTGATGGCCAAACTAAGATCTGTGCTGATATCTTTGTTGAAGCTTAACAAAAAGTCAGCATTAGTTTCCTGTAAGAAAACTTGCTCTTCACGATAGTTTCCCAGCGGGTAACGTTGCGTGCTGTACGCCCTGCGTCTTGCTCTGAATTCATCACTGTAATCCGTACCTATCCGCGCCATCAAACTTAGCCAATCTGTGAAATGGTAGGTAGCGTTGATGTTACCATACAACCGGTCAACTTCCTGCCCATTGGTATTTTCATATAAATTGAAGTATGGATTATCGTGGTAGTTGTAGTTGAAATTGAATTGGTTCAACCCTGTCCTTCCCGCTTGCCAGTAATTGCGCATAGAACTTAAGTCAATCTGGCGTCCGATCCAGCAATTGATGAGGTACATTATATTTTCCGTTCCATAACTGAGATTGGGACGATTGTCGCTCAAACTTTTGACATAATTAGCATTGGTTTGAATGCTCAGCTTTTTGGTGAGCTTGTATGCTGATGAGAGTGAAAAGGAATGTCTTTTCAAATCTGTATTAGGAACCATTCCCTTCTGATCGAGCAAAGTATAGGATGCGCGAATATCCCCAAATTCATTGCTTCCTGTAACGGCTATGTTTTGAGTGTACGTTACCCCCGTTTCAAAAAAGTTCTCAATGTTGTCAGGCTGAGCAGAAAATGGTGTGGCAATGATATCGCCGCGTGCGGCCAATTGTGCAGCATAATCTACCGGACCAATTTGTGTGTTGAGGTTTCCGACATCACCACCACGAAGCCCATTGGTAGTTGGTGAATCAAATTGGGGAAGCAGCTGGCCTTCCATTTTAGGGCCCCAGTTTTCGTCAACACCGTCGCGTACACCCCCACCGTTACCATCTTTGAATCCAAATTCTCCGTTTAAGCCTTGTCCATAGACATTTTGATAGTCTGGGAGGCGGAGCGGCTTCTCAAACGAAACGGTTGTGTTCACGCTGATCCCTGCACCCTTCGAACCTTTACCGGATTTAGTCTTTATAATAATAACACCGTTCTGCCCTCTTGAACCATAAAGCGCAGTCGCGCTGGCTCCCTTTAGTACGGTCAGGGATTCAACATCATCAGGATTAACAACACCGGCGCCGTTGCCATAGTCAACCTCCTGGTTGCTTCTGCCGGACGATCCGAAAATCTCATTCGTTATTGGAACGCCATCGACAACATAAAGAGGCTGGTTCTTATTGATGTTAAGAGAACGCTCTCCACGAATAGTAATGCGTGACGAGCTGCCGACACCACTTGGATTACCCACCACAGTAACACCGGCAACTTTTCCTGCCAAGGCATTGCCAATGTTCGTTTCACGAGCCTTCGTCATCTCATCACCGTTTATCTCCTGAACGACATATCCCAAATCACGCGTCTCGCGTTCGATACCCAGGGCGGTGACCACGACTTCGGACAGTTGTTGAGAGTCTGTACTTAATGAAACGTCAATTGAACTGCGTCCACCGACGGCAACTTCTTGTGCTATGTAGCCTACAAATGAAAACACAAGAACAGACTCGTTCGAGGGAACACCTATTGTGTAATTTCCATCTGCATCTGAAATGGTACCTGCCGCTGTCCCCTTGACTAAAATATTTACCCCTGGAAGCGGCGCAGCGTCATCGCCGGCCGTTATTCGCCCGGTAACAGTTGTCTGCCCATAGGCAGAAAAGATTAACATAATCCATGCACTTGCTACGAGCAAGGCACGAAGTGGTTGTGATCCTAAAGAATGTAACTTCTTTAGTAGAGGTTGATTCATAATTAAATGGTTAGGGTTGTTATCTCTCATTTAACGCCTGCATGAAAACGGACATCCTACGGACGCCCGTTCTCATCGCTATGGCCTATTAAATGCGAGTCAAAGGTTATGATTAGAATTGACGTGTCGTTTAGTTAACCGTTACCACTGCATTATGCTTTTAAAGCAAAAATTAAAAATCGATTAAGATTTTGAGGCTCTCTAAAAATGAAAAATAAAAATCCCTCTCTGTACAACTGCATTTTCTTAGTTAACAATAAATTAACGTCTGTCTGGACTCGATTCAAGAATTATCCCGCATTCTTAAATTTTTTAAGTTTACAATCAGTAAACCGAGTAACATGATTGACAATCAAGTTGTGTCGCGTATCGCGCAAAAAATCAGAAGTACGAGACTAGAGAAAAATCTCACGATTCAACAGCTTGCTACCCGTACGCACGTGAGCAAAGGATTGCTTTCTAAAATAGAAAACTCTCGTACTATCCCGTCGCTCCCTGTTTTCGTTACGTTAATTCAGTCGCTTGAAATTTCGTTGAAGGAATTTTTTCAGGATATGGTTCTCGTTAACGGAAGAAGTCACCTCCTGGTAAAAAAAGATCAATACACTCCGATGGAGCGCGAAGCAAGGTCAGGGGTGAATTTTCAGTTCATTCTTTCGCAAAATGTAACGAACTGCACTATGGAAATAGTTTTGCTAACCATTGAGTCAGGCGCAAAAGGAAAACCCTCGACCTCCAACGGCTACAAATTCAACTATATTGTTTCAGGATCCTGTGATTACACAATAAACAATGATAGTTTTCCATTAGAGGAGGGTGATTCTTTTTATTTCGATGCGACACATCCCCACATGCCTGTAAATAAATCAAGGAGGAAAGTCGTCATGCTTTCAATACACTTTATTTTACCAGAATAGGATTCGAGGTTTGAAGTTCGAGGTTTGAAGTTCGAAGTTGTTGGAAAGTTTTTGGTTTGAAGTTTTGCTCTAGATAAATTTGCAGACATTTGACTACCGGAAACCTTCGAACTTCAAACCTCAAACTTCAAACTATTGAGTTGGTCCAACTTTCATATGCACAGTACTTACTGTGACGGAAAAAGCGAATTGATGGCTTATGTCGATCAAGCCAGGAAGCTCAACATGATCAGCATTGGCTTTTCCTCGCATGCTCCCGTGCCCTTTCCCACGAAGTGGTGCATGAAGTCAGAAGCCCTTGACGATTACCTCATAAATATTGAAAAAATAAAAAAGTTGAATTCTTTCGTTGAGATCTATAAAGGCCTGGAGGTTGATTACATACCTGGAGTGACTTCTCCTAATTTCTTCCAGGACAAACTGGATTACACCGTAGGATCAATTCATTTTATTGAGAGATTCCCCGATGGGACGCGTTGGGAAATAGATGGAACTCATGCTTTATTTTTGGAAGGGTATTCAAAACTTTTCAATAACAATATACAGGATGTGATCACCCGCTATTTTGAGCTGACCCGCGAGATGATTGCCAAAGCCTGTCCGTCGATCGTCGGACATCTGGATAAAATCAAAATACAAAACCCGGATAACAAATTTTTCAAAGAAACCGACAAATGGTATCAGGACGAGATAAAGAAGACTATTGACTTGATTCATTCGAGTAGCGCGATCGTTGAAGTAAACACCCGGGGAATCTATCAAAAAAAAACAGACACCACCTATCCAAGCCCCTGGATCCTTGAAATACTCCACAAAAGAAATATTCCAGTGACGATCAGCAGCGACGCCCACCACAGCGATGACATCATCAATCAATTTCCAGAGACAGCTTCTGTGTTGAAAAGTATCGGATTTAAAACCATTTCTGTTTTATACGAGGGAGCCTGGAAACCATTTTCATTTAACGAGCATGGTATCATACGCTAGCTCGCGGGTAACGAAATGGCTGAAGCAAACCAATGGTTTTTGGTTTGCCCTGTATGCTACGGTAATGGCTTTCTGTCTCTATACCTGCGTGTATGCCTTCCGTAAAACGTTTTCGGTCGCGACTTTTGAAGGCCTTGCCTATGCTGGGATAAGTTACAAAGTATGGCTGGTAACGTTCCAGGTGGTTGGATATGCCTTGTCAAAATTTGTTGGCATCCGGGTAATATCCGAATTGAAGGCGAGTTCACGCGGAATTGGGATCTTATTAATGATCATTATCGCCGGAATTTCATGGCTCTTTTTCGCCATCGTACCGCCTCCCTATAATATTGTGTTCTTGTTTACCAATGGTTTCCCACTCGGCTTGGTCTGGGGAATGATTTTTGGCTACATGGAAGGCAGGCGGTACACGGAGGTGCTGGGTGCCGGATTATCCGTAAGCTTTATTTTCTCCGCCGGACTTGCAAAATCCGCCGGTGGCTTCATCATGCGTGATTGGGGCGTGTCTGAAATGTGGATGCCATTTGTGACCAGCTGTGTCTTCCTTGTTCCTCTTTTAATATTCTTGTGGTTTCTGGACAAACTTCCGCCCCCTTCAGCATTGGATGAGGCCCTTCGTACACGACGTGAGCCAATGCATTTCAGGGGCCGCATGAATTTTGTAAAATCCTTTTGGCCAGGAATAGTTCTTTTTACGTTGACCTATATGCTGCTTACTACTTTCCGTGAGTTTCGAGACAACTTTGCTGCCGAAGTCTGGAAATCGCTGGGATATGGAGACTCCCCTGAAATTTTTACAACAACCGAAATACCAGTTTCGATCGCAGTATTAGGCGTGATGGGCAGTCTGATGCTCATAAAAAATAATCAAAAGGCCTTAATGATTAATCATCTCATCATCTTTGCCGGGATGGTGCTAATAGGCATTAGTACTTTTTTATTTCAGCAGGAGCTCATCAGTCCGCCGCTATGGATGATTCTGATCGGTACGGGTCTTTACCTTGGATATGTCCCTTTCAATAGTATTTTTTTCGATCGGTTGCTTGCTGCTTTTAGGTATGTAGGTACTGTAGGCTTCTTGATTTATGTAGCCGATGCCTTTGGATACCTCGGTAGTATTGGCGTATTGTTTTTTAAAGAATTCGGATATGCCCAACTTAGCTGGCTCGAATTTTTCTTTTCGGCTGGATATTTTATTTCCGTAGTGGGAAGCATATTAATCGCCGGATCCATGTTTTACTTCCACTGGAAGCATAAGCGCTGGGGAAAGGAACAATAAAAACGAAATTTGAATATTTTATTTTGAATTTCGGGTATGCGCTAATATCTCGCAATATGTTCGTCGGCTTTCACGAGGCTATTATAGTATTCAATGATACGAATTGTATTCGTCGGAAGATCTGCCCTTAACTTATTGGCAGCAATAAAATTTTCGAGACGTGTATCGGGTTCCGATTGAAGTTGCGGAAAGACCTTCTTCTTAAACTTTCTTAACGCGAGAAGCTCATCATTGTAACGTATAAAATAATTGAAATCCAATTCACCAGGGTGTTCTGAAAATGCAGTCATTTTCTTTTTTCTGAGAACATCAACCCTCCCTGTAACGACAATTTCGTATAAATGATCAGTAGACCGAACGCCATTGTCGTCCTTCAATGAAAGATACCTTCGGTTAATATTGCTTCCCCGATCATAAAAATATAGAGACCTGATTTTATGGGCGGGATAAACGGTTCGCTTTTCATCCTTCTCAAAAAGGATAAGATCATGTTCATCCCTTATGGATATTTTTCCAACGAGTACTTCGCAGGTTGAAAGTACAAGTGAACCTTCAAACCACGTCAGGGATTGTGCGTTAAGAATTTGAAAGTTGATAAAGAGTAAACAAAAAAATATTTTTTTCACCTCATGTTATTTTTGGGATAACATGAAGTTAACGTTTAGTTAATATTCAATCAACATTCAGACTGAAAATTTCCAGCACCTCGTGTACGTTTTCGATTAAGTGGGTATGTTTTTCCTTCTGAAGTTCAGTACGCGTATATGCGCCGGTTGTTACGCCGATCACCCAACCACATCCAGCAGAGTTTCCTTCCAATAGGTCTGACGTAGTATCGCCTACCTTAGCAACACATTTAGAATCTGTGACGTGCGTAAGTTCCATCGCCTTAAATATCAAATCCGGATATGGTCGCCCTCTCTGAACTTCATCGCTGGTTACACTCACATCGATCAAATTGTTTTGCACCCATCCCATTCGCTGCAAAATCGAATCGGTGATCTGACGATCGAACCCAGTATCGATGGCAACTTTGAGTTTCATTTCTTTCAACCTTTTAAAAGTATCCGATACACCATCTTTTTCACCGACTGAAGGATCTTCCTGATAAAAATGAATCATCTCTTCAACAAATGAGTGGTGGATTTCCTGAACTAAATCTTCTGTTACCGGACCGGGAAAAGTATCACAGGTATTCAATAGGGTTCGAATAGCGAGTGGCTTGGGAATCCCCATAACAGTGTTCGCATCCTCATATGAAATCAAGGCACCATATTTTGCAAGCGCATTTTGCAAAGCGCGGTGCACATCATGATTATCTTTCACCGTAGTGCCGGCTAAGTCAAACACAATTAATTCCGGATTCATGTTTTTTTAAGCAAGGTAAAGTCCCGCGCATATTTTATCTTTATGGACAGCATGAACCTTCGTTTAATTTTCGGCGCCTAAAATAATTCTACGATAATACTAGTGGCTTTATCTTCACCTAAAATTTTTCATCGACATGGAATCAACTATCAACAAAACATTGCAAGAGGTCTTCTCACTCTATGAAAAATTTGGAGGTGCAGATTATATCGGCGAGCCAGTATCACAAATCGAACACATGTCGCAGGCTGCTCAGCTGGCAATGAAGGAAGGCTTTGACGATGAAGTTGTCTTGGCGGCATTCTTTCATGATATCGGCCACATTTGCGTGATGCAAAATGAAGCCGCGTCGATGGGAGGCTATGGCGTTATGAGTCATGAAAAAATCGGTGCCGACTATTTGCGTAAGAAAGGATTTCCGGAACGCGTGGCCCAACTGGTGGAAAACCATGTAAGGGCAAAGCGCTATCTGACGTTTAAATATCCTGACTACTATAATTCGTTGAGTGAAGCCAGCAAGAAGACTTTAGAATTTCAGGGCGGTGTCATGAAAGCTGACGAGGCCGAGGCATTTGAAAAGGATGCATTGTTCGAAACCAGTATTCAAATGAGAAAGTGGGATGAACTGGCGAAAGAGGTCAATGTAGCCTTGGTAAATCTTGACGAGATGAAATCTAAGGCCCTTGGGGTTTTGAGTGTGGGTCGTAAGATGTAAAATGTAAGTAGTAAGATGTAAGCAGTGTTGGATCGCGCGAGCATGTCACATCGCCTAAATGAGGGGTGATTAAGAATGCCACAAAGGCACTAAGGCACAAAGTTTCACAAAGCGGTGAACGCATTAACACTTCTTACCAACTACACCGCTGATCAACATTACCACCACCACTTACTAACCACACTCCTACCAACCACATTGCTCCTACAAAGCACCACCCCTGCACTGCCGGCAGGCAGGGATTACTCGATTACCAGATTACCCGATTACCGCTAAGCTTGCCTAAACGCCAGCAAGGGAATCTTGCTATGAAAGGCCATCTTTCGCGTCATGCTTCTGTTGAATAATTTTTCGTAGAAGCTAACATCATGTGTGAACATGGCCAATAAATCTGCCTTTGATTCCGCCACATAATAATCGATGGCCTCATCAATATTTTTATTGACGATCACTTTACAAATGACATTCGTAACGCCGGCCTTTTTAACAATTGCCATCGATCTTTTTCTCCAGCGCCGACACTTCTTTTAACGAAGAAGTTACATGCAGTAGGTGAACGGTAGAATTAAATTCCTCCAGGTAGGGAATGAGAGTCTTCAGTTCCTTTTGAACATTCCTCAGGTCCGTCGCGTACACAACATTCTTAAAGCTTTTAAATTCACCCAATTCAGGAACCGCCAACACGGGCACATGACTAACTTCAATGACCGAAGCTGTATTGCTTCCAAGCACATATTTTCTCAAGCCGCTTGCTCCTTTGGTTCCCATCACAATTAATCCGGTTCGAAGTTTCTTTGCCTCCCTTTTTACGGCATCATTAAAGGACGTACCCTTTGCCACTTTCACATTTGATGGATACTTCTGTTTTAAGCTGCTTAGTGATGGTTTTGACAAACGCTTCCATGTCTTCCCTGGAAGTATCCATCAGTTCTTTTTCCAAGGACTTTAGTTGAAGTCTCATGGTGGCCCGTGTCGGTTGAATAATGGTGACCACGTGCAGCACTGTAAGTGTGCCGCCGAGTTTATTCACAATCTTAAGGGCATATTGGACAGCAATTTTTGAAACCTCTGAAAGATCCGTTGGAACTAGAATATTAACCATAGTTTGATTTTGAATTGTTGGCCTAAAATAAGGTTCTTTGGTGGTAGATCAATTGATTTTTATCAGAAATGAATCACACCTTTGCTAGCGACAACTATTCCGGGGTTCATCCGGATATCATGGAAGCTCTGCACCAAGCCAATCACGGTCATGCGGGTTCTTATGGTTCAGATGACTATACAGCAAAAGCAATTCAAAAATTCAAGGAACACCTAGGCGAACACATTGAAGTCTTTTTTGCTTACAACGGAACAGCGGCCAACGTTCTCGGTCTAAGCACGCTGACGCATTCCTTCAACGCGATCATTTGTTCTGACCTGGCACACATTTATGTGGATGAATCAACAGCGCCAGAAAAATTTATAGGCTGCCGACAAATCACTATATCCACCACCGACGGGAAAATTTATCCCTCGGATATTGAGAATAAGATCCAACGTGTCGATGACCAACACCATCCACAAGCGAAAGTGATTTCCATTTCTCAATCAACGGAGTATGGTACCGTCTACACTTCAGAAGAAATAGCGGCGATAGCTGCAGTAGCAAAACGACATGGCTTGTATTTACATATGGACGGGTCGCGTATTTCAAATGCTGCCGTAAGTCTAAACAAGGACTTTAGAAGTTTTACCTCAGACGTTGGTGTGGATGTCTTATCCTTTGGAGGCACTAAGAACGGGATGATGTTCGGGGAAGCAATCGTTTTCTTTAACCCTGAGCTGGCACGTCATTTTAAATTTATCCGGAAGCAAGGAATGCAACTTCATTCTAAAATGCGGTTTATCAGCGCTCAATTTCATGCATTGCTCAGCAATGAGCGATGGAAGAAAAACGCATTGCATTCGAACACGATGGCGAAGTTACTAGCATCGGAATTAACGAAGATTCCGCAAGTGAGAATTACACAATCTGTTGACGCCAACGGTGTATTTGTAACTATTCCACCGGCCATCGTTTCAGCGTTGCAGGAAGAACAATTCTTTTATATATGGAATGAAAAAATCTCAGAGGCACGGCTGATGTGCTCATTTGATACAAAAGAACAAGATGTCGAAAGATTCGTCGGAAAATTAAAGGAGCTACTGAAGCGTTAGAATCAGAGTTTTAAGAACTTATAGATTCCCTTCAGTTTATGCTTGTCGTCGTTAAGGCCGATCAGATAATAGCCTGTCGCGAGGTCCTTAACCTTAATTCGGAGGGTATGTTCATCTAAAAGGTCCTTTTCGACCTTCATTTCATTACCTATAATATTGTGCAACGTGACTTTGGTTTCAGAGAGGTTTACATGGTCAACTTTGACGTGAATGTATTCGTCTGCAGCTGGGTTGGGATATATTTGGACTGATTTGGCAAGGTCAAGACGTTCTCCCCTGCTGAAATCCAGGTCCGTTTGGGCCTGCGCTTTCAAAGTCGTAGCAAAGGAGGCCAGAATAATAGTCAAGTACAGTATTCTCATAGTGATTCGCTTCTCCCTACATACGACAACTTTCGCACCAAAGTTTTCATTAAAAAACTGAATTTCAAATTTATTACACTATAGATGTAGCGAAGCAATAAAAGGTTTAAAGTTATTGTGAATTTTTTGTGAAAATTTTCATTTCTGACCCGATTGCTTAAATGCCTCCGGCAGAAAGTCTGTCACATCTGATGCAATCAGGCTGTTCATTCCCATTTCATAAGCCGCCAAATCGCCAGCAAATCCGTGTAGAAAGACCCCGAGCTGTGCTGCTTCAAGGGCGGAATATTGCTGCGCCAGCAATCCCGTCAGAATTCCTGTAAGCACGTCGCCGCATCCCCCCTTGGCCATTCCTGGATTTCCTGATGAATTGAAGTAGACGGAGCCGTCCGGTGCGGCAATTGACGTATTCGCACCTTTCAGCACAATTACGATTTAAGGTCTTTTGCTAGCTTCTTTTGTTTTTCAAGACGTTCAAACTCATTTTTCCACTCGCCGACAATCCGTTCAAATTCCTTCGGATGAGGGGTAAGTATACTTCCTTCCGGGATAAGCTGTAGAAGATCCCGGTTTGTTCCCAGGATATTTAAAGCGTCCGCGTCGATTACAAATGGAATTTTTCGGAGCAGAAGAATTTTTTGAAAGCCCTTGATCGTTTGCTCAGATTGTCCAAGCCCCGGTCCGATACCAATTACATTAAAAGTGCTTAACGAGGGAGGCGACGTGAAAAAATCCTGGTTATCGTCAACGTTCGCCATCGCCTCCGGAACTGAGGTTTGAATGATGCCATACCCACTCCCAGGAACGTGTACTGTTAAAAGGCCCAAGCCAGATCGTAGGGCAGCGCGAGCTGCCAACACCGCTGCACCCATTTTCCCATGTCCGCCAGCTACCAGCAAAGCATGACCAAATTTTCCTTTATGATCAAATTTGGATCGCACCTTTAGAAGCTTGCGGACGTCTTTCTGAACGAAATAAAAATAAGGACGTCTCGGCTTTCTTGAGAAAATCTTTATGTAACCCGATGTCAAGGAGCACCCAGTTTCCTACGAATTGGTGATGCTCGGGAAAAAGAAATGCCAGCTTCGGTATTTGAAACGACAGCGTATACTTGGCTTTGACAATTGCACCTTCCGATGGGATGTCCGCCATCAATCCCGATGGGATATCAATTGAAATTTTCTGAATGCTTAATTCATTTACTCGATTGATCACGTCCGCATAAATGCCAACCGGAGGCCGCGACAAGCCAGATCCAAAAATGGCGTCAAATAAGATATCAATGTTTGAAAATGTTTCAGGATCAATTTTTCCAGCGATGTGAGAAACGTCCACCTTTCCAGCCAACCGTTCCAAGATTAATTTTAAAGTCCGATGACTCCGGCATACTTCCCTTAACAATCCAAACCTGGATGTTATATCCGCATCCGTTAGCATTCTCGCGACGCCAAGTCCGTCTCCTCCATTATTACCGGTCCCGCAAATTATTCCCACCTTGCACGCCGGATTATAACGCTCGGTAAACCAAGTTAGGATAGCACGACAGGCGTTCTCCATCAAATCGATGGACGGAATGGGCCGATGCTGTATGGTGTAAGTGTCAAGTTCGCGGATCTGATTTGTTGAAAGGATTTTAAGCATCAGAATTGAATTGAAAGGTTACGATTTTAATAGTTAACAGGTAAAAATAGCAACTGTTAATGTTTCAGGTTTTACCACTTTGGAAACGGCAAGTTCAGCACGAACCAATTGAAAATCGCCCTCCTAATCGTACCTCGTAAATCGTACCTCGTACCTTATAAACCCTACCTCGCGAATCTTTACCGGTCGACCTCTCCCATGACCACATCAATTGATCCTATGATGGCAATTAGGTCCGCTAGCAAAACTCCTTTTGCAATCTCCTGCAACACAGAAAGGTTTACAAAACTGCACGATCGGCACTTGCATCGAAATGGAATATCACTTTTTCCGTCAGCACGGAAGAAAAACCCCAGCTCACCTTTTGGGATCTCGGCCCGGACATAGAGGTCCTGCGCTTTTGGCCTTATTTTTTTTGGAACTAATGCCTGAGGATCAAAATCCCGCGTTCGTTTATGTTCTGATGAGAGCTTATCCAGGCACTGTTCAACAATCTTCAACGATTCATAAATTTCCTCTACGCGAACATAGGTCCGATCCCAGCAATCACCAGTCTTTCCCATTTTACCCTCACCGATCGGGACTTCGAAATCTAATTCAGGATATACAGAATAACCGTCGACTTTTCGCAGGTCGAAGCGCAAGCCAGAGCCCCGGAGCATAGGGCCTGTAACGCCACAATTAATGGCGAGATCGAGCGGCAGTACGCCCACGTTTGCCGTACGCTCCACAAAAATCCTGTTCTCAATTAAGACGGTATTCAACTCCTGGATTTTCGGTTTAATGTACGACACAAACTCACGGCAGCGTTCTTCAAAGCCAACCGGCAAGTCATAGAAGAGTCCACCGATCCAGATGTAGTTATATAACAATCGCGCGCCCGATGCCCATTCCAGCAATCGAAGAATATGCTCCCGATCGCGCATGAGCCAGAAAAAAGGTGAGAAGGCCCCGATGTCCATCCCATATGTTCCAATCGCAATAAAATGTGAGGCAATACGATTCAACTCAGCAACCAGAACACGTATGTATTCCACCCGTTTTGGAATCTGCTGCTCAATGCCCAGCATACGCTCAACGCCCATGGCATACGCATGCTCACTGTTCATGGAAGCTACGTAGTCTAACCGGTCTACAAATGGAATCACCTGGTTGTAGGGCAAATTTTCACCATGTTTTTCAAAACAACGGTGCAGGTACCCGATATGCGGCACAACTTCCTTGACGATTTCACCATCCATCAAAACTTCCAATCGCAATACCCCATGGGTGGACGGATGCTGTGGTCCCAGGTTAATGATCATCTCCTCTGACCGAAGGCTTTCGACCTTGAGTTTATTCGGCTCGGAAAGAATTAAATTTCCAGGATGTGATTTGTATTGGATTTGATCCGTTGGCATTAACGCGGTGATCTTGAAATTTAATATGCTACTTTAATATCCCGATAGTACTCCTGGTGAGTATAATCCTTTCTCAATGGATATCCTTCCCAGTCGGCCGGCATTAAAATTCTCCTGAGGTCTGGGTGATTTTTGAAACTAATACCATACATGTCAAAGACTTCTCTTTCGTGCCAATTCGCCGTTTTCCAGATATGACTGACCGAATCAATTTCCGGACGATCTCTTGGCAACATCACCTTTATCATGAGATGATGATGAAATGGAATAGAATATAAATTGTACACTACCTCCATCGTTGCTGTCTGCACGCCGTTATCTATGCCTGTAATGCACGAGAGCATATCAAAGTAGGTTGTCGGATTTCGATATAAGGTATCCATAGCCAAAACCAAATCCGGAGCGGCAATTTTTATTGCCTTCGGTGACGCCGTGTCATCAATAACAGGTTCGGTGCTGCATAGAGGCTTTACTATAGACAAAAATGAATCAAGCATTTATTTCTAGATTTTCTTTTTTTAACAAATTTTCAATTGCTTTCGGAGCTACCAAACTTTCGCTCCTGATTTTTTCCTGGAGTTTTAGAAAACCACCAATAAGAGCTTCGGGTCTTGGGGGACAACCCGGGACGTACACGTCAACCGGTATGATCCTGTCGACACCTTTCACAACATGATAACCGTGTTGCCAGTATGGTCCTCCACAATTGGAACAAGAGCCCATTGAAATCACATAACGCGGTTCCGCCATCTGCTCATATAATCGTTTGATGCGATCAGCCATTTTGAAGGTCACGGTACCCGCTACGATCATGACGTCGGCTTGGCGCGGGCTAGACCGTGGCGCCATTCCGAACCGGTCCATATCATAGACCGTTGTTCCCGTGCTCATGAATTCAATGGCACAACAGGCTAGTCCGAAAGTCATGGGGAACATGGAAGACAGACGGGCCCAATTGAGCAAGTCATCCA
The DNA here is from genome assembly GCA_963813425.1 of uncultured Bacteroidota bacterium. Lineage (GTDB taxonomy): Bacteria > Bacteroidota > Bacteroidia > Cytophagales > Cyclobacteriaceae > Chryseolinea. The sequence continues at coordinate 29,750 of CAWEZB010000012.1, forward strand.
ACCCAGTTACAATTACTCCTCCGTGTTCAAATCGATGATCCAGTAAGCTCATGATTTTTTTAAACGTTGATCAGATTTATATTTTTCATTGATAGCGTCGTAATGGTTTTTTGGAACAGGAGAGGAAAATTCTGTTGGCTTAGGATCTGGTTTTACCCAATCCAAATGCCCCTTTACCCACGCATAGGCTAAACCCAGCGCAAGGACAAGGATAAAAACCAGCATCTCAAATAATGAGAACCATCCCCACAGCCCGTTAGTTTCTTTGATCAATTCTTTGTTTGCAAAAACCGTTGACCATGGAAATAGGAATACAATCTCCACTTCGAACAATAGAAAAATCAGTGCGATAATATAAAAGCGAATATTGAATTGCGACCATGCAGAACTCACCGGTTCCTCGCCACTTTCATAAGTTGACAATTTTTCGGGATTTGGTCGATGTGGACGTATGATCTTGGAAACGAGAAGGGTAACGAGAATAAAAATTATTCCCCCAAGAATAAATAGAAGCACTTCCCCAAACGCTGACAAATAATGTTCCTGATCCATTAGGGCGAAGATAACAAACAGTTTCGAGTTTCGAGTTGATAGTTTCGAGTTGTGCCCACTTGGCTATGGAATGCGCGTCAGGCTATTGTGAAAAGTTTTCTTGAAGTATTTCCAAATCCCGAAGGGATCTAATGTCACTAGCCCGTTGCCAAGCTGCGGGCTAGTGAGGATTGTACGAAGCGCATGTTAAATTTTCATTTCCAGGCCGCAATTATTACTCCCATGACAGTCAAGGAGACAATGCTGTATCCTGCATTGATTAAAAACAGGGTGAAGGATTTTCTTTCAAACAAATAATGTGTTCCCACGAAGGTTGCCACCCATCCGAAACCGGCAAGGAAACCCCAAAGTGCTCCCATGGCAGGTTTGTTTTCGGGCCCCATGAACATAGCCAGGTTGACCGCTGCAATCAACCCAAGCAAAAAGGCAAGTCCAAAAATTTTGACCATGTTCCCCTTTTTCAGGCTTTCTTCTGTAAAACCATTTTCCCGCATCCAGGCTTTGCCAAAAACGGCCGGTGAATACCACAAGCCGCCGATCAAAAATGTTGACAGCGCTGCTACGAGGAGGGCGAAGTAGTTTAATTGAACGTCCATAATTTTAGGTTTAGGGTTGAGGAAGAGTCGACAGCAAAGCACGCGTATTTCATATTTATTCTTCTGCTTTGTTTAACATGCAATCAAATTGCGAACTTTGATAATACAAAACAGGGTTTCGTCACTGAACCGGAAAAATTTCATACTCAATCGCCACGATGAGCAAGTCAATACATTCCTATCGTCCTGAGGTAAAACTAAATGATAACCTCATGCGGGCGATTGGTATTCCCTTGTTTGGGATCATCATTCCTAATCTTACCGGATTGTTCGGAACGCTTGGCTATTCGGACCCGGCATATTGGTTGGGCTATCTTTATTTCATCGGATTGGCAGCATTGATCTGGCAGGGTAATCGTTACCTATTATTCCGTACACGAAGTCGCTTTACTTGGTTTGACAGACCAATCGAAAAACTGATTTTGCTTTTTATCAATAACATCTTTTATACATCCCCTTTGACAATAGCGTGGATGTGCATGTGGTACCAATGGGCTGGATTCAGTTCCATCAAATGGGATACGATCCTGATCGTTACCTTGGTCAATGTGATATGCGTATTGTTCGTCACACACGTATATGAGACTGTTTTTATGATGAAAGAACAACAAGGAGAGCAACTTAAAAATGCCGAACTCTCCCGGGCAAAAGCAGAAGCCGAGCTTTCAGCGCTGAAAAATCAAATAGACCCACATTTCATGTTCAACTCGCTGAACACACTTTCATACCTTATCACTAATGATGCGGACAAAGCGTTCAAGTTCACAGAAAACCTGGCAGAGGTTTATCGATACATTCTTACGCAAAAGGACCAGGCTTTAGTGCTGTTGGAGGACGAACTTTCATTTACACTCAAATACACCGACCTGCTACACCTTCGATTCGGAGACGCTTTGCAGATCAAGAAACATTTTAATGGGAGCACCGAAAAAGATTTTTTAATCCCTCCGACGTCTGTGTTCGTTGCTTTTGAAAATGCCGTAAAGCATAACGAGTTAAGTGAGCGCAGGCCGCTGAAGATCGACGTAGATGTGCGCGGGGGAAATTTATTCATCATAAATACCATTCAACAGCGTAAAACCCTTCAGCATTCTTCTAAAATCGGACTTAAAAATTTGAACGATCGATTCAAAATCATTACCGGAAAAGAAATAACCGCGGGGTGCGAAGAAAACAAGTTTGTAATTTCATTTCCATTAATTCCTATTTCTTCCTGATCCATGCGAGTGCTAATAATTGAGGATGAACTCCCCGCCCGCGCCAAGCTGGAGGATATGCTAAAAAAATTGCAACCAGACGCTACCGTTGTTGCTCGTTTGGGAAGTGTGAATGAAACGATCAAATGGTTAACCGCCAATGCTCATCCGGATTTAGCATTCGTTGATATCCAGCTTTCCGACGATCATTCTTTCGAAATTTTCAGACAACATCCAGTAAAGTTTCCTGTGATCTTCACCACAGCCTATGATAAATATTTATTGGAAAGTTTTGAATTTAATTCGATTGATTATTTGCTCAAGCCCATCACCGAGGAAAAGCTTGCCAGGTCATTAACAAAAATCAGAAATTTGGAAAATCATTTTCTGCATGGAAATATTCTGAAGTTGATTCACGCCGAGCGACCAAAAAACAGGGTCGTTGGAAAAAAGGGGACAGAATTTATTGCCTTGGAATTGGAAGAAGTGGCCTACTTTTTTACGGAACACAAAATTGTTTTTGTCCGTGATTTTGCAGGACGGCAACTGATCATGGATAAAACACTGACCGAAATTGAAGAGCAATTGGACAAAACAAAATTTTTTCGTCTCAACCGGAAATTCGTAGTACAGCTTAAAGCCATCGAACGTTTTAAGCCCGACAATGGGAAGGTTAGGATATTTTTAAAACCTGAAATGAAAGAAATAATTCATGTAAGCAAAGAAACCGCGCCAGCATTCCGAACCTGGGTAGGATCCACGTAGGGACGGAAAATATTCAGTCCAGATATAGATTCCATTTCATCCAACACGCTTGGCTTTGTATCCGTCTTTTTGAAGGAATTGAACGATTTTATCGCGATGATCGCCCTGGATCAGGATCTCGCCATCCTTTACAGAGCCCCCTACGCCACATTTCGATTTTAACATCTTGCCGAGCTTTTCAAGATCTTCGGTACCGCCGACAAAACCAGTCACTAGCGTCACCTGCTTACCTGCGCGCATGCTTTTGTCCAACAATACTTTGATGTTCTGTTGTTGAGGCGGGAGTGTTGAAGGTGTTTCGGATTGTCCGTAGCTAAACTCAAAATCTGAGCTAGTGGAATAAACCACTCCTTCTCTTTTTTTCCAATCGTTTGATTTTGCCATGTCTCTACAGTGTTAAGAGCAAAACTCCGGTAAAAATCAAAATTAAGAAACTCACGACACTAAGATTGAATCCGTACTCGACATTTTTACGGAAATAAATTCCCAGGGCCGAGAAAAAAAACAAGGCTGAGGGTGCAAAGACAAAATTACCATAAATTGACCTTTTTAGTTTGACAGCTATGGTATCGGATTCGAGGCGCCGGGGTACATCGAATAACATGGTGCTCGAAATGGCAATGTCCCGGCCGGTAGCGAAATGATCGGAAAATTCATAGGCAATATCAACGGAACGGCCTTCATTGGTCCTCATGACCCACCACGTTGTTGCATAATTACGGGTATATGTTCTGCGGACATTAGTCTCAATGATTTTCTCCTGGGTAGTCCGGTATGGCAAAGCGTAGTCAACAAGGATTAAAAGCGAAAACCCGAAACAGAATTGCGTGATGCGTATAGCCCAGGGCATATACTCACGCATGATTTCGACGAGGCGTTCACGATCGCTCTTTCTGTGGACTTTGGGGCGACTTGCATGATAGGCCCGGTCGCGATGCCGAGGTGGCGCTTCATAAGGAACGTCTTCAAATGCAGCTTGAAAGCGAAGGTCATACGTGCTTTTTTTTGCTGGATCCCCCAGGACGTCGTACGCTTCGTTTATCCTTTTGAAAATATTTTCAGCAGCAGGGTCACGATTTTTATCAGGGTGGTATAACACTGCAAGACGCCGGTAAGCACGCTTTATTTCGTCATGGCTGGCAGTATACGTTACACCTAAGGTTTGATAATAATCCATTACGAAAAATAAAAATAAAAAGCCCAGCTTGTACTGGGCTCATTGATATTTATAAAAGGGTTGAAGTGCGGCAACTCGACTGGTCGAGGCCAATTCAACATTCAAAATTCTAAACTATTTTTGATTTCATGCTACTTCTTCCGTTGCGTTACGAACGTCAAAACCGGCCGCTTTGAGTGGCTTACAACATCTTCCGCAATACTTCCGGCTAAAACGTGCGCAAAGCCGGTCCTGCCATGGGTAGCCATCGCCACCAGATCGGCATCGATGCTATCGGCGAAGTAAATAATACCCTCCTCCTCGCTTACATCGTTAAACACATTCAGCGTAAAATTTTTCAACTGCAGTTTCTTCGCAAAGTCTTGCATGTATTTTTTCACCACTGCATCGCGTTGAAAATTACCCGGGGTATTGATACGAACCAAGTGAATTGTGGCATCGTAGAGCTTCTGTGTTGCCCTCACAATCCGTGAAAATACCTCTTCATCTTTCTCCATGGATGTCGCGTAAACTATACTTTTAAACTCCTTACTGGCTGGCTTTGCATGCACCGTTAGTACTGGACAATGCGACCTTCTCACAATTTTTTCAGTATTCGAACCAATAATCATCTGCTCAAGTTCGGAATGCCCAGCGGTACCCATGACCACGAGATCAACTTTTTTCTCGGTGATAATAGTATTCATACCGTGATAAGGAGAGCCGATACGGAGCTCTTGTTTTACTTTTATACCATCAAATTTCGGGTCTTCGACCAGTTTCGTTAATTGTTTTTTTGCCTTTTCAATCAGCTTCATGGTAAAAAGTCTTTCCTCCCAACGGCCATCGGAAGTGACCTGCCCCTCAACATTCAAGGAATTTCCAACCGCTTCCTCCACCACATGTAACAGTGTAAGTTCAGCATTTCCTCTTTTTGCAATATCAGCAGCCACTTCTGCGGCAATCATAGCTGGCTTGGAGAAATCCGTGGGAACAAGAATTTTTTTCATCGGTTTAAATTTTATGGGATTATGATCATCGTGAATAAAATTAAAACAAATCCCTTACAATCAAATGGGCAAATGTCATTTTGAAACATGAGAAACGTCAGGAATAGCCGGATGTGTCATTATCTTATTTGAACTGGCAGGAGAAGCTGCCAGTTCCCGAATTTATAGTTATAATTGACCGTTAAAACCAGTCTACTGATAATTCGCCTTGAATACCACCCGCCCGGAAATTGACTCCTTCACTTCTGATGATTTGCATGCTGTCGCGGCGTTACAGCCCGACGGTTGGTCGGATATTTTTCCATCCATTGAATATTATTGTAAGTCAGATTTTTGCTTTCCATTGAAGGCCAGCCTTGAAGGTAAAGTAGTCGGCATCGGTACCGCTATTATTCACGGATACACGGCATGGCTTGCGCATATTATTGTGAGCCCGAACCATCGAAATGCTGGCATTGGTAGCGCTATAACAAAAGCGCTCATCGACCTGTGTCAGAAGAATTCATGTCGTACGCTTTTGTTAATTGCCACGGCGCTGGGCGAGCCAGTCTATAAAAAATTTGGGTTCGAAGTGGAAACAAAGTATCTATTTTTCGACCATGGAGTATCGCCGACAGGGGAAGTGTCACCCGAAATCCTCGCGTTTCAAAAGCGACATGAAGAGGCTCTTTTTGAACTCGACCGTGTTGTCTCAGGCGAGGATCGAAAAAAATTGTTACATGAACATCTGAACAGTGCACTCGTGTTCGTCGAAAATAACCTGCTCAAAGGTTTTTATTTGCCGACACTTGGGGACGGATTAATCATTGCAGACTCCCCAGCAGCAGGCTTGGCGTTGATGAAGCTGCGCGCAGCTTCGACTAAAAAATTTTGCGTTCCCATGCTAAATGAAAATGCCCTGAATTTTTTAAGTCAGCACGGCTTTATAGAATATCGACAAGCTTCCAGGATGATTTTGGGTGAAAAAGTGATATGGTATGGAAGTAAGGTATACAGTCGTATCGGGGGAAATCTGGGTTAATTTGGTTTGACCGCAATTGCACCGTTTAACAAGTTTTAGCTATATGTAAACCTGTTGCACTTAATTCCGGCGTACCTTTGTATTCAATCATTGCTGATCTCTATGCACGACCATAGTCACGATCATCACCACGCCCATAGCATCAACATCACACAGGTGAATAAATCGTTGATTGTAGGCATTTTGCTCAACCTTACTTTTGTCGTGATAGAATTTGTCGCGGGATTTCTTTCGCATTCTCTCGCGCTAATTTCCGATGCAGGCCATAATCTAAGTGATGTCGGTAGTCTGGCCTTGGCGTTGCTTGCCTTTAGACTTCTCAAATCCAAAGCCACCGAGAAATTTACGTATGGTTATCGAAAGGCCTCTATTCTGATTTCTTTATTGAATGCCGTCATTTTATTGTTAGCCGTTGGAAGTATTGGGTATGAATCCATTCATCGCTTCATCGATCCCCGTCCTGTAGCGACAAACATTATCATTTACGTCGCAGGCATTGGAATCGTCATAAATTTTATTTCAGCACTTCTTGTTCTTCCGGGATCGGGAAAAGGATCTAAATCTTAAGGGAGCGTACCTGCACCTTATGGTTGACGCGTTGGTTTCCGTCGGTGTGGTGGTGTCTGGCATTATCATGATGTACACGCAATGGTTTTGGATCGATCCGTTCATCAGTCTTATAATCATGATTGTCATCCTCACAAGTACCTGGAACTTGCTTAGAGATAGTTTGTCATTATCAATGGATGCTGTACCAACCAGTATTAAAATTGAAAGTATACGAGAGGCTGCGCTTAAAATACCAGGTGTGAAGGATATTCATCACATTCACGTGTGGGCAATCAGTACAGCAGAAAATGCGTTGACGGCACATCTTATTATTTCGGATACCATTTCACATGAGGAGACATCGCACATAAAAAATCAATTTAAGCACACCCTGGAACATTTAGGCATTCAACATGTCACTTTAGAAACGGAAGTTGAGGAGTGTCGCGAGGAGGCCTGCTCGTAGTGTGACAGGTAGGTTGTAAAAAGTAAGCGGTAATCGGTAATCGGTGGTCGGTGGCTCTTCGTAGGAAGGTGCAGTTGTTTCTGCTTGTGGTTAGTAGTAATGTCGTCAACGGATTTGGAGACGTACCCTCAGTTCCTTTGTAAAATACAAATCGTATAGTCCTAAAATGCCATTCACAATGACACAATTTTGTGTTCAGCAAAGTCGACGAATAATCTGCCACCTCATACTACACAATCACACTTATACCAACCACACTTTCCTACAAGGCGCCACCGATTACCGAATAACTGATCACCGATTACTAATTTCTACTTACAACCCTTACCTACGAAGAGCCACCGACCAACTATTACCGATTAATGATTACCGATCACCACTTACCCTTACACTACCCTCCTCCCCTCCTCTAAAAAACGTTTCATCTTTCCGCGCAACTCAAAGCGGTATACATAATTTATCCTGAAGTTTCCGGTATTAAGAATTGTCCGCCGATCAAAACTTCCGGTAGCCAATCGTACACTATTGGTGACATAAATAACGCTGATGGCCCATTTACTGGAGTTATAGCCTCCGAAAACGCGGAAAAAGCTATTGGGGCTCACACCGGAAGACTTCACGGTTCCAGTTTGATCGAAAACAGTATTCTGCCCAAAGTCTAAGCTTATGGAGGCCGATGCCGTGAGGAAAAAATGTTTTTTTATCACCAGGGTGTACGCGTATCCTGCATTGGGCCCGAATTCAAAAAAACGCAATTCAGTAATGTTACGCTTAGCCTCTTCGTTATTTACAAGCGTGGGGATTATCGTGCTATCAGCTTCGATTTTTCCGCCATATGCCTCGAGTCCAAAAATAAAAGTCCCAGCTGATTTCTTTTGCCATTCGCTTTGCAGAAAAGACGCCCGGTACGAAAATTTTCTGTGATTCAGAATATACTGAACTGAAGCGCCGATTTGATTGACAGACAGGTCTGGCCTTAGATAGTATTCTATATTCGGACTATTTGTACTGTTATGCGTTAAAAAAAAACCGCGGTAAAACTGACCAAACATATCGATAACAAACCTTCTTGTGTACGTGTGAAATTGCAGATCCAGGTACTTTGTATCACCCTGTCCCCGTTCAGGATTCAAAAAACCAAAACCATACGCCAGGTTTAAGGTAAACGATTTATACGTTGCACCCACACCCATGTTCAATGTTGTGTTTGGCCTGTAGGTGAGGTTATAATTTTCACCGAAATCTCTGAATTTTAGCGACGTATATTTTTTTGAGAAATAAAACCGGCTGGTGAGCATTTTTTCGTAAGAAACGTAGTAGGTAGAATCATATTTTAGGACCTGAGCGTATACCATTTCACGGACCTGGGAGTATCCTCCTACGCAAAACGTAATTGGGAGTAGTAGACATAAGAGCACCTTCATACGCGGGTCAAGGTTGCAGGTAAAAAATAAAACATTATCAGTCCTATAAATAACGGTGTCCAAAATTAATGTTGCCGGAATTTTTAGCCATTCAAAGCTAATGAAAATATACACCCATCACGTATTTCTATTCTCAGAACACCGCGAGATCAAACCCATGGTCAGGTTGAAAATAACCCACTATTTTCTTGCCAAACAGTTGTTGGTCCGTTGGAGTGGACGCCAACAAAAATCACGGTTTCAATCTCCGATACTTTATTACCTTTAGCCCAACATTGACGTATGAATTGGTGTTTGAATTGAATCGATCGTCAATTCGGCTAATTTGTAACTTTAACACATTCGATAATGGAAATCACAAAAAACAAAGTCGCAGGGATTCATTACACCTTGCGCGACAATACTGGAACCATCATTGACACAAGCGATGGCCGCGAACCATTATATTATTTACATGGTGCTGGTAACTTGATTATCGGTATGGAAGAGGGATTAGAAGGTAAAACTATTGGCGATAAGTTTCAATTGAAGATTTCTCCTGAAAAGGGATATGGGGAAAAAGATCCTTCAATGACGCAAAAGGTTCCCCGTTCAGCTTTTGGAAATCAAGAAGTAAAAAAAGGAATGAAGTTTCAGACCGATCGTGGTGCCGTTGTAACGGTAACAGACGTCGGACTTGATTCAGTAACGGTAGACGCCAATCATCCACTTGCCGGTGTTGAATTAAACTTTGCCGTGGAAATAATGGAAGTCCGCAATGCAACACAGGAAGAGCTCGAACACGGCCACGTTCACGGGCCTGGTGGACACCATCACTAAGCTGAAAGCTTAAAGTAGAAAGGTTAAAGCTTTATCGCTCGAAAGCTTTCTGCTTTCAGCTTTTACCTTTTAGCTTAATCTAGAAGTCTGGGCAAGGTATAATCAACTTATCTTTCGGGGGTTTTCGTGGATTGCGCATAGGCCAGGTGTATACCAAACTAAATTCATGCGCGCCACCACTTCCGGTTCCGAGTTTAGAAATTGTGTAGTCAAAACTATAACCAATATTGATGGCATCTTTTGCGCCCAGTTTGGTAAAACCGAGTAGCAAAACAATAGATTCGTTGTTAACAAAATCCCCGAGATTCTTAAAAGGAACACCTCGATACCACACGCCAAGCACCAATGGTTCTGCTGTAAAGTATAGGCCCAGATCCATCTGATCAAATTTTCCCTGATGACGGTATTGAAATGCGGGAGCGAGACTGCGCTCGCCCTTTCGCGCGTAAATTCCACTGCCCACATGTCCGGGCGTCAGGTAAAATTTAAATCCCCCATGGACGGAGAATTTTATTGGTAGTGGACTGCTTTCATCGATAATACTTTGATTCGGTTGTGTCAAGTGCCACGCTGATACGCCTAGCCAGGCCGTGCGCGTAAAAAACACACCACCAAATGAAATATCGACAAATGTTTTGCTAAAGTCCGACTTAAAAGTTTCCGCTGTTGGCTGATCGAGAAAGTTTCCCGTTGCGGGATCAAACTGGTCGCCGAAGGTAAGTTTATCAAAATTGATATCGCGATTATAAAGCGCTATTTGTACCCCAGGTCGAAATCCCAGGTTCTCATTGATTTGTAATTCGTATGCGTATTGCAATCCCAGACTTAGGGAGCGTAAACCTGCAAGCCCTTCTGTATCACGGTTTAAAATAACACCTACCGCACTGTTATAATCTTCAATAAAATAATCAAAATAAGCCGACATCGTTGTGAAATTCGCATCGATTGCCGGCCATTGATTTCGATAGTTAATCCCTGCGCGCGCCTGACCTGTAGACCCAGCCATAGCAGGATTTAAATACAAAGGCGCGGCATAAAATTGCGAAAATTGAGGGTCTTGTGCAGTTACCGAACTATCCAGCGCCAGCATCAACACACAAAAGAGCAGGACTATCCTGTACATTAACATTCCTGTAATTTATATTACGCAAATAAAGCAAATATAGTGTAATCCGTTAATCGTTGTCTGTTATCCGTTAATTGTTGAAGTATCCGTTTAATTTTGGATGCATCACATAAAAGAGTAAGAGGTTATCTTAGCGATTCGCGATTTCACGAATAACGGATCACGCAATACATAACGGAAATTTTAGGCAAATTGTATACTTTAGATGAACTTGAGCGTTTTAGATTTGTCCCTAATAATCTTTTGAGAGTATGTTGACCCGTGTTTCGAGTTTGAAAATGCTGAAAGCTAAATTATTATGGTCTTTTCTATCTTTTTCTGCTCATCCTACCCTCCTTTTCTTTTGCCCAGGGTTTTACCGGACATAACTGGTACTTTGGAAACGGCCCCTATGGAATTCGGTTTAGCCGTTCCGATGGTTCTGCGACGCTTGTCTCCAATCATGCTACATTAGGAACAGGTGGTGGTGCAGTAGCAAGCGATGCGACCAATGGCGACTTGCTTTTTTACACTGACGGCGTTAACATTTACGATCGTACAAATGCTGTGATGCCAAATGGGTCCGGACTTGGGGGAAATCCTGCTGGCAACCAAGCGGTTTCCATCGCGAAGGTGCCTGGCCAGGATAATCAATATTACGTCTTTACAAACTCGGCTAACGGTGCAACACCGGGTTCTATCTCTTATCGAATTGTAGATACTTCGCTGGGTGGAAATGGTGTTTTCCCCGCCCCGCCGGCAGGTGAAGGGACGACGGCAAGTAACACGGCCGTTACCGGACTCGCTGCGACCTCGGAAGCGATGCTCATTGTTCCACAGGCAAACAGCGACAATTTCTATTTAATTACACACGTCAATGGATCGGCTACTTACAACGTCACGCTGTTTACGCCGACAGGGCCAACGACTACAACAACTTTCACGGGCTTAGGATTAATTGAGCAAGCAGCAAACTTTTCCTACCATCCTGGTACTGGACAAATTGCCGTATCACCACAAGAGGCCACGCGTGATGTTGAGGTACTGGACTTTGATGATGCAACGGGTCAGCTAACATTTCAGCAACGTGTTGTAAATTCTGCCGTGCCCACCGCCACAAGTCAAGCGATCTACGATACTGAATGGAGTATAAGCGGTCAATATCTTTATGTGTCCAGGGCTGGCGAGCCAGGTGTACCCGCAGATGTACTTCAATATGATCTGAATAATCCATCGTCAACGGCACTCTCAATTCTTCCTCCTACACCTGCTATCGCGAATAGTTATGGACTGCAAATGGGACCTGATAGCTCGATCTATCATCTGTACCAGGCTACAGCGGGGGGACCTTTTCTGGTAGGAAAAATCAGTGACACTGACTCTCTGGGCAATTTGGTACAATACAATCCCCAGGCTTTTGCGGGCACTCCTCCTCCGAATTTCAATGGCACACAGTTTCCATCCTTTGCGCCACGCGATACGGTTGATATTAACATTTCGTTTACATCACAAGGCACCTGCGCCAACGTACCGACCTCTTTCTTCCCAACGGTAGCACCACCTGCGGATAGCCTGGTTTGGAATTTTGGTGATGGCTCGGGCTCAAGCGAATGGAGTCCTGTTTATGCTTATGAGGCCGCGGGGACTTACGATGTAACCGTAACGGCATATCTGAACGGACAAGCAGATAGTACTACGCTTCCGATCACCATTATAGATTTTGACACCCAAATAAGTTTGGTTCAGGATACCACAGGGTGTAGTGAAGATTTTCCCTATCCTAAAAAAGATGGCGTCCCTGGATGTACTTCGGGTTGCTTTTCCGTAACCGCCCAGGTTAACGGAAGCGGAACGGCACAGCTGCAATGGTACGGGCCTTCAGGATTGTTGGCAGGAGAAACGACGGCAACGCTTTCACCGGATTCGGCTGGCTATTATTACCTTACAGCAACTGTAGGCACATGCGTAGCCTACGCTGGCGTCAACATTAAAGAGTATCTCGTACAAGACCAGCGCGCCAACATTTGGTATTTTGGAAACGGCGCAGGTTTGGATTTTAATCCGTTGCCGGAAGATCCCGTTAGAGCAATTTCAAACAATGTAATGAATGCCCCCGAAGGCACTGCCACGATCAGTGATAGAAATGGTCAGGTGATCATCTACACAGACGGAAATACCGTTTGGGACAGAGATAACGCAGTTGTGGCCACCGGTATTGGGGGCGATCCTAACTCCACGCAATCGGCCATCATCATTCCTGTGCCAGGCGATGAGACGCTCTATTATATTTTCACGACAACGGCGATCGAATCGGGCTTATATGAAGTGCGTTACTCACTATACGATCTTAAGTCCAATACGATGCGCGAGCAGGACGTTTTGTTGTTTACCAGGAGCACTGAACGACTAACAGGAAGTGCAAACTGGTTAATCGCCCACGAAGCTGGCAACAATTCATTTCGTGCTTATGAAATAACTCCAACCGGTATCAGCAATCCGGTCATCTCCAGTATCGGCTCTGATCACGCTTATGCGCCTGTCGAGAATTCGCAAGGATACATGAAGCTGGGGGCCAATAACGTTGCTAGCCGTCACGTTGTCAAATCCGGGTGTTTCCAATGTTGTAGAGCTTTTTGATTTTGTTGACTCTACAGGTGTGATCTCAAATTTAAGGACAGCGGACCTGAACAGCCCAACGGGACAGGTATATGGCGTTGAGTTTTCACCGGGTGGCAATAAACTTTTTGCAACACTGCAAGGTGCAGGTGCTTCACAAATCATTGAATTTTCGTTGGATAGTTTGGGTGTACCAACGTTATTAGGGCCCGTTCCACCACCTCCGACTGGAAAGCTCGGTGCCATTCAAATGGGACCTGATGGCCAACTGTATGTGGCAGTAGATGGGTCGGGAACCCTCGGTCAGATTCAGGTGGATGAAGACGAAGATGATCCTTCAACCTATATCCCAAATGCGTCACCCGCTTTGCTTGGAGGAACAACCAGCACCATTGGGCTCCCCAACTTTATCCAGACAATTATCGACCCCATCCAGGGCCCAGGGTTAAGTGTGTCGGGAGTTTGTATTGGCGATTCAACACAATTTGCTGCGTCGGGAAAGGACTCTGCTATCGACAAGTTTGACTGGACCTTTGGCGATGGTCAGGTACTGGTAGATGGCGGACCGCAGTTAGCGCACTTATACGCTGCTCCCGGAACATACACGGTAAGAGTACGTGTATACAACCCATGCGAAGAATATTTTCTACCTGATGAGATAGTAACCATTAACAATGTACCATTGGATCCGACGGGCGTGGTAACAATTTGTGACGGCACGGAGCTGCTGGACGCAAATCCAAGTAATGCGCCGAACTTGACTTACGTGTGGTCCACAGGAGATTCTACTCGAACTATCCTACCTCCACGTCAGGGGATATATAGAGTGACTGTAACGAATGCAGCCGGATGTTCCACCGATGGAGCTATCCGTGCCGTGGACAACAGACCCATTGTCGAGTTAGGTACCAATCTTACCATTTGCCAAAATACACCTGTTGCACCCTTGGATGCACAGAATCCTACGACAGGCAACACTTATAACTGGACCATAAATGGTGCAGCGGCGGGAAGCGGCCAGAGACAAAGCGTTGATACTTCTGCGCCTGGTGTATTTGAATATGAAGTGGTTGTCTCAGATGGCACCTGTTCAGCACAAGATTCGATTATTTATACCATCAACCCGACACCACTTTTCAATGCCGTACCGACGCCAACTACATTCTGCGGAGCTGACGACGGCCGTATCGATGTCAACATCACAGGCCCTGCTGGCGCCATCTTCTCCTATTTTATTACCGGCCCCACTGCTGTGCCGTCAGGAACAGATCAAGGTTTAGGTCCAATCCCCACAGCCATGCCCCTTGCTGCCGGTACGTATGGAATAACCATCGCTGATCAGGTCACTGGATGTGCTTCCATAAACACGGCGACGGTAAATGACAATGCCTTTACAATAACCGCCGTAACGAGGGCAACTAATTGCGATCCTTTAATCCTCAGCGTAACGCATACAGCAGTAACGCCTCCAATGACGTACAGAGTGATAAACTCTGCTACAGGATTGGTGGCGGCTAGCGGAAACGCTTCGGCTGGAACTCATTTGATTAACTACCGGAGTGCCTAGTGGAAGCTATAATGTCGAACTGACTGCCAATGGATGCGTCTTCTCATCTCCTGCGCAGACCTTTTCGCAAGATCCGCCTGTGGATATTCAATTCAACACAGCAAATATCTGTAATGGTACTATTACAGCAGTCACCTCTCCCGTTGCAACAACTTATAATTGGTCAGCCTCGCAGTCTGGAAGTCTCACGAATCCGGGCAATGGTGCGACCGTTACCGTCAATGCTGGCACCTGGATGCTTCGGGTAACGACGGACGCTCCCGGAGGTAGTATGCCCTGGCCGCGATTCCACAACGGTAACCATAGACAATTACACCCCTGCATTCACGCAAAGCGATGCCTGCCAGGATCAGGTTACGCTTACCGCGACACCGGCCGGCGCATATACCTATCGATGGTTCAGAAATAACGTTCAAATTCCGGGCGGTCGAGTCATCACCGACCTCAGCAGCTGATGATAATGTAGCATATTTTGTCAGAGTTGTCAGTACCCTGAACGGTTGTATTAAACAATCTCCAACTGCGAATGTGCAAGTGGATGGTGCCCTAACCGTTTCCCTTACGACGACAACACCCTGTGAAGGTTCGCCCTTTACACTCACGGCAACGCCAAACCGATCGGCCTCGTTCCGGTGGTCCCTTGACGGCGCTGTGATCTCCAGCGAAGTCGGTCCCACACTTCGGGGAGACCGCGCGGGTACTTACTCCGTTACGGTTACAAGCGCAAGCTGCAGCGCCACGACAGACCTTGAAATAGACCTGGCACCGACGACGCCTGGTATTTTAAGGGACGAAGCATTCATTTGCCCTCACCCCGAGAATCCTGATCCTACAACGCGCTCCGTGGTATTGAATCCAGGTGATTTCGCCAGCTATGATTGGTTTAAAGATGGGGTATCGCTAGGTGATACTGACCCCACATACACGGCGGCCGAACCTGGAATATTTTCGGTGAACCTGATTAATGGTTTTGGCTGCGCGAGCACCGACAAAACGGAAGTCATCGAGGAATGTGATCCGGTTATCGTCGGACCCAATGCCTTCCGTCCTACCAGTACGGTAACAGGTGTTGGTGGCGACAAGGTCAATCAGAGTTTTAAACTTTTCACTTTCTTCATCGATGATGAGGACTTCCAGGTGTTTATTTTCAACCGCTGGGGTGAGATGATTTACCAATCCCCTGAACGCGATTTCAAATGGAATGGCGGGTACAACAACAATCTGGCTCAGCAGGCGCCTGCAGGAACGTACTCGTATGTGGTTCGATACAAAAGTGAATATCGCCCCGAGGACGGAATCCAGGAAAAGCGTGGTGGAGTCGTTTTGCTTAGATAATGTTCGAGTATTTATTTTGCTAGTATCTTCTTATTAAACCGCAAAGACGCAGAGGCGCAAAGACTTGGAGATCACCTTGCCTTTTACGAACTGACCACAAGCATGTTATATTGCCTGAGCAAATTCAGGAAAATCGACGAGGCGCACCTTATTAAGACAATCTTTTTTGAATTTTGTATTTTCTTTGCGTCTTTGCGCCTCTGCGGTTAACATTCAATAACCGATTGTAAGGCAATAAACTCAACAACTATGAAACGCTACATACTTACGGGAGTCGTTGCAGGACTATTAATTATCCTGTCTGGTTTTCAAATCATCAAAACCACACTCAACCTAACGGTGCGCGATGAAGTTGGAAATACTGTAGAGGGTGCAACTGTACAACTCTTCGAAAAAGAAGAAGATTATACCGCGGAAAAAAATGTGGCCGTTGAAGGTACAACAGATGCAAAAGGCATTTTGAAACTCAAGGATCTCAAGGCAATGTCTTATTTCGTAATCGTCCGAAAGGATGACAAAGACAATTCCGGCGGTGGTGAACGTACTGGAAAATTGGAAGAGAAGCGAATTAATAAAGTTACCATCGTTATTCAATAGCCCGACGTCATGCTTTAAGATTTGACCAGCCACCACAAGGCTATATTTTCCCGCACAAAGTAAATCGTGTTAGGTGCATTTCAAATTGTCGCAGTTAGTCCCCAGCTTTTATTTAGTACAGGTCACAATGTCCACCACGAACCACAAAGCGCACAACGCGTTTTTACCGCTTCACTTAGTGATCTCCCGATGGCTATCGGGGGTGCCTCCTTTGTGATCGTAGTGACCCTGCATTATAAAGCTCTTGGCTAACCAAGTGTTATGTTTACCTAAATTTATCCTATAGCAACAATTTGAAATGCACACATCGTGTTTCGATTTGCCAAATCCACTAGAAATTTCTGAACTTTAGGCTCATTGGTCGTCCGCTTGACCAATCTATTCTTTCACACTTCGCATTTTTGAGCTTTAATTATCCATAGCATGTTAATTCTGTATGCTGTAATCATATACCTGCTTGGCGGGGTCTCGTTCGCTCTTTTGTTTATCACACGACTGATTCATAAGGTCGATGAAGGAAGTATTGGCGCACCCTGGACATTCCGACTTTTGATCTTTCCAGGCTGCGTGATTCTCTGGCCAGTGTTATTAAAAAAATATCTAACCGCCATTAAGAACAATCAACATGATTAGACCCTTGCGGACCTATCATTTTTACATTTGGCAATGTTTGGCAGTTCTCTTGCCTGTTTTATTTTGCCTCTCTATTGCCCTGCGACCGGATCCTCCTTCCGCGAATCGCAAGGTCGAGAAGGACGATTTTTCTTTCACATTAACGAAGCTGTCAAATGACACCGGGCGGCTAACGGTTGAGCTAAAGAATTCATTGAACGTTCCTTCATGTGTGGTCTACCTCTCGTCCCCGCCTCAAAATCTGCTGCTGGGGAAAATAGACCACGTAGGTTCACATCACTTTGACATTCCCCTGACGACGAAAACTGTGAGCATCCAACTGTATGACCCGATCCATGCCATAGAAATAACACTAACGGAATTATCCTATCAGAAAGAATAGTATGGGCGCATCTTACCAAGCTGTTTTATGGAATCGACAAAAAAGAATCTATGATTTGATTCTCGGTGGTTTTGTTATTTGCTTCCTATCATTATTTTCAATCACAACATTAATTGTCAAGCCTGAAGTAACAGCAGAAACGCTGATCATCCGATCGACATCGACCCTCGCCCTATTTCTGCTTCACGTTATCCTTTGTATTGGGCCGCTGGCACGGTTGACGCCAACATTCCTTCCCCTGCTTTATAACCGCCGTCACTTGGGAGTATGCATGTTTTTTGTGGCAGCTGTTCATGGAATTTTTTCTATCATTCAGTTCCACGCTTTGGGCAATGTCAATCCCATACTTTCAGTTTTCCTGTCCAATACACACTATGACTCTTTTGTCAAATTTCCTTTTGAGATTTTTGGAATTGTTGGCTTGACCATTTTCTTTTTGATGGCTGCCACCAGCCATGATTTTTGGCTTCATAACCTGACGCCGCGAATCTGGAAAATGCTCCACATGGGTGTGTACATCGCATATGCAAGCATTGTTCTTCACGTTTTGCTGGGAGCGCTACAAGACGAGATTTCGCCGGCGCTGGTAGGGACCCTTGCGCTTGGATGCATTGCAGTCATTGCACTACATCTCCTTGCGGGAAAACGTGAGCGAGCCAGGGACCTGGCATCGATCCAGACGGATCAAAAATTTGTGAAGGTGGGTTCAGTGCATGACATCCAGGACAATCGTGCAAAAGTTATCGTCCTCAATGGTGAACGAATCGCCATCTTCAAATACGATAAAAAGCTTTCTGCAATTTCCAATGTATGCAAACATCAGAACGGTCCCCTCGGCGAAGGAAAAATCGTTGATGGTTGTGTGACTTGCCCCTGGCACGGATATCAATACCTTCCACATAACGGCTCATCGCCCCCGCCTTTTCGGGAGAAAGTATCGACCTATGATGTCAAGGTTGTTGATGAGGAGGTGTGGATCAACCCATCCCCCTATCCCGAAGGAACGGAGCGTCCCGCAGCGCGCATAAACCTATCGTAAATGAAAGACCTGAATACGCCTGATACGGATGAATTTTATATCGGCTACCTGCCGAAAGCCCCCAAGAAGACCGGGTCGGCGACAATGCGTGCTATTCTTATTTTGTTCGTCGCAATGATCGGTATGACTATAATAACGTCGCTTGAGCAAAAGGAATTTTTCAGGGCAAATTTCGAATATGGAATAGTCACACCAGTGGATGGTTACCTTTTTACCAAACCGGTGCCGCATGTACTAGTGTCATTGGGAAAAGATATTTCGAACGAAGAACTTTATCAGACTGTATTGCTGGTTGGTTTTGGCAAGGCGGGCGCAGAAAATTTTATTTTTTCTCAGCGTTCACCTGGTAAAAAAGAAGAGGGTGCACAAGTTCGCCTGACAGGTTCACTGATTTATGGTGATGGGAAAACGTTGCTTCAGATTGACGAAGCAAGCAACCTGGAATACCTGGGAGGCAAACCAGCGGCGTCCTCCCTACGCGTTGGGGAAGAAAAAATATCGGTTTCAGGGGAAATAGTGGACCCAAAATGCTTCTTCGGCGTCATGAAACCGGGAGAAGGGAAAACACACCGTTCCTGTGCCATCCGATGTATCGCCGGCGGAATTCCGCCCGTTTTTAAAACAGATTCTTCGGGATACTTTCTCCTGGTGAACGAAAATAATGAAGCGGTTTCAAGTGAAGTCGTGAACATTGTTGGTGATAACGTTGTACTTGAAGGCATGCCGATGTATCTCAATGATTGGAGGCTCCTGCGGATCGACACAGAACTAATTCGGAAACTTTCTACGAGCAAAAAATGGGAGGAAACGGTGATGGCTTTTGAAACGGGAATAACGCAGTGTAACTAACGCCATTAACCACGGAGGCACGGAGGACATAAGTTCCTTTCGCGATCCTCTGTGTCTTCGCGCCTCCGTGGTAAAAACAACACTAATCGTCAATAAAAAATATCTCATGAAAAAAAATGTTCTCATTACAGGCGCTTCCGGAAATTTAGGAAAGGCCACGGTAGGTAAATTTGTTAAAGAAGGCTACAACGTGATAGCCACTGTAACGGCAGGTAAAACTTTGGGATTTCCAGCCGATGGAGTGCAATTGTATGAGGCCGATCTCACGGATGAAAATTCCGTGAATGCTGTGGTCAAGCAAATTATTGCAGACCATTCGTCATTGGATGCTGCATTGTTATTGGTCGGTGGGTTTGCACCAGGGACAATTCAAACCACCGATGGTTCTTTATTGAAAAAGATGCTGTCACTCAATTTTGATACGGCCTATTTTGTTGTCCGGCCCGTATTTCAGCAAATGCTCACTCAGGCCAACGGCGGCAGTATTGTCCTGGTTGGCTCACGACCTGCGCTGCAGCCAAAAGAAGGAAAGAATACACTAGCCTATGCATTGTCCAAATCACTGATTTTCAAACTAGCCGATTTTTTAAACGCCGAAGGGTCTTCCAAAAATGTAACCACCTCTGTGATTGTCCCGAGTACCATTGACACAGAAGCTAATAGAAATGCTATGCCAGATAAAGACTTCACGGCATGGGTGAAACCTGACGAGATTGCAGAATCAATTGCATTCCTATGCTCGGAGCAAGGAAAACCGTTGCGCGAGACAGTACTTAAGATTTACAACCGTGCATAGGCTAAATCAATCATTAAATGGATGAGCTTAGAAAATAAGCGCAAACAGATACCACGCCATCACTAGGCACACGACTAGCTTTAGCAGCGTGCCGAACAGGAATCCAACGAATGATCCCCAAGCAGCCTTTAAAGCGTGTTCAGAATTATTACTCGCGATAAACTCCCCAACAAATGCGCCGACAAAAGGTCCAATTATGATACCAAGTGGGCCCAGCCAGAAACCTGCAATCAGCCCTATCGTAGATCCCCATACACCGTATTTACTGCCCCCATATTTTCGGGTGCCATATAAAGGGACGACGTAGTCCAAGACTGTTATCACTACCGTTATACCCGCCCATATCCACAAAAATTTGGTCGTGAAGGGAGTATCGGATCGAAGCTGCTGCACCAGCAACGCAAGAAAGCAGAGCGGTGGCCCAGGCAATAGCGGCAATATGCTGCCCAGAATTCCGACCAGCATTAATATAATTCCAAGGACGAGCCAGAAAGTATCCATGATGGGTGATATCAACGAAAATACATAATTTAGTAAATGATTAAGTTAAATTCCGTTCATCACATTGCCATAATTTGTTCAGATTATCAGATTTCAAAAAAATTCTACACCGAAATTTTGGGCTTTAGCATACACGCTGAATACTATCGTGAAAAAAGAAGTTCTTTTAAACTCGACTTGAAGCTTGGTGATCGGTACTGCATTGAACTATTTTCTTTTCCAAATCCGCCTGCTCGTACCTCGAGGCCCGAAGCATGCGGGCTGAGACATCTTGCATTTGAAGTTGATGACATTGACCATGCCGTGAAATGGCTGGAACAAAAAGGCGTAAGCGTGGAACCCATTCGTACTGATGAGTACACCGGCAAACGTTTTACATTTTTTGCAGACCCGGACGATCTTCCATTAGAATTTTACGAACGATGACGATGTTGCAATATTCGACATACCTGAAAAATTTCTTGACGAATTTCCCGGAACTGGAAAAGGATCTTCCCTGGAACATCGTTGCTTCGGTTCAAAATACAATTCTGCAAAAAATAAAATCGCTTTCGTCTGAGTTTAAAATCAAGCAGGACATTGCCATTCATAAAAAAGCGCAAATTGAAGAGAACGTTACCCTCAAGGGCCCAATCATTATTTCTAACGGTTGCTTTATTGGAGCACACGCTTATATGCGTGGTGGCGTATACCTTGGCGAAAAGTCCATCATTGGCCCAGGCTGCGAAGTAAAATCAAGTTTGATCATGTCTGGAAGCGCATTGGCACACTTTAATTTTGTTGGCGATTCATTGATCGGCTCCTATGTCAACATGGAGGCGGGCAGTATCATTGCAAATCACTATAACGAACGGCTGGATAAGACGATTTATGTAATGCTTAATAAGAAGAAAACGAAGATCGAAGTCACAAAATTCGGTGCGCTTGTCGGTGATCATTCAAAACTTGGCGCCAACGCTGTATTGTCCCCTGGAACCATCCTATTGCCAGAGAGCGTCGTTAAACGATTGGAATTAGTTGAACAGTGTTAGTTAAAAAAATCAAATTCGGGAATTCGTTACTTCAATCCTTTGCCCGGAACATCATTCCTGAAGCGTTCCATGCCTTTTCGGTCTTGCAAGGTTACAAAGACCAGTTTCCCATTTAGTCCTCCGAACACGAGATTACTGCAATTCTTTCCTTTTAGAAGCACTTCGCGAATTAACTTTCCATCCGGCGAAAGAACGGCAATGGCGCCTTTACCATATCGGGTAACATACAAATTCCCCTCAGCATCACACTTCATTCCGTCAAAACCGAAATCCGGGAATTCAGCGAACAATGTCTTGTTAGCGATATTGCCTTTTTCATCGACATCGAATTTCCAGATTTTGCGTTGAACACTTTCATTGACGTATAATATTTTTTCGTCCGGACTGAGCGCTATACCATTTGTCGTTCCCATTTGGTCGGTTAGCAAAACAACCTTACCACCTTTATCAATGCGCCAAAGTTTTCCCTTGCCTTCTTTCCAGTTTGGATCAGAGGCAAAAATTTGATCCTTCTTATTCATGCAAATATCATTGGGCTGGTTGAAGGCGTCGTGATGAGCATAGACGCTTATCTCCTTTGACTTCATATTCACTTTAAGAACATTATGGCCCGTAAAATCCGCCAGGTACATTGCACCCTTGCTATCAAACTGAACGCTATTGGCTGTGCTTCCTTCTGGCAAAGTGATAAATAGCTCCGCGTCGCCATTAGGTTTTACCAGTCCTACCGTCCCGTCACGCTGGAAATTGACAACGT
This sequence comes from uncultured Bacteroidota bacterium, assembly GCA_963813425.1. Taxonomy (GTDB): domain Bacteria; phylum Bacteroidota; class Bacteroidia; order Cytophagales; family Cyclobacteriaceae; genus Chryseolinea. Next base: position 52,512 of record CAWEZB010000012.1, read on the forward strand.
ATAGATTGCCGTTCTTGTCGAAAGCCGGCCCCTCAATATTGTTGGTAAAAATATTTTCTTTAGTGAAATCCTGAACGATAAAAAGGCCAGTAACATCTTGTGCTTGTGCTTGAACACAGATCACGGCAGCGATGAGGAGAATGCGGCGCATATAAATCAATTTTTGAGATTGAAATATAGCCTTATGCACCAAATAAAAAAACACTTAACAGGATGGGTGAAGCTAAAAGAAAAAACCTCCGGAAATTCCGGAGGTTTTTTAGATGATTTAAGATAAGCTTAGAATTGAACGGTCTTTACACGTCCAGCATCATCCGATACTTCGAATGTACATGCTCCAGTCAAATTCTTGACCGTGTAGACTTGTGCGAAGTCGCCGCTCACACTCTTAACTTCATTATGTAACAGGTTATTATAGCTATCGAATATTTTAACGGTAACCTTCTCGTTCTTAGGGCTCATAACCGACACCATGAATTTACCTTCACTTGTCGTTAACCGTGCTACACGAATGTTATCAACAGCCTTGATATCTTTGTAAGCAATTCTTTCGACACGCTTACCATTCGCATCTGTCAATTCCAAACGATACTCACCAAAGCCCATTTCGCCAAGGTTCAATGGAAGGATAAATCCCTTCGTATCTTTAATAGAAGCCACGTAGATAATGTCGTCATTAGCATTAAATAGCTTCACTTTTACGTCATTCGCGGTTTCAGTTTCATAAATAACTCTAAATACATCCTTCCCTTTTGCATTTAATACCGCTAAGCTTGAAGTAGGGTCAACATTTCCAAACGCTGCGACCGCGCCCATTAATAAAAATGCCACGAGGTAAATTGACTTTGTTCTCATATTAGTTTTCATAATTGTTTTCTTGTTTTAATTATGTTCAAATATACGGTAGGGATACCGTTCGAGGCTGAAAGTTGTAAGGAAACAATATTTTTAGGTTGAAACAACGTTTGCATAAACTACAAGTATAGTTTCCTTAAAAGAACGTGTGAAATTTTGTTCGGAAACGATATCCATCACAAATATTTTTATACAACGTTTGCGCTAGAACACAGTAAAAACAATGAGAGTATCGATGGTCAATCGACGAATGGTAACTTATGTCGACGACTGACGCGACCGGATAATTGGGGATAAAACACCCTCATTTTTTCAATTTTTTGATAATTATTTTCGGGTTTAGCTGGTTACCTTTTGATGACGGCCATGCGACTTTTCAAAATAAAAAAGGCAACATGATAACATGTTGCCTCAGGACATTTCAAAGCAATGCCAATTACTTTCTGACTGACTTAGTTAGCCCCTTTCCGTCGGTCACGACAAACCTGTATTTACTGGTTTGATCGCCGAGATTGTAGATCCGGGCAAAATCGCCGTTGATCCGTTCATCGCTCTCATACAAAACCTCATTCAGATCATTGAAAATCGTGATGGAAAGATCTTGTTTTCCCTGGCTAGGGACGGAAAGCACATATTTGCCGGTACCGTCAAGACGCAAAAGGTGCATGGTCTTTTCTTGTTTTTCGGCTTGATGATTCACCGTCTCCGTGCGAATACCAGCTTTATCCTTTACCTGGATACTGTAATGTCCCTCAGGCAAGTTTGAGAAATTATAAGGTCTCGCAAAACCATCCGTGTTATTGATCTTTTCAGAATACACAATCTGGTTTTCGTCGTTAAGAATCAGAACTTTTACATCTGATTGCTGTGCACCTTTATAAAAAAGTTTAAAGGTCGATCCGTTCTTCATTACAGCCGTAGTTATCCTTGGGTTGTCAGACGCGTTCGCTAAAGTGATACCGCTGATAAGCAGTATTGCTAAAAGAGAGAGTTGCTTGTTCATAAAATATTTTTGTTATGTCTTTAAGACGAGTTGGTTTTTCCAAAAGTTTCGATAGAAATCTTAACGTTTTGTTAAATAATCGCAAGCTGATAGCCTTAACGTTATCCGGTTAGGAAAGGTGGGTTAAACGGAAATCTGTTTCGAAGGGTTAAAAAAAAATGAAAAAAATGAAACAACGATATACGCAGGAAAAAGTTGCGGCTATTTGATCAATTCAAATGGAAATTATCCTTGCTTTTCTCTTCGCGTTCCAACAAGTCGATTTGAAACTTAATCCGGTTCAAAAGAAAGGCTTCCCGTTTGTCATCCTGAATGGTCAAGAATCGATACCGGTCAACAATATCAAGGTTCAACTCATTGGCTATTTGAAACAAGTTAAGGATAGTGAGGCTATGAACGATGTTGCGCAGCTTTAAGTAATGCATAAAGAGGTCATGCAAGGCTGAGTTTGGAAAGGTATCCATGGGAATTTTCCACAATCTGACGTTGCCTCCGGGATAAAGCTTAGTCTTGTAGGTCCGAAGCAAAAGGTCCATACTAAATATGTCCTTGCACTTTACAATAATATCGGTCTCGCCCCCCGGATAGCGTTTGATAATACTTTCCAACTGCATCAATGAACCTATTTTTTGTTCATTGACGTCATGACTGAAATAAACCCCAAACTGAATATCATGGATCTCCGCGTCCTGCAATAATTGCCGATAGCGAGGCTCAAAAATGTGCAACGGAACCAGTTCCTCCGGCAATGGTAAAATAGCCAGGGGAAACATTGGGATATGAAGGACTTCAGACATATTGTGAAATAAACACTATATGTTTTATAAGGTTAATAGTTAACTAAATAATGTGGTTTAACACCAAAACGTTTTTCCAAATTTTCAGCACCCGGCAAAAAGCTGAGATTTATAATGAATGAAAACCCAGCAATTACCCCATGGGAATGTTGAATTAAATCAGCGGTCGCACCGGCAGTTCCGCCGGTAGCGAGTAAGTCATCGTGGACGAGGACACGCCATCCGGGTTTGACTGAATCAATATGCATTTCGATTTTGGCAGTGCCGTATTCTAAATTATACTCCGCAGAATTCGTTTGATACGGAAGTTTCCCGGCCTTTCTCACCAGAATGAACGGGCAGCCTAATTCATACGCTAAAATGGAACCGAAAATAAACCCTCTTGCTTCTGTCGACGCGATAGCATCGATTTTTTCGGGTCTATACTCCTGAACCAAAGCGTCTACGATCTCCTTCCTCAATACCGTATCAGCCAACACTGGTGTTATGTCTTTGAATACAATGCCCGGCTTGGGGTAGTCCTTCACATCGCGAATAGTCCGTTTGATTTTTTCAGAAAGTTGCATGCATTTCAGGTTGTAATTGCATTAAAATAGGGACGACATATAGTAATCAAATATAGGGTAAGTTTTTACTATCTAAACGAACTAGACCAATGCTGAAGGTCATAAATTTCTCAAAAAGTTTTTCCGGGGAATTAATTATTTCTGTCCCCATGCTGGAACTTCAGCTGGGTACCTATTGGATTAAAGGAGAAAATGGTGCCGGGAAAACAACATTTTTTAAATCGCTCTCCGGACTGATACCCTGTACGGGCGATGTTGAATTTAGCGATGGCATTTCTTTGACACGATCCCCCATTCGATATCGTGAACGCGTTAATTATGGAGAGGCAGAGCCTCTCTATCCAGGTTTCCTGACGGCCAAAGATTTGATTCGATTTGTTGGCAAGGCAAGAAACACAACGCCGCATCAGCAGGATCTCCTTATTAAAAAATTTGGCATCGATGAATACCTCGAGAAACCATGTGCAACCTATTCCAGCGGAATGCTGAAAAAACTTTCGTTGGCGATTGCATTCCTTGGATCCCCAAAATTAATTATCCTCGATGAGCCCTTAATTACGCTTGATGAAGATGCGCAAAAGAACCTTGTCGGTCTCATCGGCGAATACATCGACAAACATGAGGCTATCGTTTTACTTTCTTCTCATCAATTTCTTGAGAACGCCAAAATTCGGATAAACCAATCTTTTACTATTAAGAACAAAACGCTCACAGCACTCAATCCGACATGAAAGTCCTCATCCCAGTTTTCGTGCGTGAATTCTATTTGACCCATACTGGCTTTTTTTTGTTGGTCATCGCCTTTGCCGGAGGTTTTATGCGAAGTTACGACCACATCGCCCTTGGTGAATTCTTTATCAGCTCACCGCTTGTGTTGGTCATACCCATCGTGTTTTGGTTTCTTTACAATCTCAAAGTGATAAATTTTAATGGCGAAAAAATAAGGCAAAACGAAAACGAATTCATTTTTTGCTTCATGCTTTTTCAGGTCTCAAAACAATGGTGGATGGCTATCCGCGTCGTGTTGATTCAGCTCCTCCCAGTTTTTGTTTACGGATTGTTCCTCTCCTTACTGGCATGGAAGCATGAAATGATGTATTCGATCATCGTAATTTTAATTGCCTTGAAGATTTTAGTGATCATTAGCGCGTATCACCTTCTATGGTCGCTCCATCATCCGAATTACGAAAAGAAGGTTTCTTTTATTTCACGCTTTCTCAACCTCCAATTTAAAAAAGCATTTCCTCTTTTTTTATTGAATGGATGACGCGACACGAATCTGCTTTGCTGCTTGGAACAAAATTTTTCAGCGCACTAATTATATTGGGCATAACAGCTCTTTACAAAACGGATACTTATGACCTCAGGTTATTGAGCATAGGAATAATAATTGTGTCAGCAGGAAACACTGGCCTTATACATGCGATGCATCACTTTGAGAATTTTCATTTGAGCTGGCTGAAGGGGCTACCACTCCCTTTTCTGAAAAGAATATTTTACAGCCTTTTAACCATCGTTATTATTCTCCTCCCCGAAATGGTATTCCTTATTCAAAATTTTCCTGCCGGACAGGGCTGGCATAACCTTGCCATCTCTGCATTCTTCCTATTCAGCATTGCTTTTTTAATTTATGGGCTGCTCTACGCCAAGGACCGAAATCAACAGGAGATAATGACGCTGGTATTTTATTGCGGGATCGGATGGTTTGTACTCGTGTTATTTGACGTCCCCATCTTACTTCTGGGAATCTCAAACACGCTCGTGGGTCTTGCCCTTTGGAAAAAGTTCTATTATTCCTTCGAATACGTGTCCAGGAAATAAATTAAATTATGAAATCAAGCACATTATTTACCAAACGACTCGACTTTGTAGTCAAGGTTGGTTCCAAAGACCGGAAAGCTGATTTTAAACATAGCGTAGAAGGAACGGCCTTCAAAGCTGGGGCGATACCCAACCTCCGCGCCATAGGCCCAACCAAACATTCTGTTGAATCGTCCATCCATACCCACGCGGAAGCCCAACATTTTTGTCTTTATAGGACTTATGTTGTATGTCTGCGTACCGAAGTTAGCACTCAAGGGATCTGTGCTGGTGTACACGATATTATCGGCCTCAAGCCATGGTGATACAAGAATATCTGCGTAAGCTGTAAATATTAGGTCATCAATACCTTCTTCAAATTTGTCAAAATTTACGGCTACATTTTTTATCCACGTCATCGAACCACCAACATACAACCCTTTTGAACTCATGTTGCTGAAGACATCCAACGATTCAGTGCGGCCTTCGACGATGATGGTTTCAGGAAGAGCAACACCTTCAGCAGTTTTTAAATCTGCATTGGTCATATCTTGTTTTTCAAGGGCCCTGCCTACGTCCGTTGAGCTATCCCAGAGGATACCACCCAAGCGCACGCCGTAAATCTTTCGAACTTTACAAGGTACTTCAGCGCTGAGCGGAACCCTTGCGGCCCATTTATTTCCTTTATAACTATTTTTATAAAGAAACATTTTTGTCTTAGAGCTTGCTTCAAAATCTTTGATGTGATAGGTTCCGCCTATTTCGTAGTAGTTGAAAACTTCTGCACGATTTTCAACATCGCTTTTCTTTATCGCAAGATCGCGTGCCATGTCAAAGAATTGCTGGCTATAGGTCTTTCTAAAATGCGCGCGAAAATCCATTTTGTCTTTGTGATAATAGACAACTTCCGCCCCGAAACCTGCATTTATATTTGTAGAAAATAACTCCGCATAAAGCGGTTGAATCCCAACGAAAAGCTTGTTTACGGACGACGGCTCATCGTACAATTCCTCGTACGTAACTGCCGTTTTGTCTTTTCTTTCGCCCTGCGCAAAAAGGTCGGCTGAGAACACCGTACACGCAGCTATCAACAGTAAAAAACGATGGTTCATAACCAGATTTAAATTGGGTATTATGAATTAAAAATAAGTAATTCCTTAGACTAAAAATGTTTTACTCTACATACCGGCCCCTGTGCCGATGTAATAAAGCACTCAAAAAAATATTCAATTACTCCTCTTTTCCATCAAGCTTTTAAGGTGCTCTAACTCCTTTAATTTGGACGTTATGTCAGCTTCCTTAACTTTCCTTTCGGTAATGTCCTCAAACATGCCCAATACGGCCACTACTTCACCATGCTTGTTCATTACTGGCACTTTGCTCGTTAGCACCCAGGATACTTTACCCTCATTATTTACATTCTTTTCTTCCAAATCGAGACGTGCTTTTCTACTGTTCATTACAGCAAGATCGTCAGCCCGGTACGCGTCGCCATGCTCTTTCCATGGCATTTCGAAGTCAGTTCTACCGACCAATTCCAGGAAGGATTTCAAGCCTGCAACCTGCGCAAAGATCTTATTGCAGCCCTGGAACCGAAGGTCTTTGCCTTTCCAGAATACAGCCCTGGGGATGTTGTCAATAATAGTTTGCATGGTCTCCTGATCATCGCTGAGCTTATCAAGCGTCGTGTTGATCCTCCTATTGTTATAGGTCAATGTAACCAGGTCAGAGCATGATTTTAGAAACTCCACGTCTTCATCTGTCCATTCCTTTTGTTCAAGGTTTTCGCACACCAGGATACCCGTGATCTTACCCTCGTTGAAAAATGGAACCGTCAGCATAGATTGTATCCCACGTTGAATTAAATAGGATTCAGCCAGTTCGCGTGTAGCCGTGTGAGAATGGGCATCTTTGGCCATAATAACTTCTTCGCTAGTGATGGCTTCAAAATAACCAGGGTAGTTTTTGGCAACCCACTCAGTTTCTGTACCAAATTTTTTAGCCCCGTTGTCGAAAAGTTTCTCGCACTTGAGTTTCTTTTCTTCCGGGTTATAAGACCACACACTGCTGCGCGAAACGACAAGCTGTTTTGCAATAGAGGTCGTAAGCTTCTCCAAGGCTCCATCCCACTTTCCTTCCTGAATATCCGCTTTCTTGGAGAGTTCGATATGCGCCTGACGGTTTTTATTGCTGATCTCATTGCGTTGCTTTTCACTGTCAAGCATCGTTTGTATATGCTTTTCTTTCCTGCGCATTTCCTCTTGCGTCGCTTCAAGCTCTTCCATATTCTGACGCATCTCTTCCTCTTGCGCCCTCATCTCTTCTGTTTGCTGCTGCGTCTTTTCCAGGAGTATTCTCGTGCTTTCATTAATCTTTACTGTCGAAATAGTGGACGCAATACTTTCCGCAAGTTTTTCAACCAGCTCAATTTCATGCGGTTCATATTTGCCAAAAGTTGCCAGCTCAAGAATACCGAAAACCTTGCCGTTGACCTTTAACGGCATGACTAAAAGTGCATTGGGTTTTGCGCTCCCAAGAGACGAAGTAATTGCGACATAGTCGTCCGGAATTTCCACCAAATAAATAGATTGAGCTTCCAGGAAACTTTGACCCACTAAACCTTCGCCGACATCAATCGACTTATTCAGAAATTTTTTACGTTCGTATGCGTAGCACGCTACCAACTCTAAATGTTTTTGATTTGGATTTTCTTCATCCAACAGAAAAAGTCCGCCTTGGTTGCTTTTTGTATACTTGACAACAAATTTGATAATGCTGTCGAAAAGGTCTTGTGTTGTTGTAAATGAAGTTCGTAACAACTCTCCAATTTGTGCCAGCCCTGATGTCGACCAATTTCTTTTACGATCTTCTTCAGCATTTGCCTTAAGCTTATCACGCATGGAAATAAGTGTATTTCCCATCGTCCCGGTCACCAGTTCATCATCGAGGTTGGCGGAATAGTTTCCTGCAGAAATAGCTTCCATAAAATTCCCCAACGACGTAGCAGCACGCTCCTGTCGACCTGCGATAGACGTTTTTTCAAATTCCAATTTTCCATTTTTATCGAACAATCGGTACAGAAAAATTCCGATCGAAACAATTGCAGCAAGCAACGTGACGATTGAGAGCCATGAAAGCAGATTTAATGTGGTCGTGTCACTCAGGATTTGATGATCGATATAAGTTATAAAACGATCGGAGGCACGTTGAAAGTCCTTTAGCGAAGCATCAACCTGAAGGTTCAAAACATTGAGTGATTGTGTATCGATGACCTCGGCCGTGCTGTCAGTCGCTGCCGTTATTACCTGAGGTCTCGCTTGCCATCTCCCCTGCGTTGATTCCAGCAGGTTTTGAATATTATAAATGGTTTCCTTCAGAATGGCTTGCAAGTCTTCATCCTCTGCTTTTTCAAAGGTTCCCAGGTCTGTTGCCTTTCCTTCGACGATCGATTCCAGCAGGACTTTAGTTCTTGACAATGGCTCCCGGACGTCTCGTTCAAAATTCAACTTGGCGTCAGCGCTTTTTACGTGCTCGACCCAGAGGTTTGACTGGGCTGCCTGACTTCTTAGTTGGTCGCTAAGTCTGACGTAGGGAAGATTGTTGTGGTAGGCGTTTATTGCTCCTCGCTGAACCCCTGTAATCAAGATCAAAACAAATAGACCTGCGATACCGAATCCCAGCGTGAACTTCAAAGCACGGTTGCTCATGATCAAAAAATGGAAGTTTAAAAAATATGCTAATCGTGAAAAGTTATGAATATTAAGCTTAAAATTAAAAGTTTGGCTGGCACGTCGCATCAGTCAGGGGTGAGACCGACGTAATAAAATCCGGTAATTGATATTTTTTCAGTAGGATCAGGAAGCGTTTGACTTCCCGTTTAATTCCGACAGGTTGAAAAATGGCTCTAACAGCGTCTAAACTGACACTGCGACATTTTTTAAGGCCTTCTTACTTGCTTCTAAAATCTGGTCTATTATCGGATCATTGATGGCTGTCGAGATGAACATTGCCTCAAACTGCGATGGAGCGAGGTACACGCCTTGATGAAGCATAGATTGAAAATAGCCTGCGAACCGCTTTGTGTCTGATGTTTTAGCGGAATCAAAATCCACCACAGGTCTGTCAGTGAAGAACAATGTAAACATGGAACCCACCTGATTAATCGTATACTGAAGTCCTTCTGCCTCGTATTGTTTTTTTATTTCCTCAGCAAGTTTTGTCGTTTGTGCATTTAGCTGTTGATATACCTGTGGATTTTTTTTGAGATGGCCCAGCATGGCGAGGCCAGCCGCCATAGCCAGGGGGTTGCCCGATAGAGTACCGGCCTGATATACCGGGCCAACAGGAGAAACTGTGTTCATAATTTCTTCTTTCCCTCCATAGGCACCGACAGGCAATCCACCGCCAATTATTTTTCCAAGCGTCGTCATGTCAGGTTTTACATTGTATAGCGCCTGAGCACCGCCAAGAGATAACCTGAATCCCGTCATCACTTCGTCAAAAATCAAAATGATTTTATGCTGATCGCATAGCATCCGAAGACCTTCTAAATAGCCCGGCTGCGGGATGACACATCCCATATTTCCAACCACTGGTTCAAGAATAATCGCAGCAATTTCGTTTTCATTTTTCGATATGATTTCTTCGATTGCGGGCAAATTATTGAACGGCGCGATGAGCGTGTCTTTCGCAGTACCTTTTGTCACGCCTGGGCTGTCAGGAGAACCAAACGTCAACGCGCCGCTTCCTGCTGCGATCAGAAATGAGTCGCCATGGCCATGGTAACACCCTTCTATCTTTATGAACTTGTCCCTTCCGGTAAAACCCCTAGCTACGCGTATAGCCGACATGGTAGCCTCCGTCCCGGAATTTACCATCCGGACTTTTTCAATGGAAGGCATGATCGAACAAATCAACTCGGCCATTTCCACCTCGCGATGCGTAGGGGCTCCGAACGACGGAGAGTTAACAAGGGCTTCCTTGATTGCTTCTTCGATAACTGGATGGGCGTGCCCTAAAATCATCGGTCCCCAGGAATTAATCAAATCGATGAATTGATTTCCATCTTCGTCATATAGGTAGGGTCCCTTTGCCCTTTTAATAAAAATAGGATTTCCACCCACAGCACGAAAAGCTCGTACCGGGGAATTGACGCCACCTGGAATAAATGTCTTCGCCTTGTCAAATAGGGATTTGCTTTTTGAAAAATCCATTCGGTGTTTACGTTTTTAATTTCGCGGGTGTTTATCGAGGTATCGGGAAAACGATTTACCGTTTTTCAATGACCACAATGTTACCGTTTGTAAATTTAATGAACGGTATAAGAACGTTGCTTCTGCTTTGCTGATAGTTTACACCTTCAGTAAGGAAACCATTAACTGGTGCCTTCGCCATTGCTTCCTGAAAGTAGACGCCGTTCTTCTTAAGCTGATTTCCCAAAATCAGCATGAGTTCATAGCCCATTGCCGCGTAGTCCGACGGAGATTTACCATGTGTCCTAATGTATTTTTTTTCAAAAGCCGCTGTTGCGGGCCTGAGCGGATTTGTCAGGTTAGGTGCTGTTAATACGATGGGAAGCGTTTGAAATTTTTCAAGGTCGATGGATGTTTGATTGATCCATCGCTCTGAGCCCAATACAATAATCTGGTCGCGTCGCGTTTCAATGCTGCTGACAACCTTTGCATAGATCAACGCGTCGTCAGAAGCGACAAAAATACTTCCCAGACTGTCTTTGGGAAGCGTGAACTGCTTCGGATATCTGAACTCGTCAAATTCAGTCGGCGTCTGGAGGATGTCGAATATCAATTTCGAGCCATCCTTCGGAACCTTGTGGGCAGCCATGATTTTTAACCCATTTTTGTGAGCTGCCTGAATAAAATTTGTAGCAAGCAATGAATCTCTTTTTGACGCTCCATAAAACACCATACAGTTCTTTTTCTTGGCGTATGCCGCTAGAAACTCGCCTGATTTTTTCCCCAGCGTTTCAACAGAAGGCTGATACAAAAACGCATATGGATTGGTGCCTATTAACTCACTGTTAGTGTGAACCGGATTAAATGTATTTACGCGATTTGCCAATGAAAATTCCTGAATGGGTTTAGCTTCGTCCTGAAAAAAAGGTCCGACTACTAAATCCGTATTTTTCAACTCTTCAGTATTCAGGATCGTCTTAATCTTCTCCACTTTCCATTCTGTATCGTAGGCCCTTAAGCTCAGTTTTACACCTTGCTTTTCTAATGTATCTACAGCTTGCTTCATTCCTTCATAAAGGTCAAGCACACTTTGATTTCTCTTGGGCGACGGAGACGGGTCCAACGTATTCACCATGAATGGCAGCAACACGGAAACCGAATAAACTTCTTTAAAGTAGGAGGTCGGAGCTTCGGAAATAAAATCCGACTTTTTAAAATTGAATTTAACGATCAGGTTTTCGAGAAAAACTTTATCCTCCGGATTAGTTTGATCTTTTGCTAAAAGTTTTGCCAATGCCCGGGCTATTACTGCATCCTTCGGATACTCTTCCAGCATCATCTTCAATGTCTCGCTATCCGCGATTGGCGCCAATGCAGCGCTTTTTGCCACGTCGATGTCTTGCTGAATTTTCTTATCCTGAACGGTTGCAAAAACTTTCAATGCCTGGAAATAGTCGCGATCATCGAGGAGTATTTTCCCCATCCAAAAATTTACCTCATCCATTTTATTCCACGTTGGATGAGTCGCTTTAAGTTGATTCAGCGATGTTTTAGCAACTGCTTTGAAGCCTTGATTATAGGCAGATAAGGCGTAGTAAAATGAAGCATACGCAGAATAGTTATTTTTTGAATCATACTGGATCAAAGGCTTAAAACTTTCCATGGCAAGGTTATACTTGCCTTCCCGGAATAACGCCTTAGCATTAAAATACTGTTTGTTATAATCAACCTGAGCAAAAGTTGACCGTGACACGAAAACCAAACAACAAATAAAAATTACGTTTCTAACCATACTTGAAGTCAAGTTAGGGATTTAAATTTAGCGATTCAAAAACACGGTACTATAGACAAAAATTATTCCCATTCTATAGTAGCAGGTGGTTTGCTACTGATATCATACACGACCCGGTTAACACCTTTTACTTTATTAATGATGTCGCTGGAAACGGAAGCCAGGAACTCATAGGGCAAATGCGCCCAGTCCGCCGTCATACCGTCCGTGCTTGTTACTGCCCTGAGGCTGACAACCCGTTCGTACGTTCTTTCGTCGCCCATTACACCAACGGATTGAATAGGTAATAACATCGCTCCCGCCTGCCAGACTTTGTCGTAAAGCCCGTGTTCTTTCAGCCCACTAATAAAAATACTGTCAACCTCCTGGAGAATTCGAACTTTGTCTGCGGTGATATCTCCTAAGATCCGAATTCCCAGGCCCGGGCCCGGAAACGGATGCCGCCCTAAAATAGCAGGGTCAATCCCTAATGTTTTTCCGATTACCCTGACTTCATCTTTAAAAAGCGTATTAAGGGGTTCAACTACTTTCAGCTTCATCTTGTCAGGAAGGCCTCCGACATTATGATGTGACTTTATTGTTTGCGAGGGACCATTTACGGAGACCGATTCAATCACATCAGGATAGATGGTGCCTTGACCCAGCCATTTGACTTCCCGAATATTGTGTGCTTCTTCATCAAAGACATCGATAAAGGTTCTCCCAATTGCCTTACGTTTTGCTTCTGGTTCTGTCAGATCCTTTAGGGCCGTGTAAAATTTGGATTTGGAATCAACGCCTTTAATATTTAAGCCCATGTGTTTGTAAGAATCCAATACCTGGTGGAATTCATTCTTCCGGAGCAGGCCATTATCAACAAAAATACAATGCAGGTTTTTTCCGATAGCCTTGTGAATAAGCGTTGCGGCTACCGTTGAATCAACGCCGCCTGACAACGCCATGACTACCTGATCTTCGCCAAGTTTTCGTTGCAATTCTGTGATCGTAGTATCCACAAACTGATCAGGCGTCCAGTCCTGCGCGCATCCACAAATATGAACTACAAAATTTCGAAGCAGATTTTTACCTTCAAGGGTGTGGGTTACTTCAGGATGAAACTGAATTCCATAGACGGGCTTATGCTTTAATTTAAAGGCAGCGATTGGCACCGATGGCGTGCTGGCAATTACCTCAAAGTCGTCCGGAATTTTGGCAATCGTATCGGCATGCGACATCCATACCTGCGTATCGAGCGAAATTTCTTTTAACAATTCGTTGTGATGATCTACGGTCGTTAACCGTGCCCGACCATACTCCCTCGAATGCGAGGGCAACACGTTTCCGCCGTGTTGATGCGCAATTAACTGAGCACCGTAGCACACGCCAAGCACGGGGACTTTTTCGAAAGGCTTGATGTCAACATTGGGCGCGCCGTTGTCTCTCACGGAACAAGGACTTCCCGAAAGTATTACGCCTTTTATATTCGGCGTGATGGCCGGCACTTTGTTATATGGATGAATTTCACAGTATACGTTTAACTCCCTGACGCGGCGGGCAATTAATTGAGTGTACTGGGAACCGAAATCTAAGATCAGAATTTGCTGTAACATCCCGCAAAGATAACAGAAGCACGCCCGCTAGGACGCGTGCAGAATAAAAAATTCTATGAGCTTACAATCAGGGGGTTAGCTCACCATTGTAGCACCATTATTCCCAGCTGGAATCCGACCGCTGAAAAATTTGAGTAGTCGACGGCGTCGCTTTTATTAGTTGAGAAATCGTAGTGAACTGCGCCCATTAGACCCAGCTTGCGCCGTGATCCGAGTCGGACTAAAATACCGGCTTCGGGCCGGGCGAGAAATCCGACGGCTTTGTGAGAATCCGTGTATATGTTATAGTAAACCCGGTAATCATTATGGTTGGCGCCTAGTCCCAGCCCGACATAGGGGAAAAAGCGCTCTTTTTCTCCCAATGGAAAATAATATTGGCTGCTGGCGGTCAACCCGTATTGATAGATGTAATTAAAATAGTCGGTTGTAAGGGCGCCATTTTCATTTTCAAACGTTTCCTTTGGCTTGTACTCGTCGTATTGTGCCCAGTTGAAATCGATACCTGCGGAAAACCTCCGGTTCCTGCCAAAGAACATCCGGTACCCAATCTTAGCTCCCCGTCCGCTGGCGTTGTCAATAAACTCCTTGCTTGACAATGGAATGTTCCCGTCCCAATTGAAGTAGAAATAATTTTCCTGTGCCTCGGCCATCAGCACTGTGCACACGAGCATCGCCGTTAAAATATATTTAGTTTTCATTGACGAAGTAGTTTGATTGAACAAATGCCTGGTCAATGGCTTCCAGAGATTGTTGTGTTAAATCCAGAGCGCTGTACACATCTCCCATATAAGCGTTCCATATAACCTTCACCTTATTGTCGGGTGTCACGTTTTTTAAGTCGACTATTTCCACAACAAGTGCGCCGGTGTTATATGCGTACGTATTGATATACGGGTATGAGTAATAAGAACCATATCCATAGTAGTAGGGATAATAATAACCCGGATCTACAATTTGCTGAAAAACGTTAAAGTTTTTCACCACGTACACGTTCACACCCAGGTCCGGATGCTCGCTTCGGTCCACGCGCCTGTACAAACGATCGTCCATGTTTGCCATCACACGTTCCAAAACTTTTCGCGGATAAAACTCATTACGCGGCTCCGCAACCAGAATGGTATCGTTCGGATCTGTATCCGAAACAAATCCGATCGTATCGGTGGGAATTGCATAGGTCGTATAGGAGCTAAAGGTTGCTCCAGGATCAAAATTGGTTGACACTACCAATTCATCAAACAACTTCTGATTATCAGGTTCAGTCTGGCAACCCCACAAAACCACCCCTGCCAAAACAATTGCCAATAATTTCTGCATAGTTTATATATTAGATAAAACGAAAAGTGATTCCGGAAAATTGTAACGCACCGGAACATAGCTTAGACAAACTTTCCCCCTGGAAAGTTTAAACCCTCGCTGACAAAATTATGCCGGCACCAAACAACAGGACGAATGCCAGGGTGGAAAGGGCCATTTGCTTTAGGTATGGATCGAGTTGTTCGGGGGGCTTCTGGCTTACCGCGATCACGTTTTTAATAAAGAGCGGAGTACTTAATAAAAACAGCCACTGCCAGATGGAATGAACAGCCAGGGCGTTGTATAGGATTGCCGAAAATAAACCGGCGAAAATTAAAAAACGGTGGTATAAAATAGCTTTAGCCCTGCCTATTCGAACGGGAATTGAAAATTTTCCTGCCTTTTGATCCGATTCAATGTCGCGGATATTATTTATGTTAAGAACAGCAATGGAAAAAAATCCACAACTGAGCGCCGGAAGCATTTGATACCAGGAAAGTTGTTTCGTGAAAAGGTAATACGATCCCATTACGCCCACTAAACCAAAAAAAATCAAAACAGAGAAGTCACCTAGGCCAATATATCCGTACGGTTTTTTTCCAACGGTATAGGCAATGGCCGCAATGATACTGAGCAGCCCTAACCCAAAAAAGAATGCAATAGCTTTCAAATTCCAGCCAAACGAAACAATTAACAATGTGATGCCGCTGGTCAGGCAAAGCAATATAAAAATGATGACAGCCGTTTTCATTTGCCCGGACGAAATGGCTCCACTTTGAACGGCACGTGCCGGGCCTTTTCGATCATTACTATCTGCCCCATGAATCGAATCGCCATAATCATTGGCCAGGTTCGAAAGTATTTGCAAAAAAATTGTTGTGAGGATGCAGAGCAGGAAAATATCCCATCTAAAAGCATCTGCAGATGCTGCCAGAAACCCTCCCATCGCGATGCACGAAAGCGCCAACGGTAAAGTCCGGAGCCGGAACGCGCGCAGCCAGATTTTTATTTCCATACATTAAAATCTATGCGAATATAATTTCAAAAACTTTGAAACCGAATTTTAACCGATTTGCAAAATTGTAAGGCGCTCTTTGTTAAACAATATTTCATCGTTCACTTTCAAACCCATCAGCATCTGTCCCAAAGGGGATGCAGGAGCGACAACTAAAAATTCTTCGCCATGAATCGTCACTTTTCCGATTCCGATACTGATAAAAATTTTTTTTGAATTTGTGATCACTAAACTGCCGGATATAACTTTTCCACTGCCCGCTTCTATCGAAATATGATCGATGATGTTCTTGAGTTTAAACGCTTCATCCAACTGTTGAGCTGCCTTATCACGCTCGATCTGCATCATCGCACGCCCCGTTTCATACTTGTCGCCGACGCTGCTTTTACCTTCCTCATTGGCAGCTTCTTGCGCGCTGATCATGGATTGATTCGCGGTGGCAATCCGGGATGCGACGTATCGTTGGCATTCTGCCAGTACCTGCTGTTTCAGAAAATTTAAATTCAAATGAAAAGGAATTTATTTCAAAATCTCGTTAACAATTTGGGAATCCAATGGAGTGACGGTGGAAGGATAAAACAAAACCTCATTTCCATTTTTATTTACCAGGAACTTACAAAAATTCCACGTAGGAACTTTGCCAGTTTTCCATTGCAACCATTTATAAAGTTGATGTTGATGCTTTCCCCTCACGGATATCTTTCCGAACATCGTAAAGGTGACACCATAATTTTTTTGGCAGAATGAAGCAATCTCCTGTTCCGAGCCCGGTTCCTGCCACAAAAAATTATTTGCGGGAAATCCAAGGACTGTTACTTTATTTCCGTAGGTCTGATGGAGTTTTTCTAATGCAGAATATTGCGGTGTGAATCCACATTTGGATGCAGTGTTGACGATCAAAAGATTTTTTCCTTTGTAGGAGCTGAAATCAATTTCGCGCCCTGCAATATCCTTTACCTTAAAATCGTAAATCGTTCCCCCTACACGTTTTGCATTGCTCGGCCTTGATAACTTGGCATATAGAAATGCTATCACGCCCATTTATACTCCTATCTCATCCAAAATTTCTTTGTCCAACGGTTTTACTTTAGATGGATAGAATTTGATGGTACCATCTGGTTTTACCAGGTACTTGCAAAAATTCCAGCTTGGTTCCTGACCAGTCTTTTCTTTTAGGAATTGATATAACGGATGCTGATCGCTTCCCTTAACAGAAATTTTATCAAACATCTGGAAGGTTACACCATAGTTCTTTTCGCAGAATTGAGCTATTTCAATACTTGTTCCCGGTTCCTGGCCTCCAAAATTATTTGCAGGAAATCCAAGAATCGTCACTTTGCTTCCATACTGATCCTGCATTTGCTGTAGGTCAGTATATTGAGGAGTGTAACCACATTTTGAAGCAACATTGACGATTAACAAAGTTTTTCCCTTGTACGCGGAGAAGTCAATCATTTCGCCTTCCAGCGAATTCATTTTAAAATCATAAATGGTTGTCATTGGACTGACGAAGATTAGAAGTAAAACAAGGAATTTCATTTGGAATGTGTGTTTACGTGTTTTGGTATTTAAGTGTTTACGTGCCGCGGCTGCGTTTGCCACCGCTTCCTGATTACCGATGACCGATACTGATTACCCCTGCCTGCCGGCAGGCCGGGATTACATCTTTTCCGGTACAAAGATACCCAAAAGCCGCATAGCTTTCTTCAAAATGAATGCCACTGATTCGGAGACAGCAATGCGGAACTTTAGTTTTGCGGGATCCTCTTCATTAAAGATTGGAATACTTTGATAAAACTGGTTATACTGCTTGGCCAGATCAAACGCATAATTTGCAATAATCGCGGGGGAATAGTCCTTTGCTGCCTCCCTGATTTTATTTTCAAACAGGCTCACTACCTGAAGGACGTCGCGCTCGGCGGGTTCAAGAACGGTCAGTGATTTCAAATCACCATCTTTTAACTCAATATTTAAACTTTCGGCTTTTCTGATGATCGCTCGAATCCGGGCGTGGGTGTATTGGATAAATGGGCCTGTAAAGCCCTGCAGTTGTATCGATTCATTGGGATCAAAAAGCATCCTTTTCTTAGGATCGACTTTCAGAAGGAAAAATTTTAATGCGCCAAGCCCAATCATCTCAAATAATTTGCGGGCGTCCTCTTCCGTCACACCTTCCAGTTTGCCGAGTTCACGCGTTTGCTTTTCTGCCTCGTCTACCATTTCGTTCATTAAATCATCGGCATCTACGACGGTTCCTTCACGGGATTTCATTTTGCCCGTGGGGAGGTCAACCATCCCGTATGATAAGTGGTAGCATTTTTTTGCCCAATCATATCCCAATTTGCCGAGGATCAGGAACAAAACTTTAAAGTGATATTCCTGCTCATTGCCCACGGTATACACCTGGCCGCTAATTTTTGGAAAATCCCGAAATCTAAGTATAGCCGTACCGATATCCTGTGTCATATAAACCGACGTGCCATCAGCCCGAAGCAAAACCTTTTGGTCAAGTCCATCGGATGTGAGGTCAACCCAAATAGATCCATCCTCTTTTTTGAAAAAGACTCCTCGCTCCACTCCTTTCATCACTTCTTCCTTTCCCAGAAGGTACGTGTCGGATTCGTAATACAATTTTTCAAAATCAACGCCCATGCGGGCATAGGTCGAATTGAATCCCTGATACACCCATCCATTCATCGTTTTCCAAAGGTCGTAGGTCTCGTAGTCCCTTTGCTCCCATTTTACCAACAACGCTACGGCTAACTGCATGATGGGGGCTTGTTTCTCTGCCTCTTCCTGACTTACACCTTTGTTCAATAGATCCTGAATTTGTTCCTTGTATGCCTTGTCGAAGGCAACATAATATTTACCGACCAAATGGTCTCCCTTCAGCGCGCTGCTCTCCGGAGTCTCTCCCTTTCCGAAAAGCTTCCAGGCAGCCATAGATTTACAAATGTGAATCCCGCGATCATTGATGATCTGGACCTTGTGAACGGTGTACCCATACGCTTTAAAAATCTCTGCAACACTGTAGCCCAAAAAATTATTTCGAAGGTGTCCAAGGTGCAATGGCTTATTCGTATTTGGAGACGAATATTCAACCATGATTTCCAACCCATTGTCGGGAAGCGTGCCGAAATTTTTGTTGCTGGTTATAGATTGAAACACATCAATCCAAATGCGGTCATGAATGACAAGGTTTAGAAATCCTTTCACAACGTTATACCTGGTGACCAGACCTGAATGTTGCATCAGGTATTCACCTACTAATCGAGCCGTTTCCTCCGGGCCCTTCCGCGACACCTTTGTAAGTGGAAAGCAAACTACAGTATGGGAGCCTTCAAACTCCTGGTTTGTAGGTTGAAGTTGAATATTTGTCGCTGACTGATTAAATAAAGATGATACAGCTTCTTCTATTTTAGAACGGAGTACTAGATCAAGGTTCATGTAAAAACTCGTAAATCAATTTCTGCCACGTGAACCAACGCACACAGCTTGGATCACATCACAACTTTAAGGTTTATTTTTATAAAATTACCACTCTAACACGTAAGCGAAGACCAGGGGCGCCACAATCGTAGCGTCGCTTTCGATAATATATTTTGGCGTGTCAATATTGAGTTTCCCCCAGGTAATTTTTTCGTTTGGTACGGCGCCCGAATAGGATCCATAACTCGTTGTCGAATCACTGATCTGGCAGAAATAACTCCAGAATGGAACGTCATCTTTTTCCAGATCCTGGTGAAGCATAGGCACGACACAAATCGGAAAGTCACCGGCAATACCGCCGCCAATCTGGAAAAATCCAATACCATCCTTGCCTGCATTTTTAATATACCAGTCAGCAAGCCAGGCCATATATTCGATGCCGCTCTTCATTGTCGATGCTTTCAGTTCACCTGTGAATACATACGATGCGAAAATATTTCCCATCGTTGAATCTTCCCAGCCCGGTACAACCATAGGCATATTCTTTTCGGCCGCGGCGATCATCCATGAATTTTTAGGATCGATCTCATGATATTGTTTTAAGACACCGCTATTTAAAAGTCTAAACATAAACTCATGTGGAAAGAGACGTTCACCTTTGTCTTCTGCACTTTTCCATACTTCATAGAGGTGCTTCTGCAATTTTCGAAATGCTTCTTCTTCAGGGATACATGTATCGGTCACACGATTCAGGTGATTTTGGAGAAGATCCCATTCCTGTTCGGGTGTAAGGTCTCGGTAGTTTGGAATACGTTTATAGTGTGAATGTGCCACCAGGTTCATAATATCTTCTTCCAGGTTGGCGCCAGTGCACGATATAATATGCACTTTGTTCTGACGAATCATTTCCGCGAAACTAATTCCTAACTCGCCGGTACTCATTGCACCAGCCAGTGTAACCATCATTTTCTTGCCATCCGCAACGTGTTTTTTATAACCTTTTGCCGCATCGACGAGCGCGGCGGCATTGAAATGTAAATAATGCTTTTCGATAAAGCTGGAAATTGGTCCGTTTTGACTCATGATCCTGTTTAATTGTAGTGAATGTTGTATTTCCGGCGAAATTAACTAAAAAGGCCGACGTTTATGTCTTAATTTTCGGGGCTAAAAGAGAACCCGAGGGCCCGACTACATGACCGCCATTAAACTAAGCTTTACTTTCGTTATCTACCTGCTGAGCGTGGGCCTATTGCTTAGCCAGGATAAAGAAGGTTTTGTAGTGGTGAAAAAAGCAGGCGCGATAACCGTCTACGAACGGTGGATCACCTTTCCAAATTCTGATCCGCCCATCGAAGCAAGGGAAGTGAAGGGAGAATTCTTCTTTCGTAACACGATGTTCGCGGGAAAGAACTTACTGCAAAACGAAAAAAAAATTCAAGCGTGGCAAAACCATGTGAGTGAGTTTAAAGTTTACCTCGAACGAGATACCATGAATTGGATGGAATATTCATACCATGATATTCCCTGGCCTGTTAGCGACCAAGACCATTTTCTAAAATACACCATCGAAGAATTCATCCCTGAGAAATCTTTGTTCATAACTTTTGAATCTCGTCAAAATGACGCCCTTGCTCCCGTCCGGAAAGGTGTCACGCGTATGGTGCTTTCCGGTAGCTGGAAGTGGGAGCAGATAAGCGCGTGTGAAACAAAAGTGACCTATCGGATACTATCGAGGCCAATCGGTATTCCTAAGTGGCTGACAGATCCAATCATCCGCAACAATATCATGACCACCATCGAAGAATACATCGCCCTGTTGGAGCCAGCTCCTGTGAAGAGCAAATAACTTTATTCCTTCTTTCTCAACTTACTTCAAATTGACTTTGGATGCGCCTAAGCTTCGCTCTAATTTTTTCGCCTCCAGGGCCGGCTGGGCCCCGCATGTTCATCCCAGACTGCACCCTATCCGCACATTCCCCTTCCAGGCCAAAGATAGGCTGAGGTCTGGGATGAACATGCTCGTGATATGCATTGTAGCAAATTTCTGCGTCTTGACTGGCGCACCGAATCCTACGGTACGTTATCGCTATACGCTTAGCACTCCCGTGTGTAGCGTTCCCAAGCGTAACTAAACCCCTACTCAACAAATTTACGTCATTTAATAATACTTAACGGCCCCTTCAGGGGTTTCAAATCATTTCGATTCAGGTATAGTAAATAGTAATAGACACCGCTACTCACGGCGTTGCCGTCCCAGGCATTCTGATATCCATTTGCTTCAAAAATAGTCATGCCCCACCGGTCAAAAACTATAAGCCTTGAGTTTTTGTAGAGTCCAATATTTGTGATCTCAAAATATTGGTTGTAGGAATCGTCATTAGGTGTAAAAACATTGGGTACAAAAACCGGATGCTCAAATTCGAGCTCGATACTGTTCGACCAGCTTTCACTGTCTCCGGCCGATTCCAAGGCACGAATGATATATTGATGATGAAAGGCATCAGTGGCAACAGCAGCTGAAAGGTTTTCAGCATCTGCATTCAATTCCTGAAAGAATGAATACGTTTTGTCGTCCTCCAATTTTCGCCATACTTCATAACGTTTCACACCGTTTTTCCAATCCCGGTAATAATTCCAGTTTAAATTTATAGTGTTCGCAGGTTCATCTCCGAAGGCGGCGAGGCGGATCGTATTATGGTAGTTGCTGTATCGTTGCTCCTGCCCACA
The DNA here is from genome assembly GCA_963813425.1 of uncultured Bacteroidota bacterium. Taxonomy (GTDB): domain Bacteria; phylum Bacteroidota; class Bacteroidia; order Cytophagales; family Cyclobacteriaceae; genus Chryseolinea. The sequence goes on from CAWEZB010000012.1 coordinate 74,570, forward strand.
GGGATCTGCAAGGCTTACAAAATATTCGTAGACAATGTCGTCGGTGGTGTTTTCAGATACGTCCTGAAAGGTATTTACGTCTCCTGGTAATCGCGCGATCAATTCCCACTTCGGTCCGGCTAACGGTCTTTTATAAATGAACACGCGATTAATTTCTTTCCTTTCTTTTTCAGAAATCGACCATGCCAGATTGATACTCTGTTCGTTGGCAGTGTCGACGCTTACGAACTTCAGTTCTATTCCAACGTCCATGTCGAAACTGTAGGTCTCTCGTCCGACGACGATAGTGTCAGACGCCTGGCAGCCGATATTATCGGAAACTGATACCCAATACGTTCCAAGCTCTTTGGTTTCTAAAAACTGTTTTGTGCTTCCATCGGACCAAAACCATTTAAAGTTTTCCTTGCCGTCAATTTTCGCAACCTCATCGATACAAATGGACACGTCAGGCCCCAGATCCACTTTTCCTGCTCTCACATTGACGTGAACGGTGTCATACAATACACATTCCTCTCTTGTTACTCTCACCCAGTAATCTCCTGTGTGATCAACGTCGATGGATTGAGTCGTGGCTCCCGTGCTCCATAAATATGACTCCTTTCCCGTGCCTGCATCCAGGACAGCAGTTGACCCGTCGCAAATGTCAAAATCATCACCAATAAATAATGTACTGAAAGATGAAAAATATCCAAACCGTGAAGATGTCGTCGCGTTTCCATTGATAATACCCGCCTGAAAAGAATAACGTTCATTTTTAATCAAACTCGAAATGTCAACAGGGACTTCGTCCACGCTAAAGTTTAATTGTGCCGCGTACCATTTATCATTCGTTCCATTAACGGGCCGGAACATATTTGGTAGTATCAAATTTGAAGATCCATTCAATGTGAAATCATAAATTCCCTCCTTTCGTACCAGTACATTCATTCCAAAAAACTCATCCGTACTTCTGGTAAAACCGATTTGCTTGGAGCCTGTACAGGTGATCGGGGGCAACACAGCCATCGCCAGTTCACATCCAAATCCGGTGACATGAATAACATAAATATTTTTGTTTGACGATATATAAATCGAGGACCCTGCAATTTCAAACCGATCCGATTTTCCTGCATTCAGAATGACCATCGGTGTAGTATTCCCTTGCATAAAAACCTGTGTATTATCTTCCGTGGCCGTGATAAAAAAAAATTCAGGCCTGTTTAAAAAACCCTTTAATACAATATACTCCTTCCCTGCAACTTCCACTGGAACGAGTTGGTCGCCCAGGAGGTCCCGACAGGTTCCGTTAACGACAGAATCGTCTTTAATCGTAATGGCTATGGGCTGGCTGCTTTCAATTACTGTACCCACCGGGTTGTTGCGCGCTGACGAGCCCTTCTTTTTAAATGAATAGGTCTCTCCTCGATTCAATCGTACAGTGATGACACTATCAGATTCATGACCTTCCAGCGGCGACGTGGGCCAAACTTTTACAATGGTATTGTCTTTAGTTGCAGCAATGTCAAACGAAAAATAAGGTATGGGACGATAGTCATCGCTATTATCAAAAAAATCTTGCGCAGGCAGAATGAATTTTTTTCCCAGTGCATTTTTTCCCTTCAAGACAAAAATTTCTGCATTAAAGAACGAGGCCTCTTCATAATAAGCGGTAACGGGCGCTGAAGAAATAATGTGAAGGCCGGTTGACATAACCGTATTGGGTATAAATGTCTCCAGGTAAGATCGACTAGTTGAGAGATCGATAACTTCAGTGGTATTGGCCGGAATAGTGAAACTAGCAAGTAAAGCATTTCCCCTTGCTGGTTGAAACACTTGTACTGTGGCTTTCTCCGACTGCGCAGAAACCCGCAAAATAATAGGCAAGTCTCCATGTCCTGAGGTGATCTCGGGAGGAGCGAACCAAAACTCAGTATCCACCTGAGCGGCGCAATTAAGAAAGACAAAAAGGATGAGAAAAAGGGTATTGTAGAATCTTGTCACATATACACAGTTACTTAATCAAGTTAATCATTAATTCACAATTAACTTTGCGTTTTTAAGGCGCAATGTGTGGTTGACAAATTCGCAGGAATCTATTCAGCTAAGACGGGTCGATTCACAATGGATTTAGCGGTGGCTTCGAGGATTTCAAAAGCGCTTTCGGCCATTCTGTTTTCGGTATCCAGCGTGGGATTGACTTCTACAATTTCCCAAGCACATACCTTAACGCTCTTAGCCAACTCCGAATTCAAAACCTTTGACTCATCAACGGTCAGTCCATTGGGAACGGGTGTACCGGTACCTGTGGAAATTCTGGAATCGAGCGTGTCCACGTCGAACGAAACATAAATGAGGTCACAATGATCCAACATCTGCAGCGCCCTTTCGGCAATTTTTGCCGGACCTAGTTTTTTAATGTCTTCCGTCTCAATAAAATTAATGTTGTATTTATTGATCAGGTAATTTTCGGGTTTTTCAAGATCGCGCACGCCGATGTAAACAATATCTTCAGGATAAACTTTTGGACCTGGAATACCCACATTTTTTATTTGCTCCCAGTACTCAAGCGTTTCACCTCGCGGATCATTTACTTTGCATTCCAAGTTATCAATTCCACATGCCATGGAAAGCGCCATGCCGTGCATGTTTCCCGATGGGGTGGTAAAAGGTGTATGAATGTCAGCATGTGCGTCTATCCAGATGACGCCGAGCCGAACTTTCGGGTCAGCTTTTTTGATTCCCGCGATCGTGCCATACGCCGTGCAATGATCACCAGCAATGATCAATGGAAAATTTTCCTCCCAGATAGTTTCGTAAACTTCCAGGCAGACACGTTCCTCCATAATCATTACGCCATCAATAAATTTCGCATATGAATGCTTTGCTCCATCAAAGAGCAATTCATTCACATTTTCGACTTCAACGGACTCATATTGTTTAAAGAAATCGGAATTCAAATCAAGACTGGCGATTTTTATTGCCTCAACTCCCAGACTAGCGCCACGCGTACCTGCTCCAATCTCGGATTTCACTTCTATAATCTTCAACTCTTTCACAAGGAATACATTAAAATTTTGAAAAAATGGTTAATACGAAAACACAAGCTTTTCCAGCTGCCTTAGAGATCGGGCAATGCCTTAGTACCGATAAATTTCGGGACAAATGCTAAGGTGGAAAAGCGATTAACCATGCGTTCTAAATGTGTATTGCAAAGATGGCAAATTTATCACAATATTGCACCTCTTTCACCCGGAGGTTAATTGTTAAATAGACCGTTAATCGGACTGAAAGAAGTACGCAAAATAACCTTATTTACCCGTAAAAAGTTATTCCACGGCTAACAGTAAAGATTAACGTCCAAACGATTCAATGAAGAGTTACCGCGAGCTGATTGAACAAACCTTTGAGTTTCCACAGCGGGAATTTAAGGTTCGTGAACACGAATTGCTATTTAATGATGTTCCCTTGATGGACATTATCAAGCAATACGGCACCCCCCTCAAACTTACCTACCTCCCCCGCATCAGTGAAAACATACGCTTCGTACAGGCTACGTTTAACAATGCTATTGAGCGTTTTAAGTATAACGCAAAATATACCTACTGTTATTGCACTAAATCTTCCCATTTCGCTTTCGTTATGGGGGAAGCCCTGAAAAACCAGGATGTGCACATGGAAACGTCTTCGTCGTTTGATATTCCCATCGTTCGGGCGCTGTATGAAAAAGGCAAAATCACAAAGGATATTTACGTTATATGCAATGGGTTTAAGATGCCATTGTACAGGAAATATATCAGCGAGATGCTGAACGACGGTTTCCGCAACTGTATACCTATTCTCGACAACCTTGGAGAAATAGATTATTATGAAGAGAATGTGAACGTACCCTACCAGGTGGGAATACGCGTAGCAGCCGATGAAGAGCCTAAGTTTGAATTTTACACATCAAGACTCGGCATCCGGTATAATGACATCAATTCTTTTTACAAAGAAAAACTTGCCACCAGCCAAAAGGCCTCGCTCAAAATGCTGCACTTTTTCATCAACACCGGCATAAAAGATACGGCTTATTACTGGAGCGAACTGAGCCGGTTTATATTCAAGTATTGCGATTTAAAGAAAATTTGCCCACAGCCTGGACTCGATTGACATTGGTGGTGGGTTCCCGATAAAAACATCTCTTACGTTCCATTATGATTATAAGTACATGATCGAACAGATCGTGGAAAACATCAAATGGATCTGCGATAAAAACAATGTGCCAGTTCCTAACATCTTCACCGAGTTTGGAAGTTATACGGTAGGCGAAAGCGGCGCGGTTCTGTATTCGCTAGTGGATCAGAAACTCCAAAATGACAAAGAGCTATGGTATATGATTGATGGCTCGTTCATAACGCACTTGCCAGACGCTTGGGGGCTAAATCAAAAATATATTTTATTGGCGCTCAACAAATGGGATGATCCTTACCACAAAGTAAACATCGGCGGATTGACCTGCGATAGCATGGATTACTATAATTCAGAGGCACATACGGGTGAAGTTTTTCTCCCTATGATTACTGATGAAGAAAAATTATACATCGGATTTTTTCATACCGGTGCATACCAGGAATCACTCGGGGGTTATGGAGGAATTCAGCATTGCCTCATTCCAGCGCCGAAACATGTCTTGATCGATCGCAACGAAGATGGAGAAATAACAACTAAACTGTTTGCCGACGAGCAAACCAGTGAAAGTATGTTAAAAGTGTTGGGCTACGAAAAATAGATGTCTAGAAAGAGGCGTCGCATTTGACACCAGCAGCGCGCACGTACTATTCCTATTACTCTGCCTTATAGTCTTTTGGAACCACAAAATCCGAAGCAGGAAGAGATTGTTTTTTAACTTCTACAACTTCCATGGTCATTCCGAATTTTGGGTCCTTCAATTCAATTTTCAAAGGGACGCCATCCATCTTATCATAAAACATTCTTTGATTGTTGCCCATACTGTGACGTGACAGGCTTTTCATATCAAGGCCTTTGATCTCCGTGGTGGCCCAGAAGATTTGGTGTATTGTATGCCCTTGCTGGGTAGACTCAGCCGTGTATTTGGTACAGGTATAGTTCAAAATTTTTGCCGTCTCGGACGTCTTTGTAATTTTTACATCCCTGACTTTCATGGTGTCTGTGCCTGTCATTGCAGAATACGTTTTTGCTTCCCGGTTGATTTTATAGGTGGTATTCTTACTTGCTAAGTACAGCATGTCGATATTACCCATAATTCCACCTTCCATGTGTGTCAACACGTCTTGATTTTTAATTCTTACCACGAACGCTTTGGGCATGTAAGAGGTCATGTCTCCGCCGCCTTCCGACATTTTCATCATCTGTTCCATTTGCGCCTTTAACTGCGGATTTGCTTCCATCATCTTCTTGAATTCGGGATCATTCATCTTTTCTTTCATCTCCTTCATTTGCGCTTGTGTCTCGGGGTCATTCATTTTTTGTTGGGCTGCATCCATATTTGCCTTGGTAGCTGGATCCATTTCAGCAGAAATTTTCCAAGTCAAGATACCCTCAAAGGTTTGTGCCGGGACCAGTGTTCCAGACAATAGGAATAGAATTAAAAGAATATTTTTCATGGGTGAAAATTTAGTGAGCTATGACTTAGAAAGCTAGCCCGCCAGAAAATAAAAACAGGCAGAGTTCAGCGATAACTTCAAAGGGGTAAGCTTGAAAATCCGAATAAGCTCTTTGCATCAAGATATTTTTTAGCGCAGAGGGAATACCGAGGAAAATACAGGGAGGTCGCTGAGCGTTGAGTTACCGCTCTGTATTTTTCTCAGCGCAAATTCCTCTGCGCGCTCTGCGCCTGCCTACCGCAGGCAGGCTAAAAATTCCGGCTAGCTGTATAGAAGGGAATACTGAGGGAATTGCGCGGAGGAATCGAGCGAACCACTCTACAGACCTAATTCGGTGCCGGGGCGGCGTTAAATACATTCATGTTTCACATCTGCATAGCTTGATGGATACCCTTAAACCTGAGAAATGGTTTTAACAGGGTAACACCATGCATTTTTAGCCCGCCTTCGCATGGTCAGTGATGAAGGTCAACGAAGAGTCCGTTTTTGGGCCCAAAACCTTTGGGAATCCCCCTCTGTCGTAAAGATTAAGGTTTTCTTTATTCTTATTTTTTTCTACATTCATTACACATTCCTTCCTGTACATTTCTAATCTACCCGCCTATGAAGTGTCATGTGATGAGCCGGCAACAATATTTAGGGCACATGGTTCTTACCATAGGTTGGCTAACCACTAAACAATCACGCCTATGAAAATCTATGATGAAAAACACATTAAGAACATTGTTCTGTTGGGGGCGCCTAAGGCCGGCAAGACTTTGCTGGCCGAAGACATGGTTTTTGAAGCAGGCATCACGCACCGCAGAGGTACCATCGACGGAAAAAACACCGTTTCCGACTTCCATGAGATTGAACAAGAAAGGGGCAATTCAGTTTTTGCTTCCTCCATGCACACCGAATGGCGCGACTACAAAATTAATATTATCGATACTCCTGGATTTGATGATTTTATCGGAGAGATGATCGCATCTGTCCGGGTTGCAGACACTTGTGTGATGGTTATTAATGCACAGTATGGCGTGGAGGTCGGCACCGAACTGATTTGGAATTATATCAATCGATTTCAAAAGCCGGTGATATTTGCAGTCAACCAAGTCGACCATCCGAAGTCGGAATTTGATTCTGCGCTTGCCGCATTGAAAGATCGTTTTGGAAATGCCGTCGTGCAGATGCAGTATCCGGTTAATCAAGGAGAAAATTTTAATGAGATTGTCGATTTGTTAAAAATGGTAATGTACCGGTTTCCTGCTGAGGGCGGAAAGCCAGAAAAACTTCCCATTCCTGCTTCGGAAAAAGAACACGCTGAGAAATTACATAATGAGTTAGTGGAAAAGGCAGCAGAGAACGACGAAAAACTAATGGAGAAATATTTTGAAAAAGGAACGCTTGATGAAGATGAAATGCGTGAGGGCATACGGTTGGGAATGATTCATCACGACGTTTTTCCAGTGTTTGTCATGTCCGCCAAAAAAAATATGGGTAGCGGAAGAATGATGGGCTTTATTGACAATGTTGCGCCGTCACCTAACGAAGCAAAGCCGGAAATTTCTACGGATGGAAAGGAGATTCCGATCGACGCTTCTCAGCCGACAGTTTTATTTGTTTTTAAGACGCACCTGGAAGCCAATCTTGGTAAACTTTCATTTTTCAAAGTGATTTCAGGAGAGGTAACGACAACATCAGAATTAATAAACAGTCAGACGGGAGCAGTCGAAAAGTTTCATCATCTTTTTATTATGGATGGAAAGACACGCAACCCTGTTGACAAACTTATCGCCGGAGATATTGGTGCAACACTAAAATTAAAGGATACTTATACGAACCAAACGCTTCACGCGAAAGGGTTTGATGTAACTGTTAAAGAAATTGAATTCCCTGAACCCAGAATCCGGACAGCAGTCATAGCATTGAGTAAGAACGATGATGAAAAAATTGGAGAGGTCTTGCAAAAAATTCATCAGGAAGACCCCACCGTGCAGGTTGCATTTTCAAAAGAGATAAAACAATTAATAATATCCGCGCAAGGTGAATTACATCTTGCAGTTTGCAAATGGTTTTTGGAAAACCATTATAAACTTCACGTCTCATTTGAAACACCCCGCATATCCTACAGGGAAACTATTCGCAAATCTGCGAGTGCATCCTACCGTCACAAAAAACAATCGGGCGGAGCGGGACAGTTTGGAGAAGTTCATTTGAAAGTTGAACCTTATTATGACGGCATGCCCGAGCCTACTGAATTCTCTGTTCGGGGCAAAGAGGTAATCGATTTGGAATGGGGCGGAAAACTTGTCTTTTACAATTGTATTGTGGGTGGCGTTATTGATACACGATTTATTCCATCTATTTTAAAAGGCGTGATGGAGAAAATGGAAGAAGGACCGATTACCGGATCATACGTCCGTGATGTTCGCGTGATGGTGTACGATGGAAAGATGCATCCTGTAGACTCAAACGATATTTCGTTTAAGATCGCAGGCATGATGGCGTTCAAAGACGCCTTCATGAAATCGGAGCCGCAATTGCTAGAACCTATTTACGATTTGGAAATTATGGTTCCCGAAGATGTGATGGGCGAAGTGATGGGTGATTTGCAAACGCGCAGGTCTTTGATTATGGGGATGGATAACAAAGAAAATTTTCAGGTGATTAGAGCCAGGACTCCCCTTGCTGAACTTGACCGGTACTCTACTACGCTTCGCTCATTGTCGCAAGGACGCGCTAATTGTACACAACATTTTGCCGAATTCGCAACCGTTCCGTACGATCTGCAGAGTAAACTGGAAAAACAGGCGCACGAGATGGCAGTTGCTTAGTTAGAAGTTCGAGGTTTAATGAAGTTTGAGGTTCAAAGTTCGAGGTTCGAAGTTCGAAGTTTGAAGTTTGAAGTTCATAGTGGGGATGGAAGTTAGTCCGTCCCCACTTTACTTTGTTGAAAGTTGCGTGGTAGGTGTTCCCGGATGATTTTGGGGTCCGAAGGGTATTCCTCATCGAAAAAAGTGAATGTATTTTTAGGGCGTCAAAAAGGTGTGCGCGTGTGCTTTGTTTTTAAAAAACGACTCGGCCGCCTAAAAAAGAGATTGGCAAAAATTCAAATATTCAAATCCCAGAAATCGATTGTTTAGAATGTGAGTTTTTATAGATTTGTTGCAACCACTGTTATCTTTCCTTGAGCAACGCCATAGTCATTATTCCGACTTACAAGGAGCGCGAAAATATTCGTGCCATTATCGACACGGTCTTTGGATTGGCGAAAGACTTTCATATTCTCATTGTCGACGACAGTTCACCTGATGGTACCCCGGAGATCGTTGAGAAAATGCAGGCAGAGTATAACCACATGGAAGTAAAACTCCATTTGGTAAAAAGACCTGGAAAACTTGGACTCGGTACGGCTTACATTACAGGTTTTAAATATGCGATGGAAAAAGGGTATGATTTCGTGTTGGAGATGGATGCTGATTTTTCCCATGACCCCAAGGACCTCGTCAATTTATATTTAGCATGTTCGGAACGCGGAAGCGACGTGGCGATCGGCTCGCGGTATGCCACCGGTGTTAATGTCGTGAATTGGCCCATTGGCCGTGTACTGCTCTCTTATTTCGCAAGCAGCTATGTTCGGTTAATTACCAGCATGCCAATTCGCGATACGACGGCAGGATTTGTTTGTTATCGCAGGAAGGTATTAGAATCCATTCCACTTGATAATATAAAATTTGTCGGTTATGCTTTTCAGATCGAAATGAAATTTTTGGCCTGGAAATTCGGATTTATCTTGAAAGAAGTTCCGATCATTTTTACAGACCGCACCTTAGGTGAATCGAAGATGTCTGCAGGAATCTTTAAGGAGGCCTTCTTCGGTGTACTTCAAATGACCATTCAAAGCTGGTTTAAGAAGTATATCCCGTTGGGACAATCTTCTTAAACCATTTTTAATTGCTTACTCTTGAAATCCGATAAAAGTTACGGGACCTACGTGCGACTTAACTAATTCCAGATCGGGCTCAGTTATTTCAGCATCGTACCCATCTTCTTTTAACATGTTCAGGATATCTTCAGCAGCTTCACGTTGTTTGTAGATGTGATAATCTTCTCGCGCAAAAACGGGATATCTTCCCAATTTCTGTTCACGATCGACAAAATTGAAACCACACAAAAACAACTTGCTTGAACTGTGTTGAATACGGAACAGCGGCATCTGAGGATATTGTTGTATCCATTCAACAACTTCCTCACGCGTTCCTTGAATGATTTCTGTGAGCTTGTAAATCTTCATAACCTCTCCTTGGTTGGGTTTATCCAGCAACCGAAGATCAAAGTTGTGAACATAAGCCGACAGACCTACGCATCCACACAACACCATGAGTGGATTCTGGGCATCACCGTGCAATCTTACGTCCAGATTTTTAGCACTAAAGAACGCTTGAAGTCTTCTGTTTCGCTTCTGAATTGTGTTGGTTAGATCTGGCCTAACCGGATTTTTGAATTTTAACTGCATAACATTGTAACATTTCGAATAAGGTGGGCTCCTTATAGAACAAAAATATAAAATTATTTGAAGTATTAACTGAATATTACCATCAATCAAAACGAATTGCTTTGATGGGATTTATCCGTGAAATTATCATGGTTGGTAGTAATAACACGAGTGAAACGACGAGGAATGTAAAAATGTTTAACACCCCAACAATTCCCCATTCCCAACTAATAGGAACAAAGCTCATGTAGTAATCATGAGGATTGAGTTTGACTAGCTTGAATTGATATTGCATGTAGCACAACCCCAAGCCGATCAAATTTCCCAGCAGCAAGCCTTTTGCGATAAGACTTATCCCGTTGTAAATAAAAATTGAACGTATAAATTTATTACCTCCTCCCAAGGCTTTTAACATTCCAATCATCTGTGTTCGTTCCATCACCAGGATCAAAATGATGGAAATAATATTCACCGACACGACAACAAGGATCACGCCTAACAAAATGTTCACTTGTCTGCTAAGTAAATTGAGCCATTCGAATACCTGAATGTATTTATCATTCACACTCTCAATATTGAGATCAAAATCCATTTTTTCACCAATTTCATAGCCTACGTCGTCGACAGAAGAGGCATTTTTGATGTAAACCTCAAGCCCTCCGGCTATGCTATCGGACCAGTCGTTCAAACGCTGGATCAACCGCAGGTCACCTAGAATAACATTGCTATCAAAATATTCGGAAAGGTTGGTTTCATAAATTCCCGAAATTGAAAGCTTTCTTTGCCGTGGCGGATTTTGGATAAAATGAAGCACGATCTCATCGCCAATCTTTGTCTGTAATTTATCAGAAATGATGCGGCTAATTACGACCTGGTTTGAATACCCTGAATCCGGAAAATCAATGAACTTTCCCTCAACAATGTTTTCCTGAAATGCCTTTACATCGTAGCTCCTGCCTACGCCTTTAAAAAGAATCCCCAGGACTTCTCCGCTGTCGGTCTTTATCAAACCCGGCTTATGAGCATATTCCTGGATGTGCTTGATGCCTGGATATTGTTGTGGATTTTTATAGAGATCGATGTAGTAATTTAAAGGCTGCTCTTCTGGCGAATAATTCATGGTGTACTTCGTGACCAACAAATGGCCATTGAAGCTGTAAATCTTATTTTTTACCGTTTCCTGAAAACCGCGCATGATCAAAAATGAAATTATCACGGCGGCCAAGCCTATCCCAACGATCACAATCGCAATGTTATGAATGGAAGATGCAAATCCCTTCTTTTGATCGCGGCTGATTCTTTTAGATATGAAATACGAAAGGTTCAAGGGCTTATGCTAACTTTCAGCGATATTGATTCTGTGCAAAATAGGATAACGTACGTCCCCAACCAACATTACGAAGATTCAAAATTTTGCCTTACGGAACTGCAATTCTGAGATTGGAATTTAAGGTTTTCGAATTTAAAGAATGGGAACGATAGGCGAAATCTTAAAAATACCGGGTTCTGCGCTCCTCGTCAACGACGTCACGATGCTGACCGCGAGTGGAATTGGGGGTGAAGGCCAGTTTCTTTTGATGGCAACAACCATAAGCCTACTGCCAAACACCCCTCCAGGCGCAAATCTTGCATTTATGATTTCGTAGATGTGAGTACGTTTTTTTACGTATATCTATACTTTCGCACTACGTAAATTGAGTTCCAGGTTCGAGGTCTGAAGCCTGCTTACTGCAAGCAGGTTCGAAGTTGTCGTCGAACCTCAAACCTCGAACTTCAAACTTCAAACTATTATGAACAAGGCAGAAAAAGTCAATGATATTCTCAAGATTCTAAACAAACATTTCCCTGATCCGGAGGTACCTCTTAAGCATAAGGATGCTTATACTTTATTAATATCGGTGTTGCTATCCGCACAGTGCACCGACGTGATGGTCAACAAAACTACTCCATATCTTTTCAAACAAGCAGACAATCCTTACGACATGGTGAAAATGAGTGTGGAGGAAATTCGGGAAATCATCAGACCATGCGGGCTATCCCCGATGAAGTCAAAAGGTATTTTTGGGCTCTCAAAAATTTTAATCGAAAAATACAAGGGCGAAGTTCCGAATACGTTTGAAGAACTTGAGGAACTTCCCGCGGTTGGCCACAAGACCGCTTCCGTGGTTATGACGCAGTGGTTCGGACTCCCCGCATTCCCCGTAGATACACACATCCACCGGTTGGCATATCGTTGGGGATTAACCAACGGCAAAAGTGTTGAGCAAACCGAAAAAGATTTAAAGCGATTAATTGCAAAAGAACTGTGGAACAAAGTCCACCTCCAAATTATCTACTTTGGCAGGAAATACTGCCCGGCACGAAATCACCATTGGCAAGAGTGCCCCATTTGTTCAAAATATATGCGGAAGGATTTGAGAGATTAGTCTCCCGATTCGCCGGGAAATCGGGTAGTTCTGGGTGGATTGTAAGAAGTGAGTTGTAAAATGTAAGTTGTAAGATGTAAGTTGTAACTCCGATTGCAGCGCTTTGTGAACCCTGCCGGCAGGCAGGCTTTGTGTCTTGGCGACTTTGTGGCTTATTAGCGTGAGTCTTTGGGATCGGTAGAAAGAGTCCAATCCACCCAAAGACATTTCCTATTCGCACACTTCTAGCTATACTCTCCACCGATTACTGATTACTCATGAACAATGGTATTATCCTCAATGTCTACGTTGAGAAACGTTGCCACTTTTTTCAGCTCTTTAATCAGATCTGATTTCTTACGTTTTCTCAACAATTGAACCTTCTCTCCATCGCTGAATTTTAAAAATCCATTGAACTCAAGCGTTTCATAAATTGACGAACGATTGGTATGTATCGTGTAGAATTCCTGTCGCATTTTTGACGTGCTTACAAATATTTTTTCTATCCCAGAATACTTTTTTTTGTGCCCGCTCTTCTTGAAGAAATAGGATTTGTAATCCAGGTAACTCTTTTCTGCCCGATTAATTTCTGTGCCCTCAGCGCCTGAAAGAATAAATCCACCCACTAAAATCAAACCAATGGAAAGTAAAGTTTTTTCCAAAATAAGTGATAGCCCAACAACTAAAACAACAACAGCAATAAGTCTAAAGGGCCAGGGAAATAAGCTTCCAAACTTGACATCAATTTTATCATTCATATTTTACCTTGCCGGGATTGACTGCATTCTGATACAAATTGAAAAAAAATATGGGAAGGAACCCAAAAGTGAACATCATCATACCTACAACAAGTACAACATCCGCGCCCTGCAGGTGTAGCACCTTAAATACCAATGAAAGTCCAATGATGAACCCACTAATAGTTCCTATAATAATTCTTAGTTTTTCTGACTTAGCTTTTCGCAGACTTACACGGTAGCGATCAATGGCCAGCATTGGAACGAACACCCAAAGAAAAGCAAGAAATCCGATGTTGAATAATTCACGACCTCCCGGCCAGCGAAGCGTCACAAATAACCACCCTATACTCAAAGCTGTAGCACAGAGCAGCCCCGTCAAGTACATTACCTTCTTCATGAATATTATTTTTGGAGACTTCAAGAGATAAAAAGTTTTTCGTTGAATTTCATCGAGTCCATTTGGCGCTACTTCATGAAATGCTTCTTGCATTGCGATCTCAAAAGGTTTCCCTTCTCTGATTTTTTGCTCTACAACACAACATACGTGGTCCAACACATCATCCTTCAATGTGTGCATGGTAATATCACTCTGATCGATTCGATAGCGAATGATATCAATTTGGTCTTTCGATAACTTCATATTTTGTTGAGTTCGGGAAAAACAATTTTATTAAGCGTGTTTATGAAATCTTTCACCTCTTCCACATACGCTACTTTTTCTTTTTGTCCTTTCTTAGTGAGGTAATAATATTTTCTTATCCTACCGCCTACACTTTCCTCTTTGAAGGAAAGCAACCCATCGCCGGTCATTTTTTGAAGGGCCGGATATAACGATCCGTCTTTCAATAGAATCTTACCATCTGACAATTCCTTTACCTGCTGATACATTTCGTACCCGTACATTCTCTCCCGCTCGGATAATAATTTTAGAATGATTACGGACAGTGTTCCTTTTAACAATTCCTTCGAGTGCATAGATCGAATATACATAGAATCATGATATATCACAAAACTATGTATTAATATTTTTCAGCAATTGCGTTATTTCGCAGGATGGCGGAACTCCGAATTATTTTTATGGGCACTCCCGAATTTGCTGTGCCCAGTCTTGAAATCCTGGTAGAACACAAATACAATATCGTGGCCGTTATAACAGCCGCGGATAAACCGCAAGGACGCGGACAAAAATTAAGTCACTCGCCCGTTAAAGAATGCGCAACAAAGCATAACATACCAGTCTTGCAACCAAGCAATCTAAAATCCCCTGAATTTTTAGAGGAGCTAAGAAGATACAATTGCAACCTTCAAATCGTGGTTGCCTTTCGCATGCTCCCAGAAGTAGTTTGGTCCATGCCTTCCCTGGGCACATTCAATCTACATGCATCGCTTTTACCACAATATAGGGGCGCAGCGCCAATAAACTGGGCAATCATTAATGGGGAAAAGGAAACAGGTGCAACCACATTTTTTTTAAAACATGAAATCGATACGGGCAGCATCATCTTTCAGGTGAAGGAACCAATTAGTCCTGACGACGACGCGGGAACTTTGTATGGACGTTTGATGACGACGGGCGCAGCGTTGGTGCTAAAGACCGTAGGGGCTATTGAACAAAATAACTTTCCATCAGTTCCACAGTCTGAGACGAACGAAATAAAACACGCTCCGAAAATTTTTAAGGAAACTTGTGAGATTAAATGGGACCAAAAAAGCGAACAGGTCAGAAACTTTGTTCGCGGTCTCAGCCCATATCCTGCCGCCTGGACGACCGTGGCGGGCAAAGTATTCAAAGTTTTTAAGGTCTCGGTGGTAAAGTCGCCGGATCAAGCAAAGTCGTCGGACCATGTCAAGTGGTCTGACGACTCTCAAACGCAAGGACAAATCCTCACGGATAACAAAAATTACATTCACATTAAAACAGCTGATGGATGGGTCGCGCTGCACGAGATACAACCGGAGGGAAAAAAAAGAATGGCTGTGGAGGAATTTTTCAGGGGTAATAAACTAGTCGTCTGACCCACCTAGAGGGGTCGGACGACTTTCCGCTTTGAGGGGTCGGACGACTTCTGTACTTTCGAATTTTAACGCGCGTGTATGATTATTTCCATGATTGCTGCTGTGAGTAAAAATCGTGTCATTGGTAAGAACAATGACCTTCCCTGGAAATTACCCGACGATATGAAATTCTTTATGGAGAAAACAAAAGGCCACCATGCGATCATGGGTAGGAAGAATTACGAAAGTATTCCACACAAGTTTAAGCCGCTTCCCAATCGAACAAACATAGTGGTAACACGTCAGGAACATTTTGACGCACCAGGATGTGTTGTGGTTGATTCTGTTGAAAAGGGTTTGGAAATAGCAAGGCACAATCAGGAAGTAGAAGCTTTTATTATCGGAGGCGCTGAGATTTACAAATTGGGAATGTCTTACGCCAACCGGCTCTATCTGACTGAAATTAATGCGGAAATACAGGGAGACACATTTTTCCCTCAATATGATAAAGCACAATGGCGTGAAATTTCGCGTGAACATCATAACAAAGATGAACGCCATGCCTATGAATTTGATTTTGTGATCTATAACAAAAAATAACAATAGATGCGTCAGAAACTAAACCTGATAACCCTAGGGGTAAACGATTTTGAACGGTCGGTCGCATTCTTTGAAAAAGGACTTGGATGGAAAAAATCGTCAGCAAGTGTGGAAGAACTAGCACTTTTTCCCCTTGGCGGGATTGTGTTGGCGCTTCATCCCAGAAAGGATCTTGCTGCTGATGTTACCGTCGGTCCCGAAGGATCGGGATTTTCCGGAATAACGTTATCCTATAATGCAAAATCGGAAAAGGAAGTAGATGAAGTCCTTGAAAAAGTTAAAAGGCTGGGAGCTTTTGTGATAAAACCTGCGGAAAAAGTCCATTGGGGAGGATACAGTGGTTATTTTAAAGATTTGGACGGCCATCTTTTTGAAGTCGCACATAATCCCTTTTGGGATTTTGACGAACAAGATAATCTCAAGTTATCGTAGTCATGCCTCGAATAAGATCAATGTAATTCCATGAAAAACATTTTCAACAAAGTAATATGGATTACGGGAGCATCATCCGGCATTGGCGAGGCCTTAACTTATGAATTGGCCAAACAAAACGTCAGACTTATTATTTCCGCCCGGAGAAAAGAAGAACTAGAAAGGGTAAAAGGAAATTGCGCCATGGCCATACAAACTAATATACAAATTCTGCCATTGGATCTTTCGCAGGCGAATACGCTGTCGTCGACTGTCGGTGATGCGATTCGTTTATTTGGGCATGTCGACATTTTGGTGAACAATGGTGGCCTGGGACAGCGTAGCTTAATTCGGGAAACTTCCCTGGAAGTAGATCGAAAACTAATGGAGGTAAACTATTTTGGGACCATCGCACTGACGAAATATTTACTTCCACATTTTATAAATCGCAAGCAGGGTCATGTTGTCACAATCACGAGTCTGACCGGTAAATTCGGAACACCATACCGTTCGGCATACGCAGCATCGAAGCATGCGCTGCATGGTTTTTTTGATGCATTGCGCGCTGAACATTGGAAAGACGAGATCCTGGTCACTATGATTTGCCCTGGATTTATAAAGACAAACCTTTCCGTCGCGGCGTTAACCGGCAGTGGTGTACCTCAAAACAAACTGGATAAAACCAGCTACGATAAAAAGACTCCCGAATGGTGTGCCCAAAGAATCGTGCGGGCTATTGAAAAACGTCGCGAAGAAGTATACATCGGCGGAAGAGAAGTTTTCGGGGTTTACATCAAAAGATTCTTTCCTTCAATTTTCTCGAAATTGATCCGTAAGGTTCCGGTCCGATGAAAATGCTACGGGCACAACTTATTGTCGAACCGTTATTTTTAAACAGTTTATGAAGCCCAGAGCTGTTTTCCTATTTTATCATGGATTGAGCCATGTCATTGCAATTTTAAAGCTCGGCCGAATTTTAGAACACGCGGGCTACGAAGTCTACTTCGCTGGTGCCGAATTTTTTCACCAATATGTATCATCGCAAGGGTTTAAATTCAAGGAACTAAAATCAGTTCCATTTGGGCTGGGCTTTGAAAGTTGGGTTAGGACCATTGAAAAAGAAAAATATATTTATTGGGCGGCTTTACGAGATAGGATTACTGACAGGCTATACTCCGAGCGCGACGTTGAGCTCTACTGGATGCTGGAAGAAGTTCAACCTAGTATTATTTTTATCGATTCGAGGCAGGCCACAGATTTCATCATACTACATCGACACTTAAAGGAAAGGAAGATTAAAGTTGCCATGACACACGCTATGCTTCCAGCTGATGCTGGCCCAGATCGCCCGCCATTAAATACGGATGTATTTCCTAACGACAGGGATGGGGTAGAAAAGGCTGTGCATCGTATGAAGCGACTACAATTCAAAACACACTTGCAGGAGAAATTTATTCAGTTGGGTTTCGATGATCAATTCCTGATCAAAAGAAGACTTAAGAGAAACTCAATACCCGAATATTATGTCTCCAGAACGCCGGGGTTGTTAAATTTCTCTGTTAAAAATGTGGATGAGTTTGTCCTCGCCCCGCGCGAATTCGATTTTCCAAATCTCGCAATCGCGTCCCACCAACATTATGTGGGATTCATGACTAATGAAACGTTCAACGACAAACACAACCCAGCGTATAGCGACGTTTGGCCGTCGATTTCGCATTTAAGAGAGAGCAAAAATTTGAAGCTCATTTTCTGTTCGTTTGGAACCATTGACCCACGTGACAACAAGGTAATTTTCTCATTCATCGATAAACTCACGCAAGTAACGGCCAGGCAAGACTATATCTTGGTGTTAGCTTTAAAAGCAAAACACGAAGATGTTGCCAAACTCAGGACCAGAGGAAATATTTACATTTTTAATTTTGTCCCACAGCTTCAAGTGTTGAAGCACGCTGATTTATTCATAACGCACGGTGGACTTAATTCCATCAGGGAAGCCGTTTGCGCTGAAATTCCCATGCTGCTTTACCCCATTCATCCGGAATACGATCCTATCGGAAACGCCGCACGAATTGCATATCACCAATTGGGACTCCGGGGAAAAGCAGCCACAGATACGGAGGCCGACATCGCTCAGAAACTCGAAGAACTTTTTTCAAATCCCTTATACAAAAGGAATGTCCAAAAACTAAAGCTTCGGGATTTACAACAATACACGCCCGAGCATTTCATGGAAATATTAAATTCAATAAGCCCCCTTTCAAGTTGAGAAATTGAAAAAATACGAAAGCATCCTTTCTCAATAGTACAATGCATATAAATCAAAATGAATTCCTTAACTTCATACAAACCATAAACTATCCTATATGAAAATCCAGCTCCTCTCCATTTTGTTGATGATCCTTCTGCTCGCAAACTGTGCTGAAAAGAAACCCGCCTCGGACGGTCCAGCCGCTAGTGCAGACAGTACAGAGAGTGTGATGGTTCCATCAGCTAGTACAACCGTTCCATCCTTTAGTGAAGAGTCCACCACGCAAGTACTTGACCACCATTGGAAAGCTTTTGGGGCTAACGATCTTGAAGCAACAATGGCGGACTACACGGAAGAGTCTATCCTGATCACGCCCGAAAAAACGTTCAAAGGCCTTAAAGAAATACGTGATAATTTCGTTTTTGCCTTCACAATTTTTCCTAAAGGTTCAAGCACATTAAAGCTGAGAAAGTCAATAGTGCAAAAAGATGTTGGCTACATCACCTGGGAAGCGACTACACCAAAAATGAAAAAATCATTCAACACGGATACCTTCATTATTCACGATGGGAAGATCGTTCGCCAAACGTATGCGGGGCTAGTGGCTCCGTAACGCCGTCCATGCTGAATGAGATAATCGTAAAGTCGGTTCTTAATAAGACCAAGCGTCGGGACCCTTGGTTTCTTGACGACTACACGATTAATCCATACAGTGCCTGTTCATTCAATTGCTTGTACTGCTATATCCGCGGAAGTAAATATGGTGAGCACATGGAAGAAAAGCTCAGCATAAAAATCAATGCGCTGGAAATTCTGGAAAAACAATTATCAAACAGGGCAAAAAAAAATCAGTATGGGATTATAGTCTTATCATCGGCAACCGATCCATATCTCCAAGTCGAAAAAAATTATCAGCTCACGCGGAGGATGCTGGAATTAATTCACCGCTACAAATTTCCGGTTCATATTATCACGAAATCGGATCTTGTCGTAAGGGATTTCGATTTGTTGGAAAAAATTAGCCGGGATGCGATCCTACCCTTGGATTTACAATCGGCTCTAGACCATAAAGTATTTATAACCTTTTCGTTTTCTACCATCGAGGACGGCGTCGCAAAGATTTTCGAGCCCGGTGCAACACCGCCAAGTAAGCGACTGGCAACGTTAAGGGAAACACTGGCGGCAAAATTTCATAGTGGGGTGAGCCTCATGCCACTCCTCCCCTACATTACGGATTCAGAGGAACAACTTGACTTGATGTTTCAGAATTTTCAACAACTGAACGTCCGTTATATTTTCCCTGCCTCCTTAACTTTGTTTGGTGACGGACTCTATGATAGCAAAACGCTTGTGTTAGACGCGATTCAAAAACACTATCCGACCCTTATGGAAAAATATAAAAAACTGTTTTCGTTTGGTCATAGCCCACCCTCGTGGTACAGAAACGCTCTTCAAAGCAAATTTGAGTTGTTGATGCTAAAATATCAGCTTAAAAATACCTTGGTTCACCGGCCGATAGTATAAACAAACCCAGGAGTGTAGAAAATAATTTGCATTCGCACCAATATTGTGCAACATAACCTCGGATAAACCTGTTTGTCTTACAGTAGGGTTTGTCCATGCGCTATTTTTCCGATCGATTTGTCAATGCTTGCCAAAACTAATCTCTCTGGTACGCGATTGACAGCAATAGAAAGAAGAACTAACCACACAACTAAATTCTGACGTCTATGAAACCTGTAAAATTAATTCTGACAAGCACAATGGTAATCGCTGCATTTGCAGTAAATGCTCAAGACACAACGAAACTCACCACCCCTCAACCCGTTCCGCAGGATCAAACCGCACCTCAAAGTCAAGTTCTGAAAGACCAAGCTAATTTCAAAAAAGACATGATTGTTATTCCTTCTGCGGAAGTCCCAGCATCTTTGCGTAGTACGCTTCAAGGTTCACAGTATAAAGGTTGGGAAAATGGAACCATTTACCGCAACCAGAGCAGCGACATGTTCATGGTTGAAATGCGTGATGGTGATCAAACAAGAATTTATCGGTTCGATCAGAATGGAAAAGCCATAAAAGACTTTTAGTCCACGGAAAAAAGCCAGAGCAACCTCTGGTTTTTTTATTGGCTTATTTTGACTTTCCTTACCTTGCAAGCAACAACTCCAGAGATGTATACCTTAACGTTATTGTGATCATGGCTCCCATCGCAGCAGGTTTGCTTATGTGTCGTAAAGAAAACGATGAATTGCAATTTTTTCTGGTTCATCCCGGAGGACCTTTTTACGTAAAAAAAAATGAAGGCGTTTGGAGTATCCCCAAAGGTCTTCCCGAAAATGACGAGGAAGTTTTACAAACAGCACAGCGTGAATTTTTTGAAGAAACGGGGATAAAAGCGAAAGCCCCCTTTCACCCACTGGGTTCAGTAAAACAAAAAAGCGGAAAAATTGTCCATGCCTGGGCGTTCAAAGGGGAATGGAATTCAGATCAAGGAATCACTTCCAATATTTTTAAAATGGAATGGCCACCTCGTTCAAAGAAGTTCATCGACATCCCGGAAGTAGATAGGGCGGCGTGGCTGACATACGATGAAGCTGTCAAAATGATTCACCCTCATCAGCTCCCATTTTTAGTCAAGGCTAAGGAACTTTACGACGCTGCATCGTGAGAAGAGACCTGGCAAATCAAGTTGGCGAGCGCAAAAAATTCCAGGCAACCTTTGTGAGGTTTGGAAAAAAAACAAACTATCACGGATTTGCTGAAGAGACTGTCTTGTTGAAAAACATTGTAGACCTCGAAAGCAATAAAATCGTGACCGAACATGTGTGGTTCTCCTACACGAAAAACTTTCAGCAAATTTCACTTATAGCCGGAATGCACATTGAATTCGAAGCGCGGATTAAGAAATATGTCAAGGGATATAAGAATTCAAGATACAAGATAGACCAGCGGACGGAGGATTATAAGTTAAGCCATCCGACAAAAGTCACTTCCAAACAATGATAGTTACCAATGTAAGATTGAGATTCAATAGTGAAGGATTCTGCATTAGCGATTCGATCTGAGTGATGATTGAAAACTTTTCTTATCGATTTAAGTAAATTTACACAGTAAAATGCGCTTATAGCAAGCACGCCCATCGTTAACGGACCATCTATAAGATCAATGAATATCCAATATCGAACAAACGTTTGATTTCCTTGCATCCAGTTGGGCCTCATTCCTAAAATAGTTTCCTTTAATGTCTTCAAAGCCCAATAGAGATGAAATTTCTTACCAAGAGAGGCGTAATAATTTCTACATGTTTGTTCGCCGGTTTATTGATTATTCAGACCATAGTTATTTTCTCTCACTACTCATCGGCCAACAACGACCTGGCCACTGGGGACAGCGTGAGTTTGGCACAAAATGAACAACAGGAAGTTTCAGCCTCGGCAGCACCGTCATTATCCGCCACTCACCACTTTGCGAACAGCTTGGTCTCTCCAAGGGTACTTCAAATACTATTGGTTGTATCGGGCCTCCCGTTACTGGTTTTCCTAGTTAGAAACGTCACACAAGGCAGTGAAAGGTTAAGCAATGTCATGCACGAACTCGAGGAAAGCAATAAAGCCTACATCTTCAACTCGCTTGAAAAGGTAGATAGCCAAAATGAAGAAGAGGTGAAAGCAAGGCTCATCACCAATTTGAAAAAAGTACGTGAATTCATCAAGGCGATCTCAAGCGGTAACTATGGAATAACATGGGAAGGAATGAACGACGAAAACAAAGACGTTAATCATGAAAGTATTGCCGGGGAGTTGCTGAACATGCGCAATCAAATGCAACTTGTAAAAGAACAAGATCAAATCCGAATATGGACAACGGAAGGTCTATCTAAGTTTAGCGAGATTATTCGAAATAACCAGGAAAATTTTGACAAACTTTCAGAAAACCTAATCTCAAATGTCGTGAATTATGTCGGTGCCAAGGTGGGCGGACTTTTTATTTTGGAGGAAGAAGAAAATAAAAAATTCCTTCAGCTCCGTGCGGCATACGCCTATGATCGCAAAAAATTTCTTTCGAAGACTGTAGAAATTGGAGAAGGCATCATTGGACAATGCTTTCTGGAGGCGCAAACTATTTACATGGCGAAAGTGCCGAATAACTACCTATCTATTACTTCCGGTTTGGGTGGGGCCAATCCAAGCAGCTTATTGGTGATTCCGTTGCGGACAAATGAAAAAATTGAGGGTGTTCTTGAACTGGCTTCATTAAAACCATTTAGGCCACACGAGATCGAATTCCTGGAGAAATTAGGAGAGTTGCTCGCGTCGTCAATCATTACCGTAAGAACTGGTGAAAAGACCACTAAATTACTGCAGGTGTCACAGGAGCAGGCCGAAGAAATGAGAGCACAGGAAGAGGAAATGAGGCAGAACATGGAGGAGCTTGAGGCGACACAGGAACAAATGCATCGAAGCGTCACCGAGCTTGGAGCACTGAAGGATACGCTCGAAAAGGAAAAATACCTGCTCGATTCCCTAATGGATAACATCCCGGATTCTATCTACTTCAAGGATCGCACCAGCAAATTCATCCGCGTTAGCAAGTACCTCGCGAGCCATTTCGGCGGAAACGTGGAGGCACTCATGGGAAAATCGGATTTTGATTTTCAGGATAAAGCCAGAGCACAAGAGGCGTACGATGATGAATTGAATATCATGACGACGCGGAATCCAAAGATCGACTACATCGAAAAAGAAGTTTTGACCGATGGGTCTGAACATTGGGTATCTACAACCAAAATGCCCCTCGTCAACAGCAAGGGCGAAGTAGTTGGAACATTTGGAATTTCCAGGGACGTAACCCGACTGAAAAAATTAGAGAACGACGTTTTGAATAAGGACCGAAGCCTCGCGGAAGAAAAAAAGCAATATGAAGAGAAGATCAAAGCGCTGGAAAACGAACTTAAGAAAAAAGGGAGTTCGGAAAATGAATTGACATAATTTCACAAGCGTGTAGAAATAGTCCCCAAAGAAAATGAGCCCCACCAAATCAGGGATTCTACTATCGCGTAATATCACCGATTTTTAAAAAAATATTTCTGGCACAAATTTGTTACTGAATGTTTCAAAAAACATCGCCATGAAAAAATTATTTGCTTTTAGTTTTTTATGCATGTTATTCTCGGCTGCATATTCACAGGAATCAGGTCTGGATACGGCTCAACATCCGGTCCGGCAAGGTGATCCGGTCACGCAATCACCAGAGCAGATTCAGGACAATAGCCTGCGTGACATGGTTAAAATTTCTGAAGATGAAATTCCCTCAAATATGGTCAACGCTTTGAAGGGTTCCGATTACAAAGGACAATCGAAAACTTTTTACAGAAGTAAAAAAGGTGATGAATATGCTGTCGAAATAAAGGACGGAAACACCACCCACACCTACCGTTTCGATAAACAGGGAAAGGCCATTAACGACAGGCAAAAATAGATTAGAAAATATTTGAGTGTTGAGTATTAGGACACGAATATGCAATATTCAACACTCAATAATCAATGCTCAGCCGGTAGTCGTGCAACGTTGATTATTGAATTTTGACTATAATATTGAATGTAAAAGGATCACCAACAACCACTAGAAAAAAAAGCTTCTCAGAATTCTGAGAAGCTTTTTTCTTTGGGTCTTCCGCGAAAGCGGAAGTAGAAAACTGCATTAGTTACCTACCAGGTCTTTTTCATAAACGGATTGTGGTCGATTCTGGGTGAATGCCTCGTTCAATGCATCCACGATTTGAGAGATATATTCCTTTTTTTCACTAACCACAGCATTTTTTTCACCTTCCGCTGTGGCTATACGCACCGCGTAACGTTCCCTTACGATAACGAGGACTAGGATGCCGATCAATGCGATCGATCCTCCTGCCCACATTGCCACGGTGTTCGCTGTCACATGTTCGCCATTGATTTCCATCGGAGGAAATAACGAGGCTGGTACAAGGCTCAGAATGCCAATAACGAGCACAATAAAACCTACCACCAACAACAACATACCCGGCAATCGTTCCGGACGTATGATTAGGAATCCATGTTTTATGATACCATTCAGTTGGTATGAAGTTTTGTTCACTTGAAACGTAGAGTCGGTAACTGTTATTCCACGTCCATCGGTATAAAGTACTTTATCCGGTAGCATATGTATTTGATTTAAGATTTAATTCCCTTTCTGCCAGCGACAAGGATAATTGCACCAGCGACGATGAGTATACCTCCCGTTATTGGCGACCAGTAAACAGGAGTTTTTTCTTCCTTGTTAATCTCCAGTGGTCCAAGATCGACTACCTTTTCTTTGGTGACAATATTAAACCCGGTGAAGATCGTCATGATGATTCCGAGTGCGAGAACGACTATTCCTAAAGTCTTCATGTAATTTTTAGATTTTAAAGTATAAAAAAGGTATGGCAATAATTTCGCCATTGATTTTTTGAGGAATATCAAAGTATTTGCGGGCGGCGCTTATTTTTATTGTGTATTTATTTCCACACAAATTTCAAATGTGTGAATCTTAGCGGATAAAAAAATGCATCTTGCTGAGGCGGTTAACAACTAGTTTTTATTGACGCGCAGATGATCGAGTCTATCCATTCGGTACTGAAGAAACCAATCCTTTATCTAAAGGACAAACTACCCTCCAGTCAATTCTTTGTGCTTGCAAGCGTGCTGGTGGGACTGTCTTCGGGATTTGCTGCCGTTATGCTGAAATACTTTGTGCATTCAATTGAACGACTGGTCAGCTACTATTCAAACAGGTTCGAGGAGTTTCTCGTGTTCGCCTTATTCCCACTGGTTGGGATATTGTTGACAGTCATTTATATCAAATATTTTTTAAAATCGGAACTTCAAAAGGGCACCGCCGATATTGTCCATTCGATCGTAAAAAAATCAAGTACAATTCCTCCGCAAACGATGTACTCCCATCTAATTACCAGCGGGCTAACAGTTGGATTTGGAGGTTCCATGGGATTGGAGTCTCCCATGGTCAGCACCGGTTCAGCCATAGGCTCGAATTTCGGAAAGTCCTATAACCTTTCTTATAAGGATCGAACGATCCTACTGGCATGTGGGGCGGCAGCAGGGATCGGCGCCGCTTTTAACTCACCTATTGCAGGCGTACTCTTCGCAGTAGAAGTGTTGCTGACCGATATCAGCGCTTCGGCGCTGATACCCCTGATCATTTCCGCGGCCTGCGGCGCCTTGCTTTCCAAAATTATTTTGCAGGAGGATGCCCTTCTTTCCTTCACGCTCCAACAGCCGTTCAATTATTACAACGTGCCGTACTACGTAATTCTCGGCCTTCTTGCTGGGTTCCTTTCTCTTTATTATACCCGGATGTTTACGTGGGTGGATTTGAAAATGAAGGCCGTTGGCAATCTATGGATCCGGGTTTTGCTGGGAGGAACATTACTATTCATTTTACTGATTTTCTTCCCGCCATTATTCGGTGAAGGGTACGAATCGATAAAATCGCTTTCACTCCTTCAGCCGGGCCAGCTGACTAAGGTTAGCATCATGAACTCGCTCATCCGAAATGACATGCACCTGCTTATTTTTCTGGGTGCGATGATGTTTCTTAAAACGATAGCCGCGGCGGTTACCACTGGAAGTGGCGGAAACGGCGGAAGCTTTGCACCCTCGCTGTTTGTGGGGGCATATCTTGGATTTGTTTATTCAAGATTCATTAACATTACGGGGATTGCAAAAATCCCGGAAACAAACTTCACGCTCGTAGCTATGGCGGGAATCCTCAGTGGAGTCTTCTACGCACCCCTTACGGCAATATTCCTTATCGCTGAAGTCACAGGAGGTTATGAACTTATGATTCCACTTATGATTGTCTCAGCGCTTAGTATCACCGTGGCAAAATATTTCGAACCACTCTCGATGGAAGGAAAGAAACTTTCACATATGCTCAATCTAAGCATGGAAGACAAAGATCGTTTTTTGCTGAGCAAACTGGATCTCACTTCGTTAATTGAAACCAATTTTTCTGTTGTTAAGCCTGAGGATACCCTTCAATCTATGATTCAGATTATTTCCACTTCAAGCCGAAATACGTTTCCTGTAGTTAACGAAAAAAATGAACTTTTGGGACTTGTGCACATGGATAAAATCCGGAACATTATTTTTAATCCGGAAAAATATGAAAAGACAACTGTTAAGGAGCTGATGGCAAAACCGGCCGCGGTCATCAAGCTAAATGAAAATCTACATACGGTATTAAAGAAATTCGACGATACCAATCAATGGAATTTGCCGGTGGTGGAAGACAAACAGTATCTGGGATTTTTGTCGAAGTCGAGCATACTCACCAAGTATAGGTCGGAGGTTTTAAAGTCGGTGTAGGCCACCTTTTTAGAAACGTGCTACACGAAGGCGAGAAATCGCTAAGAATTCCTTTGCGAACCTGTGTGTCTCGGTGTAAAATGTATTTCTTCTGGTAATCGATCGGCTGTCCCACAGGGACGTGATATTGGTAGAAAAAAAACGAACTCGAGAACGAATCCCGTCAGGGATGAAATACCTTTTAGAGTATGTATTACATATTGTCCCTGACGGAACTTGGAGATGGCGTGTCAGGTAATTCTACCAACATCCTGTCCCATCGGGACAGGTCTAATTTTCACCGTGACGCGCATTGAAGCACAGGTTCGCTAAGGTTGTCAGAATCCTTAAATCGGTGCGCATCGATGCAGCTTATTTAGCGTTCTACAAGAGGATTATAGAGGTATTTTTGTGAAGCAAAATCATACAACGTAAGGCGACGCAGTTCGTAAAAAGCGATCCAAAAAGCTTTTAATGCTTCGATGTAACTTCGTTTTGCATCATCTTTTTCTTTCAGTGCAATATTCAGATTCGTGATGTCAATCTTTCCGATGAGATATCGGTTTTGGGCTACGTTGTACCGTTCAAAGGCAACTTCATCAGACTTTTTCGTAATCTCAATTTGCGATTTTAACATTTCGAATTGTCTCACCTGCGTTAAAATTGTCTGTTCAAATATCACTTCATCTTGTGCAATCAGGTAATCATTCAGTCTTTTGTTCGCGTAAGCACTTTGCATCATCGATCGACGGCGACCCCAGTCAATCAAAGGAATGCTGAACGTGAGATTGACAAACTGCTGCCTTGCAGGATCCTGATAAAGTTCTCCAACATTATTGCCCACATTGTTTAAACCAAACCCTCCGGACACATCCACTTCATACCGCATACTCTTGGCTTGCGCCACAAATGCCTCAGCCTCAGTTTTTCTGCGTTCAAATGCAATAAATGCTGACCTTGTTTCGCGAGCATAACGTATGGCATCTTCCTCATTAATAATAATTACAGGAATTTGATCGGGCAAAACAAGTTCAAAACTTTCCGACGTATTGATACCTGTATAGGTTCGTAATTGCAAACTGGAAGTTTGTAAGTTTAATCTACCCTGCGCAACATCCTGCTTCGATCTTAATAATTGCAATTCAACTTGTAGAAGTTTGTCCTTAGATGTGGTACCGATATTATAACGTCCTTGCTCGATCTTATAAATTGTATCATTGTTTGCCACGTTGTATTGAGCAATCTGCAAATCAGTCTGAGCCTGAAGCACATTAAAGAAATTGCTCACTGCATCACGCGCGATAGCCTCCATTGACTCTGCATAGTCACGTCTTGATTCTTCGTATCGGATGGGCTGAATTAATTTGTCCCACTTATACTGATTGTAGGAAAATATCGGTTGGTTCACCCGGATATTAAGAACAGAGCCATTCCACTGAGTCGTATGGTCAACAAGATTATTATAGTAGTTGTATGTGGTATTGATCGAAATAATACCACCTGTCCATTGAATGGGTTGTTCCAGGGCGAAGTTTATACCTGGATTAAGTTGGTTGATCTGAAGATATTGGATCGAACCATCAGGCTGAAGAATTGGGCTAAAGCTGTTATTGTATAGACGCTCCTGCGTTATTACTGATGGCCCGCACCTGCGGATTATAGTTGCTTCTAAAAATTCGATATTGCCAGTACCGGTTTTCACGTCGGGTTTCGGCCACTTTAAAATCCGGTGATTGAGATTGAGAGCGCTGAATAATATCTTCAATCGAAAAAACAGTTTGCCCAGTGACAGGAAGACTAAAGCAAAAAAAAAGTAGCACGAGAAAAGTTTTATTCATAACGCAAGGATGTAATGGGATCCTGACTTGCAGCTCTCCGGGCCGGAGCAATTCCAAATATCAGGCCCACCGTTGCAGCCACTCCAAAGGATATAATAATAGAAGACACTGTGATAATGGTCGGAATGTTGGCAAACTCTGATACGATGTAGGCCATCGAGATTCCTAAAAGCACACCAATGATTCCCCCTGAAACACTGATCATGACGGCTTCGAACAAAAACTGTTGTACAACATCGCTTTTCCTTGCGCCGATAGAAAGACGCAAACCAATTTCTTTGATGCGTTCAAGAACTGACGCGAGCATTATGTTCATAATGCCAATACCACCTACCAAGAGTGATATCCCCGCAATAGCACCAAGCACATAGTTAAAAATATCGTTTGTACGTTGTTGTTGCTTCAGCAGCAATTCAGGAATTTCAATTTCATAATCCACAACGTTGTAATGCCTTCGTTCAAGCAATCGAGAAATTATTTCCGCGGTGGAAGTAAGCTGGTTAGTGGTCTCGACCTGAATCACCAGCCGATCTAACTGATGATAGTTTTTTTTCTCCTGGTCATTGTCATTTTGCGTTGATCCGTTAGGCCCCTGACCTCTAAGAGATCCAAGTCTAAGTTGTTCGTAAGTAATTCTGTCACGATTTCTATAACGTATTAAAACCGACTGCAGCGGTACATAAATATCCATATTAAAATCGCGAATGCCGAGCTTGCTAATGCTGACATTAGAGATCAGCCTCTCTCCTAAAACTCCGATGATTGTGAGCCAATGCTGACCGACTTTAATGACTCTTGCCGATCGGATCTTCCGTAGGAAAAAATTTCGCTTTTATCGAATAACCAATGATACAAACAGCAGCCCCTCGCCGCAGGTGTTCGTCATTAAAAACCTTTCCTTCTTTCAAATCAAAGTTATAGATGTGGAAGTAGTCGGGAACGATGCCTATCAGTTTTGCTGACCTGCGCAGTCCATTTCTTATCACATAGGTATCGATAATAATCTCGGGACTTACACTTGTGATTCCAGGAATTGTGGCCTCGATATTACGCACATCACGAAGGGTTAAACCTGGTGAAAATTTTTTCCGCTCTTTTTGTGCTGCCTGATCTTCTACTTTTTTTTCCTCTTGCTCAACAACGGGTTTTATTACAATGTTATTCAAACCCACCAGCTTAATCTGATCTAAAATCTCTTTTTGCGCTCCATTTCCGATTGCGAGCATCGCGATCACGGCAGCAACACCGAATATTATTCCAAGGGCCGTAAGGAGCGATCTAATTTTATTTGCAACAACGGCACCAACGGCTATCGAGAAATTCGCGAGAATACGTTTTGAAACCATAGCATTGGTTTATTTACCACTAGCGCTAACTGGAACGGGCGTGTTCGATGCCTCCTTATTTTCTTGGTCAGGTAGATTTTTTTTCCTTTTACCTTCCATTTCTTTTAACAAAGAGATTTTTTCATCTTCCATTCCTAATGGTATTGACAGGTAAATCCGATCTTGCGCTGTTAGTCCGTTCAACACGACAACACTGTTGCCATTCGTCTCCCCTACCACGACTTCCTGTTTTGAGATTTTTATACCTTCTTTTTTAAAAACATAAGTAATCGTATCCGATTGATTGTGTAAACATTCCAAGGGAACAAAGAGAGCATTGTCTATTACCTTTGCAATAATTTTATTGCTGGTTGTCATCGAGGGACGTAATGTGGAATCAGTGCCATCGATCTCAATAGCTACTTCAAATACCTTGGAATCAGAATTCGGACGCTGTTCTCCTACATTGGCAACCCTCATTACTTTACCTCTCAATTTCTTTTCCGGATAGGCATCTAATCCAATTTCAGCAAGTTGGCCAACAACAACTTTTCGTACATCAACCTCATTGACATACGTCTTAGACATCATCTTAGTCAAGTCAGGCAACGTTGCTACTGTAGGTTCCCACATGTTGATCTGAGAACCCGCTTTGATGGGTTTACCATCCCAAGGACTTTTGGAATATATCACCATGCCCGGTTCTGGAGCGAGAATTGTGAAGCCCTGCATAACCTGCGTCATTGCTGTAAATTCATTTTGAACTTTTCGCAACTCGGCCGATTGCTCCTTCATCTTTTCCCCATTTTGACGTTGCTTGATTTTATAATTTTCCTTGGCTTGCTCATACTCTCGTATGGCTTTTTCGGTATTTATCTCAGCTTGCTTTATGGTTGCAGGCGGTTCGAACTTGGATTGTTCGAGTATAATCCTTTTTTCATCAACCGCGTATTTTAGATTAATAAGCTTATCCCGCGCTTCTCGTAGTTGTAGGGTGGTGTCGAGCTGAGTTTGTACAAACTCAGCATTTTCCTTCTCGAGTTCGATTTGTTTTTCATTGAAACGGGTCTGAAATTCAGAACGATCCAGATTGGCAACCCAATCACCTTTTTTAACGACAGTGCCTTCGTCCACCATACTTTGGATGACGACTTGCCAAATTCTGAAATCCCGAAGCTGTGTGGGGCCAAGTATCTTAACCGAATTTTTAGCTTCGAGCTCACCGGTTATTTCAATTTCGACTTTAAATAGACCTTGTTTGACATCCGTGACGATGTCGGACTGGTTTCCGGATTTACTACTCCGTAGCATGAAGTAGCTGAACAGCAGCACCGCAATACCTCCTGCAAGCCATAGAAATTTCTTATTGATCGCCGACATAACGCTCCTTGAAGTAAATTTTATACTGCCAACATGACTATAGCGGTATTCGTGGATTGCTATAGCTTTCCCTCAAAGCGGAATTACCTTAAATCTACAAAATAGTACAATCGATCGCGCACACTTACCAAGAATTGATAACAACGACATCCCTCTTTGGATAAACGGCTTGCAAATAATATGCACGGAACACCTATTACGTTTTCTGATAGAACCATTTTGTCGCCATGAATTTACCTAAACGCTGAATCCTTGGTCGTTTTCGGACAAGTGTGAAGGTAACGTTTTTTAAAAATGCATTTCATGAAGTGCCACGAAGAACGCAGAATTTGCCAAGGACCTTAGCGAAACTCTGCTTTCTTTGTGTCTCCGCAGTAAAATATTTGAAAAGATTTTAACTACTGAGTCGCGCCCTTTTTAATTTCAAATTTCCCCAGTGCTCCACTCTTGTTGATTTTATTGGCATTAAAATCTTTTAGAACCGAGCTCTTTATAGTATACTCTAAGGTTGAAGGTATCCCGCAGCCCACACATCGCGTCAATCTTACCTGGAAGACCAATACCTCTTCATCCTTAAGACTCTTTAGTGTACGACCATATTCCAGGATATTGTCTTTTAGATCTTCTTCGAATTTAGGATAGAGTTCCTTTACTTTTTTATCGCGCGTTGCCTGATCAACATCGTCCAAACCGACCGTTGGCATTACAAAACGTTTGGTGTATCCTAGCTCCTGGCTGCTTAAAGCCTGCATGTAATACACTACACCATAATCTTTCAGCCGCTCGAAATACACATTATCCTGTGTGAAGAAAGTTTTTGAAAGATCGGGGCGATACAGCCGGGTGAAAATACTCGACAACAACTCCAGGTCCGGTTCGACCTCGTCGACCGACTCCGTGTTTATCACCTTAATCTTCGATAACGCTTGCTCACGGGTGATCTTATTTTGTTTGTATTGCGTCAAATCACCCTTTAAAACTTCAACGGAAAGATGCGTGCGATTGGGCGCGTTAAAATATTTGTTTACCCACACTCTTGGTCTATCTCCTTGGTTGGAGACGATAATTCTTTCTGTAGGTGAAAGCTGCGTTACCATATCACTATAGTCCAGCAAGAACTTTTTTGCAGCGTCAATCACTTTTGTATTGTATGAATCCTGGATGCTATCCATGTCAAGCTTCGCCTTTTCGTTCTTTTTATCCTGAAGACTCAGGGTGCCTTCTTTCTCCTGCGCTCGGGGCTCTACGTCATTGGGTGGATTCGGTTCATTGCCATTACTAATATACACACGGGGCCCTTGCGCACGTTCCCAGACGAAATTATCATCGCTCGGTAAAGCAAACACAATGGGTGTAGTATAATCCGTAGGGATGTAAAACGTAATGCCATAACCAGGCTGGTAGTTGCTTTTTATTTCCAGGGGAAAAAACATCTTTTGTTTTTCAAACTCCTGCCTTATCAAGGTTCCCAAAACATTTTCAGCAACAGCAATGTCACGCTGCATTCTCTCTTCATCTATTTTCTGTGCGACAGCAGGCATTGTGGCGAAAAGGACTGCGCTGCAAAGCAAAGTTTGAATCGTTTTCTTCATAGTCATACGCATTTAATAATGGACTGCAAGCATTTAGCCTGACCCTTTAGTTTGTTGTACCGATAGAATTTTTTGTTCCGACTGTTGTGATAATACTGGACAGAATTTGCTCCGTCTCCTGCTTGAACACATCCGTATTTTTCTCAATGCTGTTCAACCGGGTTTGAACAATCTGTAGATCGTCATTACGTTGCTGTTGAAGGTATTTTGAAAAATCCACCAACAAACTTTCGATATACTGCTTCTGTTCGTCGGACGAAAGCTTGAAATAGTTTTTAACCAATTGGAGATTCTCGGTTTGCATCCCCGAAACGAATTGGCGAATCTGATCCTGTGACGCCACTGAAGCATCTTTTACCAGCTTGTCGATCTTATTGGAATTCTGCGCCAGGCTTTTAGTGATGGATGCATCCAATTGTTGTTGCGTTTCCTTCCAGCTGGACTGCATGGCGAGATTGTTTTTGTCTAAGGATGCATTGATCATAGCCTGAACCTCTTCGGGAGTTACGGAAGAAATAGCAGGCGTGGTGGTTTGCGCGGCATTACCATTAACGACCTGATCCCCGCCGAAGCTAATGCGTAATGCACTCTCCTGATATTGAATTTTCATACCAGCAAGTTTTCCCGCCAGTATGATAAGAAGCAGGGACGCCGCAATGCTGACAATCGTTTTGAGATAGGGAGCATTCCATATAAATCGTTGTTTGCTTTCCCCAACAAAAATGGGAGGAGCAATCACTTCCTTATCTTTTACATGACCCAGCATGATTCGCATTTGCTGAAGGCGTTCAAGCTCAACGCGCGCCTCAGGGTGCTCAAAAAGATATTTATCCATGGCTTCCTTTTCAGAACCTTCCAGTTCACCATAGAGGTAAGCCATTAAATCGTTTTCATCAGGTTTATAGCTCATAGCCTATTGTATCTTTATTTATATTTTTCCTATCCAAAATTTTTCGGAGGCCATCAAGTCCGTAATACATCCTTGATTTCACCGTGTTCTCCGAGATGTTTAATACTTCTGCGATTTCCCTGAATTTTAGTCCTTCATATTCTTTCATGATGACAACTTCGCGCTGTTCAGCATTTAGTTCGCTCAAGGCTTGTTGCAAAATATCAGCAAGCTCAGAACGGTGTAACTGAGATTCAGGATTATCAAAACGTTGTCCCGCGGATTCCCATTTCGGAGACTCCTCCGCATCGCGATTCCAAACGACGTCAAACGAAAGCGAGCGATCACCTTTCTTTTTCCGGACTTCTTCCCGGCAGTAATTCACTGCAATTTTATACAGCCACGACTTAAAGCGGGCATTGTCCTGGAGGCCGGGCAGGTTTTTGCACATGGAAATAAAAGTCTTTTGAGAAACTTCCATCGCCAGGTCGTGGTCCATAAAAAATTTATAGCCGAAATTGTAGATACGCTTGTACCACAACTGCACCAACTTCCCTTGGGCACTCTGGTCCCCTTCTTTAGCCCGGGTAACGAGGGTGTCAGAATGCATCATGGCAATGTTCAGTAAAGTATCCACCACAGATTTCGTTCGGTTTTAAAGTTCTCCTGCTGCTTGCCTTCTACCCCCTAAAGATGATAGGGCAGCATAAATAGTTTTATACGACTTAACCTTTTTTTGACAAATAAACCCGTTTTTCAAGAGAATACAGACCTTTTAGGTTTAAGCTTTTAGACGTAAGCTTGTAGCCGCAAATTGGCAGCATGAAAAAAATCATTTCCTGGCTCATCCGATATGTACCCAGAAAATACCTACAACGGATAAGTAGCGCAGGTCTAAAGGTTCTAGGCCTATTTTACCGCGGCAACGAGGTCACTTGTCCCGTTTGTGGCCAAAGTTTTAGAAAGTTTCTGCCGTACGGGAGAATAAATCCCCGTGAAAACGCTTTGTGTCCGAATTGTCTTTCCCTGGAACGCCACCGGCTGATGTGGCTTTATTTAAAAGAAAGGACTTCGTTTTTTAAAAGTGGTCTCCAGGTTCTGCACATCGCTCCGGAGGCGTGCTTTATCAAACGTTTTGAAAAAATTCATGGCGATCGATATATAACGGCTGACATTGAATCACCGTTGGCGAAAATAAAAATGGACATTCACCAAATTCCCTTCAAGGAAAACACGTTTGATGTCGTGCTTTGCAATCACGTACTGGAGCATGTCAAAGATGACATCAAGGCGATGAACGAGATCCAGAGAGTATTAAAGCCAGACGGATTTGCTATTCTTCAGGTACCTTTTTTTAATCCTGTTCCTGAGAAAACATTTGAAGATCCGACCATTACAGATCGACAAGAAAGAGAAAAGATATTTGGGCAAGATGACCACGTTCGAAAATACGGACAGGATTATCCTCAACGAATCAAGCGGGCAGGCTTGAAGCCGCTGGAGGATCCATATGTAAACTCTCTCGAAGAAAACATCCGAAATAAGTTTGGATTAGTTAAGGGAGAAATAATTTATGGTGGTCGAAAAGAAATATGATTGTTAACGGAAGCGCTAAAGTCCGACATAAAGAAAGATTGCTGGGGATTACGCCCTTTCAGGGCTTAATTGCTCCAACTGAATTAGAGCGTCGGACTGCGTCAGGCGCTGTTGATTACGCCCTCAGGGCTATTCAACTATGCAGCCCGGAAAGGGCGAAATCACAAAAGCGCAGGACGTGCGTCCTGCGCTTTTCCGTCGTCCTCCGCATAGCCCTGAAGGGGCGCCATCAAATGTCATTGCTCGTTCCAGAAAAATTCAGGTAATGATAAACGCGCTTGTCTGTAAAATTGATGCCGTCATGATGTCGCCCTTTCAGGGCTTAGTTGCTCCCTGATTTAGGGCGTCGGACTGCGTCCGAGGCGATGATTACGCCCGGGCAACACTATACTGCAAATAGAAAAGCCGGCTACACCGGCTTTTTACTGTAAGCTGTATGCTTTCTGCTGAACGCTGTTGAGCTTAACCAAGTTTTTCAAGCACATCCATCACTTCTCTTACCGCTTTACGGCTTGATTCCATTAATGCTTTTTCGTCTTTGGTCAGATCGAGCTCAATGATTTTTTCGATACCATTTTTACCCAGGACAACCGGCACGCCAAGGTAACAATCTTTGATGCCGTATTCGCCTTCTAATTTGATACAAACTGGGAAAATACGACGCTGATTTTTGACGATGGCTTCCACCATTTGCGCTGCCGCAGAACCCGGCGCGTACCACGCTGACGTTCCCATGAGCTTCACCAGTTCACCACCACCTACTTTCGTTCTTTCAAGAATAGCATCGAGTTTATCTTTGTCTATCAGCTCCGTTACAGGTATACCGGCAACCGTTGTATATCTTGGAAGCGGTACCATCGTATCGCCATGACCACCAAGCAGCATGGCTTGAATATCTTTAGGAGAAATGTTGAGTGCTTCTGCCAGGAAAGCACGATAGCGGGCAGTATCCAAAATACCAGCCATACCCATAATTCTGGTACGCGGCAGTTTTGAAGTAAGATGCGCCTGATACGTCATTACATCCAGCGGATTGGATACCACGATGATGATCGCGTCTGGCGAATGCTTGACAATATTTTCAGTGACAGATTTTACAATTCCGGCATTTGTTCCGATAAGATCATCGCGGCTCATCCCTGGCTTACGTGGAAGTCCTGAAGTGATAACGACAACATCTGAGCCTGCCGATTTAGTATAGTCGTTCGTTGCTCCGATGGTGCGGCTGTCATACAAATCAATGGGGGCTTTTTGCCAAATATCCAATGATTTACCTTCAGCCAACCCCTCTTTAATGTCTAACAAGACAATTTCGTTAGCTACCTCGCGATAGGCCAGGACGTCTGCACATGTGGCGCCAACATTACCAGCACCAACAACAGTTACTTTCATATTTATATAAATTAGGTTTTATAATTCGGTCTAGTCTTGAGTCAGTCAAGGCGTTGAGATATATGTTCGTACTCGATATTTGCCTAGAAATCAACACATTGTGGGATGGGGAGAAACACGCCCCTAAAACCGGGCGGCAAGTTATCAATTCAAAGGGATTTTGAAAATAATTTTTGAGAAAGGAAACCTGTTATACTTTCTCTACGCGGATATTCAACACCCGTTTGGTACTTGGCGTAATTTTAAATCGGTCATCGATGCGCCAGCCCACTACATAAGCAATTCTTCCATTCGACTCCAAAACCGTTATTGCATTTTTATCAGCAAGCGATAGCTTATTGTCGACAAGGAAGTCGCTGATCTTCTTTTTATGATTCATACCCAGTGGATGAAAGGAATCTCCATTTTTCCACTTCCTCCATACCAAAGGAAAAATCAACTCATCAGCGTCCAGCGCAGCTTCCATTTTGCCTGAGCCGGGCGTCGTTGCATGGTCATTTGACAAGTGTAATTTCCAAGGTCCGAGATTCACTTCATGATGATCCTGACCAATGCTAACATCATTCAACTCTTGAGGGTGAGGTGTAATGATGATAGCGTCCCGATCGACCACCAGCGTATGCGTCATAGATAAAAATCTTTTACCTGGCTGACCTTTCAATGCCTGAATTATTTCACGCGCTTGTTCAAAATTGAAAGCGTAGGTTTTTATGTATCTCCACAACACCGCCGCAGGGGCTGAAATTTCCTCGAAAGCTATTTTGTGAATGACGGTCCGATCAGTATTTTCTACGACGTGGTAATTTTTCCAGGCATCAAAGGCGTGGTGCAATAGGTCCAGGTCTCCCTGTATTTTTTCTAGTCCAACTTGCCAAGTTGATTCAAGCGAGGGATTTAATTCCTTTAGCTTAGGAATGATCTGATGGCGGATGAAATTTCGCTGATAATCATCCGTGAGATTACTTTGATCTTCGCGCCAGGCGATACCATTTTCTCTCGCGAACTTTTCCACTTGAGCACGCGTGGCAAACAGAAGCGGCCTGATGATATTTCCATTTCTTACAGGAATTCCTCCCAAACCATCGATCGACGATCCTTTCGTCAAATTCAGCAAAACAGTTTCCATGGTATCATCAAAATGATGCCCCGTGGCCAGCCAGTTGAATGAATGAATTTTTAACAATTCTTCAAACCATGCATAACGTAAATCGCGCGCGGCCATTTGAATGGATAGGCCCTTCTCCCATGCAAACGATTCTGTCTCAAAACGCTGCACAAAAAAAGAAACTGCTAAATTTTTGCACACCTCATTCACAAAGGCTTCGTCATCATCAGACTCCTTGCCACGAAGCTGAAAATTGCAATGCGCGACGGAAATGTTGAAGCCGGCCGCCCTGAAGAGGTATAGCATCGTCATCGAATCCACGCCACCACTCACAGCCAATAAAATTGAATCCGACGGGGTGCAAAGCTTAAATCGATCAATATGGTTCAGAAATTGCTCAAGCACAGGACGAAAGTACGAATTACCAGGGACGAAGTTCGATTTTTTAGTTTAAGGATGTAGCTTGCAACACCATGGATTTACGAGGGACGATTTACGATTTACGATTAGTGCGAGTAGGCCTCTTTTTGTGCATGGCATTGGGTGCCCATATGGCTGTAGGGCAAAAGAAGGTAAAATTAGAGCAAGCGGATAGATTGAAAGGTGGAAAAATAGGAGATGAAAGGTTTGACCGGCTGTTGGGAAATGTAATACTCAAGCAAAATAAAACTACTATCTATTGCGATTCGGCTTACCTTTTTAAGAAGCGCAATTTTGTCGAAGCCTTCGGCCGCGTGCGTATTACCGAAGGGGATTCCGTAACCATCACCGGCAATAAACTGGAGTATGATGGCAATACAAAAAAGGCCAAGCTTCGAAATAATGTAGTATTCACCAAGCTCGCAACGTCAACGTTATACACAGATCATCTT
This sequence comes from uncultured Bacteroidota bacterium, assembly GCA_963813425.1. Taxonomy (GTDB): domain Bacteria; phylum Bacteroidota; class Bacteroidia; order Cytophagales; family Cyclobacteriaceae; genus Chryseolinea. The sequence continues at coordinate 113,404 of CAWEZB010000012.1, forward strand.
GACTTTGATCGACCTAAAAATCTCGCTTACTATTACAATGGCGGTCGTTTAGTAGACAGTATCAATGTACTTACGAGCAACAAAGGGTACTATGATCTAAACTCTAATATGGCATCCTTCAAAAAAAATGTCCATGTTAAAAATCCGGATTACACGATGACCTCGGATAGCCTACAATATAATTCCAGAACCAAAATTCTTTATTTCAGAACACCTACAAATGTGGTCGACAAAGACAGCAGCACCTTTGTTTACAATGATGGAGAATACGACACAAAAACACGGCGATCCGATCTGAAACTTGGTACAGCAGAATCAACAGAGTATGTTTTAGAGAGTGAAGATTTTCAACTCGATGACATCAGAAAAATTTACAAGCTTCGAAAATCTGTCAGACTTATTTCCAAAAAAGAAAATCTGATCATCTACGGACAGGCTGCTGATTATTATAAAACGAAGGGAATCATTAAAATATATGACCGCGCCTATCTCGCAAAAATAACGGAAGACAATGACACACTTTTTATGGCCGCGGATACATTGGTGTCCATCGACAATGCAGACGAGAGCAAAAAGCGGTTACTTGCCTACAACAAAGTCAAAATTTTTAAGACAGATCTCCAGGGCTTAGCCGATTCAGTTGAATATCGCATGGCTGATTCTACAATTTATTTTTACCAGGACCCTGTTTTGTGGTCAGAGGGAAATCAAATGACCGCCGATTCGATTCGGATGTTAATTAAGAACAACACCATCGATCGGATCTTTTTGAATGTAAATGCCTTTGTCGTTTCGAAAGATTCCCTCTTCAACTTTAATCAGATTAAAGGTCGCAAAATGACCGCCGAGTTTAAAGGAAAAAAATTGCACCGTGTTGTGGTGGAAGGAAATGGCGAGAGCATTTACTATCCATTGAATGAAGGAAAAGAAGGTACAAGTGAAGAAGAAAGCCCTATCATGGGAGCGAATCGGATCATTTGCAGCAACATCACCATTCGGTTTAAAGACGGCAAGGTGAACAATCTGAGCTTTTACAAACAACCCGACGCGCGCTTCATCCCGCCGCACGAAATTAAGGAGGAAGATATCACGTTAAAGGGCTTTTCGTGGAAAGAGACGGAGAAGCCCATCAAATCTCAAGTCAAAAAAGACCAACGCAACGCCGGGAAATTTTCAACATCCCCGAAAGCATTGAATTGAAAATTAAAATAGATCCATCCCTCACATTTCAAATTTTTTTTAGCCGACTTAACCTTTTAAAGGGTCGAATTGAATTCCAAACGGTAGGGCTAAATAATTAAGGTTTGCACTAACGAAATATTTCAATTTCTATTATGAGAATAGCGTAAAAAGTTTAACTTTTGTGAAACTCTCACGCTTTACCATGATGAAGGGCCTGTTGTCGGCAATTATGATCCTGATGAGTTCCTGGGTATTCGGTCAGGGATTCGAAATTGCGCCGTTACAGGAGTCCTACAGAGGCGTGATTGGCGAGACGATAAAAGTCCCTCTTCGCTTCAAAAACACTTCCGAAAAACCTGTTACACTGGTGATTAGAAAAGTAGACGAACAGTTGGGAAGCAGTCAAAAGAAATATTTCTGCGTCGATAATAATTGCCTGGACTCAAAAGTAGAAGACTATGTCGTGAAAGTTGAGCCTGGACAAACCACCACAAACCTGTACGTCGCGTTGGAAGCAGGTTTGAATCAAAATGAAAGTTCGTTGCAATACATTGCATTCAACAAGGCTAATCCCGGCCAATCCTTGGAAGTTAACCTGAGCTTTAGCGTTGAAGAAAAATTAGGAAAGGCCAATATTTACAATTCGCGCCACATCACCCTCTACGACGTTTATCCCAATCCTGCGGTGGAGTACGCCAATGTTGCTTACAAATTAACCGGCGACCAGGTTAAGGCTAAAATACTGGTTCATAACATCATAGGAAACGTTATAGGTGAGTATTCCTTATCTGCTCTCGATAGCTCAGTGCGAATTAATACCGAGGACCTCAGCGCTGGTATCTATTTTTATACCCTTTATGTCGAAAATGAAGGGGTGATGACGCGAAAACTCATCGTAAAGAAATAATTCCCACTTTTCAGGCTTGCTACACAACCTTTGCGTCACAGATTTCATCCATTCTATGTTCAATCGTCACCCAAAATTTTGAAAACTAGTCCATGAAAAGGAACGTTTTTCAGAATATGGCGTCTTATGTTATATTTGCGGGCTTATGCTGAGAGTATCATCCTGGTTTCTGATTGCTTTAATTCTCGTGGTGGGGGTTTCCTGCGGCAAATTTCGAAAAATCGAAAAAAGCCAGGACTGGCGCGTAAAATACGAGGCCGGACTCAATTATTACAATAAGAAGGACTATTACCGGGCATCGGTGTTATTTGAGGCAGATTACCCCTATTGTGCGGGGTCTTCCAGAGGGCGAAAAAGTGCAGTTTTACCTCGCCTACTGCCAATATTACGACAAGCTGTACCTGTTGGCCTCTGAGCAATTCAAAACTTTTTACGAAACGTACGGAAGAAGCCCAATGGCGGAAGAAGCGCGCTATATGTATGCCTATTCATTGTTTAAATCTTCCCCTAAGGACAATTTGGATCAATCCAACAGTGTAGATGCTATGGCGGCGATGCAGGAATTTTTGAACCGCTACCCAAACAGCAAATTCCGCGATCAATCCATTGATGTGATCGTTACCACGCAGAAGAAGTTGGAACGCAAAGGTTTCGACAACTCCTATCAGTATTATAAAATGCGTCAATACAAAGCGGCAATTGTGGCGCTTAATAACTTTAAAGATAATTTTCCCGATTCCGAGTTCTTAGAGGAAGCATATTATCTTGGTTATCGTGTCCGAATACCGGCTGGCCGAGCAAAGCATCATGACCAAACAGGAAGAACGTTACAAGAACGTGGTTGATCACTATAAAGAGTTTGTCGACAAATATCCTGAAAGTTCGTTCTTGCGTGATGCAGAGAAGCTTTACGCTGACAGTCTTGGAAAAACTTAACAAGTCAAAAAATAACAATTCATAATTATGGCAGTTCAATCATCGTTATTACACGCGACATTGAAAAGATCGCAGCACAAACGGGCAATCTTTACGAATCCGTTGTTGTCATCTCAAAGAGAGCAAGGCAAATTGCAGTAAACATCAAAGAAGAGCTTAATAACAAGCTAGCTGAGTTTGCTACGACTGTTGACAATCTGGAAGAGGTTTTTGAAAATCGTGAACAGATTGAGATCTCCAAATTCTACGAACGTATGCCAAAGCCAACGACAACTGCTACGGAAGAGTTTCTGGAAGAAAAGCTTAATTTCCGCATACGCGGCGAAGGCGATACCCAGGCGGAGTTATAATCCTTTTTTTCATGCTTAGCGGCAAGAAGATTATTCTTGGTGTTTGTGGTGGCATTGCTGCCTATAAATCGGCAGTGCTCACCAGACTTCTTGTCAAAGCAGGTGCAGACGTCAAAATTATCATGACGCCCTCGGCGCATCAATTTATCACACCGCTTACACTTTCCACGCTTTCTAAAAATCCAGTTCTTACTTCCTTCGAAAAGGAAAAAACGGGCGAATGGAATAATCACGTCGACTTGAGCTTGTGGGCTGATGCTATGATCATAGCACCTGCTACTGCCAATACAATTGCAAAAATTGCTTACGGCCTTTGTGACAACCTATTACTAGCCACTTATCTCTCTGCCCGTTGCCCGGTGTGGTTAGCGCCCGCGATGGACCTTGATATGCTGCAGCACCCGTCGACAAAATCCAATCTCGAAAAGATCAGAAGCTTTGGCAACACACTGATCGATCCAACTTATGGCGAGCTCGCAAGCGGTCTTATCGGCACAGGTCGCATGGCCGAACCGGAAGACATTTTCAAACACATAGACTTTTTTTTTAACAGCGATCTAAAGTTGAAAGGCAAGACTGTGTTGGTAACAGCAGGTCCTACGTACGAAGCCATCGATCCTGTCAGATTTATCGGGAATCATTCGAGCGGGAAAATGGGATTCGCTATCGCTGAAGAGCTGGCACGCGAGGGTGCTGTCGTAAACTTAGTTACAGGTCCGACGGATCAAAAGACAACGCAGCCCGGGATAAACTTAAAACAAGTGACCTCGGCGGAAGAAATGTACAACGCGTGCACTGCCGTTTTTGCAGAAACCGATATTACAGTCTTGGCCGCAGCCGTTGCAGACTACCGCCCGACTGTTCAGGCAACTGAAAAGATAAAAAAGAATGGAAGCATGACCTTGGAACTAACCAAGACGCATGATATAGCGGCCTCGTTGGGAAAGGTAAAGCAGCCTGGACAGTTCGTCGTGGGATTTGCACTGGAGACAGAACAGGAGCAAGATAATGCCTTGAAAAAACTTGAATCTAAAAATTTTGATTTGATCGTTTTAAACTCGTTGAAGGATCAAGGGGCAGGTTTTGGTCATGACACAAATAAAATTACGATTATTGATCGCCAACATAAAATGACTTCTTTCGCGTTAAAGGAGAAGAAGGCTGTAGCCAAAGACATTGTGCAGGCTATTATTGAAAATTTTCATGCGTAAGTGCACGTTATCCATATTGCTTCTCATTTTTTTCATTCCTGCAGGGGCGCAGGAATTAAGTTGTTCCGTAACAATCAATTCAACGCAGATCACCACGTCGGACCGGGGAATTTTCAGAGACATGAAAACGTCCATCGAACAATTTATGAATTCCAGAAAATGGACGAATGATACTTACAAGCCCTATGAAAAGATCAACTGCAACATGTTGATCACCATCACCAAGATGCCCGCGGTTGGAAGTTTCTCAGCCACCGTTCAGATTCAGGCAGCTCGTCCCGTCTACAACACAAATTATTCAAGCCTCATTTTCAATTTTGCAGATCGTGATTGGGAATTTGAATACATCGAATCACTTCCTTTGGAATACAACGACAATACTTACACATCTAACCTGACTTCCATGCTTGCGCTTTATGCGTACATCATATTGGGTATTGATGCCGACACGTTCAGTGAACTTGGGGGTACGCCGTTGTTTCAACGTGCAATGACCGTAGTTAACAATGCACAACAATCCGACCGGCCAGGCTGGCAGTCAATCGGCGGTAACAACCGCAGTCGCTATTGGATTGTGGAAAATTACAATAATCCGCAAATGATCGACCTTCGTAAATCAGTATATTCCTACCATCGATTGGCCTTGGATACGTTCGATCAGGATCCTGACAAGAGCCGGAAAATTATTCTTGACGGACTAAAAGATGTAAAAAAAGTACGGGACATAAATCCTAACGCCATTTTGGTTGTGAGCTTTTTGGATGCAAAGAGCAAGGAGCTGGCAAATATTTTTTCGTCTGGCAATATTCAGATACGCCGCGAGGCTTACGATATCGTTACGGCGATTGACCCCTCCAATGCCCAGACTTACGATAGAATGATCCAGAATTAATTTTCAATTCGTTACATATTGCATTCAATCGCCTAATTAATCAGATTTGTCCGAACGGGCTCACATGCGCACCAAACAGCTACGTATTACTGATTCAGATCAAATTCGCAGGAGAATGAATGAATTTATTGGGAAAAAAATTAACATTGTCCTGACGGACAGGACTGCGATGTTCGGAGAATTAATGCGTGCAAATGATGCGTCGATCGTTCTGAAAAATATGCGGCTTGAGAACACCACTTATTCCCTTCAGTCCATTGTTGAAGTATTTCTGGATACACAAGTGTAATGCTGAAGCACCTCACGATACGGAACTACGCGCTGATCAAACATCTTGAGATGGAGCCGTCTGCCAATCTCAATGTAATCACGGGAGAAACCGGCGCCGGAAAATCAATTATGCTCGGAGCCATCGGATTGTTAATGGGCAACCGTGCCGACACAAAGGTTTTGTGGGATGAAAATGAAAAGTGCATTACCGAGGGTACGTTTGAACTGACAAATGAAAATCTGAAATCGATTTTTGCAGAAGAAGATCTTGACTACGACTCAACTACTGTGATTCGAAGAGAAATTAGTCCGGGAGGAAAATCGCGTGCTTTTATCAATGACACGCCGGTTACCCTGGAAGTAATGAAACGAATTGGAAATCTTTTGATGGATATTCATTCGCAGCACGAAACCTTGCAGTTGGGCCAGCAAACTTTTCAATTGCGACTGGTGGATGCATTTGCGGAAAACCGAAATCTTGTCGAAACCTACGCCATTACCTGGACAACCTTTCTGAAAGCAAAAAAAGCATTTGAAACTTTGACCTCTGAAGCGGAATCGTTGCGTCAGGAGTCCGATTATATCCGTTTTCAATTGGACGAACTGGTAAAAGCATCGCTAGAGGAAACGGAGCAGGAAACCTTGGAGTCAGAGTTAAAGATCATGGAGCATGCCGGAGAAATTAAAACACGATTTCAACAGGTGTTGGAACTGCTTAATAATTCAGAGTATGCTTCACTAAATAGCTTGGGAGAGGCCCGAAATCATGTGCAGGTTGTATCTTCATTCTCTCCCCGTTACGAGGAGCTATACAAGCGAATCGACAGTTTGGTAATTGAACTGGATGATCTCGTCAACGAGATCGAACGCGAAGGCGATGCCGTTGAATTCGATCCTGAACGCACCGAGACCATTAAGGAGCGGTTGAGTTTGTTGTACCGGCTATTGAAAAAACACAGGGTGCAGAATGTGAAAGAACTAATGGCCATCCAGGAAGCGCTGCAACAAAAAGATACACTTACAGCCAACCTTGACGAAGCTCTCCTAACGGCCAGGAAAAATTTTGAGCATGCACAACAACAAGTAGGTGCAACCGGGTTGAAGTTGAGCGAGTCAAGAAAAAAGTCCTTTTCGCCTTTATGTAAGCAGATCACCAAACTGCTACATGAACTAGGAATGCCGAATGCGATTTTTGAAATTGATACCCGCACTACGGATCCTTCACCATCAGGAATAGATCGCATTGAAATTCTTTTCAGCGCTAACAAAGGCGTTGCACCGCGACCACTCGCACAGGTAGCCTCGGGAGGCGAATTTTCGCGCGTGATGTTTTGCATCAAGTACGTGATGGCCGCAAAAACGGCGATGCCAACGTTGGTGCTAGACGAAATTGACAACGGTATTTCAGGAGAAGTGGCCATTAAGTTGGGAACCTTAATGAAGGGAATGTCGAATGCACATCAGATAATTTCCATCAGTCACTTACCTCAAATTGCCGCCAAGGGAGATGCACACTATTTTGTTTTTAAGGACAACTCAGCAGCAAAAACTGTCAGTTCCATAAAGCGATTGTCTGCACCCGAGCGAGTCGAAGAAATTGCCAAAATGATTGGCGGAGCCAAACCGTCAAAAGTGGCAATGGAGAATGCACAGGAGTTGCTCGCAAACTAAAACCTCATTGAAAAAAATTTTACTAATAGTTTTCATGATCGGCTGTTCGTTGACATCACAGTGTCAGCGTGTGGTCAGCCATCAGTCTCTATATTGGCTTCGTTATCAAAATCAATTGATATTCAACCCGAAGGTTTATTGGACGAACGAGATTGACAACCGTCGATTTTTTAGTCCGGATGTACAAAATCAGTTAATTATACACTCACGTTTACATTACAGAAAAAAAAGGTGGGACTTTGGGGGTGGCCTTACCTTATCCTGGATTTTTGCCCAAAAGCCAGAACTGGGATATGATCACACTGTAAGTGAAGTCCGCGGCGTAGTTGAAGCGTCATACGAGGTGCCAATCGGCAAAACATTCTTTCAAAGCAGAGTCAGGCTGGACAATCGTTTCTTTCAAGACGATGCGGAAAAAAGTGTTTTTGAGGAATCTTTTTATGTGTTAAGATTCCGATATCGCGCGCAACTAAGGATACCATTAAAGATAAACGAAGAAAATATTCCCTTGATCACCATTCGCGTTGCCGATGAAATTATGTTTAATCACACTGGTAACACATTTGATCAAAATCGAATTTATGTTTCGGCTGAATTTTACCTGACAAAAAAATTAAGCCTCGAACCAGGCTACATTTATATTTTCCAACAACGTTTTGGAACTGAGGAGTTTTTCGAACGACACGTGGTTAGATTTTCAGTCTTTCACAGAATTGCTCTTCGCTAGCTCGCGCCTCGACAACGCTTCCTTGTCTTTCTTCATTTCCTCCCGGGCATTTGCCCTCTCGCGTTTAACGTCTTCTTTCACGCGTTTGCCCATCGTTCCCCTAAACCGTTCCCAAAAACTTTCGCGCTTCGTGATCGGAACAAAATTATGAACGAAGGCAACCGTAGTGTCGATCTTAGGCAGTGACCGGTCATCAATATCAAGCTTACTGAAAACTATGGGAATACTCTTAACACCGGGCGTATAACGTTTCATGAAGCTCTTTAACAAGGCTGCCTGATAAGGATCGGTGGCCAGTGCAATTTTTACGAAACCTTTTTCCCGGGCCATCTTCCAGGAAAAATAGATATTTTCTGTACTGTGCTCAGCTTGGGTTTCAAAAAAAGTATTGCCCGCTGGAATTCCCAGCGAATCTGCCATAACCTTCATGGCAATTCCTTCAACAAAGTGAGTATAAACCGAGGAACCGGAAAAAATAATATTTTTTGTAAATCCGCTGTCATATAGATGTTTCGCCCAATACAGGCGCATGGTCATTACCGAAGTAGTGTTCGCTTTGTCGTACGGCACACCAGGTACAATGATCACATCATAAGGCTTTTCTTTCCGGGCCTGTGCGTACGACCTCTCCGTCTGCTTAGTAACAGAACAATGGGTAAGCACCAGCATCAAAGCTAAAAATACATGGAAATAAACGAACCACTTGAATATTTTCCTCAACGTCTTATTCACGCGCATAAACCTTTTCTCATCTCCATCCGTGAGTTTACATAGATTATGAATATAACACTTAGTTACGTCTTTTGTTGCATTAATTTTAATCGCCAGGTCTTGTCGTATTCGAGTTCCCCATCATCGACCATTTCCCGGATTACGTCGACAAAAAGTTCATGATCACGTGGCGCTATGCGTTCTTCCAGGTTTTCTATTGTTTGGGATCCCTGTTTCAGCATACTTAAAATCTCCTTTCGTAGTTCGTCAAACGCCCGGACATTTTCCTTTTTCCTCTTTTCTATGCAAACATCACAAATGCCGCACATATCGAATGTAACTTCATTGAAATAATCCTGTATCATCTGCATTCTGCAACGATATTGTGTTGTTGCAAAACCTATCATCGCATTCATCTTTTCAAATAGCAGTTTTTTTCGCGCCGCCATTCTTGCTGTATTGAGCGGAAGCCTTTCGGCATCCTGTCGTGCAATCACGAAAGTCAGCTGTGGCCTTTCCTTGACAGGTTGATAAATCAACACTCGTAATTCATGCAAATGTTCAAGGATCTTAATTATCTCCTTGTATGAAACGTTTAATGCCTTGGCCAGATATGATTCTGATATCTTAACAAAATCGGAGAACAACTCGCCACCAAATAGCCTCAGCATCATTTTGATGACGGGATCGAATTGAACGTTCGCCACCTGAAATTCGTATAGCTTGGTTTTATCAATCGTAAAATGAACCATCGAGGGGCTATAAAAACTCTCATTGAATTGTATGATACCCTCTTCTTCCAGTTTCTTTAACGCTACGTATACTTCACCGGCATGCAAAGAGAAGCGTTCAGTAAACTCATGTAAATCGAAATCGAAACTTTCGCCTGCCCCACTTCCGAATGCGAGCTGATAATAATTCGCCAATGCCTGGTAGATTTTTTTTAATACTTCCGCTGAAGGGTGCGCCTGCTCAGTTTTTAATTTAAGATTTGAAACATCCGCATCCTGGTAAATCATCACCGCGTATGCACGCAATCCGTCTCGACCGGCACGTCCCGCTTCCTGATAATAGGATTCCAGATTTTCCGGCAAATCAAGATGAATAACAATTCGTACATCAGGCTTGTCGATTCCCATACCGAAAGCGTTGGTAGCGACCATTACACGACTTTTGTTTTGAATCCATTGATCCTGTCGGTTCGATCGCTCTTCAAAATTAAGTCCTGCGTGATAAAATGATGCCGAAATTTTTCTTTTTGTAAGCGCTTCAGCAATTTCCTGCGTGGCTTTTCGCGAACGAACATAAATGATAGCCGGCCCCTTAACTTTTTGAAGGATCTCCAGCACCTTCTTTTCTTTGTTCTCCGATTTCCGTACAACAAAGGAGAGATTTTCGCGTGCGAAATGATTTTTTAAATATGGCACGAACCGGGCTCTAAACGCAAGTTTGTCCTTAATGTCTTCACAAACAATTTCAGTGGCGGAAGCCGTCAGCGCAATCACGGTGACATCCGGAACTAATTCCCGCAATGCTGCAATCTGCAAATATGGTGGTCTGAAATCATATCCCCATTGGGAAATGCAATGCGCTTCATCCACTGCGATGAGACCTACTTTCATTTGTTTTACGCGTGCAACGAACATTTCCGTTTGCAAACGTTCAGGTGATACGTATAAAAACTTTACTTTGCCGTGAATGCAGTTGTCAAGTAAAATATCAACTTGCTGTCGGGTCATTCCTGAGTGAATAGCGACGGCTTCAATACCACGTTGCTTCAACTGACTTACCTGATCTTTCATCAACGCAATCAATGGTGTGATGACTATACAGACTCCTTCAACAACATCGCTGGAACTTGAAAGCAAACAGATTTACCACCGCCCGTAGGAAGCAATGCCAACGTATCCTGTCCATTTAAGAACAGACATGATGATGTCTTCCTGAAGCGCCCGGAACGCACCATGACGCCAATACTTTTGTAATATGGAAAGCGGAGTTTCGATTTTAGTATTGCAATTTTGAGTTTGGACTAAACGACATATCAGCAAACAAGTGTCAAGCCTATGCTGAATTTACGCTCAATCTAAAATCTAAAATCGTCAATCTAAAATAAAATATAAAGTTGCCACAAAGACGCCAAGACACAAAGGTTCACAAAGCTTGTGATTTTGCGGCCTTGCGTGAATGTAATTTCTTGTAGACCTTGACCCAATCTGCAATGTCAGTCAGGTCCGCAATCTGACAAGTGACTGGTTTTAGCTAACGAACAGGTCTTTGCTTTTGCAGTCTCAGCAATTCGGGATGTTTCGCGGGAGGTTCTGTAACATCGAAAGAGCGTAGGCTCAACATGACGGATCGCTGCGGGTGCGGACGAAGAGTTCATCCAAAGACCCAAGTGGTTCACAAAGGTTGTGATTTTGCGTCCTTTGCGAATTCACTTTTGCGGCCTTTGCGTGAAATGGATTTATTTACAAACCCTACCTTTCGCAGAACCTCTTTTGTGATACCCAATCTAAAATCGTCAATCTACAATCGTCAATCTACAATCCTCCTTCACCATTCAATGTTTTCCTTATTAAGAAACGACGCTACCCCTCGCTTAAAATCATCACTTTCACGCGCCCGGGCATTCATATCAGCAGCAAACGACAGGGATTCCTGTAAAGACATCGAATACAATTTCGTCGTCATTTGCTTGGTCAACATCATGGCATGCGATGAATTTGTGCGAACCAATCTTTTGGCAAAATCCAGCACATGTTTTTCCAGGACATCCGCCGATACAATTTCATGAACGATTCCCATTTGATACGCTTGCTCCGCAGAAAATTGATCTCCACTTAACAAGAGATCGTTTGGCTTTTCCCTCTCCGATTTTGCGCAGAAGAAAAATCATCACGATGGCGGGAATGAATCCGATCTTGACTTCAGGATACCCAAATCTGGCAGTTGGAACCGTGAAGACAAAATCGCATACCGTAGCGAGGCCACATCCTCCTGCCAGCGCAGGACCCTGAACTTGCGCTATCACCACTTTTTTGAGCGTGTAAATCCGCAGGAATAATTCTTTAAGATGATTGGAGTCAGCCAAATTTTGTTCAAATGAATAGGTTTGAAGGCGTTGAAGATCCGCGATGTCGGCGCCAGCGCAAAAAGCATCACCGTTTGCTTTGAGTACGATGACATTCACATGGTTGTCAACTTCATATTTTTCAAACGCGGCCTCCAGCTCGGAAATTAATTCAAAGCTCAAAGCATTTCTTTTTTCCGGACGGTTTAGGGTAATGATTCCCACCCGATCCTTAACGATGCAGGTTATGTATTTAAATATTGTCATATGTGTAGCTCAAAAGCACCCTGATGTAATACTGAATAGATTTTGGTAGATAAAGTGCTTGTCCTTGATTCAAGAATTCGTGTAGCAAAATATTTCGAGTTGCTGCTATCCAAAATGAGTTGCCCCATGTGAATTCGTGACTCTAATTCCTCAATATTCGTTACAGCGTTATTGCTGACAATCACAAAGTCGACACTTAAGCCATCCGGTACTGAAAATTTAGAATCATAAATCTGTAAAAAAGATTTTCCCTTCCAGACCATCATATGCGCATCCCGGTAGCTGCTGCTGAAAGTCTATCTCCCCCATGAACTGTGCGGCGCACACCTGTTTTAATACGATGCGGCAGTAATGTGAAAACTGATTTTATCAATATCGTTTTGCAGTACAGTATCAGCAATGAAAATAGGCTTTGCCATGATCGATCAAATCAATTGCTGAGTGACCTCCAACATTGTAAACCATAAATTTTTGAACGTTTACATTTTGTTGAAAATGATACCACTGCGTCAACGAAAAAATTACGCCCAGAAGCAGAAATCAATATCACCAGTCGCTAAATTTCCGCGTATGCAATAAGATAAGGATGGCTAAACGAGTATGGAAATCAACAGCCAACATTGGAATGTTGTTAGGTAAACATTTTCAATCAGACTAAACGGAAAATCTTCAATGGCAAAAACAATAAAGTTTAACGCTTTGATAATCCACTCTAGCAAAATGCCAAGAAACAAGGCAATGGGTGAAATAAAATTCAGCGACCAGAATCAAGAGTCCGAGAATCAGAACTACAAATGAACCTGGAATTACAAAAAGGTTAGACAACAAAAAGTAATTTGGAAACTGGTGAAAGTATAACAACCCTAATGCAAAGGTTGCAAGCTGAGCAGCTATCGATACGCTAGTTATTTTCCACACTTCATCCCATAGTTTGTTCACAGGTTCCCACAGGTTGTACAATGCCGGTTGTATATAAACAATGCCGAGTACGGCAAGGTAGGACAACTGAAAGCCTACTGACATTATCAAAAAAGGATCATACCACAAAATACAAAAAGCAGAAGCGGCCAACGTATTATAAATATTGGTCCGGCGCCCGGCTGGTATCGCCAATGCTACGAATGAAAACATCGTTACGGCACGCAATACGGAAGGTGATAGTCCAGTGACAAAAGCGTATGCCCACAGAATAATAACGCTCAATCCGCGCTATATCCACGGTCCAGATTTCAATTTCTTCAGTGGCTTCAGCACGAACAATACAAGCCCATAAAGAATACCTACATGCAAGCCACTTACCGACAGTACATGCATTGTGCCCGTTGCTTTATATGCCGTTAACAATTCACTATCCAAACCATCGGTAACACCTAAGACCAAAGCCGATAGCAAGTCCTTCTTCCCGCTGTCCTGCAATATTTTTCTTTAAGGCCTCATCTGCCCAATTTCTGCTCACAAGGGCATAATATTCCAGCCAGTTTGGAGGTTCAAATCCAATCCGAAGAGCGCCTTCTTTTTTAACAAATTGCTGGTGATAAATATTTTTAAAACTTAGAAATCGCTTGTAGTCGAATTCTTCAGGATTAGCGGGACCAGGAATCTGCTGAGGCCCGCCTTTTATCAGCAAGTACATCTCCGTATTTAAACGACAGGAAAATCCTTCTTCGAAAAGTAGAGAAGTATGTTGGCCCTACATGGTTGTCCATTCACCTTTCGTTCTTACGCGACTCCACTATAGCCTGAACTTTCCAGGAGTTAGGCTTCTCGACAGGATTGCCAGCAATGACAGCCTTGTAAAATTCAATGGGTGATTCGATGTGACTGATATGATCGTGCCTTCGAGTATCCGTCTTGTTCAGCACCTGTAAAAATCCAGATACAGAAACAGCAGTCAGGCCGATAAAACCAGCCAGTAATTTTAGACGACTTGATACAAAAAGCTTTCTCCAATACAGGACGACAATTATCCCATATGATAAAATCCAATACTAAAAACAAGAAGCCTAGCTATGCTCCTCCCGATAGAATATCAGGAAAATAGATCCCCAAAGATATCCCGACTATGAAAAATAGGACAATTCTAAGAAAGGCATAGGGTATCCAACGGATCATAAAGAAAGTTAAAAAAATTCTGATCCTCCTGAGAATAAAGTTTCAATAACGAAACATACGGAAAGAAGAAACAAATCAGGCCCCTTTTAAATTGTGAACATTCCTTATATTTCTAGCCCAAAAATTTAACCAAACCCAAACCTCAAAATGAAGACCCTTAAAACGATGTTGGCTGGATGCCTGGTAATACTCCTATGGACAGGATGTAGCCAGGAGAAAAAAGCCGATACAACCAAGAAGATAACACCCCCAGGATCTAAGGCAAGCTGAACGAACCGACAATGCGGCCGTCGAGAGCAAAATTGATGATCTTCTTTCGCAGATGACCCTGGAAGAAAAGATCGGACAGATGACTCAGCTCAACAACTCAGTGATCGTTACGAACGCCGATTGGGGTGCAGGATCGGATTTAAAAATTGAAATCAAACTCGATACTGCCAAGCTGGGACAGATCTTGCGTGAATATCATGTGGGCTCCTTTCTTAAACGGGATTGCAGTTCCGGCCGAGACCTGGTATACGTTTTATAAGGAAATACAGGAGTACAACATGAAAAACTCCCGTCTTAAAATTCCTGTAATTTATGGGGTGGATCACATGCATGGCCCGAATTACCTGGAAGGTGGAACTGTTTTTCCGCATGCCATCAACACAGCAGCATCTTACAACAATCAAATTCCGGCCGATATGGCACACGTTACAGCCATCGAAACCGCTGACATCGGACATCAATGGTTGTTTGCACCTGTATTTGACTTAGGAAGGACGCCACTGTGGGGACGTTTTTATGAAAGCCTGGGAGAATCCCGTATGTATCGGCCACGATGGGAACCATCTTTGTCAAGACCGTCCAGGGGGAAACAGAAATAGCACCTTACAAAATTGGCGCAACAGCAAAACACTTCTTAGGGTATTCTGATCCAAAAAATGGATGGGATCGGGGGCCTTCTGACTTTTCGGATCAGACCATGTATGAGTTTTATATTCCTCCTTTCAAGCTGCCGTCGATGCCGGCATAAAGACTTTTATGATCAACAGCGGCGATGTTAACGGAGAGGCTGTGCACGCCTCCTACCGGATCTTGACTGAACTCCTGCGAAGTGAAATGAAATTTAAGGGCGTAGTTGTAACCGATTGGGAGGACATCATTCGCTTATACAGAAATCACAAAGTTGCAGCCGATGAAAAAGATGCCACCTACCGCGCAATTATGGCAGGTATTGATGTGGCTATGACGCCGTACAACACGGATTTTTGCAAACATCTAAAAGCGTTGGTTCAGGAAAATAAAATCAGTGAGGAAAGAATTGACCTTTCTGTTTCGCGGATTCTCCGCTTAAAACTTGAGCTTGGTCTTTTTGAAAATCCGATGCCACGCAATGACCGTTTCAACCGGATCGGTTCCCCAGAAAATAAAGCCAAGGCCCTGGCTGCTGCGCAGGAATCGATCGTATTGATGAAAAATGAAAACGGTGCATTGCCACTATCAGCAGATAAAACAAAAAAGATACTGGTGGCTGGACCCAATCGCAAATCTGAAAGCGCCGCTGGGCGGCGGATGGACGTTGCGGTGGATGACATCCGATGAAAGCCTCTACCCAAAAGACATGCTTACGGTTTACTCCGCGCTACAAAAAGAATTTTCTGAAAACAAGGTAACGCATCGCGAGTACTGCCGCGGAAATTAGATCGAAAGCTGCAGGCGCTGACGCCATAGTGGTGGCCGTGGGAGAAGCTCCTTATGCGGAAGGTTTTGGAAGTATCATCGATATCAGCTCTGCCGGAAGATCAGATCGAACTGGTACGCGCAGCACAAGTTGACCGGCAAGCCCGTTATACTGGTACTCATCAGTGGACGTCCACGGGTGATAACAAAAATTTATCCTGGGTGTAAGGCTGTGCTTTTCGCAGGACTTCCCGGATTTCAAGGTGCGCAGGCTATTGCTGAAATTATCAGTGGCAAAACAAATCCCAGTGCTAAGATGAGTTTTAATTTTCCTGCGGCCGTTAACCGTCTGGTGCCGCACAATCACAAGTCGAGCGAAGTGTTGCTGGCACACGAAATTGAAAATCCAATTGCGTTATTGCCTTTTGGCCAGGGATTAAGTTATACCACTTTTGAGTATTCCAACCTTACTTTGAGTGATACAGTGCTGACGTCGAACACATCAGAAATTACCGCCAGCGTTACCGTTAAGAACACGGGTTCACGCGCGGGAAAAGAAGCAGTGCTATGGTTCCTGTTCGACGAAGTTGGAAGTATTTCAAGACCTGTGAAAGATCTGAAATTCTATGAGAAGAAATTATTGAACCCTGGAGAAACAGCTGAATTCAAATTTGTAATCAACGCCGAAAAACAGCTTTCGTTTCCTAACAGTAAAAATGAAAAACTCCTGGAGGATGGATACTTTACGTTGATGGTGGGGAATTTGAAGACGAGGTTTAAGCTGCAGCGGCCTTGAACATTGATTGTTGATTATTGAATGTTGAGTGTTATTAGAATGTAAAAGAACACTCAATATTCAATAAATCAATATTCAATACTCAAGGACTGGGCGAGATATTTTACTCCGATCGTAGGGACTTTACAGGGTTGGCGATGGCTGCTTTAATCGCTTGAAAGCTTACAGTGAGCAAGGTAATGGATAGCGCGCCTACACCGACCGTTGCAAAGATGTTCCATGATATGGGTGTCCGGTATTCAAAATTCTGTAACCAGTCCTGCATAAAGAAAAAAGAAAGCGGAATTGAAATCAGACACGCGATGATCACCAGTATGACAAAATCCTTCGATAACATTTTCCATACGTTGAGCACTGATGCGCCTAGTACTTTGCGAATGCCAATTTCTTTCGTTCGTTGTTCTGCTACATAAGATGCAAGTCCAAACAATCCCAGGCACGAGATGAAGACAGCAAGCACGGCAAAGAAACCGGCCAGACTTCCAACCTTTTCTTCCTGGGAAAATTTTCTTTCATACTCTGCATCGACAAAGTTGAATTCAAACGGCGCACTCGGATTATATTTTTTATAAACGGCTTCTACCTTTGCCAGCGCTTCCCTTACAGGCATTGAATGATTTAACCTCATTAAAGCAAGTCCCTTCCACCCGTCCGTAAAAAATACGGATGGCTCGTTCGGCCGATAAGGCAATTGTGTTGCCATATCTTTCACCACGCCGACGATCGTATATTCTTTCCCACGAAATTCGATAACCTCACCGACAGGGTCTTCAAAGCCCATTATTTTTATAGCGGTCTCATTTAGAATGACGGATGCAGAATCGGCGGAAATGTCAATAGAAAAATCGCGTCCTTCCTTTATCGTCCAGCGGAGCGTCTTTCCAAATTCTGGTGTTACGTTAACATTTCTAAAAAAAACCGTTAAGTGCCGGATCTTTACCTCTCCAGTTAATGCTGTTGTTATTGCCAAAATGTGCCGGTGAGTTGGATGTTTTTGCCATATTCTCAATGAGCTCCGCTTTGCAACAGGTCGTTTTGAATTGCATCATAATGTTTTTCCAGATCAGGTGTATTAATAGCAATGGTTATAAGCCCCTCACGGCTATATCCTGCCTGGCGATTTTTTGCAAATTGTATTTGCCGAAAAACAATCACGGTGGCAATGATCAACGTGATGGATACTGTGAATTGTGTTACGACGAGAATTTTACGAGGGATCGAGGCCAGACGTCCTGCTTTGAAGGTTCCCTTTAATACTTTAACAGGTTTGAACGCTGACAAGTAGAAAGCAGGATAACTTCCCGATATAATTCCTGTGAACAATGTGAAACCCAAGGCCAGCAACCAGAAAATCGGACTCTCTAATGGAATGGATATCTGCTTGTCCGCAAGATTATTAAAGAACGAAAGGGAAAGTTGTGAAAGTATAAGAGAAAATATAAATGCAAGAAGCGCCACGACGACAGACTCACTCAGAAACTGACCTATGAGCTGCACGCGCACAGAACCGACCGTCTTGCGGATCCCCACTTCCTTGGAACGCTTTTCACTTCTTGCTGTCGAAAGGTTCATGAAATTTATACAAGCCAGGAACAAGACGAATGCACCAATGATGCCGATAAGCCAGACAAATTCAATGCGTCCTCCGGCGACCTTTGCATTTTCGAATTCATCATATAGATGCAGTTTATCCAAAGGATGAAGCATAATCTCTTCTTTGATCTCCGTGATAAATGGCGTCGGTACATTCTTAATCTTTTCACTGGCACGATCGAAGCTGGCATGATCACTGAGCTGCACGAATAACTCGCCACAATGATTATTCCAGGTGGTTTGCGAATTCCTCCAGTTTTCCTTGTTCCCCCAGGGAAGGAATATGTGCGAATTGTAAAAATTGGTATTGTGTGGCAAATCTTCATAGACTCCTCCGACAACCATGTCAAACCTATTGTCTATGCGCACGGACTTGTTGATTGGATCCTTGTCACCAAACAAACTTTTTGCAAGTGACTTAGAAATTAAAATTGTCGAAGGATCTTTCAGTACATCACGACTTCCTTGTATCATGGCCAGTGAGAACATCTCCGGAAAATCAGGCTGCACCCACATTCCAGATGACGAAACTGCTTTATCACCGACATATACTAAATGTTTATCAATCCATGAAGCAAGCGATACCGCCTCAAAGTCAGCGGCATATTTTGTTCGTAAAACATCGCCTGTAGGCATGGCGATTGTTCCGTCTGTGTATATGACACCACCTTCCGTTTGGTTCAGCATTACCTGGGCCAACCGTTGGTGATTTTTAAAGTACGAATTAAAGGAAAGTTCATCCCAGATCCACAATCCAATTAGTAAGGCAACCGCCATTCCTGCAGCGAGCCCGCCGATGTTGATGAAAGAGTAAGACTGATTTCGCATCAGGTTCCGGAAGGCAATTTTTATATAGGTCTTTATCATGAGCGTGTCTAAGGTCAAGGTGACTGTCATCCTCTCCAACATGTATGCCATGGTGGAAATGAATCTCATTTGTCATGATTATGGCTTCAATAATGTTAAATCTGTTCGCACGTGGATTATTCCGTGCGAATACGGTCATGTCGACTCCTACTTTGTCGGTTAGAAAAATGTGCTTATAGGCCCCAAGCAAATCTCAACTATTAATATTGAAGTAGTTGCATCGAAATTTTTAACGCAGGGGTTGCGTGATTCCTACATGGCTTTGTGACACCAATATGAACTAGGCGCAATTTTTAACGCTGAGTCCGCTGAGGAATTAACGCTGAGAAGAATCCAGAGAGAACCAATTCCACTCTCAGCGCGGTCTTTGCTACAACGAAATTCAAACGCTGAGAGGTCGCAGAGCACGGCCAAGCCGTGGGTCGATCCGCTCTTCGTAGAAAGTCATATGGCAGAAATCCTACTTGAACATTGATTGTTGATTTATTGAGTGTTGAGTGTTTATAACGTTCAAGAACACTCAATATTCAATAATCAATATTCAACACTCAGAGATTACGCGGAATCTCGGTTATACGCATCCAAAATATCGCGCACTAATTTATGGCGCACGACATCTTTTTCATTCAGCTCAACGAAGCCAATTCCTTTTACATCTTTCAGAATGCGCGCCGCTTCTTTCAAACCTGAATGTTGCTTTGAAGGAAGATCGATTTGAGAAGCATCACCTGTAACAATCATTTTTGATTCTGGTCCCATACGCGTAAGAAACATCTTCATCTGCATGGGCGTGGTGTTTTGCGCTTCGTCCAATAAAATGAAAGCATTGTTCAATGTACGACCACGCATATAAGCCAGCGGTGCAATTTCAATGATCTCCCGTTCCATGTAGTACCGAAGTTTTTCAAACGGGATCATGTCGTTTAGGGCATCATAAATCGGACGCAGATACGGATCAATTTTTTCTTTCAAATCGCCCGGCAAAAAACCAAGGTTCTCACCTGCTTCCACTGCAGGTCGCGTAATAATAAGTTTCTTTACATTTTTATTCTTTAGCGCTCGTACCGCCAGGGCTACCGAGATATAAGTTTTCCCTGTTCCAGCGGGCCCTAACGCAAAAACAAGGTCATTATCCTTTAACGAGTTGAACCAATTTTTTCTGATTGACAGTTTTCGGTTTTATCGCGACACCTTTAGCGCCGTAAATAATAACATCCTCCGACAATACCTGTTGACTTTCGGGCAACATGATTTCTTGTTCCCGGTCAATATAGGCCTGAACATTTTCTTCTGTTACACGTCCATAGGTATGGTAATGATCAACGAGAGAATTAATGACATCATCGATCTGAACAATTTCAGCCGTCGGCCCTTTAATGAAAATCTGATTTCCGCGAGACACAATTTTGCTTTTCGGAAACGCGGCGGTGAGGGTGTCAATGGTCTTATTTTCCATTCCAAGGAAATCGAGCATTGAAATATTTTCGAGTGTTACAACTTTTTCGATCAAACTGAATTAAAATATTATGTTAAACATATGGTGTGAGGAGAAAGGTGTGAAATATTCTTAACGCATTGATTTAAACAAAGTTCAATAGTCCATCTCATCTCGCTCCAAAAATGACTATTTTGCAAATCAAAAATATTACTTTCCAAGTAGAAAAGGCTTCAAAACCGAAGCTGTAGACAAACACAAATTAATACAGATATCCCCAGAAAACAACCATGGCGATCGTAACCTTACTTACTGACTCAGGCACGAGTGATCATTATGTGGCGGCAATTAAGGCACGAATAATCAGTATCAACCAGGCCATTCGCATTGAAGACATCACACACGATATCAAACCGGGTGATATCGGACATGCCGCATTTGTCTTACGAGCTGTCTTCCGTGATTTTCCAATGCAAACAGTTCACCTGGTCGGCGTTGATGCCACAGGAAATAAAAATGATTCCTTCATTGCACTGCAGTTGGAAGATCATTTTTTTGTGGGATGTGATAACGGATTATTCGGACTGCTCAGCGAGCAATCGCATCAACAAGTGATCGAATTAAATTCACTAAATCCAATTACGACCACATTTCCTGAACGTGATATTTTTGCTTCGGCCGCTGTTAAACTGGCAAGCGGAATGCCGATAACGAATTTGGGCAAGCCCATGCCGATGTTTAAAAAAATGATCGACCGTCAGATCAAAGCAACAAAAAAACAAATTACCGGAACTATTATTCGAGTAGATGCTGTGGGAAATCTGATCACAAACATTTCGAAACGGGTTTTTGATATTCTGAGTCCAGGGAAAACGCTTTACCGTCACATTTGGCGGCGAAAAATTTAGAAAGATTCACACCCAGTACAGCCAGGCCGAGCAAGGTGAGTGCTTCATTGTTTTTAACAGCCTTGGACTACTCGAAATCGGTATTTATAAAGGCAACGCCTCGGAATTGCTTGGACTGGGATATGACGGCGTCGTGAACATAATTTTTGATTAAGCTGACAGCATTCAGCTGACAGCTTACAGCTCTTACACTGTAAAAGCTGTAAGCTGTGCGCTGTAAACTGACTGCTCCATGATTATCCGGATTGTTAGAATGCATTTTAAAGAGGAAAGCGTTGAAACGTTTTTGGAAATCTTTCAGATACATAAGAACGCCATCCGGAAGGTGAAAGGGTGCACGCACCTGGAGTTGTTGAAAGATGTCAATCATCCGAATGTTTATACTACCCTAAGTCATTGGAAAAAGGCTAGCGATCTGGAAGCCTACCGGAATTCTGAGCTTTTTAAGGAAGTTTGGGGAAAAGTGAAGCCTTTGTTTACTGCCCAGGCACAGGCATTTTCTTTGGAAAAGTTTATCGAGTTATAGCTGTTAGCAATAAGTGTCCCGCGCACAGTTTCTGCGGAAAAACCACTCAAAAAGCGAATTTTTTCAGTGATTTTACGCAGTAATAAGGCTGAAAATGGCTGTAAGCTGTACGCTGTAAGCTTTCAGCTTTATTGGCTTGTCCAAAAAATAAACTTTACCCATATTTGCACCCTTCTTCGCTAGTGCTTTGACGGAATTACCCTTAAACCGGTTGTTATCTAAGCGCTGGCGAAGCCAAGCCAAAGTGGCGGAACTGGTAGACGCGCACGACTCAAAATCGTGTATCTTCGGATGTGAGGGTTCGATTCCCTCCTTTGGTACTAAATGATGGTGAAGCATCATTTTTCGTTAGCTATTATTTTTACTACTGTTGGCAGCTGTTTATATTCTTTATTCCAAAAAACTTGACAGGTTTTATACGGGAAGCTGCCTTGACTTCCAATTTCGGTTTGAAGACCATCTTCACAAGGTTTATCCCAGAAGCTTTACTTCGAATTCAGACGACTGGCAGCTTTTTCTCCTTTTAGAAAATCTGTCTTATACTCAAGCACGTTCAATTGAAAAACATATTAAGAAGATGAAGAGCAAAGTTTACATACAGAATCTGGTAAAGTATTCAGATATAATAGTCAAACTGAAAGAGAGATATGCCTGAGTGGCGGCCCCGTCCCGATAACTCCCGATGCTTATCGGGAGGGGCGCTATCGAGGTGGTAGACGCGCACGTCCCGATAGCTATCGGGACAAAATCGTGTATCTTCGGATGTGAGGGTTCGTCCCGATAAGTATCGGGACCCTCCTTTGGTACTAAATTACCTGAACATTGATTATTGATTATTGAGTGTTGTTTGTTCTTAAACACTCAAAACTCAATATGTGAACACTCAATTTCCAAGTGAGGCTTTTCACACCTGACAATCACCGACCGCCAGCGGTCGCCGGGGTTCGACAATGAACCTCGGGATTTTTTATACACGCATAATACGTTCAATTCGGGCGTGTAAACGCGTTGGCATACTTGTTGGCTTGCGGTGTCGACATCAACATAGACAGCCATGCTTATCAATTTTTTCCGGGTAGCCATTCGCAACCTGCAGCGTAACCGCGGATATGCTTCCATCAATATCGCAGGACTCGCCGTCGGGATGGCCGTTGTGATCCTCATTGGGATGTGGATGTTCGACGAGTTGTCGTTCAATACTAATCATCAGAATTATGATCGAATTGCTCAGGTCTATATGAATCAGACCGTAAACAGTCAGATCAAGACGATCCCCGAGTGTCCGATGCCGACAAGTCAGGAGTTGAAAACCACTTACAGCACCTACTTCAAACGTGTAGTTACAGCGTGGTGGGAAAACAATCACGTGTTGCAGGTTGGCGAAAAGAAGACCATGCAGAATGGAACATTCATTGAGCCCGAAGCGCTGGAAATGTTTAGTTACAGGATGAAGCTAGGCTCGCTCGCGAGTTTACGGGATCAATCATCGATCGTTCTTTCTGAGTCGGCCGCAAAAGCTTTGTTCGGTGACAAAGATCCATTAAATCAGTCTGTCAGGATCGATAATAGTATAGACGTAAAAGTTACAGGCGTATTCGAACAAATGCCTTACAATTCCCGCTTTTCTGGCACACAATTTCTTGGTAGCTGGGATATGTGGGTAGCGCGCAATTCGTGGCTCGAGGCGGATACACACAAGTGGAGTAAAACGATCTCTACATTCGTCGAGCTGAAGCCGGGCGTATCTGTTGAAGAAGTCAATAAAGCCATCGCTGATCTGAAGAAGAAAAATATTTCTGCGGAGCAGGCTGGTTCGGAGAATCCCGAGCTATTTCTCGAGCCCATGCCGAGGTGGCACCTGTATTCCACCTTCAAGGATGGAAAATCTGTTGGCGGCAGAATTCAGTTCGTCTGGTTGTTCGGGACCATTGGTGCTTTTGTTTTGTTCCTTGCGTGTATCAACTTCATGAACCTGAGTACGGCGCAGTCGGAGAGACGCGCTAAAGAGGTTGGTATACGCAAGTCGATTGGCTCGATGAGATCACAACTTATCCAGCAATTTCTTTCAGAGTCATTCATCGTAGTTGTGTGTGCTTACTGCATCGCCCTGGCGCTGGTGACAGCTTCATTGCCGTTATTTAATGAGCTTACCGATAAACGAATGACCTGGCCTTGGAACAATCCATACTTCTGGGGCGCAAGTGTCATGTTCATACTTTTCACCAGTTTCGTTTCAGGAAGTTATCCCGCACTGTATCTGTCGTCGTTTCAGCCTGTGAAGGTGCTGAAAGGTACATTCAGGACAGGCAAGTTTTCTGCTACACCGCGCAAATTTCTGGTGATCGTTCAATTCACAGTTTCCATTGCCCTGATCATCGGAACGGTTGTCGTCTGGCAACAGATCCAGCATGCAAAGGATCGTCCTGTTGGCTACACGCGCGCCGGGCTGATTATGGTGCGAAAGACACTTGACGAGTACTTCAGCAATAACAATACGGAGACATTGTTAAATGAGCTTAGAAGGTCATCTGCAGTTGAGGACATGGCAGAGTCATCTAATCCTGCAACGGAAGTATGGTTTAATTCAAGTTCGGTTGACTGGCGCGGGAAAGATCCCAATGTTCAGGCAGACTTCGCGACCATGGCGGTGACACACGATTTTGGAAAAACCGTTGGTTGGAAATTCGTCCATGGGCGTGACTTTTCCCGTGAGCATTCCACTGATTCAACCGCAGTCGTCCTGAATGAAACTGCAGCCCGGCTCATGAATTTCGAAAGCCCTCTTGATGAGGAGATCACCTGGGATGGAAAAAAACGCAAGGTGATTGGTGTCATCAGTGATATGGTAATGACCTCTCCATACGACCCCGTAAAACCTACTGCTTATAAGTTAAGCTATGACGAAGCTTACATGATCACGATGCGTATCAATCACACGATGAGCATGAGTGAGGCATTATCAAAAATAGAGAAGGTATTTCAGACTGTTATCCCGTCGGCGATGTTCGACTATAAGTTCGTAGATCAGGAATATGCTCGCAAGTTTGCCAGCGAGGAACGAGTTGGAAGGCTTGCAAGCATCTTTGCAGTGCTCGCTATAATCATCAGTTGTATGGGCTTGTTCGGAATGGCTTCTTTTGTGGCCGAACAGCGCAGGAAGGAGATCGGCATTCGCAAGATTCTAGGAGCATCGGTTTCCACTTTATGGACTATGCTGTCGCTTGAATTTGTGCAGATGGTTCTGTTGGCTTGTTTGATCGGAATACCTGTTGCGTGGTTCTACCTGAATGACTGGCTGCAACAATTCACTTATCGGGTGAGCGTGTCAATTTGGGTGATCATGTTGTCGGCGGCAGGTGCCCTTACCATCACGATAATTACGGTAAGCTTTCAAACGATCAGAGCGTCGATGGGTGATCCGGTGCGGTCATTGCGATCAGAATAGGTTGCCGTTTATTACACGTAAAGTGCACGTGCTTGAGAAGTATCGTCCGTCATAGTGGGGTTGATTGAAGAATCAATCTAAAGCCTGTCCTTCTTGCGCTCATATAGCTTATCTAGATCACCCGGCCGAAGATTAAGACCAGCTACTTTACGCTTGATCGAGTTTTAGCTGAAGGTGAAAGCTGACTTTTAGGGATTCGTTGACTTTGACTGCACCGAGCATTCTTGTTGGAGGTGTTATGTTGAAGTCAGAAAAATTGAATGCCCGGGTTCCGACTAAATGAATTATACCGGCTGGCGTGGCATTGATGGAGCAATTGACCTCGAATAATTTTGTAACCCCGCCAATAGAAATCTTGAGAATGCCTTTGAATTTGTCAGGGGCAGTAGCGTAGACAGGCATTCGCTCGAAGGAAATAAAGTCGATGATAATTGAGGGATACTCTTTTGAATTAATGGCTTTGCGAAAATCGGAGGTCATAGGTGCCATTCCGCAGTCACAACTCGACGCATCCAATTCCACTGCCCCTTTAACGAATACAGGCCGGATATTGCGTCCTCCTTCGTGCAGAACAAGTGTATCGTTTCCGGTATATCTTATGATCTCGCAGTCGTAACTATTGATGTTGGTTGTGCCTTCAATTTGTAAAGTACTTGAACGCTGAACGATCAAGCGATGTACAAGGTTCTGTGATTTGACATGCTGGGTAACCAAAATAATTGTCAAGACAAACAGTAACGCTTTCATAGTCTTTGCTGATTAGTTGCTCATCATTTGAAAAAGTTCAGCCGGTCCTTAAAGACCGGCTGAAATTATGAGTACTTATACACTTAGAATCCTATGGCTCCTTGTATTACAAATCCGTCGAACTTGCCACCGCTTAGGATGTGTTCTTCGGGGTATCCCTTGTAATTCTGGGTTACGTATTCTGCTTTGAACATGACGTTCTTCGTGATGTACCATCCAGCCGCGAATGATGTACGGTCGACAGAAACGTCGTCTCTTGTACCCTGATTAAGGGTCGCGGTGTTTGTGTTTTGACCGAAGGATAAGTCGCCATCGATCTTGTTGTATTTTGCACCAACAAAGAACTTCTCACGTAACCCGAATCGATAGACAACGTCAGCTTCATATTGATTGAACTCACGGTTATCAAGCTTCGTCAGTTCACCCATAGCAGGGTTTTGAATCTCGCCATTCTCGATCTGGCTGTTTCCTTTTGCAATTTCATACGTTCCGAAAAATTCAAGTCCTTCAAACTTTACAAACGGGTTGATCATGAAGGAGGTGACATTGTCCTTGAACCCAGGATTTACCCGTCCAGAGAATGCATTTCCGGTGACTGTTGCGTTGTAAGGTTCCATCACAAACTGATAGTTAGAACCGGTCCGGTCGCCACCATAAATAGTGTTGCTAATTGAAGATTTCGTACTGTAGAATGAACCGGTCAATCGAACGCGTGTTCTTTCACCGAATATCTTGTCAAATCCCAAGTTTTCCGTAAATGGAAGGCTTGCGATCATTTGGCTTGCTTACACTTCCCTGGATCTCACCGTCTGTTATTCCAATCATAGCGATCCATCCGGATTTCTGCCAATACAATTCGCCTCCGATCTCAGTGTTGAATGCATCCATTATGTTATTCTCAATAAATGGATTGTACATCGTGTTGCCGCCATCGTTTCTGCGGAAGTGTGCATCACCATAGTTAATTTCCATGTGACCTACTTTCAAGGTGAGGTTCTTCCAAAGTTTATCCATCATCTTACTGTTTAAAAAACCGACTTTGTCGATTTGAAAATATCCTCCCTTTACCCAAAATTCATTGTGGTGGTGAGAAGACATATATGAAACCAGGCTCACACGAACTCCATCCGTTAATTGAACATCCAGGTTTAGATTTGCCTGTGCTAAAGGAAAACCACCTGAAAGATCATACAACTGATTGCCGTTCATGTACAACTGTTTGCTGAATTGGTATAGCCACCCAGAATGGTTGGATGCTGTACTATGCCTTCAACGGCAGCGCCTGTTGAAACGATTCACAAAGCTGCCGGAGCCAGGCGCTGTTTCAATCAAAGTGGGCATGACCTGTTGCGGTAAGTAGAGCCTTTGCGTTGTTGCTGTGGTTTAGCGTCTGGAAGCCTTGTGAAAAACTGGCTCCGAGGCGGACCTTCAGGTTATCGAATCCCACCGTGTCATTTTTCGACGTCTCAAATACATTGACGCCACGTTGGTCATAGTATCTGAAATACTGAAGAGCAGGCTTGCAAATTCTGGGCATAACCCAGGAAGCTGGTAAATAGAATGCCTAAGAATATTGTCAGGCCTCTATTCATTTGATACTTGTTTTTCATATAAGTGAAATTTTTAGTAATTGGATTTATTAGTTTAAAGTGACTGGAGTTGAGTTTTTAAGCGCGAGAATAACATCAAATGAAACCGTGATCTCATTTCCAGTAGTGACTGTTCCGAACATGAATGAAGGAGGTTCGACGTTGTAGTCTTTCATGGCGAGCTTCTTTGATCCTTTGCATTGGATTGAGCCGTCTGGAAAGAATTGTATAAGTAGCCTCTACATCAATTTGTTTGGTTGTTCCTGCAATGGTTAGGCTTCCGACACATCGAATGGTTTTTCCATCGATTTTACCAGACGTAAGTTGAAAAGTGATTTGTTTGTTCTTATCAGTTTTCAAAGCAGAGTATGCATTCTTGTCCATTCCGACTTACCGCTTTTTAGGCTTTCGGCGGGAACTGAAACAACCAATGGACATTAGTTGCAAGGGATCTCCCTGAGAATTGATTTGAAATACTGCATCATACGTGGTGCTCTCTGACTTCATTGTCCAATCGTGAAGCGTTGAAGTCCCTGAAATGGTCATACGAGATGTGCTACTCTGCGCGTAACGACTCTGACCCTGGCTGGTCAAGAGAAATCAGTGACAAATGCCATTGCTAGTATGCTGACCGTTGTTTTTTTAGTTGAATTGAAGTTCATAACGTTGGTTTTTGTTGCTGTTTTGATGATACAATTATACCAAGGCCGCTAGAGCACACTTTATGACAATTGCCACCCGTGAAGGTGAGAGTTGTCATATCAAAAGGCGACTTAAAGTCAGTTTTTGGAAAGCATGGATGGAACGGGAATACCGGCTTTGGCGGGATCGGCGTAAAAAAAAAACCCTGAATGAACAGGGTTTCTATTTGAAAAATTCAAAATAACTGACTTAGTGCCAGAACACTAGCACGGGGTAATCGGCGATCCGGCTAATCTTCTTAACTACATTTTCCTTGAATAGTTTCTCAAACAACGTGCGATGGTGATAAGAAAGGGCCAAAATGTCCGTTGCCGCTGTCCTTAATATATTGATCGACAGATGACACCACATCGTCAGCGTACGTCGGTTCGAAATCCCAATTGAATTCTTGTTGTTCCCTGACACCTAACATTTCGCCAAGCAATTCGATCTTGTGTTCTGCTTCGGCGGTACCATCATTCTCGACACGGAGGGTGCGCACATAGGCATTAAGTGGTAGCGACAGTCTTTCCAATTGACTTAACAGAAAATCTGAATTTGTTTCCTGGTCAAAGGCAATAAACCATTTGTTTGGGTAGTCGAAGTTCATAACCTTGAGGTATCATGAGCACCGGGCATCTGGTCAATCCTAACAGGTGATGTGTATTCACTCCAAATACGTGCTGATAAAGATTATCCGCGCCATTCGTTCCCATTACAATCAAGTCATAGTCAGTAGACATTGATCCTACCGCTACTTCAATGGAATCAGTCGTACGGATCAATCGCATAGTTGGATTCAATTCCGTACCGTTCTTTCATCGCCTCGGCCTCCAACTTAAGCAGGCGTCTGATCCCTTTAGTTATTGTCATTCTGGTCTTCATAGAGTTGAAGCTCCTCGGTCCAAATGGATGGCTCAACGTAGAAAATTGTCAGACGTGCGCCCAAGAGCCGCTGCCAGCATGCCAGCATAGTTCAGGCCGACTCTTCCTGTTCTGGTAAAATCAAACGGACAATTGATCCTTTCGATTTTGTGATTGAAATAGGTGGTCATATAGAAATATTTTTGTTTTCACTAATCCGAAGCCGTACAATACGAACATACGATTATCAGTATTTATTGAAATGGACTCTTGTCAGCCGCGGCATTTTAGTCTGAACCTCAAGATCATTTCACGATGTTTAGATAATTCTTAAACGCTTCGTATGGAGAATGATAATGATTGACCGAATCATGAGCGGACAGCGCATAGTAATAATGTTTGTCGTTTATTCTTCATGCTGTTGCAAGGGTGTTGGCCTGCAAAATCTGGGCGCCTTCATATAGTGCCAATACCGGAACAGTTGCGTGGTATAAGATGTGATCTGTAACGCTCAACTGATAGCTAGGCGCATGCTTGTGTTCAAACGTAATCATCGCGATATAGTCCACCTTCTCTGATTTCGCAAATTCAAGTATTCCTTCCTCTATCTGCTCGTGGTCATAGACAGCCGTCTCGATTGGAAGAGTCGGAAACTTTCCTTTGAATGCATTCATTCGCTTCATTTACTGTAGCTGTATTCTTAAAGTGCTGAGGCGTATTCACATACAAAAGCTGAATGACTGATCCAAGTTCCTTTGCTATTTTAGCAATCTCTGCAAATGGTACAGCTATGTCGAAGTCGAGGGAAACCGGCACCAGTATCTTCGTCCCGTGTTCATCACAAATTTCCTTTCTGATCGAAAACACTGGACAAGGTGTTTGTCGAACTACCCTCTGAAGGGTCGAGCCAATAAAATCTCTTCCGGCCCTGGGTTCTCCAGACCCCATCACGATCAAGTCGGCTTTTGTCTGGATCGCCGCTGCGACAATTTCATCGCTGGTCACGCCATAAGTAATCAATGGGTCAACCGAAATACCTGATAATAAAATGCCTGACTTTATCTCCTGGATCTCACGAAAAACTTTATCAGTATGATTACGGAGTTCAGGATGCTTCATTCGTTCACTTTCAGAAAGCTGAGACCAGTTGGTCAGCAAAGTCTCCACATTGTGCATCAATACTATTTTGCCGCCCTTCGCACGTATCATGGATGCGGCGGTCACGAGGGCATCTGTCGAATAATTCGAAAAATTGGTAGGAACTAAGATTGTTTTCATTTGCTTGTTGTTTTGATTTAGTCACTATTATGTCTCAATACCTTAGTGACGTATCAAAGATTTGCATTTATCATTTATTGAACCATGACTTTTTATCGTTCAGTGCCTGATTTTAATCAGGCTTTCGATCCCAAGATTCGGATGAAACTTCGGCCACGCAAAATCTGTAGCACGGTTGAAACGTTGAAGAGAAACAAATGATTATCGGAGTTCTTGATTTGAACCAATAAAGCAAAAAGGCAGAGGTTTTAACCGCCTCCGCCTTTATAGTTTTTACAAACAATTGGTGATACCAAATTCTACTTCTTAATAAACTTTACAACCCTATGAAAGCCATTGTTACCGACGACGTGAAGGACATACACACCCGGTTTAAGATCGGCCATGTTTATGCTTGACGACTTCGAGTAAGGCCCTTTATAAACGCTCAGCCCTTGTATGGTCAGAATATTCAGTACAGCATCTTTGCCGGCCGTGTCATCCATTTTTACGAACAACTCATTGTCTACCGGAACCGGGAAGATCAATACGCCTACACTTTCGCTTGCTTGCCGAAAAGCTTTCAACATTCTGTTGATCATTCACCGCAAGCTGAGTTGGTGAAATTGTATTTCCTGTTACTATTTTAAACGATATTTTCAAGGGTGTGCCCGCCGCATCGTGATGTCCCGTTGTCTTTACGTAGGGAATGGCTTCCAACGTGTAGTCACCAGGTGTTGGATTTCCGTACACTTCATACGGGAAGTGATGCTCCACGGCTACAAGTCGGTTGTTCAAATAAAGATCAACCCTGCCCACTTGATCTGGAACAGCGTTAGCCCGGAAACGGAAATGTTTGAAAGCAGGATCATTTATATTGATTTTATCACCATCATGTAAATTCATGAGTGTTTGTCCAAACCGGTTCACCACATCAAAGCTGATGATGGCGGCAGAATTTATTACTTTAAATGTCGCTGTTCTGCCAATTCCCTTTTCACCCTTTTTCTGATGTTTTGAATAAACATCAGCCCTGACGGTATGAGTACCCGGAGTAAGTTGGGGCAAGGTAAACTCGTAGGGAAATTGATTTTCAATACGGCTGCTATGTCCGTCAAAAATAAATTCTACGCTGCCCACGTTTTGCGGAGCTGTATTGGCTTGTAGCATTAAATAAGAAAACTTCGGATCAGCCAGATCTATTGTTATCTCGTCTTGGAAATTCTGGATTACCTCATGCGTTTTATAATTGATCAAAGTGAAATTCAAAACTTTTTGCAACCCACAAGCCAAAATATCTTGCAACGTACAACCTCCACCGTTCTGAGAAATATCGATATGCAAGGAAGATGGGTCATAAGAACTCAGCGCATCGAGCAATGGTTGCAGCCCACAACAGCGCGTCAACTTAGGATTTCCCGTGACATTAATGTAAGTGTCTCCTTCGCCCTGCGGGACGTTTACAATTGACGAAAGTCCGTCTACATTTTCAAGGACAGCATTGTTGCGAATATTTAACGTTTTATCGCCGTGTAACGTGAAAAAAGTATTGAGGGAAGACAATCCATCAATATTTTTAAATACACTGGCCAATCGCCGTGGTGCTTCCATAACCAAAGTAGAACATTGAATTTCGAATGTATCCACGATGCTTCCATCAAACATTGACGGGACGCAGGTTTATGCATGATTCTTGTCAGGTTATAGAAATGATGCAATCAGTAAGAGGCATTTCCTACCGTACCGGATAGCTTTCATTTCCATAGTATTTCAGGCTCCGAACCAAAAGAATAAAAATTGCCCGAATGATTCCTGCTAATCATTACGTCGATTTTGCATTAAAAAGGCAACTGAAATTGACCAGAAATTGATATCGCCGTTTCTCTTATGGCGTCTTCTCAGCAAAAATAGGCGATGGGAATCCTTGTTAACGTATTCTTTACACAGGCTTCTGTTGGCCCGTCTCGCACGATGGACGAATGAGGTTTCATTTTACCGTGAACTACGAGCGACTTGAAATTCCGCTACTCCGTTCTCAGACTGTTCACCGGATTCGCCAGGGCTGCTTTGACTGCCTGAAAGCTTACAGTCGCCAGGGTTATCAACAGCGCTCCACCGGAAGCCGCCGCGAAGATCCACCACGCGATCTCTGTACGGTAATCATACCTGCTTATTCCATTGTAAAGAAAATAGTATGATGCGGGCACTGCGATGAGACAAGCCACGATGATCAATACGACGAATTCACCCGAGAGCATTCTCCACAGATTTGGAACGGACGCGCCAAGCACTTTCCTGATTCCAATTTCTTTTGTGCGCTGTTCAGCCACATACGACGCCAATCCGAACAATCCAAGGCAGCTGATAATTATCGCCAGCGTCGTGAACACGACCGCAAGTCTCCCAATGTTGTCTTCAGTTGCAAACTTAGCGGCGTACTCCTGAGACGCAAATTTATAGTCGAAGGGAGCACCGGGGATCACCTTGTTAAAGGTCGCTTCTATTTTCGGTAACGCTTCGGCAGCGCTCATTTCGGGATTAACGCGCAAGTACATCCAGTCGGCCCCTCCCATATTAAGGTAAATAGCAGGTCTCACAGGTTCGAAAGGAGAGTTCATTACCATGTCGTGAATGACGCCGACAACGTGAAAGTCTTTGTCCATATTCCACGCCAGGTTTGTCCAATGCACTGTTTCGCCCACTGGGTTTTCAAGCTTCATTTGCTCAGCAGCCGATTCGTTGATGATGATCGCGGAGGAATCGCTGGCGATGTCGCGGGAAAAGGTCCTGCCATCGACCACTTCCCATCCAACAGTTGTTCCGAAATCTGCGGAGACGTTTAACGTGCTGAAACTATTATCTGCCTGTGGATCGTATCCTTTCCAGCTAAAACCGCCATTGCCCGACCATGTTGTCGTGATCGGCCCGCCGGCATCTGCGATTTCTTCAACCGATCCAGAGCTCTTGAGTTCAGCGCGAAGCGTTTCAAATTTTTCGTAGAACTCTTTGCCCTTCTTCTCCATCATCAACAATCCTTCTCGCGAGTATCCCACTGGGCGATCTTTCACAAACATCAGCTGGTGATAAATTACGCCCGTGGAAGCAATGAGCGTGATCGATACAGTGAATTGTAGTACGACGAGTGCTTTTCTTGGTATTGACGCCAGTCGACCGGCGCGGAACGAGCCCTTCAGTATTTTTAGCGGATTGAATGAAGACAGGTAAAGCGCGGGATAACTTCCGGCCAGCATTCCGGTGACAAAAAGAAATAGCGTGCTGAAGATCCAGAATGCGGCATCCTGCCAGGGAAGTTGCATGGCTTTTTGTGAGATCATGTTGAACCATGGAAGCGCTGCAAATACCATCAACAAAGCAAACCCAAATGAGATGATCACTACGAGAAATGACTCAGCAAAAAACTGAGCGATGAGTTGCCTACGAACCGACCCGAGGGTTTTACGGATTCCAACTTCTTTAGCCCTCTTTTCGGAACGGGCCGTGCTAAGGTTCATGAAATTGATGCAGGCTAGCAATAGCACGAATACCCCAATCGATCCGATGAACCAAACTAGCTGGATAGGACCGTTCTGTAACGTGCCTTCCTTGTAATCTGAATACAAGTGCCATTTGCTCATGGGGTTGACGTGAACTTCAGGTTTAAATTTCAACCAATCCTTCATGTAGTCAAGGTTACGCGTTGCGTTGATTTCGAGGTCCTTGATATTTGCATCCACGCTTTCGAAGGTTGCCGTGGGCTGTATCTGGACATAGATCTGGAAAAAGTGATTTTGCCATCCCTGATCCTTAACCCAGGGGTTGTTCAGGAGATAAGCTTCCCAGGGACGAGCGAACTGGAGTCCGTTCAACGCCGAGTTCTTTGGAAAATCCTCAAAAACACCAGAGATCGTGACTTCTTTTTCATTATTAAGCTTTACGATCTTTCCAACGGGATCACCGGTGCCAAACAACGCATCCGCTGTAGACTCCGAGATCATGATCGATTGTGGGTCTTTCAATCCCGACCGGCTGCCGTATACCATCTTCCATGTGAACATTTCAGGCCCGTCTTCCCCCATGTTGGTTCCTGTCTTTGAGATTTTCTTGTCATCGATGGAAAGAATGGCATCATACTTTCCCTGTTGTGGGACGACATATTTAAAATTCGAGCCGTACGTCGTCTGAAGTTCATGGAGCATCGGGAACTGAAGGTAGTCTTGACCTGAATAATGTTTTCCCTGGAAGGTGCCGGCTTTCATAACCTGAGCAATTTGATCATAGTTATCGTGGTACTGGTTGAACGTCAATTCATCATTCACCCAAAGACCAATGATTAACGCCACCGACATGCCCAGGGCAAGTCCGCCGATATTGATAAATGAATAACCTTTTGTTTTAACCAGGTTTCGCCAGGCGATCGTAAAATAGTTTTTTAACATGACGTAATTGTTTGTGTGGTTGGGATGTGAAAGCCGGATGATGAGTTTCTGACCATTAAAGTACTCGCCTGTTTGGCAAAGGTTGCACGTTAGACGCAGGAAAATTTGAGACGGTTACATTAAGGGACGCCTGCACCTGGATTTTGCGGTTTATTCACAGCGCAATATATCAATCGGATTTTTACCTGCCGCTCGCCACGTTTGTGATGCGATCGTAATAATTCCGAGGAAAAAGGTGATCACAATGCCAAAAAAGATATCCCACCCGTTAATTCTCACGCTATAATATTGCATAGATGAAAGCAAGTCGTCTAATGAGAGGAAACACGCGGGAATTGCAAACACGATTGCCCAAAGCATAAGTTTTAAGAACTCTATGGAGAGAAGGTATGTGAGATTTGTTTTGCCAGCTCCGAAAACTTTTCGAATACCTACTTCCTTCGTTCGATTTTCCGTCGTATAAATCACCATGCCCAGCAGACCGAGAAGGGTGATCGAGATTGCCAATACACCTAAATAGCCGATTAGCTTAAGAACTGCCTGGTAGAAACGATACAATTCCTCCATCTCATCATCAAAGAAATGAGCTTCAAATTTTCTTACATCATTCAATTTATGCCATATTTTTTCCATTGATGTGAATGTGGCGTGAATGTCATTAGAGATTATTTTCACATTTGCGTAAGCATATCGGGATGGATCTGTACGAATGAAAAAACTTTCGACTGGAAGAAACAGCGGTGCATAGTGAAAGTCTTTTGCTACACCAATGATTTCAAGCGTCCTTCCATCTACCAGGAACGTCCGACCAAGGGCGTCGATCGGATTGGCAATTTTCCAGTGAGAAAGAAATTGCTCATTGACAATGATGTACTTTTCATGCTGATCATGTCCATCCGGAAAATTCCTCCCGGTGATTAGTTGTAATCCCATATTTTCAACATAATTGGGATCAGCGAATAGTTGGAATACTTCCAACGAATCCCCACTGGTTTGTTCATGTACTTGTGTGCTCGAATAGGTCAACCCTAGAATATCGGATGACATTGATATTTCCTGAACTTCAGGAAGCACCGAAAACTCTGATTTAAAAATTGAGGGATCCATGCCCCGAAGTTGGACGTCAAGAATATTTTCAGTATTAAAACCATAATTAAAATTCAGTGTGTATCGGTATTGCCTGCTGAAGACGATTATTAAAACAATGAAGAAAAAGGAAAGTGCGAATTGAAATGTGATCAAGACTCTTCGAACTTGATTTCGCGAAAAACCTTTTGTCCTCGATTGGCCTCTTATCGATTGTATCGGGTTGAGGCTGGCAAAATGAAATGCTGGCAATGCTCCGGCAAGGAAACCAGTAGCGACGGCAAAAAGGAGAAACATAAGAATCATTTCCAAGGTTAAACTAAGGTCCAGCCAGGCGCCGGGCATCATGTCTTCTAATTCCGGACGAATCAGCATGAATATAGCAACAGCTCCCACCAGGGAAATTAATGTGATTGCAATCGCCTCCGTTATAAGCTGAAAAAAAATTTGGACTTTGGCACCACCCATCGTTTTTCTTAAGCCGATTTCTTTTGCGCGCTTGAGAGCCCGCGCGATAGAAATATTGGCGAAGTTGAAACATGCAGGAAGAAGTATGAGAAGGCTAATGGTCCCAAAAACTACAAGAAGAGTATAATCTGTATCCGGTCCGATTGAATTTTCCAGATCCGGCCCCGGTGTGATGTCAGCTAGCGGCTGAAGTTTAAAAGAGACTTTTGCGTCATTCGATTGACTGACCAAATCTTTGGCAATACGATTTAGCGCTTGCTGAACACCTTGTGCTTTAGAAGAATTGGCGACAAGAAGATAAATGTACTGATCTTGGAAGGAAGTCCATTGGTATGGATTACTATCCTCACCCTTTTGCGCAGGGGAAAGCGTTTGAAAAGGGATGAGAACCTCGAACATAACGTGCGAGCGTCTTTGATCCTTAACAATCCCAGTAACTTCGAAGCTTCCTTGGCCTTCGATCTCAATTAAGCTGCCGAGAAGATCACCTGAAGGTTCTAACTTTTTGGCCAGAGACTCCGTCAGTACAATATTATTTGGCTTGGATAAAGCTGTGAGAGGATTACCCTGAATCATCTCAAAATCAAATACTGAAAAAAAATTAGCATCCGTGAAATAACCCTTGATAGGCAGGTTCATATGTTTGGCTACGATCTCACCGCTAAGCGAAGAGTTTAAACGCACTATTTCCTGTATGCCCGGATAGTCATGCAGTTTTTTGGCAAGAACAGCAGCAGGGGCCGAAGCATAATCGTTGTGATCAAGTCCTCTTTCAAAGTTTGAAATGATTCTATAGATATTCTCCTTCCTTGTGTGGAAATCATCAAATGAGTTGATATATGAATAGAAGGAGATTAGTAACAAACTGACAGACATTCCAAAGGCAAGACCAAGCGTGTTTAAGATCGTAAATGATTTATGCCTGCTGATATTCCTAAGCGCAATTTTTAGGTAGTTTGTTAGCATAGAGAGAGAAACATTTTTAAGGAGACGACAAACTCAGACGGATGTTACTACCGAAAAAACAGATTTTGCAGATAAGGCAATTTCAGTTGAAATAAAAACTTAAACAACACTTACTTGGCGCATGATCTTTCTAGGCGTGATTTTTAGAATTTAGAAACATTGACATTTCGGGAAGTTTATCTTCCCGAGCGAAAATAAGACCACCCTGTTCCTGTTTCGTTTGCGAGTTCAACTATTGCTTAAGGCACCACAACGGCCTGGCTGAGCAGTTCGCCTTTCTTAATATTCCTGGCTTTCATCGAGTTGTTGCAGACTGCAAAAGTGATTTCCTTAGTTTGATAAAGCAAAATCAATCAAAAATGAAATTTGAAAAATACTTTGCAGCTGTTTTAGTTTGAGATACGCATTCTAATAATTTCTATGCGGTAACGGTTTTATGAGCTCCTGATTTCTGGGATCGGAAAGCAGTGCATCAGTAAGGAAGGCCGCAGGAAACCTATCAAGATTTAGGACCCATACTTCACGAGAATCAATTGCTACTTTCAGATATTCATGAGCTTCGTCCTTTTGCCCCAGGTAGGAGGCCCCAAGGGCAAGACTCAATTGTGAAACATAACCAGATCGAGATCTGTCGACTAGTTCATTAAATTGGGCGTGGGCTTTTTCGGTGTTGCCCTCTCTCATCGAAAAAAAGATCAGTGCCGCCGCTGCTAATTGATTTGATAATTTGGCTGCTCGTTCGTAAGATTCCTTCGCCTTTTCAAATTGCTTCAGGCTCATATAACAATGCCCGGCCTGCAGATGGGCGTATTCATTTTGCTTGTTCAGTTCGGCACTTGTTTTCAAAACCGCCAATGCTTCATCGTATCTTCTAGCATTGGTCAGCGCTATCCCGAGATTGAAGTAGGCAATAGATCCAAGAGGTTCCAGTTCGACGCCCTTGCGCATTTCGGAAATACTCAGTTCAGGATCCGAACCGTAGAATCCAAGGGATTGTCCATACCAATAGTGCGCTGGTGCATACCGTTGATTCAATCGCAAAGATTTCTTAAAAAAGCTAAAGGCCTCGGGTGGATTCCGCTCATAACTTGATTTTGCGAAGCCAATCACTGCATAGGGTATCGCCAATAAACTGTCAAGCTGAATGGCCTTTTCCGCTGTTTTCTGTGCTTTGACCATGGATTCTATAGGGGAGCCCAGGTGAAAATAAGGAAATAAACAATAGGTCTCGGCTAATCCTGCATACGCTTCGGCATAAGAGGAGTCCAGTTCAATAGCCTTCTTAAAATACCTCTCGCTTTCAGCTAGTTCGCGTTTGTTCCAGAAATACCGGCCCCTCAGGTAAGCATCATACGCTTCAGTATTTTCCGTAAGCCTTTCCACTATTTCGATTTTTTCATTTTCTAATAACGTTACTTTTAGCTTTTGTGTGATGGCCGTGGCGATCTCTTCCTGGATCGCAAACACATCATTCAGTGTGCGTTCGTATTGCTCCGACCACAAGTGATATCCGTCTTTTATGCTGATCAGTTGTGCCGTGATCTTTACGCGGTTGCCTTGTTTACGGACGCTACCTTCCAGAATGTTGCTCACTTTTAGCTTGTTACCAATGTCAAGCAGGTCCGCTTGTTTTCCTTTGAATTGAAAGGATGACGTCCGGCCTGCTACTTTTAAGTCTTCCAATTGAATAAGTGCATTTAATATTTCTTCTGCTATCCCATCACTAAAATATTCTTGTCCAGGATCGCCACTTAAATTCTCGAAAGGAAGCACGGCAATAGACTTATCCGGAAGTTCAGTTTTTTGATGTAAAACGAAATAAAAGATGCCATAGAAAATTATGGCTACGAGTAATAATGAAATGCCGGTGATTGCTAGTATTTTACTTTTTTTCCCCGATTGTTGTAAGTTCTTTTTTTGGAATCCTCGAAGCGAAGGCGGTGGTTTAGGTAATGTTGGATTCACCATACCGACGATAATTTCTTTTACCGCATTGGCTACTTTATTGATCTGGTCGCGATAATACGTGTGATTAATGTTTTCAGTCCGGACATCATTGGGTTTCAAAGGACGGTTTACGCCAGCCGATCTATAGATGAATTCAATGCATCGTAATTCACCTCCCAGCTCTGCTTGCAGGAGAGATTTATCTTCGTCGTCCAAATCGTGGATCTTGACAGGCAAAATTCGGCTCGCAACGTTTCCATTGCCAAGTTTTATATCCCTTCCGAAAGAATCCTCCTTTGTCCATTTGTTAAACGAACAAAATTCATGCTGCCAGGCAAAGCTTTTGGTATCGCAGTAGGTTTGGGAAATGATGGGGATTAGAATAAGACACTTCAATTTACCTTCAAGACTCTTGTCCACATTGTGCGTCTCTAGCACTCCGTCGTGGGGATTTTCATCAAAGTAAACCGAAACTTCCTCTTTGAAAGTCGCTTCCAATTCTCGACGCAGGTTGGCAACAAACTCACTCACCCAGCCATCGTACTTATTGTCTTTATGACGATAGCTGATAAAAATGTCGTATTCAAATCCAGGGATGAGCGAGGGCATTTCTTAAATATAACACAACTAAAGGTAAAAATTGACTACGCGGGCGAGCCTGAAGATAGACTTGTAAGCTCCCTAAAGTTCAGCTCAAATTCAAAGAAACACAAATTGTAAAGGCGAGTCAGGAACATGAAGCTGGTCGCATGGCGGAGGATACCTTCGGGGATTTTGGGATGAGTTTTGTAACTTCTATAAGTATCTTAAAAATCTAAGTGGATAAATCTCCAACTCTTCGAGAAAACGGTTCGATAGTCGGGACCTCTAGTGCACTGAAATCCAGATCTTGACAACAGCTTCGCTGAGTACCATGTTTGCACTGATTAATTAGCCAGCGTCACTCGCATTAGTACTAGTTAATTAATCGTTATGGCCAAATCCAGCTCATTAATTTAGGTCAGCATTCATAATACGCTTTGATCATCCTGTTCCTGTCTCTTCTAAAGATGCATCCACCGGTTTAGATTCTGGAGAACCTTTTTGTCTGAGATAGATTGAAAGAACCACGATTGAAATGACTGCGATAAATTCACTTTGCCAATTTTGAAATGATTCAAACCAAAATCTCGATTCGCCTATAAATTCCGATAGCGATACTTTTGGTTTCCCTTCAAAAATTTGTTCCTCATTGTACTTATTAAAACTACCGCCTGCATGCAATAGAAAACTGGTGACAAATAAAAGTACAAAAGCCAGTGATAGCGAGTTCTTATAGATCGCGAGCGCCAGTCCACCTTTTTTTACTGGCCATGGCGCGTCCTTCCGATTTGGATCCGGTTCGCGGTCAACTTCCTCCTTTTCTTCGAGGTCTTTGGATTCGCTCGAACCCTGTTGTCGTAAACTGATGGTCAACAACACATAAAGGCCCATTTGTAAAAATTCACTTTCCCAATTTTCGAACGTGACTTGAAAAAAGTGGCCTGTAGTCAAATAACTATAAAGTGAAACGGAAGGCTGACTGTATTCTTTCCTTTCTTCATTATATTCTTCTAGGCCAGTAAAAATTTGACCAATAAAGGAGAGTAGAAAAAGTAAAACTAAGATTAAGGTGAGGCCATTCCTGAAGAAAAATGAATGCTTACTTTTCATTTTATGAACATGTCCAATTCATGAACTTCGAAAAACTAGTACAATTAGCCACACGCGAAACGCCACGAAATAACTCAAAAAAAAGTTGCCCTGCGGCAAGGGATCTAACTGCGTGCATCATTAATGACCGCTCGTCAATCTGGAATTATTTCGATCCAAATTTCCTGGGAGCTATTTTTCTTTTGGGAGCATACTCTACTTCATGGGATTGTGCTTTGTTAACATAGCTTTTGTCCTTAGGTCCCGTTTTTTTGCCAGTTTTGCTGGAGGATTTTTTTGTTGTTGCCACGATTGATTTTTTTTAGACCTCAGTCAAATATTATACCTGAGAATTTAACCATAGGTCCAAGCAACGAAAAATGGGTCCGGGATTTGGATAGCTTGGAAAAAACTGCTACACTTTTGAATCTTTGGATTGCTATACTCACTGGCCTCGGCGGCACTCTAGTCATGACATCTTTTACACTAGTCATGTCACACATTTTGAAAAAGCCTTTTTATGTAGTAATGATTCTGGCGACCATGTTACCCTTCAAAAGGAACGTTACCACGCCCAATTTTTTCATTTACGCCACTGCCACTCTCGTTCATTATTCTATTGGCGTCATCTTCTCATACTTGTATCTGTGGCAGTTGGTTGAACGATGGATCATTAACGATGCATTATCCGCTCTCTTATATGGCGCCATCATCGGATCGTTTGCAGTCATTGGATGGCGGTTGTTCTTTTTCATCCATCCGAATCCGCCACCAATCGAATTAATTCCTTATCTAGCTACAATCTGGTTTGGTCATATCGCATTGGCAATAACATTCGCCGCCATCTACAGTCTTTCAGTTTCATCTACAATGTCGGCGGTAGGTTAACCTATCCCTGCAGAGGTTCTTTGAGGTTTTTTTTTCTCTGCTGTGAATCTTTCTACACACAAATCGCATCGACAATAAAAAGTTTATAGAGTATTAGAAATTTCTTAATACGAAGAATTTACTAAGCCCCTCGGTAAATGTCCTTTTCAGATTCTTGTTGAAATTTCTACGGACACCTGGAGATGCGAATAATTTCTGGCACTAATTTTCATGGACCCTTAATGATTTTAACAGCTACCGGATGAAAAACTTATCTAGAGCAGTCTTTGATTCCGGTGACGTCACAAAATACAAGAAGTATAGCATATCTTCATAAAGGTACGGTAGAGTAAGAAATGTGGTGAAGGGTTTAGACGGAAAACTGTACATAGCTATCAGCAACCAGGACCGCCGCGGTAATCCCTTAACAAACGACAATCGAACTTTGCCATGACCGAGGAGGAAACGTGCAGTTACTTCGTTGTTTAAACCATTAACGCGAAAAAAAAATGAAAGCAGCAGTATTCCACAAGATCGGAGACATTCGAGCTGAAACGGTCGCCGATCCAGCAATCGAACAACCCGAAGACGTCATCTTGAAGGTAACGTCAACAGCAATCTGCGGATCCGACCTCCACATATTAAATGGATTTATTCCTCAACTCCAGGACATGGTGATGGGACATGAGTTTATGGGAATTGTTGAAGACGTTGGTAAGGGGGTAACAAAACTCAAAAAAGGAGATCGCGTTGTTGTTCCGTTTCCGATCGCCTGTGGCCATTGCTTTTTCTGTTCAATGGGTTTGTCTCCAAACTGTGAAAACTCAAATCCAGAAAAATACGGCCCTGAGGGAGATATGTTGAAAGGAAAGGGAGGCGCCCTTTTTGGATACACTGAATTATATGGTGGCTATAGCGGGGGGCAGGCCGAGTACGTACGGGTACCTTACGCAAACTTTGGTCCTCGCAAAATAGCAGATAGCCTTTCCGATGAGCAGGTGCTATTTCTCACAGATATTTTTCCCACGGGATGGTCTGCCATTGACTGGGCACAGCTGCAAGGTGGTGAAACGGTCGCCATATTTGGTTCCGGACCGGTGGGTTTAATGGCGCAGAAAGCGGCTTGGCTTAAAGGTGCCGAGCGGGTTATCGCAATCGATCCGTTAGACTATCGACTTGCATTGGCGAAACGCGTCAATAACGTGGAAACTATTAATCCTCATGATGCGGATCCTGTCGAACTAATCAGGCAGATGACCAACGGAAGGGGTGCTGATGTTTGCGTGGATGCCGTAGGCCTGGAAGCTGAACGTTCTTTTTTTGACAAAGTGAAAGCCACTGTCAACTTTGAAAAAGGCACGATGAAGGTTCTTGAAAATTGTGTAAAAGCGGTTCGACGAGCGGGTACCGTGACAGTCGTAGGTGTCTACGGAACTCCTTTTGACAATTTTCCTCTTCATACCATTTTTGATAAAGGACTAAAACTTCAGTTCGGTCAGGCTCCCGTCCATAAATATATTGATGAGCTTATTCCTTTAGTTGAGGAGGGCAAAGTGATATTGAATGATATCCTGACGCACACACTTCCACTGACGGAGGTATCGCACGGTTACGATATTTTTAAAAAGAAAGAGGACAACTGTGTAAAAATAATCTTGAAACCGTAGGGGTATTTACACCTGACAATATCTCCTCACCTGGGAGATAATTGCCCAGGCAAGCAATGCGATCTACCTTAATACCACTGTTAAAAGCAGTCTGCAAGTGGCATAATTTTCTTACACCGCGATTATTCATTCGTTCAAATAATAACTTTTAATCTAATCATTATCATATGGCAACTACTGCAAAAACACCTTCCAAAAAGCAAAGCAAATCGGAAGATCCAAAATCGGCACTTCTCAATTTTTTTGTTGATGAAATCAAAGACATTTATTGGGCAGAAAAACATTTAATAAAAGCGTTACCTAAAATGAAAAAGGCCGCTACCTCAATTGAATTACAAGAGGCATTTGCAACGCACCTTGAACAA
Source organism: uncultured Bacteroidota bacterium (assembly GCA_963813425.1). GTDB lineage: Bacteria > Bacteroidota > Bacteroidia > Cytophagales > Cyclobacteriaceae > Chryseolinea. Next base: position 157,559 of record CAWEZB010000012.1, read on the forward strand.
ACGCAAGAGCACGTGTCCCGGCTTGAAGAAGTTTTCAGTTTATTAGGCGAAAAACCGCAAGCGAAAAAATGTGATGCGATGGAAGGCTTGGTACAGGAGGGCGAAAGTGTAATTGAGGATACTGAAGATGGGTCAGCTACGCGCGATGTCGGACTTATTATTGCTGCTCAGAAAGTCGAACATTATGAAATAGCAACCTACGGTGGATTGGCACAATTAGCAAAGACGCTTGGTCGCGCTGATGTCAAAGAAATTCTTGGTACAACGTTGTCGGAGGAAAAACAAACTGATGAACTACTCACAGATATTGCAGAAAATAATATCAACTATGAGGCAAGCGAGGAAAAGGAAGAAGCCTAGTTTCTTCCTTTTTTATTTTTTTTAATTCCATTTTTTGAAATCTAAACGCGTTACCATGGCCGCTAAAAAAACCAATAAGTCCGACAAATTATCCAACGAAAATGCAAAAACCGATAGCCTTTCATTTCATACAGAAGAAAGCACCGGTGAATTTCTAACCACTAATCACGGCGTAAAGGTCAACGACGATCAAAATTCGCTAAAGGCTGGAAGCCGGGGTGCCACTTTATTGGAAGACTTTATTCTTCGTGAAAAGATCACACACTTTGATCATGAAAGAATTCCTGAGCGCATCGTTCATGCGAGAGGATCGGCAGCACACGGATTTTTTCAAGTCTATGAATCCATGGCAAAATTTACGAAAGCAAGTTTCCTGCAGGATCCCAAAAAGAAGACACCGGTATTTGTTCGATTTTCTACAGTGGCTGGTTCCAGGGGATCAACGGATCTCGCGCGGGATGTAAGAGGTTTCGCGGTAAAGTTTTATACGGACGAAGGTAACTTTGATCTTGTTGGAAATAATATGCCCGTCTTTTTTATTCAGGACGCCATGAAGTTTCCGGATCTCGTTCATGCTGTAAAACCTGAACCTGATAACGAAATTCCACAGGCAGCGTCCGCACATGATACTTTTTGGGATTTTATTTCACTAATGCCAGAATCGATGCACATGATCATGTGGGTGATGAGCGATCGCGCCATTCCCAGAAGTTTTCGCATGATGGAAGGTTTCGGGGTTCATACATTTCGGTTTATCAATGAAAAAGGTCAATCAAATTTTGTGAAATTCCATTGGAAGCCATTGCTTGGTGTACATTCGGTAGCCTGGGATGAAGCACAAAATATTTCTGGTAAAGATCCTGATTTCCACAGACGAGATTTATGGGAAGCGATAGAAAATGGTGCATTTCCCGAATGGGAGTTTGGAGTTCAAATCGTGCCCGAAAAAGATGAGCACAAGTTTGAATTCGACCTTCTTGATCCAACCAAGATAATACCCGAAGAAATTGTCCCCGTGCAGCGAATTGGAAAATTAACACTTAACCGAAATCCTGATAATTTCTTTGCAGAAACAGAACAAGTAGCTTTTCACGTGGGACATTTAGTTCCAGGCATAGATTTTACAAACGATCCCTTGATGCAAGGCAGGTTGTTTTCGTACACGGATACACAGCTGATCCGCCTGGGAGGACCGAACTTCCATGAGATACCTATCAATCGCCCAATTGCGCCATTGCACAACAACCAACGCGATGGATACATGAGACAAACGATTAACAAAGGAAAATCGAGCTACAGTCCGAACACGCTGGGAGGAGGATGTCCTTTTCAAGCTAAGGCTGTCGAAGGAGGCTTCGCTTCTTATGCCGAACGGATCGATGCTAAAAAAGTTAGAGAACGCAGTCCGAGCTTCCTGGATCATTTCAGTCAGGCCAGGCTTTTTTATAATAGCCAATCGGAGCCTGAAAAAAATCATTTGATAGACGCCCTTCGATTTGAATTGGGTAAGGTAGAAACAATAGCGATACGAGAGCGAATGCTGTTCCTGCTCTCGCAAATAGACAACGGTTTAGCAAATGAAGTTGCCTATGGTCTGGGTCTTTCCGTGCCCAAGAAGCTTGAGGGTCCTGTCAATCAAAGCATTCCCGCCGATGCAAATCCCAAAACATATCAGCCCATCAAGAAAGAAAGTTCACTACAAAGGTCAGAAGCTTTGAGCATGGCGAACACGATTAAAAATTCAATTCGAACACGCAAAATAGCAATCCTTGCTGCCGATGGCGTGGACAGCGCGTCGCTTAAAAAAGTAAGATCAGCGCTCGCCGCTGAGGGAGCTGTTGTGGAAATCATTGCACCAAAACTCGGAACTATTGAAAGTGAAAATGGAGAGGAGATCGAGGTAAAACGAAGTCTTTTGACTGTCGCTTCTGTCTTATATGATGCTGTCTATGTTCCGGGCGGAACCAACAGCGTGGCTACGCTAAAGGCCGAGGCAAATGCAATTCATTTTCTGAACGAGGCTTACAAACATTGTAAAGCGATCGCTGTTGATCAGAGCGCTCAGGACATATTGGAAGCAACATATTTTGGAAATAAACTGCCTGACGACGACTCAGAAAATGGCGCGCTAAATGAAGGATTAATTATCCATTCACAACCACGCCAACTTTCGTCTCAATTTATAAAGGCAATTGCGATGCATCGCTTTTGGGAAAGAGAGAAATCCAGAATGGTACCGGCATAATGAGAATTCACGCTTAATTGAAACCTAAACTACGGGTTACAAGAATTCAGCGCAAACCAGACACTTAGATAGTTTTGATACAATGGACAGACATTTCAACCGAGACTGGAAAGAATGACGAGTGAGTTAAATCATTAATTTTGAACAGATAGAACAAACCTGACCAAAATAGCGCGTGAGTTTACAAAACCAGGGAAAAGCTTCAGTTCAACCTTAGGCCATTCGTATCATACTTTCTATTTGTGCGTCTCAAGGGTTGATTTTACTATGTCAACTATTTCTCCAAAGCTAACCGGTTTGGAAATGAAATGTGATGCACCTAACTCCAAACTTTTCTCTTTAATAGGTACCATTTTATTAAACTTGATCACAAACTTTGAAGCTGTATAAACGACAATTGGAATGCTTTGAAATGATTGATGTTTTTTGAGACATTCAATCAATTCAATTCCGTCCATTTCCGGCATATCAATGTCCGTAAAAATAATTTTTGGTTTTTCGGTACTGGTCTGCAAAAGATCGAAGGCTACCTTTCCATTTTTTGAAAATATGCAACCGATTGTTGGGTTTACCTGAACGACAGCTTCGCAGAATAGCTCGACGTCATCAGGGTCCGAATCTACAATCAGTATGTACATGCTAATAAGGCGGGTATAATAGTCCAAACCGCGTTTTAGAAAAAATGTTTTTAAGCCCCAGCTCCAACCTCCGACCATTCGAGCAATGAATCAATTTCCAACTCAAGAATTTAAAATATTCGCTCAACTCTGTTTTCCGCTTGATCCTGAAACTTATCTGATCTTAAAAAGCTTCGTTGTAAGAACTACTTCTGATGGAAATTGTGGCGCACCATTCTCTTCGGCAGTAACAAAGACCCGTACAGGTTTCGCTGCCGTCACTGTTTGTAATTTGCCTTTTCGAGTTCCGGAGAAAAGGCTTTTTGAACTTTCCAGTTTCCCCAGGTGATGAGCTCGGTTTTCCATGGTTTCAACCCACACAACATAAGTTTTTTTTGAAGGTTGAAGCTGTTTGGATTTTACGATATCTTTTACCTGGAGGTTGACCCCATAATTATTATTCTTGTCTCCTTTTATTTTTACATATCCCTTTGCCGTAGGAATGACCGTGGATGGAAGAAAAGAGATCTTTTTTCCACAAGAGGTTAATGCCATTACAATGAATGCAAGTAGTGTTATTCTCATAAAATATTAATGTTTAATGTCGCTGCTGATCCTATACTTCGAGATCTCGTCCGACCTTTTCAAAGAAATAACTGTGCCATGGCACTGACTACGATTTTAGTGGTGATGACACATCATTAGTGTACGCAGATTAAGGACAATGTGTAAACAAATACATACATGAGGAAACAATTCCAAGACGCAGGAGAATTCAATAATTCGTTCTTCACCAAACGTAATATCGAAACCCTTTCCTACCTGGTCTGTAACCGGGAAGCTATGCAAACCAGATGGTACAGAAAACGGTGCAGACATGGATTTCACATCGGAACCTGTTAGTTCACTCTCCGGGCAATTATTCGTGGCATGATAAAAAATAGACGAAGGTTGCCGAACCAAATCCCGAGATATCGGTGTTCCATTTCGAACTAGAACGTTACTGATGCCAAAGTTATATTTCAACGCTACGCGATATGCCGACTTACCTTTACACTACGGCCAGGTTCCCCCGTGGCTAGCCCAGCGGATGGCGAAGTTGGGAGGAGCCATCGTTGAAGCAATTGTACTGGAATACGGAAAATCTGCCGTATTGCAACGCCTTAGCGATCCATTCTGGTTTCAAGCGCTCGGTGCTGTTATGGGAATGGATTGGCATTCCTCGGGCATCACAACATCTGTAATGGGTGCGTTGAAGAAAGCCATCAATCCACGTTTCAATGAGCTGGGGATTTATATCTGTGGTGGTAAGGGAAAACAGTCACGTAAGACACCTGACGAATTGCTGGCGCTGGCCGATCGTACCGGCCTAAACGGAGTTGCGCTGGTACGCTCAAGCAAGCTTTCGGCTAAGGTAGACAATGCAGCTATTCAGGATGGCTTCCAGATTTATCTTCACACATTTGTCGTAACGAACACTGGCGAATGGACGGTGGTGCAGCAAGGAATGAACGAATCCACCGGTATGGCCAGGCGCTATCACTGGCATTCTGAAAAAGTAAAATCGTTTGTTGAAAATCCGCATACGTTTATCTACGGAATTAATCAAGGCGAGATTCTGAATCTGACCGATGCTGGCGCGGTTCCTACAAAGGCAGGTATTCTTGATATTACAAAAGATAGTCCGGAGCGCATGTTGCCTGAAATTCGAAAGATTGTAATGCCTTCGCATCACGATGTACGCGCTGAAGATGTAAATCTGAAACGCCTGGGCAGCATACTCGCGCTTGCTCATGAAAAAGAGATACGCGATTTTGAATCATTGCTGCTTCTCGAGGGGCTTGGCCCGCGCACGCTACAGTCGCTTACATTAGTAAGTGAAGTCATTCACGGCACGCCTTCGCGCTTTACCGACCCAGCACGCTTTTCTTTTGCACATGGCGGAAAAGATGGACATCCTTTCCCTGTACCTACGAAAGTATACGATGAGACCATCCATCATCTCAAGGTGTCGGTGGAAAAAGCGAAAATCGGCGACAGTGAAAAACACGAAGCCATCAAAAATCTGACGCTCATCGCGCAGAATCTGGAAAAAGGTTTTGAACCGGCGCCCCAGTCATTCGATAAAGTGATTGATCGGGAACGTACTGATTCCTATAAATACGGTGGTCGAACCGTATTCGGTAAATCGCAACCTCCGAAAGACTCACAGCAGTTAAAGCTCTTTTAACTTGCAGCGATGACAGCTGAATTCGCGTTGAAGCAATTTTGGCATGATGTAATAGTAAAAGTATTTATGGTACGGTTTTTCAGCTACCGACACCAAAGTAACAGCAATGCCTGAAGGCCCATCTCTTATAATATTGAAAGAATCTATAAGATCTTTCATCAGCAGCAAGATTGTCGACGTTAAGGGGACTTCAACCAAGATTGCACCCACTGACATTATCGGAAAGAAAATCGTAGACGTGAAAACCTGGGGCAAGCATCTTTTACTTTGTCTGCCTGACTTCACCATTCGCATACATCTGCTGATGTTTGGTTCGTACCGTATCGACGAAGAGAAGGAAAATAGAATTCCAAAATTGCAGTTATTCTTTTCCAGAAAACGATCGATAGCATTTTATGCGTGCGCAATTCAGCGTATAGACACACCATTGGACGATGTTTACGATTGGGAAGCTGATGTCATGAATATTACCTGGAGCAACAGAAAGGCGATGAAAAAATTGAAGCAAGTGCCCGACGCACTTGTATGCGACACGTTGCTCGATCAACAGATTTTTTCAGGAGTAGGTAACATCATTAAAAACGAAGTGCTCTTCCGGATACGCGTGCATCCACTCAGCAAGACCGGCAAACTGCCTTCACAAAAGAGAAGACAGCTGGTACAGGAAGCCGTCCGATACAGCTACCAATTCCTGAAATGGAAGCAAGAAGGACAGTTGAAAAAAAACTGGCTCGCGCATACAAGAAAAATATGTCCACGTGATCATTACCCTATCACAAAGAAATATCTGGGCAAATCCCGCCGACGCTCGTTTTATTGCAACGTCTGTCAGAGGCTCTACGAATAGTTGTGTGGCAATGGCACTCTGCATAACGAAATCTTTCCACTGGCAGCCTTTTTGCCACCATGAGGTAAATGTATTACGATGGCAAACATTTTAAAAGTTGATGTCAGGGGTCAATGCTAGAAATAAAGAGGAAACGCTTAAGTCAGGGAAAAAAGTGAAAGCAAGACAATCGATATAGCAATGGCTGAACAAAATATTTTTGGCTCTTTTTTTTCCGGGATTAGCGGCCTGGTGCTGCCGGCGCCGAAGTACAAATTCCCTGAAGAATTCCAGAAGTCATCCCGGTTAACATACTATTCCTTCCTGTTCAATAGTATAGAGATCAATCGTTCATTTTATGCACTGCCAAACGGAAAAACAATGGCTAAATGGTCTAATGAAGTTCCGGATCACTTTAAGTTTACATTCAAATTATGGAAACAGATTACACATGTTAAGGGCCTGCAATTTCAGGAGCAAGATGTTAAAAACTTTATGAATGCTATTGACAACGTTGGTGGAAAGAAAGGCTGTTTGCTAATTCAGTTTCCCGCTAGTGTAAAAAGTCAAAACATGCATCAACTGGACCAGCTGCTTCACGTTGTTCAGTTCAACAACGCAAACAATTCATGGAAAATAGCCATTGAATTTCGTGACAGTTCATGGTACACCGAGGATACTTACAATCTTATCGATGCTCATGGTGCGACTATTGTAACTCACGACAAGTCACGTGTTGCCTCTCCTGCCATGACGTTAAAGTCTGAGGCCAAATACATTCGCTTCCATGGCCCCCAAGGTGATTATCGTGGCACCTATGACGAAGCGTTTCTTCATGAATATGCTGCCTATATTAATGAATGGGTTGCCGAGGGAAAGTCAGTTTTTGTTTATTTCAACAATACAATGGGAAAAGCTTTTGATAATCTAAAAAAGCTCAATGAATACGTAACGTTGTGTAAGTAAAGAAAGGAAGACGATCTTCATGAATCGGAAATGTCCAAAGAGGTTGGCATTAAGTGATGCAAATTTGCAAAGGAAGTTTGTGGATACAACTTCGCCCCTATTGTGTACGGATATAAAACAAAACATTGGCGGGACGATACAACTACTTGCTCGCACGCAGCTGCGTGAGTTAGTGCCTTAATTTTTCTTTTTTTCTTCGTTCTTTTCTGCTTTCTGATCCTTTTTGTCTTTCTTCTTCTCATCATCATCCTTTGAACCGAAAATCTTTTCTAGAAACGTCTTTTTCTCAGGCTTGGGTGTTTCAACCGAAGCAATATTTATTTCGCTATCAATTGATGGTTGGATCGCCTGAATAAAAGCGTTTTGGAGAACATTAGTGATTGTTGTCCAAATATTAGCTTCCGGATTGTCAAGGCGGCCTTCAAAAGGAATTTTTGTCGCAACCTGGTCCTCCGTTTGATTCTTAAAAACCTGCCCTACGAAACCCACTAAACCTTCCCACATTTTTCTGAAGACATTGTCGTTACGGTCTTCATGTCCTAACACATCCAGGTCTTTAATAATGGGTTTAACATAACCCTTGAATGCTCCGTCTTTGGCGGCGACTTCTGTATACATCCCAAATTTTCCTTTATTGACATCGATCTTAGCATAAGCCTTAAAAAAGTCATTTAAGAGAACCAAATTTGTATTCTTTATTTCTGCGTTTAGATCAAAGGTTGGCTGTTTTGCAAGTGGGTTAAGGTTTGCATTAAAAGTAAATTCGCCTTCGTAGACGTCGGCCCTTGCTATCACTTTAGCGGGCAACAGTTTTGATGAATCATAGCTGTTCCTCAAATTCGTCGCAACAACATGAATCTTTGTCATCAGTATATCCACTTTTGGGTTCGATGTCTCATCGATATATCTCACGTTACCCTCCAAAATCTCACATCGATTCACTTGGAGTGGCATGAAATCTTCTTTGAGTTCCTTGAAATCGCTGGAATCTTTTTCAATGTTCTTTGGCTCTACCTTTTCCCGCGTAAATCTTAGATTAGGTCGCTCAAAAATTAATTCGCCCACAACAGCACCGCTAAAAAGGGCTCGCCATTCTACTGAAAGGTCAATTGCTGACGCCGAAAAAAACCTTGTTTGTTTCTTTGTGACCGTATCCTGCTTGTTAATGTAAATGCTATCAATTCTGTATGCACCTCTTATCAATGCCAGATCAATGTCCTCGATGTGACCATAATACCCAGGCATCGAAGCCAAATTCTTATTTGCGAAATGAAGAATTACATACGGCAAAATGAGTCGTACACAGATAAGTACAACGATAACGATGAGCGTAATTTTTAAGGGCTTCCTCATAGAATTTTTTAAGAATGTGTCCCACTGTTATTAGCAATCATGAAGACGTGTTTTGATCACATCTGGAAAATGTAGGCGACGTTTTGATTTTAAAGCAAACGTCCTTGCATGCACTTCTACATTTTGTGTGCCTAACTGCGGTAATGTCTTTCGTGGAACGCAATTCCCTCGAAAAAAGGGGCTGGAAATCCGCTTTCGCTTTTGGGCGTGTCAGACCATTCGGCTTCGTGCGAAAGAAAGCCCCCAATTTGTGCATTAATATTCCGTAACGCCATCATCGATTGCTCGGCCGTCTGTACTTGATTGCCAAGGGCTGCGATCGGAACCTATGATCGCAAGTTTCTATTGATCGCCAGCCGTTGTGCGACTACTCGGAATATAAAGGTTGATTGCGATAAGTAATGTCAAATCAGACTCACTAAAAAAGAATTATACGAAAGGATGAAGGCCTATTGTAATGCACGTTGCGAGTTAAAAGAAAAATTAAAATGAAAACAATTTTAGAAACAAACGTTTTCGGAGGCTGTTTATTTTGTCAGCTGGCAGTAATGCGGCTTATGAATATTTTCTCTTCCCAATAGAAGTTCCGCATTCTCTGTCGACACTCGCTCTATCTATTATTCATTTTAATGTAATTGTTATGATTAAACAATCTAACCCCCAATTCACCATGCGGAGATACGTCCCTGGTGTGGTCACTTTATGGGTGCTCTCAGTTGCACTTAGTGGTGTTTTAGTAGGCTGCGATGAGGAGATCGTTGCTAAGTTAGAGAAGGCTCTTAAAGACAAAAAAGATGTGGTGCCTGGACCCGCTCAACTGTTGGCAACAGACTTGGAGGGCGCCTTGGGCAGCACCATCGGCCCAGGCGGAGCCCTGTATGTTGCTGAAAGCGCAGTCGGCAGGATCTCACGCATCGACCCAAAGACGGGCGATGTCACAACGTTCGCCAGTGGATTGCCGGTTTCGATGGCGGGAGGCGGTGTTTATGACGTCGCCTTCCTTGGCGGAAAAGCTTATGCCCTGGTCACGTTCGTCGGCCCTGATGTCGGAGGCAGCGATACCGTCGGCATCTATCGCATAGACAGCCCGGACAGCTATACTATCATCGCCGACATTGGTGCGTTCGCCATCGCGAATCCCCCGAAGACTGACTTCTTCGTTCCAACCGGAGTGCAGTTCGCTATTCAGACTTATCATGACGGATTCCTGGTGACGGATGGCCATCATAACCGTGTACTTCAAGTTACACGGCATGGTGAGATCACTGAATTCAAAACGTTCAGCAACATTGTGCCTACTGGCCTCGCAGTCTGGGACAACACGGTATACATGGCAGAGGCAGGGCCCGTCCCTCACCTGCCGGAAGATGGCAAAGTAGTATCATTTGGTCCCAATTCACCAGGGTTTACAACGGTGGCGTCCGGGGCTAGACTGCTGGTCGACGTAGAGTTCAACCACGGCGGCACGCTCTTCGCACTCTCGCAGGGTTTCTGGGACGGCGTAAATGAGGGTGATCCGGCGGAGCCGAACACTGGCTCACTTGTGAAGGTCAACCATGACGGAACGTTCAGGATAATCACCGATGGACTGGATCGGCCGACATCCCTGGAGTTCATCAAAAACACCGCCTACATCGTAACGATTGCCGGCGATGTCTGGACCATTAAGGACGTCCAAGGTCCGCCCTACGGTATTTAGCCAACGAGCTCAGTTTGAGGTAACCATCTCTGGGATGCGCTCGAGTGTGATTTGAACAAATAAAAAAAGGCCCGCCGTCGCGACTGAACGTCGCTGCGGCGGGCGTAGGGGCGCAGAACAGGTCGAACTCTGGTTTGTAGTGATATATTCAGGTCTTGATTTTCATTAAAGGATTTCAACTCGGAAGGTTGTGTAAAAAAGTAATCAGGGTCCTATTTTTCTACATAGATATTAATTGGTTGATGTTCAACAAAACGCGTTTCTGCCACCAGGCTTGGCAATAGCGTAAATGTAAGCCGATTGGCATAGTATTTATACGCTAAGCAAATGAGGGAACAATCAGTGTTTAAATTGACTTACTGACAAATAAAATAATGCAATTATGCCCTGGACAAAAAATGATTATCCCGTTTCAATGAAAAACTTACCCGACGAGGTGAGAGAAAAAGCAATTGAAATTGCCAATGCTCTTTTGGACGATCGGCATATGGACGAAGGCATTGCTATTGCAACAGCAATTAGCCGCGCAAAAGACTGGGCCGCTAATCGCGGAAAAGAAACAGAAAGCAAAACAGCAGATTCGCGTTCCACGGATGTCAAGCAACATGGTGAAGACCGGTACGTAATTCCCTATGGAAAGAACAAATGGGCAATTAAGAATGAAGGAGCCGAGCGAGCAGAAAAAGTTTTCGACTACAAAAAGGAAGCAGTGGAACAGGCTAGAAAAGAAGCACGGGAATCAAATGCTTCTCTTACTATTCAAAAAAGAACAGGTAAAGTGCAGCAACGCGTGTCTTACAATCCAAACAAAAGAGCCAGAAAGCTGAAGTAACCTATCGGTGAGTTTATATCTTAAGTCCGTGGATAAATAGTGGACTTGTTATTTTTTAAAATCATGGCACTGATGAAAATTCTTTTAAGATACTAAAGTGAAACTTTTACCACCCATAAAGATCTGGATGTCTTGGCATCTTTTAAAATTCTCTGTAGAGGTTTATACAGCGCTCTATTTATCGGAGAAAAAAAAGAAGGAGGAAACTTCGAAAATTGATTACCGAAAAGAGCACCAAGGCTCAATTGAAGCTGAACTAGAACTTCACCATTGAAAACGAAGTATTAGTATAGAAATTATGCGCCATGCGCTTAACGCTGAAGCTTCGGCCTAAGCGTACGTACGACTGAAGACATCTTTGTATATGCAATTCAATGTTTAAGAAGAGATGTGATTTCTTCCTTTATACTTTTTGATGACGGTCGAGAAGCATCTGCCGAAACGATTTTACCGGTTTGATCAATGAGAAGATATTTTGGAATACCAACAACTTTGTAATTTCTGGCAAAAGTATCGTGCTCTCGCTGATCAAGAATAATGTGGGTGCCAAGCCAATCTTTTTCATTGCCTAACTTTTTCTTCCAGGCCTCTCGGCTCCGGTCTATAGAAACGTTCAGAAATATTACTTTATCCTCCTGAAAGGCACTGTGCAATTTTTTTGCATATGGAATTTCTTCCAGACATGGACCACACCATGATGGCCCAAATATCGACATACACCACCTTGCCATTGAAATCCTTTAATGAAATCAGTTTTCCCTCTAAAGTTCTGCCACTAAAATCAGGCGCAATATCACCTGGTAGAATAGCAACCTTTTTATCATATATCTTCTGCAAATGGGTCGTATAAATTGACCCTTCAAATTCAAGTTTGAATTCATTGAATATTGAATCGATTTCGGGAGTTATTCCTTGAGAATCTATCCAATGCCGTAAATCATTGGCAATTAAATACTCCTTTATTCCCGTTGGGTACGATTCACCTTTAATGAGGGTATTAACCCGCCTTGGCCATCGAGCACTAACCCGTTTTGGCCATTGAAGATTGGGCTATCCACCAATTTTGGGTCCAAAAACAGAATTATGCTTTTCCGACAAATAGTCGAATAGAATAGACTTATAATCAAACATCCCATTTCTTAAATACGCGGTGTCAAACGGAATGTCAGAAAAAAAATTTTGGAGTTCATCTAGCATCTCAATTTTTCCTATAGGTTCGCCTTTTTGCAATTTGTCGACTTGATCAATTAACGCATCGTTGTGTGCTCGATACGCATAATAGATCTTTACTGACAAAAGTTTTATTTTTTTAATCTGCTTTAACAAGTCTAAATCATCTTTCTGCATTGGAAAGCGATCAAAATAGGATCTACTAAAATCCTCAACAGCAACATTTAAAGAATCATACTTCTTCGTAAAAGTATTAAAGTCATAATCAACTAAGCTTTCCGAGAATAACAATGAAGAAATATGATTAATATAGTTATTTATGGGAGCCCCTTCTCCTTCGAATAAAATTGAATCGTTGGAGTAGTGGTGTCTTTTGAAAGTTTTAAGTCATATCCCGGTTTAAGGTATAGATTATAGCTGGATCCATTAATCGTTATATACAACATTAATGGCTTGGACAATTCCAATTGTATCAAACCGTAATTTGCCGTGTCAAGATCAAATTGAGCTAAAACCTCTTCTTCGAAAATTGGGAAATGGTAAATTTTAACCGCAAGAGAGTCTGCCTCGGGAAAGTCTACAGCAACTCTTGCTCCCCTCAATTGTTTTTTTTCACAAGAGATGATTAAAATGGAAATCAATAGAAGCAGGACAAAAGGACGCTCTAAAACCATATACTAAATTTACAAACCTTTTTGAATAATAAACAAAGCGTTTCATTGAATGTGTTCATGAATATCGCTGCAGTTGTGCTTGTACTTGTCTTCGCCTGGGTTTGAAAGTTTCGAACATTCCGAGCTGCTTCAAACAATCGGTCAAGCCCTTTGGAAGTAGCATGTGGTTCCAGGAAGTACGAACTTTTATTAGACGCAACCTTAAATGCAATTTAGTCACCGCCTCTTAACAGTTGGGTACAAAATACACCGATGGTAAACGAACCCTGATGCCCGAAGCTGGACACCAACGATCGATTGCGTTCACGCCGATACTTAAGACTCCCGGAAAATCACATCCAAACAAGACCTTGGTTTTGGTTCGATTGTTGGCACGAGCCATCTTGAACAAAAGCCTTTTGGTTCCCAGTGACGAAGAAAAGCATCAGGATTGTAGGGCAATCACCTATGGCCGAAAATGAGCAAGTCGACCTAAATACAGGATAACAATCAGGAATATGATCATGCATCATCTGACGTACGCGATCCGTCACCTCACAAAAAAGAAGCTGTACACCATTTTGAACGTTTTCGGTTTGTCGATCGGCCTCGCCTGTTTTGCAACGATAAGCCTATGGGTAAATTCAGAGCTCAGCTATGATAGGTTTCATGAGAAAAGCGACCGCATTTATCGCGTGGTCAATACGTTTGTCGAGGAAACGTCCGTGATCAACCAGGCCGGTACAAGTCCCCCGCTCGGGCCGGCTTTGGCCAAAGACATCCCGGAGGTCGAGCGCGCAGTACGCATTGATCCCGGCGACGCTGTAATGGCAGTTGAGGACAAGAGCTTCCTCGAACGAGGCATTATCACCGATCCATCATTTTTTGAAGTATTCGATTTTAGGCTCCTGAGTGGTGACAGGAATTCTGCCCTCAAAGAACCCTATTCAGTAATACTATCCCAATCGTTGGCTGAGAAATACTTCGGAAAATCCGATGTTGTCGGCCAGCTCGTCAAAATATTTAGTTTCGACGCGGACGGCAATGGTGCGCAATACAAAGTCACCGGCGTCATCGAAAACTGTCCTGAAAACTCACATTTCTTCTACGATTATGTGATCTCGTTCAATACCTGGGAAACTTACAACCCCGCAGTTCTTGAACACAACATGTGGTTCAACAATGGCCGCATTTACACCTACATCCTTCTCCACCCGACTTCCGACCCCGCACAAGTGCAAGCAAAGATACCGGGCCTGGTCGACACATACATCGGCAAGGAGATGCGAGAGAATAAATTCAAGCTATGAATACACGTTGCAGGCATTGACCGATATTCACCTGTATTCGAACCTCAGCTACGAGATAGGGCCAAACGGCAGCGTGTCGTACGTCATTATCTTTGCAACGGTAGGCATAATCGTGTTGCTGCTTGCCTGTATCAACTACATAAATCTCACGACAGCCTATGCGACCGACCGATTCAAAGAAGTAGGTATTCACAAGGTAATGGGCGCCGGAAAGAGCCAGCTTATTACACGATATCTTACTGAGTCGTGGCTTCTTGCCGTACTGTCGTTGGTGATCGCCTGCGGATGGATTGAACTCTCAAGGCCTTTGTTCGAAAGAATCTCAGGAATGAAGTTCGAGGGTATGTACACGATCCAGTCGATCGGTACTTTTTTCGCCATCGCATCATTCGTTGGGTTGACTGCAGGTTTGTATCCTTCGGTCGTACTCTCATGTTTCAAACCGGTGAATATTCTGAAAGGTCAAGCGGGCGACCTGTCAGGCACGTGGTTGCGGAAGGTCCTGGTTGTCGTGCAGTTTTCGGCAACCATTATCCTCGTCATCGGTATCATCGTCGTTCAAATGCAGATGGATTTTATCCGCGACAAGGACCTGGGCTTCGATAAAAACAACCTGATGGTCTTCGGCGTGCACGGCAGCCCCGAGGTGATAAACGGTTACAAGGGCTTTGTCGATGACCTTACAACGAGCCCCAACATCGGGGGCGTAACAAGATCGAACACGACAATTGGTAACGGTCTCGGAAACTTAAATGCTGTGGTCGAGGACGTGTCCGGCACGAAGGTGAGCATGAGGGTGTACCAGTTCCGCGTCGACCACGACTACATCGATGTGTACAATATGAAACTCATTGCCGGAAGAAATTTTCGCATCGACAACGCTGCCGACTCAACACGCGCATTCATTGTTAACGAGGCGCTCACGAAAAGTTACGGCTACTCCAACCCGGCAGATCTTATCGGTAAGTCGTTCGAATACAACGGCAAGGCTGGGGAGATCATAGGAGTGGTAAAAGATTTCAACTTCAACAGCCTTCAGCACAAGGTCGAACCAGCGTGTATATACCTGTTGAACAGCGGCTTCTCGCGTATATCGATTCGTATCAATGGCGACACACGAAAGGGTTTCGACGTAGTACAGGCCATGTGGAAGAAACACTTTCCCACGTCGGTGGTTCAGTACAGCTTCTACGAAGACTCCCTGGCAACTTCGTACAAGGCGGAATCTCGTTTCTCCGACATATTCCTCGTGTTCTCGATCGTATCGCTGACCATCGCTTGCCTCGGACTGTTCGCGTTAGTGTCGTACGCTGTGGAACGTCGTTCGAAGGAGATCGGCATTCGTAAAGTATTGGGCGCTATCGGTTACCAACATCCTCTCGATGGTCTCGGCAGAGTTTCTTTCGCTTGTAGCCTTATCGTGTCTTCTCGCAATTCCAGTGGGATATTATTTCATGAATGAGTGGCTTACAACCTTTGCCTATCACATTTCAATTAATGTATTCATGTTCGTCGGTGCTGGTGCGCTGGTATTGACGGTGGCGTGGGGTACTGTCACCTTCCGAAGCTTCAGGGCCGCATCGGCCAACCCCGTTGATTCACTTCGAAGTGAGTAATTGGTTCTGGATAGCGCATGCATTGTGACAAATAAATGTTTTTAGATGGCGAGCTTCGGATCTTGTTAAATAAGCAAGAAAAAGGTTCGATATTAATTCACACCAAGCAACCTCTACGCTGAAAAAATCGTCCTCGCAGATATGCGAAGATACAGTTCAATTCTACTTGTTATTTTAAATCTGTCGTTCAGTTATTCTGCTGATGCATGCTTCATTCTTTTTCTAAAGGATGAAAACAATATTCTCGTTGCAAATCATGAGGATTGGTTTGCCAACGATGCCGCTATAAAAATAAATCCCCCGATTGAAGGCAGATACGGTTCCGTGATTTTCACGTTTTTGACGGAGGGCTGGGCACAAGGTGGTATGAATGAAAAAGGATTATTCTTTGACGCCGCACAAACTCCTTATCAGGACATTTCTTTTGGAAGGAATAAAATAACGCCGAAAAATTATCCCTGGCAAGAAATTCTTGACAAGGCAGCCACCGTGAAAGAGGCCTTAGAAATATTAAATCGTTATGCCCTGCCCGAACTGAGTGAGACCACGGTGATGTTAGCGGATGCAACGGGCGACGCAGCAATTATCGGCGTGCATAATAACGAAGTGGATATAAGACCGGTGGACGGGCGATATCTGATCCAAACTAATTTCAATTTCTGGCACCCCGACCTTAATAACGAACCCAAATGTGAACGGTATCAAAAAGCCGAACAAATTATGTCAGGGCGTCCTGAATGTTAACGTTATTACTATGCGCAAGATCCTGGAGCAGACTCACCAGGATTCCTTAACAGTATATTCTAATGTCTATGACCTGAAAAACAGAACAATTTATACGTACAACAAGAGAAATTTTAGCGATGCAATAATTACCAACATACCTGATATTTTCAAGCACGGAGATTGCCTTTTTTCCCTTGATTCTCTTTCGCGAAACCACTCGTACGTCGACAACTGTCAGCCTTCCGGCGAAAAGTTTTTTACAGTAAAAGGTAAAGTCACCGATGATAAAGGCATGCCCCTTCCCTATGCGAACATAGGTCTTTATGAAAAAAACGTTGGAACGTTATCCGATCCCGACGGAACCTTTGAGATTACCTTACCCGCAGCTTCGAGCAATGATTCATTGATATTCTCTACCGTCGGATATGAAACTAAAAAAATTGCTGTCAGCGGTCTGGGATTATCGAAGTTCCACCACAATATCCGCCTTACCCCCGCAGCTATTTTATTGGATGAAGTCACCATTTCGGATAAGAAATTGAAAAGCAAAATTATGCGGTTGGGGTGGATGGGTGGCAAGGATGGAATTCTTCCACTGGACACAGTTATGGGCGGAGGCGCTGTGGCTTTGCTGGTTGAAGCACCACGCGCGCCCTTCTATATTGAAAAATTGCAGTTACGACTGATGTACAATTCCAAGGACACAATAAAATTCCGGTTTCATATTTACGAGTTTGATTCCATCAACCGAAAACCCGGTAAAGATTTGTTGAATCGTGAAATTATTTTGACGGAACAGAAAAAATTTGGCTGGCTCAGGTTTGATCTCTCACACGAAAACATAACGGTCAATAGGAAAAAAATATGCATTGGTTTCGAATGGATTGATGTCCGTCAATACCGCGTGGGGATGATCAATGGATTGCGGCAATGGGAATTATGGAAAAAAGAACAATTTGCACTAGGCAATAAAAAGGTTGAATACATTTCGCCGAAGGACGGCGATGTAGGCGGATATTATAAGTATCATGGCAACATGATGGACTGGCCGGGCTTTAAGACGCTTCCACCGTTTACTGGACTCATGGTTGAAACAGGGAAACATTCAGAGACCGAAAACTTGATTACGTTCGAGCGAAAGACCAGCTTTGGTCAGTGGACAGAAAATCCATCAACGCTTAATGCCGTGATTACTATTGTGTATTAGAGCTAATGTTTCGGTAATTGTTGGAAGAAGGTGCGCTTCAAATAGATGCATTTATTTCGCGCCAAGAAATATGAAGATCGATCGATTGTTCCTGTGGCGCGATTGATTTCCACATTGGTAGCGCCGGGTTGACCCCGCGCTACCAACGTTGAGCCCCTTCGGGGCTCGCGCATTTCGCCAGATTCGTGCAACCAATTGTTGGCAAATTTGAGTAAGGCATAGGTGCGTAGTCAGGCGCAAGGAGAATACCGAGGCTAAAATGCAGAGGAGTAGCGCTGAGCGTGGAATCGGTTCTCTCTGGATTTTTCTCAGCGCAAATTCCTCTGCGGACGCTGCGCTTAAACTTCGAGCGCTAATGATCCGAAGTTTTCGCCATTCGTTGCGCCAGGATACTTCCGGCAACGAGCTGAAGTGCATGGTATAGCATTAGTGGCAACAGCACGATTCCAAATGCAGCAGCCTCGGGAAAAAGAACCTGTCCCATTAAGGCGCCCTGCACGAGGGATTTTTTTGAGCCGCAGAAGATCACGGTAATACGGTCTTCCCGACTGAAACCCAGGCCTACAGCAAGTAACTGCATCAATGCGAGTATGACAAAGAAGAGCATGAGCATAAGCGAGCCAAGCACGGCGAGCTCCGCGAGCGAATATCCTTCAAACATTCGGTTTAAAAACGAATCACAAAAAGCGCGGTACACGATCAGCAGGATAATCATCTGGTCAAAGTAACGCAACTGATTTTTAAAACGTACTGCGAGAAACCCCAAACGGCTATGCAACGCAAGGCCGACAACAACAGGAAGTAGAACCTGAAGACAAAGATTGAGAATGACGCCGGATAGATCGGGCGCGGAAGGAACGCTGCTGACAAAGATATTCATCCATAGCGGCGTCACGAATATTCCCAGAAGGCTTGAGACACTGGCGTTGAATATCGCTGCCGAGATGTTCCCGCCGGCAATCGAAACCATTACAACGGAGGACGAAACTGTTGAGGGAAGTGCAGCCAGGTAAAATGTACCGAGCCACAACAAGTCGGACTCCGAACTATAAAAAAATGTGCGCAGTATAAGAATCAGCAGCGGGAATATCAGAAATGTGGTGGCCTGAATAAGTAAATGCATTTTCCAGTGGCCAAGTCCAGCGAGCAACTTTGCCGGCTCGAGTTTGAGTCCATAGAAGAAAAAGATGAACGTTACGCCAACGTTGCCTATTTGCACGAGGTGCAAAGGACCATTCCTGCTACCAGGTTCTGGAAAAAGCCAAGCCAGACCAACCATGGCGACCATGAGTAAAATGAAAAGATTTAGTCCGGCGCGAGATAATAAGGAGAAAAGTCTGTGCATAATACGTTCGCAAATTATAACCATTACCATAAGTTGCCTAATGCTTTTTTTACCCACTTCCTTCCCTACTCACAACAGTATTGAACTGGAAGCCAAAGGAGGGCGCGGCAAGATGTTTTGTTGGGAGAAATTTGATTGAGAAGAAATGACGAATTATCGTCACGCGAGCAAAATGAATGTGGAAATTTTGGTCGACAGATTAATGTAATATTAAACTGGCGTCCCTACGGGACTCCGGATCTTGCACGTTTGATGTTTCTACCAAACTGGCGTCCCTTCGGGACTGAAAAATATTTTGTCCACTGTAACTATTACGACCGGGCTCGACCGGCCCACCTCGCTCGAGTTTATTGGGAACACCGCCTACATCGTCACGCTAGCCGGCGAGATCTGGACCATTGAAGACGTCGCTTGTCCGCCGTTCGGCAAGTCGCACTGAGCGTGCAACTAGATATCGTCTGGTGTATTGAAACGGACAACGCAGAAAAGTTCTGGTTGTCCGTTTTTTTTAAATGACTAATCTTAATAAAGTGCGCTGATTTCATTTTTTGACACCGATCTCATTTCTTGCAACAGATCTTCGTTAAGAAATGGATTTATCTTCAGTGCCCCGTTCATGAGTTCTAAACCGTCCTTCGTGTTACCAAGTTTGTAATCGATCAAACCTTTCAGACAAAAAATTTCTGCGTCCTGCTTGTTAGTCCTTGAAGCAACTTCAATCAATTTGTTTGCTTCTTCGAGGTCATTTTTTTTGTAATGGATCTTCGCCATGGTTTTACAAACGTCAATATTCTGAGGTCTCTTTTTATATTCTCTTTTTGCATAGCGATACGCCTCGTCAATATCCTGCAATATATCCAGATGAATGTTTGCGAGCTCGAGATCTACAACATGACCGGCATCCTGATCTTCTTCAAGGCTCTCAAGGAGATCTTGTGTAATTGATTTTGCCTGTGAACTTTTATCTGTGATTTTGTATACATGAACCATCTCTTGCTGGAATGAAAATTCAGGCATTATTTCAGAAGCTTTTTTCAGCAGCTCGATTGATTTATCGTAATTTTTTCTTTTTGCTTCAATTCTTCCAAGCGCTCCAATGGCAAATGCATAGTTAGGCCTTTCTGCTAAGGCGAGGCGGTACTGCATTTCCGCTTCATTCAAATTCCCGATACTTTCATGAAGACCACCAAGCGTTATTCTTGCCCAGGCCGTTTGTTCCAGGCCGGGCACACCCGATGCTATGGCTTCCTTCATAGCCTCAATGGCGCCTGGCGTATCCCCGTGAATTTCTCTCAAGTACGAAATTCGAGAATAAGATCGGATATCCGGCCTTATTGAGGTCATTCTATCGGCAGCAGCAATCGCTTTTTCATAGTCGCCGAGCTCGACGTAGGCATCACAAAACACACCGTATAACGATGCCGTTGTCGTGTCAATTTTTTCAGCACGCTGCGCCGTTCTTAGCGCCCCTTCGAATTGATGCAAAGACAACTGGACCGTTGCTTTGGCCACCATAGCTTCAAATAGCAAGTTCTTATCTGCGGACGCTGATCCAATAACGTCATCCAAAAGATCGCTTGCCAAGGGATAGTAATGCGGATGCTCACCCGTCACACGAGCCTCTTGCATGTAGGCAAAGCGCAAGCAACAGTTTTTTCTTTTGATCTGTGGGTTTCTTTCGGATATCATTTTGCAGCGTTTGAATGGCAGCTTTAGCGTTTATCCATTCACTCGTTGTAGAAATTGGACCTTTACGATCCAGGAGATCGCCTTTGGGCTCCTTTCTATTTTGACACGACATGAATAGAAGGGTAAGCACTATCATTGTGTATATTGATTTCATAGCATATATTTTGGGGTTATAAAAGGCTTCCCAATGCGGGAAGCCTTTGTATAGTTTAGGTATTGGTCATTTATTGAACAATGAATTTGATGGATTCTTTGTTGTCAAACTCATCTTCCACAACGGCATAGTAAGTTCCTCTCAGATAGTTACTCACGTTCACTGAAATTTCGTGCTCCCCAGCTTCTTTATCAGATTGACTTAATGGAGTGCCGACGATCGATCCATTCTTATTAAAAATTTTGATGGTGACCTTCGAACTTTCAGGAAGTGTGTATTTGAAATTCGCCACATCGGTAGTTGGATTCGGAAATACTGTTACAGCAAAGGCAAACGATGGAGCTGATAGCTTCTTAACTGATTCATCACTCATTCTTCCATTCACACCAGTAGCTGACATCGGCGCTATGCCACCCGCAGGATTCGAGAAATCAAATCCTCTCCATGGCGTTTGCTCGTAGGGGAATTCAGTTTTGAACGGAGCATCATTAGCTTCCACCCCGGTGGTAAATGTGAGTACATCAAGCAGGTCCGTAGTAACTGGGTTAGGAGAACCGGCTACGTAATCATCATACCACAAGCCGACAGCCGCCAATACAACTCCGGAAACAGCTTGCAATTCAATTCGGGTAACATCGTCTTCAAGCCTTCTGCCATTTGGAAATCCATCCATGTTTGGAATGTTTTGTATGTTTTGGTTCACATTGAACCTGGGATCTGTTAATCCTAATACCGCAGCCTGAACCAAGCCAAGCGAACTGAAGTCAGGACTGGTGCGATCAGTCGGAGGAACCGCCATGTTCAGCCGTAACATATCTCCAAAAGTGGGTAAGAAATTGTTTATAAACGGTTTTCCTTTTGCTAGGGGATTTCCGCCTGCCTTCCCCGTAGCAAGCTGATAAGGCGGAAGGTTTGGAACACCTGTCATAAAAATCGGTAAAATATCAACCGACCTTGGTTGACCTGGTCTCAACAGATAATTGCCAAAGAGTGCTTGATCAAAAGCAGTTCCCCGCGTCGCCGGATTTCCAAGCAACCCTGCAAGCCCGTTTTTTCTATATCCAAAATCGAACTGCTGCAATGAATTGCGTTGTATCCGCAACGGCCCAAAGCCTGGAAAGGCCGGCCCAAGTTGAGCATCGTCCATATAACGGGAGAGTTCGGGATTTGTGAAATAAAACTCCAGTTTTTTATCCTCATTGTAAGGCTGTAGCGAGTTCCAATAATCTTTCTGGCCGATAGGCATAATCACTTCGTTAGTCAGAGGCATTCCGAGCCTGGAAACCTGAACCCAGTCACCGGAATGTCCTTCTTTTCCACTAGCATCAAAAACGCGTATCCTACGCCTGCTGGCAGATGCCCAAACACCGATAACAAAGTCGCTGTCCAATATTCCATTCGCCTTGGAAACATCCTTGCCATTCTTTTGCAAAGTTGCAATAGGAACACTGATCGCGATGGTATGAACATTTTTTCTTGCAAGACCATCTCTGGCAGAGCCCGCCCTGAAATTTCCTAAATCAAAAACTCCTCCGAGATCCACAAAGAAGGGATCATCCACGGGGCCACAAAAAACAAGTTCACCAGTAGTTGCTGTGGTTATTGCCCCCTTCGTGAGCGCGTCATAGTTGCTGTTCAACCCTACTCCTCTTTCGATGGAAATTGGGCCAATATTATAAGGAGGAACCACTCCATTTGAAACAATGGTTTGGAACTTCTTTCCCCCATCCGTACTTCTTTGGCAGGTAAAAGTGGTTTTTAGGTTTTGTTTTTTAAAGCGGATGTTAAAGAATGTGTTTGGATCTTCATTTACCTGCTTGAAGGTAAATCGGTAAATAATGTCATCTCCCTTACTAGCCGGATTGTTCTTAACGTGAATTTCGTAAAGAACATTTTCGCCAAACTGGTAATAGTTTGGTCCTCCTTCCGGAAGCTGGCCAGGAATGTAATTAGCGATGATCGCGATATTATTCGGGTTATTAGGGATTCGGAACGCATACACATCTGTATTGTCCGCCAAAGGGTCATTCGCAATCATCGGGGCTTCCCGGTGACTCGACGCATCCAGGTACTGCTCTTGCACTGCTACAAGACAAAAGATTGCAACCGCCAGTAATGCAACCAGCAGCTTAACACTAAATAAAGATTTTAACATAGCATCAATAGTTTTTTAATTGTGAATTGTTAAAAAGAATTCTTTAGGGGTACCTACGAAGGGATGGCTTTGATTGGATCTCAATAGTTTTATAATGTTCACCAATGATTAAGGCGAATGTCGTCTGGAAGACATTTCATCACGACCTTATATGATTGCAGATAATTAATAAATCGTTCACAAAACATCCGTGGTTTCTATAATTCAGAAAATAAAGGGAAATCTTATCCCCCTGGCGGGGCAGTCGAGTGCTGCAGTTGCATACAAATAAATTGTTGCTGATATTAAAAATGAAGGTTAGTTAAAATTTTGACTGATTTCCTATTGACAAGTAAGCAGCGAGCAAATGAGAAAGGCTAGGTAGGAATATGAAAACCTAGCCTATCTCAATGTCCTGCAAAACTCTATCAATTCCTTCGCCAGCGCCTTCGGTTCTTCAAGCGCGGTAAAATGCCCGCCGTGTGGCAGGATGGTCCAACGCTGAACATTGAAGAAGCGTTCCGCCCACTCACGTGGAAGGTGACTGTTGTCTTTTGCGAAAAGCGCGAAGCCGGCCGGAACAGATGACGTGCCCGTCCATTCTTTTATTTTCTCACCGATCCATGTGAAGGCATTGGCATGTAATGTATCAAAGTACAGCGCAAAGGAAGACGGCACGGTATGGGTATGCCAGTATAGCGATATGTTGGTAAGCAACTGATCTTTAGTGAAGCGGTTCTCGACATGACCATCGCAGTCACTCATCGAATAAAATTTCTCGAGGATCCATGCGGCCAACCCAACCGGTGAATCACTTAGCCCAGCTCCCAATGTATGCGGACGTGTGCCCTGGATCATAGCATATGCATTCTCCGTCATTTGATAGTGCTCCATTTCTTCGAAGTATTTTTTCTCTGCCTCAGAAAGGTCTTTGGGTTTTTGAAAGGTATGCATGAATGAGACATCCGTTAAGTGAATACCTACGACGTGCCGCGAGTGGCTTCGCGCCAGATGCTCTGTGATGACCGAGCCCCAGTCGCCGCCGTGCGCAACAAATTTATCATAACCCAGTACATCCGTCATCAATTTTGCCCAGAGATTATGAACATTAAAAAGGCCGCCCGGTGAATCAGGAGTCGCAGAGAAAGCAAACCCAGGAAGACTCGGTATCACAACATTGAAGGCGTCAGATGCGTCGCCACCAAAAGCTTCGGGCGTTGTCAACATCGGGATCAGTTTTTCAAACCTCAGGAAGGAGTCGGGCCAGCCGTGGGTAAGGATGATCGGCAACGCGTTTGGTGCCGTACTCCTGACGTGAATGAAATGGATCTCCTGTCCATCAATGGTTGCCTTGTAGTGTGGCCATTCATTTAGCCTTCGCTCATTTTCCCGCCAGTCGTAGTCTTGTTTCCAATACTGCGTTAGCTCTTTCAAGTAGGCCAGATTCGTGCCGTATTCCCAATCCGAATTGTTCTGCTCATCGGGCCAACGGGTATGCTGGAGGCGATCATGCAGATCGGCTAACGATGACTCCGGGATATCGATATGAAAATGTTTGGCTTCCATGGCTTCAGAATTTAATGGTCGAAAAGAATTTCAGCATGTCGGCGGCCATTGGCTGCGGCTGTTCCCATGCGGTAAAATGTCCGCCTTTTTCAAACTCCGTCCAATGCTGGACATTCGCTGTGCGTTCTACGAATTCACGTGGAGGAATACCGCCAATGTCCTTGGGAAAAAGTCCCAGTCCTGTGGGTGTCTTCACGTAGTCATTTGAGGTAAGGGTTGGTGATAAGGTCTCCAACTTATAAGCACGCATTGAACTCGCGATTGTTTGCGTTGACCAGTAGATCATAATGTTCGTAAGCAATTCATCTTTGGTAAAGCTTTTTTCTATGTCACCGTCTCCGTCGCACCAGAAATAAAAGCGGTCGAGGATCCAGGAAGCCAGCGCTACGGGAGAGTCGTTTAACGCGTATGCCAATGTTTGAGGTTTTGTTGCTTGCACCATAGCATAGGCACCCTGTTGCATGAATTCATGCTTCCCTTTCTCTGCATACTTTTTTTCTCTTTTGCTAAGGGTTGACAGGTCAACGCCCTGGGCGTGCCATCCGGGGTCGGTAATGTAAATTGCTTTTACAGCTTCAGGAAAATCGATAGCCATCGTCTGGGCTAGTGGGCTGCCGCCATCGCCACCGGCGATGACAAACTGCGAGTAGCCCAGGACATCAGTCATGAGCTTAAACATAAGTGACGCCGAGTGACGCATAGGCTGATGTTGACTCACTTGGCGTGGAGACCGGGTAAAACCAAAACCGGGCAGAGAAGGGACCACCACATCAAAGGCGATTTCGTTCGGCAGGTCACTCGCTGCAGGATTCGTTAGCATTGGGATAATCTTGTTGAAACGATAAAATGAGTCAGGCCACCCGTGGAGGAGTAGTATTGGGATCGTGACTGGACCCTTTCCTTTTTCATGAATGAAATGAAGATTGTAATCTTCAACACCCGATGTAAAGTGTTTGAATTGGTTAAGCTGTTTTTCTTGCGCACGCCAATCGAAAGTGGTATTCCAGTAAGAAATGAATTCTTTTAAGTAGTCCGGATTAATCCCGTGCTTCCAACCAGTTGATTCCAGGGGATTCATCCAACGAGTTTTGGAGAGCCTACGTTGGAGATCATTCAGTACAGTATCATGAATGTTGATGGTGAACGGTCGAACGCTCGATGCAATTTCAGTTTTCATAGTGGCATATTTTACATCTGTCTTTGACCCGCCCAAAGTTTGTGCCATTGGAGATTCGCTGAAAAATGCCCGCTGAAGGATTAGACAAAGATGACAGTGTGGAGATAGTTTCATAGGTTGAACCAAAGCGCTACGATGTTGTGTTTCATTTTCGACACGAAGCCGAGAAAAGGAAGGCTGGCTTGACCATCAAAAAAGTAAACCAAATCCAAAATGTAAATTTCATTCTATACTTTCTTGCGCTTCTTTTCTAACGTTGCCTACGGTATTTGAAATTTTAAACATCTATCTCACTTCAAGAAGTCAGGGTTTCTTTTGTGCTCTTTTAATTCGTAACAGGTTATGAATTCTGACACCATACTACTCAAACGAACCGAGGTTGCCTCCTTCTTAGGAATCGTTGATTGTATGAACGCTGTTGAACATGCCTTCAAAATGCGCGCGATGGGTGAAGCTGCTGCTCCCGGAATTTTAGGCATTCATGCAACGGATGGAGGATTCCATATCAAGGCTGGAATACTTCCTTTACATCGGCAATATTTCGTGGCTAAGATCAACGCAAATTTTCCAATGAATCCGAAAAGTAATGGATTGCCCACCATTCAGGGTGTCATTGCAATCAGTGATGCCTCGAATGGGAAATTATTAGCACTGATGGATTCGATGGAGATCACAACTATTCGCACTGGCGCCGCTACAGGAGTTGCTGCAAAATATTTAGCAAGACCTGACGCACGAACTGTGACTATTGTTGGATGTGGAAACCAGGGAAAGGTTTCGCTGCGTGCGTTGATGAAGGTACATCGTCTTGAAAAAGTTTATGTGCACGATATTGATCCATCAATCGCGAACATTTTTGTTAAACAAATGAATAAAGAATTCTCAATTTCCATTGAAGCCGTCGATCAGGTAGATCACGCGATAAAAGAAAGTGACATATGTGTTACATGCACGCCATCAAAAAAATATTTTCTAACACAAGAAAGCGTAAGGCCAGGCACTTTTATTGCTGCAGTAGGCTCCGACAATGAAGATAAACAGGAGCTCGACCCCAGACTATTGTCAACTAGTAAGGTGGTTGTTGATTCGCTGGAGCAAGCCTCGAAGATCGGTGAACTTCATCATGCTATTGATTTAAAAATTATGAATCGCAACCAAGTTTATGCCGAACTGGGTGACATCATTGCTGGGAAAAAGAAAGGACGAGTGTCTCCGGATGAAATAATCATTTTTGATAGTACAGGAACTGCGTTGCAAGATGTCGCTGCGGCCGCCATCGTTTATGAACAGGCTGTTCAGTCTGAAAATATTCTAAAAGTGAATTTTGGAAAGTAGATAACCACCAGCATTCACGGGCCATGTAAAAGTTGAAGGCGCAAAAAATCCCGTCTGAAATCAGCGCCTTCTTATCCAAACGTTTACCCAAACGTTATGTTTATGCATTCCTTACAATAAGTCGGTTGGCGAGTTTGAGATCTAGCAATGTTCCGCATGACCCTTTGGGTTGACAGAACGAAGTAAATATCAAAAACAGCCGAAACTTGAACCAGCGCTAGTAGTCACTGAAATGCTTTCTCATCACGTTTTCTTCCTGCACAATTCTGATCGTTAACGGAATAAGATACAGCGGAAGTCCGATTAACAAAGTGTACCATGCCTGACATATTAGCGCGATTGATATAAGTTCCGGAACTATGTTCAAAAAATAATTGGGATGCTTGAAAAATTTGAAAATGAAAGAACTATTGAGTCGGTGTTCCCGCGCGATGATCAGCTTTACAGTCCATACGTCTTTCAGGGTGAAAATAACAATCCAAAGCATGACCATTGAAAAGGCAAACAATCCGACTCCAAAAAAACTAATCGTGTTAACGGATTTATTTAATACAATAGCCTCACCTAAACATGCCAAATAATAAAGCACATGAAAAAGGACGAGAACCTTAGAATTGTTCCTCCCATACTCCACGGCATTCGCCTTCCTTAATTTTTTTTCATTTGATGCTGATTTAAGGAGACTTACCAGCCTTATTGTGGATGCCAGTAAAAAGAGTACTACTATAGCGTTCATTTTTTACCTTTTTGGCCGTTGATAGAAGAAGCTATAAGGTGAATCTGTAATGCATTAAAACGTAAAGAAAAATGAATCGGTTTTACAAGTTACAAGTACAGTTCGGGTATTTTATTAGATAAAATATTTTTTCTTGCGGAAACATTCTGGCGAAGGGAAATACCTGACCAAGGCCTTGCTTCAAAAAAGTGACAATACCTACCAATTAAAATAATCTTTTTGTAAAAATGTTTGGTCAGTGAGTGGCGTTCGAAACCATTTTCGTCAATTCGATCTGATCCACAATTAGCTTGAACCAGGCTGAATAAGATGCTGGGTTATTTTTAAGGTCGGCCAGCAGGGATTGCATATCTATAAATTTCCAGTCTTCAACCTCATCTACATTGATAAGAGGAGTACCGTCAAATATGCCCGTAAAAACATAGTCAAGTTCGTGCTCTATCAGATCTCTATCGAGTTCACTTCTATAAATAAACTTAAACGCAAATTTGGTTTCCAAATCAATTCCCATTTCGAATTTTAACCTTTTTCTTGCAGCACTAGCGATTGATTCGTCGAGTTTTGGGTGACTACAGCATGTATTAGTCCAGAGGCCTCCGCTATGATACTTGCTCACAGATCGTTTCTGCAATAACAATTCACCTTTCGAATTAAATATCAAAATAGAAAATGCCCGATGTAGAATGCCTTTTTGATGAGCTTCCATCTTCTCCATGGACCCAATGACATGATCTTGCTCATCTACCAAAATAACTTTCTCCATTACTGCAATATTAGGTGATGTTTAGAATCGAAATGGGGCTGCGATGGATGTAACGTCCGTCGCGTAGTAAGTTGGTTCCGGTACCCCTGCCAGGGGCTGATAATCCGTCAAATCGGCGGATTTTTTCATTAAATCCTTGGTTTCAGTCATTTTTTATTATATTTGTTCATATTTTTTACTAAAAATATAAACAAAAGTAATGATTTTTTCCATTTCCGACCTTCAGAAGTTTTCCGGAATTCAACCACAAACCATCAGAATGTGGGAAAAGCGTTATAACGCGCTTCAGCCCATCCGCTCGGAAGGGAACACGCGGTACTACAATGATGATCAGCTAAAAAGGTTGCTCAACATCGTGAGTTTGAGTCATGCCGGCTTGAAAATTTCAAGGATTTGTAAGCTGACCAACAATGAAATTCATAAACTGCTTGAGAGCGAAATCCATAAAACCAGATCGGACGATAAACAGATAGAATATTTCATCTCACAACTTATACACTATGCTCTTGGCTACGATGAGTTTGCTATTGACAAAATTTTGTCAGAGTGCATAGACCTTTTCGGAGTCCAAACAACCTATAAGCAAATCATTTATCCGTTGCTGGTAAGAGTTGGATTGATGTGGTGTCAGGATAGTATCTGCCCTGCTCAAGAA
Organism: uncultured Bacteroidota bacterium; assembly: GCA_963813425.1. Taxonomy (GTDB): domain Bacteria; phylum Bacteroidota; class Bacteroidia; order Cytophagales; family Cyclobacteriaceae; genus Chryseolinea. The sequence continues at coordinate 186,923 of CAWEZB010000012.1, forward strand.
CATTTCCTCTCTGGCTTGATCCGTCAGAAATTGTTTACAGCAATTAACAATATCACTGCAAGCCCTAGTAGCATCAACCCTACCTGGCTATTGTTCCTTCCAGAAGATGAGAGCCATGATATTGGGTTGCTTTTCGCACGCTATCTTTTACGTCTAAGGAATCAGCGTATTATTTACCTGGGCGCTAATGTCCCGTTTGAATCCATACACGACGTGATGCAACATCAGCATATAGAACATATGCTATTTTTTTTCATTCGGATACGTCCCGTCGATGAAGCAGAACAATATTTGCAAAGACTCCGGGATAACTTTAAGAATGTATCAATAAATTTTTCCGGCAACTCTAAATTGATAAATGAGCTGAAGTTTGATCCATCGATCAACCGGTTAACAACCGTGGAAGAGTTCGAGGCTGCGATTCAGAAAACAAGCAACCAAAATGACTAGGCATCAAACCAAACGTGTTGCTGTTATCGGATCGGGATTTGCCGGGCTCAGTGCCGCTGCCTACTTATCAAAGGAAGGATTTATAACCGATGTATACGAAAAGAATGAAACGATTGGCGGAAGGGCCAGGCAATTAAAAACCGAAAATGGTTATGTGTTTGATATGGGTCCGAGCTGGTATTGGATGCCAGACGTGTTTGAACGATTCTTTAAAGATTTTGGATATCAGGCAAACGATCTCTACAAATTGGAGCAGTTAGACCCATCATTTTCCGTGATTTTCGGGCAGGATGATGTCGTGGATGTTCCCGCGAATTTCGAAGCCCTGTGCGATGTATTTGAAAATATAGAAACTGGAAGTAGCAAGGCATTAAAAACATTTCTGAACGATGCCTCCTTTAAATATAAGGTCGGCATTGAGAAACTGGTATATAAACCAGGTCTTTCTCTTTTAGAATTAATAGACATTGACCTCGTTAAAGGTGCGTTTAAGTTGCAAGTATTTACCTCATTTACCAGCCACGTAAAAAAATACTTCAAACACCGGAAGTTAATTGCGCTCATGGAATTTCCAGTACTCTTTCTTGGCGCTATGCCCGAAGAGACACCAGCATTATACAGCTTAATGAATTATGCCGGATTAAAACTGGGAACATGGTACCCGGAAGGTGGCTTTGATAGCGTGATTCAAGCGATGAAAAAAGTGTGTGAAAAACAAGATGTCAAATTTCATCTGAATGAACCAGTTATTGGGTTTGAATATGGCAATAAGAAAGTTGGAAGGGTAAGAACTTCGAAAACCTATAAAGAATACGATGCCGTTGTTGCGGCTGCTGATTACCATCACGTCGAAGAGAAACTTTTAGAACCGGTTTATAGAAACTACTCGGAATCTTACTGGAGCAATAGGACTTTAGCCCCGTCATGTTTAATTTTTTATTTAGGAGTAACAAAAAGAATTTCACGGCTGAAGCATCATAACCTGTTCTTTGATGCCGATCTTAAAAGACACACTCATCAAATTTACAAAGATCCACAATGGCCATCGCAACCCTTATTCTACGTGTGTTGTCCTTCCATATCTGATACAACGGTTGCTCCAAGCGGACACGAAAATATTTTTATTCTAATGCCGCTGGCGCCAGGTCTGGAAGATAATCCAGCGCTACGTGAACACTGCTTTAAAATGATAATGCCTCGTATAGAATCGTATGTAGGAGAAAGTATCACAGATAAATTGGATTACAAAAAAAGCTATTGCATAAACGACTTCAAAGTTGATTATAACGCATATAAAGGCAATGCATACGGATTAGCCAATACCCTTAAGCAAACCGCCAACCTCAAGCCTTCTGTCAGAAATAAAAAGCTGAAAAATCTTTTTTATGCCGGACAGCTTACCGTTCCCGGACCGGGTGTACCTCCATCAATAATCTCCGGAAATGTAGCCGCCCAACAAGTCATTAAGTATTTCAATAGTTGAATTTATGAAACAGACATTTGATGTATTATCCGAAGAGTGCAGCAAGATTACGACACAGCGCTATAGCACCAGCTTCTCCCTGGCGATTTACTTATTAAGCAAAGAAATGCGCAATCCGATCTACTCGATTTATGGCTTCGTGCGTCTGGCCGACGAAATTGTTGATAGTTTTCATGGTTACGATAAAAAATATCTACTTGACAAATTCAAACAAGATTGCTTCGAATCAATTGATCAAAGGATCAGTTTAAATCCGGTTTTGAATTCCTTTCAAAAAGTTGTCAATGAATATCAAATAGAGCATCGTCTTATTGAACTGTTCTTAAAAAGTATGGAGATGGATTTAGAACGAAATAAGTATACTTCAGAAATGTATGATGAATATATTTTAGGATCTGCTCAGGCGGTTGGCCTAATGTGCCTGCATGTATTTACAGCTGGAAATAAAGAAGAGTATGAACATTTAAAAATACCTGCAATGAAATTAGGCGCTGCATTTCAAAAAGTGAATTTTTTGAGGGACGTCCAGGCTGATTACAAAACGCTTGACCGAACATACTTTCCTGATGTTGATTTAACGGCATTTTCCAATGCTGAAAAGAGAATTATAGAAAGAGATATTGAGAAGGACTTTGCTGAAGCCCTTATCGGGATTAAACAATTGCCGGTCGCAGCGAGAAGCGGTGTCTACCTTGCCTACGTCTATTATAAACAGCTATTCAACAAAATAAAAAGAACGAGCGCAGACCGGGTTTTTCTGGAACGAATCCGGATATCCAATTTTCAAAAATTTGGATTAATGTGTGACTCTTTAATCCGGTATAAGCTAAATGCTTTGTGAAATATGAGTGCTCATAACCGTCAAAATATACTATACCTATGACAACACATGTTCTGATTTCTATGGGAACGTTCATGGGGATGGAAGTCATCGCCTGGCTTACTCACAAATATATTATGCACAAACTTTTATGGAATTTGCATAGAGACCATCACTTGAAAGATCATGAAGGCTTTTTTGAACGAAATGATTTCTTCTTTTTGATTTTTGCAATTCCCGGAATTATTTGCCTGGCATTAGGAGTGCTATACAAGAGTTCAGCTACACTTTCTATCGGCGTAGGAATTACATTATATGGCGTGGCCTACTTTCTTGTACACGACGTTTTTATACACCAACGTTTTAGCATATTCAGAAAAACCGATAACCGCTACCTGAAAGCAATTCGGAGGGCACATAAAGTGCACCACAAACATATTAATAAAGAAAATGGCGAGTGCTTCGGCATGCTTTGGGTTCCCTTTAAATATTTCATGGCATCTCCGGAAAATAAATCGAAATGAAGTACACTTATCTGCTCGTCAATTTTTTCTCGATCGTGATTCCCTTTATTTTTTCGTTTCATCCGAAACTGAATTTCTATAAAACCTGGCACGCATTCCTCCCCGCCGCTTTCATAACTGGAATTTGTTTTATTTCCTGGGATATTTATTTTACCGACCTCGGTATTTGGGGCTTTAATGAACAATATTTGACGGGAATAAAAATTACAAATCTGCCGGTTGAAGAAGTATTGTTTTTCTTTTGTATTCCATATGCCTGCCTGTTTACATTCCACTGCGTGGCGATCTTCTTTAGAAAACCTTTTTTGGACAATTCAGAAAATTACATAACACCTATTCTAATTGCAATCTTCCTTTTCATCGCTATTGTGAACTACAATAAGGCTTATACCGCATCCACATTTCTAATTCTGTCAATTATGTTGTACCTGGCAAAATATACATTCGAAATAAAATGGCTTGACAGATTTTATATCATTTACTGCGTTTTGCTACTACCATTTTCAATCGTTAATGGCATTTTAACCGGAACAGGTATTGATCAACCGGTGGTTTGGTATAATGAGAAGGAGTTTATGGGTTTTAGAATTCTCACTATTCCGCTAGAAGACATCTTTTATGGTATGGTGATGATTTTAATGAACTTATTGATTTACCATTATTTCCTGGAAAGGAAGGTTTCATATTTTAGCAATGAAAATATACGAGTTAAGAACTGAAATAACGGTCAAAGCTCCATTGGAAAAAGTGTGGTCTTTCTTCTCCGAACCAAAAAACTTACAACGTATCACGCCAGATTATATGGGTTTTCGAATTGTAAAATGTCCGGATGTAGAAACTATTTTTGACGGAATGATTATCGAATACGTTGTAAGACCGATTTTCAACCTTCCACTGAAATGGGTTAGCGAAATAAAAGAAGTGCACCCCATGGTCAGTTTTACTGATGTACAGTTAAAAGGGCCTTACGCTTTGTGGCATCATTTTCATTCATTTGAAAAAATGAATAGCTATACTAAAATGCGGGACATGGTAAAATATGCGATGCCTTTAGGCATCCTCGGCAACATAGCGCAACGGTTATTCGTCAAGAAACAATTGGAAGAAATCTTTAGATACCGGGAAGCAACTGTTCGAACTTTATTCAATTGAGGAAATCTTACCCACCTTTTTGAATATTTAAAAATCGTAGCTGTTGTTTTTATTTTATCTTCATTGCGCCATTGCATAAAACGCTCAAAGGCTTTGACGGACCTAAAAGAATTATTCCAGCCTTGATAAAAGGCTGAACATTTTTTTGGGCAATTTTTTTCAATATCTTATGTGTAGAGATCTAAAAGAAAACGCAATGCCAGCCTTCAAACGTCGAACCTTCCTCAAAAACTCCATCCTCACAGGTGTCGGTGCCTCGGTGCTGACGCTTGACCCGTTGATGGCTAACAGTCCCCAAGAATTTATTCCACCTAAAATTAATGCATCAAAAAAGATCATCGTGGGTGGAGCAGGACTGGGCGGAATGTGCTGCGCCTATGAACTGATGAAGAAAGGTCATGAAGTAGTTGTGCTCGAAGCATCTGGCCGGCATGGCGGTCATGTGTTCACCGTACACGACGGCTTGTCTGACGGACTATATGGTGACTTTGGAATGGAACATATTACAAAACCCGGCTACGATCGGTATTGGGAATACATTAAAGAGTTTAATCTTACAGCGCTCCCTTATCCCAGACGCAAGAACGTGTTGAGAAGGATCGACGGAAAATTTTACACGGAAGAAATGCTGCACGATCCTGCGGTACTCAAGCAGTTTGGATTCAATGACAAAGAGGTGAAGTATTTGTCAACAAACCCATGGTGGGATCTGGAATCGTTATATGCAAAGCCATACCTGGACAAGTTCAAGGATGAATATCAACCCTTCGGTGTTGGATACGATGATTGGGACAAATTCCCAATGGCCGATATTTTTAAAAAGGATGGAGCTTCCAAAACCGCGCTGCGATTTCTTGGGGGAAATAACTCCTCCGCGCTCTTCAATCTCTGGCATGATGCGATACTGAAATTGCGCGGTGTTCCCTTGGCGCCGCCGGAAGTTTTCAGATTGAAAGGAGGCAACCAGATGTTGCCCAATGCTTTTGCAACGCGATTGGGCTCAAGAGTGTGGTTGAATACGCCGATCGTCTCGATCAAACATAGTGACAGTGGGGTATCGGTGACCTACAAACAACACAATGAACAAAAAGTAATGGACGCTGATTTCTTTGTCAATTGTATTCCATTGCCGGCATTCAAGAACATACCTGTAGAGCCAGCGTTGCCTGCGGAGCGACGATATATTATTGAGAATGTCACCTATGATTCTTATCAGCGCTTTGTTTTTCAGGCCAGCTCCAAGTTTTGGCTTGACGACAATCTCTCCATAAATATGGACTTGGATCATCCCGATCTCTGGTCGGTATGGCAGTGCGCGGATGAAGTGGATACACACCGGGTTATTGTATTGGGTACAGGACCGGGCGGCATTTCACCTCAACGGGCACTGGCCGCTTTCCGCGATGTATATCCAGGCAGTAAAAAAGATACGATCGAGCTGGCCATCAGCAGAGACTGGACGAAAGAAACTTTTTCTCCTACCTGCGAAAGGCTTCCATTCCCTATTGGTGAGCTTCATAAATTCTGGCCAACCCTGATGAAGCCACACGGCCGTATTCATTTTGCCGGCGCCTACGCCGATAACCTTAACTGGGGAACGGAAGCCTGTACCCGTTCTGCCAACCGCGTAGCCAGTGCGATAGACAAATCCTGAGAAACCGAATCGTGATGCAGTCCAGATATGTTTCCGTCGTCGCTATCTGCGTGTTGAGTTTTGGATTCACGTATTGGCAGGACCAAAACAGTCCGCCAAATGTAACGATCTCCGTTCAGGGAAAAGGAAACACGTTTCAATGGAATTCAGTCGTTCCCTACACCATCGCCGTTTCGGATGCCGAAGATGGTAAAACGGAATACAATGAGATTCCATCGCATGAAGTGCTACTGGTGGCGAAATATTTTCGCGATTCAACGCTCGTCAAGAAAATTCCTATTGGTGAACAGATGATTCATCACGATGTCGTGTTAGCGATGAGCAAAGCGTTGTGCTTTAACTGTCATGCTGCTAAGGCAAAGGTGATTGGTCCGTCCTTCGAGCAGGTAGCAGTCCGCTATAAAAATGCATCCGGTGCAGTGGATGCGCTGACGAAAAAAGTCATTGATGGATCAACGGGTACGTGGAGCGATCTCAAGATGCCTCCACATCCAGACTTGGAAGTGCAAGACGTAAAAGAAATGGTGACGTGGATCCTAAAATATAACGCTGATCCAGACCTTACTTATTTTGTTGGCACTGATGGGGCATTGAGAACAAGAGAGAAACCGGCAAACGCATCGGCAGCAGGAGTATACGTTCTAACGGCAAGCTATATGGATCACGGCCCAAGGAATCAAAGCAATGGGTTACGTACACAAGGCAAAAGAGGACAGTATACGCTGGTATTGAGGAGTGTTGAATAGCACAAGGATGCAAGTCTCAAGACAGCTCAGCAAGATTCTATTTTGAAGGGGAACACGGATATTACCCTATTACTTCATATGAAGAAATACAGGACATTGACCTGACAAAATGGATCGAAGAACGAGTAAAGCAGAGTCCCGGAGACCGGAGACTCTGCTGTGACGAAGAACCTTCGCTGACGCGAATGGAGCGTGCGTCCGCGCGGAGTCTCCGGTCTCCGGGACTCCGCTAATAGAGGAGATTAAGTATCTGGTTAAATTTGTATGAAGAAATACAGGACATCGACCTGACAAAATGGATCGAAGAATGAGTAAAGCAGAGTCCCGGAGACCGGAGACTCTGCTGTGACGAAGAAGCTTCGCTGACGCGAATGAAGCGTGCGTCCGCGCGGAGTCTCCGGTCTCCGGGACTCCGCTAATAGAGTAAATTAAGAATCTGGTTAAATTTGCATTAACGTTATCTATGATTTTTTATGAGTGTTAAAAATTCGATAGAAAAATCCAACGGTATTTTCTTCATAACCTTCACCTGTTGCCGACAAAATGGATCGAATAGTTAGTAAAGCAGAGTCCCGGAGACCGGAGACTCTGCTGTGACGAAGAACCTTCGTTCACGCGAATGAAGCGTGCGTCCGCGCGGAGTCTCCGGTCTCCGGGACTCCGCGAATAGAGTAAATTAAGAATCTGGTTAAATTTGCATTAACGTTACCTATAATTTTTTATGAGTGTTAAAAATTCGATAGAAGAATACAACGGTATTTTCTTCATAACCTTCACCTGTTGCCGTGGCTTCATTGTTTGAAATCTCAAACGGATATGATGCTGTCTATCGATGGTTCGATAGCCTGAAGAGGCATGGACATTTTATCCTCGGCTATGTGATCATGCCTAATCACGTTCACGCGTTGCTTGCATTTCGTCACACGAAGGGTGAACCAATTAATCGTTTAATTGGAACAGGTAAACGGTTCATGGCATATTTCATAGTCAAGCGATTGAAAGAAATTGGACAATTTGATTTATTGGACCGCCTGAAGCAAATGGTAAAACCTTATGAACGGCGAAAGGGTAAGCAGCATGAAATTTTTGAACCGTCATTCGACTGGAAGGAATGCACTAGCGAAAAATTCATTATTCAGAAGTTGAATTATATTCATGAAAATCCATGTCAGGGAAAGTGGCAACTGGCAACCGCACCTCAAGAATACAAACATAGCTCAGCAAAGTTCTACGTCGAAGGAGAACACCGCTATTATCCCGTAACTTCAGACAAAATGGATCGAAGAGTTAGTAAAGCAGAGTCCCGGAGACCGGAGACTCTGCTGTGACGGAAACTTCGTTCACGCGAATGAAGCGTGCGTCCGCGCGGAGTCTCCGGTCTCCGGGACTCCGCGAATAGAGGAAATTAAGAATCTGGTTAAATTTGCATGAAGAAATACAGGACATCGACCTGACAAAATGGATCGAAGAATGAGTAAAGCAGAGTCCCGGAGACCGGAGACTCTGCTGTGACGAAGAACCTTCGTTCACGCGAATGAAGCGTGCGTCCGCGCGGAGTCTCCGGTCTCCGGGACTCCGCGACTAGCGGTATGATTTGTTCTTTTTTTCGATGCAGAGCGCATGTTAAACAATAGCGAGGTTGCCATGTTAAAATTTAGTAGGCCGGATGTTAAACTTTAAAATCAAAGAACATGGAAAGACATCAATTTAAAACTACAATCAACGCACCCCGCGAAAGGGTTTGGGAAATCCTTTGGGGTAATGAAACGTATCCGCAATGGACGTCCGCATTTAACGAAGGTTCGCAAGTCGAAACGGATTGGAAAAAAGGAAGTAAGGTATTGTTCACTGATGGAAAAGGTGAGGGTATGGTATCCGTTGTGGCTGATAATGTCCCAAATGAGTTTATGTCATTTAAGCACCTTGGTGTTTTGAAAAATGGCAAGGAGGACACAGAGACAGCAAAAGCAAAAGGCTGGTCTGGAGCAATAGAAAACTATACGTTGAAGACAGTTAAGAACCGAACTGAGTTGACGGTCGATCAAGACATTGAAGACGACTACAAAGACTATTTTTTGTCGACATGGCCCAAGGCGTTGGAAAAACTTAAAGCATTGGCTGAAGGCAACGCCGAAGAAGGGGTTGCAGCCGGCGAAGAATCGCGCGCATCCAGGTAGTCAATTTAGACGGAATAAGGACGCAGGGGTTTGAAAACGACTCCTGCGTCTTTTTTTGTGATAGTAACCAAAGACACCACAAGAATTGGTGATTCAATGAGTGTGATACTGCCGCAAATCCCTACATTCGAAATATATCCTCAACCTTATGAACTTGTTAAAGTGTCTGATCATCATTCCTGTCATAGTTTCAACCTCGTCGGATGCCCAAAATTTTGATTTACCTGTTCCCCAAAAATGGACAACCGAAACCTTTCCAATCCCTATTGATTTTGCTCCAGAAATTAGATACAAAGGAGAAGAGCATGTGAGATTTTCCCCAGGCTGGGGTGACTCTAAAAGCGAAGAGCTTTGGACGTATTTCTTTATGTGGTGGATCAACGCTGATTCTGAAATAACAGAAAAGACCTTGACGGATAATCTTCAATACTATTATTCAGGCCTCGTCGGTCGCAATATCATAAGGAGAAAGATTGATTCAGCGCTGGTGGTACCAACGGTTGCACGCGTTGTGAAAAGTGACAAAACAATCATTTCTGGAAAAGAATACATTGCCGAGGTGCAGATGCTGGATTATTTAAGCTTAAAGCCTATCACGTTGAATGTGAATGTCCAGGTGATCCAATGCGACAATGAACATATTGCCGTTCTATTTGCTGTTTCTCCACAGCCCCGCTCCCATCCTTTGTGGGCAGAGTTGCAGTCAATTCAGCAAGGCTTCAAATGCAAGAAGTGAATCGGTAAGTCGCTCTGTCAAATTCTTCTTGTTCCTTGAAAATGATTTTAGGACTACCTTTGATTCATAAATAAAATAGTTATGAAAGCAGAAACGATGCATGCGCACAAGGAAATTCCTGGGAATCCCTCCACGGCAAAGTCAAGTCAAATTAATTTGAATGACCGCAGCAACGGCAAACCGCTTCAGATATTAACCGAAGAAGACTGGAGATTCTGGACAACAAATGGTTATGTCGTAATCAAAAATGCAGTACCAAGGGAACAAGTAAAAAAGTTGGCAGATTACCTGTGGGAATATGAAGGTAAAAATGCAGATGATGTGGAAACCTGGTACAAGAAACCGAATGTTGAAATGCAAATGAAAGAGCTATACAATACCGGTATGGTAGAAATCTATAATCACCAGTATATGTGGGATAACAGGCAATATCCAAAAGTTCATCAGGCATTCGCCGACGTCTGGGGCACGGAAAAATTATGGGTGACCATTGACAGAGTAAATTTAAATTTCCCGATTCGGCCGGGTTTCGAGTATAAAGGATTTATACATTGGGATTATGATCCTGAAACCAAGCCACAAAATGTTCAGGGCGTTCTTGCACTGGCCGACCAAACAGATGAAACCATGGGTGGCTTTCAATGTGTTCCTGAATTGTTTCGCACGTATGATACCTGGAAGTTGACACAGCCTGAAGATAGAGATCATTACAAACCTGATACAAGTGGTCTTGAGATTGTCAAGGTTAAACTGGAAGCGGGCGATCTCTTAATTTTCAACAGTCTGGAACCGCATGGCATAAGAGCAAATACAAGCGGCAACAAAGTTCGCATCGCACAGTATATTTCAATGATGCCGGCACAAGAAGAAAATGAAGCGCTGAGACAATGGAGAATTAATAGTTGGAAAAACCGCGATGCTATGGAAGGCTATGCTTTTCCCGGTGATCCCTTAAAGCGGGAAAAACAAAACCCGATCGCCGAACTTACGCCGTTAGGTCAAAAATTGCTGGGGCTGATGAAGTGGTGAAAGGTTGAAGAGAAGCCATAGTCAAGAGCTGTTCTCAAGGAGCTGGCGCAAGTCTTCCAGCGCAGGAAAGAGTGTAAGCGAGACTTATGCCTTTTATAATTTGTAATAGTTGAATTGATCTGACTATTGGGGCTGGGCATTCCTTCCCACACAGGCAAAGGTAGCCATCGTTCAAAAGAAGTCAAGGGCTACACGTGGCCCGCGCAAATTCCAGCAGCCTTGCGAGTATCTTGAATAATGTAGGATTAAAAACCATGATTGAATATCTTGTACTTACGACATTAAAATTTCCTTGTCTGAAAACCAGTATAAATCATGATTTACAAAAAACTAATCCTCCTCTTGGCAATCGTTAGCTTCTGCGGACAAATCGATGCACAAAATGTGGTAGCAGTATCAAACCAAAAAGCGGAGGCTTGGAAAAAGGAAATCATAAAATCGTTGGATGGAAAATATAAAACAGCCCAGGAAATGGTTGACATGGTTTTCAGTTTTTCCGAACTGGGATTCCAGGAAATGGAAACCTCTGCTTATCTCACCGCCATTCTGAAAAAAAATGGTTTTAGCATAGAGCCAGGAATTAGTGGAATCCCAACGGCATGGCTGGCTAAATGGGGTAGTGGCAAACCCGTCATCGCGCTTGGAAGTGACATTGATTGCATTCCTAAAGCTTCACAAAAACCCGGAGTAGCATATAAAGAAGCTATTATAGAAGATGCTCCAGGTCACGGCGAAGGACATAATTCCGGACTACCATTAGTAATATTAGCGGCGATCGAGGTAAAAAAAATAATGGAGCGCGAAAAGATTCCAGGGACCTTAGTGATCTGGCCCGGAGTAGCCGAAGAATTACTAGGTACAAAGGCATGGTATATTCGTGATGGTTACTTTAAGAATGTGGATGCATGTATTTTTGCGCACGTCAGCAGCAACCTGGGTGTATCCTGGGGAGATGCTGGCAATACCGGATTGGTATCCGTAGAATTTAAATTTGAAGGAAGTTCCGCGCATGCTGCAGGCGCACCGTGGCGTGGCAAGAGTGCTTTGGACGCTGTAGAACTGATGGACGTCGCATGGAATTTTAAAAGAGAGCATCTGAAACCTACACAACGGTCTCACTACGTAATTACAGATGGAGGGGATCAGCCAAATGTTGTTCCCTCAAAAGCGGCCGTATGGTATTACCTTAGGGAAAGAACCTATGAAGATATCAAGAGCATGTATGATGAAGCGATTTTATATTCAAAATCCGTAGCTGAAATGACGGGCACTAAAGTTTCACATCAATTATTGGGCACGGCATGGCCGGGGCATTTCAATAAACCAATAGCTGAAGCCATGTATAGCAACATAAAAACCATTGGTCTGCCAACCTGGGACGCTGCTGACCAACAATTAGCAAGAGCTGTTCAGAAACTTGTGAACGCTCCAAAAGTTTCACTTCGGGGTCAGCCCATTGATGGATTAGCAACAAAGCTCGATACATTATATGGTCCTGCTCAAAATTTCATGATGGCGGGAAGTGATGATATAGCCGACATTGCCTGGAATGTTCCCACGGTAGTATTTCGCTATCCTTCAAATATTCCAGGTTTACCCGGACACAACTGGGCCGATGCCATCGCCATGGCTACACCTATTGCGCACAAGGGTGTGGTGGCTGGAACTAAAGTTGTTGCAACTACTTTAGTAGACATGCTTACTAACTCTAAGATTATTGCCGATGCCTGGGACTATCATAAGAATGTTCAAACCAAGGAGGTGAAATATATTCCTTTTGTACAAACTGATACTCCTCCAGCTATCCATCTCAATAAAAAGACCATGGATGAATTCAGGGCCCAATTAAAAAAGTACTATTACGATCCTTCAAAATATAAAACTTATCTCGAACAACTGGGCATTCAATATCCACAGTTGGAGAAAGGGCCGCGTTAACATTTAAGTGCTCGGAAATGGTTGTTAACCCCGAACTAGTCTCAGTGTTCTGAGATCGAGCGGCCCGTTCCAGTCTTCCCATGCCGGCTTGTGCGCCGGAAGACGTGAACCAGCACGGTTATAAATTTATCCTGCGCGGGACGTCCACTCTTTCAGATGCAGAGAAGATGGATTTTAATTGCCCGGACATTTTACTAAAACGTAAGACGCACGGCGGCTGGAAGTTGACGCAGCCTGAGGATAGAGATCATTACAAACCTGATACAAGTGGTTAAGATATTATCAAAGTCAAACTGGAAGCGGGTGACCTTTAATTTTCAACAGTCTGGAACCGCATGGCATCAGAGCATACAAGCGGCAACAAAGTCCGGATCGCACAGTATATTTCAATGATGCCAGCACAAGAGGAAAATGAAGCGCTGAGACAGTGGAGGATTAACAGTTGGAAAAACCGCGATGCCATGGAAGGCTATGCTTTTCCCGGTGATCCCTTAAAGCGGGAAAAACAAAACCCGGTCGCCGAACTTAGTCCGTTAGGTCAAAAATTGTTGGGGTTGATGAAGTGGTAAAGATTGAAGAAGCCGCAGTCAAGAGCTTTTCTTTTTAATGAAATCCTAGAGTTCAACGTCTGGCGTTAATTGATTTTTCTGTAGTCAACAGTGCGAAGACTTTTAAACGTTAATATTATCATCCCTTTCTTGTCGGTATTGAATTCAAAGGTCATATCTTCAATTCCCTTTCTTACAAATTTGTTTTCAGACACGGGTATTAATTCCTGTAGCGTCCCTTGTGCCCGTTCGAATAGTCTAAGGCCGTCTGTTTCAAAAAAACGATAGGCGTCGATCGGTGCCAGGTAGTACGTTCCGGCATATTGTTTCAAGAGATCCTTGCTGATACTTTTCGCCTGAACTGGTTTGGGCCACACTACCTCTACCCGTTTATTTTTGACTTGTTGCCCTAAAGTCCACAATGTTCCCTCCGACGTTATCGCATCCACTTTTTTATTTGCATCGCGTGTAAAAATAAAAACGATGTTCTCAGATCGCGCTGGCAGAAACTTGTCTTTCCCGGCAGGTCGAAGCATCGTCTTTTCTGTGCTTGTCTGTTGCATGTAGAGTGTATCGCCGCTTGTTGTGATATTCATATAAATAGGAATATCAGATAACTGAGATGTGGTTCGTGCTCCGATCCTATCAATTTGATAAATGCCGGTATAATCCGTTAAAGGCGCTTCAGCTTTGCGGGGGGATGGATACGGAAGTGGAACAATATGCGACAATATTTTTTTTACTGTGTTTTCTGCCTGATCAAGGCCTCCATAGAACTGAGTGTAGGCGATAAAAAGGTTTTTTTCCGGCACAAGTACTGTACAAATGGGATTCACTCCAAAGCCGGAACTTGCTATCACACGAATATCATTATAGGAAGAAACAAACCATCCATACCCATAGTGCGTACTCTGTCCGTCTTTCAAAATATAGGGTTTCCACGCCTTTTCAAGCCACTCTTTGGGTAAGAGTTTTTCCTCGCGCAAAGCGACATCCCACTTCAGCAAATCATCCAAACACGTAACAATGGTATATCTTTCAAAAAATTCCAACGGGAGAAAATATTTTCACATCGCGCCATACCCATTTTCCATCCGGATCGATTTGATAATAGGACGAAATCAAATTCTTTGTCCCACCGAAGCCTAAGCGATTTCCGTCAACTTTTGAAAAGCTGTTTGTCATTCCGGCGGGCTGAAATATATTTTTGCGCATGTAGTCATTAAACGCCATCCCGGAAACCTTCTCAATAATAAAGAAAGCCATGAAATACCCATATGAATTCCAACCCCAGTCCGTGCCCGGATCAAAATACAGTTCATGGTTCATTACATAACCTAAGAATTCGGATTTGGAGAGAACGCCATAAGGTCTCGTTAAATCGTATAACGTTTTCCCTTTTGCACCTGTCGCACCGGACTCACTGTGGAGTCCGCTCGTGTGAGTGAGCAAGTGTTCGATGGTAACTAATTTTCCGTGTGTATCAAAGCCAGGCAGGTGCTTTCGGATATCATCTGTTAAATTCAGTTTGCCTTGTCGAGCAAGTTGCAACATGGCAACAGCTACCATCTGCTTGCTAGCGGAGGCCAGGCCAAATAAATGTTCAGGTTTAGCGGGAACATCTAGTTCAAGATTAGCCATGCCATATGCTTTTCTTACAACGGTTTTCCCGTCTTTTGCTATGATCAAAAAGCTGCCGGGCATACTTGGACGATTTCCGGGCGCCATCAGACTATCAATGAATTTTTCCAACCGCGTGTCCTGCGCTAGTGCGAAACTTGGAATGAAAAAGAGGAACAGTAGAAAGGGTTTCATCCTTTATTAACATCTAATTAACTGAAGAAACAACTATGCAGCAGCAGCAGCAGTCTGTGAGAAGAATAGCACACAGTTAATACCAATTGTCCTTTCGTCGTCGCACAGACATTTTTTTCATTGGCAAAATAAATATAACAATAAAAAATTTCAATGACCCTTTTAGGTGGTTGATCGTCGTAATCAGATGCAAACCTTTCCGATTTAATCCCATGTAGTATTCATCCAATTGCATCCTGTAGTATAAGTTCAGTCAGTTAAGGACTGGTCTAACTTACTAGTCGAAAAGTTAATAGTGCAGGGAATATTTGATAATAATGTATCAATCCATTTATTTTATTTTTTTAAAACTTTTACCGAAATCGGTCTCTTCGATCAGCTCTATTACGCGTCCATTTTTATCTTTAACAAAAGTGAAAGGAACATACCATCCGGGCGCAAGAAAATGCACATCTGACTGTGGAATTAACTCAATCTTAGGGGCATTGTCCCTTCGCTTAAATATAAGTTTGTTTCCTTCCCTGAGAATCAGATATGTCGCGTTATGTTGTTCATTCAAATAGGTACCAGCATACAAATCGTACACCGCCGGATCCATTTTTATACCTGCAGGCTTTTCACGTTTGTTGTTCTCTCCAAGACCATGCTTCTGGCCACATATTGAACATAGTGTAAAAGGTGACTGACTAGTTATAAAATGCGTCGAAGGAGGCATTGTATTCAGGTAGTTATATATGGCTTCGAGATCATCATCAGTCATGTTTTTAAATGCTGTCCATGGCATTATTGGACTAAGCGTACCACCTTTACCAGTTCGTAGTACGAAATTAAAACCCTCAAGTCCGTAAGACATGCCGGAACGATCAGTGGTGATATTGGAACTAAATGCTGTTAGACCAAAGCGATGGATTAAATTTCCTCCTGCAAATATTCCTGGAGTATACTCCGTATGCGCTGTATGACAAGGCAAACACTCTCCAAGACGAACCAAGTATTTGCCACGCCTCTGTTGGATCTGAGAAGTCGGGAGCCAAAACCGGCTCTGTAATTGGTCTTAGATTTTTTTGAATTCGTGATCTTTCATTTGCAGTTATTTTAGTAGGAGGAACAAGGTTATACACTGGCGGAAGTGAACGCAGATAGACAATAACGGATGCCAGGTCTTCGTCCGAAAGGTATTTGTAAAAGTTATAAGGCATTTGCCAGGTCAATGCCCTGCCATCATGGCCCACACCTTCACGGATGGCGCGGGCAAACATATCATCAGTCCACGATCCAGCGCCTGTTTCCATGTCTGGTGTAATATTAGGTGCGATAATAAGGTGGGTACTATCCTCAGTAAGAATAGTGCCACCGCTCCCTTGCTTTTCAGTAATTGGTGGTGCCCCGGGAAGTTCCCAATTGCGCGGGGAATGACAAGTAAAACACTGGAGTATACCTTCTGTTAAATATTGGCCTTGTTTCAATCGCTGAGTTGTCCGCTCGTACGCTATGTTTGTTAGTGGCCGAACCTGAAAGCTGTCGCTCGAAAGTTGCAATGGTAAACTTGCAGACATACGCAACCCTTCACCTGCTTTATTATCAACGAAAAAGAAGAGAAGTAAAATAGCAATCGCAGAAATTGCTAAACTTATAATTATATGAATCTTCTTATGATTCTTCATATGTGATTTCAACCGCATTAAATCAAGCTGATTTCAGAACTTACCTTCCATTCATCATGTAAGACAAATGCTTTACTGATGTTCATGCGATATTCCTTTCCACTAGCAGAGAATACAATGATAAAAGAACCAGAGCTAAGATTTTTACCGGGCGTCGTGCACTCAACTCTTTCGAAGTTAATCTGACTCCAGTCAATTCCTTTCTTACTTCCTTCCTCAAGAATGGTGGCAAAGGATTTTTCCACTACCGGAAGAACATGGTTTTTATATCGCGCCGCGAATTCTTCTTTAGCCGCTTCCAACGTTTCACCATACACATTGGCATTCGCATCCATGAGGTGGTGAAATTCGGCGAGAGAAGGAAACAATGCAACGTATGCCTCAGGCGAATTTGTTCGAAAAGCGACTATGACTTGTTGTGCCATTTGTTCGCATGGGTTTTGAGCAGCGAACGGATTGGGTAATGCAGCTGTGGTCAGTACAGCAACGAGGATTAAAATGATTGATGTTTTCATAGGATCAGTGTTTTGTTTGTTAAAAATTCTCCTTCGAATCGTATTCCTTGTGTTTATTTATAGTTTGTTTTTTGATAGCATAATTTCATTCAGATGAGATCGGGTATTGCTAACGACGTGAAAAAACTAGCGCAGTGAAAATCTGATAATGTATTAAGGCCTTAAACAGCATTCACATGTTCATCGCCGAAATTCATTCAAGAGAATAAACCAGAATTTAAGGCTCTGTTAGTGTGCCCTAAATCTGTCTCATGACAACAGTTTTTCTAATCGTTGATTAATTTTTAATAAAGGTACTTCTGGTGTTAGCCCTCTGCAATCACATGAATTGGTGATTTTATTTCATCAGCCAGCGAGCGTGTAGGCTGGATGTTGATGTGCATGACTCAATTTTTTTAGGAAAGTACTCAATGCTTTATGTGATTTTGAATTTAAGGTGAACAACGGTTCCTTCATTCAGATGCGATTGAATTTTGAAGCAACCGTTCAGCTCTTCTCCACGCTTCTTTAACGTACTCATTCCATTACCGCTGTATGTTTTGGTAGTGTCAAAACCCTTACCATTATCACTGATGTTCATTTCAACCTGCTGTTCTTTTTTTGAAATAGTGACAGATACTTTTTTTGCATCCGAATACTTTGCTGCGTTATTGATGACTTCTTTAAAGAAAAGATAAAAATTCTTACGTTGCTTCATGGTTAATCTTGAAGTGGTGAGGGCTGCATCGGAGGTGAAATCGAGTTCAATGTTTTTGGCTTCAAAAATTTCCGACGCAAACTGATTCATACGATGCAACACATTTACAAAGCGGTCATTCTTAGACGTTATAGTCCATACAATATCACTCATGTTTTCTTGTATGGAAAGTGTGTTTTCGCCTATGGAATCAAGCAAGGATTTTGCTTCTGGTGATTTCTGTTTTGCAAGTTCACTCAGAATGCTGATGCTGCTTAATGTCGAGCCAATGTCATCGTGCAGATCGTCTGCAATGCTGTTCCGCATATTCTGCAATTGTTTCTGCCGGTTATTTCTTAAGACTACACTGCCTATTACCAATAGTGCAACGAATACTACCAACGAAAAATACATTATAAACTGGTTGCGTAATTTTAATTTCGAGTCAGCTATCTCTTTTTGTTTCTCCTGTTCTTTGAAAGGTAAGGTTCTGAATAGCGATTGTTTTTTCACGGTTAAATAAGCTATCCTTTAAATAAGGGCAATCCTGTAAGTATTTTAATGTGCTGTCAGGGTTGTTCTTGTGATTCATAAATATCGGCGAGCATGTTTGCAGCTTTTAGCGAGCCAATGGGTAGGTCTTTTCGGCTTTTTCCGCAATACTTTTTTAGAATACCAAGGCGCAGAGTCAAGGTTCCTTTTGCCTTGTACACATTGGCAATTCCGTTATAACTATCAATCTATTTCACCATCGACAAAAGTAACTCCGGTTCGTTCGTGGTAATAAAATCGACATCACTCTTGAGGAATTCTTCGAGTGCTGGTTTGTCGTTTACGGTCCACACATTAATTGTGAGTTTTTTACTTTTCGCTTCCTGTATCCAGTCCGGGGTTCTTTTGTAACACACTGAAGTTATAGTCCAAACCGAAGAAGTTATCCGCGGCCAGTTCAGTCGGTGTTTTGTCTCCCCTTAAGTAGGCGACCTTGGTGTACGGTGCGAGCTTCATCACTTCTTTGCAGACGTCGTAATCAAAGCTGATATAGTCGACCCACGCCTGCGCATGCAACTTTTCTACGAGTGCTACAATTTTTCGTGTCAATGCTATTGAACTTTCCTTGCCGAGCTCCGAAGGTTTTATCTCCAGGATAAGTTTGGTTTTAGTTTGTTCCATTCCCGCTCTGAGGTAATTCTCCAGGGTCGGCAACGCTTCGCCGTTAGCGAGTTTCATCGTCAACAATTCACTGGAGTTTGTCTTGGCGATCGATACTCCTTGTATGGAATTGTCGTGATTAATAACTGGAAGTGAGTCCGCTGACATGTGAACATCGAATTCACTACCCTCACAACCCATCGTTATCGCATGCTTCAAGCGCAGCGATGGAATTTTCAGGTGCGCCGGTATTTTTCCAGGCACCGCGGTGAGCAATGACCTTGTTGCGTATAAAATCATCTTTTACAATTCTAAACTTCCTTGAAAGTTGACCTGTAGAAGTTTTAACATTAAGCGTGATATCAAACCACGCGGCGGTAGAGGGTAGTTTGTCGGGCCGGACAGTGAGCTCATGATTTTTACTAACCTTAAATGCAGCTGAATGTTCGCCATCGATAGTGACAGACTTAATTTCGGTCCCGATCAGCCTAACGTAGCCAATCGTATTAGTCTCCTTCGGGATCGTATAATTCGTAAGATACACGTAAGGCTGTTCGCGGTCTTGTCCAATGCAATTCATAACTACAAATACGGATTGTGATAAAAAAAGAATGAACGCCTTCATCATAGTCATCGTCGTTTGAATAATTCCTTACGCAAATAAATAATTTATGCAGAAGACACAAAGGCTGTAGTCGGTTCTTATTCCTAAAAAAGGTGGCCAAAGGCTAAAAAATTTATAACTATCAGGCCAAGATGGAAATACGTTTGTATTAAGAATTGATTAAGCCTACATTATTAACAACATAGGCTCCGGTAGGTAGCCAGGCCGTTACAAAACTACTGAGAATCCAGCAGCAAACTCTCCAACCGGGGTACCGCATTACAGATCCTCATTTTTCACCGATTGTCTTTGATTTGATAAAAGCCCCTAGCTCTTACTGTATAATTCAAGATCACTTACACATTTTTCGAAACTTGTAAAAACGTTGCTCCATTGATCCGTCTGAATCGCATCCATGCGTAACAATTCCAGGAGTCCTAGCATGGTTGCTATTGGCGCACGTCCCTTGTGGGAACTGATGAATGCGATCCGTTCCAAATCGTCAATATATTTGTTCAATCTTATTTCCGCCTTTTTGAGAACGGTAACATCTCTACCCGTCGTCAATATTTCAAACAGTTTACCTTGGTTGTTGAATATACCCCTTACGCACAAGCGACACTCCACATTTTTCGCCATTTGAATTTTCCAGCTCATAAACTCCCGAAACCTCAGGATTTTCCGTCGTCGTCATCTCAAATACGCGGTTGATAACTTCAAGTGGTAATCCCTGGAGAGGAGAATCCTTAATAGATGTACCAATCAACTCGCGTTGAGTTTTTCCATAAAGTCACAGTATTTTTCATTTACGAATATCCTAACTCCCTCGGCGTTGCAGAGCGACATCAAGTCCGGTTGGTTCTCTACCAATGCCCGATACCGCGCTTCGCTGCGGGTTAATGTTTCCATCATTTCGTTTTTTGCTTCCAGGGCAGCCTTTGTCGCCGTAATATTGGAGCTTAGAATTAGGTAGGAACCAATTTCGCCTGACTTTTTGATGATTGGCAAAATATTGGTTTTAAACGCAAATTAACGCGCCGAGCCGGGAACGGCTTTTAATTTCTCCTGACCAGGCGTGACCCGATGAAATGACTCCATGAATTGCTCTGAATTCATCTCCGTCCATACAAACCAGGTTCGTTTCACTAATGGGCTTACCAATAAGTTCATGTTGTTCATAATTGATAAGTCTGCAAAATTTATCATTTACCCAGGTTATAGTACATTTGTTATTCAAAACGGCCAAGCGAATATTTGCGAGGATTGCTTCGGTGTAGCACTTGAAATTACTGCCATTTCGCTTCTTAAAATTCGAGTTACGTAGAGATGCTCATATTGTAGCCGCCGTTGTCTCTTCAAAATTGCATTACTCTTTTGTCGCATGTATTCAAACCGCCGAGACAAAACTGTAGCCAATATGGTTGACCAAAAGGTGGACAAGGGATGGGACAAATCAGGGAAGAGGGGAATCTGAGATCATTATCCGTCACTTACTTGTTTAGGTTACTTCGCAACAAATAAGTTTTGGCTTTGAGAACTATCAGTAACAGGCTTATACGAATAGCAGTCGCAACAATAACTTCATTATTGTTACTTAATTTTATTCTTGACCCGAAACAACACGGGAATAATAGAGCATAACAGGCTGCTTCAGCAACAAGCGGAGACTATTAAAGTTACGACCTCACAATTTGCTATCATCATCATCCACAATCTCGATCTGGGATTAAGGAGCTACGCACTTTTTAAAGAGGAAAAGTACATTTATCCCTTGCACATCGCCATAAAGCAAAAGGATTCTATTCTTCATGCCGTTGAAGAAGTATTGAAAAAACAAGGTTATCCTTTAGGTGAATTTTACATCCTAAGGGATTCCATAAATTCATATGCGGCCGACAATCTAAAATGGCTGTATTTATTCCAAAGCAATCAGATGGAAGAATTCAGGAGACTGGCGAATATGGATAAGGGCTATCTGTTATGGTTACAATATGAAAGTTTTGCTAAAAAAGTTTACACCTATGAGGATGAAATCGTGAATAAAGCTCGGAGTCAATATCGCAAGGCGTCGCGAAACAATTATTTTATTCAGGTAATTCTCTTTTTTATCGCCGTTCCTACACTGCTCATCACAGCGTACCACGCTACTAAAAAATTCGCATATGAAATGCAGCTTAGAAAAGCGCAGGAAGAAAAAGCGCTCCTCCTTTCCGCGCAAAATGAGAAACTTGAGCAGGCAGTAACCGAAAGGACCAAAGAAATTCACAACATGAACAGGATTCTTCAACAAAAGCATGAAGAGATCTCCACTCAAAATGAAGAAATCACAGCACAAAATGATGAGTTGAGCCGGCAGCGCGAAGAACTTGCCACGCAAAATCAAGCGTTGATCGAATCGAAGAAACAGCAACTTCAATTGTACTCCCAAAACCTGCTCGAAAAATCTGATCTGATCCAAAATTTAAGCGACGAAATTGAATCCTTGAAACAAAAATCATCTGATGAAGAACAGGTCAAGAATTTTAGCAGGGTATTGAATTCTACGATCCTTACTGATGAGGACTGGGAAAGATTTAAAAAACGTTTCAAGAAGTCTATCCAAATTTTTTTGCCACCCTTAGGTTTAAATTTCCTGAAATAACGGCTTCTGAACTGCGACTTTCTGCGCTGATCAAAATGAATTTATCGCTCAAAGAAGCAGCAAGTACATTAGGGATCTCAGCCGAAAGTGTTAAGAAATCGAGATACAGATTGAAAAAGAAAATTGCATTACCGGAGGAGGACTCTCTTGAAGACTTTATTCGAACTCTATGACGGAGATCGCACGCACATCACAACCCCATCGATACGCGTCAATCCTGCGCTTCGTGTTTAATGGTAACGCCTGACATCCCTTCACGGTTACCAACGTGATTTCACAATAATGTTTCCAAACGTTCAGGGCCTCGTTAAGGACGAGGCAGGTACCGGAACGCCCGGTGTCAACGTGCTCATCAAAGGCACGAGCACAGGAACTGCGATCTATGTAGATGGCAGGTACTGCAACGGTAGCCTCGAACGAGGCAGTGTGGCGTTTTCAATTCCGGGAAGGTTACTCAACCCTGGGAGGTTACCTGAGCGCGCAATCGACCGTTGATGTGGCGTTGGTGCCTCATCCTCCAACACTTACCGAGGTCGTAGTAATGGGATAGTCGCTCAGGAGAAAGAGGATATCACCGGCGCAGTTGGCGTGGTAAAAGCAAAAGACCTCCTGCAGCTTTTTGTCGGCCAGCGTGGAGTCGTTGCTCCAGGGCACGCATTGCTGGCGTCAACCTGGTGCAGCCAACGGTGACCTCATGGTTTACCTGCGGTTAGAATTCGGGGTTGAATAGCTGCAACAACACACCACTCTACATATATGGTGTGCCAACCTACGACATTCAATTCCTTAACCCCAATGACATCGAGAGTATGAACGTTTTAAAGGATGCAGGTGCTGTGTCTATCTATGGTTCACGAGCCAACAATGGTGTGATCATCGGTGACGACCAAATCGGGAAAGGCGGCAGAGCAACCGTTAGTTACGATGGAAGTATTCGGTATGATCAATGCTGGAGATGGTTTGGAAAGTGAGCTTCTCAATCTCAGGAAATGGCAGATTTGCATGGTTTAAGCAAACGATGGATTGCCTTTTTCAAGTCCTAACTATGGTAGTGGTCCAACGCCGGTGTTGCCAGATTATCTGGTACCCGTAGGCGCAAAAGAGGGAGACGCGTCGGTAGATCCGGCCCTGTACAATACAGGCTACGGGAAGTATTTTTCACCCGATCGATCTACCTGTGCAAACAAACAAAAGGAAATCGACTGGCGGACTAGGCGACCCGTTCCGCCATGGTACAAAACCATAACATCTCAATTGCAGGAGGCAATGAGGCTCCGTTATAGTGACGGTTTTTCAACCATTTCAATCAAGAAGGACTTTTTAGGAAATGGGTGTCGGAACAGACACCACCCGTGTTAATACAGAATTCAAAATCAAAAATGTAATACGTATTGGTATAATTTTTGCCGTGTTTGACGACCGGAACCCTCTCTGGGACGAGGTCGCAGTGCATCTTTGCAGCCCATTATCTCCTGACGACATTGCAGGCGGGTTTGCTCGTGGATCCAGGTTCGAACATTGGAAATAATGCTGGTATCATGGGAAGCTGATATCGAGGAACAGAACTCCAGTTCCTCAACCAAGCTATTGGTCGTGTATGCCGCAGTCATTTCCCTGAAAAACTTCACCTTCCGTGTCAAGTTTTGGTGGATCGTTATCCAACAGCTATACGACCAGGTTCACATATCGACTGGATTTGGTCAAACACCGATCACGTACAGAAGAATTCAAGACAACACAGTTCCTTATTGTGGGTGGTATGGAATCGGTCAAAGAAGGTATCGGCCGAAGACTACAAGGAAGCAGGATAGAATATTTTATTAACGTACCCTGACTCCCAATTGCCTGGCTACAGGTTCTGCCGGCATTGAAACGCAGCACCCTATTCTACCCCTTCAACATTGTATTCTTCAAGTCCTCCTGGATTACGATTTTCATGGGCTCGATCTTCTCGTTGGTGCAACTGTTCACCGCGATGGATCGTGAAGACCAGAACCGGTTTGGTGTTCTTCCTTGATGACGGTACCTGGAGAATTTCCGCAAGAATTTCCATGCCGAGATCAACGTCTTCACCGATCTGAATCCATGGATATGATGGAACTGGTGCCGAGCAATCTGCGGTCACAAAATCAATATGATATTTATTCGGACGTGCCAGTGGAGTACCTTGCACTACGATCTTAGCGGGTCAAGCAGCTCATCGGCTGACCAGGTATTCTGGCAGCAGATCAGGTAATCCATCTGGTAAATGGGAAACAAAGAGAAAGTGTTGATCTGGATTTGATGCCGCATCGTTCTTGATGAAAAATGCGGATGTTACCTGCAGCTCGTTGTCCACCAAAACAGCTTGATATCCTTTTTCCAGCTGAATATCCTTCGGCAAACAGGAACTGGGTTCGCCCATTGCGAGGAATCTGACCGAGTCGGCAACAGAATAACTGAAGATCATAATCGGGAAACACCAGGAAACGATTTTTGAAAATGAAGAAGCAAACCTGGTTTACGACGGGTTCAAATCATAACAGCTCTCAGGGCTTACATTTTGATGAC
>CAWEZB010000013.1:0-17537 GCA_963813425.1 uncultured Bacteroidota bacterium
TGTCGTATACCAATGCCGTTGCGTGTTGGACAATAGCTCGCGCGGGCAGCATTCAGCTGGCATCCGCGTTTACAGTTAAACAATGAATTTTCTGCTTCGAATCGAGTACCATGTTCCCCACGTCACTTACTAATTGGGCAGCATTAACTTCCGCCTTCGAAGGTATGTGGCAATAACGTTGTTGCCTTGAACGGAAATTAATTAGCGCTTATTTTCAAGCCCTCTCGCGCCCCTCTAATTTAATTTTGCAATGACGAGTTTAAAAGGTTTTTGTTTTCCTTTTGATAAGTGTCTATGTTACACTATTTTGGTCAAACGTTTGAACTTAGGGGGGAAAAGTAGTTTAAAAGCTTTCTAAACCCGTCAGTTGCGTGTTAGGCAATGGTTCAGATGTGAAAGGCTCATAACACACCAGCACTATCCCGGTTAACAATCTTATGGACGCATAAGGGACTAACAATGAAGCTGATATTCAGTATTGTGTTTTTATTCGCCACTGACAAACGTCGGTATAACGCAAAACGTATCCCGATTGAAGCTTTGGTACAATACACCATCTGGCACAACCTGGGAGAATGCACTGCCCATAGGAAATGGGAGGTTGGGAGCTATGGTCTATGGAAATGTTGAAAGGGAAACCATTCAATTGAACGAGCATACCGTATGGAGTGGGGGTCCGAATCGGAACGACAATCCGGAAGCGTTGGCTTCACTGCCCGAAATCCGGAGGCTCATCTTTGAGGGAAAACAAAAAGAAGCGGAGCAGCTTGCGAACAAAACCATCATTACAAAAAAATCTCATGGGCAAATGTTTGAACCGGTGGGCAGTCTTCACCTGACTTTCCGTGGACACGACCAATACAGCAATTACTATCGCGAACTCGACATTGAAAGAGCAGTCGCCAAAACCTCGTATGTAGCCGGCAACGTTACTTATACCAGGGAAGTCTTGGCCTCTCTTTCTAACCGGGTGATTATTATGCGACTGACTGCAAGTAAGCCACGCAGTATATCATTCACTGCTACGTTTTCCACACCACAACCAAAAGCGACTATTCAAACCTCTCAACCCAGTCAGTTGATCATTGCTGGTACAACATTCGATCATGAAGGTGTGAAGGGAAAAGTCCGGTTCAAAGGAATCGTTCGTTTAAAACCGGAAGGTGGAGAACTCGCAGTTAACGATACATCGATTATCGTGCAAGGCGCAGATGCAGTGACCATTTATATTTCTATTGCTACCAACTTCAACAGTTACGAGGATATCAGTGGTAATGAAAATAAAAGAGCTGTCTCATATCTTAACAAAGCATATCCAAAATCATTTGCAAGCATTTTGAAAGCACATGTCGCTGCATATCAAAAATATTTCAACAGGGTAAAACTTGACCTTGGAACTACCGATGCAGCAAAACTTCCCAACGGATGAGCGGTTGAAGAATTTCAATTCAACGCAATGATCCGCAGTTTGTAACGCTCTACTTTCAGTTTGGCCGTTACCTGTTGATTTCGTCTTCTCAACCTGGAGGACAGCCAGCCAACCTGCAAGGGATTTGGAATGATAAAATGAAACCGCCATGGGATAGCAAATACACCATCAATATCAATGCTGAGATGAACTATTGGCCTGCAGAGAAAACAAATCTCGCAGAATTGCATGAACCATTTCTCCAGATGGTAAAAGATCTTTCGAAATCAGGTCAGGAGACCGCAAAGGTGATGTATGGTGCAAGAGGTTGGATGGCCCATCACAACACAGATATCTGGCGCGCGACCGGAGCGATCGATGGAGCCTTCTGGGGAGCTTGGACGGGCGGCAGGTGGATGGACTAGCCAACATCTTTGGGAACATTATTTATATAGTGGCGACAACGAATATCTTAGCATCCGTTTATCCCGTATTGAAAGGTGCTGCAACTTTTTATGTTGATTTTCTGATAGAACATCCAACGTATCACTGGCTGGTCGTCAATCCCGGAATGTCACCGGAGAATGCACCCAAAGCACACAGAAGGTTCCTCGCTGGATGCCGGTACCACCATGGACCAACCAGATCGTTTTTGATGTTTTCAGCACTAGTCATACGAGCCGCAGAAATACTAAAAAGAGATGAAGCTTTTGTCGATACGTTGAAACAAATGCGCGATCGGTTGCCACCTATGCATATTGGTCAACATGGACAATTGCAGGAATGGCTTGATGATGTCGATGATCCAAAAGATGATCACCGTCATATCTCACATTTGTATGGATTGTTTCCATCAAATCAGATATCGCCTTATCGTACACCTGAATTATACATTGCGGCGAAGAACTACCCTAATTCAACGAGGCGATATATCCACCGGCTGGAGTATGGGATGGAAAGTAAACTGGTGGGCAAGAATGCTCGATGGTGATCATGCTTTCAAATTGATTCAAAATCAGCTTTCTCCTGTGGGTACTAATCCTGGTGGTGGAGGAACTTATAACAATCTTTTCGATGCTCATCCGCCGTTCCAAATCGATGGAAATTTTGGTTGCACTTCGGGTATTGCCGAAATGCTGATGCAAAGTGCAGATGGCGCTATTCATTTGCTTCCTGCTCTTCCAGGGAGTTTGACAGCGGGCAGGATACAAGGATTGCGCGCACGTGGAGGTTTCGAAATCGTCGACCTGCAATGGAAGGATGCGAAGGTCTCTAAGGTCGTTATCAAATCTACACTGGGTGGTAATCTTCGAGTAAGGGTTCCTAATGAAGTAAGCACAGCGATGGCGATGCATTGAAAAAGGCAATTGGTGAGAACCCGAACGCGTTTTACCAAGTAGAAGAAACACGCGCGCCCATAGTGTCATCAAAAGCTATAGTCACGTTAGTCAAAACTCCTCAGACATGGTTATATGACATAGAAACTCAGCCTGGAAGAACTTATACACTGACACCTAACTAAAATATTAATGCTTACCAAAAACGCTAATAATATTTATGCAATTGCTTGTAAGGACCCAAATTTCCGTTAGCCCCATGGTTTAAAATTATCATGACGATAACGTGGGGAAAGTTTTCGTCCCGGTTGAGCTAAACATTACGGCTGGAAAGCAGCATGAACCAGTTTACATTACAACAAGGATCTTCAAGGGAACTGGAATTGTTTCCGCATATAAAAGAGTTTGCGCTCAGAAAAAACAACACAATTCAATTAGATTCTTTTACACCCATTCTTTCGGATACACTGCGCTGCTATTACATTGTCGATGGCAAGTTTGAATGGGTTATTAATGGGCAGCATTTAGTACTTTATCCAGGAGATATGGCGCTGGTATTACCAGGCCACGAAATTGGCGGATCAAAAGGATATTTGGACATTGGCACGCTATTCTGGTTGCATATTGAAGTCGAAAAAATAGAAAATACAGGAATGATGCTCGGCAAGTGGAGTAAACTTTCCGAGATGGAACGCCTCACGATTAGAAAAATTC
Source organism: uncultured Bacteroidota bacterium (assembly GCA_963813425.1). GTDB lineage: Bacteria > Bacteroidota > Bacteroidia > Cytophagales > Cyclobacteriaceae > Chryseolinea. The sequence goes on from CAWEZB010000013.1 coordinate 3,460, forward strand.
TGCTGCTCAACAATATGTCGGTATTGAAAATGAAGGAGGCCATTGAGTTACTTCATGAGATGCGTGCCGAGATCATGAATCAGGAATTGGGGTACATCACCCGGGTCAATTACTTCATCGACTCGCTGTTTATAATTATTGCAAGGCGATTAACCCGTCAGGGTGATTCACGCCTTGACTTTCCCCGCACATTCATGAAACTCGAACAAACGTTGCGTCAAAGGCTGGCACATCCGTGGACCGTTGAAGAAATGGCAGCGCTGTTCGGCCTGGGCACAACTGCCTTCACTGAGAAGGTGAAAAAATATACCGGATTTTCTCCTTTGAATTATCTTATCAACATCAGGATTTCGGAAGCGATCAAACTACTAAAGCGACGGGACGTAAATTTTACCGACATTGCACTCGAGACCGGATTCTATTCATCGCAACATTTTTCCACGACATTCAAAAAGCTTACCGGTTATACACCTGGGCAGTTCAGAAAACAAAATGCATCCAATCCAACGTAAACGATACCTGACAATATGGAATGTGTAATTACAATAGAATTAGGAACTAACGCAGTTAGAGTCGTGGCATTTGATCTGAACGGTAACGTTATAGGATCAATGAAAGGAGCTTACCCGACCTTTCATATTGAACCTGATTATAGTGAGCAAGACCCGGAACAAATTTTTATCACGATGCTTTATGTGCTGAAAAACTTGTTATGTGAAGAGATACACCCGAAAAACTATAACGTAATTTCCATTTGCTTCAGTGCTTCTATGCACAGTGTGCTGGCAATCGATAAACATGGTGTGCCGCTTGGTAACGTTATCACGTGGGCCGACAACCGTGCAAAAAAGGAAGCGCAGGAATTGAAAGCTTCTTCACTTGGAAAAACGTTCTACGAGGCAACGGGTACACCGATTCATCCCATGTCGCCTCTCGCTAAGATCACCTGGTTAAACAGAAACGACCCGGAAAGATTTAAGAAGACCCACAAATTTTTAACCATTAAAAGTTACATTATTCAGCAACTCACCAACGGATATGTTCTCGACTACAGTCTTGCTTCTGCAACGGGCTTAATGAATATTCATACGCTTTCCTGGGAAGCGAATGCGCTCGACCATGCTGGCATTACCTCAGAGAAGTTACCAGAGCTTGTGCCTGTATTTCACTCGCCTGGTAAACTTAGGAAAGAATACCAGAAGTCATTGGGACTGTCGAATAGCGTCAAAATAATAGTGGGGTCAAGCGATGGATGTCTTGCCATGTTGGGGGGAGGAATTTGGGAGGATGGAAAGGCTACCGTTACGATTGAAGACAGTGGTGCCGTTCGGGTAATCGGAGACAAGGTAATCCAAGACAGCAATCAGCGCATTTTTAATTATCTCCTAACGGAGAAACACTTTGTCTCAGGTGGCCCCACGAATAACGGTGGCGTCATCTTTGAGTGGTTTGTCAAGCAGTTTGGTGATCGCAATAGCTCTTTTGATATTGAATACAGCATGCAAAATCTAATTCAAGAGGCGATGGCTATTCCGATTGGCTCAGACGGTTTGCTGTTTTTGCCCTACCTGCTTGGAGAGCGGGCGCCGATCTGGAATCCAAATGCACGGGGCAGTTATTTTGGTATCAACATTAAACACGAAAGACAGCACTTCATAAGGGCCACCATCGAAGGAATTCTTTATGAAATCTACAGCATAGGCAAAACACTTCAAGAACACAGTAATATCAACTGCCTTACAGCAAATGGAAGTTTTGCATCTATACCCGTTTGCACACAGATGCTTGCCGATATTTTTAACAAGCCGGTAAACGTTGGAAAAAATCCGGACAGTAATGCGCAGGGTGCATTTTTATTAAGTGCCACAGACTTGGGAATCTATAAGACCCTTGACGAAGCCGCGCGATCAGTTGTGCTTGCTTCCACGTTTAAGCCTCAAAGCCAGAACCATGCTGTGTACATGGAGTACTTTTCCGTTTTTGAAAGACTCAGCGTCAAATTGCACGATGAGTTTGAGATCATCGCCAATCTTCAGCAAAAGAAATCAGCGTCTCCCATGGGTGAAGAGACTCGATAATTCAATTTCAGTCCGAACGGGAAATCAATCGGAAAACACCCAGCCCTTACGTGATCGACCAGATTACTTCCAAACTAATAACAAGTGATGTTCAATATTCATCGACGGCTTTTATTGGAAGACGCGTTTAAGTGTATTTAATACCTTTATTAACATTCAAATATTGGAATTCTCTGATGTGTTTCAACCTGTTTCTGAGCATTTGAGATGGGCGGAGGACAAGTAATTTATTCAAAAACTATAAACCTAAACTATGAAAACATTTTTACTATTGCGCGGAATGGCTATAGTGATGGCTGCAATTCCCTAGTGTAAAACGACTGAGAGGGGTGCAGTCCCTGATACTCATGATAAGTACAGGGAAAGGATAAGCGTTGAGAAACTCAACCAACCTTTCGCGTTCGATCATCAGACACAATATCAACCAATCATTGAGGAAATCAGTGTGAAGAACAATACGCTGTCTTGCACGTTTCCGCCGCATTCCCTTTACACAGATTAAGCTTGGTGTAAAATGAAAGACATGAAAAACATTTACTGGATTACTGTTCATTACAAATTAAAAAATCATCGCAGATAATGGTAGCGTTAGATATCCGTTCCAGAAATGTTATTACGGAAGTGCTGGACGCAGTGATCAGAACATCGGATCACGAGGCCGACGTTCTAGTTTCGCGGCTCTATGCGGAACATATTCACAATCTCTTCAATTACGGAATGAATGCCTGCGACGATCAGGCATTGGTGAAGAATTGCATCGTGGAGTTGTTTTTGCTTATTGGCGGTCGATCTGACCTGTTGCGGGAAGGTGGGTCTGTTGATAGTAACCTTTTCAAGATGTTTCGTCGACTTCTTATCCAGCAGATAGTGACCTCGAGGAGCAAGTATTGAGAATTTTTTTTCGGCCGAAACCCAAATGACACAAGGGCTCACGAGTCTTCAACGGGAAGCACTTTTTCTAAAGTTTCAACGTAGGTTAACCTATCGCGAAGTAGCAAATGTTATGGATATAACGATAGAACAATTGCGCAGCCAGATCTCGAAGGCTGTCGATCTTTTGCTTCGTCGAAATAAGCAAACACTGATACGACTTGGTTAATGAAGAGTAGCGTCTAAATTAAAAAACATAAGCAACTTAAAATTACTATGAAGAAACGGTTTCTATTGATTTCCCTGGTCGTACTGGTTGGAGTGATTTGCAACGGCCAGACGCAAATCAAACATGCGCCACCGGGATTCGATTCTTTCAATGCAAATAATTCACAGGGAAAAATTGACACGATAAGCTACCCGTCAAAAACAGTAGGCGTGACCCGGAAGTCATTGATTTATACTCCACCCGGATTTTCTAAAAAGAATAAGTATCCCGTTCTGTACCTTCTCCATGGTATCGGCGGTGATGAGAAGGAGTGGTTTAAGAACGGTCAGCCGCAAGTTATACTGGATAACCTTTATGCAGAAAAAAAGATTGAACCCATGATTGTTGTATTACCCAACGGTCGGGCTATGAAAGACGATCGTGCCACCGGGAATATTTTCGATAGTGTTAAAGTTCAAGCCTTTGCAACGTTTGAGAAAGATTTGCTGAACGATCTGATTCCTTTCATTGAAAAAAAATATCCGGTTTACAAGGACCGCGATCATCGCGCTATTGCCGGTCTATCAATGGGTGGAGGGCAATCCTTAAATTTTGGGTTAGCCAATCTGGAAAAGTTTGCATGGATTGGTGGGTTTTCATCAGCGCCCAATACGAAGACACCTGAAGTTCTGGTGCCCGATCCGAAGAAAGCAAAGGAACAATTGAAATTGCTATGGATCTCCTGCGGTGTAGATGACAATCTGATGTCGTTCAGTCAGCGAACGCACGATTATCTGAAAGCGCATGATGTTCCACATATATTTTATGTCGAGCCAGGTGCGCACGACTTTAAAGTATGGAAAAACGATCTGTACATGTTTTCCCAACTTCTGTTCAAGCCAGTGGATGTTTCAAGTTTTTCGGCATATAACATGCTGGGTTCTGCGGCATCTACAAATGTGAGGTCAGCAAAATATCCGCGTGTGTTACAAGACAATCGCGTCCTCTTTCGAATCAAAGCGCCGGATGCTCAAAAAGTACAGATTGATCTTGGTAAAAAGTATGACATGATAAAGGATGCTGACGGTTTTTGGGAAGTAACAACTGAGCCACAGGGTGAAGGGTTTCATTACTATTCATTGTTGATTGATGGCGTTGCCGTTGCTGATCCGGGCAGTGAAACTTTTTATGGTATGGGACGAATGGCGAGCGGAATAGAAATTCCTATTAAAGGAGAAGATTATTATGCCATTAAGGATGTGGCGCACGGGGAGATCCGGACGGTGCGTTACTACTCTCCTGTGTTGAATTTGTGGCGGAGACTTTATGTGTACACACCTGCGGGTTATGATGAGTCAAATGAAAAATTCCCAGTGCTCTATCTGTTGCATGGCGGTGGCGAAGATGAAAGGGGTTGGGCCACGCAGGGCAAGACGGATTTGATTCTCGATAATCTCTTTGCAGAAAAAAAAGCACAACCAATGCTGGTAGTCATGGTCGATGGAAATACAGGCAGCCCTGGTTTTAGCGAACAATTCTTAAAATCATTCGAAGCAGAATTAAAGCAGAGTGTGATCCCTTTTGTGGAAAAAAACTACCGCGCAAAAACCGATTCAAAGAACAGAGCACTCGCCGGTTTATCAATGGGTGGATTGCAGACCCTTTATGCTGGTATATATAATCCGGAGCTTATTTTCTTATCTGGGTGTATTTAGTTCGGGTTGGCTACCAAATCAAAAGAATATTTCCGATCGTCAATATGAGTATATGAAAAAAAATGCTGCTTTAATCAATGATAAAATGACACTTTGGATCGCTATGGGCGGAAAGGAAGATATTGCATACGAGAATTGCCAGACAATGCTTTCGAAATTCAAAGAGCTCAATATCAAGTATACCTATCAAGAATATCCTGGTGGCCATACGTGGCCAGTGTGGAGGAATAATTTGTACATGTTCGCACCATTGCTTTTTAAATAGAATTAACGACGTACCAGTCAGACATCGCAATTAGTGCCAATATGGAATGAGTTTTTCACAAACATTTGAAACACATTCAATGGAATTGAATAGTTACAAAACTGATCAAAGGATTCTGATTGCGGTAGACTGTATCATCCTGGGTTTCGACGGCGAGCAGCTTAAGGTATTGTTAGCCCAGAAAGAACTTAACTCCGCAAACAACAACTGGTCGGCTATCGGCGGCTTCATCCAACCGGAGGAAACTTCGGAGGACGCTGCAGGTAGACTACTTTACAAGATTACGACCAAGACCAACGTTTACATTGAGCAATTACATACTTTTAGCGCCTTGGATCGTGATCCAGCAGCACGTGTCGTTTCAATAGTCTATTTAGCGCTAATTAATATTGCCGATTATAATGAACAGCTGCACTTTGGCAGATGAGACAAGGTGGTTTTCATTAAATAATCTTCCTCCGTTGATTCTTGATCATAGGGACATGATTTTAAAAGCACATGCGCGCTTAAGAGAAAAAGTCGTGACCATGCGCTTGGATTCGAATTACTTCCAAAAAAATTTACAATTTCACAGCTAAAATCTCTTTTTGAAGCGATTTATGGAAGTCCGTTGGATAGAAGAAATTTCATTAAAAAGATGAATTCGCTGGGCATTTTGAAAAGGCTAAATGAAAAAGAAAAGGAGTCATCGCGAAAGGGGGCATTTTATTATGTTTTTAACAATTCAAAATATGTCGCGTTTGAAAGAGCGGATGCAAGACGGTAAATAATCAGACCTATAGGTATTATTTCCGGAAAAGAAAATAATAAGAACATTGTAGCCCTTCCTTGAATCTTGGTGGCACGGTGAGCTTGAAAATTTCAACATCCCGAAGGGCTTTATTTATTTGTTCATTGCAGCAAGGCAACAGAAGGTAATTTGTTACTTCACTACCTACAGGATTTTTCTTATTTGAATAACGTTCGAACGGTTACTTCTCGGTATTTAAAGATTTCTTCCAATTGTTTCTTGACGAATAGCTGATGAGTTATGTTGCCGAGAATGGATAAAGGCATCGCATATTTTACCCTGTCAAGCATTTTAGTATGCCCATTAATTTTTTCAAAGGAATGAAAATGATGCCACAAAGCGTAAGGTCCTTTTAACTGTATATCAGTAAAACCGACTAGTGGTTGTACTTCTTTTATTTCAGAAACCCATTTTAATGGAAGATTTAAAATTGGTCTTACGATGTATTCGATGATCATTCCGTTGAAAATGGTTTCTACATCCGGACATTTTACAATTTGAAAACCCATATAATCAGGGGTGATACGTTGTAAGTTTTTCGGGTTGGAGAAAAACGTCCACACTTGTTCTAACGGAGCTTTGACCGTTATTTCAGTTCTTAACTCGTATACTTTCATTACTAACGTATGAAACCTTCCTTTCCAGGAAATAATGGTAAATCAATAAGTTCATTAAAATCATCACCATACCATAAAAGATGTCTTCTAATGGAATAGTGAGAATTCTAAAACCCATAAACTCTTTCTCATTATACCAAACCACAGGTTGATCAATACCTGTTCCGGTTAAAATACCATTAACGATTGAAAATGGCAGTAGCAAAACGGAGTAAATGATATAGAATTTGTCGAGCCATTTTATTTCGAATGTATATTTTGCCAGGAACAACATAATTGACAGAATTAGAAATGTGGATGCGGTATAAGCCTTATTGTAGTTTACAATAGCGATGAAAAGAAAGATTACAATAAGAATTGGGGTTATGTGATTTTCAGAATTGTCCAAAAAAGTTTTTCTAAAGAAGAGCGCCGCGCAGTGGAATGTAAACAGGCAGGCATAAGGAATACAAAAGAAAAACAATACTTCTTCAACCGGCAGATTTGTAATTTTTATTCCCGTCAAATATTGTTCATTAAAGCCCCAAATACCGAGGTCTGTAAAATAAATATCCCAGGAAATAAAACAAATTCCAGTTATGCAAGCAGCGGGGAGGAAGGCGTGCCAGGTTTTGTAAAAATTCAGTTTAGGATGAAATGAAAAAATAAAGGGAATCACGATCGTGAAAAAATTGACGAGCAGATAAGTGTACTTCATTTTAATTTATTTTCCGGGAGATGCCATGAAATATTTAAAGGGAACCCAAAGCATGCCGAAGCACTCGCCATTTTCTTTATTCAGGTGTTTGTGGTGCACTTTATGTGCTTTCCGAATTGCTTTCAGGTAGCGGTTATCGGTTTTTCTGAATATCCTAAAACGTTGGTGTATAAAAACGTCGTGTACAAGAAAGTAGGCCACGCCATATAATGTAATTCCTACGCCGATAGAAAGTGTAGCCGAACTTTTGTATAGAACTCCTAATGCCAGGCAAATAATTCCGGGAATTGCAAAAATCAAAAAGAAAAAATCATTTCGTTCAAAAAAACCTTCATGATCTTTTAAGTGATGGTCTCTATGCAAATTCCATAAAACTTTGTGCATAATGTATTTGTGAGTAAGCCAGGCGATGGCTTCCATTCCCATAAACGTTCCTATAGAAATTAGAACATGTGTTGTCATAAGTCTCGTATATTTTGACGGTTATGAGCACTCATATTTCATAAAGCATTTAGCTTATAACGGATTAAAGAGTCACACATTAACCCAAATTTTTGGAGATTGGATATCCGGATTCGTTCCAGGAAAACTCTGTCTGCGCTCGTTCTTTTTATTTTGTTAAATAATTGTCTATAATAAACATAGGCAAGATAAACACCACTTCTCGCCGCGACGGGCAATTGTTTAATCCCGATAAGGGCTTCAGCAAAGTCTTTGTCAATATCTCTTTCTATAATTCTCTTTTCAGTATTGGAAAATGCTGTTAAATCAACATCAGGAAAGTATGTGCGGTCAAGTGTTTTGTAATCAGCCTGGACGTCCCTCAAAAAATTCACTTTTTGAAATGCAGAGCCTAATTTCATTGCAGGTATTTTTAAATGTTCATACTCTTCTTTATTTCCAGCTGTAAATACCTGAAGACACATTAGGCCAACCGCCTGAGCGGATCCTAAAATATATTCATCATACATTTCTGAAGTATACTTATTTCGTTCTAAATCCATCTCCATACTTTTTAAGAACAGTTCAATAAGACGACGCTCTATTTGATATTCATTGACAACTTTTTGAAAGGAATTCAAAACCGGATTTAAACTGATCCTTTGATCAATTGATTCGAAGCAATCTTGTTTGAATTTGTCAAGTAGATATTTTTTATCGTAATCATGAAAGCTATCAACAATTTCGTCGGCCAGACGCACGAAGCCATAAATCGAGTAGATCGGATTGCGCATTTCTTTGCTTAATAAGTAAATCGCCAGGGAGAAGCTGGTGCTATAGCGCTGTGTCGTAATCTTGCTGCACTCTTCGGATAATACATCAAATGTCTGTTTCATAATTCAACTATTGAAATACTTAATGACTTGTTGGGCGGCTACATTTCCGGAGATTATTGATGGAGGTACACCCGGTCCGGGAACGGTAAGCTGTCCGGCATAAAAAAGATTTTTCAGCTTTTTATTTCTGACAGAAGGCTTGAGGTTGGCGGTTTGCTTAAGTGTATTGGCTAATCCGTATGCATTGCCTTTGTACGCGTTATAATCACCTCTAAAGTCGTTTATGCAATAGCTTTTTTTGTAATCCAATTTATCTGTGATACTTTCTCCTACATACGCCTCTATACGAGGCATTATCATTTCAAAGCAGTGTTCACGTAGCGCTGAATTATCTTCCAGACCCTGGCGCAAGCGGCATTAAAATAAAAATATTTTCGTGTCCGCGTGGAGCAACCGTTGTATCCGATATGGAAGGACAACATACATAGAATAAAGGTTGTGATGGCCATTGTGGATCCTTGTAAATTTGATGAGCGTGTTTTTTAAGATCGGCATCAAAGAACAGGTTATGATGCTTCAGCCGGGAAAGTTTTTTTGTTACTCCTAAATAAAAAATTAGACATGATGGAGCTAAAATTCTATTGTTCCAGTAAGATTCGGAATAGTTTCTATAAAAGGGTTCTAATACTTTCTCTTCGACGTGATGGTAATCAGCAGCAGCAACAACGGCATCGTATTCTTTACAGTTTTTCGAAGTTTTTACCCTTCCAACATTCTTATTGCCATATTCAAATCTAATAACTGGTTCATTCAGGTGAAATTTGACATCTTGTTTTTCACATACTTTTTTCATCGCTTGAATCACACTATCAAAGCCACCTTCCGGGTACCATGTTCCCAGTTTTAATCCGGCATAATTCATTAAGCTGTATAATGCTGGTGTCTCTTCGGGCATAGCGCCAAGAAAGAGTACTGGGAATTCCATGAGAGCAATTAACTTCCGGTGTTTAAAGTATTTTTTTACGTGGCTGGTAAATGAGGTAAATACTTGCAACTTAAACGCACCTTTAACAAGGTCCATGTCCATTAATTCTAAAAGAGAAAGACCTGGTTTATATACCAGTTTCTCAATACCGACCTTATATTTAAAAGATGCATCTTTCAGAAACTGTTTTTAGTGTATTGCTACTTCCAGTTTCTATATTTTCAAATACATCGCACAGGGCTTCGAAATTGGCGGGAACATCCACGACATCATCCTGCCCGAAAATCACGGAAAAAGATGGGTCTAACTGTTTCAATTTGTAAAAATCGCTTGCTTGATATCCAAAATCTTTAAAGAATCGGTCAAACACATCCGGCATCCAATACCAGCTCGGACCCATATCAAACAAATAACCATTGTCGGTTTTTAATTGCCTGGCCCTTCCGCCAACCGTTTCATTCTTTTCGTATACGTCTGTGATAAATCCTTCCTTTGATAAGTAAGCAGCGGCACTGAGCCCGGCAAATCCCGATCCGATGACAGCAACACGTTTGGTTTGATGGCTAGTCATTTTGCTTGCTTGTTTTTTGAATCGCAGCCTCGAACTCTTCCACGGTTTTTAACCGGTTGATCGATGGATCAAACTTCAGCTCATTTATCAATTTAGAGTTGCCGGAAAAATTTATTGATACATTCTTAAAGTTATCCCGAAGTCTTTGCAAATATTGTTCTGCTTCATCGACGGGACGTATCCGAATGAAAAAAAATAGCATATGTTCTATATGCTGATGTTGCATCACGTCGTGTATGGATTCAAATGGGACATTAGCGCCCAGGTAAATAATACGCTGATTGCTTAGACGTAAAAGATAGTGTGCGAAAAGCAACCCAATATCATGGCTCTCATCTTCTGGAAGGAACAATAGCCAGGTAGGGTTGATGCTACCAGGGCTTGCAGCGATATTGTTAATTGCTGTAAACAATTTCTGACGGATCAAGCCGGAGAGGAAATGTTCCTGAGCAGGGCAGATACTATCCTGGCACCACATTAATCCAACTCTTACCAGCAATGGATAAATGATTCGCTTATAGGTTGTTTGGACTCCGAAAAGTTCTATACACTCTGACAAAATTTTGTCAATAGTAAACTCATCGTAGCCAAGAGCATAGTGTATAAGTTGTGAGATGAAATATTCTATCTGTTTATCGTCCGATCTGGTTTTATGGATTTCGCTCTCAAGCAGTTTATGAATTTCATTGTTAGTCAGCTTACAAATCTTTGAAATTTTCAAGCCGGCATGACTCAAACTCACAATGTTGAGCAACCTTTTTAGCTGATCATCATTGTAATACCGCGTATTCCCCTCCGAGCGGATGGGCTGAAGCGCGTTATAACGTTTTTCCCACATTCTGATGGTTTGTGGTTGAATTCCGGAAAATTTCTGAAGATCGGAAATGGAAAAAATCATTACTTTTGTTTATATTTTTATAAAAAATATGAACAAATATAATAGAAAATGCGCCAAAACCAAGGATTTAAGGAAAAAATCAATCGATTTAATGGATTTTAGCAAACGCAGAACGGTTACCGCCGTCCGGGCTGACGCCAGAATACGCACATTCCATTCAATCATCCAGTTGGGGCGCTACGCTTGTCAGTGTACAGCCTTTCCCGGAATTAGATTGGTAGCAAAAACAGAAAAGGGCGTATTCGTTAGTGTTGTAAAAAACGTTTGGACAGCGACGAATGCCGTCAGCATTGGGATTACGACTAGCAACAAGTTAACGTCTTTGTGCTATTTTGATTTGAAACGTCACCAAACGTTGCACTACTAATGGAGAAGGTTATTTTAGTAGACGAGCAAGACGATGTGATTGGTTCGATGGAGAAGATGGAGGCTCACAAAAAAGGCCTTCTACATCGGGCATTCTCCATTTTGATATTTAGTTCGAAAGGTGAATTTTTATTACAGAAACGATCTATAAGAAAGTATCATAGTGGAGGGCTCTGGACTAACACATGCTGTAGTCATCCAACCCTTGACGAATCGATCGCTTGTACTGCAAGAAAAAGACTAAAGTTCGAAATGGGCATTGATCTGGAAACCCAATTTGCGTTTAAATTTATTTATAGAAGCGAACTAGATAAAGATCTCATAGAGCATGAATTTGATTATGTTTTTACTGGCATATTTAATGGAACTCCTCTTATTAATTTCGATGAAGTTGAAGACTGGAAATTTATGGACATCCAATCCCTGCGGGCCGACCTTAAAAATAATCCGGCGTCTTATACAGCCTGGTTCAAGCTAATTATGAATCGGATCGAAATAACGAAAATGGTTTTTTAACGGCAGTACCGGTACGAAACAATTTTACGAAAGATTATTTTTGTCGGTAAGCGGAGGCCTTGGGCCGGTATATCCGTTCGTGGGTAGCCGTCAGGTTGGACGATCACAAGTAATGCAACCTTCAATTGCTGAACCGTGTATCTTCACTTAGGCTATTATCAAATTGCGGGAATGTAAATTTTGAATGTTGCACCGATATTTTCTTTAGCTTCTGCCGAAATAATGCCATTATGATTGTCGACAATTTTTTTAACGATAGCCAAGCCGATACCGGTTCCCTGATGTTCAGGTTTGGTATGTAACCGATGGAACAAGTCAAAAATTTTTTCGCTGTATTGTTGTTCAAAACCAATTCCATTATCGGAAAAGCTGATATGGCAATATTTTAAGTCGGGCAATAGTTTATCGTTTTTCAGCTTTACACCTTCTACGATTTCACTTTTTATTTCAATATGAGGCAACTTTCCGGGACTCGAAAATTTAAGCGAATTGTTTATTAGATTAGTGAGGAGTTGGCGAAACTGAAAACGAATGACGTGGAGATCACACGTATTAGTCACAACTATCGTTGCCTTTTTTTGTTGCAATTCCTCACGCAAATCCTCCTTAACTTCTTCGACGATTTCATTTAAGTTGATGTGCTCAAAATTGCGTTCAGAAGTATTAGTGCGTGAATAGATGAGTAGGTCTTGTATAAGCGCCTGCATTCGTTTTGCGGCAATTTGCATTCTGCTAAAATTACTCTTCCCAGTTTCTGACATGTTGTCGTATTCCCTTTCTAAAATCCGTGAACAGAAAGTTTGGATTTTTCGCAAAGGTTCTTGTAAGTCATGTGAAGCCACGTAGGCAAAGGAAGCTAGCTCGGCGTTAATGCCAAGTAGTTGGTTGTTCTTACTTTCTAAATCTTTTTGATATTCAAAAATAAGTTTTTCATTTTTTTTCTTTTCGGTTAAGTCCGATATAATAATTCCAATCGTGGAAAGCTTTGGTTGCAGAGAAGTCAGGGAGATGTACACGGGAATCTTATTATCCGTGAGGCAAATTTCTCCTTTACTTTTCCCGGAAAGCGATTGTTGAAAAAGTATATTAAACTGTTGCTGAGAATCGCGATGAATAAAATCAAAGATGGAGGCCCCTATTACCTTGTCGTAGGTAAGTTTTACCAGGTGCAATAAATACTGGATTCGTATAAAGTATTAAGCCTTCCTCTGTTACATTTATTGCTCCTTCTTGAAACTCTTCAATTAAAACACGGTAAGCGTAGTCGGCACTTTGCAGGGTGTAAATTTCGGATTTATTCTCTCTGTTAATTGCAAAGGCGTCGACTTCGCCGGTTTTGATAGCTTCAATAAGTTGTTCAGATTCTTCAAGGCGGCTTTCAAGCTGCTGTATTTTGGATAATAAATCAAGGTCGGTATTCTTCACCATTCACTTACTTTTTGAAAGTAATTCCTAATGCCTTTATGACTTTGCCCGTATCTGCGAGAGTGCCAATTAAAGTCTTCTTGGGCAAGGGCAACCGTTTAATGAGTGACGGACTGAAAACAATGTGCTGCTCAGACGCGATTTCGGGGTTTTTATAAATGTCTATAATATCTAATTCAAATGCGTCGCGCAAATGCTCGTCGCATAATCGCTTTATATTTTCAATAGCTTCCATCGATTTTGGACTCATACCCGAAACGTAAAGCTGAAGAATAAGCTTCCCCTCTGTGACTAATTTTGCAGCTGCATTTTTTTTCATACTTCCGTCTTGGTTTTCAACACACGAATATTTAAACCTACAAGCACTCGTTCCTTATCCGAAAGGTCGCCGATAATCTTCCGTAACGGCTGAGGAACTTTCCTAACTAAGGTGGGAATTGCAAAAATTTGGTCACCGGCAGCTAACTGCGGATTCTTCAGTAAGTCAATTACCTCAATGCTGTATCTCCCCTCCAAATATTCTTTGCAATACTTATTAATATTCTTTAATGCCAGAACGGAGTTCGGAGTTTGACCGGCTACGTACAGCCTTAGTTCCCACGTTTGCTGTTTGGCCATAGTGTTTTTTACAGGGTTATTAGGGTGACTTATTTCTTTCCTTCGTTTCGAAAGCGAATTCCTTTACTAGTAATAATAAAATCCTGGCGCGTGTTTGCATGCCCCATGCCTCTCGCCTTTACTATTAACAAACTGCGTACCCGATCGTTATTTTTCTCTTCATTTCTAACATTAATCCAAGT
>CAWEZB010000014.1:0-117094 GCA_963813425.1 uncultured Bacteroidota bacterium
GGGCGCAAAGCCACAGGCTTGTGAGACTTTGTGCCTTAGTGGCTAGTTGAGTCACCTCATTCTAACATCGTGGTAATAGATAAAAACAGTGAAATAATTTTAGGACGAGACAGGCTGCCATTCGTTCAGTCGTTTGAGGCCTTCCGGAGTTTTCACTTTGCGGCCTTTGCGTGAAATGCATTTGAGGCGCACCCGCATACTTACGCTACCCAATCTAAAATCGTAAATCTAAAATCGTACATTTAATATTTACAATTCTTCGTTTCTTCTATCAAAACTTCAATTTCAGGATCGCCGTCCAGGTTATTCATCTGCCCCATAATCCAGGGGTACCGTTGATTAATATAGCGGGACGGAGGTTTAACGGCATATTTCTTGGGATTGGGGAGGCACGCTGCAATCATAGCGGATTCTCTTCGCGATAATTTTTTGGCGGATTTATTGAAATATTTTTTGGCGGCAGCTTCAATTCCAAAAACACCTTTACCCATTTCAGCCACGTTGAGGTATACTTCGAGAATTCGTTTCTTACCCCAGATTTTTTCAATCATAAAAGTAAAGTAAGCTTCAACCCCTTTGCGAACCCAACTTCGGCCTTGCCATAAAAAAACATTTTTAGCAACCTGCTGGCTTATGGTTGATGCGCCTCGCATGCGTGCGGATTTCTTGGATCCTGTGTAATTACCTTTTCAATACTTTTGATGTCAAATCCATTGTGATCCGGGAAAAGTTGATCTTCGGATGCAATGACGGCGAGTCGTGCATTAGCAGAGATATCTTGCATCGAAACATAGTCCCGCTTAAGACCATTGCCCTCGACAACACTGACCATTTGTGTTATTGTTATTGGTGGATCAATCCATTTTAACAGGATGAGATAAATCAATTGAACGATGAAAAGAATAATGAAGATCTTTTTGATTTTTGACAGCGCCCTTCGAAAAAAAGTGTTTTTACTCATATAAAGTTGCCGGCGAAATTACAAAATGAACACCTTCAAAAATGTCGTGGTCGACAATACAGATCAAATATTTTAATGATATTTAGCATTCCATAAAAAGCAACACCAAAAATGAGACGTTATTGTCTGGCCCTTGATTTAAAAAATGATCCTGCCTTAATCGCAGAATATGAACAATGGCATCGCAATGTATGGCCTGAAAACGAAAAAAACATCCTTGATTCAGGTGTTATTAACCTGGAAATTTACAGGGTGGACACCAGAATGTTTATGATTTTGGAAGTTGACGAGGCATTTACTTTTGAACGTAAGGCCGCCATGGACGCGTCGAATGTCAAGGTTCAGGAATGGGAGGCGCTCATGTGGAAATTTCAACAAGCACTACCCGGGTCAAAGCCTGGCGAGAAGTGGCGCCTGATGGATCTAATGTATGAGCTAAAAAGACTTTGAAATGCGAATTGATGCACACCAACACTTTTGGAAATACAATGAAGTTCGGGATAGCTGGATAACCGATGATATGGCTGTTATTCAAAGAAATTTTTTACCAGAAGATCTTAAACCCGTTTTGAACGACAATAAAATTGATGGGTCTATCATTGTTCAATCAGATCAGTCAAAGGAGGAAAATAT
Source organism: uncultured Bacteroidota bacterium (assembly GCA_963813425.1). GTDB lineage: Bacteria > Bacteroidota > Bacteroidia > Cytophagales > Cyclobacteriaceae > Chryseolinea. Next base: position 1,595 of record CAWEZB010000014.1, read on the forward strand.
TTTTCAGCTCGCGAATGCATTGCAGCACGAATTTGTAAAAGGCGTTGTAGGCTGGATCGATTTACAAGCGGACAATGTCAGTGAAAACCTGGAATATTATAAGGAGTTCAAAAAGTTGAAAGGGTTCCGTCACGTGCTTCAGGGAGAACGCCAACGGGATTTTATGCTGCGGCCGAATTTTAAAAGGGGTATCGGAAAGTTAAGGGAGTTTGGTTATACCTACGATATTCTGATTTTTCCAGACCAACTCGAATATACTATTCAATTTGTACAAGCATTTCCGGATCAGCCTTTTGTGCTGGATCATATTGCCAAGCCATATATCAAGGATAAAAAGATAGACGATTGGAAAAAAGACATTGAGAAGTTGGCATCATTCGAAAATGTTTATTGCAAGGTTTCCGGTATGGTCACGGAAGCACATTGGAAGAATTGGACTAAAGAAGATTTTGTTCCCTACCTGGATGTCGTCTCGGAATCATTTGGTTCTCCGCGGTTGATGTATGGAAGTGATTGGCCGGTATGCCTGGTGGCCGCATCTTACGAGCAAGTGATCGGGCTGGTCAATGATTATTTTTCGACGTTCAGTCCCCACGAACAGGATTTGATTTTTGGTAAAAATGCAATCAGATTTTACAACCTATAAAATTGAAAAACCATGGATTTAAATTTAAAAGATAAAGTAATTATCGTTACTGGTGGCGCGAAAGGAATTGGAGAGGGTATTGTAAAAGTCCTGGCAGCGGAAGGTGCAATTCCGGTCATTATTGGGAGGAGTGAAGCTGATAACAAAAAGGTTGTGACTGCAGTGGAGGCTAAGGGCGGAAAAATTTTTCAAGTTGAAGCAGAATTGACGGAGCCTGCTGCATCAGAAAAAGCTGTCCAGGAAGTTCTTAAGAAATTTGGCAGGATCGAAGGCCTCGTTAATAATGCAGGTGTGAATGACGGTGTTGGATTAGAGAAGGGCGACTACGAAAAATTTATGGCATCCCTTCATAAAAATGTAGTCCACTATTATCTCATGGCCCACCATGCATTGCCAGCGTTGAAAAAATCAAAGGGTGCAATTGTAAATATAGGATCAAAGACTGCCGAAACTGGGCAGGGTGGAACGTCTGCCTATGCTGCTGCTAACGGAGGCCGTAATGGCTTGACACGCGAATGGGCCGTCGAATTGCTCAAGTACGGAATTCGGGTTAATGCCATTATAGTGGCCGAGTGCTGGACACCGTTGTATGAAAAATGGATTCAGACATTGCCGGATCCAAAGGGGAAATTAGCGGAGATAGAATCAAAAATTCCATTGGGAAACAGAATGACTACTGCGGAGGAAATCGCGAACATGACTGCCTTTCTGTTGTCAGAGCGATCGAGCCATACCACGGGACAGCTCATACATGTTGATGGAGGATACGTTCACCTGGATAGAAGTTTGGCAAATGCATAACGATGAGATAATGGCCATTTTTTTTTACCGCAGAGAAAATACCGAGACTAAAATGCATGAGAGCCGCAGAGCGGTGAATTGATCCTCTGTGTTCCTCAGCCACCCTCCTGCATTTCCTCTGCGTTTAGCTTTGGATAAAAAGCAGAGGGCAACTTTTCAGTCACCCTCACTATCGCAAAAACAGCCAACTAATTTTCCATCAGTAATTTAATTTCCGGAAACTCCAATGCTTTTATTTCCTGCACGGCACCCCCGGCAATTCCGCGCACGTCACCATAAAGACAAACTAAATTCTCCATTGCCTTGAGCAATTTTTTTTCACGCTTGGCCCACTGGCTGGTAAACAACACTTTCTCTTTTTGAAGATCTTCTTGCATATCGTGATACGATTCAAATGCAGCTTCCAATTTTTGCTTGAATTCATTTCCAGTAACATAACTGTAAATCAAATTCATCTTTTCGCCTTTATTTTCCTGTGCGGCCATTACTTCCCCAATTCGCGAAAGGTTATGTCTGAACAGGTGCGCAAGTGGTTTAAACTCCGTGAAACTACAAACCCAGATGCCTTCGACTTCACAGAAACGGGTTTTACCTTCCGGTAATGCTTCTGTGACAATAACGCCGATGTCGGCTTGTTTTAAGCGCATATCATCTTTCATTTTCGCGATCCATTCATAGCTGAAGTGTTTCGTGCGTTTACTTTCGTAGAGAATACGTCCACATTCATTCTCATAATGATCTCGAACAATGTGAACACAATCTGCACCGCGTTTTCCCTTGGTGATCTCTTCAATTACGTCGCGGGGAAATGAAGTCGTAAGGTATTCTTCGATGGCAAGTTCCTGTACTTCACCCTGCATTTGCATACTTCCCTGTTCGGTTCTGCGTTTCATCTCATTGATCATCCTTGCTTGATCGTCCAGCTTTTTTTGCAGCTCGGCATTTTTCATGCGTTCTTCCTCGCGTGCTTTATCGGTTTCTTCATTCACCCGTTTTTTAAGGATAACTTCCAAAGCCTCGCGGTCACGGGAAAGTTTTGCTTCCCTTTCACGAACTTCCAACAACGCTTTTTCAAGCGCATTTTTATCGGCATGCTCTTTAATAATCTTTTCCCTTTCTAAAAGTCTTTTTTTCATTTCATGTTCAATGCGCTCCTCCCGGTCCATTAGTTTCTGTTCACGTTCCTGTAGGGTGATAGTTTGATCTTCCAGTTCCTTAAGGCGTGACGCTTTTATTTTCCGATCTTCTTCCAGACGTTGGAGTTGGACTTTATACCTGGCCTGTTCCTCCTGCTGAATCTTTGACGATAGTGACTTCGTGCTAGCCGCTAACTTTTGTTCAAATTCCTTTTCGAATTTCGCGCGCAAATCATGCTGGATGGCATCTTCGGGTGAAAACTTATTGCCACAATGGGGACATTTTACAAGTAATGCGTTATGATTTAAAATTTCCATAGGCGTTAGTATTTGAATCCAAGGTAGATTGCACGATTGACAGCTTGTGTCAAACCTTAAAATCGTTACTTTAAAGCATGATTAGGAAGGAAAAAACGCGCAAAAAGAAGGCAGCCAAAAAGAAAATTATTGGCAAGAAGACTGAATCCATCATTCCTCAAGCCAAATTGTTACGACTTTTTCAAATTATCGCGGTTTTGAAGTCTGGGCATTGGACGATCAAGCAGCTTGCCGATCGTTTTGATACCAGCGAACGCACGATCTACCGCTACATCAATTTATTGGAAGAGGTTGATTTCTTGCTGGAAAAAGATTTTGAGAATCGCTTTTTCATTATCACTACCGATGACGATCCAACGCAAGCACAATTTTCGATTGAGGAAACCAAGCTGATTAAAAAACTTATTCAATCCGGCGCGCAGGACAACCCGCTGAGAAGCAGTTTGCTCAAAAAACTATCCCTAAACTCTGAGATGGATAGTATGCCCAGACTTTTTCTGAAAGCACGACTGGGGCAGTTTGTGGATCAGCTAGCCGAGGCAATTCGAAATAAGAATCAAATTGTTCTGAAAAATTATCACTCAGCCAACAGCAATGAAATCCGGGACCGGCTGGTGGAGCCTATTCATTTTGGAGACAACTATCAATCGATTATTGCACTGGATACACAAGATAAAATCTGCAAGCAATTTAAGCTCGATCGCATTGGCGAGCTAATCGAAATCGGAAGTAAGTACCAACACGAAGCGCTGCATAAAAAAAACCAAACGGACATTTTTGGTTTCACTGGAGACTCCAACACCTGGATAACACTATATCTCAGTATGCGTGCATATTTACTTTTGCGCGAAGAATATCCATTGTCAATCCCTTACACTGAGCGAATAGAAAATGGCTATCAGTTTCATGGTCCTGTTTCCAACTTTGACGGTATTGGAAGATTTGTGTTGGGGCTAATGGATGAAATTCAAATCAAGGCACCAGACCTTTTTAAGACCTTCATAGAAAACAAGTTTCAGCATCAAGGCCTTCTTGGGAGCAAATGAATAGCCACTAAAGAACAATGATTAAATAAAACCAACAATGAATTCGTGAACCCTGCCTACCGGCAGGCAACCGCCGGGCATTAATCAACACTCGACAAACAATGTTCAATGGGCTACACGCAAACTTGTTCTCCATGTTATCGATTCGTTATTTTCGTATCCAGTTGTTGCATTTCATTGGGAGGGGATTCTTCGCCCCTCACGCATTCAACCCTTCGCTCTGAATGACGCGTCTACTGGTGGGTAAGGCCCCCGATAAACTCGACCTCCGGCCTTACGTTCCGTGGTGAAAAACTTGACTACGCCCTCGGCCCACTGCACTCATTAACCTGGACGCCCACTGAATATTGATTGTTGATTTATTGTTTGTTGAATATTTAAAACACGTCTTAGCCTGACGGCTATGACCGGCAGGCAGGCTTAGTGCCTTTGCGTCTTTGTGGCAAAAATTAGTGCCTTTAGATTCACAATCCCGTGGCGATCGTCTCTTTGCCCCTCGCGGATATAAGTTGCTCGCGTACTTTCAAATCTCGGAAAAAACTCAACGGTTGGCATACTCCACCGGCCCGTAAACGAGCTTCTGCTACGAATGGCCTAACATCGGTGCGATAGGCAGCTTGCAAAATTTCCTGAGCCTGCGCGACGTCATTTTGTTGTTGAGCTTGCTGGAGTGATTTTGCGTCAATAAGCAATGCCTGAGCGTAGGCAATCATGATCGCTTCGACTGATTGTAATAAGTCCTCCAAAGGATCCTTCACATTGTGAGAAGCATCAATCATCCAGCCCATATCCGTTACATGATCCATGTGACGTGCATCCATGCCTTCGATCAATTCATTAAAGATCAAAAACAATTGATACGGATTTATACTGCCAACCGTAAGGTCGTCATCACCATATTTGGAGTCGTTAAAATGAAAGCCTCCCAACTTTCCTTCCATTAAAAGCAGCGAAACGATTTGTTCGATGTTCGCATTGGGCAGATGATGTCCCAAGTCCACAAGCGTGTAGGCTTTCGGTCCTAGTTTTTGAGCGTATAGTAGCGACTGACCCCAATCGCCAACGGTCATAGAGTAGAAGTTAGGCTCGAACGCTTTATACTCAACGAACATCTTCCAATCTTCAGGAAGTGCTGCATATATTTTTTGAAGCCCATCCAACGTATGTTGAAAAGCTTTTCTGAAATTCAACTGTCCCGGAAAAGAGGATCCATCAGACAGCCATACCGTTATGGAAGTGGATCCAAGTTGCTTTCCATGCTCGATTACCTCAAGGTTATGGTCGATAGCCTGGTCGCGAACACTTTTGTTTACATGTTGAAGCGATCCGAATTTATAGCTGTGCTTTTGATTTTTCTGATCCTGAAATGTGTTCGAATTCATGGCGTCAAATCGCAAGCCGTGTTGCGCTGCCAACACTTTGATGGCTTTTGCATCCTTCGGAATATCCCAGGGAATATGTAACGAAATAGCGCCACTCGACCGGTTAAGCTGATGAATCAGCCCAATGTCTTCAATCTTTTCTTCCAGGCTTCGAGGCTCTCCACCGCCGGCAAATCTCCCAAAACGCGTTCCACCGGTGCCTAAGGCCCAACTGGGAATAGCGACCTGGAAATCAATCAATTTATTAACTATATCTTCGGCATTTGGAACGTCATTTTTTAATGCCTCCCATTTTTTCTTATGGCCGGCAAAGTGAACTTCATTGTGATCATCCAATTTGTGCTTTTCGATCTGCATAGTACGCGGAAAGTTAACGGTGGTTTACCAAGAATTTTTATTATCGAACAAAGGCTGCAGCGACACCACCATCGACATTAATAACATTTCCTGTCGACTTATTTAAAAGCCCGCCGACAACGGCAAAACAGCCATTGGCGATATCTTCTGGCAAAATGATTTCATTCAATAAGGTCCTTTTCGCATAATACCCTGGCAACTCTGCAACGGTCACACCATAGGCCTTTGCCCGACCCTCGGCCCATGACCCTTCCCATATTTTGCTGTCAGCGATAACAGCATCCGGATTGACTACATTGACTCTTATTTTGTCAACGCCTAATTCAGCCGCATTTAATCTGCTCAGGTGAAGTTGCGCCGCTTTTGCTGAACCATACGCCGCATTATTGGGTCCGGAAACCAATGCGTTTTTACTCACAATATTGATCACGTCGCCGCCAATGGCTTGTTTACGCATGATGTTTACCCCTGCCTGTGTCACGAGAAATTGTCCTTTCACTAAAACGTCATACAAAATATCCCAATCCTTTTCGGTGTGATCCGGGAGCGTTTTCGATATTGAAAGTCCCGCGCAATTGACTACAATATCCACACCGCCAAACGCAAGGACCGAGGCGGTAAATGCGTTTTGAATGTCTGTGGTATTCAGCACGTCTAATATTACCGACGTGACATTATCTTTTCCATATTTTTTAAATTCCTCCTGCGATTTTTCCAGGCGCGCAGCATCGTTGTCATTGATGATGACACATGCGCCTTCATCCAAAAATTTCTTGGCGATAGCTTTTCCGATACCACCAGCGCTTCCTGTAATCAGCGCGATTCTGCCGGATAAAGCTTTTGGTTTTGGCATGCGTTGAAGTTTTGCTTCTTCCAATAGCCAGTACTCGATGTTGAATGCTTCTTGTCTCGGCAGTGATGTATATTCTGAAATTGCTTCAGCACCTTTCATCACGTTGATGGCATTAATATAGAATTCCGCTGCCACTCGTGCCGTCTGCTTGTCCTTGGCAAAAGTAAACATGCCCACACCAGGATAAAGTATAACCACAGGATTCGAATCTCTTAACGCAGGACTGTTCGGATGCTTGCAAGACTCATAATATTCCCGATACATTTTTCGGTAAGCTTCAAACTGTGGCAAAAGTTTTTCTTTTGTTGCTGCGACATTTTCTAAATCCTCCCCGGCTTGTAAGCCAAGTATCATAGGACTGATCTTGGTACGCAGAAAATGATCCGGGCAGCTGGTTCCCATTGGGCCAAGTTTTTCAAGATCGTTTGAGTTGATGAATTCAAGGACACGATCGTCGTCTGTGAAATGTCCCACCATTCGTGTGTGACTGGAACAGAACCCACGAAGGACTGGAGCTAAGGATGCAGCCTTTATTTTGCGTTCAGCCGCAGGTAATGATGTGATTTTGGTTCCCCCGAAAACCGGTCTCCGCTTTCCGTAGTTGGATGAAAGATATTCGGAACACCTTTCAATTACCTCCAGTGTGTTGATGTAGCTTTCGTAAGCGGTGTCGCCCCACGTGAAGAGTCCATGGGATCCCAGCATAATGCCTCGAATCCCGGGATTTTCTTCCAGGCATTTTTGCAACTTTAATCCAAGATCGAAACCAGGACGTTGCCATTCTACCCATCCGATCGTTCCGTCAAATAATTCCTGTGTAATTTTTTTTCCATCCTTAGCTGCTGCGATGGCAATTGCTGCATCCGGGTGCAAATGATCGATATGTTTGAAGGGAAGAAATCCGTGCAGTGGGGTATCGATGGAGGGAGCCTTTGAACTGAGATCGTAAATACAATGATTGAATAACTCCACCATTTCGTCTTCGTGGGCAAGACCGCGGTAAACTTTTTTCAAACTGTTTAAACGATCCATGTATAACGCTGCTAACCCGCTCTTTTTCAATGTTCCAAGGTCGCCGCCGGAACCCTTTATCCACATTACTTCCGCAGAAGCTCCCGTCAATGGGTCTTTGGATAAAACTTTACACGATGTGTTTCCGCCTCCATAATTTGTAAGACGGAGGTCGGCGCCCAAAAGGTTAGACCGGTAGATCAACAAAGCTACCTCATCTCCTTTAAGCTCCATCGCTTTTTTTTCGTCCCACAAATAACTTACATGATTGAACTTTTGGACCGTGCTGACAGACATAATTGAAGAATTTTATAATGAATAAAGATTTACGTCAATGCGAAAAAAGATAATACCCGAAGAGGAGATTATTTCGAACGACAAAGTTAGAAACTCGAGAGTTTCATCTGTCATGATCTGTTCTGGAAGACGGGAATTTTAGATAGAAAAGGTATGAATGGTAGCACAAACGATAGATAGTGTAACGGCGAAACTCAGTCAAGCGACCACTCAGACCTAATTTCACCGAAACACCATCTTAATGGAAAAAAATGAAAGCCAACTTAAGAAAACAACCAACTAACCAACTATTTATGAAAAAGACTTAAAAACGAGCTCGGAATTCTGTTTCCAGATATTGCTGAAGGTTATTTAAACCGTTCAATATGTTCACCTTTTCAGGAGCCAAATAGGTCTTATCCTCAGTGTAAGTGACTTCGACAAATAAATCGCGAAGCATATACATATGGATCTGACGGCCATCTTTGATTCTTGAACCCAAGGCAACACCCTTTTTGTGTAAGTGTTTAACCTTATTCTCCAGTGACAGACGATTAAAAAAGAACTTGTGTAACATGACTTTGAGGTTTTTGATGACAGTAACTCCAATTTGGAGCCATGGTAAAAAACCTTCAAATCACCCTGAAAGCGAGGTTTGGAAGAATGGCAAGTCTTGAATTGGGACGCTTATTTCATTTTTGAAAACGAAACCCAAAAAGTGTACGAATTGAGGCTTTTTAGGTCTTCTGGCCTTGCAAGGCGATTTTCATTATGGTATCGATAGTTTTATTGAACCCTTCGACCGTAGATGGTTTAGTCAGGAACTGGGAAGCGCCTGCACTCAGGCAAAATTCTCTTTCCGCCTGAGAAGACGAGGTCGTAAGAATCACAACCGGAATTTGTTTAAAGTCTTCAGAAAGTTTAATCCTGCTCAAAACTTCTCGTCCATGCATCTTAGGAAGATTCAGGTCTAGAAGAATCACATTGGGGAGATTTTTGCACGTTTTTAGGTACGGAAGTACCTTATCCCCCTGCCGAACTATTTCCATAGCGAATGGAATATCGTTATCACGAAGCGCATCCTGCATCAATTCTACGTCATCCTGATCGTCTTCAACCAAAAGAATATTAAGCGGACTAGCCATTAATCAAGTTTTGGGAAATATGGCACAGATTTCTTTTAGAATCAAAGGTAATTATTGTTTTTAGTAACATCAATATGGCCAAAAATACGCTTGCCAGTAAGCGCAAATTCGTTTCTCCTTCACATATAATCGGTATCGGTGCTTCTGCCGGCGGCATGGAAGCGATTCATGATTTGTTTGATTATATGCCGGTCAACACGGGATTTTCTTTTGTTGTTGTTCAACATCTGTCCCCGGACCATAAAAGTCTGATGGCGGAATTGCTTTCTAAGCATACCGAAATGCAAGTGCGGGAGGCTTCTGAAAATATGATGATCGAACCAGATAGTATCTATGTAATACCTAACAAGAAGTTAATTTCTATTAGCAAGGGGCGTCTCCAGTTGGACGAAAAGGTGAAGTCCAAGAGCCCTAATCATGCAATTGACGTCTTTTTTGAGTCCTTAGCTATAGATCAAAAAAAGAAGGCGATCGGGATTATTTTATCGGGAACAGGAACGGACGGGACAAAAGGTTTGAAAGCGATAAAACGTGAGGGTGGTCTTGCTATCGTTCAGGATCCTTTGACGGCAACTTTTGACGGAATGCCAAACAGCGCAGTGGAAAGTGGCTCCCCTGATATAGTTCTTCCGCCGGAGATGATCGGAGAGGAGTTGATCGAGTTTATCAAAGATGCGCCATTGGTGAAATCGCTGAATACGTTCAGCGAAAGGGATGAAAATATCCTGCGCGAGATCCTCGACCTTCTTAATAAAAGGACCCGGCATGATTTCAACCATTACAAACGTCCAACGCTATTCCGGAGACTTGCAAAAAGGATGTCTGAGTTACGCATTCAGCAACTAATGCATTATAGAGACTACATTTTCGAACACGAAGAAGAGGTGAAAACACTTAGTCGTGAGTTTTTGATAAATGTTACCAAATTTTTCAGAGATCCAGAGGGGTATGCTTGCTTAAGGACTGAAGTAATTCCAGCTATTCTATCGGCCAAAAAAGAGGATGATACCATTAAAGTCTGGGTCGTTGCGTGCAGCAGTGGCGAGGAAGCCTATTCAGTAGGAATTTTATTTTTGGAGCACCTTGAAAAAATCGGCAAGGCATTTCCAAACCTAAAAATCTTTGCCACGGATATTGATGCCGAGGCTCTGGAAACGGCTTCACGAGGAGTGTACACCAATGACATAAAAAAGGATATCCCCAAGGAGTTGCTTCAGAAATACTTTATTCAAGAAGGTGACTTTTCTCGAGTAATTCCTGAATTGCGCAAGATCGTGGTCTTTGCCAATCATGACGTTCTTCAAGATCCTCCGTTTAGCCGGCTGGACCTGATCATGTGTCGTAACATGTTCATTTATATCAATACCATGTTGCAACGAAAGGCGCTAAAAAAATTTCATTTCGCTCTTAGTATCAATTCCTACCTCATGCTGGGTCCCAGTGAAAATATCGGGATCTTAAAAGATGTTACACAAGAGGTCAACCGGAAATGGAAAATCTACCGGTGCCTTACGAAAAGATCCTTGGATTCGGAGACAATGTTTGCCCCGCTGGAGAACACGGTGTATCCTAAACTTCAATCCGTCGTCGGGAAGAATAATCCTCTCAATCTGCCCGAAATTTTAAAAGATACCCTTCTCGAAGATAGAAAAGTTGCCTTGATTTTAATCGATAGAGATTATAATGTCAAGCAAGCTATTGGAAGCTATAAAAGCTTTCTCACCTTCCCTGAAGAAAGTTTTAATTTCAATTTAATACGAATGGTTTCCAGCGACCTGAGCGTTGCCCTGGGCGTAGCTATTCGGAAATCAATTGCAGAGAATACAAAATGCATTATGAAGCACGTCGCGCTTCATGAAGGCGACGAGGTCCGGTTCGTTAACATCATCGTAAAGTCATACTTGCAACGCACGGACTTTCAACATCCCTTTATCTCCGTCGTCATTGAAGATTCGGCAGAGCCAAAACCTGTCAGAATTGTCTCGGGAAGCGCCATTGAAAATAACGAGCAAGTCCAGGCGCTGGAAAGGGAATTGGTTGAGACCCGCGAAAATCTACAAGCGGTGATCGAGGAAATGGAAACGGTGAACGAAGAATTGCAGTCCAGCAATGAGGAAATGATCTCAACTAACGAAGAGTTGCAAAGTACGAACGAAGAATTGCAATCATTAAATGAGGAGCTTCATACCGTAAGCGCTGAGCATCAAGTTAAAATAAAAGAATTGTATGAATTGAACGATGATCTTAATAATTACTTCAACAATACGGAGATAGGGCAAGTGTTGGTGGATAGTAAAATGATTATTCGAAAATTCAGCCCGGCGATCAAACATATGATAAACCTGATGGAGGTCGACATTGGAAGATCACTGCTTGATATCACGACCAATATTAAGAGTCTCAACTTTATTGACGCGGTGTCAGAGGTCATTCGAACCTTAAAAGCAACAGAGAAAGAAGTTCAGAGCTTCACTGGCAACTACTATCTTATGCGAATTAGCCCTTACGTGCGACGCGATAAAACAATGGATGGGGTGGTCATCAATTTCATTGACATATCACAATCAAAGAGATTGGCGAGTATTGTGGAAGGAATATTTGAGAGCTCAGCAAATGGAATTACCGCTAAGAAAGCCATTCGTGACAAGGATAACAAAATCATTGACTTTGAATACCTGGTCGTCAATGAGGCCGCCGAGAAAATGTTTAATGTGAAGCAAAGTTCGTTGATAGGAAAACGTTTGTGCGATATATTTAAGGAAACGCCCAGTGAATACCTGCGGGTGTATTCAAATGTTGTGGAAACGGGCATTTCAGAAAAACTTGAATTTTATCAGGAGAGTGATGACCGTTGGTATGAGACAACCATTGTTAAAATGCTCGATGGCATCGTCACCACCCACATGGATATCACGGATCGAAAAAAGAATGCCGATCTCATTGCTCAAAGTTTTAAAGATTTGAAACTAACCAGCGACAAGTTATCGGAAACAAACGTGCAACTAGAGCGATCAAATTTTGATTTAATGCAGTTTGCTTCAGTCGCCTCCCATGATTTAAAGGAACCCCTGAGAAAAATACAAGCCTTTGGGAATATTCTTCAATCGAAAATCAAAAATAAACTATCAGAAGGAGAGCAAAATTATTTTTCAAAAATTATTTCGGCTTCTAATCGAATGCAGTCATTAATAGATGACGTATTGACGCTGTCGAAATTGTCGAATGGAAGTTCAATAAAAGAAAAAACTGATTTAAATAAAATTATTAAACAGATCACAGAAGACCTGGAAATTACCATTAGGGAAAAAAATGCTGTGATCACGAGCGAGCCTTTGCCTACGATTGACGCAGTGCCGGGACAAATGCATCAGGTATTTCAAAATCTCATCAGCAATGGATTGAAATTTAGCGACAAAACATCGCCGGAGATCGATATCAGACCGCAGCCCATTACGCAAGAGCAAGCGGACGATTTAGGAATTAATCCCCACAACTTTGTGAATATTCTGGTAACGGATAACGGTGTTGGCTTCGAAGATAAATACAAAGAAAAGATCTTTGGGATTTTTCAACGACTTCACGGAAGAAATTATGAAGGTACTGGAATAGGATTAGCGATCGCGCGTAAAATTATTGAAAATCACGGCGGGTATATATTTGCAAATGGTAAGGTGAACAAGGGGGCAAAGTTCCATATTATTCTGCCGTTAAGAGCTGCCCACGCATATTCAAATTTCCTTTGAATAGGTCTGATTTGTAGAGAGCAGGCCAAATTTTCCTGAACCTTTTTCAAATAGCCCTGTCGTTAGCCTTCTTTAAATGGATAATGAGATGGCACATTTGTCACCTTAATATCCGGCACTTTCGGTTGAAGCCAGGAAACAAGCCATTCCATTCCGGGTTCTTCGCTTTCGGCATGTCCCAAGACTATCAATGACATCGGTAACTTCATCGACTGAGCGTCCCGAATGTATTCGGCCGTTTCCCATTCTGCAACCTCCCCAACAATTAAAACGTCGGGTTTTTCTGCCTGTAACAATTGGATTTGAGACCTTCCACCTGCAGCACCGGGCAACAACGCAATACGTTTACATAGTTGTTTGGGGTCGCCAATAAATCTTACCTGCCGGATGCCCAAACTCTTTTTTGCGTGCTTTATAATGTCCGCCAGTGCGATGGGAGGAAGAACAACCATTCTCGGGTTTTCGGCATTGTAATAATTCTGCCAACCCAATTTCGTCAATACTCCCATTAACACACCATCAGGTTTGTGAGTATGCCAATAGTCATGAAAACGCCAGACCACAATGCCATGTTTTTTCAGAAGATCATTTTTGAATTGAAAAACTTGATCGTTATCCAGCCATGTCGTTTCATCGCGATGATTGTAAAAGGTAGGTTCATGCGCGATAATAAAGTTTGCGCCCAAAGCTGCAGTTCGCTGAATGACATCGACCGTAGCAAACATTGTCGTTACAATTCCCTTAACCTCCTGGCCTTCGTCGCCAGACTTTATGGTATCGACGGTTTCCTTGAATGGAGCGCCCGGAATGGTGGTGAGAATTAAATCAATCACCTGCTTAATTGTCATTTTTGCAACAGGCACCTCGAAATCAATCCCTGCAGAACCCGACTGCGGCATAAATGAAATGGCGCCGAGCACTGAGGATACAGAGGCGATGAATTCCCTCCGAGAATGGTTCGAAACATTATTGTTGTTCATAATACATTTCTTTTTTTATTTATTGTTGGCTGGTGTAAGGAGGCCTGTGTCTGCCATCCAATCCGCCATCCGTTGTGGCCATGTTTTTATTGAATTCAATTTGGAACGATTGCCCATGTTGAAGGCATGTTTTCCCTGCGAATAAATGTGCGCCTCGACCGGGAGATTGGCGGCACGATATCCCTGGAGCAATTTGAGAACCGGCTCCGAACAGCATGGATCGTCATTAGCAACCAACATAAATAGGGGAGGAGCGTCCTTCGGGATCGAATTTGGTATAAATGCAGGTCCTGGATACACCAACATTTGAAAGTTGGGTTTGCCATTTACTTTGTCAGTAGGATCAGCAGCCGAGGGATTCCCGTCGCCGGAGCCATATGCAACTAAGGCAACGACTTCCCCACCCGCCGAAAAGCCGAGCATTCCAATTCTATCAGGATTCACGTTCCATTCGGACGCTCTGGTTCGCACCAGGCGCATGGCCCGATAAGCATCTTCCCGCACGTGTTTCTCCAGCTTGTATGGTGAGTTCTCTTCATTTGCAAGTCTGTATTTTAGCACGAACGCCGTTACGCCGATGCTGTTCAAAAACTCGGCGGCTTCTTTTCCCTCCGCGTTAAAAACAAGTTCGCGGTGACCTCCACCCGGGCAGACGATTACCGCAGTTCCCGTGGCTTTATCCTTGGGGGCCGGATAAACTGTAATGGAAGGGTTATGAATATTTTTTACCCACCAATCCTTGGCTTGTGTAGGCTCATTGCGTCTGTTTTCAAAACCTGGCGCCCCGTTTGCCCACAACGGAATTTCCATTGGATTTTGTTGACTGAAGACAACGCAAGGTGCTAGGCACAACAGCAATAAAAAGTCCTTTCTGATTTTCATGAGGGTGCAATAATTTTCAATTGGAACGTTAGGTCACGATAAAACGATAGAAGTAAAAACTAAATGTACAAACCCGATCGGGAATTCACTTCGAATTTCCCTGGATGGTAAGCCGTTTGTTTGAGAAGCACGATACCATGGAAAAAAATGTTTGTAACCACGGCGAATTAACGAAGTATTAACGATAGCTTCGAAAGTTTTGAAACTATTGCTGCGATTTTAGCATCTAACACCCAGGACCAACCATCATTTTTATGCTGCGTAATTACCTTGTTCTCGCGATTCGCAATTTAAAGAAGAGAAAATTGTATTCATTTATCAACATTTTCGGGCTGGCAATGGGCGTCTCTGTTTGCCTTGTGATTTTGAAATATGTTGATTTCGAACTCAGCTACGATAAATTCCATAAGGATGCCGACAACATTTACCGGACGCTCTCAACGGCATATCAAAATGGAGAACTAAGAGGCACAAATCCCATTTCCGGTTATAAGCAAGGTCCGTCATTGTTGATGGATATCCCTGAAGTTAAAACTTATGTGCGTACTCATCCAATGTATGGTGGGGCTGTCGTTAGCAACAATAACCTCGCAGAGCCTGTTCGATTTCATGAATCAGAAATGCAGTTTGTGGATTCTACTTTTCTTGATGTGTTCAACTATGAATTTCTTGTGGGTGATCCAGGTGTAGCGTTGGACCGCCCCAGCACCATGGTGATAACAAATGAAATGGCCCTTAAATATTTTGGTAAAGAAAATCCGGTAGGCAAAGCACTGACATTATCGGGGGGGTGGGCTGAGGGTGAATATGAAGTAACAGGTATTATCAAAGAAGTTCCTCAAAATTCTCATTTCACTTTTGATTTTTTAATCAATATTCATAACCTTTTGCAAAATCAGCAGTATAAAAACGACGATGGATGGGGATGGAGTAATTTCGTAACCTATGTGCAACTGCACCCGCAGGCAGATTTGAAAGCCGCGCACGATAAGATGCCTGCTTTTATTGAGAAGTACAGGGGAAAAGATCTGGCAGAATCAAATAGTAAAGTAACACTCACGTTACAACCTATCAGAAACATCCATTTGCATCCCGGTCTCGATAATGAATCTAGTGCGACAACCTCGGTCAACACGATTTATTTTTTCATCTTAATATCAATTTTTATACTTGCGATTGCCTGGGTCAACTATATCAATTTGGCGACGGCGCGTGCTATGGAGCGCGCGCGGGAAGTGGGTGTTAAGAAATCTATTGGTGCATACAAAAGCCAGCTTATTTCTCAGTTCTTTTTTGAGTCTGTACTCGTGAATTTTTTAGGTGTGGCACTTGCGGTACTGCTGGCTACTGCATTGTTACCTGTTTTGAGTAATATTGTTGAAAAGAATTTCTCCTTTGACTTTAGTGATATTCGGCTGTGGCTCATTTTAACTTTGTTGTTTCTACTGGGATCCTTTGTATCCGGAATTTATCCGGCTTTTGTGTTGTCATCATTTAATCCAACCGCTGTCCTCAAGGGGAGTGTGGAAAAAATTGGCGGAGGGATGTCCCTCAGAAAAGCATTGGTAATATTTCAGTTTGCCTGTTCATTATTGTTGATTGCAGGAACCTTTGCAGTTTACCGTCAGATCATGTTTTTACGAACACAGGATAAGGGATTGAATATGGAGCGAATGCTAATTGTGAGCGGCCCGACGGTATTACAAGGTACGGAGGCGAAAGAGCATGATGAGCACATTATTACTTTTATGAATGAAGTTGAAAAAATTTCATCCGTAAAACAGGTAGCGAGCTCTAATTCCATTCCTGGAGCAGGTTACAACTGGGGTACGGGGATAAGAAAGTTTGGATTGCAAGAGTCCGATGACGAAAGTGGCAGCATTGTTTGGGTTGATCCAAGATTTATTGAAGCATATGAATTTCAATTTTTGACAGGGCGAAAATGGAACCCTGACTCAAAAACAGATATGGATGCGGTCCTGATCAATGAGACAGCTGTTGAAAAGTTTCGCCTGGGAGATCCCGAAAAAGCATTGAATGAAAGACTGATCTTAGGAGGCGGCGACACTGTTGCCATCCTTGGCGTGCTTAAAAACTACAACTGGAATTCCCTGAAAACCGCGCACGTTCCATTTGTTCTTGCTGCTACGAAAGCAGCCCGGAGGCATTTTTCGGTTCGCCTGACCGGGTCGAACCTCCAAAGCGGCGTTGAACAGGTTGAAAAACAGTATAAAACGTCGTTTCCGGGAAACCCATTTGATTATTTTTTCCTTGATGATTTCTTCGACAAACAATACAAAGCTGATCAGCAGTTTGGAAAGATCTTTAGCTTGTTCGCGCTCCTGGCGATCGTCATTGCGTGCTTAGGTCTCTGGGGGCTTGCATCTTTCACGACAACACAAAAACTGAAAGAGATTAGTATCCGCAAAGTAATGGGTGCGTCGTTGCCTAACATTGTCACACTTTTGTCAGGTCAGTTTATAAAACTCGTTTTGATCGCCTGCATTATTGCATTACCCCTCGCCTGGTGGGTAATTAGTAGCTGGCTAGATGAGTTTGCATTCCGTATAGGCCTGGCGTGGGACTTGTTTGTTGTACCGGTCGTTATTCTCATGGTCATATGTTTGGGCACCGTTAGTTTTCAAATCCTCAGGGGAGCGAATGCGAATCCTGCGAGAGTTCTTCGGTCGGAATAGTTTCGAGTTTGTAGTTTCTAGTTTCTAGTTTGAAGTTTGACGGCTCAGCGTTGGTTCATTTAGAGGAAAACTGGTGAGAATCGGCCAGTTTGTACTTAGCTTGTCCAAGTGTTAGACACTCCCCTCACCCCTCTCAAGAGGGGATGTGTGTGCAGCGCGTTCGCGATGCACGTTTACTTACGACTCGTTATCCGACAATGTGCAAAACGTTGAAAGACCTGCGCACGTCTCCCCGCCAGCTGGCTGCTGCGGCACAAAGCTGTCAGCTGTATGCTGTTAGCTGTGTGCTAAGTACGGTACAAGTCTGTTTACCGTGCAACCACGTTGTGAACGCACGCCCAAGCTTTAACGCTTTAAGCTTTAAGCTTTCCGCTGAATAACAATTTATAATAAAACCCCGGCCCTCCCAATGATTTCTTCTTATCGACGTGTGCCAAGGCCTCAACCAGCAATTTATGCACATGCTCATTTTGGTTAGCCTTACGAACAACAAAATTGAACAACCATGGATATTTACAGAGTTGTTGCAAGGTTCTGCTTAACTTCAATTCCTTCCACATGCGACGATAAATTTCTTTGTCGTACTGAGCATTGAAAGATTTTGAAAAGTTTTGCTGTTCAAAACATTTTGAAATATGAGAAGCCGCTACGCGTCCACTTCGAATAGCGTTGGCTATGCCTTCACCGGAAAATGGATCAATGAGCGAGGCGGCGTCTCCAGCGAGCAGGAAGCGTTCTCCCGAAAGCAATCTTTTTTTAGAACCTAGCGGCAGGCCAAAGCCCTTCACCGTTTCTTTAGGCCTGGCATTTTTAAATCGCTTCTCTAATGCAGGATGTGTCGAGAGTAATTCGTGCAGCACAGCTTTTAAATTGACTTTCTTTTTTGAAACCGCGGAAGAAAGCATACCAATACCCACGTTGGCATTATTGTCGGGCAGCGGGAAAATCCAAAGATATCCTGGAAGAATATTTTGAAAGAAATAGAGCTCTATGAAATTTTCAGGATGAAAGTCATTTACACCTTCGCAGTAAACGCGCAGTCCCGCACTGTAATGGTCCTTATCTGGTTTTAGATTGCTTAGTTCTTTTGCGACTATTGAATGGGCGCCGTCTGCGCCGACGACAATCGGCGCGGAAAATGAGCCATCGTTCGTATGAACGCAAATTTGATCGCCGACAT
Source organism: uncultured Bacteroidota bacterium (assembly GCA_963813425.1). Lineage (GTDB taxonomy): Bacteria > Bacteroidota > Bacteroidia > Cytophagales > Cyclobacteriaceae > Chryseolinea. The sequence goes on from CAWEZB010000014.1 coordinate 20,047, forward strand.
TTTCGATCCGGTTTACAATGTGCTCCTCAAAAAGCTTTACGTTTGGGTAGCCAGCCAAATGTTGAACAAGCAGGTTGTCAAAATCCAATCGCGAGCAGACGTAGCCTGATCTTTTTTGTTGATTATGAACAAAGGGGATGTCCAGGTGATTTCCATCCGGTGCAAATATTTTTACGCCATACGAAGAAACCTTTGGTATGAAGTCTTCAAAAGCTTGTGAAAGCACAGGGGAGAGTATCCTTAATTGATTGACTACATCAACGCTTAGCGCGTCACCACAGGTTTTATCGCGGGGAAATTTAGCTTTATCCAGTAGGCCTACCGATAGCCCTGAGTTTCCCAGGGCAATGGCTGTGGCGGCACCGGCAGGTCCAGCGCCGACGATGAGTACGTCAAATTTTCTGTCGGACAAATTTCAGCTGTAAAACTATAGTGAAATTAATAAGCACCGGATAGCTTACCAAAAAGGAGCTCGGAAAATTGCTTTTGAAAGAACAGCAAATAAAAAATTCACATTATTAAACCTTAAGATCTCCGTATAGTCTAAGGCTATTGTGCCATATGGCGGAACTACGTTGGATGATACTTTTTTTATTTCCCCACTAAACCTTTTCTGACTTTCTCTCTCTAAGCACACAAACGAAATAAAGAAGGTTATGAAAACTCCAATCAAAAACATGATGTTCACCATAGCAAAGAAATTATTTTTCTTTTGCGTGAGTATGGTATTTACTGCATTCTTAGCGTGCAGTAACGAAGAGACTGAGCCTGGTTTATCATCAGACGAAAAAGAGACCGCAAGCTTTGAGTCACAGGATGATTATTATTTTGAAGATGCGGATGACCTGGCGACAGAGGCCTTTATGAGTGAAGACGTCACAGGCGGTAAAGAATCTACAGATACAAGGCTCACGGGCGCCAGCGTCCTGCGTACCGGTACCCTTTTGTCGGGTGCTCTGAAAATTGACTTTGGAACAGGCGTCACGGACGCGCGCGGCAATGTAAGAAAAGGTGTTATTCTACTGGAACACCTTGGCCAATGGAACGTGGAGGGTGCTTCCTGGACCATTACTTTTTCCGGGTACTCAATAAACGGGGTCACCATCGAAGGCACACGGAAGGTTACTGTCGTCAGCGTAACGGACTTAATCACGACGCTTGAAGTGGATCTCATCGATGGTAAAATCACCTGGCCGGATGGCAGCGTAGCAACGAGAGTTTGTCACCACGTACGCCAACGTGTCCACAACGGGGATCACGTTTTGGACAGGCTGATTGTCTATGGAACTGCTCAAGGTACATTCAGAAATGGAAGAGGTTATTCAATAGAAATCTTGGAGGAGTTAGTATACGATCGCGATTGCGCCGACGCCGGTGTATTCATTGCTGTGCAGGGAAAGAAGCTCGTCAAGCATGGTGCCCGGGAATTCACCATTGACTATGGTGATGGAACCTGCGATAACATTGTCACACTCACGAACAAGTCCGGTTTCTCTGTGCGCTACGAGGTTTCGAAATAGTACAGTTCTAAAAATTCAATTTCACGCAAAGGGCGCAAAGCAAAATAATGCAAGGTCCCCAAAACATGCACGTTTTACTTTGTGTCCTTTGCGGATTTAACTTTGCGTCCTTTGCGTGAACCAAATCGACATCGCCAACTCACAACATCCCATGCATTATTCGATACATAAATTCAAACCCAAAGCCAGTGATGAGGAGTCGTTCTTTTTTATTCTGTAATAATTGTTGTGTCCAATCCACAAATCCACCGTCACCAATTTCAAAAGTTTTATCACCCCATTTTATATCCGCTTTGTACTGGATGCCTTTATAATATCCGATTTCCTTTTCGGATTTTTCCACGATTTCAATGGCAGTTTCAGGATAATGTTGCTGAACAAATCTTTTAATCTCTGATGCGAGCTTGATGGAATCAGTGTAACCTCCCCGACAAATCAATCTAAAGCTCAGATGTTCTACTTTGTAATACTCGCGGAATATGGCTTTCATCGCCAGAATATGCTCAGTTAGTGCCTCTTTTTCAAATCCGAAATTTCCCCTCGTCCAAACCTGACGTTACCATGCAACCGATTTTAAAGTGAGGCGTAAAACCTTTCCCACTTATTGATTGCGTCCGGACGTGCCGTTGGATGGTTGCCAGGCGCAGCTTTTCGAGAGGATTTTTCGGTGTCCATAACTTTTGTTTTTTCAAATCGCTGATATGCAACGCCATGGCATTGGTCGCATCGGCCAACACCTCTGTCCCCCGAAGTGCGGAAAGTATTTTCTTTTGATCGGCCGGAGCGACCACGGAACAAGTTCCTAAAACAGCAACTGGTGAAAGCTCGATCGGTTCAAACAAATATTTTTGGAATATTTTCAGCAGATCTAATTCGGTTTGCTTCATCTCAAGGACCGGTAGATCTGCTGGTTTTACAAACCTGTTAGTTTGATAATGTTTGAGTAATTGCGCGGGCGACTGGCGGGAAGTCCTTTGGTTGAATACTTCCAGCAATAGAGAGTTTAACTCCGTTCCAGAAAGGTTTTCAGCTAGAAGGCTAAGGATGCGCGCTTCACCGGCACGATCCAGGATCTTATCGACGATAACAGATGACATAAACCTTACGTTAGGGTATGAATAGTTCGTACGATAAAAGATACTAAATGTTTTAAGGCTGACCCAGAATTCATGCAAAGTGAAAAATTCAACTACGTTGCTTTCGTTTCTTTTTCCTTCTTCTTATTGACGATAGCGCCATTGTCATTTTCTCCTGCGGTGGAGACTGCGGTATCGGTAGGCTGTACTTTTTTCCCATACTGGTTCGCGAATACTTGTGTAAATTCTGCGCCGAAGAGAAGGATCAGGCCGGCATAAGACACCCATAGCATGATAAGAATAATCGAACCCGCGGCGCCGTAGGTTGATCCAGGATCGCTTTTTCCAAAATATAATCCCAGACCAAATTTGGCGATCACAAAAAGTACGGAGGTCATGATGGCACCAATCCAGACATCCCGCCAACTGATTTTTGCGTCGGGTAAAAATTTGTAGATGGAAGCAAATAATACAGTGACAACGCCAAGCGACACGATGAAATCGAGCACCTTGAAAATAATGGTAAGTGATTCAGCTCACATATCCTGAGGCCCATTCGCTTAGTGCGCTTAACCCGGCCGATACTACGAGTGATACCAAGAGTAGAAATCCCACGGCAAGAATAAGCCCAAAAGAAAAAACCCTGTCGCGGATCAACTTTAGGAATTTTTGTTTTGGCTTCGGCTTTACTTCCCACATCTTATTTAGGATTTGCTGAAGTTGATAAAACACACCCGTCGCTCCAAAAAGCAAAGTAGCAATTCCAAGAATAGAAGAAATGACCGTCCCCTTAGTTTCGCTTGACTTTATCGATTATCGATTGAACATCAGAGGCAGTATCGCCCCCGATCATGCCTTGAATTTGCCCAGTGATCTGACTGGTAACTTCAGCTTTGTCATAGAAATAGCCAGCCACATTGATAATAACAACTAATAATCCGGGAAGGGAAAAAATGGTATAATAGGCTATTATGATGCTATTGTTGAACGGCTCCCGTTCATTCCATTGACGGAAAGTTTCTTTAAGGAGCAACCAGAATTTTTTCAAGCTTGAGGCAAATCTCATCGATTTCAGCATAGAAAAAAATATGCCAGTTGATTTTCTCCTCATCCTGGACAATTCAGGTGAGTCGTAAACGGGGTATTTTTTCCTCAGATATAAAACTCTGCATGAATTTATTCCGTACTACTACGGGATCTATCGAAACATGTTACTTCGATTTTGCAACCTTTCCGTCGTTGAGGTGTTAAGAAGTGGAGTTGAATGGCGTTACTAGTCCTGCTAAAAAAATTTTTAGAAAGTAGTGTCTCGTAAAAAGAAATTTGTATCACTTTTGTACCAAATAAATAACTAATAACTCATGAAAAAAATTGTTCTAGTGGTTTTAACTGTAGTAGGCAAGCTTTGGCATAAGCCAGGCGCAGATAGACAAAAATTTTTATAATAAGTCCTACGAGTCACGGAATAATGGCACCTTCGATAAATCAACAAGCATTTTTAGCTTTGGGCTGGGAATTCCGACATTTTATTCTGGCAGGTAGCTTATAATCAGTCTCCTATCTTTTATGGTAAGTACGAACATGGATTTCTTCGCGATGAAATAGGATTAGGAGGATATATTGCCGGTGGCTGGGGCTCATAGGATTATGATAATCCGAGGATGCGATTTCAGCGCGTTCAGCTTCGGCCTGCTTAGGATATTACCACTTCAATAAATTAATTCCCATTGAAAAAATGGATGTGTATGCTGGGGCCGGTTTTGCCTTTAGGGGTTACTAGCTGCGGACTATGACCTGGATGACAATGACGATTCAGGTGTCATCTTCGTTTTTAGAGTCGGAATCCGTTACTATGTCGCGAAAAATTTTGCGGTGTATGCAGAAACCGGATACGATGACTTGAGCAGTGTAAACTTTGGCGGTTCTTTCCGATTCTAAACTTTTAAATAATTATAAGTAAGTCACCGATAGGTTATTCTGTCGGTGACTTTTATTTGTGAGGTTAAGTAATACTTTAAGTTCTGGAATAGGTTTGCGCAATTCGAGCTTAGAACTGTAACCTCAACACTTCCGCACATGCCTGCGGTACAGCTTCAACACTCTCCAACTCTCGTCAGGAAAAAAAAATGCATTAAAAGATTTTTCGAACGGCCTCTCGAAATAAAATATGTATTGCATGCCTCGTTGGGTAGCTTCAATATCATGAAGGGACGATCAATTTCAAGGCAATGAATTGTGATGCTTCGTATTCGGAAGGTATTCAATTGTGGGACTTCTAAACTTGAAATGCAATGAAAAAGATTATGTTGGTGACCTGTATGCTTCTGGCTGGATATTCAGCGTCAGTCCATGGAGCGAAAGTAAAAAATCCAGTACAAGCCATCTGTAGAATGGATGTTTACTATTTCAAAGTAGCAAAGGAATTTTTAGGAGCAGATTTAGAAATCTATTCAGGCGACGGCGTAAAACTTCTGACGCAGAAAGGTCGGACATCGAAAGATCGTCGTTGACTTTTATTATGAGAATCCAGGAAGGTATATCATCCATTTCGTTAAAGGTGATTCTACGCAAGAATTCAACTTTACTAAGGATAACGAGTGTCCTGAAAATGAGAAGCCTGAATCGTTAATAACGGTCATGCAAGGAGTCGAACTACTTCACTTGTGATTGCGAGAGCCTGTTCAAACAAACAGCATTACCAACGTAAGTCAAGAGATTGACCGCCTGCTTATTTGTGATCTAAAACTAGTTTGCTGCTTTTATATGAGGAGGGAAAATTTCTCACCCGCGTTCACATTGAAAAGGTTCATGCCGAAACCATTCGTCAACTGATAAAGTACACATTGGCTACCTTTCGTCAATTATTGAATCCACCCAGGAAAATCAATCATAACCAGGCACACCTGTAAATTCAAAAAGGCACGAACCAACCATTTTTGCGATCCTGACGGGAATTCCCATTCCTTTACGCGACACATCAGCCTTTTATCACGCGAATTACCGGTTTGGACGTACCAGGAACCACTGACAATCCCGTTTTGATATTCCACACCTACCGAAAGCTTTAATATTCAGCAAAATCAGCGTAAAACGGCTGAAATCAGGCAAAATAATGGACTTTGGCGGGTGAACGACGAGTTAAAAATAATGGGACAATTGAGGTTTGCTGCATTAAAAATAGTAGCATCTTACTTTTTTGGAAGTTTTTGATTGACTAAGCGCGCAATATCTTTTATATTGTTGGTTACCGTTAGAAATACTCTTATGACTATCCGGGTGGCTTTGCTTCTAATTGTCGTTTGCGCTGCGTGTCAGTCAGGCAAAATTCCTTGCCCGGAAGTGAAATTTGCAAAAATGAAAGAGTCCAAGGTTAAGTCAAACCGGTTTGTGGCATCGCCATCCAGGATGATGGCCAGCGCTAAGGGCGTGAAAGAGCAGGAGGGGACAAAGCATTCAGTGAATCTTGACCGTATGAGGTCGTCCCGGGTAACCGGAAAAGAAATGCTTGAAAAATATGGCACCGTGGAGGAATGGGATTGTCCAAGTCCTTCCGGAAAGAAAAAGTATTCAAAGGTAGCGAAGGAAAATATTCAGAAAAACGAAAAGAAAATGCGTGAACATTTAAAACAAACGCACGCGGACTCTTTATCAATCCTTCCTCGCTAATTTCCCATTATAACTTTATTTCAATAATCTCATAAGGCCCAACTTGGCAAGCCGATACAACCTCATGGCTACCTCAGGATTAAAATTAGAATAACACGACAGGACATTAGGCGCCAGGCTGGTCGAGTTGACTGCCGATAGGGAAGGGTGATCTCATACTTAGTAATTTCAATTGGCTCAACCTGTGAAACGACGAGGTAATCGGTAGCGAACCTGCGGTAATTATATTCGTCATATAGGCTTCGGTTGATCAACGAAAAAAACTAAGAATTCCGTTAGAACTATATAATAATTTCTAGTGTTTCAGGCTAAAAAAACGGATGCAGGATCCCTTTAGATTTCTCCTTGGTATATACAGCGCTGGTGTTGCTAAAACAATGTAAAAATCAGTATATTACTTGTAAATTACAAGGATCGTAATTGAAGGCCAGAAATCGTAAGGAAAACCAGGAAAGTATCATGGAAAAGAAATTATTTATAACTGATCCTATTGTGGTTGTGGAAGATGACGCTGACGATCAGTACTTCATCAGAACAATTTGTGAAAAGTTAGGCGTTACTAGCGGACATTCTTTTTTTTGATGACGGAAAGAAAGCCTTCACTATCTTCTGACAACTCAAAGAAGGACTTTTATTATTCTTTGTGATATCAATATGCCTATCATGAACGGTTTGGAGTTAAGAAGACATATTCAGGAAAATGAAGGCCTTCGTAAAAAGAGTATTCCCTTTGTTTTTCTTTCCACTGCTGCCCGTCCCAAAGAAGTCGAGGAAGCTTATAATTTAACGGTACAGGGATTTTTTGTTAAAGCTTCTCAGATTAAGTGACATGGAGAAATCATTGGAACTCATCTTGGACTACTGGCTGAAGTGCAAGCACCCCAATTCCGTTACCCTTTAATCGTTCAATAGCATTCACACTACAATGACGAGCCCTATTTTACAGTTGCGGCGGATGAAATGCGAGTGACGTTGCAAAGCCTCAGTTGATTTCTGGTTGTGTAAAATGATCTACACTCAATCGAGGAGTAAATACTCAATTCAACGCAAAAACTTGTTCTCTCTTGTCTATTTCGATGCATGTCTTTTCCATGGCATTATTTTTAGCCTACCAAGTCTAAAACAACCTATTTCAACTATGAAAAAAGTAAAAACATTAAGCCTGTTATTTGCGGCTTGTTTCTTTGCACTGGTTTCGTGCGAAACGAAAAATAACCAAGACGATAGTAAGGAAATCGCCGAAGAGCAAAACGAGGCAAAATTTGACGACACTAATTTGGATGATGATACTGAATTTGCCGTTGCAGCAGCGGACGGAGGCATGCTGGAAGTTCAACTTGGCACAGCTGGCCTTGACAAAAGCGTCGTCTCCCAAGGTGAAAGAATTTGCACAATCTATGGTCGACGATCACAGTAAAGCAAATGAAGAATTGAAGAGCATAGCACAAACAAAAAACATTACGCTGCCCAGTACCATCAGTGAGGAAAAGCAAAAAGACTATGATAAGTTGGCTGAAAAATCCGGAGCTGAATTTGACAAAGCATACAGTGAATTTATGGTGAAGGATCACAAGGATGATGTCGATAAGTTTAAAAAAGCTGCGGAAAAATGTGAAGACGCCGACATTAAATCATGGGCAGCCGAAAAGGTTCCTGTGTTAGAACATCATTTAAGTATGGCGGAATCGCTAGAGGATGCTGTTGACGGCACTGAATAAGCTTTAAGTAATATATAGAGTGATAGCTTTGTGTCCAGTAGTATACTGGACACTTTTTTTTGCCTTGCGTTATACCGAAGCTCGTTTTCAATTAAGCAGGTTTTTGCAACGTTTACTCATGTGCTATTAAGGAAATTAGTCAGGTTGAAATGATCTAACTAATAACCTATGGAACCGAAAATTATCACAGAATCGGATGCAGTTTCTTCTGCTGGCCCATGGCGAACAATCATTTTGACCGGCCTTTTAGCGGGCACGTTGGACGCAGTTGCAGCCATCGTTGTTTCCCAGGCGAGTCCCGCTGCGGTATTTAGATTTATCGCGAGTGGCGCATTCGGTGCGGGGCAGGCATTTTCCGGTGGCGATGTTATGATAATTTGGGGCGTGTTCTTTCACTACTTCATCGCGTTTTGCTGGACTGTGCTTTTCTTTTTTTTGTATCCAGCGTGGCCGTGGATGAGGAAAAATAAATACATCACCGGCTTGTTGTATGGAATTTTTGTCTGGATGATTATGAATCGTGTGGTGATTCCGTTAAGCGAAATAGCACAAAGGCCTTTTAATTTAAAAGGTGCACTAACAGGTATGTCGATTTTAATGGTTGCAATAGGTTTGCCCATTTCTATTTTAACCCACCGATATTTTTTGCGGAGGGGTATTGTGTAGGCCAACTTGACTGAATATATCTAGGAAGCCAGATTAAATTGAAGCGGCGACAATCCTGTAAATTTTTTAAACGCATTACAGAAATGAGCACTATCTGTAAATCCTAATGAATATGCAATATCTCCGATAGCTTGTTTGCGCTTGATAAGAGTCTGTGCATATTCAATTTTTAACCTGAGTACATATTGATAGGGACTAACGCCCACTGTATTTTTAAATAATCTTGAGAAATGGAATACGCTAAGATGAATTGAAGATGCAAGGTCCTCCAGCGTAATCATACCATGAATACAGGAATGCACAAGGTCGATTACGGTTTTCACCTGGTGCGATGACAATTTTCCTTTCGGCGCAAAAATCTTTTTGTTACCCAGGGAGTAAGCAGTGCCTAAATGAATCGCACAAGCTACACCCAAACTTTCTGCATACAATTTTTCAATCTGTCCTATTTGTGCCCCTTCATACAATTTAACGACAATGTCTTTTAGAAGCGGATCATAAACATTATGCTCCTCGCGAAATCTGAAGTTTTGTTTTCCGAGCAGAGAGTCGATGAACGTTGGCTCGAATTCAATCTCCAGGGCATTATAATCCCCCTCCCACTGGAGTTCTTCTTTTTCGCCTTGAGACAAAAGCTCGACGACGTTTCCAGTATCAAATACACTGGAAGTCCATTTTCCTTTTGATCTCCATGATAAAGAAAGCGGCGCGCCAAAATTGAATTGTAATGTATGGTTGGAAAGGGTCCTTTCTGGTATATACATCGATGGACGAATAAAACGTTTGATTTTAAATCCTTTCCAAGAACCGCTGCTTGAAAATATCTCCGTGACCACCGGATTGAAAGTTTGTTCTGCTTCGATGCTGGTTAAATTTGCTGTCATAGGCGTAGAAGTGTGGTTTCACATTGACTTTACGTGAAAATTTAACATAGGGTATAGGCTTAATACAGCAACTGAGACAAACAGCAGGTATCGCATGATATACGATTCGAATACACGACGAATTCCTCAGGAAGATTTCTGATCCAAATCCGGTTGGGTGCTGATGGTCTTTAGATATTCGAACACGTGTTGTTTATAATTTCGGCCAATGGGCAAATATTGCCTGCCGATCAGAAGCCGGTTTACTTCTGCGGCTGTGATTTTGTCAATGGCGACAATAAAGGACCTGTGTATCCGGATGAATAATTGAGCAGGAAGGAATTGCTCATAATAACCGATAGTCTGACGCGTGACTATTTCTTGTTCGCCCGTTAACTTAAACTTCAGATAGTCGCGTTGGCTTTCGATGTAAACGATCTCATCGACATAAATTTTTTGCAACTGCTTGTTTCCTTTTACAAAAAAAAACGACCTCTCGGTGGCGAACGATTTCTGTGCAGGCTGACTTGTTCCATTGCCTGAACTGTCATTAAATACTTTGCTTACTGCCTTGAGAAAACGCTCGAAAGAAAAGGGTTTCAACAAGTAGTCTATGACATCAAGATCAAAAGCTTCTATTGCGTAATCCCTGTACGCCGACGTTATGATCACTTTGGGCTTATTCGATAATGCTCTCAATAATTCAATCCCGCTCATTTGCGGCATCTTGATATCGAGAAATAGAAGGTTAACAGGGTTGTTTTGTAAAAAACTGAAAGCGTCGATCGCATTGGTCATTTGCGCAGAAACTTCAAAAAAATCTGTCTTGTCAATGTATGACTTCAGAATATCCTGCGCGATCGGTTCATCCTCTACTATAAGACATTTCAGCTTCATACTGTCGATTCTCGATTTTTTTCATTCGTGACAATGCTATCTTTAGGATCGCTAAAAAACTGTCTGGGCTATCGATGATCTGAAGGGAATGGTCATCTCCATAGATAAGTTCAAGTCGTCTCCTGACGTTGTTCAATCCAAGCCCCTTCGTCGTGCTGCTGGCAAGTTTTGGGCCCTTGCCGTTTTCAATTTTGAACACGAAATAATTTTTAAAAGTCGAAAAGTCGATGTTGATCCAGGCTTCTTCAATCATTTCGGACGCACCGTGTTTAAAACTATTTTCAACAAAAGGAAAGATGGAAAGTGGCACAATAGAAAGATCCTGGATTTTATCCTGCACGTTAATGGAGATTGATAGATTCCCGGGATAGCGCAACTTTTCTAATTCGATGTAATCACGAATACACCTGATTTCTTGCTGCACGCGAATACGATCGTGATTGCTTTCATATAACATGTAGTGCAGGATTCTTGATAGTCCTAAAACAGATTCCTGAGCATGAATGGGATTTTTTCCGATGAGCCCGTATAAATTGTTTAAGGTGTTAAACATGAAATGAGGATTGACCTGATCTTTCAGCATTTTTAATTCTGATTCCAGCTTCGCCTTTTCCATTTCTGAAACCCGTTTTTCATTTTCATACCACATTTTTATCACCTTGATGGCAACTGCAATGCTGGCATGGAAAAAGGAATAAAAACCTCTGACAAATATTTTTGGCAGATCCCATGCACTAACGTCGTCGCCGTAAAGTGAGAAAATGACAAATAAAATATGCCCAAAAATTCCGCTGATCAGGAACGCGATACAGAGAAAGAAAACAGATTCAAAAAGAAGTTTTTTTGCGACGTACCGGGGAATTATCCAATACATCACGGCATATGCCAAAAATATTTGAGGTGGAACTTCCGCTAAAACCAGGGTTACAAAACGGTCTACATTTTCATAACCGAAGCCGAAGATCAGAACGTCAAGGACATACAATGCTACCCAAAAGAGTATGTGATAAAGTACCCGTATGGGTGTGGAGGTAGAGGAAATATTATAATCTTGCGCGCTCATGGAATATCGATACACTACGCTCGGCCTAAGTAAATGTATTTAATAAACCTGTAATTCTGTTAACGTTGTCTCATATTATTCTTGCCGGAACGAACGTATGGAGATGACAAATAGCAAGAATTTGCAAAGCGACCAATTGGGAAAAAGCCACCGACAACGAAATCAATTATTGCACTGCAATTTTAAGAATCGATCCTTTCGTTTTATAATTTATGGTCGCATTGACAATGATCGAATACGTTCCAGGCTGTGCTTCCGGAAGGGCTGTAATCGTAGCCTGGCTTAAATCGCCTTCGCCTTTTTCAGGATCAAAGGATAAAGTAACGCCAGCCGGTAACGATGATGATAAGCCCATTTTCATTTTTCCTTTTTGATAGGATTTGGATTTGAGAATTCGGATATCAACTTTTTTGTTTTCACCTCGGGCGAGGGTTACCATTTCATCGGATAAAGATAAGGCAAATTCTTTTTGAGGTATTTCTACCTGTTGTGAATAACCAACGATTGAAGCTGAAATCAGCATAACGATAAAGAGAGGTTTCATATAGTATGGGGTTTATTGATGATTGTGGATAAGTTCCATTTCGTCGTTGAAATGCGCTGACAACGGATCGTGTACAAATTGTACAACCTCTTTCATTACTTCCAGTGATTTCAGATTGTGGCCAAAACCTTTTGTCTTCATTAGTTTTGATTTTTTCCACGCTTTGTGAATTCGTTCAGCATGATAGAAGGGCGTTTCGTCATCACCTTCGTCATGAATAATTAATCCTGGAATCGTTAAAGAGGAGGCGAATGCTGGTGCTGAAAAAAATGACGGCGTCTTTTGAAAGGTTTCTATAAACCGTTTCGTGATCAGCTGTGTACTCTTGTCAGACAATCGCAACATTCTGGTAAAGAAATCAAAGAATTCCGCTGCCTCTCCGGGAGAGGCCAGTGCAATAATTTTGTCTGCCGTCAGCTGTGGATTTCTGTAAAAGGTATAAAAGGTGGAAAAACCGCCCAATGAATGCGTAATCATGGCATCAACCTTCCCGATCCGTTTCATTTGCGCTTCAATCACTTCGCTATAAAGAGGCACGTTTAATTGATTTCCTCCTGAAAGGCCATGACCTGGAGCATCCAACGAATACACAGTGTAATGTTTGCTAAGCTCTTCGATGTAAATTTTCCAACGGTAAGTATGGCTTTGCCAACCGTGTAATAAGAGGATTTTTTTGACGCCGGTGCCCCAACGGTAAGTCTGGATCTTAATTCCGTTGTGGTCAAATGTTTCTTGCCACGCAGTATCTAAAAAAGATTTTTGCTTGTGTTTAATAGGAACCCGGAGGGGCTTGCAAAACAATTCAAAACCGATGTGAGCGGCCTTCGCCGGCGCGACATACGCTAACGTGTTCAAACCTGCTCCTATGATTCTTGGAATGAGTGCTTTCATAATTTTTTGTTCCTTTAACTTATAGATACCGATTGGTATCTTGATTTTCAAAAAAAATCAAATTTCAATTTCAACGATTTGTTTCTCCAGGTGTTTAATAACGCGTTTTATATCGTCATCGTTGCCGCTCAACTTACTCATCATGATAGCCCCTTCCAGGGATGCGATGATGAGTGTTGCATATAAATCCTTGTCAATGCCACGCTTGAGCTGTTTGTAATGAATTCCTTTTTCAAGAATGGAAATCAGACCACTGCGCAAACCATTTAATACCTTAAGCGCGCTCTTTCGTAATGCGGGGTGCGCATCATCAGCTTCAACTGCAGCATTCAACAACGGACAACCACCTTCAACAGGCGGATTGCTTATATATGACTCAAAAAATTGAACGACCGCTCTCAGCTTATTTCCGGCTGTAGCCTGAGCCTTAATTCTCCCCCGAATGCTTTCATTCATTATACCGGACAAATGAGCAAGCGTTTCAATTTCAAGCTCGTCTTTGCTGGTAAAATGTCGATAGATGGCACCCTTGGTCAAGCCCGTTGCATCCGTAATGTTACTGATGGAAGTAGCCTTGTATCCTTGTGTATTAAACAAAATCCCCGATTTTTTAAGAATCGTTTCTTTGGTCACTTCCGGGTTACGCATGCACAAAGATACCAATTGGTATCTAAAAACCAAAAACGAAAAATCGAATTGAAAGTTTCGCTTGTAACCGAATAAGTTCAAGGTTTACCAGGTCGAGGGTAGGCATTAATTTACAATCGGTTCTTTTGGTTTCCTTCGTAAATTGTGTCTGCAAATCTGATTTATGAAGGTGTTGAGAAGGTTCATTTTGTTGGTTATTGTTTTACCGATATTTATTTTCTCCACTGAAAGAAATGTATTCTCGTCAAAGCCTATTTTAATCGCTGAGTTATTTACGTCCGAGGGATGTTCAAGTTGTCCATCAGCGGAAGCGTTGTTAAAGGAAATGGCTGACATGACTTCGAAGGAAAGCGTTGCAGTTGTGGGTTTGGCTTTCCACATCACGTATTGGGATCACCTTGGATGGAAAGACCCCTATAGTCAACCTGAGTTTACCAGTCGTCAAAAAAAGTATGACGAATTCTTAACGACGCAGCGGTACACACCCCAAGTCGTTTTAAATGGTGAGTTCGAATTTGTGGGTGGAAACCCCATTGCATTTAGGAACGCTATTGCGAAAGCGGTCAGCACGCCCTATTACTTTTCTTTGGACGCAACGGCAACACATTCTGACAATAAAATCACCATAGATTATGCCGTCGACAAAAAACCAAAATCGGAAGCATTAAATGTTGCGCTAGTGCAAACGTCAATTGAGAATCATGTAAAGAATGGCGAGAACAAAGATCGCGTACTAAAGCATTATAATGTTGTACGCAAGTTTCAGACTGTTGACCTTGAGTCCAGCGGGCAGTTAATCTTTGAAATTCCTCCTGACCTGGCTGTAAACAAATGTGAATTAGTACTGTATGTACAACATCGCCGGAACTTAAGGGTGATGGGCGCTTCCCGGATTGTTTTGAACCAGGAATAATTGCTTTCCCGGATGTCCATCAAAAAAGTTGTATCGAACGACGATTGCAGCTTCAGGAATTTGCGACACAGGCCCGTAAATGTATCCAATTACGGGTATGCTAATGATGATGTGAGGCCACCTTATTACCTTTCGTTCTGTTGCTGCGTTCATAATTACCGCCGATTTTCTATCCGTAACGTAATGATTAAAAGGCAAGTTTGCATCAGAATGGGTCAGCGTAAGAGGTTGACACCCAACCGTGTTTTTCCTAGACGGAGGTGAGTTTGCGGCAATAATTTTCTAACCAGGTGGTGGTTTAATAGTTTTTACCTGTCTTAATAGCGTACCATTGAAATTATTTAATTTGGACAAAATCTACAGGAATTTGTGCTAGAGCACGATCGACTTGTTCAGCAGATAAAAGAAGGAAATGACGAATCTTTTCGGGAGATTTTTCATGCCTACTATGAAGGACTTTGTCAATATGCATTTACACTTTTGAGGGACATGGATGATGCTGAAGACGTTGTGCAGTCTATGTTTGTAAAGATTTGGGAGAAGCGCCGGGAATTGAACATAAACCACACCTTCAAGTCTTATTTGTATAAGGCCGTGTACCATCAGTGCGTCAACCAGTTTGACCGCCGCGCCGTCCGCTCAAAATTTCAAGAGCGGATCATCGTTGACAAATCACACAGCGTGCAGCAACCGGAAG
The DNA here is from genome assembly GCA_963813425.1 of uncultured Bacteroidota bacterium. GTDB lineage: Bacteria > Bacteroidota > Bacteroidia > Cytophagales > Cyclobacteriaceae > Chryseolinea. The sequence continues at coordinate 35,209 of CAWEZB010000014.1, forward strand.
TTTTTCCCCATGAATTAGAAGAACGAATTGTGGCGGTCATTAAAACCTTGCCGAAGCAATGTCGCACCATTTTTATGATGAGCCGGTACCAGGAGATGAAATATGCGGAGATTGCAAAAGAGCTTGACATATCAGTTAATACGATCGAAAATCAAATAAGCAAAGCATTGAGAATATTGCGCGAACATTTTAAAGATTGAAATTAGTTAACACAACAGAGCCAATTTTTTGTGAAAAATGAAATTGAAATAAATGATGCGCTAATTGCGAAATACCTCTCTGGGGCCGCTAGCCCGGAGGAGGCAATGGCGCTGGATGATTGGTTGCAAGAGCCTGGAAATCGGCTGCACTTCAGAGAACTGCAAAAGATGTGGGAGGTTAGTTTTCCGTCCAAGTCCTACCGGCCTGTCGCATTGGAAAGCGCGTGGGCAAAGCTTGAACAGCGAAAACATATTAATCTGAAAACGCCAGGCACCAAGCACGTCTCGTTTAGGTCGAATGCGGTTCTTAAGATCGCTGCTTCTGTTCTTCTCGTTTTATCCATTGGTGGCATATTTTACCTGTATCAGGGACAAAAGCCAAAGGATATCGCCCTTTCAAGCGGCGATTCATTGAAACACATTCATTTTGAAGATCGCTCTACCGTAATCCTAAACCGAAATAGCGAGTTGGTGTATCCCCAAAGCTTTGCCAACGACCATCGCGAGGTGCAGTTTACGAAGGGTGAAGCATTTTTTGATATTACCTCAGACGCTGCGAAACCATTCCTTATCCGTACGCAAGTGGCCACTATCAAAGTATTGGGAACGGCTTTTAACGTGCTGATCAACCGAGATACCTTAGAAGTTAGTGTCGACCGATGGTAAAGTCTTAGTCTACACATCAACGGATAGTGTATACCTGGAAAAGGGCGAGGCGGCTGTTCTTCGCACCAGCGAAACGTCTTTTAGAACCCATGATTCCAACAGCAATGCATGGGCTTACGCTACACATAAGTTTGTTTTCAACAACGCATCCGTTAGCGAAGTTTTCAAGTACGTGGAAAAAGCGCAGGATTGTACAATTCGCATGGCCAATCCGGAAATTGGAAATTGTAAATTGACGGCAACTTTTGAAAGCGTTTCAACAGATAATATGTTAAATTTGATTACCGAAGCATTGAATCTTTCGGTAACCAAAAACGATGATCGTACATTCACAGTGGAGGGTAAGGGCTGCCATTAGCTTGGTATTCTTTTTTGCCATGCACCTGGTTGAAGGTCAATCGTTATCTAAGGATTCCTTTCAGAAAAAAGTCTCAATAGAAGGACAAAACATTTCGTTTGAGAAGGTACTGCATCAACTGAGTGGACAGACGAAACTTTATTTTATCTACAGCTCAAATTCAATTGAGTTGAATAAATCTTTAACGCTTAACCTGGATCAAAGTCCGTTATATGAAGTCTTGGATCTGCTTGCCGGGACCATGAACGTTACGTTTCGAAGAGAGGGAAATTACGTGGTCGTAAAGGCGGCAGCAGAAGTGAAACTTGTGGATCAACCTGGAAAATCTTTTCTGGTACAAAAGCTCCAGCCGATAGCAAAATCCGACCCTCAAATTGCAGTAATTACTGTTGATGAAGAGCCAAAAAAGTATTCAGAAATTGACGATCGTCTTTTTATTCCTGATCACCTGCTTAAAAAAAATCTTCTGAATTGTACTTCTGAATTTAGTGGGATTGATACGTCCTTTGTACAAAAACATTTTCCGCTTAAAATTACTACGCCAAGACCCGGGCGACTGCTATTTGCTTCGTTTGGCCTGATTGCAAATGAGTATTCGGGCGGGGCTGAGGTGCGCGTGGGAATCCCTTCGCTGTACGCCGTGGCAAACGCCGGACTAATGCGAGAGGGATATTTGCGCTACGGCTATGGTTTTGGAACTTCCATACCGATTAAGCCGAGGGTTTCGCTGAATCCCGTTTACACTTTTGCAACACTAACCAAAAGACAGGATTATGTATTGGACGAAAATATCAACTTGATTATGCCCGATGGATTAAAATTCAAGGGAAAACATCATCAGATGAAATTTTTGTTTCAGGTACAACTATCAAAACGGATCACTTGCATGTAGGTCCTACCATCAACCTAGTAAAAGCCTCTTATGTTTATAACAAGGGCCCCATTTTGTTCACCCAAGTAATAACATCGTATGTTCCTGCTCCGAACTATTACTATGAACCGCCTACCCAAGTCCGAATTGTTCGTTCTGTTTACTATCTGCCTCCACCAGACTATTCTACTTTGAAGTCATGGGTCGGCTTTGAGGGGGGAATTTCATATTCGATAAAATTTCCGGGCCGCTAATGGTGGTATAGGATTTTCTACCTGTCTTATACCTAGCATCCAAAAGATGCCAAACCAATTAAGCTTTGAAATCCTTGACCAATTTGCGCGAAGCCTTTCTTGTATTTCTTTCATTGACCGTCATAGCTCTTTTTAATGCCGGCCTGGTTTGGGAAGAGCACAAGATATCCCAACAGTACATAAATTTTGAGTTGTCGCAGATCCTGAATCTTAATGAAATTCAGTTGGAAAAAATACGATCGATTCAAGCGGCCTATGAAATTGAAGTTTCCCAGGTCACAAACGAAAGAATAGGATCCAAGTCGGAAAATATCAATCTGTTGGTGCGTGAACGGAACCGAAAGATTATGGAGGTGCTGAATGAACAGCAAAAGAGAATCACTGCATTCGTATTGCACGGACCTTGTATCAGCTGCAAAAATGTTTGAGTGAAAAATTAACGGTTAAAGTATGGTTGACACATTTCGTTTTTCACGATTGAGGGTAATCAAGGCTGGTGCAATCTTTTTACTTTTTTTCTCCGGCGCAATAAAAAACCAAGCTCAGGATCGTTGTGGTACCGTAGAATACACTAAAATACTTTTCGAAAAGAATTTGATACGCGATACCGATCGAAAATTTGAAAAATGGCTGAGTCAAAAAAAAGTAGAACATTAGCTCGCGGATGTACACGGATGTGACTATTAAAATTCCGGTTGTTGTCCACGTTGTTCATAATGGTGAAGCGGTTGGTTCAGGATCCAATATTTCCGATGTGCAGATAGCATCACAAATCAAAGTGTTGAACAATGATTTCAAACGGCTCAATGCCGACACTTCGAAAACGCCGCAGGAATTTCAATCATATGCCGGAAAAATAAATATTGAGTTTGTGTTAGCCAAACAATCACCCGACGGCGTTGTGACGAATGGAATACTGCGGGTGAAGGGAACAAAAAGCCAATGGACAATGAATGACAACAGAACGTTAAAGTCTTTGAGTTATTGGCCTGCGGAAAATTATCTAAATATCTGGGTAACGGACATTGCTTCTACCATTTTGGGTTATGCTCAATTTCCCGCTTTCCGATTTGCCAGGACTGGAAGATGCTGAGACGAACAGGTTAACGGATGGGGTAGTGCTGGATTATCGAATCATTGGCAGCAATCAGGATGGTTCGTTTAACCTTACGACTGAATTCAACCGAGGAAGGACCGCCACGCATGAGGTGGGGCATTTTTTTGGATTACGACATATCTGGGGTGATGATGACGGTGCATGTAACGGTGCGGGTGATTATGTTGATGATACACCTAATCAGGGCAACAGTTCAGACGGTTGCCCTTCCCACCCCCAGATCGGCTGTAATGTCAAAACCATGTTTCAAAATTATATGGACTACACTAACGATGTCTGTATGAATTTATATACCAAGCAACAGGTCGAAAGGATGCTCGCGGTCCTCGAAAATAGTCCGCGACGGGCCAGCCTCCTTACCTCCCAGGGTCTTAACGATCCAACCTTGGTAAATAATGATCTTGCGATAAAGGAAATAGTCAGTCCGGGCAATCATGCGTGTAAGGGCCCTGTTGTGCCCGCTTTAATCGTTAAGAACAATGGTCTTAATGCCATCAGTTCTGCTAAAATTCAGCTGACGGTCGGTAGTACAATTATAGAGACGAAGAACTTTAGTTTTGGTCCATTGGGTCTTCAGGCGTCTGTTGGACTTTCATTCACGCCTCTCGACTTAGTCTCGGGAAACAACAATTTTCATTTTGAAATACTGGAGACTAATAGCCTGGCCGATGGGAAATCAATGGACAATACCAAAGACTATTCAGACGGTGGTCCCCGATGACATTGCAACGCCCTTTTCTGAAAAATTCAACAATTTACCTGAGCGGTGGTCCGCTCACGAACGCTGATGAAGAAACTACATGGGCAGTTGTTCAAACCGGGGCTGTAAATAATTCAGCCAACAAAGCCATTTACATGAAATTTTTTCAATCGGAGGAATCGGTGGAGGAACTCGATGTCATCACTACGCCCGTCATAGATCTTACGCAGGCAACCTCACCGTTCCTGGCTTTTGACGTCGCTTATGGTCGTTATCAAAATCATTCGGATGGATTAGAAGTGCATGTGCTGTCGGACTGCAGTACAGATCTTACTACCAGCGATATAATTTATTCGAAATATGGAAGTGCCCTCGCCACCGTGTCATCAACCACCGGCTCATTTTTGCCTGCCAGTGAAAATCAATGGAGAAGAGAAGTAATTGACTTGAGCAAATTTGTAGGAATGAAACGTATTCAACTTGCGTTCGTGGGCGTTAACGACCAGGGCAACAATCTTTACGTTGATAACATCGCCGTAAGAACGGACGTATCTGAAAATATTGCCATTAAACAAACTTATGTATCCGTCGCCGGTCCATTGCAGTAAGGAAGTACAGCCGGTTTTGCTCGTTGAAAATAAAGGCAATCAGCCAATCCAAAGCTTTAAGGTTGAGTACTTCGCTAACCTTGATGCGCGTCAGACGATGTCGACAGCTGAAGGTTTTAGTTTATCGCCTGGTGAAGAAATAACGATTACGCTTCCCTTCATGACATTAAAGGATGGAGATAATTCGATTTCCTTTGAGATCACGGAGCCAAATGGATTTCGGGATATTGACGTGTCGAACAACAAAATTCAGGTAAAGGCAATTGTTGATGCCTCTGAGGATAAAATTCCTTTGCGGAAAAATTTTGATGGAGATCAAGGGCAAGCTGAATGGCAAATTGTTAATCCGACAGGTGAACGCAATTGGGAAACCACTTCAACAAATTACGATCAATCCTTGTATTTCGAAGGGGCCGACAACGGCTCAGAACAAGACTACTCCTGGTTTGTCAGCCCGGTCATGGACTTTTCCGATGCCGTGACCGCGAGTTTATTTTTCGATCTTTCTTACCAACATAAAAGTGTCGACAGTATTAAAGATCCCTCGAAGGAGGTTTTTAAAGTGTTGGTGTCACGTGATTGCGGCAAAACCTTTGACGAAGTGCTTTTTAGTCGTAGCGAAAGATCGCTTTCAGAAGGTAACATAAAAGCGGATTTGGCTCCGACTTCCGCGGCAGATTGGAAACAAATTTTTATCAATTTGAATTCATTGGCTGGGGAGGAATCTATTCGAATAGCGTTTGTTGTTTCACGTGCCATCTCCAGTAGCCTTTACGTGGATAATATTGAGTTCTTCTTGTCAGATGATCCTTCGCCATTCTCGACGTCTGAACTCTATTCATTATACCCGAGTAAGATTGATGAGGTAAAAAGTTTTTATGTCACATTCAACCTGGACAATCGTCAGCCGGTAGTGTATGAGTTAGTCGACATGGCTGGGAAGCAGGTGGGCAGCAAAGAATTGGCCGATGTTTTGAATCAGACTTACAAGATTGATATAGAAGACACGAGCAGTGGAATGTACCTGGTTCGACTGCTGATTGACAAAAAATATTACGTGTCGCGAATTGTGGTTATTCCATAGAGCACCCTTGATATCGTTTGTATTCTTTGTGAACCTTTGTGCCTTAGAGTCTTTGTGGCAAGACTTTCAACGATAATCGCCACAAAGACACAAGACACAAAGGTTCACGAAGAAATGCAGCTCGAACTATGCTTTCGGATCGATAACTTTGTAGATGTTGTCTTTAAAATGTTCGCTGATTGGAACTTGTGCCTTTAGTATAGAGATTCTTCCTTTACGAATAGAAGTTATTTTGTTCAAAGCAACGATAAAAGACTTATGCACGCGTACAAACATATTGGAGGGAAGTTTTTCCTCGAGAGCCTTCATGCTTAACCTGGTGATCACCGGCCTGGTAGCAGACACTAGAAAGATCTTAACGTAGTCCTTTAAGCCTTCTACATAGGCGATATCGTTAAAATCAATTCGGACCAGGTTGTATTCTGAATTGACAAACAAATATTCCTGCGAAGGTGTGGGAACGGCGTTACGACTATTAAACTTATCTGTGCTTTGTTCGCCGCTTTTAAAAATCGTTCAAATGAGACGGGCTTGAGCAGGTAGTCTACAACGTCAAGGCTGTAGCCGTCGATTGCATATTTTTCATACGCTGTAATGAAAATTACCAGTGGAGGTGCTTTGGATAATCCCTGCAAAAACTGAATACCGGAAAGGCCAGGCATTTGGATATCAAGGAAGAGGAGGTCTACAGGCTGCTTCTGCAGAAATTCATTTGCCTCCAAAGCATTGGAGCATTTCTTGACCAAAGTCAGAAATCGAAATCTTGACGAATATTGTCCTCCAAAAGATCAAGGGCAAGTGGTTCGTCGTCAATGGCCATGCATGTCATGCTGCAATTAATTTTAGGTCAACAATAAACCAGTCGTCTTGGGCATAAGTCTTGATCGCGTACAAGTCTTTGTACAACAAATCAAGCCTGCGCTTCACATTTTGTAAACCGATTCCAGAACTTGAATCTTTTGTTTCGTCCGACGAGGAATTGAATTTATTTCGAACTTCAAAATGTATCCCATGGAAGGAAGCTTCAAGATTTACATTGATGACAGGATTTTGAATCATACCGACACCATGTTTGAAAGCATTTTCCACAAAAGGAATCAACAGCATTGGCTCGATCATCAAATCTTTTCGTTCGATGTTCACATGATAATGCAATGTAATCATGGAACCAAATCGCATCCGCTGTAGTTCAATGTAATTTCCGATATAGGCTGCCTCCTGTTCCAAACTTACTTTTTTGTCGGTGTGATATAAGGAATAACGCATCAATTGTGATAATTGTATAATGGCAGACTCCAATGAGTCGGATTTTTTCCGTGCTAATGATGCCAGGCTGTTCAGAATATTAAACATGAAATGCGGACTAACCTGCGAGCGCAAAAAAGAGAGCTCTGATTTTAGTTTTTCATGTTCACGTTCCTTTAATAAGTTTTCATATGCCGATCGGTCTTGCATCAGTCGCAATGCAAGGCTTAGTCCAAAGACCATAAAGAAATTGGGAACACCAATAAAAAGGGGAGGATTGAACGTCCCGAAATGAACAAAACTCAATCTAAAAAAATAGGAGCATATTAAATAGATCGCAAGGCATAGGCCAACCAATAAAATGTACGGAGCCCATCCCTTCCTGGTCAGAACTTTAGGTACTAAAATGAACATATTCAGATAAAAGAAGATAAAGAGTAGGCCATTTGACAGCAGTGATTCTGTTCTGATCATCGTGGGATCAAACGGAATGGGATTGTTAAATCGTTCATCGGGCGGGAAATCTTTCCAGTGTTTCTCTTTTCCTTTCAGGAGGAACATGCTGCGTGATAGAAAGCGAAATGGCAATGTAAAAAGCAAAGCCCAGCCACAAGCGTGAAGAACAACGACAAGTATTTTATTGGCTATGGCTTTGGTCATGATCCGTTAATTGTTAATCAGTTATCCGTTAATCGTTGTTAATGGTTAGGAAAGTTATTGGTTTATGATAAATTCTCTGAGTTGATATTGCAAAATTTCATTTGATCCTAATACACTCGGCTACCGGAACGGATAACTGATAACGATTAACGAATTAAAGGCTCGAATCATATTCCTCATTCGGCTTAAATTCCCACACGTCATCGTAACGACTTGACGCATTTTGCCCAGTAGCGACAAAAGCCCGCCCTTCCAGCACATAACGCAACGGCTAAGCTGCGGGGCGATCCTTCAAACGAAGTGCGCTCGTCCCAAATGGAGGTCGTCGCATCGAATTCATATACAGCCCCATTTGTAGCGCCCGTCGATGCTATGCCTCCCATAATATAGGCTTTCTCTTCTATCGTAAATGTGACTGCATCATACCGGCTTACGGCCGCCTTAAAGTCATCATAGTAAGATTCATCGTCGTCTGGTGAGCGCTTTGTCCAAATAATATCAGAACCTGATGGATCAAATTCCCAGAGGTCGGTATTAAATAAACCATTGTTTCGACCAGCGCACATAGTATGCTTTCCCGCCAACGACCATTGCCAATCCACCTTCAATTTTTTCGCCTGGATAACTTTTTATTTCTTTCCACAGATCTGCGGTCGGATCATATTCCCAAAAGTCACTGTTATATTCATCACCATCGTAGCCTGTTCCAATGTATCCTTTCGAACCGATCGAAAAACCAATCGCATTGTATCGCGCCGTGCCTCCGAAGCTTGCAATTTGTTTCCAGGTGTTTGAGTCTGGATCATACTCCCAAAAATCACCCAGCTCTTCCTCATCTTCATCCCGATTATAACCAAGCCCGACATAGCCCTTGCCATTGATACTGAAAGCTATTGCCCGCTCGCGTGGTAGACCTGGGAAATTTTGCTTTGCTTCCCAATAACCTGAATTTAAATCCATCACATAAAAATCTGACAGGTAGTCATCTCCATCGTATCCTAGTCCTACAAAGGCTTTAGTTCCGACGGTAAAGACAAACGCGCCAGAACGCGGCCTTCCTTTGAAAGGACGTCGTTCTCGTCCAATTTCCTAACGTTGGTTCATCTTCTGGATCGTCTGAGCAAGAAGTAATGGTGGTCAAAAAAATTAGAAGTGTAAAAAGTATTTTGGATTTATTCATACCTCAATTGTTTACGGTAGCAAAGTAAATTCTCAAACGTGTTTTGTATTCGTAACCGGGTGCTGCTGCATAGATCCTTTCAGCCGAGACAGGATAGGTAGCCTTATCGGTAGTGAAGATCAACGCATTTTCATTCAGTCGATTGCAGTTCCATTTGTGCTTTGACAAATTCCGTAGCATCGAATCTGTAGTACGTGTCGCGGCCTAATTCAATATCTTCTACAAGCGAAGCAATCGTCTCGATTTCTTCGTAGATCACATTCCGCTTGTCTGCCTTAAATACTTTTAGTTGTTGTGGAAGTCTTGTTGATGAAGTGAATGATTTACGAACGGGATAAATTTCGAGTACTGCGCGGCCGACGTAAAAATTATCAATTTGTTTTAGTGTTCTTAAATACGGGAGATCTACCCGCAGGGACAGGCCTGCACCAGCCTGAATATAGGCGATACCATTAGTTTGTTTTGCACTTAATCGTTCCTTTGGAGGAGGCATGATTTCCAAATTTGTATTTCTTCGATTGCAGGTTATGTTTGTGAAAAACAAAGACGGACGAAGACTGTACGTTAAAGGCTAAATATTTTTTGGTTATTGGCGTAGTGGTTTTGTCATAATAATGCAATCGGAGACTGGGGTTCGGGCTCAGTCCAACGACGCAGCTTGAAATTGACGTGTCCGGAACGACTGCGAATCCGCGGATGTACTTTAAAAAGTTTGCAGCCGTCAATTCCTCACCGCCACTCATCGCTTTCTGAAAAATTTCGTATCCAAGAGCATCTGATAATTTTACTTCAATGGAATCGTAGCTTGGCCTCGGTTTCAGGGTTACTGATCCGATAGATTTGTTTTCCATTTGAAAGGAAGCGGAATTGTCGAAGTAGCCATTTTCTGATATGATATCTTCGGTAACACGATGAACATTCAAAGTGAGCGTAAGCAGCGTGTCATAGTAGGAATAATGGTCCAGTGGAAGTACAAGTGAAAGATGATCGTAAACAAAGTTCTGGTCCTCGAAATTCACCTCGTCAGTGGTGTGAACCTGAAAGTAGGGTGTTGCAGTAATTTGTCCAAGATGTTCATCGCGATGCGTTCCAACGAGCATACGACTTGCTGAACTTGTGATCATTTCGTCAAGTTGAATCGTGGAAAGATGGACAGTCGCCGAATCGATGTAGGTAAAATCGAGTATTCCATTGGTAAAGAAATCCGATCCGATTTCTGGAGATTCTGGTTCACACGACCAAACCATTGCGCTTACTGCTATTATTCCCAGAATCCGTTTCATTAGTTTCCCAATCCTGCAAATGAAACGTTTGCGAGCGCAATCAAAAAATAAAATCTGCAACGTGAATGAATCTAGCGACGACCTTGATCATCGATAGGACGTGATTCACTGCGTTCTATTCATCCAAGGTTCACTAGCCAAAAAACCAATTTTTGAACCGTGTAGGTTGTTGTCGCAGAAACATTTATTTCTGGCGCATTATCCTAATTGGTCGTCGCTTAAACTTCCAGATAAAACCTGGCATCCTTATTTTTCTCCATTAAATATTTAATGATGAGATATTTTTTAAGCTTCCTATTGGTGAATTTCGGTGGAATAGCACTTTCGCAGAATATTTACAATTCACCTTATTCAATCTATGACTTAGGCATCATCAATTACAGAATGTCTACGTTAAACAGGGGAATGAGCGGAACAGGTATTGCTGTTCGCGATGGATTTAATTTGAATTACGTCAATCCCGCTTCCTATGGATCAATTGCGTCTCCCGTGAGCAGCGTTTTTGAAATGGGATTTTATGTGGAGCAAAATGATTACCGCACCACTGATTTGTCGGAATCAAGAACAAATGGAAGTCTCTCAAATATCAATTATTGGTTTAAGTTTTTGCCACAGTGGTCCTCGACTGTTGGGCTTACACCTTTCAGCAGTGTTTCTTATAATATAAATACAACTCGACGTTTAGGCGGAATTTCTGAAGTAGATTACCGCTACGAAGGTGACGGAACTATCTCGCGCTTGTATTGGGGAAATGGTTTTAGCATTTTTAAAAACCTTTCGCTTGGTTTAAACATTTCATATATGTTTGGCACGATATCCAGGCGTGAATCGGTTAACACACTCAATCAGGCCACGACTTTGATTTATGAAAATAGGATCAACACCAATGAATTCGACTGGGATATTGGACTGCAATATGAAGTTCATCTCAAAAAAGACAAGTCGCTAATCATAGGTTTCGTCGGAGACCGCGAGTCCACGTTTCAGGGTAGTCAGAAAAATTATTTACTTGATGGGCCACTCGATACGTTGCGCACATCAATCGGCGAAAAATTAACTTATGAGATCCCCCAATCTTATGGCTTCGGCCTGGCACTACAAACACGGCGGTCAATTTTCGCAAGCGACTTGAAATTTGAGCACTGGAATACCGTCATTTCCAAATATCAGGAAGTCACGTTCCAGGATACATGGAAATTTTCGATGGGTTATATGTATAGGGGAAATCCGGATGCACCAAGTTATTTAGGCGCCCTTTCCTTACGGGCGGGATTTCATTTGCAGCAATATCCCCTGATGATAAAGGAGACAAGCCTGCCCTTGTGGGGATTGTCAGCGGGCATTTCTATGCCGATGTTTGATAACCGGTCGTCGGTTAACATTTCCTATTCCTTTGATAGCCTTGGCACAACACAGAATGGATTAATTCTTCAACGTTCGCAACACATCATGTTCGACGTTGTGATTCGGGATCTGTGGGGCGTACGCCGAAAGTTTGACTAGTGATGCTGATTACTTTTCGCTTACTTCTTCCTTTGCTTTTGCTTTGTCAGCAGAAGTAGCCAACGCCTTCTTTACGGCTGGAGCAACCTTGTTACCAAACAACTCTATCGATCGCAGGATTTTATCGTGTGGCATGATACCGACACTCATTTGGGCTAAAAATCTGGAATTTTTAAACAAGCTATGTTCGTATAAGATCTTGTCTACGACTTCATCGACACTTCCTACAAGTAACGACCCCGTTGGTGAACGCATGGCATCGAAGTCCATTCGACGCAGCGGTGCCCAGCCTCTTTCTCGACCAATTCGATTCATCATTGCTGAATACGCGGGATAAAATTCGTCACCTGCTTGCTGCGACGTTTCAGCCACATAGACGTGTGAGTTAATTCCGAGTGGCAAATTTTCGTGTCCCGCCTTTTGTCCTGACTCACGGTACAGATTTATGAACGGCACGAACTTATCGGGATAACCGCCGATGATTGCCAGTGCCATCGGAAGTCCAAGCGTGCCTGCCCGTACGGCGGACTGCGGTGTGCCTCCCACAGCTTGCCAAATCGGCAATGAAGGTTGAAGGGGCCTTGGATACACGCCAAGATTAATAAGCGATGACCTATGTTTTCCTTTCCAGGAGACAATTTCATTCTGATTGATTTTGATAAGCAGCTCTAATTTTTCCGCAAACAGTTCATCGTATTCATTCAAGTCATAACCAAACAATGGAAACGACTCTATGAATGAACCTCGCCCGACCATGATTTCAGCCCTTCCTCCGGATATAAGATCCACAGTGGCGAAGGTTTGGAAGACTCTCACCGGATCGTCGGAACTGAGTACCGTAACCGCGCTGGAAAGTTTAATGTTCTTAGTGATGGCTGCGGCGGCACCCAGGACCACGGCGGGAGCAGAAATCGCATAGTCAGGCCGATGATGTTCCCCCACAGCGAAGACGTCAAGGCCAACCTGGTCAGCCAATTGAATCTCCTCGAGCAGTTGTTGTATCCGTGTATGCGCATTGATTGCTCTTCCGGACACTTTATCAGGCGTCATGTCGGCGAATGTGTAAACTCCCAGTTCCATAGTGATTTGCGTCTTGTTTCTTTTGCTGTGGTGGCGATTACACCACTCGTGAATTTTCTTTTTAACTATTTAAACTATTGTGTCATAACGAATTTCGCATGGGTAAAGTTAGCAGTATCTTCCACCTTCTGCATTGAACAAGGTTAAGAAAACACGATTCGCAATTGCTTGGTTAAAATCCTTATTTTTAGTTCCAATATCTAAGCCATGTGATGGATAATGATCTGATTTTAAAAAATGTCTGCAAGCATATTGAGTTGAATGAAAAGGAAAAAAAACTTTTCGTTTCTATGCTGGAACACAGAACATTAAAGCGAAGGGAAATCTATTTGTATGTCGGTGACGTCTGTAAATATTCTGCGTTTGTTATTGATGGAGCCCTGAAAAGTTTCACTGTAGATGCCGAAGGAAAAGAACATATTCTGAGTTTTGCGACCAGGGACTGGTGGATTGCTGACATGTACAGTTACATTTCGCGAAAACCAGCCGTGCTGACAATAGAAGCGATAGCAGATTCCGACGTTCGTTTGTTGTCGTGGGACAACCAGCAACTGCTTTTCGAAAAAGTGCCGAAGTTCGAACGGTTTTTTCGTATCCTCATTGAAAATGCACTAGTGGCAAATCAGCAGCGACTCATCGACAACTTAAGTTCAACGGCTGAACAACGGTATCTGCATTTCATAAAAAAATATCCCCTAATTCCTTCCTGTGTTCCTCAACATAACATTGCTTCGTACCTTGGGATTACGCCGGAATTTTTAAGTAAGATTAGAAGAAGGCTCGCTAAAAAAGTTTAAAGTTTCTAGTTTCTGGTTTCTAGTTGTCGAAGGGAAGTTGATTCTTCTTTGTGAAACTCTGTGCTCTCCGTGACTCTGTGGTTAACCATTAGAGGAATCAGGAAGCCCTCCTGAAATTGGGCAGTGATAGTTTATATTTTACAGCCAGAACCCGGAAGACAAAAATAAGCGCAATGGATAGGATTAAGTTGAGATTACGGTCTACACTAAACTGATACAGGATTAAATATAAAATTGCCCCGGCCAGGCAAGCTGTTGCATAAATTTCCTTTCTGAACAAGACTGGCGTTTCATTGGTAAGTACATCGCGGATGACGCCACCCATAATGGCGCTGAACATTCCCATGATCGCTGCAATCTCAGGGTTCACGCCAAGGCTAAGCGCTTTTTCAACTCCTAAAATCGTAAAGAAAGAGATTCCCAATGTGTCGAAAAATAGAAACGTGCGTTTAAGTCGAACCAAAGGCTTATAGAAAAAATAGGCCACGAGTACCCCTGCAAAAATTGCATAGACGAAATAAATATCTCCAATCCACACAAGTGGATAACTCCCAAGCATGATGTCGCGCAGTGTACCACCACCAATGGCAGTAACAAACCCCATAAAACCGGCTCCGAACAAATCATCGTGATGGTCCTGAATGGCCAACGCCCCCGATATCGCAAAGAAAAAAGTGCCAAGTAGTTCCAGTGCGTATTGAAAGTTAGTCATTCGGAATTTTCATTTAAGGGACTGTAATAAAAATTGATTTCCGTTTGACCGGCTGGAGGTTTCTGGTTTTGTGCCCTTTCCCAGTCGTATCTTCGACCAATAAGACGTCGCCACCGCTAAACCTTCTTTTTTGATGTAAAGACGTTTCTATTTCAATTTCTCCGTCAAGCAGGATTATATATTGTTTTTGAGGAGCCGTATGGAAGTCCCAGTCGTAGGCTGGTTCTACTTCACGAAATATAACTTCCTTCGCTGCAACTCCGGCAGACAGGCTCCCAACCATTCCACTGTCCTTTAACGGAACAGTTATTTCCTCAAAATGACTATCGCCGTTTTCATCGCTATAAATTCTGACGACCGTAATCATACTTAAGCATTAAATACCAATTGATTAGCTTTATCAATTTCATCCTCGCTGATGGTATGCCCCATGTTTTGATAGACTTTTTCAGTCACAGAAGCATTCATCTTTTTTAGAAACGACACCGTTTCCTTTACACGTTCTACCGGTACATGGGGATCGGGATTGCTCGTTCCAATGAAAATTGGCGTCCCTTGAAAATCACCTGCATATGTTTCGGGATAGATCTTGTCTCCGATTAGCCCACCCGTGAATGCAACAGCACCTCCCCATTTCCCACCGTTTCGTGAAACGTAATCCAACGTAAGACAAGCTCCTTGTGAAAACCCGAGAAAATAAATGTGGTCTTTCGGAATTCCCGCCATGTTAATGTCGCCTACCAGCTCCGTTATGAGATTGAGGGCCGACGACAACCACGGCTCATTTTGATCTCGTGGTGCCAGAAAGGAATAGGGATACCATGTACTGTTGGTAGCCTGCGGCGCAAGTATGGCAAATTCTTCAACATTCAGGTAAGGCTTCAGTCGAAGAATATCTTCTGCCGATGCACCGCGGCCATGTAACATGATCAATGCTTTTTTGGCCTCTGTTATTTTTTTACCCGCGGTTATTATTTCTTTTTGATGCATTTAGTTTTTCTTATTGTCAAGGATGCCAGTTTTTATTCCAGATGTCGGCATATTGGTCTGGGTGCCTTTTGAATTGTGCAAGAACATACGGACAAAGGGGAACCACTTTTAGTTTGTTCTCACGGGCGTAAGTTGCCATGGAGGACAATAATTTTGTAGCTACACCTTTTCCCTTTAGTTGTTCGGCCACTTCAGTATGATACACGGTTAAATTCCCGTTACTAACAGCGACCTCCATTTCGGCAAGGCGCACGTCACCCTCTTCAATAACGAACGCGCCCTGTCCATTGTCCTTGAGTCTTAATTCTATATCATTCATAACCAAATCTTAAATGTGTAATTTATGAAATTTAGTTTCTAGTTTCTGCTTTGAAGTTTCTAGTTTCCGAAATTCCTGGCACGCATGCTGAAGTTGCGCCAACTAGAAACCAGAAACTTCAAACTAGAAACTAAATTTATGCAAGCGATGGTAAAACCGCTTCGATCTGTTTTCGGTTGCTTTCATATTGCGCTGGAAGTTTTAAGTTTTTACCCAGCTCGCTGACTGACTCATCGATCGAGAAACCAGGTGTATCGGACGCAATCTCAAAAAGAACACCGCCCGGTTCTCTGAAATAAAGTGAGAAGAAATAATTGCGATCGATCTTTTGCGTGATATTCAATCCCTTCGCAAGAACTTTTTCACGAAACTCCATCAACACGTTTTCATCTTTCACGCGAAACGCTACGTGGTGAATGGTACCGCCGGCATTTCCGGTCCTTGATTGATCTGGAGCATCGATGAGATCTACAATCGAAGCGTTTTCTACGGCATCGGTAGTGTAACGGTAACGGTTTCCCTCCTGGCCGGAAAAGGTATACCCAAATATATCTGTCAAGACACCTGCAGTTTCTTTCACACTTGCAAGCGTCAGCGTAATGCTGTGAAAACCTTTGGTGGCCACTTCAGCTTTAACCTCATCCGTTTCCCAGGGCTTACGGTTGTCGGCACCTTTAGGAATGATTAGCGTCAGAGGTAGTCCATCTGGATCTTCGAACGCAATAAACTCTTCACCAAAACGGGTACCTGTTCCGGTTACGTTAACATAGTATTCCTTGAAACGTTGCGTCCAGAACGCAAGGCTTTTGTCAGGTACCGAGTATCCTATTTCGGTCGGCATACCTGACCCTTGTTTTCCTCTTGGAACTCCTTCCCACGGGAAGAATGTTAGAATAGTACCTGGGGATCCAACTTCATCGCCGAAATAAAAGTGATACGTTTTGGGATCGTCAAAATTTACGGTCTTCTTAATAAAACGCAGTCCCAATACCTTGGTATAAAAATCATAATTGCGTTTTGCATATCCTGCGATTGCAGTAATATGGTGTATTCCTAAAATCCTGTTTTCCATATTCTTTTTTTACTTATGACTAAATGATGATGTAAAGTTATCATTCTCCCCCGTGATAGTTCTTGAACTAGGTTAAGAAGCGTTATCCGTTAATCGTTATCCGTGGGAGCCAAATCACTTCTGCTGCAGATCTATCGTGTGTGCATAGACTCGTTAACAGTTATCGATCCGATCAAATCCAAGTTTAATTTTGGGAAACGGATAACGATTAACGGATAACGATACGATCTTAACCTAGTTCAACGAGTTAGAGGCAACGGCCTGCGTAACTTTGTCTCAACAAAAAATTAAAAAACAAAACACAATGGAAACGGCAACAGCAACGAAAACGAAATGGAATTTAGATCCAGCGCATAGCGAAATCGGATTTAAAGTGAAGCACATGATGATAACAAACGTTTCAGGGTCATTTGAAAAGTTTGATGCACAAGTAGAAACTGAAGATACCGATTTTACGACTGCCAAAATTCAATTTACGGCTGACATCAATTCTATTACGACAGGAAACAAAGATCGGGACAACCATTTGAAATCTCCTGACTTTTTTGACGCAGCAAATTACCCCGAGTTGAAATTTATTTCTTCAAAGCTGGACAAGGTTGATGACGAAACGTATGTCCTTCATGGAAATCTTACGATACGCGATGTCACGAAAGCTGTGAAATTGAATGTCGAGTTTGGTGGCATTGGAAAAGATCCATGGGGTAATCAAAAAGCTGGTTTCACGATTACAGGTAAAATTAATCGCACTGACTTCAAACTTAACTGGAACGCGGCACTTGAAACGGGTGGGGTACTGGTTGGCGAAGAAGTGAAACTTCAGGCAGAGGTGCAGTTTGTAAAACAAGCATCTTGAAGTGCAAGTTTGCAGTAGCCTAAAATAAAAAAAACACGATTGTTTCAGATCGTGTTTTTATTTGATGTGGGTTGCGACTACAACTCTTTGTGTCGCTGTGATTGAAGATCGGATAGGGAATATTCTTTTTTGGTCTTAAAATCATAAATAATTCCCGTGACGGTATCCAGTTCAATATTAAGTTCTGTGTCTAAAAGTTTTCCGTTCGAAGAATTATAAAGAAGCCCGGATTCGTGATCGGTAGAAGCGAAGTTCCCTGTGGGCATATTATAATCGTTTGATTCTGGATTCGTGTTCGGCATGTTCCAGTTTGTGGATACCTTTTCTTTGTTTTTATAGAATTTTTCAACCTTGTTCAAAAAGGCTTCCATTCTTTTGTCGTCACCGGTTTCGTCATTTGAAAAACCTACGAGACACGCGATAACAAAGAAGAGTAAAACTGCCGAGCGCTTCATAACACTTTTATTTATAGTCGATCTTTCAGTGAAGGGAGCAAGGAACGCGGAGTTTTCGCTAAGCGTTGATTGCCAACTTTTCAGGTGTTACAAAGATCGACAAATTTTTCCAATTCTTCGCGAAACTAGGCGCTTTACGCCTTTCTGTAAAAGGCCTTTTTTGAGCCTAAAATGCTATTTTTTCGATTTTGTGAACCGCAAAGGCGCCAAGACGCAAAGAAAAAATTTAAAGACAACCCTTATCCTTTGCGCCTTAGCGTCTTTGCGGTTAAGAATAAACCCACTACCCGAACCTTCGCCTCCACGTAAAATGCATTTACTTGAAGCTGATCACAATTTCAAATCGACTTTCTTCCCGCTTTTAACAGCCTGCACAATACCATCAAGTATTTTCATATCCTTCACACCTTCTTCACCATCGATGGGAATAACCGGTTTTTTGCCTTCTAAAATAATTCCTGCCATTTCATCCATTTGTACGGTCTGATGAGTAACGTGAGGTTGCGTTAACTCACCCAAATGTGTACGAGCCTTGATTGGTCCATACCCGGTAGAAGGTTGCATTTCCGCAAATCCTTTTTCGCCATTTAAGAAGAAGCGATCGAGATTATTCATTGAATAGGTCGACAAGCAAGACGCAAGTGCGCCACCAGGAAATCCAAGTTGAAACGTTATTGTTTCATCTACACCTTCCTTGAATTTCTGAGGATCAGTTTTGGTTTCCTGGGCCGTCACCCAGATCGGCTCTTCACCGATCATATAACGGGAGCCGTTAACGGCATAGATACCGATATCCATCAGGGAGCCACCGCCGGCCAGCTCTTTTTTCAGACGCCATTGGGTTGGATCTCCAATTTTAAACCCACAGAGTCCCTGGAAGAACAAAACTTTGCCGAACTCTCCGGCAGTTCTCATTCGAACGATCTCCAATGTTTTGGCTTCGAGGTGCATTCTGTATCCTACCAGAAATTTTACGTTGGCTTTTTTACACGCATCGACCATCGCCTGTCCTTCCGCTGCATTTAAAGCGATAGGTTTTTCACAGATCACATGTTTGCCCGCCTGCGCTACGCGGATAGCCTGCGGTTTGTGAAGGGCATTGGGCGTGATAACGTAGACTGCATCGATGTCCTTGTTATTTTTTATCTGATCAAAATTATCGTAGTTATAACAGTTCTTTTCGGGGATATTATATTTTGCCTGCCAGTCTTTTACTTTCGAAGGCGTGCCACTGATCACGCCCACCAACTTCGCTTTTGTACAGGCTTGCATAGCCTCTGCAACACGGTTACCGTAACTTCCCAGGCCCATGATCGCTACCCGCAGCATCGGTCCCTGATATGGTAGTTCAGCCGCTTTGTTTGTATCGGCAAGCGTTAACGATGGCACAAACGGCAAGGCAAAGGCTGAGGCAGAGATTTTTTGCAGGAAGTCGCGACGAGATTTCATAGGGTTACTTTTTTTTAGGTTTTCCAAATTAATGCTAGCTAAAGTAATAATATCTTTTGCTTCATCGCCATAGGTCGATTTCAAATGATGAAGTATTATATAAATGGCGCGTGAACAATTAGGTTACAAGTCGCTTGGTACTTCGGAAATGGATATTCTAACCGAAATTAATAGGAAAGAGACTTGAGAAAAAAGATTATATTAGTAAGCATTCTTTTGTCAACCGCACCTAGGTTCGGGAACTGTATTAAAAAAAATCAAATGTGGCCATTGAAAGAGAGGCTCAAAGGGACATTGATTGTACCAATTGCGTTGGCGGCTGTTTTAATTCCATTTTCAATGTTGATTGGATGGAACTTGCTCACCGCGATTCTATTTTGGTTTTTTATCGTCCCGGCAATTGCCTTGTATTTACCAAACAAGGTTTCAAGAAATAAGAGGCATTTACCTGAGACCTTGTCGGGATTGTTGATCTTTTACGGACTCATGGTCTTCATGATTTACGATCACTTTAAGACAGACCTTTTTCAGATCATGATTGTGAGTTGTTTTGTAAATCTGGTTCTTGTTTCGTTGATAACTTGGGCAGGAAGAAAGCCACAGACCCAATAGTTCATTTTCTGTTATCGGAAATTTAACCGCAAAGACGCAGAGGCGCAAAGCAAAATCTGAATTTGAATTTTTAGATTAACGATTGTGGTGCATTGATCGCTTGCCAAGTTTTTGAATTGTTCAGGTGAATCAAAGGTCCGATACTCCGAAACGTTCTTTGCGTCTTTGCGGTTAAAAACTCCGCATTAACTCCAGACACACGGTAATTATTTCACCACCGGATACGGAAAGGTCGATTGCAAAGTAATTCTTTTACCAGTTGCCTGTGATTCCCGGGCCGCTTGCATGACCTCAAGCACGTGCAAAGCATGTTCAGCATTAATGAGTGGTTCTATTCCTGTCACTAAACTTTCGCAAATAACTGATGCACCTTGCTGCCAGACATACGTACCTGGATCGGGAACATAACGAACTGTTTTTTCATTTTCAACGGTTGCCATATCTACACCAAAGGGCGCCCAGTCGTAGCCTACAAGATTCATGTTGGCGTTTCTTCCCCAAATGGAAATTGTTGGACGGTCCTGGCCAGAGCCTTCATGTCCATATGGATCAAAATAATTAAATCCACACTGCACGTGTGAGATCACACCATTGGCATGCTCCATCAACACCATGGCATTGTCCTCTGCTTCGACTTTAACTTTTCCTTTATTTTCGGTTTCGCGTTCAGGCAATATAATGCTGGTCATGGCTACCACAGATTTTGCAGGGCCCAGCAATCCTGTTAATGTACCGAAATTGTATACACCAAGATCAGGCATGCTGCCGCCACCTTTTTCATAGAAGAATGCGGACCAATGCGGACCCAGGTGTCCATAGTGAGCATGCGCTGCGGCAATCTTTCCCAGCTTACCTTCATTGATTGGCTTTGCCATGAATGCAAACTGCGGACTGTTTACAACTGCCGGCGCTCCCCAAACGCGGAGTCCTTTGCTCTTGGCAAGATCCAATAACTCACGGCCTTCCTTGTATGTATTGGCCATCGGTTTTTCACTCCATACATGACGGCCTGCCATGCACCGCCTGCTTGTTGAGCCGTCCGTGCTCCTGCATATCGGTTAGCGTTACCATCAAATCGAATTTTGCACCTGCCAGCATCTGGTCGATATGCGGATAGTGATTCGGAATCTTATATTTTTCTGCCGCGGCTTTGGCGCGTTCAGGTCTGATATCGCAGGCCGACACCAATTCAACAAAGGGTGACTTTGAAAGATGAGGCAGGTACTGGCCGGAGACACTTCCACAACCAATTACTGCCGACTTTGATTTTTTTATCTGCATGACCGAATGCTTTGGCATGCAACGCCAAGCGGCGTAAGTATCGAAGCTGCTGCCAGCGCGGAACTTCGGTTAAGGAATTCTTTTCTGGTGATGTCCATAGGATGCTGGTTAATAAGTTTATAAATGGATGAGAAGTCATTTATTCGTGTCAACGATCCACACATTTGCATAGTGATGAGGACGCCTTGACCAGTACTTTATAAAACGTCGAATTGCTTTCTACGTTAAAATTATAACTTTCCTGCTTAAGAAGAGCCTCACCAGCCTTTTGATATTTATCTGTCTTGCCCTCTTTAAACTGATTCATTTCTGTAACAAAAATCTCGGCCTTATCGGTTTTATTTTTGCTGAAATTTTTCCATCGAAGCGTTATGCTATTACCATTTTTTTCTGCAGTCAGGTCGGCCAAATCAATGGGGCCAATGAAGGGAACACCATCGATTTCTCCTAGCGACATCATCAGGAATTGATATTTGCAGGTGATTGAAAATGGAAGGCAAAATATCAACGATTCCAGGTGATTGTTTAAACCGTTCATTGAGATGTTTACTGTTTGTCACAATCCAGGTTGTTCGCTCGCGATCGGATTGTCCACCATGATCTTTGCCGGTGGCGGCATTGCGACCATGGTCAGTAGTAATTATTAAAAGCCAGTCTTCGTTGAATTTCTCCTCCCGAAGTTTCATGGCTTCCCAGATTTTTTTGATTTGAAGGTCTGCGTTTTGTATTGCTTGATGGAACTGCGGACTGTCTCCGAAGCGATGGCCCATATCATCGGTGTATTCCAGGTACACCCAAGAAAGATCTGGCCCCTCCGTTGAGATATAACGTGCGGTTTCGTCTGAAACAGCTTCATCAATTTTCCGAATATAATCCGCTGCGTCATCGTGCGGATATTTAATGGTATCATGCTCCAGTCCGTCAAACTTATAATCCAGTTTAATAGCACCTGCCTGCTCAAGGCCTTCTCCGACTAATTTTGTGCGGTTATCCAGCCATGTTGAGAATAATGCAGTATGAAGGTCAGGGTTTACTTTTTCCGCAATTCTGAAAATATTCCAGTAGTGATAATTAGGTGCAGCAATATCGTTATCCCAGACATTATGTTTATTTCCCCACGTGCCGGTGAGCAGCGAAATGTAACCGGGTGCCGATATGGTAGGGGTCTCGTTGTAGGTTTCTTTCCTGCCGCCAACATAAGCGCGTGTAAAACCTCCTACTTTTGAAATCTCTGCTATTGCCGGAGGATTCAATTTTTCGATAACATCTGCGGGAATTCCATCCAGGATAATGAACACTGCTTTTGGTGTTTTCTTGTCAGGACTGAGATTGTGTGCAGGAGATAAAAGCTGATCCAACTAAAACGAATAATCCGGCTAAAAAAATAAAGTGTCTTCTCATAATGGATTAGGATTGTAGGATTATAGGATTGTAAGATTGAAAAATTGAGAAGCAAATTTTGGAAGCTTACAATTCGAATCTTTCAATCGAAAGTCTGTCTCAATCTTCTCATTTTTGAACAATCATCTAAATTATTTTCACACCTACGGAACGGAAAAACTATTGGTCCCCTCATTCCAGTATGTCCAACCTCCATCCATATAATAAACTTCATATTCGACATTGATGGTGCCGCTACACACGTCGTACGATCCTTCACCGACCTCGACAAATTTGTATGCATAACCGTCAGCGTCGGTTCCGGTTTCCTGTTCTCCAAACGTGGCTTTGCCTTTTGTCGAACCTGCTCCGTCAGGGGTTAGCGTGACTGAAAGGGAGGCATTTGAAAATGCACCGTAATTTATCAGGTCTCCCGTTAACTTAATTGTACTTCCCGTCAAAACGCCTTCAGCGGGTTTTGTTCCATCGCCATTTAATCCACCGATTGAATTGGACAGGGTAGTGTTATAAATGTCAGTAGTCAAGCTGCATTCATCGTCCAGGATATTAAAGTTCACTGCTGCATTTTTTGGATCAGCAATGCCCAGTCCGATTTTGACATCGGGCTGACTGACTGATTTGATTTTTATCTGGAAAGACCGCTCTTCGTCTGTACCCGCTGCATTGTCAACTGTTTTTATCCAAACCGTATCGGAAACCAATTTACCTGCGCGGATCTTGACAACATCATGCGGTGTGACCACGAAATCAGTATTTTCCTGAGCATTAGATCCTGTGATCTCCAGGGCCAAGTCAATGTCCTGTGCATACGGATCAAAGGCCAATAATTTTGCAGTCAGGGGAAATGGTTCTTCGCTGTTCTCAAACTCGTTCAGACTGACGGATGATTCGCCGGCAAAAGCAACAAACTCATAGATAGGATCCACGGTTGTGTTTTCGTCGTCGTCGCAGGAAAATGTGCCAGTGCAAAGGACGATTAATAAAAATATAATTTTCGTTCTCATGGTCTATTCGCTTTTTAATAACCACATGACTCCATTGATGTCATCGTCACCTGCATATTGCCGGCTAACGGCTGCCTCAACATTTTCAGTATTCAAATTCAATTCATCCTGAGGATACATCCAACGCTTGGGCACCTGGCCGTTGTTCAATACTCCACCACCATCGACATCAAATTTCGGAAAGCCTGTACGAAGATTGTTGTAAAAGGCTTCCCATCCTCCGTTCATAAAAAAGTTTATGTACTTCTGAGTGATGATCATTTCAATCGCCTTGGCAGGATTGTAAACAACTTCAGGTTCTAACAGATAAGCATCCTGCTCATCACTTGAGATGCCGTAAAAATCAAAAGAAGCACGGATACCATTTTCATAATGCTCCTTCGGATCATTTGCGATCCATCCTCTTGCCGCGGCTTCTGCAAGCGTAAATTCCAGTTCCGCGTATCCCATTAGAACGCTGGGCTCATTCACAGGGTCGAGGTAGTAACGCTCATCAGCACGTGATGCCTCGCCGTTCACGATCCGGGTCGTATTATCCCCCAGTGGATCACTTCCACCCACACCTCCATAGGCATCGAAGTCGGTTTCGGGCAATGCAGCGCCCTGAGGCTTGCGATCAGCGAAAGCAAATAAACGCGGATCTTGCCGGGCTTTCAGAAGGTCAACGAATGACTCCTCCATGTAATACGCCGTCTTAAAATTGTTGTTGTTAAAGTAGGGGTAACGATTATTGACAAGATCATAAAAATGAAGGGCACCATTGTCTTCGTTCGATGTGAAGATCGGGTATTGATCAGGATTGTCTACAATTTCCTTGAAACGGCCGACAACATTAAGTTTTGCGTTTCCGGTTTTCGCCGACAGGCTTATCAGCACTCTAAGGCTATACGAGTTGATCAACTTTTTCCATTTGTCAATAGAGCCTCCATACACAACATCACCCGTGATATCGCCGAGGCTTTGATCAAGATTGGTACTGGCGGCTTTAAGATCGTCCAGGACCTGTATGTAAATATCTTCCTGATTGTCGTATGTTGGTTTATAAATGTCTTCATCAGTCTTCAATGTTTCGCTGTAAGGCACATCACCAAAAGTTTTGCTAAGCTCAAGGATATGCACTGACTTCAGAAACAATGCAAGGTGTTTGTAATTTTCAAGTTTCAGGCGATCAGCTTCTTCCTCCATTTTGGCAATCTGCCGTAGTGTATTATAACGATCAAAGTTATTGCGTTGCCAGTTGTAGTATTGCTCGACTGCGGCACCATCTGTGAAGATTATCATTCTCGATGCGAGCATAGCGTTCACGTTGACCACATTAAAGGTGGATACCACCTCGTTTCCTTGAGTACCAGGGTCAATAGCAGCTTCAATATTGGTGAGCAGAAGTCCGGGGTGAGTTTGCGACGTTCTGTTGGGATCGTTTTGGAGTTCATCAAAATCTTTGCAAGAATTCGCCCAGAACACGATCGTTATCAAACTTATTATTTTTATTGTTTTCATCTTGATTCCTGTTAGCGGTTAAAAGGTAAAATCTATGTTGAAGCCTATGCTTCTCGTGGAAGGCGTCTGAAGGTTATCGCTGCCAGGATCCGGATCAACTTCCTTCATATCTGACCACAGGAACAGATTTCTTCCTACGAACGATACGGATGCTTTTTTCATGAATGTTTTGGAAAGCAACGCACTTGAAAAATTATAGGTGAGCGTGATTTCCCGGAGCTTGACGAAGCTTGCGTCGTAGTAATGATTGAGGAACGCATTGCTCGTGTTCACGTTCCATGAGATGTAATTAACTGCTGTAGTATTCGGAGCGTAGACTCGGGTATCGCTGATAATTTTTCCATCAGCATCATATTGCACGTCACCTTCTACTACGACAACGCCATCAGCAACATAAGTTGATCGTCCTTCGTTGGCTGCCTCACGGTGCTCATTGACAGTGCCTGGATGAGTCCCGCCCCACCACATCTTCTGATTCGTCGTCGAATACATGGTTCCGCCAATTCTTCCATCGGCTGAAACGGTAAGGCTAAAGTTTTTGTAGTTAAAGGTGTTCAGGAAACCGAAAATGAAATCAGGATCGCTATATCCCAGCGTTCCGGACGTAGGGATCGCTTTGCGGAAATCCGTTGTCCTGAATGACCAATTTTCCACCCGGGGTATGCATATAGGAAAAGCCGTAAAGCGCATCATTTCGCGTTCCAACAGGTATGTTGTTAAGTTTGGGGGCACCCCCATAAACGGACTCCAGGTATTTGCGGAACTGACTCCAGTTTACCATAACATCCCATGAGAAGGACCCACTTTTAACGGGAGTCGCAGTGAGTGTGATCTCGATTCCTTTCCTGATAAACTCGCCGCCATTTTCAAGGCGGGCAGTATACCCTGTACCTTCGGAAATTGGTACAACGTTGAGGTTATTGAAATCTCGGATCCGGTAGAGGGCCACGTCGAGTCCCAGTCTTCCTTCTAGAAAGCGAGTATCCAGGCCTACTTCATAAGTATCCGATGTCTCCGGATGGAGATCTGGATTGATCAAGATTTTTGGATAGGAAAGGGAAGGTGTATTGTTCCAATTAACACCTGGATCGTAGGCTTGTATGTGATAATAAGGGTAAGTTGACGTTAACGCTTGAGTTGACGTTGACGATTGAGACGTTGACGTCGGATCCTTCGGATTTTTGATCTTGCCGTCCGAAACCCGAGACCATGAACCACGTAACTTCAAAAATGAAATGCTGAGTGGAGTAACGTCTATGAAGTCTGATAATACCGCCGACAAAGCCACAGAAGGATAAAAGAAAGAGTTATTCTTCACCGGTAAGGTTGAAACCCAATCGTTTCTTCCCGTAACACCCAAAAAGATTCCCCCAAACAGTTCAGCATCCAACGTACCGTATACGCTGTTTACTTTTTCTTCCTCCAGGGAATTCGTGCCCCTTAGTGGATTTTGAGAATTGCTGACATTGTAGAAACCTGGAATTACCAATCCATCCGTTTGCATGTCCTGGATCCGATAAGTTCGCCAGCGGTTTGCGCCACCAATACTCGCGCGAATAGTAAAATTCTCACTTATTTTCTTGTAATACTGCGCGATAAAATCGGTGTTAATGCTTAATTCGTTTTGGCTTCTGAGTTGAAGATTACCTTTTGAGAAGATGTCATATCGCAAATAGCTTTTTGGCGTTTTCCAATCCCGGTTCAGGCTGTATTGGTTGAAGCCTGTTCTCAACGTAAGATCAAGACCGGGAAGTATGTTGTAGTCGAGCTTCAGTTGTCCGAAAACATTGTCTCGGTAGTAGCCCTGCAAAAATTCGTAGGCCTGGAAATAAGGATTATTGTACCAGGATGTATTGTAGTGTCTTTGCTGAATGTCTTCCTGGCCCTTTTTCCAATAATCCCTCAGATCTCTTACGTCAACATCGGGCCCGGTCCATAAAACGAGGTTATACAGATAATTCTCAGGACCATATCCGACTTCTGGAAAATTATCGGTGTACTGCCGGTTATAGGTCAGCGACGCATCGGTCTTTAAGTTCTTACTTAATTTATATCCTCCCGAAACGGCAAATGATGTATTGTTCAACTGTGTATTGGGGACAATTCCCTTTTGATAGGTATTAGAAGCAGAAACTCTGAAGGTCCCATTTTCGCTACCTCCGCTCACACTAATATTATTGCTTGATATGACTCCCGTCTGGAAAAAGTTTTTTACGTTGTCCGCTCCACGGGAAAGGAATGGCAAAGGAACAAGCTCACCTGTTGCAGGATCAACAGGACTGTTGAATTGTGTCGTTTCCCAATAACCACTGGGCGTGGAGGGATCAGGTTGATTCAGTTTTGGTCCCCAAATCCATCCGCTACCTTCAAGTCCGCTTCCGGATCCATCCACGTAGGCGTATTGGCCGTTGTTTCCATTTCCATAAGTTGTCTGTACGTCGGGTATACGAATGAAGTTTGGCTGGAACATAGTGCTCGAGTTAATTTCAACGCTAAGTCCATTTTTTCCGGCTTCCCCTTTTTGTTGTGATCATGATCGCCCCGTTGCGACCGATAGAACCATACAAGGCCGACGCAGTGGCGCCTTTTAAAACATTGTAGGACTCGATATCATCGGCATTGATTTTCCACAGATCTCCTTCGATGTTCGGGACGCCATCGATGACGATCAATGGCTTTGCACCGCGCAATAAAATCTCAGGATTCTGAAACAGATCCGTTTGGTTATTGACCTGCAACCCGGCAACTTTTCCCGTCAATGAATTCATGATGTTTGGCTCACGGGCTTTCGTGGATGATGCACCATCTACTTTTTGTACCGCGTAACCCAAAGACTTAACCTCTTTCTGTACGCCCAAGGCTGTAACTACAACCTCCGACAACGCCGTGATGTCTTCTTCCATGTCGACGTCGAATGAAGTGCGATTTGCAACCGCTACTTCCTGCGTTTTGTAACCGATAAAGCTGAACACTAAAACCGCAGCCGGCGATCCAACGGTCAAATTGAAATTTCCCTGTGCATCGCTGGTTGTGCCTTTCGATGTTCCTTTTTCCAAAATACTCACGCCGGGCAATGGATTGCCAGCTTCCCTTACCTGTCCCGAAACGCTTAATTCCTGACTCCATGCGGAAGTTCGTGAGCCAGCAGGAAACCGACTAAAATTGACACTATTCCGCGGAAGTGAATCCGACAATGTAATTCTCGTAGATTTTTTTTCATATGGTAATCTGGTTAATTAATTATTTCGTTACCGTTAATTTATTAATTGAACGTTCATTCAATCTATTATTTAAGTAAATTAGGTTAACTTTTTTGAAATAAAAATTTCTTCTGTGTTACTTTAGTGTTACCGTTCACCACACCATGGGAAGAAAAAGCCTAAAACCAATCCGTCAAAAAGGAATCATTAAAGCGTTTTATAAAGTCGCCCAGAAGGAGGGACTTGAAAATGCGTCAATTGCAAAAGTCGCCGCGGTTTTGGATGTGAATCCAAGCCTGGTGATCCATTATTTTGAAACCAAGCAGGATCTGATACACGGGCTCATTGAATATATATTAGAGCGGTACAGGTTAATTTATAACCCGGAAAATGGTACGCTGAATCCTGCAGATCGATTGAAGAAGATCATACGAAACCTTTTCTCCAGAAAATGGGATAAACTTATCGACGATGGCGTTTTCTACAGCAGCTTCGCCTTGATCTTTCGGGACAAGGCGCTGAAGGCACACTATAAAAATCTTCACGACCACCTTCGGCAAATGTTAACCGACACGCTAAAAGACGCCAATGACAATGGAGTCATTGAAATCGATGATGTGGAAAAAACGGCGGACCTGGTTTTTATTTTGGTCGAAGGTGCTTACTATTATTTAAGTATGGTCTCCGATAAGTCTGAATACGAAGCGCGCATTGAGCACTATCAAAAAACTGTATATGTCGATGCTCAACGTAAAGGATAACGTGTTGGCTTTGAAAGAAAAGCTGTAATCGATT
Organism: uncultured Bacteroidota bacterium; assembly: GCA_963813425.1. GTDB lineage: Bacteria > Bacteroidota > Bacteroidia > Cytophagales > Cyclobacteriaceae > Chryseolinea. The sequence goes on from CAWEZB010000014.1 coordinate 64,461, forward strand.
AAAATTTTTGAATTACATATCTTTGACATAGAAAAATTCGTCGGTTATGAATGATGTCAACCTCGAAGGATTATTAAGGCGGCACCAGCAGGGATGGGGACTCGAGCAGCCATTTTATACGCAACAGGAAATCTTCGATTTTGAGTGGGAGGTTATCTGGAAGAAATATTGGTTGTTTGTTGGAACAACGGCGGAAATTCCAAAAGCTGGAGATTATTTTACCTATCAGGCGAATCATGACTCGATAATTATAATTCGCGGCGATAAGGGCGAGGTGCATGCTCACTATAATACTTGTCGTCACCGCGGCTCACTGATCTGCCTCGACGAAAAAGGAAATGTGCCGAAACTCATGTGTCCCTATCACCAGTGGGTTTATAATAAAGATGGTTCGCTATTTCGGGCGAGACTGATGCCAGATGATTTTGACAAGTCATCTTTTGGATTGCATCGCGGTTCATGTCAATGTAGTCAATGGACTTATTTTTATTTCCTTAGCTGAAAATCCTCCTGATTTTGCGAAAGTATCTTCAGATTATTCTCCATTCCTCAGTCCTTACAAAATTGATCAGGCAAAAGTAGCCTATAAAAAAAGGTATACGCTTCGAACAAACTGGAAGCTGATTGCAGAAAATTTCAGGGAATGTTACCATTGTGGTGTTGCACATCCTGAATATTGTAGCGCTGTAATTGGGGCCAATCTGAGGGAAACAGCTGATGAAGTCATCGCCGAAAGGAGAGTGGTATGGCAAAACAAAGGACTTGCGACGAAGACCGTGGATTTTGAAAATGATTCATTTCATTTTGCCATTCGTTATCCACTGAGACCAGGCGTATTGAGTTACAGTCTGGATGGGAAAGCGGTAGCCAAACCGATGGGGGATCACAAAGATTTTGATGCTGGTGTGCTGGGACTTGGTAGTATATCCGAATTTCTGGATGGATTCCGTAAGTGATTATATGTGGACCATGAGGCTTACGCCTCTGAGTCCTTCTCGTACCATTATTGATCTCGCCTGGCTAGTTGATAGCCATGCCGTTGAAGGTGTTGACTATACTATTGACCGGTTGACCGATTTCTGGCGCGTCACGGGCGAACAGGACTGGCAACTTTGTGAAAATAATTTTCGAGGCGTTGAGTCCAGCAGATATCAGCCGGGCCCGTATGCGCCTGCTGAAATCGACGTCGTGAAATTTGTCGATTGGTACCTGCAACGCATGCAGCAGGGATTGAAAGAAAAATAGAACTCTAATTTTTCTTGTTACTGGTTTACGGTTTTGCGTTTGCATACCCTTTCTTAGGCATTAATATCAGCATGAAGAATCCTACAACAGCGACAATGCCGGCATTGAGGAGAAAGATGTGAGCGATTTTCAATTCAGCTTCGTACAGATATCCAGTCCACAAATTTCCTGCGATTGCTCCAAGACCAAAGTAAGCTGCATACAAAAAAGATTGTCCGGTAGCCCTCCAGTCATGTCGCACAAGATTGTTCACATACTCGACGCAAACCACCCAGAAAAGTGACCATGAAACGCCGTGAAGCAACTCGATAAGCAACGCGGCATGAGGATTTTTTACAATACCATAGAGGGCCATTCTCAACGCCAGCGCGAAGACCGTGATCAGCAATGTGGTTCGGCTACCGAATTTCCCGATGATCTTCGAAGAGAAATAGAAGAGGGGTAATTCGCATAATCCCTGAAAGGAAATTCCATAACCTACTACCGTTGCCGATGCACCATTTTCTTTCATGTAGATGGAGTAAAAGTTCCAGATCGTGGTACCGCCTAAGGAAATGAGAAATACACATATCAGTAGAACGATCAGGTCACGATTGCGAAAAATTTCTCTGATATCAGGTGAAGCGTGGACCTTCTTAGTTTCGGACTTCTTGAAATCTTCCTGTAGAAAGAAAGCAAAAAGAAAAGTGAGGAACATACTAACGGCTGAGAAAACGAAGATGATGGTGACATTAACGCTGTCAATGTATCGTCCTACTATTGTTCCGGTAATCGCCCAGCCCGCTGCACCTGCAATTCGCAATGTTCCATAGGAAAAAGAAGGATCCTGTTGTACCAATTTTAATGAAAGACTATCCAGGAGCGGCTGGACACTGTTGTAAAACAATGCCATGAAAACGGTTATGAGAAAGAATGTTGAAAAGCTGCCATCGAAAATATAAAACAAGTAGCTCAAGGAAGCGAATAGGGAGGACCATATCAGGCATTTTTTGTACCCGAGCCTATCGGCAAGCATTCCTTGTAGTGGCTGAACTAAAAACATCATGACAGGAGTGATGCTTAAGATCACGCCGATTTGAATTCCATTGAGCCCGCGGTCCTTCAGGTAGTCTGCAAAAATGGGGAGCCAGGATGCAGTGCACGAGAAGGCGAGGAAGTAAAGAATTCTTAGTTTGTTTGCCTCGGTTATGTTCATCTGGCCAAATATGATTGGTAAATAAACCGCAAAGGCGCAGAGACGCAAAGAAAAGGCATTTATTCAATAGGGCAATTTTCCTTTGCGCCTTAGCGTCTTTGCGGTTAATAACGTCGAGGCCGTTATCTACCTTTCCTGGTTAAGCATTGACGCCGCCGCCCTATCAAGTATAACATGGCCATTGCTGTGATTTCTTAAGATGCTGGCGGGTACGTGCGGTGTAATTTTTTCCTTGACGGCCTTTCGAATTATGTCCGCCTTTTTACTACCATTGGCAACCAGAATTGCTTTTTTTGACTCCAGAAGGTGATTTAATCCCAATGTGATTCCCCTGGTCAATGAAGTTTGCTGCCGGAAATATTTCTGGCCCACAAGCTTTGTACTCTCGCCGAGGTCTACAACACGCGAATATTGTCCAAAGGATTCGCCTGGCTCATTAAAACCTATATGGCCATTCATGCCGATACCAACCACCATCAGATCAATTCCCCCTATATCAGAAATTATTTTATCCATCTTCCTGCATTCCTCCCCGGGGTTTGCAGATAGTCCATCAAACAAATGGATGTGGTTATTTGAAATGTTTAAGGGTTCAAATACATAATGATGTAAAAAATAATGACAGCTGCCTTCGTTATCAGGAGAAATGCCCATCCACTCATCAAGACCGATGAAGGTGCAACGTTTAAAATTGACGTTGTGGTCTGAGGCCATTTTCGCCATCAGCGTATAAGTAAGTTTCGGCGTATCACCAGAGGCCAGGCATAACACAGCGTCTGCCTTTTGCTTGACAACTTCAATTATCTCAGCAGCTGCCTGAGCCGACAGCGCGTCATAGTTTTCACAGATATGCAATTGCATGGATTGTCTTCTTATCTATTTTCGGACTTGTTGGAGAGCTAAGTTAGTCAATTTGTTGTTGCAGTAATGATCGTAACAGTGTGATCAATTTTCATCTGTGTTTAACAGAAACTCAAGAAGGTTCGCAACTGTAGGACTATTTGCTGATTGCATATACAAACTTGATGTCGCATGGCCCAAAGCCAATGACATTCCTGTCTCGAGATTTAACAACTTACCTACACAGAAGCCGGCATTGAAGTTATCGCCGGAGCCGCTTGATATCATGGGTTCTTTGATAAAAACAGTTTTCCTTTTATTAAAACTGTTATCTCTGGCGACAGCTTGTTTGGAAGAGTGGATGATAACGGTATGGATGTGTAGTTTTGCGAATATTTCCTCACACATTTTTTCGACATTTTCTTCCTTCCCCTTTTTTTGTGTCAAAACGGAATGGACGATTGCTGCCTCGTTGAGGTTCAGGCTTAACATGACATCCCAATATTCAGAAAAAGCATTCAAAAGATCCATCGCTTCATGAATAGCACTTTCCGGTCTTTTGGAGCAATCCGAAAGGTCAAAAAAACCAATTGGCCTTTTTGAAGGAGCTGATCCTGGTAGAATATCGGTTAGCAGTCCCTTCCAGATAGCCGTCGAGTTGTCCAGTTCGCTCCAGTTCAGGATTGAAATAAGATCACTGGTGGTAAATAGTTCCCGGAGGGTTTTGATTCCAATTTTTTCTTTGAGAAAATTCCATTCGATGTTGTTTAGTTCACCCATTTCTGCCAGCATTATTTTGCCGTTTTTGAATTCAAGGACTTTGCTGAGACCCGGATTGGCAAAACTATACAGCTGGCAGTTCGATGACATTTGGCGGAAGACGGGGTGTATATCAGGATACCCCAAAGGACCGACACATGAAACCCGTGGTCCCAGGTGTGCAATTGCATTAGCCATGATGGGCATGTTGCCTCCCAGTTTGGTGGTCAGCGTTTCTAACTCAATCGAGAGATTTTTCTCGCCTTTCGCTACTATATATTCTCCGAAGGCGTGAGGTGTTTCAAAATAGGAGACGGGGCTTTCATGATCTTTGTAACGAATAACTTTTACGACGCTGTCAATGAATCCGTCAAATCCTAACGTGACGGTTTTTGCCGAAAGTTCGTGGGCACGATTTTTTATAAGGGTGATCAACTGCTTGCTTTCTTCATTTTTACTCATAAAGAATTTTGTTTTTAATAAATGGACTTTACGCGGAGGAGGCTTGCAGTGAAAAAACCAAGCAATTTGTCAATGGATTTAAATGAAATTTTTTTGTCACCATTTCGAGTCGCACAAACTTCCTTCCGATTCTTAAGACCTCTCCCTAATTTTTCGCCTCCAGGGCCGGCTGGGCCCCGCATGTTCATACCAGACTGCACCCTATCCCTGCCTTGCCGGCAGGCAGGCGCTCATGCCCCTTCCAGACCAAAGATAGGCTGAGGTCTGGTATGAACATGCTCGTGATACACTTTGTAGCACGTTTCTGCGTCTTGACTTTCTCGGCTTCTCGGCTTCGTGGGCATATATTCTATAATTACAACCTTAAGATTAACGCAGGTACTTGCGGTTAACAACTCACCGACGTCAGAGGTAGGGTGCAAATAGGATTGGTGATCATTTGTTTTTGTTATAATAGATCGCAAAAACTCTGATGGCTTCTGATACTTACCATCCAATGACCTCGTGCATGAATGTAATTTTAGTTTCTCAAAATTTTCTGTAAGCTAAACGTTAAACGATGTTCAAGGACAGCATTTATGTCACCTTATGATTTAATGAGGGTTAAGGTTATCGAGCAGTCGGACTCGCTTGGGAAATGGGAAGGTGGACGTGTTTTTATAACATGTCCAATTTTTTATAAAAAATGGACATATTCGCTTGTTTATGTCCAGTTTTTACACAAAATTCGATACATGTTCAGATTTCCTTTAAAAAATGGACATATCATGGCAAAATACGATAGAAATGACCCTTTTAATGAACTTCCACTTCTTCCTACTCCCAAGGAAGTCGAGAATGATTCAGATATTTTAAAGAAACTGGTCAAAGCATCGCGGGCACTGGCTTCCGTAAACAGCAATGTATTAAGGCTTCCTAATCCCGATATGCTGATCAATACCATTGGATTGCAAGAAGCCAAAACTTCAACCGCCATTGAAAATATTTTCACAACCGAAGATGAGCTGTATAAAGCCATTTCGGATACTGCAGGAAGCGAAAAAAGCAATCCCGCGACAAAGGAAGTCCTTCGCTACCGGCGAGGCACTTTGGGGTGGCTATCAGACCTTGCAGGAAAAAAAGACGATAAATCTGACATTGATCACCAGGATCTTTCAGCAGATTAAAGATACAAAAGGTGGTCTGCGTCCACCGCAGTCGTTGGTTGTAATCAAGCGTGGCGCAAGCGAAATAAAACCAGGTGAAATAATCTACACCCCGCCAAGGGGAGAAGGCATCATCGAAAAGCTAATGGACAATCTGGTTGAATATCTTAACGATGACAATCGATATGCAACCGATCCACTGTTAAAGATGTGTATTGCCCATTATCAATTCGAAGCAATACATCCCTTTCACGATGGCAATGGAAGAACGGGCCGCATTCTCAATCTCTTATATCTGATCAATAAAAACCTGCTTTCAAGACCGGTCCTTTACTTATCCAACTATATCATTCAGAACAAAGATGAATATTATCACAATCTCGCGGCTGTAACGCAACGTGGTTCCTGGAAGGGCTGGATATTGTACATGCTCGATGCCGTTGAATATACCTCTTCTTTAACAAATGAGCTGATCAATGACATTGTGAAACAAATGGAGATTACGCTTGACTACGGCCGGAAGCACATCAAATGGTACAACAAAGATGTTAATGAAGCACTTTTTAGTCAGCCTTATAGTCGCCCGAAAATCATTGGTGATACATTAAACAAATCATCGCGAACAACGCTTACTAAGTATATGGACGAATTAGAGAAGGCAAAAATTCTCACGCCGAAAAAGGAAGGAAAGGAAGTTTATTATCTGAATGATGATTTGATTCGGATTTTGGAAAAGTAAAGGTGCACGTGAATCCTGGATAAATAAACCGCAAAGGCGCAGGAGACGCAAAGTCACGCAAAGGATATTTGCTATGACGTTGGAGCAATTTAACCATGGAGTATCTCAATGATGGACCTAATGTTTTGAAAAATCACTTTACAAAAAGCCCGTTGCATCAAGATATTTTTTTAGCGCGGAGGGAATACCGAGATAAATACAATTGAGGAGCGCAGAGCGTCGACAATACTCATGCCTTTCCTCTGCGTTGGAATCTCCTCAGCGGTCTCCGCGCTTAAAATTACACTAAGTTATAAAGAAGGCTCGGAGGCACGGAGTCCTCATGCTTTGCGCCTTAGCGGTTAATAAAGGTTATGAGCCTAACAAAAATTAATTAATATTTAATTGAAAAAAGTCTCTTTTTTTGTCACGCGCTTTTGAACAAAGTTGTCTTTTGGTGTGTAAGTAAATAATGCCTATGGAAACCGACCGGTTGGAACGACAAACACTGAGAAACAGCGCTTCATCGTTATCAAACAATGCTGTTGCCGTTCGCCTATAACGTAACCGGCGATTTTATGGCTGCGGAAGATATTGTCCAGGATGTTTTGAATCACCACTTTTTGAATTCCAGGGATCATATTGAAAATCCAGATCACTATCTTATTCGATCCGTAATAAACCGCGCCATAAACCAAAAGAATCTTTTTCGCAATAAAATGGAGCAGTATCCAGGACGATGGTTGCCTGCTCCTGTGGTCACCGAAGAAGGAATTTATGCAGGTGCTGATCGTGCCAGGATCTTGCACTACTCATTGTTAGTTTTACTGGAGCGTTTAAATGCAAAAGAGCGCGCCGTTTTTATTCTGAAAGAGACGTTCGATTTTACCCACGAGGAAATCGCAGAGATCCTGAATATCAGTACTGAACATTCGCGCCAGCTTTTTAAAAGAGGCAAGAAAAAAATTATGCCTTCGGAGCCCCAGGTGGAAAAGGTAAATGAAGAAAGTCAACGGTTGTTGCAGCAGCTGGCTGACGCAATTTCCGCGGCAGATATTGAAAAGACAAAACGTTTACTTGCTCAGGATGTACAATGCGTTTCGGATGGCGGACCAAAAATGACGTGCAGCACGAAAAATGCTGGTGGGCCAGGAGCGTGTATTCAAATTTTTAAAAGCTATCTATGGAAAATATTTTCCCGAAGGTGCTACTACAACCTTTTCGGTCGTCAATCACCACCCAGCACTTGCTATTTAAATTGAATGGAAAAATCTTTCGATGCATCGTTTTTGAAATGGATGGACATGTCATCCGGAAAATATTTATCATGGTCAATCCCGATAAATTTCAGGGACTCAATTCTTAAGACTGTACTTAACGTTTTTTGCTTGAATTTCACGCAAACGCCACAATCGTTCTTCAATAAAAATAAACCGCAAAGGCGCAGAGACGCAAAGAAACAAAATAGGCAAATGAATTCGTTTGCGCCTTAGCGATCTTTGCGGTTACATAATAAAGAATTATTTATTCGATGTCACGCTTTGTTCCACAGAACGGTCTTTAAGTTGACAACAACTTAAAATTTTTAAACATGGAACCAAGAATAACTTTGCAAGATACACCCAAGGGGTTGTACGAGCTTATGTGGAACATTGAAACTTATTTAAAAAAATCCGGCCTCCCTCATTCACTTCTTCACTTGATCAAAGTACGGGCATCACAAATCAACAGGTGTGGCTATTGCCTTGACATGCATCACAAGGATTCATTGAAGGCAGGTGAAACATTTCAACGAATGTATCTATTGCCGGCCTGGAAAGAGTCGCCGGTTTACACCGAGGCGGAAAAAGCAGTGCTAAATCTAACGGACGTGCTAACGAGAATTGCCGATTCACAACCCGAAGTTATAGCCGATGCTTATGAACGCATGACGGCACATTATTCCAAAAGCGAATATCGCTAACATTGTCATGGCCATTGCTCAGATCAATTCCTGGAACCGTATAACCATCACGTTCGGCAACTGTGCCCGGTACTTATAAGGTAAGGGAGGAGTCGATCGTGAATTGATCGTTAAGAATTTGAATGAAAGACGTGAAAAGCTTTGTGCCTTTGGGTGTAGGTGGATAGTAGCCACTAAGACTCAAAGACACGAAGGTTCACAAAGGGTTCATTGTATTCTTTAGCGTGCTGAATATCGAATGTCCAACACCCTGCCTGCCGGCAAGCAATGTCCATCTGCGCTTGGCCACCGGAGCCGATCATCATTGGATATTTCTTGTTGGAGAATTCAACATTCCACTTTGTCGGGTTACGATTATTCGTAACCCCTATTTTACCAAGAAGTCACAGGCGCGGAGGCATCAGGAACCTTTCCTACGAAGGACGTATCGACCCACGGCTTGGCCGTCTCTGCGTTCTCGTGTCGAGTAAATTTGCCCGAGTAGTTTGCAAGCGGAGTGAGCAATTTTGTTGAGCTATTCTCAGCGTAGCTCTGCGTTAAAATTTTGACGAAATACTTCAATTTAATAGTCGAGATTTGCTTGGGCGACGATAAGCCCATTTTTCTAACTTGATAAAGTAGGCAAAGTGGTCTCTTGCTAATTGCGGAACGCCTCTTCAAAACAGAAACCCGATGTGAACAAGGTATCGATATCCCCAGGAGCTTGTTCTCATAGTACCATTGGACTCGATCTCTTCGTCACTAAAGACAACATTCATTCCCGGGAATTTTTCGGTCACGATTTCTTCCAGTCCTTCGAATATTTGACTTTTTGTCTCGTCGTCAACGTGCCTGCTGAGTTTTGCCTTTAAATTATAAAAACCAAAACCTGGTCCGACGACGAGTACATCCAATGTCAGCCGTTTCCATAGGACAAACTGGTAACCCATCTCGAAGCCGATCGTATGGATATTGAATTTGGTGTCGGTACTTATGCTGCTATTCCCTTGATCCTTTTTATGCGTCCACTCAGTTTCCCCGCGAAATCCATTATACGAATAGAAGGGTCCGATGTAAAGGCCATGAGGTATCGTGTTCCTATTTTCTCTCGGAAGGTAAAAACGATAGTCAACGGAAAAGTTTAAACCCCCTCTTTTTCGATTTTTTTTGATATCAACGCTATCCAGGTCGAGGCCGAACACACTAGGAAGCGTAACCCGTCCGAGATTCACAGAAAAACTTTGATGTGGTCCGGTAATCCGTTCATATCCCAGGATGAAAAAGTCGGTTAGACCGAAGAGCATTGCCCCCGAAATGTTGTAGCGGATTATATTTTTGTACGGATAGGGATGTACTTTTTTTACGCTATCGGCATCTTGGGCCATGCCATTGCTACAGATCCATAAAAATGTCAGAAGAAAGAAAGATTGTACCCTGCGTTTCATGAAAATCGAAATTCAACTTTGACTCCCTCGGAGGCCGAACGCTTACAATGTTCAAAGTCGACAAAATAGCGATCGAAATCAAGCATATTATCGAAGATAATAATGGGAACTATTTGCGTCGGCAGGACCGATATTCAGGATCTCCCATAACCTTACAATGCTTTCAGTACAAAAGGAGATTTTGTATTTTTCCCAGGAATAATTCAATCGTTTTAGGGGATCAATTTGCAAGTGCCATGGTGTATTTCTTCTTTTGGCCAGTGTCGGCCTCGGGATTACCAACGTCGGTCAGTGCCTTCGGGTTATATCCATCACTACAAGCGGTGGGCCGAAGATGACCCTAAAATTCTGACAAGATGTGAATGCGATCTGTTAATACCTTTCAATAAAAAAATTAGAATGACCAGCCTATCTTGGCTGGTCATTCTTGTGGGTTATCCTATAAATGAGTCTATTTCTTTTTCTTACCGCCTGTTGCCGGTGCAGGTGCTGCCTTTTGCGCTTCGTGCTGAAGCATCGGGAATTGTTGTTCCAGCATCTTGATCGCTTTGGTGGCTTTCAAATAATCTTCCATGATGTTGGCCGGGTTAAAGCTTGGAGGCGATGATCGAGGCGGAAAATCTTTAAAGCTTCCAACAAAGGCGAACACTTCCTGCATAACGCCGTAAATCTGACCCACATGATTAAGATTCCAGTCCCAGTAAGTGTTGGAGGTAAAATCTGCACGTTCGAATGGGTCCTGCATCAGGTTAAACATTTTCTGCAGGCGAAGCGTTGTGAATGGCTCAGCCCACAGACCCATAGTACCATCCATACGTTGCTCTGAGAAAACGTATTTATAGTCTCCATTTCTAAAAGCCACTAATAAACCATCGTCACTAGAATAAAAGTATTTGTCGCGGGCGCTTTTTACGGAAGTGGTATTTCCTACTGTTCCCTTTACGGTCGTGAGGAAAGTAAATTGATCATATCCATCCAGGTGCACTTTGTATTGTTTTCCGTTAGCCGTGTAACCTGCCTTCAGTTTGTTAATGATATCAGGTTCTCCTGCTGCGTGACAAAGCGTAGGAATCCAGTCATTGTGTGACATCATTTCATTGCTGATTGTACCCGGCTGGATGTGACCTGGCCAGCGTACCAGACAAGGAACACGGAAGGCGCCTTCCCAGTTGGTATTCTTTTCAGAACGGAAATGCGTCATGGCTGCATCAGGCCAGGTATTCATGTGCGGACCGTTGTCACTGGTATAAACAACGATGGTGTTATTGGTAACACCCATATCATCGAGTGCTTTTAAAATGCTACCAATCGTCTCATCATGTTCGATCATGCCATCGATGTATTCACTGTCGCCGTGCTGATAGCGGCCACGATGATCCGCACGCACGTGTGTACGCAGGTGCATACGGGTTGCATTGAACCAGCAGAAGAAAGGTTTGTTGGCGCCGTGTTGCCGTTTCATAAAATCAATGGCCGCAGCAGATGTTTCATCGTCCATGGTTTCCATTCTCTTTTTTGTGAGTGGTCCGGTATCTTCAATTTTTTGTTTTCCAACTTTTCCAAAACGCGGATCGACCGTTGCATCATCTTCGCTTGAAGCTGTGCACTTCAATACTCCACGCGGACCAAATTTTTTGAGGTACTCAGGATCTTTTGGATAATCCGGTAGTTCCGGTTCTTCTTCTGCATTCAGGTGATACAGATTTCCAAAGAATTCATCAAAGCCATTGACGGTTGGAAGAGATTCATTTCGGTCGCCAAGATGGTTCTTACCAAATTGACCGGTTGCATATCCCAGATTTTTCAGCAAACCACCAATGGAAGGATCCAATTGATTCATGCCCATAGGAGCACCAGGAAAACCTACTTTACTTAGACCCGTGCGAATGATGTGTTGGCCGGTAAGAAATGCTGAGCGACCGGCGGTGCAACTTTGTTCACCATAATAATGAAGAAACATCGCTCCCTCCCGGCCGATGCGATCAATGTTGGGCGTATATAGCCCATCAGACCTTGTGAGTAAGCGCTGATATTCATAACACCAACATCATCTCCAAAGATGACAAGGATGTTTGGTTTCTGTTGGGCGGTGGCAGCAAATGATGCCAGCACGAATAATAATAACGTTGTGTTTAGTTTAGTCATGGAGGTCAGTTTTTTATTAAGAATTATTTTTTTATTGCTGTTCCATCCGCGTTATAGGTTACTTTTTTTCCGTTTGCCAGCGATATCACATAGTAGTCTTTCATTTTTCCGTGCTCTGTTATTTTCGTGTGCTCGTCCTTTTTCAAACTCACGCCAGGATATTCTTGGGCAACCGACATAAGTACGGGTTGGGGCAGTGCAACATCTTTTTCAACCTTTTTTGACATGAGAAGCTTTCCTTCGGCATCATATAATGCGTGATAGCTGGAGTTCTTTCCTTTCATTTCAACACTATAGTGATCGATCTTTTCAGTTTCCTTGAAGTCAACCTGCTCAGAAACTTTCCAATCTTTTGAGACCGCGGTTTCGCCTACCGAATAATATTGAAATGGAGAGGCGTCGGGAAAATCTTTTTCAGCCTTCTGAATAACCGGACTAGGTACATCTGACTTGCCGATCTTCACAGCATCCATTTTCTTTACAGCTGTTTCTTGCGCAAAAGTTGCCGACGACACGAGGGCAACGGCGAGGGTTAATACGAGCTTTTTCATAGGTGTTTTGTTATGTTTCCTGTGTTTAAGTGTACTAGATCAATTGTTATGGTGCCTTGGTTTCCGTTGCAAAGACGGTCTCCCAATCATTCTTCATACTGACGACATTCCATTTATTTTTCATTGCTGCTTTTAAAGAAGCGCTATCTTTTTCCTGGTAGAAAAATTCACGGGTTGAATCGTCGTGATTAATGATCATTTGAAACGATGTGTATTTGCTTCCCTGGCAGTACTGGAGCATAGCGATGTCGCCGGACCCGCCTTCATTACCGCAGGCAAATACCGGGCGCTGGCCGATATGCTCTTGAATACCTGCCGGCTTTCCCTCTTTGTCATTGAAAAGGTCAATAGCAGGCTCACGAATAACCGTACCGTTGCCAGGGATGAACTTGTATTTGAAGGTTGTGCCAATCACCTGGTCCTTCGGTATGCCGTACAGCTCCTGGGAGATGCCCCTGACGAATTCTATTGTGCCACCGGTGCAAATGAATGTTTTGAAATTGTTGTCGCGTAAATAATTCAACAATTCGAGCTGCGGCTGATAGGTAATATTTTTAATCGGTACGTTTCCCCGGGGGTATTTAGCCGTGTTGAAGAAATTTTTTGCAGATAGTTCGAACTCGTCTTCCGTGATACCGGTATGCGTGACAGCAACCAATTGCAGCAATGCTTTTTCACCGCCTTTCGCAAAGTAGCTTTTGTCTTTTTCGATAACGGCTTTGAACGGCTGCTTGCTCTTTAACTCGGGCTTTTGCTTGACCATTTCCTCGACGCGATAGAAAGCAAAGAGCTCTTGGACATAGGGGCGTTCGGCCCAAAGCGTCCCATCGTTATCAAAGGTCGCGATACGGTCGTGGACGGGGATGAAGTCAGCGGATAGGGAATCGGTGACTTTTTCTACATAGGTGATGATCGATCTTTTTAGAACGCCATCGTTCCAGGAGGGCAACGGATCAACTACTGGAGCAGGTTCCTGTGTTGCATCCTTTTTGGATGGGCCCCCGCAGCAGAGCAACATCAGCGATAGAAGTGAATAACATACACGTTGTACTTTTTTCATTTGTATTGTCATTTCAGTTTATAAAGCAACTCCACAACCCCTCACCACCTACCACGTACATCTTACTACTCACTTCTTACAACTTACCTCTTACCTCTTACCTCTACCTCTTACCTCTACTACTTACCTCGAACCACTAACCATTAACCACTAACCATTAACCATTAACCACTAACCATTAACCATTAACATCACTTCCTCCAAGCGCTCCCCATCACGATATAATACGCCCATTGTTCAGGTCCACGCGCCACATCGACGCCCATTCTAAGTTTGAATTTTCTCGCCATTAAATACCGCAAGCCTACGCCGCCGCTGGATACATAATCGGTGTCGTTAAAATCACTCCACGTGTCGTAAGCTTTCCCGGTGCCGGCGAAAGCGACAGCGCTCCACCTTGGCACAAAGTCCCATCGAACTTCACCTTCGATAACAGAAAAAATATTACCCTGGTACCTCATCACGGGAATGCCACGGAGATCAACGTAGGGGAGAAGGTAAAAAGGAGGATCATCGAATACTTGTTGCATTTCGTACCGCAGTCCACCGATGACTTTTTTGGAGAATGGATAATAACCGTAGGCAAGGATATTCAGATTTGTGTAGTTGTAATCACTTCCAAAGGCGTCGTCCGACCAACCGAAGTTCGTGTTAAACTTAAGTCCCTTGTCGGGCGTAAAAATATTATCACGGTTATCAAACTCGACGACGACGCCTGGCATGCTAACATGACTGTCGACCTCCTTTTCCTCCACAAATTCAGGAAAATCACCTGATCTGGGTTTTACCTTGCTGCTTATGAATAAGTATTGAATGCCCGCACTCCATACGGTGCCTTTGAACTGTTTCATGAGGTATCCTGTAATGGGAACAGCCTTGATGTTGAATTCATACTCATGCTCTTCTTCTCCTTCCGGCGTGCGGTAGAACGACAGATTGACACTCGCATAAGCGCCAACGAGGCGATACCTCGTCCGAAACTTTCGCCATGTTCCCGAGCGCGCAGCACCTACCAGCCACGTATCGTTAGCGGTATAGGCAACTGCTACGCCTGACACGGTGGGTCGTGTAGGAATAATTTTAACGCTGGAGCGAACGGTATCAATCAGTGGCGGCTGCTTACGGATAAAGACCAAGCCAAGAGCGCCGCCAAATCCACCAAGCGCAGGTTCAGTAATGATATAAGGGACAGGAACAAATCCGTTAATCTCCATTAAAAAATTGCTGAAATCGAAAGCCCCATCAAGGGAATCCTTAAAGACACCCTGCCCTTGCTTTTTCATTTGCGCCAAGGCCGCGGAGAAGGAGCATAGTGTAAAAATGACTAGCAGCGACCTTTGTAACATGTGTGTTTCTAAATGTAGATACCCGAAAGAGGAAAGCTTTGCTTAGGCAAGGGGTTGGAGTAGTGCTACCTGACCAGCACTACTCCTTACATACTTGAAGCCTGTAACTATGAAGCATGTAATTACCGCCCAAACATTACGCCAACGTTTAATGTGATATAGGACTGGGCGTCCAGTTCTGAAGTTTCGAAATTATTGTTATACCGTACCGAGACAAGCCCTGAAACACCGGTGGTGCCCGCAATCCTCACGCCGACTTCGGGGGCTAGACTAAATTGCCAGGTTTCAGTATTCACATAATATTGCGACATCTGCGTTCTAACTTCGTTATAGGTTATCCCTATACCCAATCCAGCAAATGGGGAGATTTTCTCATCAGGAGAAAAATAATAGTCCCCGACAAAAAGAATAGGAGCGCTATTGATGTATCGGTATTGTACCCCTGAAACGGCCAATGAGCCATCATCATTGTTGTACGTCCCATAGTTCTTTTGTTCATAGAACGTGTACCACCCTGTGCCTATACCTATTGCGATATTGGGTTGAATGTTATAACGATAATCCAATGAAATGCCCCTAAAGCTTGTGGCTCCGATGTAATCGGCTGTATTGCCCAATGGAAAATTAATAGCATACTGAACGGCGAACGTGCTTTGTGAGAATGCTTGCCGGGTTGTTAGCATCAGGAAGAATATGCTTAGTATAATCAAAGGTCTCATTGTGTCACTGGTTAATTACTTTTTACAGATAGATAAGGTGATTGATCAAAGGCCTGATCGACAGACTTTGAGATCCGGCTGTTAATGTCTGAGGTGCTTCCCTCAAGCAGTCCGTTGAGAATACTTGACCAGACAACTGGTATATTGTCTGCGCCCGTTATTCCGTCGGGGTAAGTCATTTGCAGAAAGACGCTTCCGGACGTATAGCTGCCCCCATAGATTGGATAGGGGTAATACCAACCCCACCAGTAGTATGGATAGTACCAATCCCAATACCAATAGTCGTAATAATAGACCAGGGTGGTCGATTGCATCGCAGATGGCAAGATGATCATATCAGCGGTCGCAGCGTCAGTGACTTCCGTCCACCCGTAGGATTGCATATTTTTCCGAATGCCGTCCAGGACCAGGGCAGCCGTGGCATCGTTGACAAATTCCGGATCTTCACCCTCGACTAAATTCCCCGTGATCTTCACAATTCTGTCGGGCAGGGAATAGGTCTTATACTTTTTAAAGTCGAACGAAACATCGTGGTTGGTAATAACCAAATCCAGATCTTCAATGTACTCGGGTCCCTCCGGATAGCATCCCGACAGTAGGATGACTGTCAGGAGAATGGCAATTGGTTTACTTTTCATGATCGATCAATGTTAAATGATATAAGTGTCAGTGGTTTAGTGCGCACATGGCCCTAAATCAACGTGACCAGCCCAGCAGTTGTAAACTGCTGGAATCATTTGTCATAGTTAACCGTAAATTGTAAGCGAGAGTAGTTAAACACCGTTAAATACGGTTTACCAGATTCGAGTCATAAAAGAAAAATTGCGAGACTGTTGAATAGTGGACTTTTTGATGTTTTAGGGGAGAATGGAAGGGATGGATGCATCAGCGCCCAATAATGTTAAAAAACGGATCGCCGGATGTGATCACCAAAGCAAAAAAAAACAATTACGAGCTGAGTTTTTTCAGCCCGCCCATTATTTCCTTGACCAGTTTATCGGAAGTAAAAAGTTTCTTTAAGCCTGCCTCAGAAACGGAGACAAAGGGGAATTGTCGTTTTAGCTGATCCAATAGAGCCTGACCTTTCTCGGTTTGATCCAATTGCGCATAGGCGGCTGCCTTGATGAGGGGAATCCATGCAACGTTCATATTCACGCGCTCTGCCCAGAAGATGGCATCGGCATAAAATTGTCGATGGTAAGAATAGAAGCTATAGCTTAAAATTTGCCACCAGGGAAGGTGAGAGTTTAATTTGACCACCTTGTCCAGTATCTTCACGCCGTTTTCAAAATCTCCAGAATAAATCAGCATAGCCCCCATCGCACCCCTGTAATCCACCGACTTAGGATTTACCTCCAACCCCTGCTCTAAGGTATGGACACATTCTTCGTTTTTTTGGTTCAAAAGATAATGAATTGCTAGCGCGAGGTACCCTTGTTGACAATATGGATTGATTTCGATTGCCAGCTGAGCATACGAGGCGGCGAGCTCTGTACGTTTCGTCTCGGACGGCTGTAACAATAGGATTTCGCCCGACAAAATTTCGCTTAAATAGGCAAGCGCGAAGGCATTGTCTGGTTCCCTTTTTACAACATCTTCATAATATTTTTTAGCCTTTGTTATGGTGGGCTTATCAAACTTATGGGAGTACTGTCTATACCAGAAAATCAATGGTTCTCCATTGCTGCCCCGGGTGGGACCTGACTTTATTTCAATTTCATATCGCACAATAATTCCGTTCATTCCGGCTACTTCGGCCAATATCTTGTCGACTACTTCAGCCTGAAACTCACCAAATTTTTCATTAAAATCTTTATGCTCAAAGGTGTGGGCCCACAACTGATCGCCAGTAGCCACTACGTTAAGCTGTACGAAAAGACGGAGTGCTCCTTCGAGCAGATGGACGCTTCCGGTGAGAATATAATCGGCCCCCAATGCGATACCGGTTTTTCGGATATCAGCGAATTGCGAAATGACATTGCCGCCAGAGTAATACGATATGACTTTCAGGCTTTCGAATAAAGTCAATTCCGTGCTCAGGTACTCCCCGATGCTTTGCGCAAAGTATTTCAGTATTTCTCCATGGCCGATTTTTTTAAACGGCAATACCGCGATGGAAGACTTGTGATTCGTGGTAAATGTCTTCTCGATGGGCCTTTCTTCAAGCTCTTCTTTGGAGCCAACGTTTGTGGGCATTGTAATTTCATGCGCGACAAGCCCGTCTGTTTGAGCTACCAAAGCGGGTTCGCGCAGCTCAAAGGAAGGCACATAACTTCCTTTGGGTATAACGATCGTCAACCGATCGTTTGATCCCTCTTCATAATAATATTCTTTTAACGCTCTTCGAAGCCTCCCTGCATGTATCCTCACGATCGAATCCAATTGCGGATTAAAATCAGATTCTTTCTTCAACGCATGAACCCCAATGGTGTATTCTTTTAATTCATCCCCTCTGCCTTCTAACGTTTCCCGAACAATGAAATTTAGGAATTCTGACAACACATTTGACCCGGATAACTGCGACGAGGTTAGGAGCCTTGCCAATTGCGCAAGTATTTCTTTGTTAGTAAAATTTTGCATGCCACCTCCTTTTACCGTAAATAACCGTTAACAACTTATTCCTTTCTCTCCAGCCAGCTACATTCGATTTCACATCAGTAAAAAAGGATAAGCCAATTATAAGCGACGTAAGTTACATAAATTAACCTCCTGGTTTAAATGAATGTTAAAAAAATGGGCCACCTGTCGCAGTGGCATGAGTGGCAGAACAGGATTGACCTCGTCCGGCAACTGAAGACATAAAGCATGGAAATCCAGAAGCACAAATCCATGAGCGACGATGTAAAATTTATGATGGATAGATTTTCCGCACATAAAGAGCAGATTCTTGATGCCTATCAATCGAATGAAGAATTCAAAACGCTTTGCGAAGATTTTTATGCCAGTGCGCTCATACTCGAAAATGTTAAGAAAAAATTACTAAAGGACAAAAGAAGTGAGCTCGAATACCGCAAGCTCTTTTTGGACTTGGAAGGCGAAATTCTCAATTTCTTGGCAACCGAAGCATAAGGCTTTATGCAATCAATTCAACACGGAGTCACCTGAGCCTGTTCCTCCTGGCGCCAGCTTCCATTGTGAAAAAATCTCCTAGCTGATCGAT
Source organism: uncultured Bacteroidota bacterium (assembly GCA_963813425.1). Classification (GTDB taxonomy): domain Bacteria; phylum Bacteroidota; class Bacteroidia; order Cytophagales; family Cyclobacteriaceae; genus Chryseolinea. The sequence continues at coordinate 83,193 of CAWEZB010000014.1, forward strand.
TTAAAGTATCGTCAAAAAAAGGACTGCCGGTGATCTTGTTGTTCATTTGGCCCCCGATCGGCCTTGCTAATAGAACGATCTCATACGCAACGGTCGGTATACACGTGTTTACATATGTGGAACGTCTGAAGAGTAAGGCCGTCTGATTAGGAGACTGAATAATCACAAAAGATACGTGGAATGAAGCGATGCAATCGGCCCCCCTTGCATTTGAGAAGCAAACGTTCAAATTTGCTTACATCGCAAAAATTTGAGTAGAGGAGAACGCTTACATATGGGTTAAGGAAGTTAAAATGCCAAGGGTCACAGATTGATCGTGCATTTAACCGTTAATAACCCCTTTTTTTTGGAAGGCGCTTTATAATCCTGTTATCATTGACATTATTTTGAGACCACCATTTACAAGCATCCGATGCCGATTCCACGAGAGTTGAATACTGCACAATTTGCCGATCACCTGGACGATATAAGAACATTGTATTTGGCCGACGAGGATTTTAAATCTCTTTGCGATGATTATTGCACGGTCAAAATCAGCATTGAAAAATTTAATGGAACGTCAACGAAAGACCTGCAACGGGAATTGGAGTACAGACATCTTTCCGTCGAGCTTGAGAGTGAGATACTGTACTACATAAGAAACAAGCGTTAGTGAGCGAATGGGAAAAAAGGGCATGTCCGAGAAATGTGTTTGTTTCGCAATGTTATTTTTTTCCTTTTCCGCTGTCTACGCGCAAGAAGGAGTGACCAAAGCGATAAATCCCTATCACGAAGCATACCATGATAGTCTGAAAAGATGACCTACCCTTATACTTTTCCATTCTTAGGCAAGAAGGCCTACAAAAAAGGATTTGACATCCTCTATGCTTGGGGAATTAGTCCGGTATACTTCGCACAACGTCAAGACATCGAGATCGCAGAGATTGCTGTCGGCCTTAATGATGGGCCATTAGCAGGCATCAGTGGCCTCGTTGCATTTGGAAGAATTGAAAACAAAGTCAGTACGTTTACCGTTCGCCCTGACCTATGGGTGTTGCCATTTCTGAACATTTATGGAATTTTTGGATTCGGAAAGACGTCGACGGAAGTCCCGTTGGTTAAGCCGATAGATTTTACGACAGTTCAGAATTTTGATGCTACCAGTGCTGGTTTTGGATTTACGTTTGCCGGCGGTATCGGGCCCGTTATTGTCATTATCGATAATAACTTTAACTGGGCTAACGTGGAAGCCTTTGTCGAACCGGTACCGGCCTACAATTTCGACGCTCGCATCGGACACAATTTTGTTAATCCGCGCCAGGCCGACCGCAGTGTCACCATCTGGTTCGGAGGGTTCTATCAAAAGATAAAAGCCGATACCGATGGTCATATTCCCATCAGCAGCCTGTTTCCTGATATCACACCTGAACAAGCTGATGAAATCCGGGAAAGGCTGGACGAGTGGGTCGAAGGTCTCCCACCGGCTCAGGAAATAATCATGCGTGAGGTCATTCAAAAAATCAATGATTTCTTTGACGGCCGGGAGCCCGGAAACAGTGAAATACACTATGTATTAGATAAACGGGTAGCCGAGCCGTGGAATTTAATTTTCGGCGCGCAATATCAGCACAATAAAAATTGGCAAATCAGGAGCGAAATTGGTACTTTCGAAAAGCGTACGCAGTTTTTGCTCAATCTTAACTATCGGTTCGCAGGATTTCGTAAACGATAAACAAAAAAATGATTCAGACAACCTTTACAAATTAAAATTTATGAAAACTAGACTACTCTTTATTCTCTCGATCGCTCTCATCGCATGCAGCTCCATAACCACCTCCTACGACTACGATAAGACGGTGGATTTTACCAAGTATAAGACTTATAATTTCACCGAAGAAGCCAAGAAGTTTGGAATTCAGGAACTCAATCGGGACAGGCTATTAGCAGCCATTGACGCGGAAATGGCCAAACGAGGTTTTACAAAATCTGAGAGCCCAGATGCGCTAATCGATTTATTAGGGAAACTGGAGCAAAAAACCACCGCAACAGCCACGTCGTCAGGGGGAGGTATGTACGGATATGGTCGGTATGGTTACGGCGGTGGATTCTCGACGACTACCGTCAATTACGATGATTACACCGAAGGAACCCTGTTTATAAATTTCGTGGACAAGGCTACCGAAAAAATTGTGTGGCAAGGTCGTGGGACTAAGACCTTAAATGAAACTGCATCTCCGGAAAAAAGAGAAGCCAATATTAAAAATGGCGTGGCCATGATCTATCAAAAGTTTCCCGTCAAGCCGGGGAAGTAATGATTGCTATAGTCCACGTGAAGGGACCTTTTGATAAGTATTGATACGGGAAATGAATGAGCAGGTGAGCTCGATCGCGATTTACAACTTCCCGAAAGTTTAGAACTTTTGGGAAGTTTTCTTCGAGAAAAGGAAGTTGTACGATACAAAAAAGAAATATGTATAGGATTTTTATCTTACCTGTACTGCTAATTTGTTTTACGCAAATCCGTGCTCAAGAATTGAGCCTTGATCAAGCCAGCGATCCCGTTAGCATGGTGACGCGGATAACAATCGATCTTGAATCTTACAGTTTTGAAAATGGATCAATGTTCTATGGTATAAGGCCTGGATATTACTACGGACTGCGGAATGAAAAACATCTGGTAGGTATGTCGATACCTTTTATGCACAATGTATTTGATGGTAACTATGCGGGATTTGAGAATACCACAGGTTTTGGAGATCTTAAAATGTCGTATTTGTTTGTTCCATATCACAAACAAAATGTAATTGGTATTGAGCGAGCAACCTTTTCTTTTGATGTGACGGCGCCAACGGGTGAGTATCTGCTCGGTAGGGGTGCGGGTGCCTGGCTGTATAAACCTGGCGTTATTGTCAAATGGCGTATTGCAGAATCCGTCGTCTTCTATCCCGAAATGCGTTTTCAATTCTCTGGAGGCGACGCGAATAGTGGCGCAGGAAGCGATGGAGCACCGGATGCCGAGGATCCGGAAAAAGATGACCAAATACAGAATCTTTCATTATCATTTCCGGCAGTGGTCAACATCGACAGTTGGAATGGGTGGTTTTCATTAAATGCATTGTACACTAGATCTTTCTCGGAAAAAACCGATTTCCTATTTCTGCGAATGGATATTGGGAAGGTAATTGGAAGGAAGTCTTGTGCCTCCCTGCGAATAACAAAGTTTATTGCCGGCCAGCCAAGGCTTGATCTCGTGCTTCAAGCCAATATGACTTTTTTCATGCGCTGATTATGATATCGATGTCGTGGGCTGGATGAGGAAAAGACAAGACTATTTTGTTTTATGTTTAATTGGAAGCTTCATGAAGATATTTTTTACGGCGGTTTTAATAACCTTTTCAATATCGTCTTTGTTCGTAAGTGCCTTTGTCGCACCACCGCTCCAAATGCGCTTGCCGGTTTTTTTATCATACATATTAAAGTACAACAAACCCTCATCGTAGCTCGAAGGCATGATTTCACCACCCCTGACGGGGACTTGATCGCCAACATAGTAATATCCGTATGCCCCCGGATATCCAACGTCTACGCTAGCCGGGGCTGCTCGTCCGTATTTTACTTTTTCCTCAACCTTGCTTTCAAAAAGAAAAAGGGCATCAGGATTCTTGACGTCCACAGTCATTCCCTTTTTCATTAATTCTGCGTCAGCAGAACGCACAATAAGATTTCCGTAAACCTTACCCTTTCGCTTTGCATTAAAAACGGTGTCACCAGGAGTAGCCACCCACGCATACGATTTATAGGGTTTGAGGTCAGTCTTGGGGTCCTTGTCTGAATATGTTTGGAAGCTTCCCGAACATGAAAGCAGGCCCAAGGGGAGGATCAACAGGCAAAATCTTAATATGAAATTCATTGGTCTATGGTTACGGTTTACTGCAATTTCTGAGCATAAGCTAATGGGTTTGAAGATACATAAAAACAGGAACGAACTTTGCGATCAGGCGTGATAATCTTCGAACATTCTTTATTGCTCCCTCTGTTTGTAGGGATATGGTGTTATAAATTTCATTAACTTTCACTAGCTCATTCAACCCTAAATTATTTAAACATGAAGAGGCAGACCCATTGGATTATTTGTTTGGGAGTATTGTTACCGGCTACGCTATACGCGCAGCTTCCATCGAATAGAATTAAACCTGCTGAAATGTATCATGCCGGCGACACTATAAGATCCCCCCGACTGGGTGTTCAATCGAAAATACCCGACGGTTGGGCAGGCGTTTTACCGCGAGACACCGAAGTCTTTCTGCTGATGCCACAGGATAATACCATTGGTGAAGTCTACGTCATGGTAAATGAAAAGATGGATTTGCAAGCGCAGGCGAAACGTTGGCAGACGGGCGTAGCGCTAGCAGACGGCCTCGTGCTGAAACCTGAGGGTGAAATTACAACGCGTGGATCGGATGTCATCGCCGCCGTGGGAACAATGGCTGGAGCAAGCGCTAACAATAGTCAGTTAAAAGTTTATGCAGAAGCAAAATGCAGTCCGCATGGATTTTGTATTTCTTTTTTGTCGACATCCGATGCGTTAAATTTTGAAAAAGTTAAAAAAACAGTGCAGACTTTTGTTGATAATACTGTTTTTAAGGCGCCTTCAAATGAATCACCTTACAAAAATTTTGACTGGAAGAAATTTTTATCAGGAAAGATAATATTGGCGATGGGATACGAACAGAACAGTAAAAAGATCGATGAAGTCGACCTGTGCGCTGATGGTACGTTTCGCTCCAAGATCACACGTACAGGAATTTTTAAAGGCCAGGCCAAAGACTATACGGGACAAAAAAAGGGGACCTGGGATGTGAAGAGCAATAACGAAAAAGCAACGATAACCCTAACATTCAGCAAACTGCCGCCTGTAGATGTAGAGCTCGTGGCAAAAGATGAAGAAATCTATATTAATGGAACTCGCCATTTTGCCGGTGAAAGTCAGCACTGCCAATGATGGAATCGATGGCTATGTGCAATTCTCTTTGCCTATTAATTGATCACTAAAGGTTTATGTGATGCCACAAGCCAAACGGGTGCGAAATGGATTATTTTGTGGCTTGTTCTTATCGGCCGTTTTTTTTCAACCCGTCAAGGCCCAGTTGAGAGACACGTTATATTTTTATAATTCGTCATTGCTCGTAGGCGAACTTCTGAATATTAGACTCGGACGTGTCGAGTTCGATGCGAAGGGTGTAGGGATTGTAAAAATAAAGAACAAGGAAATTCGAACGATCCATGCCATTCTAAACGAATTTAGAGTAGAGACGACAGATGGTGAGCTGCATCAAGGCTATCTCAGGAGCACCCGAAAATCTGGAAGAGTAATAATCCATTCATTGCTTGAAAGCGAGGAAATCGACGTGGCCAGCATAACATCTCTTGCTAAATATGGGAAAACCTGGAGGAATGGATTCAGTGGTAGTCTGAGTGCTGGATATACTTACACGAAATCCAGCGAGATTGGACGTTTGAATTTTGACGGTTCAATTAAGTACACGTCGGCAAAATCCGACACTAGATTACAGGCAAGTACGATTGTGACGTCTGATAGCGTAGAAGTCAAAAGAGAACGTGATGACGTGATCCTCAGTTATAGTTACTCACTTGGGAGTTTATGGTCGGCAGGCGGCACACTTCGGTATCAACGTAACCTGGAACTTGGCTTGGATAGACGTTATCAGGAAGGATTAGCCATTGGACGTAAGTTGTTTGTTCGGAAGAATCAGCTGGCATTACTTTCGACCGGTATGGCGATCAACCAAGAGAAAAATCTCGAGGGTGTCACAACAAATAATACCGAAATAATTCTTCAGGCCAATTATGAATTGTTTACTTTCGAACAGCCGCACCTTATCATTTCGATAATACAGACTGCATATTTCAGCATCACCGATCAGGGCCGTATCCGATATGATGGCGATGCAAATCTAAGCTGGGAACTGATCAACGATTTTTATTTAGACCTGCAGTTCTATCATAACTACGACAAGAAATCACCTGAAACAGGAGAGCCTAATGTAGACTATGGTTTTGTTTTAGGCATTAGATATAAATTTGATTGAGCCAAAGTCAATCTAACAAATTGAAAGAGCAAGGTTAGCCGCATACTAAGAGAACGTGAAAGACATCACAACAAAGAAAATATAGGGAAGCTTGTTTAAGCCGTCCATTATACTTTTTAGAATTTTATCAGAGCTAAAAATTTTTTTCAACCCATCCGCAGATAAATCTTCGAAGACAAAGTGTTCTTTCATTTGATCCAAAAGAATAATGCTAGTTTCAGTCTTCCCAGCTGACCATATGCCGCCGCCTTTACCAATGGAACCCATACAATATTTTTGTTCGTACGGTCGGCCCATACCAATGCGTTTTGATATAATTTTTGATGATATAGATAGTAACTGTAACTCAAAAGTTGCCACCACGGAAGGTGAGGATTCAGATGAATGGCTTTCTCTAATATTTTGGCGCCGCTTTCAAATTCCCCTGCATAAATTAACATGGCACCCATCGTACCTTTGAAATCCACGGACTTTGGATTTACTTCTAACCCTTGCTCCATAGCGTCGAAACATTCGTCAAAATTTCTGGAACGAAGCTTATTGATGGCTAACGCCAAGTACGCCTGCTGACAGTGCGGATTAATCTTAATCGCCTGTAGCGCATAGTCTAATCCAAGTTGAATGACATTTTGATCAATTGATTGTAGACAATAACATTTCACTGGATAAAATTTCGCTTAAGTAAGCCAAGCGCTAATGCATTTTCCGGATCGTTTTTAATGACTTCCTCATAATAATGTTTAGCCTTTACCATTGTAGGCATGTCAAATTTGTTTCTATACCGCGCGTACCAATAGTTTAATGAGTCATGCTGGTGTTCCACGGACAGCGGTGACCTTTTTGAAGCTTCATATCGCGCGATGACACCATCCATCCCGGTAAGCGCTGCAAGTATATTTTCAACGACCTCTTCCAGAAAATGATCGTAATGTTGTTTGGAATCTTTTTGTTCATAGGTGCGCGCCCACAATTGATCACCGGTTTCGATCTTGTTAAGATGAACATAAACACGCAGCGAGCTATTGTCAAAACCTTGTACGCTACCCGTTATTAAATAGTCGGCTTCTAACGCTGCCCCTATGCTTCGGATGTCTGACATCTGTTTCGGGATGTGGTAACCGGAATAGTAGGAGAGAACTTTAAGGTTTTCAAATAAGGTTAATTCCGTGCTTAAATACTCGCCGATTCCCTGCGAAAAATACTTCAGTTCGTCACCGGATCCGATTTTTTTAAAGGGCAGAACCCCGATGGAGCTTTTATCCTTGCAGAAAAAATAGAGTTTAGGTTGGAGTCGGGTGCGCTTTTTCGGGAGTTCTTTGTTGGCGTAGATAGTCACCTCGGCCTCCGTGCCATTTTTGCCAGTTAAGGTAGTGGGGACTGGTACCGAACGAAGTTCAAAAGTGGGTACATAGGTTCCTTTCGGAACATGAATTGTTATCGGATCTTTGGCTCCATCTTCGTGATAATATTCATTTAATGCTCTTCGGAGCCTTCCAGCGTGGATCCTGACAATGGAATCCAACTGCGGGTTAAAGTTCTCTTCTCTTTTTAAAGCCTGAACGCCAATATTATATTCCTTTAATTCATTGGCTCGGCCTGCCAGTGTTTCATTTACGATAAAATGAAGCAACCCTGATAAAATATTAGAGTTTGACAATTGCGCTGACGATAGCACGCGTTTCACCTGGTCACGAATCTCTTCACGGGTGAGCTTTTGCATTAGAAATCTTTGTCAAAATTTAAAATAACCGTTAACCAATCAAATATGTCTTTCTGCACCTCCTCATCTATTAGTTCAATATACGTGCTAATATAGGTGAGTCGTATCAGTATTTATACGGAACGATAAGCAGGGGTTGATCTTCGTTTCTGCCTATACTCCTTATGCGTAAAAATCTTCCTAGTTACCAGGTCCGGTCATTTTTGAAGGCTTATGCTTTCGAAGGTAGTGCCTGTACCGAAACCTGAAAATATTATCACTGGTATAAAACGAATCTCCAATCGCATGCTTTGACTCTTGCATCATGTAAATAAATTCAAAGCGTGAGCTGTAGCTCATCCGATACCCGATTCCCATCCGTAACCGAAATCGATTGGCAAAACGTTCATCGACATCATCGTCGACTGTTAAAAACCATTCAGCATCCAGAACGCCATACCATAGTTTATCATTGAAGAAGGATTTTTTGTTGATGGGTATCAACATTTCCGCGCGGAACCGTGGCCTCCATACATTATCCCAATCCTTTGTATCCAAATTCTGAATGTTACGGTCTTCCAGTCTGATAAGGGCACGCGTTAAGATTCGGCGATGGGGAGTGAAGTGAATTCTGGTTCCTAATACAGGTCTCACCTCAAAAGTGCTGACCGATTCGGTTTGATCTGTATATTCAATAGCGGTGGCAAAGGAAATGTCAACGTGTGCGGTAAGCGAATAATCCAGTGTTGGCGTAAACTCAAAGGCCTGCCACCGGGGCGTGTTCAACAATGTACTGTATTTAAATGCACCTTCAAGATTGTATGAGTTTGCAAAGGCGTAGTTGATCATATATTCGAACCATAATTGCTCATTTGGAGACTGAGCGTCAAGTCCGTGCGGTAATAACGCGAGGATCACAACCACTCTAAAAATCCTTTTGCTGAGTAACGTTTTCAATTCGTCTTGTAAAATTAAACCCTAGGTCAGGTCCGAAGCCGCAATTAAAATGCATTTTCATTGTTAATTATTGCTTACTTCCGACAACATCTAGTTTGTCAGAATTTCAGCAACTTTTTGATCATGTGTGTGTACTGGTACTCCAGTGCCAGGGTTAACTCGTCATTTGATGCAAGATAGTAAAGTTCAACACTGCATTCTAAACGGTCAAGTCTAAGGTGCTGGGTGTCTTGCGAAAGGTTCCCTGACTATTCTGGTTGTGATAATTTCAACGTTGGCAATGGCTCAACGTATCAATAATCCAACTTCCCGAAAGTTTGAACTTTCGGGAAGTCAAAAAAGCCCAGGACGTGCATCGCGGACATGCCGGTGTGGCTATGCGTAAATAACGCGAAGTAATATGTTAAGATGGAAGTATCATATTGATCAATATGACTTATACGGAATCGAACTAACGATTTTCACCAGGATATTTTCGCCGAGAGGATTCTTCAGGTCCAGGTCATTTATCATAGCAGTCACAGGAAGCTTCAACTTGTTGCCGGTTCTTTCCGACAACTGCTCAATCGTTTCACTTTTTTTCGCTGGAACAACTTGAAGTTCGTACAAGAAGACTGCTTTCAATTCCTCCATTTGTGATTTTCTGAAAGTACACAGCGCCTCATGCGCAACTTGTTTATTTGCCGGTACGGCGGCACCGACCAGTGAGAAAACATTACCTTCAAATTCGATCCATAATAACTCCACCCATACCTCGTTTTTTTTGTCTTTGCTCTTAAGCCTGAGCAAATACGCGTTGTTTTGATTGATGGTCGTATCGACGGCAGATTGGACTGCGAATTCTTCTGATTTTTCCGCTTTCTGCCTAACGTTCTCGCCAATTTCTCTGGCGCTTTTTACTGTGTCAGTCATACTCAACGCAACAAAAGCATCACCTTTTTCAGGATAGCTTCCAACACTAGCGGGCTTGTTAATTGTTTTCCAACCGGATGGCACGATCCAGGAAAAGCGAAGATCTGGATGAATAAAAAGACTGTCCTTAAAAATACCTTGTTTCGGATTCGGACCAATGCAGAGTCCATTAAAATTCATTTGAAACAACTCTTTAGATTTTGTGACGTGAGATGAATTCACTGGCTTATACTTCGGGGCATCCTTTCTGATATCGGCAGCACGCGTTGGGGTAAGGGGATGATCGCTGAAGTAATCCTTCTTTTCCTTTTCACCGGTAATCAACTCTACGCCTTTCGATAGTCGCTCGAGTGCATCAGCCAGGGCATTTGCGCTATAGCCCGCGCTTGCGGCCAATTGAATGCCCTTGGTATCTGATTCCTTCTCATGACTACGGCTGTATTTTGCGATAAACACTCTTGACGTTAATGCTACTGGGGTATTTAACACATTTCCAATTTGTGTACCTGTCACGTTGTTGATAATGTTGCCCGGTAGCTGCAACACTCCTCCCAATATTCCTTTTCTCATCTGTTTTACAGAATGCCTCTCGGTAACATGAATGATCTCGTGTGCCATAATACCAGCCAGTTCATCTTCAGTTTGAATGAGCGGGAGAATACCGCGCGTGACATAAACATAACCTCCTGGCAAAGCAAACGCGTTCGGTTCTGGAGTATCGGCCAGGAAAAATTTAAATTCAAATGGATTATCCTTTAGTCTTGATACAAGTTTTTTCCCGATGGCGTTCACTAACCTGGACAGGGAATCATGTTGGTAAATACCCATTTCCTGCTCCACAAGTATAGCATTTTCGGCTCCAAGCTTTTTATCATATGAAACGTCCTGGGCAATAACTGATCCTGTGACGCCTGCGGCAAAAAAAATTGGAAAGAAATTTTTCAAAACGTTAATCATAGTACTGAAAATAATTGTTCTATTCTTCGTTGTAATAAAAGTTCGTATTCTTTAGCAGCCCAAAGCTCAATGAAAAATAAAAGATGTTCACATTAACATTTTCATAAGGTTTGTATGAACCGCCTTGTCCGTCGCTCTCTGTGAAGTCTTCGTCAAAAAAATTGGTTAAGTAATATTTGAACTTCAAGGTCGCTCCGTACGGTAATTGAATTCCTGCCATTAATGAATGATTGATCGTTGGTACACGGCCCGTAAACCAAATATTTTTCTTGTCATCTTTTTCTTCATCAATGAATGTCTTTTCTTTATAATTGATTGGGATCTCCAATTCATATCCAAAAAATAAGAATTTTTCTGACAGGTTTCCAATTTTGACTCCAAGCGGAATACCAATGTTATAAGTTCTGTACTTCTTTCTCGTGGTTTCGTCTACATCGTAGATGAAACCTACGTTTCTTACTGAGAGACCTGTGAAGAAGCCAAGCTTCTCAGACTTATCGTAATTTAGCCAGTTCTGAATATTAAAGACCGGAGAGAATCGCATAATGCTTCCTTCCTCTGTACCTGGGTAATCAACGCTTGCAAATGAAAAGATTAGTTCTCCGCTGGATGTTGTATAGATCGTATCTTGTTGCGCGACAAGAACTCCGGGAAGCACCATAAAGATAATTGAGTAAATGATAGGCTTCATAAATTATACTGTTAGTCTTTTTTCTAACCATTACGTAGGCTTAAAGTTCACCGCGGAGTTATACTTCGAGTAATGTGCAAGCTTGACCCGTCGCTTTTTTACCGCAGAGAAAATCCCGAGGCTAAATGCATGAGATCCGCTGAGCGGTTATGTAGAACTCCGCGTTTCTTAGCGCAAAACCTCCTGTATTTCTCTGCGGTTAAGTTTTTTGAATAATGTTTATTGCTGAGAGAATACCGGGGCTAAATGAATGAGATCCTTGAGCACGACGCTCAAATGAGATGCCAGATCGTGGTGTTGAACTGACCCAACATGCCTATGCGCTTCTAGGTCATTAATCCAGGACACGAAACTTACTGCCGTAAAGATGGATCGCCAGCAGTCTGGGCTTAAATTCGTTTCACTTTCGGCGGGCCAACCTTATTACCTTAGTAACCTTTGAAATTGTTCATGACGAACCTTATTACTTTATTATTAGCGCCCATTGTGAAAAGCCGCTGGTACTTTGGGTAAACTTGACTTGTAAGATGCGCTCTATGGTGAGGTTTGGAACAAAAGCGCAATAAGGTTGGCGCCTATTCTAGTAGTCTTGAATTACTAAGGTAATAAGGTTGGTTTGTGCAAGAATGCTACTCTTTTCGGATTGCAAGAATGAGCTTTGTTTGATTCTCTTTTTTCTTCTAATGCAAACCTCCTGTATAATTAAAAATTGATGACCCGCTGCCGCAAGGAAAATAAAGAATCGAAAATATCCTGTAAGCTTTTATCGCTGAGCACAACCTTGGGATCGGTTTCCTGTAATAATTTCTTACTATCCATTGCCAAATATTTTGATTGTAGTGACAGTAAATCCTGGTAGGCGGAGATTCCGGCTGATTTTAACTGAACATGATCAAAGTAAGTTATCAAATTATCCAATTCATCCTTTTGATTGGCGAATGCACTGAGTGCAGCAAAAAAAAGCGAATCCGAACTTTCGGTGGAACGGTAGGATTTTAAAAACAAAGCTAAAAGATAAAGCTCTTCAATATAGTAGCCCGTCAAGGCCGATGCGTGAAGTTTTTTGAACTCTTCCTGCTCCGCGGTATTGCTGGCATCTTTGAACAGAACGGCCAGCGATTTTTCGAGACTTTTCTATCACCGGCAATGATTTCATTAAAACCAAGTTGTATTGCCTGGCTAAATTGTTTTTTCATTCCAATGAATTCGGAAAGCGCGAGGCACGCCTGAAAATAGCGGCTGGCTTCATCTCGCTTGCCATGCGCTATCAGGCAGGATAGGTCAGACATATAAATACCGAGATTTGCGGCAGCAGCTCCTTTATTACCAGCCTTGAGATAATGATTGGTGCGATCCACGTCGTTCAATAATCCATTGTCAAAAAGTTGTCTGCTAAATTTCAACTGATTGGTTACTTGGGAAGAACGCAACGATTTTAAGACATCGTCCCGAACGGCTGCAGCATCGAGCACTCCTTTATCTATTTTCTCTCCATCACTTTTTTTTGTTCCGCATCCGATCAGCAAGAAAATGCAAAAACAAAAGACTGAACAGCCGCCAAAATTTCTAGGATGACAATTGCCCATGGTGATGAGTTTGTGCCTTACATAATAACGAATAAGAATTTTAAATGGCTCTCCAGTCGACAAATGGATCAGCAGCCAAAGTAAAGGCGCAACCTTAGGCCTTGGAAATAAAGAGACAACTGAGTTTCCGTTGTTCCCAGGGAAAACTTGCTAGAAAACCGTTCTTAAGAAAAAGTTTGTTGCTGAATTTATTCAGCGCTTGTCACCTTATTTCGGATGGCATCAACCTTCTGCGTCAGCTCTTTCATGACGGCATCATTCATCAGCTCGATACCTTGGTTTTTAGCAATCCGTTCGTCAACATTTAACCTGTTGTAAACAGCAATCAACTCTTCAAAGGCAGTACTGTAATATTGGTAGTTAGGGTTTTCAGGGTTGCTGTAGCTTTTGAGAAAGTCATAGATGGTTTGAATGTTTTCCTTCTGACCAAGAACCATCTTGTATATCGGAATCAAGATTACGGTTCGGGCATCACTGGGAAGCATGTCGTCAGGATACGCGTCAATCACGCCAAGTGCAAGATGAAGATTTTCAATTTGGTAAGCTGCCATTGCAATGCCCGCAAACTTTTCGCGCTCGGTGCCTTGAAGACCTTGTGTAGACTTTGCCAGCAAATCCTTCATGACACTTTTAACAGAGTCGTTGTGCGCGATATTGTCATTGTATCGTTGCGCCAAAAAATCCAAAGCTCCTTGTTCCATGCCAATGGCTTTGCTTAGTTCATGCGCGGCAGTAAAGTATTCTTTGGTATTTGCAGTTTGTTTGTAGGCAACGCTGTAGTTCAGATCGGAAAGGTAAATGCCCATGTTGGCGGCAGCTTTGACATCATTTGAGGTGTATTGCGTATACTTCTTGGGATCGTGCATCAGACTGGCATTAAATTCTGCTCCAGTCGCCTGCAAGTTGCGCAGCTGCCTCGGATGGGGCAAGTAAATTACTGAAGAAGGTATTACGTTCGTTGGTAAAGGTTGTTGAGTCTGTTGTAGTGGCTTGATTCTCCGAATTCTCTTTGCTCTTTTGGCAGGATAGTGTCAATGATCCCAAAAGTAGAACGAATAGTATCTTTTTCATTTTTTAGGTTAGTTTAATGATCAACTCTTACAATGATAAACTGCAATACCGGGATAGCGAAATTATCATTTTAGGTTGTCCCAAAATAAACAACTTATTTATTCTAATCCTTATTCCTAGGCTAAAATTATTATGCCTATCAACGCCTTTTTGAGCGTTATCGCAGGTTTAATCAGGTTCTGAAGCGCTCTTTTTCAAAAAATGTTGAATAGGAATTTACGTCAACTCTTGCATTATCCGTTGACGCACCAGCGAGATCGAGCCGTGAGCCCTTTGCGAATAATGCATTGGCCTGTTGTGGGTGCCGTTGGAACGACGGTTCTGGACATTTTTTTCATGGGCTTTCAGCTTTTCGGGAACGACAACCCCGATTTCAACCCTTTGAAGGGTTAAAAAGAATGCTTGGGGCCATTGAAATGTCTGTACAGAAATTGAATTTAGGGAGACCATTATCATAAATTTGAAACACAAGCCATCGCCGTGGCTTGCCTTAATAAAACCTGGGCGGCTCCTGATATAAAGTCTTATTCGCCTATGACAAATGCAATTTACATCTCGACAATAGAAGCCTATTCTGGCAAGTCCGTGATCGCCTTAGGCGTGGTTAACTTATTGGCAGGGAAAATGGCGAAAATAGCCTTCTTCAAACCCATTATCAGCAGCGAGAGCGCTGAAAAAGACGCGCATATTGATACAATTGCCAGCCACTTTAATCTGGAGATGGCTTATCAGGACATGTTCGTATTCACGCGGAACGAGGTGCTTCGATATATCAACGCAGGAAAAGAAGCCTATATCATTGATACGATCATTCAACGGTTCAAGCACCTACAGGAACGTTATGATTTTGTGGTGGTGGAAGGAACCGATTTTAAGGCGAGCAATACAAATGTGGACTTTGTTGGGAATATTTCAATCGCGAAAAACCTTGGCATCCCGGTGGCAATTGTTGTGAAAGGAGATGGAAAATCTGCTGAGGAAATTGTAGATACCGCCCTGTCCGCGACGAGAGGTTTTATCGATAATGGTGTGCAGGTTCTCACGGTATTGGCGAATAAGATAGACGCTGAAAAAGAGGAAATAATTCGGACACAACTCGCCAAGGCCTTGCCTTCAGAAATAATTATAACATCAATTCCCAGGAATAAGGATTTGGAAAATCCAACGATGAAGGAAATTTGGAAGGCTGTTGGCGGAAAAATTTTGTTCGGTGAAAATTTGCTGTCTAATCCGGTAGACAATTCTATCGTCGGCGCCATGCAATTGCACAATTGTCTGACACGATTACACAAGAACACTTTGATTGTTACACCCGGCGACCGTGGTGATATTGTTATTGGAGCACTTCAGGCAAACATTTCAAAAAAATATTCTAAGGTTGCAGGCATTGTTCTAACCGGGGGGCTAAAACCGGAACAAACGATCTTAAATTTGATAGAAGGTTTGGATACCGTTGTACCGATCATTCAGGCTGAATCCGGAACGTTTAAAACCACGACTTTAATTTCCAATGTACAATCGGGAATTTCACCCGATAACAAAGAGAAGATAGCATTGGCCATTAGCCTGTTCGATAAATATGTCGATGTGAAAGCGCTAGAGAAAAAAATCGTCTCTTTCCAGACCAATACCATTACCCCCCGCATGTTTCAATACCAGATTGTTAAACGTGCGAAAGAACATAAAAAACATATCGTACTTCCGGAAGGCGATGACGATCGTATTTTGATAGCAGCCGACACGTTGATCAAGCAGGATGTTGTTGATCTTACCATTCTGGGCAATAAGGAAACCATCAGCGCGGCTTTGAAACGTCTGAACCTTTCTTTGGATATCGAACAAGTAAAAATTATTAATCCCGCCACTTCGGAACGATACGATGACTATGCAGCGACACTTTATGAACTGCGAAAGAATAAAAACGTTTCGATGCAAATGGCGCGCGACCTGATGCAGGACGTTTCCTATTTCGGCACGATGATGGTGTTCAAAGGCGAAGCCGATGGCATGGTCTCAGGAGCAGCGCACACAACGCAACATACGATTCGTCCAGCCCTGCAGTTCGTAAAAACAAAACCAGGTGTCTCGACGGTCTCATCAGTTTTTTTTATGTGCCTGCCTAACCGCGTTTCTGTATTTGGTGATTGCGCTGTTAATCCAAAGCCCACGGCGGAACAATTGGCCGATATTGCAATCTCGTCCGCGCAGACCAGTAAAATGTTTGGCATTGAGCCCAAGGTGGCCATGTTGTCGTATTCCTCGGGAACATCGGGTGAGGGGGAAGAGGTAGATAAAGTAAGGAAAGCAACAGAACTTGTGCGTCAACGGATACCCGACCTTAACGTCGAGGGGCCAATTCAATATGATGCCGCAGTCGACCCTTCCGTTGGCAAGAAAAAGATGCCGGATTCAAAAGTAGCGGGGCAGGCAAGCGTATTAATTTTCCCGGATTTAAATACCGGCAATAATACTTACAAGGCGGTTCAACGCGAAACCGGCGCGCTGGCCATTGGACCAATATTGCAAGGCCTTAACAAACCGGTCAACGATCTCAGTCGTGGTTGTACCGTGGAGGATATTTTTAATACGGTGGTGGTCACCGCAATTCAAGCCAACGATAATTCACCACTACCGTCATGAATGTCTTTGTTATCAATTCCGGAAGCAGCTCCATAAAATATCAGCTTATTCGAATGCCAGAAGCTACCGTTGTCTGCTCTGGATTAATTGATCGCATCGGCGCTAACGGTTCCACTATTCATCACAAAACCTTTCGCGGTGGCAACGAACAGAGCCGGAAGGAAAATATTTCTGCGAGCGATCATGCAGCTGGTTTAAAGCAAGTCGCCAGGTTATTGGTGGATAAAGAAATTGGTGTTGTTAAAGATCCAAATGAAATTGAAGTCGTCGGTCATCGTGTAGTTCATGGAGGGGAAAGTTTTTCCGATACCATCATTATTAATGAGGAGGTAAAGGAAAAAATAAAGAAACTTTTTCCATTGGCGCCACTTCACAATCCACCCAACTACCTGGGTATAGAAATAGCGGAACAAATTTTTTCCAGCGCCAGGCAAATTGCGGTATTCGACACAGCCTTCCACCAAACCATGCCACCGGTAGCCTATCGCATGGCTATTCCAAAAAAGTTTTATGACGAACATGGCATTCGCTCGTACGGGTTTCATGGCACCAGTCACAAATATGTTTCTGAAAAAGCGGCGTCGTATTTACAAAAGAGAGAATCGAAAATTATCACCATTCATTTGGGAAATGGTTGTAGTATGAGTGCCGTAAAAAATGGCGCCTGCATTGACACCAGCATGGGCCTTGGTCCGATGAATGGACTTATTATGGGAACGCGAACGGGTGACATTGATCAATCTGTTATTTTTCATATGGTAAATCAACTGGGATGCAGTATAGACGAAGTAAATACGATCCTCAATAAAAAAAGTGGCATGCTTGGCCTTACCGGTTTTAGCGACATGCGTGATGTGAAGGCCGAATATAAGAAGGGAAACAAAGAGGCGATATTGGCTTATAACCTTTACGCCTATCATATAAAAAAATACATTGGTGCTTACACTGCAATACTCGGTGGTCTGGATGCTCTTGTGTTTACGGCAGGGGTGGGAGAGAACGATGCCCTTACACGCAAACTATCCACCGAAAACCTGGAGTACCTTGGAATTTATCTCGATGAGGAAAAAAATAATGCAGGCGGAAAAGATATTTATGAGATCAACACGGTGAGCTCACCGGTAAAAATATTAGTGGTCGCTACCAACGAGGAATTGGAAATTGCAAGGCAGTGTTTCTCGCTTTTAAATGGAAATTGAATTAAATTGGTCAAGCGCTGCAAGCGAGCGCAGTTGAACGAGCGCTTTTAAAATTCGATTCCGAATTAGAAGTTCGGAATGATCCAGAATTGTACAATTAGTGGTAACTTAATGTCAACGTTGGATGGTGTGATAGACGTAACGCACAGCGCGCTATAGAATGCAACCACACAAAATATTCATGAAAAAATTTTTTTTCCTGAGTCTTGTTCTCATCTACACAGTGTTAACCGTCCAGGCGCAGTCCCCGGTAATTAGCAATAAACGCTTTTCAATAGGAAGTTACGGAAGGGCCGGGATTGCCCGAGCCGACAAAGTGGCAGTATCCCCGATCCTTAAATTTGAACGGTATGGGGTCCATCGGAGGACGGATGGAGGAAGGTGATTACTTTGAATTAGCCGCTGCTCTTCATTTTGCGCCTGTAAGTGGTGCTTCTGATACAACAAACATAAACGTACAAGCGCGGTTCGCGTTTTACACCACACAAGGTCAAATCATCGGCAACGTGACCAGCAATTCTTACGGAGGAATTACGGTTGCGTTGCCCGAACTTTTTGCAGAAGCAAGAAACATAATGGGGAGTCCATGGAGTGTTTGGGTCGGGGCCCGTTTTTTTCGCGGCGAAGACATTCATATCATTGATCACTTTTATTTTGACGATCACAGCTCGCAGGGATTTGGTGTACAGCGCAAGAACACACAATTCTCCATCATGTTTCCCGCATCGGTTGATACCACCTCTTCAGTACCTCCTTACTTCTACGTGAACATTGTTAACGGTACCCCTGTGCTGGGATTACGAAATCGTGCGGTCTATATTTTGGAACATGTCGTTCCGACCAAGGATGGATACGTAAAGTTAATGGCAGAATATCAACGGCTGGCGTCGGCAACAGCAGAAGATACCGTTGCGGGTTCAAATTATCCCGCTGACTATGGATATGTGCTAGGCTTGAAATACAAAAAAAATCTGGCGACACCTTTGCCAGGTTCTTTTTATGATGCCAGTATTCGTTATGGAGCTGGAATTGCCAACGGCGGGGATGGGGGTGGAAGTAAGACATTTCTTACGTACGGAGGTCCTAATCTTCGGACACAGAATTTCAGAGATGCATGGTCCGTTGCTATAACGGGAAGCGTTCTATTGAATATCAGTTCTCATTACTCTTTGAATGCTTACGGCATTTTTACAAAAAGCAGGGGAGCCAGTGATAGCCTTAACATGACGTCTGATTATAACGACAGACTATTATTTAATCGAAAGACGGATTTTGCCATTGGAGCCCGAGGCAACCTGGTACATTAAAGACTGGCTCCATTTATTGCACGAACTGAATTTTGCTTCCAGAAAAGATGGGACACAAGATCCTGCGCAGATGGTTAAGTTTAGCATAGCCCCAACGATAGTGCCCAATGGAAAGCGAGATGTCTGGAGCCGGCCTCATTTTAGACTGGTCTACAGCGTAGCACACTACAATCAATTTGCTGCTGATAATCTTTATTCACCTTATCTGGCACAGACCGGAAGCAAACGGTGGGGACACTACTTTGGTGTGAAAACGGAGTGGTGGTTATGGTGATTATTTTAGATTTTAGATTGACGATTTTAGATTGGCGCCCGATTGCAGCTTGCATCAACTCTTCTCTACCATCGGCGATCCGTCATGTTGAGCCTACAAACGTTCTCGAAGTTGCTGAACCAACCGCGAAACATCCCGAATTGCGAGACTGCAACAGAAAAGACCTGTAATTTTACCGAACCAGTCACATCCAGATTGCAGATTTTAGATTGACGATTGTAGATTGGATCACGCAAGTACGTGCGTGCTTTAAATCCATGTCACGCAAAGGCCGCAGAATTCAGGTATAGCGATATCGAGTTTCGTGAAACTTTGCGTCTTGGAGTCTTTGCGGCATTTTAGATTTTCGATTGCCATCACAAACGAGCTTTGGAGATTTTCGATTTCTTTACTTCCGATTGTAGCCAGGCTACCGGCCAATCGTACAATCTACAATCTAAAATCATCTATTAGCGGTTTCCCAACCGCCTCCCAGCGCTTTGTAAAGACGGACTGTCGAGCTCAACTGAAATTGCAGTGCCAATGATTTTTCAAATTGCGCACTAAAGAGCTCGCGTTCGGCATCCAACACCTGGAGAAACGACGTGTATCCATTGTCGTAAAGGGCTTTGGAAAGCATCAGTGCCTTTTCGGTCGCTGCAACCTGCACCTGACGGGCATCGAACTCATTGCGAAAGGTTCGAATTTCTGCCAGCGAATTCTCTACATCGGCAAAAGCATTTAAAATTGTTTTTTCATACTCGTAGCCAACCTGTTTTGCAATGGCCATTTCGACTTCCACCCTGCGCTTATTTTGTCCCCACCGGAACAACGGGCCGGCAAGTTGTCCTGTAATTGATCCTAAAAAGGCATCCCCTTCAAATAAAGTTCCTATGTCAGGACTTGCAACACCCAGGAACCCGGTAAGGCTCAACGAAGGAAAACGCAACGCTACCGCTATGCCAACTCTTTCAGTTTGGGCAATCAATAGTTGTTCAGCCGAAACTATATCGGGCCTTCGCAGAAGTAATTCAGAAGGAAGACCGGTGGGAATATCTAACGGTAGTTGTTGCTGATCATTGAGCAATCCCCGCGTAACAGGCGTATAGGTTTGTCCGAGCAAAACATTCAGCGCGTTTTCTGTCTGGATAATTTCACGTTCAAGGCTGTACAATTGCGCTTCCGAAGACGCAGCGATATTTTCTGCCTGAAGTTTGTCCAACTCCGATACTTCACCTCTTTCAAACCGAAGGGTAATGATGCGCAGGTATTCTCTTCTTGTTTCATTTGTTCTTTGTGTGATCACCAGGCGTTCATCCAGACCCCGAAGTTGAAAATATAAGTCAGCAACCTCGGCTACCACAAGGATGTATACAGATTTCCGGTCCTCTTCCGAGGCCAGCAAGTCAGCATAGGCCGCACGATTGGCGTGACGAAGTTTGCCCCACAAATCAATTTCCCACGATACATTGCCTAGCAATGAAAATGAGTTTGATGGGAATGTCACCTGAGCTTCGCTGGAAACATCGCGAAAATCGCTAAATCGAGCTCTTGCGGCATAATCCAAAAATGGAAACATGTTGGCTTTATTAAAACCGTGGATTGCCCGGGTTTGCTCGATTCGTGCGACGGCCACTTTCAAATCCAAATTCTGACCGATCGCTTTCTCGATAAGCGTCTGCAAAACCGTGTCCTGATAAACCTCCCACCATTTCATATTCGTAATCGAATCGGTTCGAACGGCGCTTTGCGTATAGGCTTCCGGTGTTTTAGTACTGGGTCTTTTGTACTTGGGCCCAACTGCACAGCTGGCAAGTATTAGAATCAATCCGATGAAAATTATTTTGTTCATATTAATGAGCCGGTGCTGAAGGTGATACAGATGAATCAGTTTTTCCGTCCTGGTTGGCAGGTTGCTTCTTTTTCGCGCCAATGCTCTCAATAAACACAAACAGCGCTGGCACTACAATCACACCAACAATCGTGGAGATTAAAGTACCCATAAAGACAGCCATGCCCATGACTTTACGCGCCTCAGCACCTGCACCTGATGCAGTCAGTAAAGGAACCACGCCCAACATAAAAGCAAAAGAAGTCATCAGAATCGGGCGAAGGCGAAGCTTGGCCGCTTCCATCGCTGCCTCGTACAATGGCTTACCTTGTTCATAAAGCATCTTTGCAAATTCAACAATTAGAATAGCATTTTTAGCGGTGAGGCCAATCAACATTACCAGTCCGATTTGTGCAAACACATTGTTCACATAACTTGGACTCCACAATCCGCCAAGCCACAACCCGAAGAACGCGCCCATAATAGCAGCGGGTACACCGAGCAACACACTAAAAGGAAGTTTCCAGCTTTCATATTGCGCAGCAAGAATCAAGAACACAAATACCAACGCCGCCAGAAACACAATACCTCCTGTTCCCTCTGCCGCCTTCTCCTGGTACGACATGTTACTCCAGGCAATACCGAGTTCTTTTGGTAGTGTTGCGGCTACTTCTTCCAGTGCACCCAACGCATCTGCTGAACTATATCCTTCTGCAGGCGCACCTGAAATTTCAGCGGCACGAAACATATTGAAACGATTGGTGTATGAAGGACCGGCGATATCTGTCACTTGCGCCAACGTGTTCAAGGGAATGATTTCCCCTGACTTGCTGCGAACATAATATTGTGCAATATCATCGACACTAAGGCGGTCTTCAGCCTCCGCCTGCACAAATACTTTGTACTGTCGACCGAACCGGTTGAAGTCATTCACGTAACTACTGCCCAGATAGGTGGAGATCGTGCTGGTAATTTCATTGAGGTCAATGCCAAGTTTTTCAGCTTTGTCAAAATCAATGACAATCTGTTTCTGCGGAACATTCGACCGATATAATGTAAACGCATTTGCAATCTCCGGTCGCTTTCTAGCTTCTGCAACAAAATTGCGGGCCTGCTCATCCAGAAACTGAGGCGAGTTTCCTGACCGATCAAGAAGTTGTAAGCGTAAAACCCGCTGAAGTTCCAAGTCCTTCAATAGGAGGAGGTCCAAAAGCAATGGCGGTCGCCTCAGAAATGGTATTGCGAAAGGCAAGATTGGTTTGCAGAATTAATTGTTTGGCTGTCTTCTCTCTTTCTTCCCATGGCTCCAGGGACACAAACACGAATGCATTATTCGGAGAATAAGATTGTGTAAGCATACTATAACCAACCACCATGGTGGAATAAGCAACACCTTCCGTGTTGTTGATGATTTGTTCGATCTTGCGCGCTACTTCATCTGTGCGTTCTGTAGATGCCGCATCCGGAAGTTGGATGTTCACCAAATAATATCCTTCATCTTCTTCCGGTACGAAACCACCAGGTATATTCTTGCCGAGTAGTCCGGTCACACCGAGAATAACTCCCATTATAATGAGCGATCGAATTGATTTACGGGCGACAATGCCCGCTACACCTGTATACCCCAATGTGAACTTATCAAACACCCGGTTGAAACCATCGAAGAATCGCTGCAGCCATCCCGTTGATTTCTTTTTAGGTTTCAACAAAATGGCGCTCAAGGCAGGACTGAGTGTAAGGGCATTAAAAGCAGAGAACAAGACGGAAATTGCAATGGTGATCGCAAACTGCTGATACAATCTTCCGGTGATACCTCCCGCAAAGGCAACGGGCACAAACACGGCCGCGAGAATGAGTGCAATCGCCACGACTGGCCCGCCTACTTCCTTCATCGCTTTCTGCGTTGCTTCTTTCGGATTCATGCCATGTTCAATGTTGTGCATTACTGCTTCCACCACCACAATGGCATCATCCACCACCAAACCAATGGCGAGAACTAATCCCAGAAGTGATAAAACGTTGACAGAGAAACCCAGCAACGGGAAAATAATAAACGTTCCGATCAGCGATACAGGAACGGTCAACAATGGAATAAGTGTGGCCCGCCAGTCTTGCAAGAACAGGAACACGACGATGATAACCAGGAATACCGCTTCAAAAAGAGTATGGATAATTTCTTCAATACCGACTGAAACCGCTCTCGTGGTATTCAGCGAAATATCATATTTTAAGTCTTCAGGGAAACGCGTGTTCAATTCGAGTCATGGTGTGTCTGCACAAGATCAGCAACGTCTAAGGCGTTGGAACCTGGCATCTGGTACACTACGATCGTACTTGCCGCTTTACCATTGAGTCGACTGAATGAATTATAATTTTCCATTCCCAATTCAAGGCGTGCGATATCTTTCAAGCGGATGATGGAACCCTTCTCATCGGATTTTACGATGATATTCCCAAACTCTTCTTCTGTCACTAAGCGTTCTTGCAATAATACGCTATAGGTATACTCTACTCCCTTTGGAGAGGGTGGTGCTCCAAACTTACCACCCGGCGCAATAGCATTTTGTTTTTTCACGGCATTGGCTACGTCGGTTACCGTGAGGTTTAGTTTCGTGAGTTGATCAGGCTTAAGCCAAACCCGCATGGAATAATCTGCTCCGCCAAAAAGAACCACATCTCCAACACCTTTCAATCGCTTCAATTGATCGACAATGTTAATGTTGGCGTAGTTGTTCAGGAATAAACCATCGAAGGTTGAATCGGGTGATGAAAGCGAAACCAACATGAGCGGGAATACCAGTGATTTCTTTGTGGTAACGCCATAGGCCTTCACTTCATTTGGCATCTTGGCGCTGGCTTGAGACACCCGGTTTTGGGTGAGCATGTTCGCATTATCGAGATCCGTGCCTACTTCAAAGGATACTTGTAAGGTAAGGGATCCATCGGCAGCATTAATGGATTTCATGTACAGCATTTCCTCAACACCATTTACCTGCTGTTCAATGGGGGTGGCTACTGCCTGTTCTACGTTTACTGCATTGGCACCGTTGAACAGCGTCGTTACCTGAACCATGGGTGGTGTAATTTCCGGATACTTGGACACTGGAATACCTGTCAATGTAATCAACCCCATAATGATCATCAGGATGGAAATAACCATCGCTACAATCGGCCTTCGGATAAAAAATTCGCTCATAATATGCTGAAGGGTTAATTATTTTTGATTGCTTTTCTGAGCGTCATCGGGCCATTTCATTTCAACAATTTCGATTTTTGAATTTGGTGTCAGGGAGGCCGTTCCGATTACAGCTACTTTATCTCCCTCTTTTAAACCTTTCGTAATGATCCAGCCATCTCCCACCTTCGGGCCGGTTTCCACGATGTTTACTTTCAGCGTGCTGGAATCGCTTACCGTAAATACTTGCGCCATGTTTTGCAATTGAAACACGGAACGTTGTGGCACCATTACGGCATTGGGATAGGTGCTTAATAGTACACGAGTCTTGACAAACAATCCCGGGCGTAACAATCCTTTGGGATTTGGGAAAGTAGCTTCGATCGTTAATGTTCCAGTCTTTGGATCGATCTGGCGATCAGCAAAATCCACTTGCCCCTTTTCCGAATACAACGAGCCATCAGCAAGGATCAGTTGAACATTTTTTCGTGCAGACGATAGTTCTTCCGGTGTCATTTGTGCAATCCGGAGATACTCACGCTCGCTGATTTGAAATCTCACTCTTATTGCTGAGATGCTTGAAATGGTCGTGAGCACGGATGTTCCTCCTACGCGACTTACATAGTCACCAGCCCGAACGTTGGACATGCCGGCTACTCCATTAAATGGAGAGTACACACGCGTATAGCCCAATTCTATTTTTGAATTTTGAAGCGAGGCTTCAGAAGCCTTGACTTGTGCCTGCGCTGCGTCATAAGACGCCTGGGCATTATCCAGATCCTTTTGACTTAAGGCATTAAGCTCGGTCAATGGTTTTACCCGGCTGAGTTCATTTTGAGAACGGATCATTTCTGTCTTTGCACTCGCAAGCTCACTTGCCTCACGATCCACCGCCGTTTTGTATTGAACATCATCGATGACGTACAAGAGATCACCCTTTTTTACAGCGGAACCTTCTTTAAAATTTACGGACATAACCCATCCCTCTACGCGAGACCGAATGTCGACATCGGACTCACCGTACACCTGTGCAACAAAATCTTCGTAAAGTGGAACATCATTGGCTATCGCCTTTACAACATTTACCTTTACCGGAGGTGCCGCTACTTGTTCATTTTTCGAGCCGCAACCCGTAACCAATAATACCAACAGCAGGAAAATTATCTTCGTCCGTGGTCCAACGGTTGTTTCTAAGCTTTTCATAAATGAATGGTTTTTGAGTAACACAAGATAAGCAGAAAACGATCTGCAGGAAAATATCGTGTGATTTAATTTAGTATTGCTTGTTCAGGTTTAATTGATGAAATATTGAAAGAAATAAAAAAAGCGTTTGTACGTTTATCAAACACTAATCTGCAAGCGCGGTATTCTTTCACTTTTAAATTTAAGCGCATTAGTAATGACCAAAGCATAATATTGAGAATTAATCTTTCTACGGCAACAACCATGGTACGAGCAATAAGAAGATGTGTGTGCGATGCATATTGTTTTCTTAATACTTATATGATCCGGTCGTTATTTCTTCTTCGATTTCAATAACCCGATTCAGGGTAACCTTTTCTAATTTAACATTTGACATAAACGCCGTATAGGCAATGAGTGCAGCAAGACGTCTAAGGTCGGCAGCCCATTTGGGAACATACACGGGTGGCTCTAGCCAACCACTTTGAAAGAGCGGCGACAAGCGAACGGCATCGGCCATCGTGAGTCTTCCCGCAAATAAATTTCTAACCAGCTCAGGCCGGTTTTCCCGGATAGCCAAGGTGAGAAAACTGTTTACTTCAAGCACACCCTGGAGATAGACTGCATCTTTTGTAAAAACAACGCCTCCCTTAACGGCTCCTCCTCTGAAAATCCGCTGGGCTGATCGAACAGATTCAATTTCAGGTTGTCCTGAAACGAGAAAAAATTTAAACAGGTCAATAAAATCTGCGCCGTCAAGCGCCATCTTTATTGCAACAACGCGAAGCGCCACGCGCCTTAAACGCGTGATATCCATTGCGTTTGTAATCAGCTCTGCTATTACCGCCAGGCCTTCCTGCGTTCGCGTGGTTCTGGGCGCTCCCAGCCCCAGCGATTTTAGGTTTGTTTGTTTTTTGCCATTCAATTGCGTGGCCGTGTGGACAAAGGCCTCATGAAAAAGAAGTTGGTCTTTATCCAACTGCGAAAAAACCGCGCTGCCGCGCACGCGAATGCGCGTAGAGCCTGCCAAGGCTTTTGAAGAAATATTCGGGTCCAGAACGACTTCTACCGTATCTTTTTCAAAAAATTCATCCACTTCGGTTTTTAACCATCCGGCAAATTCGTCTGAAGGCATATCGGCATCCGTTGGTTCAATGTTGTGGTTCCCCAGGAGCATATCGGTGACTTCCAAAAAATGCTTTGCCGCATCAACAGCCGATAGTCCCTGATTTTTATAAATCATGTCCGGGCGACCGTAAATTTTTATAGAATATTTTGTAAAATCTGGCGTTCCAACAGAACTCAGCATACGTCCCGCAAGGGCATAGCTGTTCGCCGTTTCCCCCAAAAATTTTTCAACTGGATGATCTAGATTACATTTTTGAGCGATCGCATCTAGTTCCTTGATACTATCCTTGACATCTGGTGGGACTATCTTTATCTCGGGTAGCTGAGGATTGCCACGACGCCAGCCTTCGAGGAATTTTTCCTCTACACCGCCAGGCCAAGCCAACGCATTCAGCACCTTTATTTTCTTAGATGCTTTTACTACAGCTTCATCCAACGCATGAATTTTTTGCGTATCCATAGGTGTTTGACTTTTTGCATCGCACGTTAGCAACCCAAGTTGATAGTAAACTTATCCTTTCTTAACGATCTTTTCTAATAATAAGAACATGAATCCCTGGACGGTCCCGTTTAACGGTTGATTGTGAAATTCTTTACCTTAAATGTTTTCAAATCAGATACTATTGAAGATTTGATAGTATATTCATAAAGAATGAATTTATCTAACAACCTTTGGAAAGACGACAAGGGCTTTATATGGATGCTGGCCATTTCAATAATATCGCTAGTCAGCTCACAGATTACGACGGGTATTATTTTGGAGAGTAAATTTATCGTAAGGGTTGGTTTTTTTCTATTTACGGTCATTGCTATAAATTCATCGGCATTGCGTTTTGCGGGAAAGGTAGTTGGCTACACAATTGCCTGCTCATTATTACTGTTGGCCGTCGTTATGATTTGGTCGGAGACGCAAATGCTGCTGTTAGTTTATACCGGATTGGCTACTGGTTACATGATTTTTATAATAGCACTAGTAGTAAATCAGATTTTTGCAGGCGGAATCATAACGGTTTACAAAGTCGGAGGAGGCGTAGCGACTTATATTTTAATCGGTCAATTGTGGGCGTCCCTCTATCTTTCCGTTTACATTCTTCATCCGGACGCATTTAAGTATGGTGGAGAATTAATTCAAGCGAGGAGAGGCATTAAAACAACTGTCATACTTCAGCTTTGTGACGTTGACAACCATAGGATATGGAGATGTCACCGCCGTGAGTTCAGCTGCACGTGTGCTCGCAATGTTAGAAGGTCTGCTGGGACAATTGGTTCCGGCTATCTTCATTGCTAAGTTGGTAAGTCTTCAAATAGAGAGCTCCAGGACCAGGACCTGACGTCAGGGGATCATGTGAACCGTGCGAACTAATGACTGATAATTGATGACGGAGCGGCTGAGGAGTTGACGTAACAAAAGGATGATTGGATAAGGTCCGATTGCATCCTTGGATGCGTAGGAATTCGCAGACATTAAACTTGCTAGACATAAATCCTAAACCATGAAAGACCTTTTGAAACCAAGTATCTACTGGCTTTTTGCCTTTATTCCAATTGCCATCATACTGGAAAGAAGTCACGCTTCGGCGCCTTTGATTTTTTTCTCAGCCGCACTTTCGATCGTGCCGATCGCCAGACTCATCGGAAATTCTACTGAACATCTTTCTACCTACACAGGTGATGCTGTCGGTGGCCTGCTCAATGCGACCTTCGGTAATTTGCCTGAATTAATTATCGCGACTATCGCGTTAAAGGAAGGACTTCACGTGATGGTGCTTGCCTCAGTCGCGGGCGCGATTCTCGCAAATTTATTGCTTGCGATGGGTGTATCATTTTTCCTGGGTGGTATCAAATTTCATAATCAGGATTACAACGCTACCAGCGTGAGGTTATATAGTTCAATGATGATGATCGCTGTCATTAGTCTTACGATTCCCAGCGGCTTTCATGCTCTCGCTGGCGATAGAGCGCCATCCGGAAGCGAAAATTTGCTCAACATTAACCTGGCCGTTGTGCTGTTGATCGCTTATGTGCTGTATCTCTTTTTTATGATCAAGACCCATAGCGACTTTTTTAAAAGCGAGGGCGCAGAAGGACATGGCCATGAACATGGTGAACGATGGTCGAAAAGTCGTGCGTTGATTACATTAGTGATCGCATCGGTCATGGCTGCTTTTATGAGCGAAGTGCTGGTGGGTGCTGCAGAAGAAACGGGTAAAGTATTGGGTATGTCGAGTGTGTTTATCGGTGTGATATTTTTGGCGATTGTAGGCGGTGCTGCTGAAAGCATTTCCGCTGTGAGCATGGCAACCAAAAATAAAATGGATCTCAGCATTGGCATCGCGTTAGGGAGTTCTATCCAAATCGCGCTTTTTATCGCGCCGTTGCTGGTGCTCCTAAGTACCTTCGTTGGTCCTCAACAGCTGAATCTCAATTTCCCAAGGCCTTTGATTATAGCCTTGTTTC
The DNA here is from genome assembly GCA_963813425.1 of uncultured Bacteroidota bacterium. GTDB lineage: Bacteria > Bacteroidota > Bacteroidia > Cytophagales > Cyclobacteriaceae > Chryseolinea. The sequence goes on from CAWEZB010000014.1 coordinate 112,327, forward strand.
TGGGCGTTATTCTGGCCGGCATGATCGCCAACGATGGACGTTCGAACTGGTATAAAGGTGTTCAGCTGATTATCGTTTACTTCATCATGGGCATGCTGCTTTATTTTATCCCAGCGGTATGATGAACGATCAAAGTTTTTGGAAAAGCATCGTCAAGGAAGATGCTGTGTTAAATCCGGTAGATCGCATTTCTGAAGTGTTATTCGGAACAATCATGGTACTTACCTTTACCGGAGCCATCAGTGCTGCAACAGATGGCAGACAAGAAATTCGTGACCTCCTTTGGGCTGCGCTGGGCTGCAATGTAGCCTGGGGATTGGTGGATGCGATCATGTATTTAATGAACGTCGTGCTGGAGCGGGCGCATAGCCTCACGCTTATACACCGAATTATTCATTCAGAAAGCAATGATATATCGCGGCAGATTTTAAAGGCAGAAATTCAACCTCTTGTTTCTGGGCTTTTAAAAGATGAGGAACTGGATAACCTGACGCAGCGATTGAAGAAAATACCTCCGCCTTCAAGACGAAATCTTCTTTCAGGAAAAGATTTTATGGCGGGATTGGAAATTTTCTTTCTCGTCTTTTTATGTACCCTTCCCGTTGCATTGCCGTTTGCATTTTTTCAGGAAGTGGAATTTGCTATGCGCGCATCGAATGGCGTTGCGTTGATGATATTGTTTATCGGGGGTTATATTCTCGCTGGCTACGCAGGCTTCCGACGTTTCACCACCGCGGTGATCTATGTTCTTATTGGTGTATCATTAGTTGCACTTACCATGGCACTGGGCGGATGAAAAAAAGTTTTTGCTTATTGATTTCCTTTGTTTTCGGAATGACCGCTGTATTTGCGCAGGCGCCGCCCGCTGAGGAACCACCTGCTTGGGAGTTTAATCCCGATGTGAGCTTCTATTTTCTCCCGGATGATTTTTTTGTCCTGCCTGTCTTTCGCGCCGATAAAAACAGACTACACCTGGAAGCACGTTATAATTATGAAGACCGGGAGACATTTTCCGGATGGGTGGGATACAATATTTCCGGTGGAAAAAAACTGGAATACACGATCACGCCCATGATTGGAGGAGTTGTCGGTCTAACGGATGGACTGGCCCCAGGGTTGGAATTTACGTTTACCTATGGACGCTTCGAGCTTTATAATGAGATGGAATATGTCTTCGACGCTGAATCAAAAGAAAATAATTATTTCTACAGCTGGTCGGACTTAACGTTTGCTCCAAAAGACTGGTTGTGGTTTGGCATTAGTGGACAACGGACCAGGGTATACCAAACTGACGTAGACTATCAGCGTGGTTTATTGATTGGCGCGGGACTAAAAGCGTGGGAACTGAATACTTATTTTTTTAACATTGATACCGATGATCCATTTATAATGGTTAATCTTTCGGTGGGATTCTGATGCACAGGATACCCAATATTTTAGTGGAATTTTAAGCGCTGAGGCCGCGGAGCGAATTTGCGCTGAGAAAATCCAGAGAAAGAAAATTCCACTCTCAGCGACCCTCCCTGCATTTGACTCGGTATTCCCTCTGCGCTAAAAATTCCTGCTACATTTTATGTTGTGTATTCATAGGGCGCTACCTTGAACGATTGAGGTAAGTGACTTTAATTGGGCGATACTTGTGTTAACAGACATTGTTCAAATCGACATTGATTGCAAATGGTGCATCGTATTTAATGGTTAAATACTTTAAAGAATAGATATCACCATGAAGATTATTGTCTAATTTGATATTTCGTTAGCGCGTAGGCGTGGTGTATAAGGATTTGTTGCGTTATTCTTTTTGACCTGTCATTGACTTAAGATTTTTTTATTCCATGTTAAGTTTTTAAATACTATTGAAATGATCCTCTTGCAACTTGCCGTTTTATTGAGTCTGCATATTTATTGGTGCCCGCATGTCTGGTATTGGCTTGGGTGTTATGGGCATGATCGGATTGCTGATCTTGCTTTTCGTATTTGATATGCAGCCTTCCGATCCCCCATTGGAAGTTATGCTTATCATTCTAAGCGTTGTAACGGCAGCGGCAGCTTTGCAGGCTGCAGGAGGCATGGATTATTTGGTGGATATTGCAGGAAAGTTGCTGCGCAGTCGACCGCAGCAAATTACCATACTCGGTCCATTGGTAACTTATTTCTTCACTTTGTTTGCCGGTACTGCACACATTTCATATTCCATCATGCCGATCATTGCCGAGGTGGCCATTAAAAAAAGGATTCGTCCTGAGCGGGCTTTAAGTATGAGTGTAACCGCAGCACACATGGCCATAACGGCGAGTCCTGTTTCTGCAGCTACTGCAGCGTTGCTCACGGTGCTTGCACCAGAGGGTATGAAGCTTGCCGACATTTTATTGGTATGTATTCCATCGACAATTATTGGTGTTATCGTCGGTATTCTTTTTGTTCTCAAGCGGGGAAAAGATTTGAATGAAGATCCGGAGTTTTTGGAAAAGATGAAAGATCCAGCTTTTGCAAAAAGTATGGAGGAGGACGCTAAGCAAGCTGCAACAGTACTCAAGCCGGGCGCCGTTCCATCGGTGGCCATTTTTGGCATCGCAGTATTGTTGGTGGTTCTGCTGGGTTCGTTTCCTTTTTTGCTTCCGGAATTTTCTGACAAGGAAGGATTTGCCCCTGGCTTTGCCGTGAATGCCGCTGGACAAGTACAAATGCCGTCGATGATCATGATGGTCATGCTTGCTGCTGCCGGGTTCATCATTCTTTTTTGCAAAACTACGGCTGCACAAGTGACTAAGGCGAGCTTGTTTGCGTCGGCCGGTTCAGGCCACCATCGCTGTGTTTGGCGTTGTATGGATGAGCAGCACTTTTATGGATCACAATTATGTGTTGATAAAGGAATCGCTGGGAGAAATTGTTAGTTCCTATCCGTGGCTTTTTGCTGTCGCATTATTTACGCTGAGTATTCTGTTGTTTAGTCAGGCAGCCACCACCAAAGCGCTCGGACCCATTGGGTCTCACGCTTGGATTAACACCTGCATATCTGATTGGAATTTTTCCTGCCGTCAATGGTCACTTTTTTGTGCCGGGTTATCCTACACTACTTACAGCAATTCAATTTGATCGCACAGGTACAACGCGAATCGGAAAGTATGTTTTGAATCACAGCTTTATGTTACCAGGAATTGTTACGACAATAGCGTCGGTATTGGTGGGACTGCTTTTGCAATCAGTTTTACTGTAGATTCCTCGTTCGTCAGTTACAAAAGTCGGCTCATCGTCGCGCAAGCAATCTCGACTATTACTATTGAAGTAGTTGTGTCGAAATTTTAACGCGGAGCTACGCTGAGAATAGGCTCGACAAAAATGTGTTAATTCCATTGCAAACTACTCGGGCAAATCCACTCAACACGAGACCGCAGAGCACGGCCAAGCCGTGGCTCGATAGCCTCGACTATTACTAATGAAGTAGTTGTGTCGAAATTTTAACGCGGAGCTACGCTGAGAATAGGCTCGACAAAAATGTGTTAATTCCATTGCAAACTACTCGTGCAAATCCACTCAACACGAGACCGCAGAGCACGGCCAAGCCGTGGCTCGATAGCCTCGACTATTACTAATGAAGTAGTTGTGTCGAAATTTTAACGCGGAGCTACGCTGAGAATAGGCTCGACAAAAATGTGTTAATTCCATTGCAAACTACTCGTGCAAATCCACTCAACACGAGACCGCAGAGCACGGCCAAGCCGTGGCTCGATAGCCTCGACTATTACTAATGAAGTAGTTGTGTCGAAATTTTAACGCGGAGCTACGCTGAGAATAGGCTCGACAAAAATGTGTTAATTCCATTGCAAGCTACTCGGGCAAATCTACTCGACACGAGACCGCAGAGCACGGCCAAGCCGTGGGTCGATAGCCTCGACTATTACTATGAGGTAGTTGTTTCGAAATTTTAACGCGGAGCTACGCTGAGAATACGCTCAAACAAAATGTGTTAACTCCCCATTGCAAACTACTCGGGCAAATCCACTCAACACGAGACCGCAGAGCACGGCCAAGCCGTGGGTCGATAGCCTCGACTATGAGGTAGTTGTTTCGAATTTTAACGCGGAGCAACGCTGAGAATACGCTCAAACAAAATGTGATAACTTCCATTGCAAACTACTCGGGCAAATCCACTCGACACGAGACCGCAGAGCACGGCCAAGCCGTGGGTCAGATGGACGTGGCTCCAAAGAGCTTGTCTGCTGTAGTTTCTCGCAGTCACCTTGAAGTCCGCACGCCTTAGCTTTCTGCTTTTCGCTTTCTGCTTTCAGCCAAAAAAAATACGTAAATAAAAAAGAGCCAGACGTTGGTCTGACTCTTTCTAAAGTTTTAAAAGAAGCCTTAGTTCTTCACCAAAGCTAAAAGTCGGCTCATCGTCGCGCAAGCAAATCTCGACTATTATCATGAGGCAGTTGTTTCGAAATTTTAACGCGGAGCAACGCTGAGAATACGCTCAAACAAAATGTGTTAACTCCCATTGCAAACTACTCGGGCAAATCTACTCGACACGAGACCGCAGAGCACGGCCAAGCCGTGGGTCGATGCGTCCTTCGTAGGAAAGGTTCCGTGATTTCTCCGTGGGTCAGATGGACGTGGCTCCAAAGAGCTTGTCTGCTGTAGTTTCTCGCAGTCACCTTGAAGTCCGCACGCCTTAGCTTTCTGCTTTTCGCTTTCAGCCAAAAAAAATACGTAAATAAAAAAGAGCCAGACGTTGGTCTGACTCTTTCTAAATTTTATAAGAATCCTCAGT
>CAWEZB010000015.1:0-141195 GCA_963813425.1 uncultured Bacteroidota bacterium
GTTTGCAACAAAAACCATAAAAGGTATGATCGAATTAATACAACTTGCCTAAGGAGCTCCTCAAAAAAGCTCAAGCTAGCGACCTAATTATATAGAATAGATGTCTACATCGTAAGCGAGAATTTTTTAGGGCGGAGTATCTCAATAAGGGGCTAATGTTTTGTCAATAATAACTTTAAGAGAAAAAGCCGTTGGTATCGCGAACCTATTTTTTTTGCATGGGACTTTTGAACTATTACGTTCTTTTGTCTTGATACAAAAGAACCAAAAAATCGAGAGCCAAATATGCTTCCGCCCGCATGCCCGGGCCACCCCCGCATTTGGCTCAGGCCATCGCGCCGGCACGGAATTAAGTGTTGCGAGATGAATTAATTCCCTTGCCAGGTCAATATAGAATCAAGTCGCTGCTCAACATATCGACTAGTTACATAGAATGGAATGCAGAGTTAAATGCAGGGAGGATCGATGAGCATGGAATTGGTTCTCTGGATTTTCTCAGCGCAAATTCTCTCAGTGGCCTCGGCGTTAAAAATTCGGCTTAGTTATTTAGAGAAAAAACTATACCGCAGCCAAATTGAAAACAGCACCATTCAGATTTTCGTGAATTTTAATTTGACAGGCTAATCTGCTTTGAGTAGTCGCTTTTGGAAGTTGATCGAGCATGTCTAATTCAACATCGGTTGGCGAAGGTAAATTATCGATTCCTTGCGCCACCTCAACCTGGCAAGTAGCGCATAACGCCATACCTCCGCAGGTTGCCAAAATTGGATACTCGGAAGCCTTGAGGACTTCCATTAAATTGAGATTTATTTCCTCCGGAACTTCAACCGTGCGTACAGTTCCAGCGCTATCAACGACATCAAAAATGATCATAACAAAAATTTAAAATGCATTAACACCATTTACTGTTGTGTATTTAAAACTGAGTTTCTGATTTGGGTGCACATGTTTGAAGGCGCTTTGAGCCATAAGGGCCGCTTCGTGAAATCCGCAGAGTATGAGTTTCAATTTTCCTGGATATGTATTGATATCACCAATGGCGTAGATACCCGGTACGTTAGTGGAATAGTCAAGTGTATTTACTTCAATTGCGTTTTTATCAATATTTAATCCCCATTCACCAATAGGTCCAAGCTTCGGGCTCAATCCAAATAAGGGTATCATGTAGTCAGCATCCACTCTATTCACAACACCCTGCCTGTCGATGATGTCAACAGATTTCAAAACACCATTTCCCTCCAAAGCATGCAGGTTAGAATTCAGCCGCAGGTTAAGACGTCCTACCTTCGCCAGATGAAAAACTTTTTCTGTTGAGTCAGGTGCTCCTCGAAATGATTCGTTTCTGTGTACCAATGTAACCTCCTCGGCAATTTCTGTCAGGTGGATAGCCCAATCTAACGCAGAATCTCCCCCACCCGCGATGACCAATCTTTTGCTGCGAAATTTTTCGGGATCTTTGACAATGTAGTCAACGCCTTTTCCTTCAAAGTACTCCAACCGTGCTAACTCAGGCTTGCGCGGCTCAAAACATCCCAGCCCTCCTGCTATCACAACTACCTTGGCTTTAATTTCTGTACGATCGGAAGTAGTCAATACAAAATCTCCATCATCCGTTTTAGTTAATGTCTCAACGCGTTCTCCCAACGTAAATGTCGGTTTGAATGGCAGGATCTGCTGACGAAGATTCTCAACAAGTTCTTCTGCTTTGATTTCCGGATAACCTGGAATGTCATAGATCGGTTTTTTAGGATAGATCTCTGAAAGTTGTCCGCCAATCGCTGGCAAAACATCAACCAGGTGACAACGCATCTTCAGCAATCCGGCTTCAAATACTGAAAATAACCCTACGGGCCCTGCACCGATTACGCAAATGTCTGTCGTTATCATATGAATGTTGTTTAGTCAAAAATAGCCAAAAAATGTTTATACTAATAATTAGTACAACAACTATTTTAGTAAAAAATACAGACGTTTTTGAAACCTATTCAAGATTCACGTAAATAGCGTTTAAAATGCGTTTAAATTGACTAAAATCCCGTTCGCTAAGACCTTCCCACGCCTTCAGACGAACATCTTTAATCTTTGGTTTTAACTGTTCTACCTTCGTCCGCCCCTGGGTAGTTAGGCAAACGTTAAACGAGCGTCGGTCATCCGGATGCAGGCGACGTTTTGTTAACCCTTTGTCACAAAGCAAATCAATGATTCGGGTCAACGTGGGAGTATCTTTAAAAATGAGTTCGGCTAGCTCTTTTTGATTGAGGTCATCGTGATCGTACAGGTGGCGCAACACGAGCCATTGATCCACGGTAATATTAAAACCTAATTCTTTGAACCTTCGCTGTGCATATTGCTTCACTCTTCGTGCTGTGCGATCCAGCAAAAAAGAATACATGCTGTAAGGTTCTTCTTCCATATAAATTAGTTAGTATGACAACAAACTTAGTCATAAAAGTCGAAGGTCCATAGTCCACAACAGGTGGCTGGCGCGAGTGTTGAGCGGTGCCCAGCGAGTGGCTCACTCGTGCCTATTATGTTGTCAGTCTTTGGACTGACCTCACCAGACTATATCGACACAACTGCTGTTACGCGTTCGTGAATTCGTAAGTCCGAAGGACGGCAGGCACGACGCGAAGGCGCAATGAAACACGTAAACCTACAGGCTTTACGGCAATCGCCTCATCAATTCGAGCATGGCCCGGCCGTTGTGGTAAGGGCATTTCCACGGACCTGATTTATCTTCATCCCTATTAACTACACCTGACCGATCGACGCCCCAATACCATTCACCGTATTCCTTATCGATTAGTTTTGTTTGAATAAACCGCCAGGTTCGAATTGCTGCTTCGAGGTATTTGTCATTCGCTGACAATTGCCAGGCATTCACAAGTCCGACCAGGGCTTCCGCTTGCGGCCACCAGTGCTTGTTACCATCGATGAGCCCTTTATCGTTGGCTTCATTCATTAGACCGCCATCCTCATCAAAGCCCTGCTGAAATGTCTCCTCAACCATAGCCAGGCATAGCTTCTTTATTTCATTAATCAGGTTTTCATCTCCTAAAGCCACTGCGGCTTCGAACAACAGCCAGCTTCCTTCGATATCGTGGCCATAAGAAATCTCATGCGACTTCACATTCCAGTGTTCGTCAAAAAATAAATTGAAATGTTTGGTGTTGGTGATGATCTTATCGCGAAAAACCAGGATTAGATTCCGAAGTTGTTTGCCAAGGAACGCATCTTTCCAAACACAGTATAAGCTGGTATAGGCCTCCAGAATATGGAGGTGCGTGTTCATGGTTTTCTTTTCGTTCGCGTCCTTGTCACTTAGGCGAAGGTCCTCCGACAACTTCCATTCCCGGTCAAAGGCCTCCAGATATCCGTTTTCCTTTTGATCAAAGCTATGCTTTTCGATAAGGTGGAAAAGGCTGATGGCATGTTCAAGGCTTTCTTTTTTACCGGATGCTTTAAAATATTCTGCAAAGGAGTAGATCGCAAATGCCTGGGCATAGACTTGTTTTTTTGTTGCAACAGGATTTCCCTCAAAGTTTACCATCCAGTATACACCGCGACATTTCGAATCGATAAAATAACGTGTGATATACTGATAAGCCCTGTCCGCAACTCGTTTGTAATTACTATCTCTCAGGATATACACGGCATGAGAAAACGTCCACAGTATTCGCGTATTTAAAATGATGCCTTTATCTGCTTTTAATTCCAGGTGATCGTAACCATCACGCCTGCCTTGAAATCCCCCATATTCTTCATCAACCATCCGGTTCATCCAATAGGGAAGAATATTTGTAAGAAGTTCGCTCCGAAATTCTTCCTTAAGAGCACCGGTGTCAATTTTAGTTGTCGCGAACATCAGCTCAATTTTAGTTTCTTCAACACCTTAAAATTGTTACTAATTAGTCCATTGCGCGCAGCAACACTTGCAGCAGACCGAAAGTTATCTTCGGGAGTATTCAAACAATAATCAATCAGTTTGTCAATTGACGAGGTGGCGACGTGCATACGCGTATCAGATGATCCATAATAAATTAGCACCTCTCCATCCTTTCGTCCAACCCATCCGTTAGAAAACGTAACATTGGAAACGTCGCCAATGCGCTCATCATTTTCCGGTGAAATGAAATGACCACCGGGACGGCAAATGACTTTGGATGGATCCTGAAGATCAGTCATAAACATATAGAGCACGTAACGCAATCCTGCAGCTGTATTGCGCACGCCGTGCGCCAGGTGTAACCATCCTTTTTTTGTTTTTATCGGCGTCGGCCCCTGACCGTTTTTTACTTCCTTGATTGTGTGATACATTTTTGGCTCAATGATCTTTTCGTCGAGCACGACCGCATGTTCCATACTATCGCACAATCCCCAGCCAATGCCGCCGCCTTTTCCTGCGTCAATAAAACCATCCTGGGGTCGCGTATACAAAGCATACTTTCCATTAATAAATTCAGGGTGAAGGACTACATTGCGTTGTTGTCCGCCGTTTGTGATCAGATCTGGAAGCCGTCTCCCATTTTACCAAATCTTTCGTACGGGCAATTCCACATTGTGCGGAAGCGGCACTTTGATCAAAATCAGGCGCATTCTTGTCTCTCCGCTCCGTGCAAAACAATCCATAGATCCAGCCATCCTCGTGACGCGTCAGGCGCATATCATATACGTTGGTATCGGGATCTTCAGTCTCTGGCATTGTGATTGGGATAATCCCAGAAGCGAAAATTGTCAATTCCATTTTTACTTTCCGCAATTGCAAAAAAAGATTTCCGATCCACACCTTCCACGCGTACGACGAGTACAACATTTCCTTTCCATTCCATGGCGCCTGAGTTGAACGCAGCATTAACACCAATACGTTCCATTAAAAATGGATTAGTTTCCGGATTCAGGTCATAGCGCCAAAATATGGGTGTATGTTTATTAGTAACGACAGGATATTTATAGCGTTGATAGATTCCGTTTGTCTCTTTCAGAGGTTCATTTTTTCTTTTGATGAGTCTTTCGTGTTCCTGAAAAAGTGATTTGATTTTTTTTACGTGACTGGCTGATGTTGACTTTTTAGTACGTGGCATAAATATGATTAACTATTAATTTTAGATTGGACTAGGATCTTTCCGAAAGTTCAAAACTTTCGGAAAGATGTTTAAAACGTTCGGGAAGTTGAATTAAATACTAAGTTGTTAATATTTTCTTCTCTTCCTTTTTTATCAGTTCTTGAGCGACGACATCTTCATCTTTTAATCTGTCGTACCAGTTTTTCTTCAGGATTAGAGTCGTGACCAATAAAATTCCAATGCTGGTGAGCAACGGAAGTTGCTCACGAATTATAATATATACCGGAATGACAGTAAGACAGATTTGCCAAATAATGCCCACTGCTAACGTTAAACATATCACGCTTGAAGTTCTTATTCCGTTCGAAAGCCGGCTCATGCTGTTTGATTTTTTTGTAAATGGGAGACCAAAATCCCCATGGTCGAACGGTTTTGTAAAAATTTATCAGGACCGACTCCTCCGCGGGAGGAGCAGCATAGGTCCCGGCCAGACATCCAATAATAGAAACGAGAAAAGTGAGCGGAAAATAATATAGCGGTAGTACCGTTGGAAAAACAAATGGGAAGACCATTGAAGCAATTATCCCGGCAGCCATTCCCCAAAAATATCCATGTCCATTGAACCGCCACCAATGCCACTTCAACACGTTAGCAGCAATGTACCCTCCGTAAAGGGCTGACACGATCCATTGAATGACCGTATTGATGCTCATAACATACAGACCAATCAGGGTGCTCAATACCACCACGCCTAAAGAGATGAGATAGCTGTAGTTGATCAGTTGCTTGCGTTCCGCATTGGGATTAATGTACTTTAAATAAATGTCATTAATCAGATATGCAGGCGCCGCATTAACGGTAGAAGCAAACGTGGAAATAAAAGCCGCTAGTAATCCTGCGAGAAACAAGCCCATCAAACCAGGGGGCACAAATTCATTTATTGCTAATGGAAGTATACGTTCAAAGTCTACGTTGTTGCCGGCAAATTCATCACTCATAAATACGATTGCCAGAACAGTAAACCCGGTAATCATAAAATAACGAGGCAACAGGAGAACCAACGAGACAAATCCGCTCATTTTCGCAGCCTCAGAAGGGCTCTTCGTCGCCAATACTTTTTGCATATCGTAGTTTGGAGCCGGTCCAGCCATGCTGGCGAAGATGCCTTTGAATAACATCATCATGAAGAAAACGGAGAAAAGCGAAAATCCATCCGCTGCAATCTTTTCATTGACAGAAGGGAGGATGTTGGTCCAATCGAGTCCCAATTCCCAACCGAAAAATAAACTCGTCCAGCCCTCTGGTACCATACCGACAAGGGCTGCGTGATCTACTTTTTCCATGGCGATCACACCAATGATCAGGCACGAAACAGTCATGATTGCAAATTGCAGAACATCTGTCCAGACGATGGACATCATTCCTCCCAGGATGACATATAAGGTGGCAATGGAAGTCAAAACAATTCCATAAAAATTCGGTACCTGCTCCGGCGAAAGTTCGAATGGAACATAAGGTGATACGACACTCCAGGGAACAAATGCTTCAATAAATTTTCCGATGCCAATGAAACCATAGCTTAAAAAACCTAACGCACTAAAAATGGCGAACATCACGACGATAACGTGCGACATGCTTGACCCTTTACCAGGACCAAACCGGGTTTGGATCCATTCTGCTCCAGTCAGTACGTTAGACCGGCGAAGCCACGCCGACAGGTACATCATTAGAAATATCTGATTGAATACAGGCCACAGCCAGGGAATCCAGGCGCTTTTCAGACCGTAGACAAACATTAATGTCACCATCCACATGGTTCCGGAAATGTCAAACATTCCGGAAGCGTTCGAAAGACCAAGCATGTACCATGGTAATTTATTTCCCCCGAGAAAATACGTTTTGATATTTTTGGAAGCCTGCTTTTTCATGACAAACCCAATAATTACGGTCGCCAACAGGTAAACAAGAATGATAGAAATGTCAAGTAGACTTAGGTTCATCGGGTAAGCGGTTTATTAGTTTGATACATGTTTTGAATATCCTTCTCAAAGAGTGTATAGGGGTCATTGTAAAATTTGATAAAATCAGAAGCGGAAGGATGTCCGGGATAAGGCGCATAATGGTGTTTCACATTGGCATTTCGCCACACCACAAAATAAGCTAGCTTGATGTCAGGGTTTGCTTTTAACGGATTCAGGATCACCTGGGTGAACCATTCGGTATTTGTAACACCCTCCTGCCCTGTTTCCGTCATTGCCGCTATTTTATTTTTTTCAATCGCCAGATCTGAAATGGTGCGGAGAATTTTCACCAGGTCAGTATTTTGTTCTTCGCGTGATTTTTGATTCCACTGAACACCGACATCCATATAGTTGTCGAGTCCGATTATATCTACATAGTCATCGCCAGGGTATCCATAAAAGTATGAAGCTTTCGCATCGTCCAGGTTGATGCGACTGCGGTCCGGGAGAGAACGCATAAATCAGGTGATGAAGCTTTTTTTCATTTTTTAAATAATCTACCGTGAACTTCCACAGTTGAATGTATTCCTGCTCCGTGCAATTTCCTTTTCCCCACCAGAACCAATTACCGTTATGCTCGTGAAAAGGACGAAAGATGATCGGTATCTTTGTTTGACCTTCTTTACAGTTGTTGAGGAAATCGGCTCAATACATCAAGTTCTTTTTTATAGGCCGCGTGTAATGATCCTCCGGGAAGAATATGTTTAACTGCTTTGACAGTATCCCAAGCATTTTTTTTATTGGCCGGATTGTCGAGGTGCCAGGAAATGGTGTTGATACCTCCACGTTTGTAAGTATCCTTGATCCATCCGAGCATTTTTTTAAAGTCGACCGAGTCAATATTAAAATCCCAGAGGCCCAGTTTAGCGACATCCCACCCATGGACTGCAGGATATGAACCAATGACATCCTTTACATCGGATTTACCGGGAATTGCCTTCCATTTTGTGCCATAGGCATCGTCATCCTGGTGGCCAAAGAGCAATCCTTGCTGGGATATTTTTTTTAGGTTGGCGTAGAGTGCCTGTGTCTCATGGGTAGCCTTTTTATCGATCAACGCCTGGCCGTGAAGTGGCCAGCAAGCGTCAATCCAATAAGATAGCAAACCAAGACATAGCTTTGAGTGATTTGTTCATAGGGGTCTGGTGGGTTTAGAAACTCTAACGGGTTGCTAAATTGCAAAAAAGATTTTGTACAGAATTTTTAAAAATGATCGAATTAGGTCACTAAAACAATCGAATGAGGGGTGATTTTGTTAACCGGGGTGGGTTTGCGATTCGGCGGCACCGAAGCGAATGACGAGCTTGTTGCCTTAACCCGAAAATTGTTCCGTCTCGACCAGGCAGTCTATTCCACCTTTATCGTAAACGTCAGATCCAAATCTGTTTCACCGACGCTTGACTCCGATGTTGCAGATTTCAAATCTGGCTGATGTTTTAACATTATTCTAAAATCTCCTGATGAAGCAATTCCGGCGGTCCAGAAGGTTGCCAGTCCGATCGGTAAACCATTGACATCCTCATCTTGATAATTAACAACATCGGTTCGGCTGTCTATATTTCCATTCCCTGCGGGATCGCCAAAAATATCGTTGGTCCACCAAAAAAAGAAAATATGTTCATCACCTTCTTCTTCCACCTCCTCTGTCACGTCGTACTGGGGGTCTGAAGGTTTCACCAACCCGTTGGCCATAGTCAAAGACAAGGAATAACTTTTCGTTGCCTCCAATTTGATATCGTCGTCCACCTGAACATCCTGAACGCCTTCTCCATCAGGATCGGTAGCGGTCACCACAACCGGATCTCCAACTGTTGGGGTAAAGGTCAGCGTCACTTTTGTGATTAGTTCAGGAACATCTTCCCGAGTAGGATCTTCGACTTCACAACCAAAGACAAACAAAAGAACTGTCAACCCTATAACTATTGGTAAGCCTTTCATATGATCTATTAAAAAATACATTTTACAGAAACAATAAAATTTCTTCCCAGGTCATCCGCGTAGTAGCGGAAACGATTGGTGTACTCACGGTACGTTGTATTCAGAAGATTATCACGATCCAAGACGGAAATCGTATTGCGTTTTCTCCCCTTTCACGGATACGCCTGCCGAGACATTCCACAGAAAATATCCCGCGGGCGCCTCCATGAAATCAAAATTTGAATCATCGTTTTCAAAGGGGTCTCTGCCCTCCTCGTGCGCGTCGTTTATTTCTTCCACCGTAACCACCCGTGGCGCGCGGCTTTGGTGACTTACATACTTTGTTTTGGATTCGACAAAAAGGTTTTTTAATCCCCCTAAGATTGGCCGCTCGTACCGGATCGCTACTTCGTACCAGTTTGAGGGGATAAAAATCAAATAGTCATCATTCCTTGCATCGGATGCGCGAAGCAATGAAACCTTTGGTGTAACTTTTAAAAACGGATGAACCCGCAAGACAGCCGAAAGATCAGCGCCCAGAAACAGCGCGTCGGTTTGCGTGTATCTGAAATAAGCATAGGTCCCTCTTACCGTCTGCGAAATTCCGGTGGGGCGCAAATAGATATAATTGAAAATGTAATTGGCATAAGGCGCAATTTCAATTGTAAAACGATTCCATCGATGCTGATACGTGCCGACAAATTTAAGGGCCTGTTCTGTCTTGAATGAAACTTCATCAATGTCCAGTACTTCATTGGTAGAATCATTCAGCAAAAAACCATACTCGTTTGCGGCTGCGCTTTGATGTGTCCCGACACTGTATAGCTCGGCTACGTGTGGTGGTCTCCAGGCACTGCTGATATTCAAATTAAGTGTTCCATTCTCCCTTATGCCAACGGTAGCCCCGGCTGTCGCGCTCACATTATTAAATTGCAATGTAGAGCGGAACAGGGAATTCTTGTAGTCGTATCCAGCAACGGAGTAGTACCGGTAATCGTATCGTACGCCCAGATCGAGAGTCCATTGATCTAAATGTAGTTTGGTTACTCCGAATAGGCCGGCGGAAATATTATTAAAGTCCGGTATGAACGGAACTCGTTGTGTTCCATAAACTTTTCTGTTTTGCTGAAACATTCCCGTTGCACCGGCAGAAATCGACCATTTTTCAGATCGAACTGTTTCCCATTCGGTCTCTATTGTGTGTGTATTGAGGCGAAGATTTAGCGCCGGTGTGTTTGACAAGTCGCCGATTCGAAGATCAAATTCCTTTCGGCGATTGTTTTGAAATCCGTATCGCAATCTCAATTCGCCGCGTTTCATTTTGATGTGCCCGCTTAACTTAAAAAGATTGTGTTGTACTTCCTGCCTGGGTTCTCCGATATCGTAGCTGAAAGATGACGTATACAATGGTGTCGTTCTTTCCATGGCTTCCTCAAGGTCCTCCGGACTAGCAATAGATGTGCCCTTCAGAATTCCGAGCGCCGTATTAAAATGACTAAAGAAAACCTCGAAACCGAATCGATTACTATGATATCCTGTTGCGGCGGAAAAATTCAGTTCCTTAATACCGGTATTGGTGAGCATATAGGAAGGCGCATGAAAATCGCCGCTGCGTTTTGCGGTACCTTGAACTCTCCATCCCCATCCATCTTGATTATTGATTCCACCTTCCAACATTCCTGAAAAGGTTCCCGATCTTCCATTGCTTTGTCCAATGATGTTAAAAGTTCCTCCAATCCCAGCAGTTTCCGGTAGTGGTGCGGGGTTAACGACAATTACGCCGCCTATGGCATCCGTGCCATACTTGATGGACGAAGCATCTTTGATAACGGAGACATCAGACGCAATAAATGGATCGATCTCCGGCGCGTGTTCAGCACCCCACTGCTGTCCCTCCTGCCGAATGCCATGATTTAAAATAAGCACGCGTTGGCTGTGTACACCATGAATTACAGGCTTAAAAATACCGGGGCCTGTTTGAATGGAATTTACCCCTGGAATTTCTTTCAGCGATTCTCCTAATGTTTTGCCAGCTGATTCTGCCAATTGTTTTGCGTTTAGCGTGGCAAGATTATGCGCATGTTCTGTATGTTGAAGTTCGTCTTCAACGACAACTTCCTGCAATTGTTGGACATCTTCACTAAGGTGCAATATTTTAGTAACCTCGCCATCGATCGTAATTTCGAATTCCAGATTTTCATAGCCAAGATATTGCACCTTGACCGTGTAGGTAGTTTTGCATAATTTATCGAAATGGAAATTCCCTGAGGCATCGGTAATCGTTCCGTTCTGATCCTGAGAAAGCGTTATGGTAGCCCCAATCATAGGCCGATTAGCCTCATCCAAAACACGGCCTGTAAATGTACCGTTGCAATCCTGGGCCGAAGAATGCCGAAAGAAAAAGAATACCACTGCCATTAGCAGTATGGTGTATTTATGAATCATGTGTGATGAAATAGAAGTTCGCTAACAGGGAATCCTGCTAGTCATTTTGTGAAACGAAAGACGACTTCTAAGAAACAGGCGGAGCGCGTGCAGAAATGTTGCCGGATACTTCAATTGCGAGAAATGAAAATGAAAACGCTATAAAATCTGATTGCGAAAAAAAAGATTCAAAGCTCTGACAGACGGAAATGTGGTTCTCATTCAATGGAATGATGTGACAAAGCGGACATTTTTTGACTGCCGTTACATGGGTTTTATGATCACAACCTTCTTGCCTTGAATCATGATAAATGGCGCGGTGGCAAGGGTCTTTTTCCTCATCGGACGAATGCAACGCCTTTTCAAAGGAGTGGAATATCTTGTGGAAACTTTCAACCTGCACATTTCCCGTGAGGTACAAAAGGAGAAGCAGCAACGCAGAAAATATCCGTATTGGCTTGTTTTCAACTACCATCCTTTTGCGCAGAGACGTCATCTTTGATCAGTGACCAAAGAACGCGATCTTTAATGCTATTTGCAACCTTATTGCATTTAATTATAGGCTTTTTATATCAATGGGCAATGAATCCTATTGACAGAGGCATGATGGAATGGTTTTTTCAAATTCGCAATCGTCGTTGTTACATTTAGCGAATGATTCCGTCAATTTTGTTCTTAAGCTTTTGAGCCGTTGAATCTGCTCATTAACATCGTCAATCTTATTTTCTAACAGGTGCTTAAGATTTTTACAGGTTGCATCCTCAGCCCGCCAGAGATCTAAAAAAGTATCTACTTCATTGAGGGTAAAACCCATGTCCTTTAGCCTCCGGATGAGCATCAGCTTTTCCAACACGTGCTCCGGGTATTCTTTATAGTTATTTTCCCTCCGGCTTTTTTTATCCAAAGCGATCAATCCCTTTTTTTCATAAAACCGGATCGTGTCTTTGGTGAGGCCACTCCGTTCGACAAGTTCTCCAATTAGCATAACAAAAATATTTTAGAAAAATCACTTGACCGTTGCCTATAGTCCAGGGTTTAAATTTGAACTATAAACAAAAGGTTCATTTCAAAGATAACGAAATCAAGGGCATGAAAGATTCTAAAAAAATGTTTAAAGGATTTGGTTTCATTGGATTAGCACTATGCGCAATATGCTGTGCGTTGCCGTTTTTAGGGGTGGCTTTGTGGGCGGGTGGTTTTGCCGTGCTCTCTCAATATTTTGAATCGGCTGCCATCGCAACCCTCGTCCTTACCCTTATTTTTTTTGGAATCGCGTATTTTCAGAAAAGAGAAAACCGCACCTGCCTGTGATATTGATTGTAAGAGCAAAACACACAAAGATCTATAAATCACTAAAAAGTAATTTTATAACTATGAATATCGCCTGTGATCTCTCAGTTTTCGGAAACAAGGATAATGCAATGCAGCATGGAATTCATTCCGCATCGGTCTTAAAAAATAATAAAGGAGTTGAAGAGCTTTCCGAAGGTTATGCCTTCCGTTATACGTATTCGCCAGAAATGTTCACAACCTTGTCGCACTGGATAACCATGGAAAATAAATGTTGTCCATTTTTTACATTCGCGTTGCGGCTAGTACCTGATGGCGCAAGGTGCGGGATTTGGCTCGAGATCGGAGGAAGTAAAGAGATCAAAGAATTTATGGCCGTTAGCTACAGAAGTTCATTTGATATTGATCTTAAAAAAGGAAATGAGCCCACCACTGCTTTGTAATTTGAAAAGCAGTTGGAAATTCAATGCCACGACTCTAAGCGAAAGCCAGCAGTTGTTTTTCTAAAGTATTTTTGTCGATCATGCCGGCATGACGCCAAACTGGCTGCCCATGCTTAAAAATAATAAAAGTAGGCACAGCCCTTACGTTGTATTGATTGGCTGCACCCTGGTTTTTATCAATGTTAACCTTGATGACACGTGCTTTCCCTTCCACTTCTTTCCCCACTTCTTGAATGGCTGGTGCCATTGCTTTACAGGGTCCGCACCAATCTGCGTAGAAATCGACGAGAACCGGTGTGCTGGATCCGATCAGTTTATTAAAGTTCTCCATATTCTATTTTCTAATAACTAGATTTTAATTGCTCAAACAGTTCCCTCTGCCGGTCGGTTAGTTGCTCAGGAATATGAACCAGTAATTGAACATACAAGTCACCAAATTGGTTTTGCTTTCCGTAACGAGGCATTCCCTTACTTTTTATGCGGATGGTTTTTCCATTTTGGGTGCCAGGGTCAATCTTTACTTTTACCTGGCCCGACATCGTATCAACAATGGTGTATCCTCCCAGAACCGCGGTGTATACGTCGATGGTATGTGCCGTGTGAAGGTCATCACTTTTTCGGCTATATCGTGGATGTGGCGCCACATGGACGCGGACATACAAGTCACCATGGTTATCCTTGCTTCCTTTTCCGCCCTTCCCTTTGATCCGTAGTTGTTGCTCATCGTGGACACCGGGCTTTGTTGCTATGCGCAGTTTTTCATCCTCCAACTGGATGAGCCTGTGGGTGCCATGATACGCTTCCTCCAGGGTGATCTCCATGTCTGTCTGATAATCCTGGCCTTTGAAATGCGCTGATCTTCCTCCGCCCCTGCCGCCGCCGCCAGCACCTCGTCCAAAAAACTGCTCGAAGAAATCAGAGAAACCCGATCCACCACCACCTTCCCCAAATATATCGCTAAAGTCGCCCTCATAAGTAAATGGCCCACTCCGGCCACTACTCCGCCGACCGCCTCCGGAAGGCCTTGATCCCGCCTGTTCGTATTGACGCCAATTCTCACCAAGGCTATCATACTTTTTTCTTTTCTCCGGATCACTTAAAACTTCGTTTGCCTCATTGATAAGTTTGAATTTTTCTTCTGCAGCTTTGTTGTCCTTGTTCTTATCGGGATGGTATTTGATGGCGAGCTTTCTGTATGCCACTTTAATTTCATCCTGAGATGCTTTTTTATCAACACCGAGGGTTTTATAGTAATCTTTATACTCCATACTCAAAATGACTTACCACTATCTATTTTACTAATGTTAAGATCCATGTATATGTTTCTATCAACTTTGATGTCACTGTGTGCCTTCTGCAAATACAACGCTGCCTTTGAAAAGAGACACAGTTCGCCTCGTTCGCGCAACCACGTAAAGACATTAAAGCATTATCACAATTTGCTTCATCAAGAACTATTCCATTTGATTTTTACGACTTCTTTAATTTGATTGACACACTGAACAATCTGTAAGAGTAAGATGTGAGAGGTAAGATGTAAGAGGTAGGCTTGTAAGCCACCTTCATCGAACATCATTACTTCAAATACCAACTACTAACTACCTTTGCCTCTTACATTAGCACCCGCCCTGTAGCATCGTTGAATTTAACCCGTAAAGGAAGCCGAATGTTAACGCGAATGCTGCACAGTCAAGACAATTTTACCGATATGCTGGCTGCTTTCCATCAAACGATGCGCTTCGGACGCCTTTTCCAAAGGAAACGTTTCAAATACAACGGGCTTTACTTTTCCGGATTCCAACCATGGCCAAACGAATTCCTTCAGCTTAGCTGCGATCGATGACTTAAATCCTGTGTCCCGGGGCCGTAATAGCGACCCTGTTATCGTCAATCTCTTTCGCATTACCTGCGAAAGTTTGATGTTTGTCTCATCGCCTTTCATAATATTGATCAAGACCAGGCGTCCTTCTTCCCGGAGTATTTCCAAATTATCGGGCGTATAGTCTCCCCCAATCATATCGAGTATAACATCAATTCCTTGGTTGGTAGTGAGCCTTTTAATTTCTTCTTTAAACTTCTTTGTTTTATAGTTGATTGCTATTTCGGCGCCCAGGTTTTCGCAGAAGACACATTTCTCGTCACTGCCGGCTGTTACATACACCGTTGCGCCCCACGCTTTCGCCATCTGAATGGCGGCGACGCCGATGCCGCTGGAGCCACCATGGACCAAAAGTTTTTCGTCATGGCCCAATCTTCCTCTCTCAAAAACATTACTCCAAACCGTGAAAAAAGTTTCTGGTAGCGAAGCAGCTTCAACAAACGATAAATTACCTGGAATCGGCAGACACTGGCCATCCGGAACGCTACAGTACTCAGCATACCCGGCGCCACTAACAAGCGCACAAATTTTATCTCCAACCTTCCACGTCGAACTATCTTTACCCAGACGTTCAACGACACCAGATATTTCTAGTCCGGGAATGTCGGCAGAAGCACCTGGTGGTGGTGGATAGTGCCCCTTGCGTTGTGCGACGTCCGGACGGTTGATGCCAGCGGCAAATATTTTAACCAGGACTTCCCCAGTCCCCGGTTCAGGCACGGGACGATCTTGCGATTGAAGAACTTCAGGTGCTCCGGGAGATGTAATGATAATTGCTCTCAATGTGTTGAGGTGTTGGGTTCGAGGTGTTGAAGTTAGTCGCGCGTCGTCGAAAAAATTCTTCCAGCCTAAGTTAAAATAAATTCTTAAAAACGAAGCGTGAGAATGTAGGCGGTCCTATTCAGGGGTAGTAACCATTGGGCGTGGGCTATGCAAGGGTCACGTCTCGCGGGAAACCTGAGCCAAGCAGTCTCCACGCTGAGAAAAAGACACCAAATGACCTGAAAATTATTCTTCGAAGGACATCAACGATGTTATTGGCACTTGAATCCGTTTAGAATATAATTAGACTTTGCTGCGGTGTTTTTAATACTAAAGGGACTATCAATAATCACGTCTCTAACCCAACCCCTGGGTTTTGATCCCGGGGCGATATTAACAATGGATTGATATGTTCCATCGGTTGTGATGTCCATGGCAGGACAGAGCACAGGCGGATTGTATTCAAAGAACCCGTTTCCGGGACCCCACTCCCAAGCCAGGTACCCAATATTATTGGCAGCTGCTTCGGATAATAAGGTCTCGTAATCAATGGAACCCTTCTCAGTACAAGTTGCAGTGTTAGGTTCTCCATCACCTGGCCATCCGCCATATGCACATAATTCTCCCAGGATCAATGGAATATTATTGTCAGTCGCTTTTTTTAACTGATCTTTTATGAACGTGGGTTGTACAGTTGCTACGTCTAGTTTAGACCAATAAGTGTGCACAGAAAACATAATGTTATGGTCGGGATCATGGGCAATCAGCGTCGCCGCCGTTGGCACCAACACATCAAGATCTTTTCCACAGCCTTTTGCATCGATGATCAGCGGAGTTCGAATTCCTGCGTTCCGTAATTGCGTTATCGCTGACTGATATCCAGCCAGAAATTGTGCTTCTGTAACATTATCATCACCGGCCTCGTTGGCTATGTTAACCAGCAGCGCATGTTCATACCGTTGTACTATGTCAACCATTCCGGGGCTTGTCCAATAATTCACAACGTCGTCAAGGGCATCCCAAATGCAGGTTGCATCATGCATTTCGACCATTGGGATCATTTTATTCTTTATACAATTGTTGATCAGCGAGTCGAGTTGACTCAACACAGTGGGTGCACCATTGCTATAGGTCGCTCGCCAAACAATTCTCACACAATTGGAATTTGTCTTCGCAATTTCCGGGAAATAAGTGTTTCCATAGATGTCTTGTTCGTCAAATACACTCATTTTGTTTACTCCCTTCAATAAGACGGTTGCTCCGCATGGATCGGTCAGATCGCGACCAACAACTTTGAAAGTACCTACCGCCTCGCTGGAAGGGCTGTCATCGTCAGAACAGGCTTGCAAAAAAAATGTGTTTGTTAAAAATAACACGCCGATGATCCGTAAAACAAGGTGAAAACGCTTTGGTGATTTCATAGCTTTTAGGAACTAATGATAAATGTTGCCAACAGGATGAGCAGATAAAGTAATAGAAAAACGATGTGACGATTAATTTTCATTTCCCCTCTTGTAAATCTCACACGCAACATAGCCAATGGAATTTATTGACCCAGGATCACATTCACTTTTGCTCAACTGATGCTACAAAACAAGACGATTCGTTGCATCCATACAATAACCCGTTTGGGGTATCTTCGTTTTCGAATAAACTGAATATTCGACAATCAGCCGGTCCTCGAGTGTATTAAATAATTCTTTCGCGTATCGCCTTGGCTACGGCTTCTGGCCCGCATTGGACGTGCAGTTTTTGATAAATGTTTTTTAGATGTCGCTTAACAGTTTCCGGCGAAATCGAAAATTCTATTCCGATCATCCGGTAAGAAAATCCACGAGCCAACAATTCCAGCACCTGGTGTTCCCGGTCCGTGATGTGATAATCATTTTTCGCCGGTTGCTTGGATTGCCGGAAAGCTTTCAATACCCGGTTGGCAATCCCCGGTGACATCGGAGCTCCGCCCTCATAAACTTCACGGATAGCATTGACCAATGAAGCCCACGAGTCCTTTTTCAACAAATAGCCATCCGCTCCGTTGGCTAGACAGTTAAATAATCGATCATCGTCATCGAAGACCGTGTGCATTACGACTCTGATATTTACATCAATCTCCTTAATCAGCTGTACACCTTCAATTCCGCTGCGTCCAGGCATATCGATATCCATAATCACTACATCGGGATGATCGCGTTCAATGTCGTCAGTAACTTTGGTGCAATCAGGATAGGAGCCCGCCATTGCAAATCCCTCGGTGTGTCCAATCAGTAATTCCAGCAAATCCCGAAGTTTCGCGTTATCCTCGTATATCGACACCCGGACAGGTTGTGTGTTCATAAATCAAAGTGTGTAATTCATCTCAAGGAACTCAATCGAATCTCTTTCCGCAATCACCCATTTGGGTGACTAAGTTACCGGGAACTCCAGGATAATGCTCGTGCCCTTCCCGAGTCCCGATTGAATATCAATCCCGCCTCTCAGGTTCTGCGCGCGTTCTCTCAAATTTCGCAAGCCATTCCGGTCTGTCGGCGCATTCGGGTCAAATCCCACGCCATCGTCTTTTACAATTAAGGATACAGTTTTTTTATCCAATCTTATCCTCACTTCCGCATGCGAACATTTAGAATATTTCGCCAGGTTATTCACTGATTCTTTAAAAATAAGGTAAATATTTCTCCGTTGTTCCATCGACAACTTAATATCTCCTAATCTCTCAGGAATATCAAACTTGAAAACGATTTGTTTGGCCTCAAAAAGTTCGGATGCATAGCGTGTCATGCGCGCGATCAGGCTTGATAGCGAATCATTTTTGGGACTTATATTCCAAACGATATCATCCAACGATCCACTAATCTGTCGCACGTCCTCCATGATCCGGTCAACGAGTGCGCCTGAAGTCCGCTGATCGGTTAGTCCTTTTTTCGCGAGCGACCCCATGATGCTAATCCCACTTAAAGTAGAGCCCAGTTCATCGTGAAGATCAGCTGAGATACGATTCCTCACTTGCTGAAGATGCAACAACTGATTGATCCGATAACGGTAAAATGCGTATAGTATTCCCGCGATAAAAAGACTTACGACAATTTTAAACCACACCGTTTGAAAAAATGTGGGCAGCACCTCGATTCTCATTTGCAA
The DNA here is from genome assembly GCA_963813425.1 of uncultured Bacteroidota bacterium. Lineage (GTDB taxonomy): Bacteria > Bacteroidota > Bacteroidia > Cytophagales > Cyclobacteriaceae > Chryseolinea. The sequence continues at coordinate 18,935 of CAWEZB010000015.1, forward strand.
AGTATCTTCATTCCAGTTTCCGAACGCATCACCTGCCTTCATATGAAGCGTATATTCCCCAGGACTCAAATTCGTATAATAAGCCACATGCTTCGATCCGATATAATTCCAATCCTCTTCAAATCCCTCCAGGTAGTAAGCATATTGATTGTCATCTTGTTTTCGATAATTAAGCGCAACAAAATCCACGCTGAAAGCATTTTGAGAAGGCCGTAATTTAACCAGTCGCGAAAAGTCCATGTGATGTTCCGTCTGGTGAATTTTAAAACTATTTATTACCAGTGGTGGCACATCCACCCTTTTAAGGACTTCGTTAATTTTTACAAGGTTGATACCTTGAATATGTCCCACCAACAGTTCGCGTTTATCGTTCGTAATAAAAACACGGTCGATTGTATTGTTGCTCAACAATCCATCGTTTATGGTAAACCTGATTAATCGATCGTTGGTAGTATTAAAACAATAAAGTCCTTCATGGTTTCCAATCCAAATATTACCGGTATTGTCTTCCACGAGGCCCTTGATTTCACGGTCGTTGAACCCATCTTTTGAATTCAGTATTTTATCCAGCTTTCCTGTTTCCAGACATCATGGTCAGGCTACCCCAACGGGCAGCCCATACGTTTCCATTTTTATCTTCCATTATGGAATTGACAGCTGTGTCATCCAATTCTTTGGGCAGGACTTCCGGATCAGCCTTTACAAACTCCTTTTTGTCCTTGTCATAGTAGTACACGCCTTTGTAGCATCCGACCCACAATCTGCCCGAGCGGTCAATCATCATATCATTGATCAAATTGTTGTTTTGAACAAATTCCTTCATGACTTCGTCAGACCAGGGCGTGATTTCTTTGAGCAATTTTTCATCGACCCCGTGAATACCTTCATCGGAATTCCCAACCCACAATGCCGACCCCGAAAAACTTCCATACATGAAAAAGGGCACAGAAAAAAACCGATTGGCAATCGCACTTAAGGGAGGTTTTATAAATTTTTCTGATTTCAAATCAAAAACAAAAATCCCGGGGCGAATGAAATCCCAATGGTTTGTGCCGATCCATAACGTTTCGTCGTGGCGTTGCTCGATCCAGCGCGTTTCTCCAGTCTCTCCTGGATATGGTATTCTGGAAAACCTATTTGCACGCCTGTCCCACCGGACCAAAATGTTGTTGGATGTACCCAGATAAAAAATATGGTTATAATCGGGACGCGTGTCCTGATGAATTACATTAATGGTACGATCTTCCGGCAGGATCTCTCCGGGTATGGTAATACTCTGGATTAAGTTGCTCAGCGGATGATACTTAATTATTCCATCGGAGGTACAGGTCCAGACAATTCCATCCGGATCGCGATAGATATCGTTAACCTGATATGTTTTCGGCAGAATATCGGGAAAGAAGTAAAACTTATTTTGGTTCGGTCTAAAAACTCCAAGCCCGTGATTGTCACCGACCCAAAGAATCCGTTCACCGTTCTCATCCCACCCTTCTTCGATGGCAAGAATTTGATTCTCGGTGCGTCCAGTTTCAAAAGTTTGAACAGCATGCGTGCGCGGATCAAATTTTATCAGGCCATAATTATAACTGCCGATCCATAAAAATCCTTCACGGTCAACCGTAGCGTTCGTCAACAACAATTGTTCAAGCTTTTTCGGGGAAGGACTATCCATTCCTAAAATGCACCGTAAAGTATCGGCTTTTCTATCATAGAGAAATAGTCCATTGTCACGGCCAATGACCCACACGTTGCTATCGAGATCTTCTACAAACGCAGCTTTCAACCAAATAAAAGTGGTTTGCTTAAAGGGATAGTGCTTATGTTTTTTTGTGGCGAGGTCAATGCGATTTACGCCGTGGTGATCGCTATACCAACCTTCGCCAAAACGATCAATATAAAACTCTCCAGTCGTTTTGGATTTACCTTCCTTTTCGCTGAGTACGCGGGACATCTCCAGGGTACGGGCATCAATTTTAGAAATTCCACTCCGGTCGGATGAAATCCAAATGTCATTATTCTTATCCGCTTGAATGCCGGTAATAAAATTGGTGGTGTACGCCGTAAAACTTTTAAATCCATTTCCATCGTACCGCACGGGACATAGCCTCGTGCCAAACCACATAAATCCCGATTGATCACGTGTTGCCGAAAAAACCGTGTTGCTAGGCAGGCCTTCTTTAGAAGTGATCACTTCAAATGTAATAACCGGCACTTGAGACCAGCTGTTGTGATTCTCCGCAAGCAATACTGACGTAAGAAATAGCGTGACGACCGCTCGCAACCAGGGTACCATGGTGAGGATCGGTTATTTAATTACAAGTTAACATCCGTTTGTAAAAATTCCCGTCAAGCAAACACATTTTGAAGGAATTTGTTTTCGGCTGTTCGCAAGATTTTGAAAATACGTCGGGAATATTTTTCTGATACATAGATATACTTGGCAATCCGGGAAATTAGTAATAGCTTGGTCTCAGGAGCCCATCAATTTGCCCTACCCCGGGAGTTGGTGGGCTTTATATTAGGTGAAATTGTGATCGCTACAACGGATTTTAGAAAAATGTATTGGCGATTCGATTAGGGAATACTCCAACCCAACGGCACCATGAAAGATCAGGAAGTAGAAATTCTTATTGTGGAAGATAACCCCGGTGATGCGGAACTTACCATCAGGGCACTCAAAAAAAGTCACTTGGCAAACCATGTTACACATCTGGTTGATGGTGCCGAAGCGCTGGATTTCCTTTTTGGCTCAGGTCCATTCAGTGATCGAAATCTTAATAACCTTCCTAAAGTGATTTTATTAGATCTAAAAATGCCGAGAGTGAATGGACTTGAAGTGTTGCGACGTCTCAAATCCGACGATCGCACAAAAATGATTCCTGTGGTCATCTTAACTTCGTCTGATAAAGACCCGGATATAAAGCGATGTTATGAACTGGGGGCCAATAGTTACATCGTAAAGCCCGTGGAATTAAACAATTTTGTAAAAACAATTTCAGAAATAGGAATGTATTGGCTCGTGATTGACAAGGGCTTGTAAAATGTAAGTAGTAAGTAGTAATTGGTAAGAGGTCCCGATAGGATCGTGTCTGCTGCTTGCTGTTACCAGTTACAACTTACCTCTTACCTCTTACCTCTACATATTACTACTTACCTCTTACTACTTACTTTTTACTAAACTAGCCAATGTGATTAGGAAGCTCCAACTCCACGGTAGTTCCTTTTCCGTAATCCGAGTGGATACCGATCTTTCCATTCAATTTGTTCATGGTTTCCTTAACGATGTAAAGTCCCAATCCAGCGCCCTTGCTTTTTACGGTACCCCTGAAAAACATATTGAATATTTTGGCTTTATATTCTCCGGGAATTCCAATTCCATTGTCCTCAACTGATACGAGGGCTTTTTCTTTTGTAATGAGAACACTAATGTTCAGGATGCAAACTTCCTTCGTCGGATCTCTATAGTTTATAGCATTCGATATAAGATTATTCATGATAACGGTGAGCCTGTATTCATCAGAATAAAATGCGCCGTCAGCTTTAATAGTGATATTGGACTGAATCATTTCAAATCCCTCCAGATATTTTAAACGCTCCAGACTTTCTTCAACAATTTTTCTGAACTCTATTTTTTGATGAACGATCTGTTGTCGGGAGTTGCGCGAGTAATCCAGGATCTCTTTTAAAGTATCATCCAATTTCACGATGCTATGGGTCATCATCGAAAAGTAATCCTGGAAGTACTTTCCGCGATCCATATCCTCCCGGCTCGCAAGGTCCACCAAACCCAATACAGACATCAATGGTGCACGCAAGTTGTGAGAAACACTATAAATAAAACTATCCATCTCCTGGTTGATCTTGACCAGCTCTTCATTTTGAATTCGTAGCTCAGCTTCCGCATTTTTCCGCTGCTCCTGCAGCTCGCGTTGCTTTAAGGCATTTTGAATGGCCAACGGCAATCTTACAAGATTCGATTTTAATAAATAATCATCTGCCCCTTCCTTCAAACAGGTAACGGCAAATTCCTCTGACACTGTACCCGTGACCAAAATGAATGGTACCGACAGTCCCTTTTGTTTGCAAACTTTCAATGCATCAAGTGAATTAAACTGTGGTAACGAGTGATCAGATAAAATTACATCGGGTTTGAACTCTTTCAGCGCCTCAGAAAAATCATCTTTCGTATCAACACGTTTACTTTCAAACGACAACCCCGCTTTAATCATCGCACGCCCGATAAGCTCAGCGTCATCACGCGCATCTTCCAGCATCAAAATTCTCAATTTACTCTTCATAACCCTGCGCTTTTTTAAATGAGGCGAAACACCTTATTCGAATCTTTCAGTGATGGACGTCAATCAATGAATAGAAATTAAAGAAACGTTTATTACCGACATCATTCAATTACCCTGAAAAAGTCGAACAATCGACACTTAAAACCAACTATTTATGGAAATTTTTAAGCTTGTTGTAACCAGCTTTTTGTGTCTATTAACTACCATTCAACGGTTGATCCACCCGCTTAAAGAATTAGGAATTAGTTCAAAAAACGTTAACAATTTCCTTCGTTGTGATACCAAATAATTTCTTTATTACGGGATCTAATTGGGCTGTGTTCCCCTTAAAATGGAACGTCGAGTGTATATGCCGAATGGACTCATTTGGTCGAAGTGCCGCAGCAGGCGATGAGGTTTCCAATTCGTAAAAAGGGCCCATAGGTTTTACACCCGGCGCAGGAGGGCCATCGTTGTAAGCGTTAATAGCATCACCTTTAAAGGGTTCCTTTTGTATTTCCCACAATGAATTTACATAGTCGCTGACACCCTCTGGCTTAGTATACTTTACAATTGTTAACACACCGTTATCAGCATCATAACTTCCTAGCCATGGGGGTGCATTTTCTGGAAGTAGTCCGATCTTGCTACGATATTCGCCGTCAGCTTTGAAGAAAACTGTTGCACCTACAAACTTAAGCCGGTCGTCGGGTACCTGTCCAAAATAATTGTCGTTCACAATTTCCCGCAATCCAGTTTTACTTCCTTGATAAGGAACAACTATAGTCGCAGCTGAAGAAGGATTATACATTCCCAAAATCCAGATCGACAGTAAACCTGTTTCTTTGTTCCAAGCCTTTGCTCCTGCATTTTTTAGTTCATTAATAGTTTCAAGCGCAACCACTGAAACACCCTCCAGGTTGTCAAGTCCAAGGCGGCTTAACGCTTCATCTCTTTGAATAACTTTCACAGTACGCGTCAGCCCTATCTTAAAAACTGTTCCTGAATAATTTGTAAGCTCCGCTTCCTTTGTAAACACCGCTTCACTTCGGGTTGACGACGCCAAATTATAAGGCTCGAGGTCAATAATTCGCGGCACATACCAGTTGTCAAGTTTGAATTCTTTTCCTTTGCTGAAGTAAATTGAGAATTGCCCTCCCTCAGGACCTAACCAAATCCTGTCTTCACCCCCGTAGGCATTGAAATGTTCGGAAGTATCGCCTGAAAGAAACGCTTGCTTGTTGATCCAACCATAACTCAATCCGTTATCGCCGTCGGACGTACTGGTCATAACCCTGCCTTGCAACGCTGCCGATACTGCTACTTTACCTTTACCAGACTCATCTTGAAGGACAATAATGTCTGTATATTTTTTGAGGAACTCAACGTCCTTTCCGAAGCTCAAAGTCTGGTGTTCCAGGCTATCTGTTTTGGCTGATTGTTCGTCCATTGTTGTTTGTTTTTGGTTGCATCCGACAAGCACCAAGAAAATTGTAAAGCAAGTAAAAATAGAAAGTAAAGATAGTTTCATAAGCAAGGCGACGAAAGTCCATCCAAGTTAATGGTTAAGATGAAATTCCAACGTTGCTGGCCGATAGTTTGTTCAAAAAAGTGGTAGGTGAGTTGCTGCGGCAAGAATCGGAAACGATTTATTGGAATCTTTGAGAAGAGATTGTAAAAGCAAAGGTTCTCAGGGGATTGATCATTTATATTCATCACAATCAACAGTGTGATTATATACACCTCCACCTTGTTGATATACGATTAAAGCCCCTAAATGTCCGGCGCGAATTAGAAACCCCGACCCAATCAACATGCAGGCAAAAACAACATAGGGTGCAAATATTTGAAGACGTGATCTTAAAAAATTAAAGTAAAGCAAAACGTGAATGACGGCCGCACCCGTAAACAAATACGTCATGGCCTCAGCAGATATTTCGTGATCTTTCAGAACCGTTGGATCACATAACTTTCTGGCCACTATTCCGTCAGCTAAATCCCCGGTGTAAATACCTACCCACGCGCCTGCGACGCCCAGTAGCAATAAGATAAAGGAGCCGTTTGAAAACATTTTTTTGTATTCGGATTTACAAAAAAAAGAGGTTAGTAAAAAAAAAGTGGCAACCAATAACAGTGCAATTGGAAAATGCACAGTTACTGGATGCCATAATTCTTTTCGCCAAAAGTCTGGCATTATTCCAGAATTTTAACAGAGATAGGATCTAACCGTTTGCCATCTGCCTTTACCTCAACTTCTACTTTCTGGCCTTCCGCTAACTGATCAAATGCCACGGTTTCGCCATTCTTGGTGAGAGCGGTTGTCTCTGTGAAATATAATTCAAGAGTCTTGCCGTCCGCTGTTTTTACGTAAATCTCCGTCTTGTCCGCTTCAACTTCGGCTACGGTGCCCTGGTATGTGCCTGATTCTACGGCATCCGTTTTCCCGCCACAAGACATTAATACAACAAGTGAAAATACTCCGAATAAAAATTTAAGATGCTTCATGATAATAGTTTTTGATTAAGTTGATTGAGAACTTTATTGTTTCGATTTGTCCAAGATTTAGATCTTAGCCTTCAATGTTACAAAAAAACTACGACCATCGGAAGGTAAAATCCCAGGACCTGGATATCCTGTTGCCCGGCGTGTATAATACATTTTATCTGCTAAATTGTTCACACTTGTTTCAACGCCAAATTTTTTATAGGTATAGGATAACGTGAGATCCATTACACCGTATGCGGGAATTTCACCAACAACGGCTGATACTCCACCCTCCACGGCATTCGTCGCATCGGAAAATTGTTTCGATAAATAAGAATATTGAAAAGAGCCTCTCAAATTTTTATATCCAATTCTAATTCCAGTTTTTAAGTTAACGTCAGGAACGAATTCGACTTTATTACCAACGATGCCGGGCGCTTCACTTGATTTATAATTCGAATGTATAAAAGCTACATTATTAAACAGAATGCCCTTCCACGGGCTTTCATTGGGAGATAAGAGTCCCAAAATATCAGCTTCCCCATAAGCTTCAACGCCTTGAATGATCGCCTGCCCAATGTTGTCTCTTCGTCTCATCACGCGGTTATATTCATCGTAGAATTGTACTTCTCCAATCCGATTGTTATAGTTTAAATAGAAGACACTTACGTCATAGTTGAAGAGCGCTGTCTGCTCGCTTCTAACCCCGAGATCAATGGAGTAACCCTTTTCATCTTCCATATCAGGATCAATGACGGAAGAAGGATTTGAAATACGCATGTCGCTAAAGGTAATGGAACGATAATTCTGCGAAATGTTTGAGTAGATGTCGATAAACGGTGTGGGTTTGTAACTAACACCAAGTCCTGCAAGTATAAAATTTCTTCCGTTCGTGCGATATTCCTCGGTTCTCGTTACATCGATAACGTTCCCTGCAAGATCCTTATATATAGTACCGTAAAATCCATCGGCCGTCGTGTTAATATACTCAAAGCGAAGACCTGGCGTGAAAGACAATTTATCGCTCACGTATAATATGTTTTCTAAGAAGCCTGAGGCATTTCGATTGGGAAACCGATAATCGTAAGTGATGTATTCATCAGAATTGATGTAATTGAAATCTGCATTCGAACCTGTGCTGCCGAGTCCTTGTGTGCTGTGATTAAATCCGTGATAATATCTTCCGCCAACTAACAACACCGCCAGTACCTTCCTCAATTGATAATGTTTCATGTACCGGGCTTCCACTCCCCAGTTTTCAAAATCCCCTTTAATCAAATCACGTTCGCTATTATCATCGATGGTCGCCACACGGTTTGGCCGAAATCCAACGGAATAGCGGTTGGCCAAAAGTCCAAACGTGCGAATATTGAGTTCACTTGAAGAACTAAATTTATGATCGAAATGAAGGGCTAACAAATTCCAATTTACCTCAAACCAATTCCTTTCCCGGTTCGTCTGGCGTGGATTCTCCTGGAACATCTCGTCTGTCAAGCCACCTGGCTGCTGGGCCAGGTAACCCATTTGCGTAACATCGATGCCTATTGATGTTTTCTCCGTGACTGCGTAATTAACATTTGCATAGAACGTATGATTGTCAAATTGTGAATTCTCCCTCCATCCATTACCTCGCTTATATTGAAAGAAGGTGTAATAACTCACTTTGTTGACGGTTCCGCTGAGGGCTGTGAACGCATTGTAAAACCCAAATGAACCAACGGTCTGACTGGCAGTCAATTCTATCTTTTTATCAGATACGGGTTTTTTCATGCTAAAATTGATGAGACCTCCGAATTGAGTTCCGTATTGAAGTGAGGCGGCACCCCTTACAATTTGAATTTTGCCGATTCCCTCTGTTGGAGGCGTATAGTAGCTCTCAGGATAACCCAACGCATCAGCGCTGATGTCGTACCCATTTTGACGAACGTTAAAATTTGACGTTCGATTGGGATCCAAACCCCGGCCACCAATACTCAGTTGTAATCCGGCTCCATCGTTCTCAAAAATATTGAGACCCGCTACGCGGGCATATACCTGGCGCGCATTATTAGTCGCCAGGTTGGCTACGAGCTTTTCGGGAACAATTACCTCCGATTTTTTCCCTTCATAGATGCCCATGTTCTCAACGGCCCGCATACGCGTAACGCCGAAGTTGTTTGACGCATCCGTGATCATTACCTCCTGCAACACTTCAGTAAAAGTGTTCAGGTACGACCGAACGTGCTGATCGCCGCCGTTGATTACAACTTCCTCTTTTAAATATTTAAATCCTGTGACAGTAAAATGTAAGGTGTACTTTCCGTCTGGAAGATCCTCAAAAACAAACCGGCCTGCCTTATCGGTGGGCGCACTCCTGGTACCATCGTTCAGATAGACCACGCATTCACTCACTGCAACACTGTCTTCGACAGAACGCACCACGCCGGAAAGCCGATGTTGCGCACCGGCTGCCATCGTGATCAGGCAAAGGCACAATATGTTAAAAGCCTTTGATTTCATTGTTCAGCGGTAAAATCCAGGGTTTGTGGCGAAAGGAATCTTCCTGTTTTGCAAGGTCTGTAAGAGGATCTATCAGGGGTTTTCCCAGGCGACCGTTCATGGCTACGTAAGAATCTACATAGACCTCAGGCGCAACCCATCCCAACGCCGCATAGTGATCACGCAAAATGTGGGCGTAATGTAAGATCATATCGGGTTGCGTGGCCATCATTTTTTCCTGCAAGGGTGTAAGAAACTCACGATTGTCAATTGCTGCATATTTCCCGTCTTTATCTTTCACCATAAACTGAGCCTGTCCGTATTTTTCCATCAGCATCACGCGCCATGAAAAACGGTATCCTTCTTCGGTCCAAAATAACTCACCAGGATAAGCCAGGTATCGGAATGGCATCAAAATCTGGATGAGAAAAAAAACGCTGAAGAATGAAACCAGTAGCGACTTGCTGATAGTATTGTATTCATACCGGTGGTCTGAAAAAACCAATGGGTTTGATCTGCCAAACAACGAAGCGATTTTCTTTAAGAGCCTTGTATGAAAGTCAGGAGAAAAGAAAATCAATGCTGTGGCTATCATGATATACGGAAACATACCGATCGGAAAGAGTATCGCAGTAAGAGCATGAAAAATGATCACACCCCCATAAGCGAATATCCTCGTCCTGCGGTTCAAAAGTAGAAATGGAATACTTAAATCGTAGAGGCAACCTAGCCAGCTAAACGCGTAAGCAACCCATACGTAATTAAAAAGCGAACCGATTAAAGGAAGGTCGTTCTTGGATGGAAGCCAAATACGCAAAGGCTGAGCATTCAGCAGCCATTCACTGTTTATTTTGGCCAGCCCTGCAAATAAATAAATCAGGCAGACAAAAAGTTTGATGGTATCAACACACCATTGAGGAATTTTCTCAAAAGCCAGCGATCGGTTTCTGTATGCATCAACGGAAAAATAAACGTGGGCAGGCAGGAAGATCATGATCAGACAGATCATGCTGACAAAGTAATAGTGATTCAGGTACGTGCTCTTGTCGATCAGTTCAATGAAGGTAAAACTTAAAAAAAGTGTGATGCTGGCAATCCTGTAAAAGAAGCCAATGGCAAACAGGAATGCAGAAAGTCCGCAGACTGCAAAAACGATATAGATATATTCACCAGGAGAAGTGACGAACTCGAATCCAAAAAACGGAAAGAAGTATTTTGGTTCGATGTAGAGTTGATGAATCCAGCCTTTAGCCCAAAAGCGAATAATACTTACAAATAGCAACAAGCCGAGCGCTATTCTGAAAACGGCTAGCGGCGCAGCAGAGGTTGATTTTTGGAAGTATTTTTTCACACCTGAGTTTTACTTAAAAATTAATCCCCATCATTATCCGTATAAGTAATTGTTATGCTCATGGCGGAGGTCATATCTACTTTGAGGTAGCGCACTTGCGTCTGCATACTTGCATAGACATCGAGCATCGCCTGATTGTTGGTTTGAATCTGATTGTAAAAGTCCGCCGACAACTGGTCGACCTTGTCGTTAATGGTTGAAAACTGATTGTTGATTATAGTTGATAATAACGCGCCGGAGCTAGCGTCTTTTGCATCAAGCCCGTCAAGATAAGATTTCAGAGATGGACCTTCTGTTCCACCGTTTATACTCTTGCCGTTAAAAAAATCGATCACTGCCTGATGGGCGGTCTTAACAAGCGATTTGGAAATGTCTCGCTTATAATAAGCTTCCACTTTCTCCGGGTACGGTGTACCGACCATAGTTCCAATGATGCCCGCAGGAATTCCAATCTTTCCGGAGCGGATGTAACGTTCGTAGTAAAGGACATAGGCATTTACCACGGCACCCATAGACGAACCGATATCCAATCCTGTACTTGCCACAAACGTATCACGGTAAGCGCCGTTCCATTCTGCCACTACATTTGACAATAATGACTCCATTCTAGAAACAATCTTATCGACATACGCGAGGCGCTTGGCGGCCTCCGCGCCCGTCGTGTAGTATTCAAGAATGGCTGCGTCGTCAATGCCCGTACCGTTGATCAAATAATCAAGTGCAGGAAATCCCTGCCTTGCGTACGAAGCCGGTAAATCAAGATTGACAGAAGGATCATTAATGTTTGCTGCAATGCCACTAACGTCTGTTGGATAGATGTTGAAAAAATTGCGAAGCGTGTATTTATCGGCCGGGCCAAATTCAAAGAGTTCAACTTTCTGCCATTCGGTATACGCAGTAAGCCACGCGCTGCGAAATTCCAAAAGGGAAGAATTCGTTGGAGAATCCGTGAAATCCTCAGCCTTGCTCACCATCAAATCCAATTTGGAGTCAAAATTGGCATAAGAGGGTTTGATGATGTTATCGGCCCAGTGCACGAGAATGGCTTCCCGGTCTTTGCTATCGTCCTCTACAGGGGAAGGTTCGTCGCTGCCCCCGCAGGAGGAAAGCACAACGACTAAAATAAACGTTAAAATGCTCTTACCTTTTTCTAGAAGTACCATATCTTATAAATGACAAATGGATTGACAGTAATACCTACCATCAATCCATTCAGTATGTCAGCTGAAGTTATTGCATATTGAATTTGGCCTTGATCGCATCTGATGCAGCATTGATTTTAGCAGCGGTTAGATCCCAGAAACCATTTTCTGAACCAACTAAGTCATTCCATATTTTATCAGAGAACGCTGCATCTGCACCATGAATGGTTGCAAACCGAAGCGAGTATATAAATCCTAGTCCTTCGCCAATCGCATGTGCGCGCGCAGCGTCGGTTGTACCCGTCTTCCATTTATCCAGGTAACCTAATGCGGCGGCGGCAATGGCATTTTCAAATTCTGTGCGGATGAAGGTAGCCTGTGCTTGCAACTCCGCTTTATCATTGTTTACAATGGCAGCTCTTCCTTTTAAAAAGGCGGGAAAAATTTTAGCATAGTTCGCTTTGTTATATTCCCATATATAAGAGCCTGCGGCGAATTCAACTGAATTTCTAGCAGCATCGGTTGCGCCTTGCAAATAAATTTGGTTTAACGTGAGTAGGCCATACGCCTCATCCCAGTTATGTTCCAGCGCTGTATAATTATTATCGCCAACTTCATTGTAATTATCTGCATTCAGACCTTGATCCATCAAAACATTGCTGATATAATCTAATTGAAGGGCGCCAATCAATGACTTTTGGATGATCTGAATGATCTCAATTCCTTTTTCATCCACGAGGTAGGTACCTAATTTACCTGCAACACCTTGAGATGCCGTGTTTGTGACCGAATGACTTGCCTCTTCAATCGCATCAAAATATTCTTCAATCGTCACCCTCACTGCTTCTGCTTCAGCACTTGGCCGCGATGATGCGACAACATTCCGAAGCTGAACATCCGAAGCGTTTAAGTCAGCCCCTACAACGGTGATCGTCGCAGTAGAAATATCCGTAAAGGGATTGCCGATGTTCGAGAACATATTCTTGAGCACAGGCGCATCAATATGGGCATTTGCCGCAGTCGAAGAAGAGGAGTAGTAATTCAGCGCCTGAAACATCTTATGCCTGTCGTTTCCGTCTGATAAATCTACGGTGGAGTTTCCGCTGGCATCCACGAACAATTCTGAGTAGGGTGTTTCAGGTGTCAGGACATTGTAATCAATGGGTGTCCGAAGATTTGGCTTAGCATCGTCATCATCGCAGGAAAGAAGACTTACGGCAATCAGTCCTACAAAAACGGTTTTAAGGTTGAATAAATAGCTTTGCATCATTGAAATGTTAGAATTGGTTGCAAAGATATTTATTTAGACCAATTCAAAATAAGTCTATTTAGAATTTTTATAAATAATTTAATATTGGTTTAACTTATTGTTATTCAAATATTTAGGTTTATATTTTGGCATAGAGTCTGTGGATTGAATGAATCCCCGATGCGCTGACGATGCCTTAGGGTATTTCTTTTTAAGATAATCGACCGTAGTTTTTATCAACTTTTTCAAGATCTCAACATCGACATCAGCCAACCTCTTTATATATAGGCATCCTTTTGCGGCCTTGTGCTTACCAAGGTTCTCCAACAAATGCGTCTCTTCGGCAAAGCCCGGCATCACGTACAAGGATATATTTTGCTTTCGCGGCGAAAAACCCGTCAGGCATGAATACCCTTCATGCCCGCTGTCATACTTGTAGTGGTACTTTCCAAAACCAACAATGCTGCGACCCCACATTTTTGGAGGTTCACCGGTAATTTTTTTCATGATTTTGATCAAGTCCTGACAGTCATCACGAACGCTTTCATCTGGTACTTTATCCAAAAAACTTTGGACTGATACTTCGGTGGGTTTTGTTTTCTGTTCCGGCAAAAAGCAATTTCAGAAATTTTGACTTACAAAATTGAATTTTCAGCGACCGATCATTATTGATTAAAAACACACTTCAAAGAAATCCAAAAATAATCTTTTAGGAAGGTCCAATTGTTGGAACCTCACTTGTTAAGGGATAAAAGTTCATTACACAATTAAAAGCACAAATCATGGGAAAGCTAAGCGTATTCAATTTTATAAGCCTAAACGGTTATTTTAAGGGGCCAAACGAAGACACCAGCTGGCATCAACACGGTAACCCGGAAGAAGGTGAATTTGCTGCCGAGGGAGCACAGTCCGACAGCATAATTTTGTTTGGGCGTAAAACATATGAGATGATGGCTGGCTTCTGGCCGACCGACGCTGCCCTTAAGAACATGCCGGCTATTGCAGAAGGCATGAATAAGTCAGAAAAAATTGTTTTTTCACGAACACTGAAAAGCGCCGACCCGATAGTTATCGGGTGGAAAAACACCAGGATTGTCAGAAATAATATTGTCGAAGAAGTAAAGAAATTGAAAGCCACGTCCAAAAAAGATATGACCATTCTGGGCAGCGGAAGCATTCTAACACAACTTGCAGAAGCAGGATTAATGGATTCGTTTCAGTTCATGGTGGATCCCATTGCTCTTGGCTGACGGAACGCCCATATTTAATGGCATTGGAAACAAACTCGACCTGAAACTTACCGCCACGCGCGCTTTTAAGAGCGGTGCAGTGCTGCTTTCTTACGAGTCTGTTAAAAAATAAAACATTCGATTTTACCACAAAAAACGAATGGAAGAATATCTCATATTGATGCGACTGGATATCATCACCAAGGAAGCACAGCCGTCGCCGGAACAAATGCAAGTGTATATGAAAATGTACCAGGATTGGGTTGGTGGTATTGCCGCCCAAAACAAATTTGTGGGAGGCAAAGGTTTGTCCACCGAGGGGAAAGTCATAAAATCCAACCAGGTCATAACTGATGGGCCGTATGCTGAAATCAAAGAGTCACTTGCGGGATTCATCACGATCAAAGCAAAAGATTTTGACGACGCCGTAAGCCTGGCTAAAAATTGTCCGATACTGGCTGGCGCTGGCAATAGTGTAGAAGTCAGAAAAATAGTTTCCGTCCACAGCAACAATTAATGGAGCTTAAATTACAGTCGAACGGGCGATGAAGCAGGACGAGTTGATACCGCACCTATTCCGCACTGAATACAGAAAAATAGTTTCCGTTTTAGCGAAACGTTTTGGATTCGAGCAGCTGGAAACTGCTGAGGATATCGCCAGTGAAACTTTCCTGACTGCGACGCAAACCTGGGGGTTGCAGGGTATTCCCAAGAATCCAACGGCTTGGCTGTACTATGTCGCAAAAAACAAAGCGAAAAATTTTTTACAGCGCTCTGCTGTGTTTACGGGTAAAGTTTCTCCGGAAATAACCGACGCCGACGTTCGATATGACGAATTGGAAATTGACCTGTCGCCGCAAAATATCAACGACAGTCAGTTGCAAATGATGATTGCCATTTGTCATCCTTCAATTTCCGCTGAAGCACAAATCTCGCTATCACTTAGAATCCTTTGTGGTTTTGGTGTCGAAGAAATCGCAGATGCGTTTTTGACAAACAAGGAAATCATCAACAAACGTTTATTCCGCGCCAAAGAAAAACTACGTGAAGAAAAAATCAATATTGGATTAGACGTTGCCAATATTGATAAATGCCTTGACTCGGTATTAAGGACAATCTATTTATTGTTCAACGAGGGTTACTATTCCATCAGCCAGGATAAAACCATGCGCAAAGACTTGTGTCTTGAAGCGATACGATTGTGCACCATGCTGGTCGAAAATGACGTCACTAATAAACCACAAGTAAATGCTCTTCTTGCATTGATGTGTTTCCACATTTCCCGGTTTGACGCCCGCCTATCGGAAAATGGCGAGCTAGTCTTATACGAAGAGCAAGATATTAACCTCTGGAATCCAGATTTCATCAGCAAAGGAGGATATTTTTTAACCCGGTCAGCGAGTGGAAACAAGCTTTCCAAGTACCATTTAGAAGCGGGTATCGCGTACTGGAATACCCAAAAAGCTGACTCGAAGGAAAAGTGGGAAAGCATCTTGCAACTCTATAATCAGCTGTTACAACTGGAGTACTCTCCGATCGCTGCCATGAATCGAACCTATGCGCTGGCAAAGGCAAACGGCAAGAAGACGGCACTGGTCGAGGCGGAAAAATTAAGACTGAACGATAATCATTTTTACTTCATGCTACTCGCGGAATTGTATACCGATATCGACAACAGCAAGGCCGCGGAGAACCTGCAAAAGGCATTGGCAATCGCCAAAACAGGACCGGATAGAAAGGCGATTGAAAAGAGACTGCAAAAGCTCGTCAAATGAATACAACTTTCTACTGACACAAATTAGGTTCCACGAAAGTCGAACTATTTTTTTAATGCAGCGTACTGGCATTATGATTACTTATTCTTAAATTAATCATTCCTTTCGATAGCCCAAGAACGTTCCGGGAGTCATATGTGATCCTTATGATCCATAGAAATCTTCCATAGTCAAGAACAGTTGCGCAAGTCGTTCAATCAGCGGGGCAAGAAATAAGAGACCGCACAACGGTCAAGAGAAAACAAAATATGGAATGACAGGTGAGAACGAGTCGATGATTTGATGATTTGACTATTTGGAATTTTGGTAAAAATAAAATCAAGGAAAGCAGGGAGTGTTAAATAAAACTCAATGATCGAACTTTGGACCCAATATTTTTTACATGTTGGTCTCCTGGCTGACCAAAATATTTAGATGGTTGATTTTTCTTCGTTAACAATTTGACCCAAAAGTGAACCCTAATTTTAATTTTAATAGCAATGAAACCGATTGATTATCTCCCCTCCCGCAGAGAGTTTGTTGGAACTCTTTCTGCTAGTGCCGCCACGCTTCTCGCCGGTATTACAACCACATCTTTTGCTGCACCCGCTGACCATAAGCTGGTTGTTGATGCCGAAGACTGGTTTAAGAAAGTGAAAGGCAAACATCGTATTATTTATGATGCTCCTGAACCTCACGCTGGCTTTCCGATTATTTGGTCGTGGGCTTTTTACCAAACCAATAATCAGACTGGATCTCCAGACACTGATTTAACGGCAGTGGTTGTACTGCGTCATAACGGTATACCTATTGCTATGGAAGACAGGCTGTGGGAAAAATACAAATTTGGCGAAGTCTTCAAAATCGACGACAACAATACAAAAGCTCCTGCAATTCGTAATCCGTACTTTGAGCCGCAGGGAGCAGATTTTCCGCTCCCAGTTATCGATGGAGTAAAAAAACTTCAGGCGCGGGGCGTTATGTTTTGTGTTTGTGATTTAGCGCTCACGGTATACAGTGGTGCTGTCGCTAAAAGTATGAACCTAAATCCGGAAGAAGTTAAAAAAGATTGGGTAGCCGGGCTGCTTCCCGGCGTTCAAGCTGTTCCTTCTGGAGTCTGGGCTGTTGGCAGAGCTCAGGAAAAAGGATGTGGTTATTGTTATGCTGGCGGATAATATCCTGGTGGTTCCGGAGAAAACTATTCTCCGGAACTTCATTTAGATTCTAATACTTCTATGAAAAAATATCTTATTTTAATGTTGCTGGGACTTTCAGCGATAGCCTACGGGCAAAACAAACCTGTCAAAATAGTCTTCGATGTCACCAGCAAAGATACTTTAACCCATCAAGCGGTCTTACGCCACGTCAACGGAATGGCATCATCTTATCCAAATTCAAATTTTGAGGTGGTCGTCTATGGCGCAGCCGTTTCTATGTTTGTGAAAGACCAATCTTCCGTGTCAAAAGCTATTGAAACAGCCTGCACAAAAAAAAATGTTTCCTTTGTAGTTTGTGAGCAAGCCATGAAGAAACACAACATTGACAAAAGTCAACTCCTACCTGGGATCGCTATGGTCCCGGATGGTATTCTGGAAATCGTAATAAAACAAGGTGAAGGATGGGGATACATAAAAGAATCACATCACTAATTTGAAGCGATGGATCAGGATCATCAATTTCTACGACTTTGCGAGTATTCCACTCGTTGTGTCATGTTGGTGCTGGTAACTATCATTTTGATGGCAATTACGCTTTCCGCCCTTCCATTTCTGACTGAGCAGTTGCAAGCTGCTGATCCAAGTAACGAAAACGCTCCCATTAAAAACGTGGCAGAAATCCCTTCCATGTGGTCTCCACCTGATTCCCTTGCTATCTCCCAAACCCCCGAAGGCGACTTGATCCGCTACGGACGGGAACTGGTTGCCCATACGGCTGTTTACCTTGGGCCCGAAGGGAAAGGTGATGCAAGTAAGCAACGGCATGAATTGTCAGAACTGTCACTTGAAAGCTGGTAAAAAAGTGTTTGGCAATAATTACAGTGCCGTTTCGTCGACGTATCCGAAATTCAGAGCGCGATCGGGCTCCATTGAAACGATTGAGAAACGAGTCAATGATTGCATCGAACGTAGTTTGAATGGACAGCCATTGAAAGACGGAAGCCGCGAATTAAATGCATTTGTTGCGTACATCTCCTGGGTTGGCAAAGATGTCGAAAAAGGTGTTTCCCCAAAGGGGGTCGGACTCTGGGACCTCCCTCTTCTTGATCGCGCCGCATCTCCCGAAAAAGGAAAAATTGTTTTTGAAAACCAATGTGCCCTTTGTCATGGTAAAGATGGTATGGGTATTAGGTATGAAAACAATATTGAGTGGAAGTATCCACCGTTGTGGGGAGCCTCAAGTTACAATACAGGCGCAGGTTTATTCCGTTTATCCCGTTTTGCCGGATATGTAAAAGCGAACATGCCGAATGGCGCAACCTTTGATAATCCTATTCTCACAGACGAAGAGGCCTGGGATGTCGCCGCATACGTCAACTCCATGCCTAGACCACATAAGACCTTTGCCGCCGATTGGCCTGATATTTCCACAAAGCCTTTTGATCATCCCTTTGGTCCTTATGCTGATGGTTTCACTGAACAGCAACATAAGCTTGGACCATTCGGGTCCATTAAGAAGAAAGCGTCGCCAGTGCAAAACGCTAACTAAAAAAATAAACCGAAAGGGCGCAGTGAAACGCGTGTTCTTGGCGTCGTTGAGTTTTTTGTGGTTTAACTAAAGTCTTAACGAGGAATAACCAATGGTCAGGGATGAGCGGATCAGGTGATGAGCGTCGTAGGAAATTGAATGTGATAATTGAGTGTTGAATATTTGGGTTCAAATTGGATGCGGCCGATTCTTTTGCCACCCATTACCTTTGCGCCTTAGCATCTTTGCGTTTATAAATTCCGACATATCTTTTTCAATATGCTTTTCTAAAAGCCAATGATGTCCGAATGGATCTTGTATTGTTCCTTGACGGTAACCATATTCATAGTCCCTGACGGGACTGATCTCCTTACCTCCTGCAGCTACAGCGTTGGCGGCCATCCTGTCGGGGTCATCCACAATCAGGCCGATAACAACAGTAGTGCCTTCGAGCGTGTCTGGACTATATTCTCTAGCTCGGGAAACCTCCTGATGTAGCGTGAATATCGCGGGGGGTATTGACATCTCCGCCACGTGAACGCTACCATCAGGGTTATTTAAACGCCTGAGCTCAATCGCACCAAATGCTCTCTTATAGAATTCAATCGCGTCGGAAAGGTCTTCCATGTAGAGTTGGGGTGCAAAAACAATGGGATGACTTTCTGGAACAGGATCTTTCATCGTTGTTTCTTAGTGGGTTTCCAACAGCTTGATACTTCCATTAGGGGAATTTATAATTTATCCGTTTCATATCCGAATTTTTTTTAAGGCTACCTATGAAAAACAAACTTGAATTTGTTGCCGGTATACCTTTAACAGTTTACTTTACTTGGTCTGGATACAGCGTTGTATAAAGAGAAAGTTTTCACATTGTATCAACGTTTTCATACGCATGTTGAAGGCAAAGGCTTAGGATTGTATTTGGTGAAAACACAAATCCAGGCTTTAGGAGGAAAAATAGAATTGGAAAGCAAGGTCGGTGAAGGGACGGTATTTAAGGTGTATTTTAAAAAACAAGAAGGGTAGTTATGCTAGACTTAGTGATTGAAGCTCGTAAAGCCTCCCTTGCTCCCGGCATGGACGTACGAAGAATACTTCCATTCAGGATGAGACGAATGGTCGGCCCATTTATTTTCATGGATCACGCCGGGCCGGTAACAGTACAACCGCAGCAAGCAAAATCCATGGATGTGCTGCCGCATCCTCACATAGGACTTTCGACAGTTAGTTATTTATTCGGCGGTCAGGTAACGCACCGCGATAGCCTTGGCGTTGAACAAGTAATACGCCCCGGCGAAGTTAACTGGATGACCGCGGGAAAAGGCATCGCTCACTCGAGAACGCTTTGAAGACCCGTCAGCATTGGCTGGGGGAAATTTGGAAATGATTCAGACGTGGGTTGCACTTCCCGAAAAAGACGAAGAGTCGACACCGTCTTTTAATAATTATAAGCCGGAGGCATTACCAATATTTACGGATACAGGCGTCTGGATGCGACTCATCGCTGGTAACGCTTTTGGATTGAAAAGCAGCGTGAAAACACATTCTCCATTATTTTACCTCCACGTAACAATCGACAAAGGAACTCGATTTGGGTTGCCGAAGGAACATTCGGAGCGCGCCATTTACGTCGTCAAAGGTAGTGTTGAGGTTGCGGCGAAACCTTACACACTTGGGCAGATGCTCGTATTTAATAAAGGCGTTGACCCCACGATAATGGCAAATGAGCCAACAACGTTGTTGCTGCTGGGTGGCGAACCGTTGGGTGAAAGGTTTATATGGTGGAATTTTGTTTCCTCCCGAAGAGAACGAATTGACCAGGCGAAATCGGACTGGAAAGAGGGACGAATAGTCCTGCCGCCCTCGGATAATCACGAGTTCGTGCCCCTTCCCGAAGATAAATCCAGACCCGCTGGTCCGCCGCCAGAATTGCTTTCATAATAGCTGAAAATCCTTGCCAGGGAAAATACTTAAAAAATAATTTAAGATTCTCTTGCGCAACCGATCGATTGCTCATATATTTGCAACCAATCGGTAGCACATTAACGACTACCAAAAACTTATGAGACGAGATGTATTTCAGGCAATTGCGGATCCCACGCGACGTGATATCCTTATGCTGATTGCTTCGAAAGCAATGACCCCCAATGCTTTGGCGGAGCATTTTGACAGCAGCCGTCAGGCTGTGTCAAAGCATATCAAAATTTTAACGGAATGTAAACTTGTAAAACAAGAACAAACTGGCAGGGAAATCTATTATCACTTTAATGCGCTAGAAAATGAAAGAAGTTGACAAATGGCTTGAACCGTTCCGCGCACTGTGGGAGGAGCGATTCAGCAACCTTGACATTGTATTACGAAATCTCAAAACCAAAAAGAAAAAATCATGAACACGACAGAAAAAATCATGAAGACGACGTTTACCAAAGACGTTGAAAAAAACAAGATGTTTATCACGCGAGAGTTTGCGGGAACAGTAGAAGATGTATGGAAAGCATGGACCGACCCGAAATTATTGGATGAATGGTGGGCGCCAAAGCCATGGAAAGCTAAAACAATATCTATGGATTTCCGTGAAGGCGGCCGGTGGGTATACTGTATGCTCGGACCTGATGGCGAGAAACACTGGGCATTGGCCGAATACCATAAAATTGTTCCACAAAAAAGTTTTGAAGGTCTAGATGCCTTTGCTGATGAGGCTGGAAACATTAACGATGAGTTTCCCCGCATGCTTTGGAAAGTGTCCTTCAAAGTTTCGTCCGAAGGGACAAAAGTAGAAGTCGAAATTACTTACAACAGCAAAGCAGACATGGAGAAAATCATCGAAACGGGATTCCAGGAAGGCTTCACGGCAGCGCACGACAATCTGGACGAATTGCTTGCGGCAAAGAAGTAATCAAACCTTCATTCGGCACCTTTGATTTAAATCAGCATCATGGTCGATCCAGTGATGCTGATTTTTTTTGTCGCAAACTTTCGCAAGAACTGGTGCAGCAACGTTATAGCTTCGACTATTCCGCATGTAAAACACTTAAATGGTCTCGCACCGATTTGCAGCAAGATTTCGCAATTCTTGGATAACATTTAGCGGGCCTGGTAATGGCGCGAAGTCCTTATATTTAATAATATTACTTCACTTAAACTGAAATTTCGAAGAGATTCTCAGTGGAAGGAAAGACACACTTAATCAGGCAAAACTTATGTGTTACCATAAATCAGAAGTCCAAAAGTTTATTGATCTGATGGACCATTATTCGGCTTCATTTCATGCTATCAAGGATGACCTTGAAATGGTAAAGGAACAATTTACAGCGCTGCTAAAGAAAGATGAAAAGCTTATGGAGCTGGGTCTTGGTGAACCGAAGGCGCTCAACAACCAGCTTATCCAGTATTCACAAAAGGATGCGTTACCGAGTTTTTATAGCAAGCAGGAGCTTTCTGAAATGAAGTGGTGCCTCAAGATATTGGACAGCTTCAGAGAGGATGGCTTCTACCGATATCATGAAAACGGTTTTGACTACCTGCCCAGTCCCGTCATCACTACGGGTGATCCCGAAAATTTCAAACTCTTTAAGTGGGGTCTTATTCCTTTTTACATGACGGACAGAGAGAAAGCCATGATCTTACGGACACAAACCTTGAATTGTATCTCTGAAGAAATGTATGAGAAGCCATCGTTTAAAGATGCCATCAAAAATAGTCAGCGATGTCTTATTCCAGTAACCGGATTTTTTGAGTGGCGTTGGCTAGACGAGCAAGGCACTGTGAAGATACCATATCATGTCACTTTCCGGGATCAAAAAGTAAGATCAATGGCGGGATTGTATAGCCGGTGGAAAGACAAGGATACCGGTCAATATTATTACAGTTACAGCGTGCTCACGACCAAGGCAAATACAATAATGGAATATGTACATAATAATAAAAAGCGCATGCCTGTCTTCATAGCAAAGGAAGATGAAAAGGCGTGGTTGAATAAGGACCTTAGCAAGAAGGATGTTCTCGATCTTTGCCAACCGTTTATGGATACATCAATGAGGGCGTTCACGATTTCAAAACTGCTCACCACCAAAAACATTAACACCAACGTGCCCGAAGTAATTTCCCCGATGAACTACAACGTAGCCATCCAGGCAGCAAGTGAGTATTTGAAAAGTGGGAATAAAAAACTAGCGCTGGAAGCTTTCAAGAATTCAGTGAGCGGTGATAAAATTAAGATTGGTGATCTGGAAAATGCTGCAAGCCAGGAGATCCTTCCGGAATTGTCGCTATAGTTTAACCGTTCGCCAAGCAAGATAGAAGGTTGAACTTATGACTAATTGACGACCGTAAATTTAAATTGATACGTATGTCCTCGAAGGACTGCCTTGGAAAATTTGCAATTCGTTAGCATCACATCCGGAGGGCTAGTCTTTTATTCCTTTTTCCGTAACAAATTATTGTTAGTAATGTTCAATTTCTAGTGGAAACCGGGTGAAGTCAATGATTCTTTCTTCCCCGCTAAACGCAGATGTATAAAGAAAATCCCCGGCTGTTGTAGAAATCCAAATGCTTTCCTTGTCCGTTCAAGCCGAGGATTTCCTATGTAAAGTATTGTACTTCTCATCTACACTTGTTCAGATTTTGTTTCGCTTCGCAGTGAATATAGTCCTAAAGGATTAGGATGGAAGAAGTCTTCATCATTATATTTCCTATGAAGATCACTGCAGATCACGAATGAAGGTGCCTTTAGAAATCGATACGAATACCGTGAGAATAACCGCTATTTCATTTAGCATTATTGGATTGCTCTTAATTTCCAGTGCGTGCAATGCGCAGACATCGATACGACCTAAAATCGGGGTGACCCTCAGCGGGGGCGGTGCAAAAGGGTTTGCTCATATTGGTATCCTTCAGGCTATCGATAGCGCGGGTCTGAAAGTAGATTACATCACTGGAACCAGTATGGGAAGCGTGGTGGGCGGTTTATATGCTTCGGGATATTCAGGTAATAATATTGAAGCAATTGCCCGTGAGCTTGACTGGAATATCCTCTTTTCAACCGCGCCGCAATTAAATGCCATTGGCATCGAAGAGAAAGATGAGTTTAACAAGTATGCACTTGAAGTGCCCTTCGAGGAAGGCAAATTTAAAATCGGTAAGGGAATAATTGAAGGTCAGGAGCTGTGGCTAAAATTCGCAGAATTGTTTTATCCTGTTTATAACATCAGGGATTTTTCTCTGTTGCCTATTCCCTTCAAATGTCTTGGAACGGATTTATCTACAGGTGATGCAGTCGTTATGGGGGAGGGAAATATCATTTCGTGCATTCGTGCCAGCATGGCTATACCAGCTGTATTTACACCCGTCCAATATCAAGGAAAAACATTGGTGGATGGAGGTGTCGTGAATAATTTCCCTGTAATGGATGTAAAACAAATGGGCGCTGATTTTGTGATTGGTGTTAATCTCAATAAAGGGCTCGACAAGGCAGAGGATTTGAAAACCACTTTCGATGTTTTGCTTCAGTTAGCTTTCTTTAAAGACGCCACCACTTTCGAACAACACAAGAGCGCATGTGATATTTACATTTTACCTGATTTAAAAGGCCACGGTTCAGGCAGCTTCGCTGCCTCTGATTCGATTATTGATATTGGAAAGGAATATGGGAGAATATATTATCCCATCTTTAAAAGACTGGCAGACTCACTGAATGCCATTTATCCGCCCACGCCCTTCGTAAAAGATCGATTGCCGAAAACGAAAGTTTTAAACATCCGTTCCTATTCCGTTGATGGACTAAAGAACACGACTTCTAAATTCTTTTTTGGATTATTAGGTTTAGACGGCAATACCGAGTTCTCTAGCGCGAAGCTGGCAGAATCAATACGCACGGCTTACGGGTCGCGGTATTATAAGAAGATTAATTACGATTTTATTACAGATAATTCAGGAAAAACAGACCTGCGGTTTAAGGTTGAAGAAAATGCATTAACGACGGTGAAATTCGGATTGAACTACAATACGCTCACCAACTTGAGCATGATTCTAAATATGACATCGCGCGATTTGTTGTTTAAAGAATCACGGGCGCTTGCCTCCGTTGCTGTAAGTGAAAACCCCCGACTTAATGTAGAGTATTTCAAATATTTAGGAAAACACCGTAGGTTCGGTTTCAATTTCACTTTTTTCAAAGAGATCATTGACTATCCTATCTACAATGACTTTGATTTATCGGAAACGCTAAGAAGCTCTTATTCTTACGTCGACCTGCGGTTGCAGTATACCCTTAATCGGAATTCCTATGTCGGCTTGAGTCACCAATTCAATCACGCAAGGTTGAGGACTGTTGAAGTGCCAGACCTTACTTTTAAGACGAAGGATCGTTATTACCATTCGTATTTAAGCTACTTATATAACAATGTTGATAAAAAATATTTTACTACCAAAGGATGGAGAATCAAGGCGAACGTGGGCTTTGCCTATTTGCAACGGATGGACTATTCTACTGTGGAAAACGGAGCAGAAACTCCCAGCGATACAGCCTTATTTGATACTAAAGATTACGGACGGTTGTTTATTAAAGTAGACCACTATTCATCTCTTCGTTCAAGATTAGTGTTTATTCAGAATCTAACGGTTGGCTATTTAACTTCCGGCAATCCATTTCTTACAAATGGATTTCAACTGGGCGGAGTTGGAGAGAATTTGATTAATCAGGTCTCGTTTTACGGATTGAATGACACAGAAGTAAAAACGGGAAGTGTGGCTTCTGTCCAACTCGGACTGCAGTATAAACTTGCAAAAAGTATTTACCTGACAGGGCGGGTTAATGTCGCACTTTATGATTTTCACAATCAATTATTTAACGACCTGTCCGCTGACGACAATTTTCTCAGTGGCTATGCTCTGACATTCGGATTTGATTCAGCCATTGGCCCCATTGAAATCACGTCGATGTACTGCGATCAGGACGGTCGCCTGAGAACCAACTTAAACTTAGGCTTCAGATTTTTGAATCAGTAACGATTTGTAATCTTTAGAACTCCGAGGTTCGACAGGACCATCAGGCACATCATTTCTCTGACTGTCCGTATTTCGATAACCTATTTCTTTTTCGTTAGTTGCTTCCTTACATTATCGATTAAGTCACCTTTGAACTTCTGCGTTGCTGATTCCATAGCATTCTTACTCAGCGATTTTAGACCACGCAATTCGCGTTCAAACTTTTCACTTCTATGCTTCACAATTTCCAGTAATTCCTGTTGCTTGTCTGGATTTCGTATTTCTATTGATTTCCGTGTTTCTGGTGACTGTGCGGCGGCAGCGTCATGTCTTATTTCGTTGACTTTATCAGGACCGCTATGTTCTTCCTGCAAGGGCGCTGGAAACTCATTGCGTGTTGAGCCGAGGTCCGGATCAGTCTTGTGTACGTCAATTACGGCCGCGGGCGTGTAAATGTTGCGAATTGCTCCACGGATTTCCAGCATGAATTCCTCCATATGTCTTTCATACGCCTCGTGGATCCTCACTTCATTTTTTTTTGCCATTGGAAACAGGGTATGATAATTTATTCGTAAGCTACGGGCCTTTCAGTTTACTAAGACTCCGACGAAAACCTCAGGCGCCTGAATATATCTTCAATTTTGTCTGCCATTCGCTGCGGAACGTATAAGGATAAACTCGGCGAGGTTGGTAACGAAATGTACATGTTGCTTAAAGAAATCAATTCAGATCGATCGTCTTTTTATACAAATACAAGTAAAATACAAGAACAACAAAACTGTGCCAATAAGCTAAATTCTAAATAATCATTCTGGGTTTTGGAAATGAAAATAAAAAATATTCCTCCCGGGTGGACTTATAATCCTGCTAGTTGGTCGCAGCGAACGCCAATAATAATTCTTGCTTTTATTGGGATTCGGAATAGCTTCTTATCTTTCCTTGTATCAGCTTGAAATTACCAGCACCGTTTGGGAACCCTTTTTCGGCGAGGGAAGCGTAAAAATCCTTAACTCTTTTATTTCTCATATTTTGCCCGTTCCAGATGCCGCCCTAGGCGCTTTTAGTTATGTACTAGATGACGTTGGTGGCATTATTGGGAGCACTCGAAGATGGCGAACCATGCCATGGATTGTGATATTATTCGGCCTTGCTGTGGGCCCTTTAGGATTTGTGAGCGTAATGCTGGTGGTATTTCAGCCTGTGCTGTTTGACGCATGGTGTACGTTATGTCTCATGTCGGCAGTCGTTTCGGTGGTCATGATAGGTCCTGCAATGGATGAAGTTCTTGCCAGTCTTCAATATTTGAAAAGAGTAAAGCGCTCAAATGTTTCTCTATGGAAAGCCTTTTGGGGCTATAACAGCGTAAACGAAATAATAAAGTAATGTGGGCACAGATTCTTAATGCAGCGCTTGGATTATGGCTGATGGCAGCACCAGGTATTTTCAGATACAACGGCGTGGCTGCTGACAATGACCATATCATCGGGCCAGTTGTTGCTTCTTTTTCCATTATTGCCTTATCTGGATGCACAAGAACAGTAGCTTTATATAATATTCCGCTGGGAATTTGGTTATTGTTGGCCCCCTGGCTCCTGGGATATGAATCCGAAGTCGCCACTTTCAATGATATGACGGTTGGTTTTTTAGTGACAGCATTTGCATTTTTTAAACGAAGGACAGTTCAACAGTATAGTGGCGGATGGTCTGCCATTTGGTAGGCAGGAGTATAAGGAAAGCCGATTTGGATTTATGCTTGACACTGAACCTTTAATCACGAGCCTTGTGAAATAGTATCCACACTATCTACATTTTTTCCACACAGGTCTCTCCCCTTTCCCCTCAGATTTTCCAAAAAGAGAATCAATTTGAATTGGAATAGTTTTTAATCTCAATTTAATGCTAGTCCTTTAAGGAGTGATACGGGTAACACCGGATCTGAGACATATCCTCATAACTTGATCTGGATAATGCCAGCGAAAGGAAAAAAGATTAGCCGGGAGGCTGCATGAACTGCAGCCTCCCGTATTTTAAAGCAGTCGACCCCGACCCCTGAACCGTCACACTAAAAACTTAGCAGTAGCAATTTATGTGGGGATTCCGGCAAAAACTTAAGTCGCGAGATAGTCATCATCGCCCGACAGAAACAAATGAGAAGCTCCAGGTGTAAAATAGATCAAAACTCCGTCAATAAGATCTGCTCCCAACCGAAGCTGAACAGCCACGTGTCAAAACATTCTTACCCGAATTGTATTAAAACAGTTTATCTCGCTAATGACAGCTTTAAGGTATAATTTTTGTCGTCGGCAAAGGAGAAAACGAAATCTTCCACATAAATGCAGCATCATGAAATATGAACAATATGCTCAGGAAGCTCATAAATTTGTAAAAGAGGTTGCTTCCGAACTTGACAATACTGATAGTATTGAACAGGCAGACAGAATTATGACTGCCGTTCTGCATGTTTTACGTGAGCTCCTTACACCTGAAGAGTCGTTACATCTTATTTCGCAATTGCCGATGATGTTGAAAGCGATCTATGTAAACGGCTGGCGAATTCATACAAAAAATCGCATACGGACGCAGGATGAATTTATTGAATGTCTGCTTCTGAAAAATCCTAAAACGGCGCCCCAGGATTTTGGAAATGATGACAAAGCAATACAACGAACAAGAGCCGTATTTAAAGTTCTAAGAAACCATATCGCAATTGGTGAAGTTAAAGATATTGTTGCCCAGCTACCTCCTGAGATAAGTGAGCTTTGGCTGACCCCCGCGGAATATCGCGAACTATACAGCGTTTGAATTGCTGTAACATGTTGTTTAATTACAATACGACGTAGAGTCCTTTGGATTTTAAGCTCGAATTCAAATAGCGACAAAAGGCCTATGAAACTTGAAGAAACAATTCCCTACCAAATCTCCGATTACATAAGGGAGCATTTTAAGGAAGACTTCTTATTTCAGGTAAAAGATGTCAAAACAATTAATGGGCACTCAACTTTTGTCGTTGAAGTCTCTAAGGACGACATTTTTGAAATATAATCCACAATACATTTTTATAACGCACTTACATCCAGATCATGCATTCTTCATGGCTCCAGGCGAAGAAATTATAACTCGCGCGACTGTATTTTCACCCGAAAAGATCAGAAAAACTAAAAAAGTTGAAGGTGATTTCGGATACAACGGAGGCTGCAGGGTATAGAACAATACCAGTTCCCGTGACCCATAGCCTAAAGGTGAAATCAGTGGGCTCTTTGGTCGAGAAAGGTAACAAGCGGATATTCTATACGGGAGACGTAATTTATTTCAATAAAAAATATTTCAACATGTTAAGTAGACTTGACCTTGTTATCACCGAGGCAAGCTTTTTAAGAAAAGGAGGATTGATCAGAAAAAATAGACAGGGCAAAATTTTTGGACATAATGGAGTACCTGACCTTGTAAATCTGTTTGAAAAATTTACAAGACGAATTGTCTTTACTCACTTTGGTACATGGTTCCTAAAGGATATTTCATCCGGAATTCGAAAGATAAAATCTATGGAACGGAAAGATCTCAAACTGGAGGTTGCTGTCGATGGGTCGGAGTTTGAAATCTGATCGATAATAGTTTTTTTGTTAATTCTTGCTATGCTCTAACGACAGCAACCGCACGGCATAATAATTGTCGTTCAAAAATAAAGTAAATCCTATGCCAGACAAGAAAACAATAAATCGAGCCAAGCAGGCAAAGCGCGAGGGCAAATCAGCACAGGCCCAGGCCGGTGAATTTGTTCACGAAGAAATCGAACATATCCGAGAAGGGAAGCATGGAGCAAGATCGGCCAAGCAAGCCATCGCCATTGGATTGTCAAAAGCGCGAAGGGCCGGTGTTGACCTGAAACCACCAAAAAAAGGAAAGGTTTCGGAAAAGACTCGTAAAAGTGCAAAGCAGGCGTACGAGAAAGGCCAGAGACACGAACCTGTTTCTCCGACGCGTTCGCGAGCAGGGGTTCGCGCACTGAAGCGTGAAGGCAGGACTTCTGTTTCACGCGACGCCCTTTCACGTCAAGCTCGTGCAGCAGCAAAAAAACGAACTGCGTCGGAGCGCTCTGCTTCCGCAAAACAAGCAGTAAAGACAAAGGGACCCCGTAAACGTTCGGAAGCGGCAAAGAAGGCTGCACGCACGAGGGCACGCAGGAAAGGACATCGTTAATCGTCGGAACTCATTAGAACAAAACCCAAAGAATTCAGTTAGCGTGGGATTTTGGATTTAATAAATATTTCGAAGAAAGATGTTGAAGTTCTACGACGCTCAACGCTAGAACCTTTGACCGGATGGGTCTATGCCCGTAAAATATCATTTAGCGCTTGAAATACATTTAAGGGATATTCTGCCAGTCGGTTACATAAATATAAATACCATTCTTTACCATAAACAAAATATATCTTGGCCGGATACCCTTCTTCCTTTAGACGCAGCAAAAGCTCACTTTGTATTCCAAATAAACTTTCGAATTCATAGCTCTCGCTCTTCACCCCATAAATCTGAATCATTTTTTTTACCTCTTGCTGGATGTACTCGTCGTGTGTCGCTATTGAGCACAGATGATTTTTAGATAATAACTTTTTCACGTAGCCCAGATAAACATTGTCCAGTTCTTCTCCCCTCGCCAGGGAAAGTCCGGATGGAGTTTCAAATGCACCCTTTACAATTCTGATCCTTCCGTTAAGCTTAACAACATCATCAAAATCATCCTTAGTTCTGAACAGGTAGGCTTGTAGTGTAACACCTACATGCTGGTGAATTTTTGATATTTCGATGTATGTCTTCAGCACGGAATCTGTTCTTTCTGTATCCTCAGCACTGATGATAATCTCAATATTTCCCTTTGCGGCTTCCTGGCAAATCAGATCCAGATTATTGAAGCATAAATCCTTTGAGATAGCAAGCCCGATGTGAGATATGTCGAGGGAAAGCGTAGCGTTCAATCCTTGATCTTTGATAGATTGACAGATCTTAAGAAATTCATTTCTGGCTTGATTTGCGTCATGCTCCGTTCGGGTGCTTTCACCCATGAATTCAATCGAACATTTAAAGCCACTTTTGTTTTGAGTTTTTACTTTGTCGATGGTTTCTGTAAGCGTGTCGCCACCAATATATCGATCTGCGGCTTTTTTAAGCGTGCTGAACAATACAGGATTGGATAAAATATAGGCCTTTGTTTCTTGATCTAATGCAGCCTTGCGCAGTCCTGTGGAAATTTGCTTTAACAATGCCTCGTCCATAAGTTTTAATACTCTGTACCGCCTTCAATATTAACATCAAATACAAAATTATCGGTTGATCTATGTTAAGGAATTATGGACTTCCTTATTCTGCTTAAACTTTCGACCCTGATTCCCAGGTAGCTGGCAATTTTTGTTCCGAGGTGTTTGTAAAACTACCTCGGGGTCCTTTTTCCAACAACACGCACCAACGTTCCTCTGCTGATAACGTTAGGAAGTCTTTTTCACGCTTTGCCCTTGACAAGAAAAGTCGCTGAGCAACATAAAAATGAAATCCAAGGCGTAATCAACTTGGAATTATATATCGTACCGCGAAATGTCGCATTTATTTATTAGAGAAAGTCACCTTGGATCGCGGAAATCTCCGCCTTGCTGTTTTCCTATTTCCACTTACTCGCCAGCAACGTAATAGCTGAGCCTACTGTTATCAGCAAAATAATTAACAATAGAAATGCAGTTCCAATAGTCCAAAAGCTAGATGAAGCGAAACGCTCATTAAAAAACTGAAATTCATTCAAGTAGTTGTTGGTTACTCCGAAAGCAAGGATGAAAGATAATAATGAGTGAATGAGCGTGAGCCGCTGTTTTGTTCGTTCCCTTAAATTATACTCCTGGTATTTTACTGAGTAACCATTGGTTAGTTTTGAGGTAATGTGAGCGATCGAGACCACGATCAAGATTGCTGTTCTCATGACATTCTAATAGGTACAAACATTTTTTGTCAATTGCGACGTTGTAATATATGGCAAATATATTAGATGTGATAAAACTGTTCTATAAACTGTGAAAGCAATAGACGACTAGTTATTTAAAGACTTATAATAACCGCAAACTTTTTTCATCACACACTCAGCATGTTTGGGGTTCGTCGGGCGGCAGATTTCCCGGCCGAGAAACGAGATTGCCATACCGGCTTCGCCCCAATCCTTTGGATCAAGCACCTCCATCATTTGTTTTTCAATTTTCTTAGGGTCGGTACCTGTAGCGATACCCAGGCGTGGGGCCACGCGTACAACGTGGAGGTCCACAATGATGCCTTCGGCTTTCACGCCCGACTCGCGCATAATGACATTGGCAGACTTGCGGCCAATGCCGGGAAGCTCGGTCAACTCATCCATAGTCATGGGAATATTTTTGTTGTCTTTGACCGCTGCCGCGAGACGCATCAGCCACTTCGCCTTATTGGCGAAGTTGCGGACTTTGCTGAGCAGGGGATACAATGTATCTTCCGTCGACTTGGCCAGGGACTTCATGTTAGGAAATACTTTAAAAAGGTCCGGTGCAACTTTATTGATATGTGCGTCGGAGTCCTGTGCTGCCAGGATCACCATCACTACCAGCTCGTAAGTGTTACCATAGTTCAGAGGAAATTTTTTCCCTTTGTATTTTTTGATAAGGGGTCGAATGTCTTTTTTCCAGTTCCTGCCAGCCATTGTCGTTTTTATTGGACGTGCATGAAAGATACGCAGATTTAGAGCGGAATGTTTTCATTGTATTTTGCAGGCTTAGCATTATTATTTCCGCTTCGAACTTTTTCGGGACTGATATTGACGGAAAACGTCATTATGACTGTCATATTCATAGGTATAGTTTAATGCTTGGTCACGAAATATGAATGATGAATAGAATATGCAACACAAATTTTCAATCTTTTCATATCGTTACACAATCAACTCGTTAGCGAGAAATTCATCACGCTATAAAACTTCGTTATTACGGCTTGGCTGGTTGAAAACTTAAGGAATGTCGGACGGCAATAAAATACATCCATTTAAAATCGATATCGAGGCTTTTACAGGCCTTTTTAAAATTCATTACCCCAGTCTGAAAGCTTATGCCTGCCTGATCGTAGATAATGAAACCGCGGAAGATATCGTGCAGGAAGTTTTTATTTATGTTTGGGAAAACAAGGGATCAATCACCATTCACACGTCTGCAAAGGCCTATCTTTTTAAAGCAACTTATACCCGATGCTTGAATTATCTCAATCGGCAAAAGATGATGACTACCAACCGCCGGCATATTGAACAGGAACTTAGAGATTACGAAGCGAGTTTTTTCGACCCTGATAAGAACGAGATCATCCGTAAATTATACATGAATGACCTGCGTAATGAAATTAACCAGGCCATTGAAAGCCTTCCTCAAAAGTGCCGTGAAGTGTTCACGTTAAGTTATATAATGGACAGACCAAATAAGGAAATTAGCAAGTTGCTAGATATTTCCGTGAGCACCGTTGAAAAACACATTAACTATGCCTTAAAGGTCCTGCGAAAATTACTGCAAAATAAGATCATCGCACTTCTTCTTGCGCTCCTCATTAAAGGAGCATAATCCTATTTAGCCGTTAAAAGAATTTGAAGTTAACGGATGATGAAAGACAGCCAAATCTACTGGTTAACAGAGGCCTTTAGCTCTTTGTGACTTAGCGTCCTTGTGGCAGAAGGCAATATAATTTTTCGCCACAAAGCCTGGCTGCATCGCCTTTGCGTAGCCGCTTCGGCAGAGCAAGGCGGCAGGCCGGGCACGATGACACAAAGGAAATTTACTTTGAATGTTATTCTTCCAAAAAAAAATTCAAATCATATAGAAGTTTTTCATTTCTTCTTTGTCTTACAGGTATGATGGCAAAGATATGAACGGCATGAATGAAGAATTGATAATAAAATATCTTCAGGGACAATGCACGCCTGAGGAAGAAGACTTATTTCTGAAGTGGTTGCAGGAATCGTCCGAAAACAAAAAGTTTTTCTATGAACAAAAAGCTTTATTGAATTACCCTAAGGTGATTTATTTCGGCACCGACGAGCAACTCAGCCAGGCAGCGGCAAGATTTCATTCAAACGTTCGTCTTTCAGAATCACGAAGAAAAAAGCACGTATATCTCAGGTTAGCAAGATATGCCGCTGTCCTCCTATTCTTGCTGGCAGTGCCAGTGATCCTTTACAAAGGAAAATATTTCAGTAGCGATCCAAAACTCATCACTGTTTCGATAGCGCAAACTGATAGCAGCAAGTTCGTTTCGTTAAGCGATGGCAGCAGAGTATGGCTAAACAGCAACAGTAGTTTAACCTATCCAGAAACCTTTTCGAAAAGCGAAAGAAATGTTCAGTTGGCGGGAGAAGCTTATTTCGAAGTAGCACACGATTCCCTTGATCCTTTCAGAGTCCAAACACACAACATCCAGATAGAAGTTCTAGGAACCGCCTTCAATGTCCGTTCTTATTCTTCGGAAAAAAATACAGAAACCATACTGGTAGAAGGCAAAGTTGTCATCCAGAATATGCAAGGCAATAATCTTGCTATGCTAGCTCCCGGGCAAATGGCGGAGTATGACAAAACCGGTGAATATTTAGCAGTTAAAGCAGTGGACCCGACCGGATTCACTGCATGGCGCCATGGGTTGATTGTGTTCACCAATGCAACGCTTGACGAAATTACAGGGAAGCTTTCGGAATTATACCAGGTTCATTTTGTAATCAACGACCTGAAGGCGCAGCACATATCTTATAACTTCAGTTTCCGGAAAGGTCAATCAATTGACAAGGTTTTGGAAATGCTGAGTTTCATTGCTCCTATAAAGTATAAGGTGCAGGGAAAAGAAATATTTATCACCCCATCGTGAGGGGTTAGGTGCAACAAACTATGAAAAGAAAATCATGATGCGGTATTGTATATTAATCTGTTTGCTTGTGTCCGTAACAATGCAGACAACATACGCACAAGCTAATACGATCAGCTTAAACCTCAAGGATGTTCCGATAACCGAAGTCATTGACGCTATTAAAAAACAAACTACATACAGGTTTTCATACAACGTTGAGCTTGAAGCCATTTTGAAAGAAAAGAAAGTCACGATCAATGTTATCCAACAATCCATCGTTCAAATATTACCTGTATTATTCGACACCACTGACATTGCCTACAAAGTTGTAGACGACAACATTTTACTTTCAAAAAAAAATTTAGATCACAAAACAAATAGTCATCAAACAGTGTCGCAAACGGTCAAGGGAAAGGTCATCGATAGCGAAAGCAAAGTCCCATTGATTGGCGTAAGCATCGTTTTGTTAAACAGCCAGCCCTACCTGGGCGCAATTTCCGACACCAATGGTATGTTCTCTTTCAAAGTGCCGGTAGGCTTGCAAAGTCTTAAACTGACGTATGTGGGCTATGAAGAATTTATTGCTTCCGGCCTTCAGGTCATTTCCGGGAAGGAGACTTTTCTGAATATTGAAATGCGCGAATCGGTGACCAAGATGAACGAGATTGTCGTTAACGCTGACCAGGAGAAAGACCTGCCGCAGAATTCAATGGCCACCGTGAGTGCTCGACAGCTTGCAACCGAGGATGCAAGCCGTTATGCTGGCGGGTACAATGATCCAGCCCGCATGACAAGTGTCTTCGCCGGCGTTATGGCTGCCTCTGATTCTCGCAATAGTATTGTTATCCGGGGAAATTCACCGATGGGCCTCCTGTGGAAGCTCGAAGGAATTGAAATACCAAATCCAAACCATTTTAATAATGGACAAGGAGACGGAGGAGGAGTTTTTAGCATAATTTCCTCAGAGGTCCTTTCAAATTCAGATTTCTTTACCAGCGCTTTCCCGGGAGAATATGGAAATTCTACTTCCGGTATACTCGATCTAAACCTCCGGAAAGGCAATCCGGACAAACGTGAATATGGAGTTCAGATTGGAGTGATCGGTTCACAGGTCTCATTAGAAGGTCCGTTGGGTAAGCAGAGCAGAATATCATACTTGTTCAACTACAGGTACGGTAATCTTCAGCTCTTAAATAAGATGGGCCTGCTTGGGTTGGATGATAATCAGACGCCACCCATTTTTCAGGACTTGAACTTTAATATCAATTTCCATACGCAAAAGGCCGGAACTTTTTCTCTCTTCGGTGTCGGAGGAATAAGTTCAACGGGTGAAGATAACCCGAGGGACTATCAGAGCGAAGATCATAAAATGGGTGTGCTTGGCCTGAAACACTTGTGGACATTGCCCAATAATAAAACTTTTCTAAAAACAATTGTAGCCGTAGCTGACCAGCACGATAAACTCGAAAGTGGAATCGTGAACCAAAATAACGAGCATAAAATAACTGACAGCAGCACTTACAACTATCCGGCTATAAGAACATCCATCACGATCAATCATAAATTCAATGCCAGACACACCATTCGTGCCGGCGTTATTTATAGCGACCTGTTTTACGATGTTTACGGAAAAGCAGTTTATCGTAACTTATTTTTGGATTCCATAGGAAACCCGCAGCTGAGTCCCAATGGAGAGTATGTTAATCACAAAGGGAAAACGGCACTCGCCGAGGCTTTTTGTTCGTGGAAGTACCGTGTAGCCAGTACATTCGAAATAAATGCTGGTGTTCACAACATGCTTTTCCTGTTGAATGAGGATTATTCATTGGAACCACGGCTTGGATTGAAATGGCAGGCGAGCACTAAGTCGTCTTTTAGTTATGGTTTCGGCTTGCATTCCCGGGCTGAACCCATATCCGTTTACTTTTCACAAGTAACAGCTCCGGATGGAACCACTTCAACTCCCAATAAAAAGTTAAAGCTGACAAAAGCCATGCATCATGTAGTGGGGTATGATTTGTCCATTCGGCCGGATCTGCGCGTAAAAGTAGAAGCATACTATCAATACCTATACGATGTACCAGTTTCCGCCAACCCCGGCAGTACTTACTCAAGAATAAATAGCGAACATGGAATTCCTGATTCCACGCTTCAGAATAATGGGAAAGGTTACAATAAAGGAATTGAGGTAACATTGGAAAAATTCTATTCTGATAACTACTATTTTTTAGTAACGGGTTCGCTTTTTGATTCAAAATATAAGCCCGCCAATGGACACATTTACGACACCTATTTTAATACAAAATATCAAGCCAATTTTCTGGCTGGGAAAGATTTTAAATTAGGGAAGGCCCGGCAAAACGTTTTTAGCTTGAACTTTAGAACACTGATACATGGAGGATTTCGATACACACCTCAAACTATTGGTACCACGCCGTCAGGTATTAATTATCTTTATTCTGTTGCTTCAGAAACCTATTCCAAGCAAGCGCCTGACTATTTACGATTCGATTTGGGTTTGAAGTACAGGCGAAATAATCCCCGCTATTCCTGGATTATTTCCTTGGACATACAAAACTTCACTAACCGGCAAAATGTTATTGACTATAATTTCCTGATGCCCCCAAATGATGATCAAATATTCGTCGACCCTGTTACAGGCATCGGTATAATTCCAGTGCTAAATTTTAAAGTGGAGTTTTGAAATTCAAATTTACTTGGGTGCGTTAAGAATAACGTCTTCATTAGAGATCTCACATTGTACTCAAAACCGCTCACCTGGCGATTTCGGGTGGTTGGTTCTTTTGTGTTGCCCGCCTACGCAAAAGCTTGCGCCGCCGCACGCTGGCGCCATAGCTTTAGCGTAGGCACCTATAGCTTTAGCGCACGCGGTCGACGGTAGCGAACCCGCTTTATAGTCGATCCTTCTCTAGGTTCTGTAATGGAAATTTTGGGTAACCGTTCTTTGTTGGTTAACTATTCATCCTCGGGCATTCTAAAAATTGAGAAGAATTCCTCTAAAAATAATAGGTCTAATTTTTTTCA
The DNA here is from genome assembly GCA_963813425.1 of uncultured Bacteroidota bacterium. Classification (GTDB taxonomy): domain Bacteria; phylum Bacteroidota; class Bacteroidia; order Cytophagales; family Cyclobacteriaceae; genus Chryseolinea. The sequence goes on from CAWEZB010000015.1 coordinate 56,487, forward strand.
AAAAAAGGAAACAACAATGATCGATTTCAGTTTTATACTTTGGCTGTAAATCCTAAAGGGGTGGTGGGTAAAATATATTGGGTTACTCACTACCCCTTGCCTATTTGGCTGGTTCATAACGACCATCTTTTTTTGCCTTGGTTTTAGTGGCGTATTCATACAGGAACCTTTGGTTCGAAAATAATATGAATACGTCAAACACACATCAAATAACCGCGATCTAGAATCTGCTTATTTCAGAACGATGGGGCTGAAAAGCGGGCGCCACGGCTGCAGGCTTTGGGTCGGATCGTTGAAGCCTTTAACAATCAGCCATACAGCAACAGTTATCTGAATAGGGAGCAAAGGCATAGCCATCTCTCCGATTGAGCGATACCCCAGCAACATCATTAATGTTACTCCAATAAATTGAAGTGTGACCCCAATGACCCCAATGACAGCTAACACACGCGGAATCAGTTTGAAGCGAAACAGCGAAATATAGAAAACAAACATCCAGGCACCAATAGCAAGCAACTGCATCATAGTGGGCCGAGCGTCTGGCGGAAGCGACCGCTGCACCAACAACCTGATATAGCTCGGAATTTGCGGCACCTGAAGTAACGAACTCATTGCTTATAGACAGCATAGACATTATGGTACCGGCCTGCACGACATCCAGGGTGCAACTGACAGCACAAACGACCACGAACAATAGCGCAGCCGATTTACTATAGAGCCGGAATACCTGAAAGGCAGTGATACCAAGATAAACGGTTAGGGCTGAGCCTACAAAAGAGAGAAGCACAGCCGATCGAATCTGAAATGAATGCGCTGCCACAGCAGTAAGGAAAGCCGGAGAGCCAAAAGTTATTGGCTTAGACAATATAAAGGGCAGCGTGAGAGCGGCGGCTAACTGAAGCAATAACAGGATGCCGACAGTCCGTCCAATTGTAAATGCAGATCGTGATGAAGGTTGAATACTCTTTTCTTCCTGGTCGGAGTAAATTATCGGATTGCATTGTAATTAGTTTTAGTTAAAATATCATTCTAATACACAGCTAAACTAAGTTTATAAAATGATCACTTCAATCGAATATCTATAGACTACAATTAATCGTCAACAGACAGCAGAAAAAAACAAGAATTAATAAGCTAATGAAGAAATAAAACGCAATCACGTTTTTCCAAGGAATTTTGGAAATGGAACAACGGAAGCAAACTATAGCTGATAATGTAAGCGAGACGAATATCGAACTTCTTTATCTATGATTAAATCAGATTCGGATTTCAGTTGTTCGCTAAATGCCTAGTCCAATGTCAGTTGGTCAGACAACCATCACTCAATTCACCGAAACAAAAATATCCACTTCTGCCTTACTCCAATCTTTGCTTCGGTCGTCATAAATTTCAAAGTCGTACTGGTAGGCTCTTGCTATAGCTGAATTCCATATATCTTTCCATGTGTTAGCGATGCAATCAGGCATTGTTCCTTTTGAAACAATTTTTTGATACGATGATTTTGGAATAGACATCTTCTCCAGGCCGTGCGGAACTTCGGTGTCCGGTTTTACTTTCACGCCAATAAAATAGGAAAAAGGTTTTGTGAAGTCGCCTTCGTATTTGTGGTACACGGCAACTATTTCATTGGTCAATTTTTCTGGAATAGTTTCAGCATAGTTTCCCTTTTCAAATTTCTGCCACAGCGCTCCGCAGTCTTTGCCGGACTGGCCGTTAGCGTTGGTTGTCGTTGAGCCCAGGGATATGCCGATCAGCGTGATTTCTTCGAGTTCGATAGTTTTCATAGTCGGTAAAACTACTAAAAAGGGTGATACTTAAAGAGTTTGCGCAAGTTTGTGCGCACGAGTGTTTTGTAACCCCGGCAGGAATTTCAGGAAATAGGAAAATAGGCCCTGAAGGAATGATCGCAAAAAGAATAACGTTTGGTTTGCTGCAGGATATTTTTCACTTTCCGCACATGCTTGTCGGGCTTGTTCTCTTTTTATTTTCTCGCTGGAGTGGTATCTATGTGGTTTCTTTACAAGCATAAAGTCATCATAAAATTTTAGAAACAGATAATCAACCTCATCCTACTGGTCAACATCATGAGCGTATTAAAAAAATTACAAGACGGCAAGCGCGTGTACGGAACGGCTTTTACATCCACGGCACCTTCCTGGCCCTTGAGCCTGCAGAAAGCAGGACTTGATTTTGCTTTCATAGACAACGAACATATTTCGATGAACAGGGCCGACCTTGCTAAATTATGCCAGTTGATAAAATCCTATGGAATTTCTCCAATTGTCCGCATTCCGAGTCCCGATCCTTATCTGGCGTCTCAGGCGATTGATGCGGGTGCCGTGGGCGTGGTAGCACCTTATCTTGAATCAGTTGATCAGATCCGTGACCTGGTCGGCGCAGTGAAGTATAAACCGCTTAAGGGAGAAGTACTCGACCGTGCATTGAAAGGTGAAGAAGCGTTGAGTGAGAAAGTGCAGGCATACGTGGAAAAAGTGAACGCAGGAAATATGGCGGTCGCCAATATTGAAAGCGTTCCGGCCATGAACAAACTGGATGAACTGTTATCCGTGCCAGGCCTCGATGCCGTTTTTATTGGTCCGCATGATCTTTCCGTAAGCCTTGGCCATCCGGAAGAATATGACCATCCTGTATTTGAAGCGGCGGTAAAGAAAATCATACAAACCGCCCGCGGAAAAGGATTGGCAATAGGAATCCATTTTTCGCTTGAACCGGAACGTCAGATCAAGTGGGTAAAGGAAGGTGCCAACATCATTATTCACAGCTTTGACATTGCCCTCTTTACGCAACGACTGATTCACGACATGAACATTATCAAGACAGGAGTAGGCGACCATGTTTCAGGAAAGGCAATCGGGCGACATGATCATTTAATGGATGCTTTAGCAGACTTACTTTTTCAGTATCCATATTTCACTCACCTGTGCACCTTGTTCACCTTCGGGACAAACAAACGTGAAGGTCACGGTACCGGTTGACAATGCGGCCTTCGGAATATCAAAGGAATAAATTGGCTGATCGCCCGTCAGGAAGTAATCGTGCACGAGGTATCCGTTTGCCGTTAACTTGATACGCGAGCGCAGTCTTCCCGTATAGGCGATCCGTATGCTGTAAGAACTTTTCGGGTCGAGATTTTTATACTGAATATTCAACGGATGTTCGTACAATGTTCCGGTTTGCGTCATCCATGCTTTTGGTACGATTTGCCCGCCAAAGCCCCTCGGCAAAATTTCGTGTACCCATTCATCTTCTTTTGTTCCAACCCCAAAGTTTACCAGCGGTGACTGAAGACCACCGGGGTCTTTCGACCAGCCGAGGCCGGGCAGCACATACGGCTTTGCGGCTGGCGTACCAAAATTTGTATAAATGCCTCCCTGACCGGGATCTGTAGCGATGCAGCAAGGCATTTATTTTTTCAAGTCTTTCGTTTTCATTTTTGAGGGCCGCTATCTTTTTTAATTGGTCCGTGATCCAGGGTGCATCATTCAAAGGCACGTCGATGTTATCAATAAAATTTCCACGACCATCAGCTGCACCGTGTTTTTTAATGGTCAATTGTGCACCAATACTTTTGAACAGAGAGTCCGTCAGCGCCACGCATTTCGCTTTGTAAGAATTATATGGAGCGGGATCCGCCGCCTTCTTTAGGATGTCTTCTGCTTTGGCAATCGCAAGCAACGATCCCGTTTGCCTGGCGTGTGACAATGCACTGTATGCTTCCTGCTCCAGTTTAGTTTCATGGATCAATCTCTTTTGAATGAATGCATCATAGTACGCGCGAAGCAAACACATCTGAAAGCGGAAATTCTGCATCATCGAAACAGACGCACCTTTCTCAAGCGACTGGAAATGTTCCAGTGTCTTGCTCACTTGCTTGCTTGATAATAATGACCCTCGCAGATTTTCTTCCAGGTCAAGGATACCATCTGCAATTTCTTTTGCATGATCGGGACCGATGAAAAATCTTGCATAATCCTGAAGCGTTTCTTCCACCGTGATATGTGGATTCCAATCCTGATCACTCCATATAAATTTATTCACGTCGTCGTTAGTGCCTTCAGAATAGCTGATGCTTCCCGTTCCATAGTTGGCAAATATGTTGTGAATGTGCTTTTCATCCGTTGGCCGGGGGTTGATGCATTCGCGCCCCAGGGTCATGGCATAAGCAAGGTCCCAATCCTGTACCGGATATTGCGAGCTTAGGCTATGCGTTATGTCGGGATACATTCGGATCGGAATGGATGGATCAATAAGGAGACGCATGGAATCAACAGGTGTTTTAATCCAGGGACCAAAAACAACACCGCCGAACCAGGAATATTTACGGTTCACATAATTGTAAAAAGTACTCATCCACTTTTTCGTCGGACGAAACACTTGCGGCGATACCCAGATTTTTGCGTTCGGATGAAATTTTTTCAATACAGCTGCTTGCTTCTCCAGCCAGGTAAACAAAGCATGCGGCTGCAGCTCACCGGGATCGCCACCGGGAACAAACACAGCGTCTAATTTTTCTACTGCAGCAAAAACAGTTTCGCGTTCGCTCAACTCCTCCTCTAATGTTTTTTCATCGGCGTAGTCAGTTCCCATGTTCGGATACCACATCCAAACGTCGAGTCCGTAGGATTTGCAGATCCGGGATTGTTCGGCCATCATTTTAATCGGGGTGAGTTTCATGTGCACGCTGGTGGCATCATCATCCGTACGAGGAGGTACGATCTCGATGCTGTTCGCACCAAACAACGCCAGTTCCCGTATATATTGATCAAATTGCGTTATACTAAACGCATCATACGAATTTGTTTTCGGTCGATATCCAAGTTGATGACCGCGGACTGAATACAGGGGTGTAGTTGAAATTGTTGTCGACACAGGCACCGAAATGTTGCCTGCCCGCATTTCCGCTTTCCGAAGCAATCGCCCGACACCATAGAGCACACTTCTTGCATCGTCTCCGGTAATCACGACTATTTTGGCATCGGGTTGAATGAGCAATTTAAAACCGTCTTTGCCTATTGGCGTCATGCCGTCCAACGCAGCCTGTAAAGATGATGGCATCATGGATAGATCACGCGTCGTCGCGAGAATGATTCGTGGTTCAGCCGGCACGGCTGTGGATTTCAAATCGTATTTTACCGCAAGCGTAATTCCTGTTCGTTTATAAATTTCCTCCTTTAGAACGATGATCTGTTTTTGAATCTCACGTTCTGCGTCGGGCGATACAAAAATGGAAGCATGGGATAAGTCAATGGATTGAGCAAGGCTCATAAACGTAACGGAAATAGCCAGTAAGGTCATCGCAAAGCGCTTTCTGTCGTTAATCATTGGCATTTTTAAAAAAGTCTGAACGAACGTTAAGAGAGTTATTACCATAAGTTAATAAGGAAGGAAAAAAATTGAGTTTACGTACCAAGTAATTTTCCGACACAGGTAAAAACTTTTCTCACGAATATCCTGTATTGATTGGCGATAGTAGGAAAAATGTTAATCAGTAACCTTATTCGCTCTTCAGGACCTCCGCCGGATTACTCCTCGCCGCCTTCATCGTCTGCGATCCGATCATAATGAATGCGATCAGCAATACCGCCAGCAAGCCAACGAACAACTCGGCGATTTGCACGGGTGTGTGATACGGAAAATTCGTGAGCACAACGTTTTCGAAGAAAAGGTAAGTTACGGGCAGTGCGATGAGTGCCGATATCGACAGCAGTACGAGAAAACCGCGGCTCAATAAGTATATAAGGTTGCCGGAGCTGGCGCCCATCATCTTTCGAATGCTGATCTCTTTTAGTCTTGTCTCGGTAGTGAATACCACCATTCCGAACAATCCCATCGATGCGATAGAAATGGCGAGGAATGAAAGGAAGCCAATGATCTTGATCATGGCGGAAAATTCGCTGTATGCATCTTCTATTTCTTCGTCATAGAATTTAGCCTCAAATGGATGAACACGATCGATCTTCTTCCATGTGGACTCGATCTTGGCCATGGTCGCCAGCATGTCAGTGCTTTGTATTTTGGCATTAATGATTGCCCTGTCTTCGGGTGTCCAGAACATGAATGCTACCGGCCCGATGAGGTTATCGACCTTGCCATAGTGAAAGTCTTTCATTACTCCAACAATGGTCATCTTGCGTCCATTTACTTTGAAATTACTGAATGTTATCTCCTCCCCGATTGCTTTCTCGGGGTCGCCGTTAGCTATGTTAAATCGTTTTAACACTTGCTGGTTAACGATCACTTCCGTGGCGGCGTCCGCTGTAGTGGGTCGTGCAATAAAATTTCCTCCGGCAACGAGCTTGTATCCATGCAGAGGCAAGTAGTTTTCGTCGACGTGGTTGGTCAAGACCAGCGCAGAGTCGCGCGAATCTTTGTATTTCATATTGCCTCCCCAGGCATTCCCTACACTGGTGATAATCAGCGACCGGGACAGTGCCGTTACTTCCGGCATCTCGCTCAGTTCCTTGAGAAGTGCATCGGGTTTATTACCCTGCATATTAATGTTCAGGATGTTTTCTGTGTTGAATCCCAGGTCGAATGCAAGTATGTTTTTATACTGCACATAGCCGATGGCCGTTGTTGTTATAAAGATCAGTGTGACCGTGTATTGAATCACCACCAGAGGCGCGTCTGAGTGTTACGTGTTTGAATACTTTCACCGACGACACATTCCTGAGCGCATTGATCGCGCTGACTTTCGAAAAGAATATTGCAGGCATGAAGCCGGCAATAACACCTACGGTGACCGAAAAGACGATAAAGGCTACGACCATAGACGGAGTGAGCTCGAGCTTCACCGTGCGCTGCATCTCCGGAGCCATGTTTATCAGCTGCGGCCGCAATACGAGAAATATGAAGTATGAAAGAAGAAGGGCTGCCAGGGAGATTATGATCGCCTCCGCCAGGAACTGTTGCCGTACCTGGCTCTTTCCGGCACCGATAGCTTTGCGAAGACCTACTTCCTTAAAGCGGCGCATGGCACGTGCTATCGAAAGATTGGTATAGTTGAAACACGCAGACAATATCACAACGAGTGCAAGCCCGCCGAGTATCCAAAGCACAACCGGAGACATGTGAGGACCCGCGGGACCCTGGGTACGACTGAGACTCCTCTCCGACTACGATATTATATAAAGGAAGAAGCTCGAGTTGGATCTTAGTGTGATGCCATCGGGATCTTCGGCGAGATTTTCCTCCTTTGCAATTGCGTCGAGCTGCGACTGGATTGAAGCCATGTCGGCATTTTCCGGCAGCAGGAGGTACACGTAGTTCGACCACATGCTTGTCCATTTTTCAAAACGTCTTATCGTCTTTACTTCAGCTGTTCAGCCGTGGAGAGCGATACCAGTGCTTCGAAGTTGATGTGCGAAAAGAAGGGAACGTCCTTCATTACACCGGTCACCTGGTAATCGAGTGTATCGAATTTGATCGCCTTGCCGAGCGCAGATTCGTTGCCGAATAGCTTTTTCGCTGCCGTCTCCGTGAGAACGATCGAGTAAGGATCTTTCAGCGCCGTGTCGGGATTGCCTTCCAGCATCGGAAATGTAAGTATCCTGAACAGCGACGGCTCCGCCCAGAAGCCCTTGATGGGAAGAATATTGTCGCCAACTTTCGCATCCTGCGAAAAGTCATTGCGCATAATAGCCACTTCTTCAATGCCGGTCACTTTCTCCCGGATAAGCTTTCCGGTCTTTATTGATGTGGATGCAAACTTGCCGCCTTGTTCACCATTGAAAGTCGCTACGTTGGTGATGCGATAGATCCTCTCACCATTCTTGTGGAACTTGTCGTACGAACGCAGGTCGAGCACGAACGCGATCAGCAGTAACCCGACGGACATACTGATGGCAAGGCCAACAATATTGATGGACGAGAACAGTTTGTTGCGCATTAAGCTGCGTCCCGATGTTTTGATGTAGCTTCCGATCATGATCCAGTTGATAAAAAGGTTGATAAATTTTGGTCTTCGTACCGTATAACTTCTGAAGAACTTGAAGGCATCGATAATGTAGATCAGCTTCGCGCGACGTGGCCCGATGGATCGTACATTCCGCTCGAAGTATTCATTGAGGTCCCCGATAAGATCCTCCGCGAGTCCGGGCTTACAATACCACTCTACAAATCGCTGTGCCCAGGAGGGCGGATGGTGCCGTCCCGATAGCTATCGGGAGCATCGGATGCCGTTGCTCTTTCATGCTACACTTTTTTCCAGGCAAGCGACGGTATCCTGTCCCACAGCTGATCGCGCATCGACTTGGCGCGGACCAATGCTGCCTTTCCCGGTATGGTGAGTTGATAGAATCTTTTGCGTTTACCACCACGGGTCTTCGTTGCTTCACCCAGCTGACTTTTCACAAGTCCTTTCTCTTCGAGACGGTTGAGCACCGCATGCACCACGCCAAGTTTCACTGAACGGCCCGTGTGATTCGAGAGTTCGTCACATATCGCTACGCTGTATGCTTCTTCCATCAACGCAGCGACGGTGAGCAGCACCAGTTCTTCGAATTCTCCGAGGTTTGTACCCTTCATCTCCGATGTTAATTACGTAAATGTATGTAAAATGGATGTATTATACATACAAATTAGGAGTTGATGACTTTTATTATACGAACATAGTTAATCACCCTACGTTTTAAGAATAAGGTACGAGAAGTAAAATTTTGACTAAATGGAGGATACAGAGGTTAAGTCCCTTTTTGCTGAAGTGTATCACAGATTCATGACGTTAGGAGAAACCTCTTTAAAAGATGATCATCAATCTTCATTGAATCATTTTTTTGGGCAAGCTCAAGATTATAAAAACACTCTTGCATTTAATAAAGACGGGTATGACGTCATTTGCAGAACCAGTACTGAATTAATTTGCTATCATCATCATGGCCTAATGGAAAGCCGTAGCATTGAAAGAAAAAGTATATAAAATTTGTAAGGTTTTTCGGTGTCGGATGGTTTGAAATGGTTTAATAAAATAACATAAATTCGAAACCGCGTCATTTACCGTTAGCTGTTACCCTGCCTGAAACTCTGCCAATCCCAAACTGATCGCCGGCTTTCACAGCTTTGCTACCGTCAATGTGTATTTCCACAACCTTTTCACTCATTACGGGATTGCCTTTTTCATCCTTCAGTGTAGCAATGATTTTCCGTGTTTTTACATCGATGATTTCACCAGTAGAAGGATATGCATGCTTTCCATCCAGGCTGAACGTAATCCATCCAGGCTGGTCTCGCAATTCGACGCTTGCTAATTGTTTGGGGGGCATTATCGTATTATCAAAAATATGCATCCGCTGATTGAAGGCATCACACAGCCAGACCTCTTTTTCATCCGGCGTTAATCCAATGCCATGACTGGGACAACCATGGCGCTTCACGGGCCCCTGTTGAAAACCAACTACTTCAACATGATGAAGTTTTTCTCCCGTTTTTAAATCACCAATTTCAAATCCAAGTAATCCATTCACATTGACATAACACAGTGTTTGCGAACCATTAATCGTAAACGGCCTGACAGGTTGCGCAAAGGGACCCACTTGTTTAATCATCGTATGTGTAGCAGCATCCGATATACCTAGGGTAGTTGTACGCAGACCAGCCAAAAAAACGTTGACGCCATCCCCTCCGTAAAGGGTATTGTGAGCGCCGGAGTTTGTAAAAATCTGTTTGATTACATCTCCTGTTTCTGCATCCACTACATTCCAATGTTCTTTCTCCAGCGTCGGGAGATAAATAACTTTTCCATCCGGGGATATGGAAAGACGATCGCAACCCCCTTCATATTTTTTCTCCCATACAATTTTTTCCGTTGACAAATCAATACGTTGTAGCGCTTCAAGGGTAGTGATGTAAATACTATTGGTGGCGAGGCTTACCGCTACGCCTTTAACATTTGATGGAGTTCCATCGGCCTTTAGCCCACCCGTGCCAATCCGCTTCACTAACCGGTAATTATCCGATAGGTCGTACACCAGAATTCCGTGTCCACCATATTCGAGGTAGTTCCGTATACCTGGAACTGCAACGTACAGGTAACGCTTGACCTTGAGCGGATTTAACAACTGACGAAGTGTTTTCAAGTGACAATTGCGCCCAGGAAGGCGTTACCAAAAGCACTGCTGCGAAAAAGACTATAAAGGGGATTTTGGATATTGCATTCATATTATCAAAGATAAAAACTTTCGCTTTTGTAATCACGGGTACAAAATAAATTGCGATTCTGATTATATAAAGGCGAAAGCTACGATGTGAAAAAATATGTTTCATTCTCACAGTCGGTACTAAGCTTGCATTTCAGCGTTTATAGGTTATGAACAATAGAGCCGTCTTCAAGTGATTTTGAGTCCATCAGGTGAAATGACCCAAAAGGGTTATAGCCTTTACTTCACCAATCCGTTAATATTGTAGAATTAAGACTACATCATGGATTTTTCTTCAGTATTTTTCTTTCAAGCGTTGGCAGACAAATAGCCGTTTCCGCCTTAGTGATCCAGAGCCGGAGGCGTTGCCACAGGTAATGGGATATTACCGACTTTAGGTCAACAGAGACACCAGTTATTATCCAGGAAGTAATTTTAGTAATGCAATTTGCCTCGAGTGAGTGGTGGCATAATTTTTACCTCCAGGTTTGTTATTCATTTCTCAACCTAAAAATGCTATTATAATGACCAGGTATCCTTTGTTGCTGTTAGGTATGATAATGCTTCCTATAGCACTTCAGCCTTTTCTCGGAGTTTATAATAACATCAATTCTGGGAACCATCGTTCAGAACCAATCTATCATCTGGCTTTTGCCAATTTTGGTCCTTTGAACGATGATGTTTTTATCGCAGATGCAAATGGCAATCATGCCAGACCGCTGCTCCAGAATCCGGCGAATGATTACAACGCCTCTTTTTCGAATGATGGTAAATGGATAGTCTTTACATCAGAACGAAATGGTTCAGCAGATATTTATCGTGTACATCCCGATGGATCGGGGTTGGAACAATTAACCGACGATCCTTTGTTTGATGACCAGGCTACTTTTTCACGTGACGGGAAAAAAATTGCATTTGTTTCGAGCAGAAACGGACAAGCTGATATTTATATTTTAGAGATAGCAACAAAGAAATTAACGAATATCACTCAACACCCTGCTGGTGATTTTCGTCCTTCCTGGTCTCCTGACGGAGAATGGATTGCTTTCTCTACTGACCGTGATTCCAAAAGGCCAATGCCAGTATTTACATTGTGGCATTCTACTGAAATTTATACTGTTCGTGTTGATGGGTCAGAGATAAAAAGAAGGACACAACTGGATACCTATGCGGGCAGCCCTGCATGGTCGCCTGATGGGAAACAAATAGTATTTTATGAAGCAGCTTTACAACAGGTGCGCAATATGAATACTGTTATGAAAGTGAATGCAACCACCCAGCTTTCTGTCATTAATTTTTCCGACAATACAATGCAAACAATTACAAAAGGTTCGGGCGAAAAGATTTATCCGAGGTGGTTTGCCGATGGCAGCATGGCTTATGTAACGTGGGGGGAAACTCCGGGCATCGTATTTACAAATGGCAAAACGAGATTGGATGGAAATTTTGAAAACCCATCGTGGTCGATTGATGGCAAAAACATGCTTTTTCATCGCGAAGTAAATTCCGACTGGCCACCGTATTATAAATTGTATAGCCATGATTCGCAATTTCAATTGATTCGCTCTGGTGTATTTCCTTGCTATTCGCCTTCGGGAACCCACCTTATCTGTAACGATAAAACTGCAGGCATCCATCATAATCAAATAATGCAGATGAATGCAGACGGCACTGACCGCTCCATCTTGTTTGGCGATTCAATAAATAGTGCATTAGCCCCGGTATGGTCCCCGCAAGGAGATAAAATTGCTTTTGGCTTTGGCCGATATTTTCAAAGCCTTCAGGGGCCTGCTATTGGTGATATAGCAATTATTAATGGTGATGGAAGTCATTTAGAAGTCCTTACTGATGGAAAAGGTAATTATGGTTTTCCGTCGTGGTCGCCCGATGGAAAAAAAATTGTCTACCGTGGAGCGACCGATAGCATTAAGGGTTTGTTTATTGTTGATGTGGAAGCAAAAAAAATCACAAAACTTACAACCGATAGCCATGATAATTTTCCAGGGTGGTCGCCAAATGGAGACCTGATAGCATTTACCGGTAAACGAGACGGCAACTATGATGTTTATACCATTAAGCCTGATGGAAGTGATTTAAAAAGGTTAACCACGGACCCGGGAAATGATGCTCATAGTGTATGGTCGCCCGATGGCAAATGGATTGCTTTCAGCAGCGGAAGAACGGGTTTCAAAGATGAATCAGCATTACATCCTTACAATCCCCAACCCTATGGCGAAATATGTGTGATGCATGCTGATGGTTCGGATGTACGGGTATTAACGGATAACCAGTTTGAAGAAGCAACACCGGCATGGATGCCACTGAAAAAAAAGAAATAAAATAAAAAAGGTGCATTGATTTGTATGCCTCCACTAATTTTTTTTGGTCTTCAATCAAGGTTCTAAAAAAAGTCGCCGGATAAATCATATTGAGCCGTGTCAGATAAAATTGCATCACGAAGTTCAGCCTTATTAAAATCGGCAGAACAATAAAAGCACGAGTCTCATCCTGAAGTTGTTACTTAAAGGATCGAAAACGTAAAACGTGTATCGGAGTCGTTGACGAAACTGTATCCCTGAGAAAATCCGAGCTGTCGGGTATGTCTGCTTCGCTGATTGTCTTTTTAGATTTTGTGGTTGTCATTTATTCAAATATTTTACTTTATTTCAATACTCTACTGTCCGCAATCAGACGTTATCATGCAGAAAATGGGAATTCTCGGTGGCCTTGATCTTATCTGGCATTCTTTACGTTTAATAGAAGACAAGACATCGGGAATCGTATATTGACAATTTGAAATCCGCACATGCTATCTATTAAAGTAATTGACGAGGCAAACAAAGAAGACTATCCCATGCACTTTGCTTACAACGAGAAGAGAAAGTCGGCCACGTTGTCCCTTGCAGGACGTTATTCCATTGTCGACATGGTCAATACGGTCGATGATCTTCTCAGTCTTATCTCAGCGAAGGTCCAAATTGCGATGGAGGGTTCGGGTTCTATCGGCGAGCAGATGAAGCATCGCATCCTGCGTGGAGAGTCGATCTTTGTGGTGGACCGACAGACGAAGACGCTTAAATGAGCATTTTAGCTACTTCACTATTTAAAAAAAATGCCTCACAACGCTCGGGCTAGAAAATACAGGGACATCGACGTGAGTCATTGTCCACGGTGGTAAATGAGCTAGAAGAACCTTGGCAAACCCCTATTGGCTCTTGTTTTTAAACCCAATTTGCTAGCAATTCTTCATTTTGGAATCACCTTTTCAAAATGATAGCTGAACCTATTTTATTATCGCTTAAAACATGAAGGATATAGGAGCCTGCACTATAGTGACTTATGTCGATCTTAATTTCACCAGGTGGTTTGTAGTCGGCGTATAATAAACGTCCATTTGAGTCATAAACTTTTATTTCGAAAGATTTTACATTACCAATCGGCTGTACGTTCACATAACCTGCTACAGGATTTGGATAAACTGAAAAATTTTCGCGAAAAAAATGATTTTCTAAACCGAGAACTTGAACAACCTCAATCATTACCGTAAAACGTTCACTAACGTCAGTCCCGTCATTGACGGTGATTGCCACTGGTAGTACTCCAAAAAAATTGGCATCCGGAGTGATCTCATTGTTAGAAACAGAATAGTTGTCACCATCGTGTACTTCCAACGTAAAGTCAGCAGGAAATTCATTATCAGGATCTTCTATAACTAAATCCTGGATTTCCATTAGCAAGGGTGTTTCTTGAGCCGTAGACAGCGAGGAAGTAGTGCCTACTATTATTGGTGGAAAGTTAATATGAAATGATTCTTCCCTTGCAAAGGGTGATCCTTCAAAAGAGTTGTCAATTCCCTGTACTTTCCAAAAATAATCGCCCGGGTCAAGCTCAAGCTCAAGACTTTGGGCGAAGCCAACGTTACCTCTTTTGACGACTTTTCTATAGCCATCTGCTCTTGATTGAGCGGTAACTATCGTGTCTGTAGCAGACCTTAAATGGAGATTATATGTTAAACTTTCCTTTGGAGTTTGGCCATCTGCTGTTTTATCCCATGAGAGTACAACGCTAGATGAAATTATGTCTGCACTAAGGTTGTCAGGTGCTAGAGGTGGTGTGTTCTGAGAAAACGCATTCGACCCAGTTCTATTGACATATATCCTGGTAATGGTATTTGATTCGGCATCTTGTCCAGCCAGTAGTATATCTAAATCTCCATCATTGTCGTAATCACCCCAGGCTACCGAGCCTATTCTAATACCTTTGGTCAAATCTTCAAACGCAGTAAAACCATGTCCTGTATTTTCATATACCCGAGCCTTTAGATCATCAAAATCGTTACTTGCTCTACCGATTACCAAAATATCTAAATCGCCATCTTGATCAAAATCACCCCAGGTTGCTTCGCCTTCTTCTGTTCCAATTATAGCATTTTCAAAAACTAAATTGAACTTAGAATCTTTATTCTCATAGATTAATGTATTTCTATCAAAATGGCCATTTTCGTATGTACTTCCGTTTAGCAAGATGTCTAAATCTCCATCATTGTCATAATCACCCCACTCACCACTTCCAGACGCGACACCTGTCAATTGCATATTTTCATTTCTGGCAAATCCTTCAGCGTTATTATCAATGATAGCAGAGGTCCTGAAGGTATTAGAGCCGAAGGAGAAACCCGTAGTTAGTAAATCTAAATCCCCATCATTATCATAATCACCCCAATTGACAGAGCCTAAATTGATTCCAGTATTAATCTCCTGATAAATCATTTTAAACGCTGAGCCTTTATTTTCATAAATCTCAAAATTTCTAGGATTGTTGCTCCCTGATTTCGCTTCTTCCCCTCCTATTGCTAAATCTAAATCACCATCACTATCAAAATCACCCCACGCTAAAGCACCTCCCACGAAATCATTAATTTGATTTTCAAATGATTCCCTAAACCCGCTCCCCGTATTTTCGAATATTTTAGTTCTCCCGCCTAACGGTGAAGAATCAATAGATCCAGTCAATACGATGTCTAAGTCGCCATCATTGTCATAGTCACCCCAATCAGAATCACCTATTACCAAGTCATCGAAACTATTATAATGAGTTTCCACAAAAACTCCGGCATCATTTCTATAGAGCCCCGATTTATATTGTCCTAAATTCTTACTTCCTCCAAAAGCAAAAACATCCAAATCTGAATCGCCATCATAGTCGCCCCACATAACATTTCCCTGATTGATTCCATGAATTGCCGGCACTATCTCGTTGAATCTTTGTGTGTAACCCTTGTGAAGTATTAAGAAGTAGATTGTGAAAAGAAATATTTTTTTCATTGTATACTTTGATAATTGCTAACATCCCGTGGCATGTGGTATGGCGGGCATAGATACTGCAGCACTGTCCTCAGTAACCGCTCATTGTTATTGGAACTTACTGCGAACCCCCCTTGGCTTATGCATTTGTGTGCGCCCAGTATGACGGCCAATATTCTAGAAATTAAAATTAATACTTCGGATAGCGTATGCATAAAACATGTAGTCCCGGCAGGGATTGTCCACCTTCGCTAAGAGCTTCGGCGGATGCAATAAATATTTTTTAACGGATTCATTTACAAGAGGAAACTCACCTTGCGCAGCCGCACGCTGGCGCCATAGCTTTAGCGTAGGCACCTATAGCTTTAGCACACGCGGTCGGCGGACAATGTAGCCCCGAGCGGCCAATTATCGAACCTTTTTTTGGCAGATGTCGCGAAGGTCCGCGACTTCGTTAGCCTTTCCTCAGGCCCCTGATCGAGCAGAAATTTTAGATTTTCCTTGTCCTGTTCGGAAACCTTAGCCCAAAACGCGAGTATAGCTACAAATAGGACTTAAGTTGTGAATTTGGTTCATCGACGTCTTGGTACTCTTTCGGCCTGGAATCGAGCGACCGCCAAAAAAATTCAGAAATGCAAATCAATTTAAAATGATCGGAAATCACATCAAAGTGGGGTGGCGGATGCTGCTCCGTACAAAAGGGTATTCCACTATTAACGTGGTGGGTTTGGCGATCGGCATGGCGGTTGCGATGCTTATAGGTTTATGGGTGTACGATGAGCTGTCGTTCAACAGGTACCACGACAACTACGACAGCATTGTACAGTTATGGCATGGCGAAACAAATCCCGAAACGCAGGAAATATCCGGTGGACTGGCGATGCAGTTTGCACTCGCGGGTGCCTTGAAAGACGACTATCAGCACTACTTCAAGCATGTCATCAGGTCGTGGTGGACCGGGGAATACACTCTGGCTACTGCCGATACGAAGTTTCGGCGGAAAGGCAAGTTCATGGAACCAGCTGTCATCGAGGTCTTATCGCTCCGTATGCTAAAGGGATCTTACGCAAGTCTAAGTGATCCAAAAGGGTTCATACTTTCAGAATCAACGGCAACGGCAATTTTTGGGACCGAGGATCCCATCGGCAAGGCACTCAGGATAGACAATAGCATTGACGTGCATGTTACGGGTGTGTACGATGACATCCCGGCGAATACCACGTTTGGCGACGTACAGTTCATCGGTACGTTTGCGCAGATCCAGCAACTCAAGCCATGGATTGGCCAAAATCCGTCGGACTGGGAAAATACCTATCAGCAATTGTACGCACAACTTCAGCCGAACGTCACGTCGGAATCTGCCAACGCGGCGGTTAGAGACTTGTACCAAAAGTATCTCCCAGCTGATCTAAGCACCTACCGTGATAAGTATGATCCCTTTCTCCAGGTCGTGCCCATGAGCACGTGGCATCTTTATTCGGAGTTCGAAAATGGAAAGCCTGCCGGAGGACGAATTGTCTTTGTCTGGCTCTTCGGCATCATCGGTGCATTCGTACTCTTGCTGGCTTGCATCAACTTCACCAACCTGAGCACCGCGCGGTCGGAAAAGCGGGCACGCGAGGTCGGTGTCCGAAAAACTGTCGGCTCAAGGCGCGCGCAGCTCGTGGCGCAGTTCCTTAGTGAATCCTTCGTTGTCGCCGTTCTTGCCTTCGTGATAGCCCTTGCGTTGGTGGCACTTTCAAGAGATCTCTTCAACATTGTCTCCGGAAAAAACATAGCGTTGCCGTTCGACAACCCCGTGTTTTGGGGTGCCGCATTGGTGTTCCTGATTGTGACAACATTGTTGGCAGGAATGTACCCGGCCTTTTACTTATCTTCTTTTCGGCCGGCAAAAGTGCTTAAGGGAACCGTAAATGCCGGGCGGTTCGCCTCGTGGCCTCGAAAGGTGTTGGTCATTGTGCAGTTCGCCGTTTCGACAACACTGATCATCGGTACACTGGTGGTCTATCAACAAGTTCAGTATGCGCGTAACCGTCCCGTTGGTTATGACCGTCAGGGTTTGATCACAATCGACCTGAGTGACCAGGAGTATAGCGGCAAGCAGAATGTGTTGCGCACCGAACTGCTGGCTTCTGGTGTAGTTCATGCGGTCTCGTTTTCTTCAAGCCCGGTGACAGAGATCTGGAATTCGACGGGTGGCTATGATTGGAAAGGAAGAGACCCCAACTTCGATGCAGAGTTTGCTGTATGTCAGGTCACGCCGGAGTTTGGGAGGACACTTGGCTGGAAGGTCGTGGAGGGACGCGATTTCTCCGTTGACCTTGCAACGGACACGATCGATGCGGTGATCCTTAACCAGGCTGCCGTGGACTACATTGGTTGGGAACATGCCGCTGGAGAGACCCTCATTGACATCAATGCCGAAGATGGTGCCATCAGGTGGTCGAAGACTATCATCGGTGTTGTGGAGGATATGGTGATGGAGTCGCCGTATGAACCTGTCAGGCCAACCATTTTCTACTTCAAGAGCCAGTCGGCAGCACTGCTGAATGTCAGGATCGATCCTGCCGTGAGCGCAGTCGATGCCCTGCCCCGAATCGAAAGCGTCGTAAAGTCGATCGTGCCCTCTGCTCTCTTCACCTATAAGTTTGTCGATGATGAGTATGCTGCCAAGTTCAACCAGGAAGAACGCGTGGGCAGTTTGGCGGGCATCTTTTCGGTTCTGGCCATCTTCATCTCATGCCTCGGCTTGTTTGGGCTCGCTTCCTATGTCGCTGAGCGTCGTACGAAGGAGATCGGTATCCGGAAGGTGATGGGCGCGAGCGTTACCGGGTTGTGGCGCATGCTGTCGAAGGAGTTCGTGGTGCTTGTCATTGTCTCGTGCGTTGTTGCTATACCGGTAGCGTGGTACTTCACGAAGATGTGGCTCACCAGATTCGATTACCGCACGGAGGTTTCCTGGTGGGTGTTCGTAATCACTTGCCTCCTGGCGGTTGTGGTCACGCTGCTGACGGTGAGCTACCAGTCGATCAAAGCAGCGAGGATGAATCCGGTAAAGAGCCTTCGCTCAGAATGAGCTATGGCTCTCGCGGATAGTTTGAGGACTGATTAAGATCCAGGTTCCAAGCAAGGAAATATCTGTACAAATATTTCCCTTACTACCAGATAAAAATTAAGGAACGTATAAAGGGAATCCTTGGCCCTATTTAGAAAGAAAGTAGTCGATTTTTTACATTCATTTGAAGTATTTTGGGTTCAATGGTGTAATCGTTTCTTTGCGCCTTGGTATATTCTGGTTGTTCACTGATCCAATATGATTGGGACTTCTCTTATACAAATCCGGCGGAATTTTTTACTCTACTATTCTATTACAAATACAAAGTGAATGATTAGTCGTCGGTTCGTGGTAGTTTATGTGCCCTTAGCAAGATTTTTTATTTCCGCTTCAGTCAGTGCCTTGTTGTATAACCGAACCTCCTTCATCCTTCCTGTAAAATAATCGTTCTGTCCGAAGCCTAAATGCAAGGGCTGATCGTGCGAGAGGTCGTACAACACGGTGTCAAACGCATCAGACTCCTGTATGAAATTTCCATCCACGTATAATTTCAGTTTGCCACCCTCTCGCGTTGCTGTAATGTGTTTCCATCCTGAGCCTAGATCCTCATGATACGACACGTTTTTTCCAGCTTCCATAGCGAACACCTTTCCTCTTATATCGGCTGGAGCATCGAGTGCGGAGCTTGTACAGCTGCCGATGCCGGCAAAGAGTTTTCCGTTGTATACCGTCATGCTGGTAACACGGGTCCAGGCATTGACCTGGTCATTGGTGGGATTCCCTCCATTTTCAACGGGAGGGACCGGTGTCCATCCCTCCGGTGAGTAAAATTCTTTGAGAATGGTCCAGGTCGAGTCGCCCTCGTGACGCGACACAGTTGCCCGTGGAATGGATCCGCCATATAATTTTCCATTGTAGACGACTAGTGCATTCACTTCTGTGCCGTCGCGGCCAACGCGGCCGAAAGGTTTCCACTGCTCCCCACCAAGGTATCTTGAAACTTTCGCCAGCGGCCAGGTACCAGCGACGAGTGCGCCCTGATACACAGTGAGCGAATGTGTCTGCAGAGTACTTTCCGGTTCGGAAGGGACACCCGCATACACCCATTGCTGGCCATCAAATGCATAGGCACTTGGAAACGCCACAAAAAGTTTGTCACGGTAAACGCGGGAAGCATGGGGAAAACATTTCTTGGGCCCTTCGGTGGGAAACGTATTTGATATTTTCCAGACCTTGACTGAATCCTGTGTAAACATAGCTTGCTTATTAGGGCCACCTCCTGCAAACAACTTTCCGTTGTAACTGGCCATATTCGTCAATGTCCTGTTGTCGCCGAGCGGCCCACTGACTTCTTCCCAGCTTGTGCCTCCCATGTATCTATACACTCGCCCAGGATCATATCTGCCGGGTTGCATTACCCGCGTCCAGTCGTATGAGCTGGTTGCCGCGTACAACTCGCCATTGTGAACGATCAGCGGAAGGACACCCTCGGTTTTTTCATTTCCAACGCGGCCACAATCCGTCCATTGCTGTCCGCCTTCATAACGGAATACATGGGCCCAGTCTCTCTGATCCTTTGCAGCCAGCGATCGCGGCATACAATTTCCCTTGATAAACAGTGAGTGAATTGCTGATATAGTTGCTGGTGAGGCTCGGCCTTCCACAGTCCTGCCATTCGGTAGCTTGCGCATTGTCAATCCCGAAATAAAGGTGACGGTCAGTACCCTGACTCTGGTAGCCTCCCGCGCTGGAACTGACTGCCAGTGTAATTCCTTTTCGTTGTGTGGGATCATAAAAATCCACAACGTCGCCGACAATGTCATTAATAGGACCCGGCAACTGAACCCATAGGCTGACGGAAAAGTCTCCGCTTCCGAGCTTCAGTGAAGTGCTTGAGGGAATTTCTATGTAAGATTTTTTCCCATCGAATGATCCACTGTCGAGGCCCACTCCGTGGTTCACACCGTGATTTTCCTTCCCGGAATAATCTTTACAGTCGCCCTGCAGTTTCCAGTAGCCTACGAGGCCTTCCTCCTTTTGCGTAGGGGAGCAGCCTGCTGTGATCAGTGCTGTCATGATACATGCTGAAAATAGTCTGGTATTGGTCGTGTTGGTCATGGTCAATAGGCTTAAAGCTTGTCGGCAGGGACTTGGGGCAATAACAATTTAGCATAATGGGGAAACCTGTCAAAATCTCGTCAAGACGGATCCAACACTCATTTCACGTTGGTCGTGAAGATAGTATTAATAAAAAAATTATGAGCGCTTGATTTTACCAATGAGATAATAAATTATCAGGGCGAGGATAGTCCAGTACAAAGCAAATCCAATAACCAAAAATGGAGGTGGCGGATCTGGCAAATTGATAAGAGGAAGCATAGGACCTACTAAAACAATTTTGATAGGATATAGAATTGTGGATACGGTGCTCTTCCACCCTACTAGTGATTCCGTTCCCAGAAAAGACTCTCCGCTTTCAGGAATGAGTCCGACGTCTGATCGAAAAATTACGTTGGAGATAAAAAGAAAGGCAAACCCACAAATCAGGAAGAGGGAAACAAATTTTTTTCTTGAAATTTTCATACGTTTTAATTTTCCAGCAGTCATTTAAAAGTACTTTGTAATACAAAGTACATTAAACTACTTTAAAATGCGAAGTGTTTTTTAAAAATTATTGGGACTAGTTCATAGCTGGGAGAAGAAGATCAAACCTAAGTTTTTTTAATAAATGCTGGATTTACTTCTTCATATTGTATCGTAGCATAACCATGCCACATAATTTTTATTTTTTGATAAAGGAGTCAAATCGCTTCGATCACCTTTCCGTGAAATCTGAGCTTGAAGTTAACTCATACGGGTGAACTTCCTGAAAGCTTCAGAGCATGCTTAGTCAACATGTCTCTAATTGTCGTCCGATTTCGCACGCAGAAGTTCGCAAATAGAATATCAGCATTTTAAATCCTTGCGGGGATTGATGTTTTGCGGCTGGCACGAAATTTCATTGACTTCAACAATGAAAGGAATGCTATTGCATATAAATAGATGCACGTATCTGGTAAACATCATTCGCATCTGAACCATAATGCGTCTCTATTCTGCTCTATTTATCCGAATCCTTTTCCGAAGCAGTGATGTATATCTACTCAAGGTCGTCACGCTCGGGGTAGCGTTTTACGCTAGTATCGTTGTGACGCTTTTCTCAATCCACGAGTTCGGATATGACACAAGCCATGAAGATGCCGACGACGTATTTCGGGTCCTTACCCACAACCCCGATAAGGATTACACTGGTAATAGATTGTCAGCGTCTATACCTAATGCGGTTCTGAAGTGCATTAGTAATCAATTCAGTGACTCAGGCACTATTTCGCGCATAAAGGCACTAAACAAAGTAACCGTCATTAATGACCAGGACCAACCAGCCTATGATCAAAAAATTTATGCCGCCGATTTAACGATTGACAAAATCTTCTCTTTCGACATCGTCGATGGAAACATTGTCAATTTTGCTAAATCAAATGAAGTTGTTGCAATAACATCCAGTCGCTCAGCATCGCGTTATTTCGGAAATATGTCTGCTGTTGGTAAAACCATACGATTGACAACTTTCGGCGACACGCTCACTGTTCCTGTAGTTGCTGTATTCGATGACTTTCCATCCAACACTCACGAAGACTTTGACATTTTTATCAGCTATGATTCATCAGCTATTGCGGTATTGAACTTCACTGCCGACCAAAGCAGTATATACGCGCGACTTGCCTCCGGGAAAGCCACGCCACCGTCACTCACCGGAATCAACGACGGTCATTTGGAATATCTGTTTCAACCCATTAGAGAGATTTACTTCGGACCGCGAGTTCTCTCTGAAGAGGCACGACACGGAGACGTGTATAGTATGGTAATTCTCATTTGTATTGTTTCACTGATCTTCCTGCTAGCAATTTGTAGTTTTGTCAACTTATCGACAATCACGCTGCCAAATCGGTCAAAGGAGATTGCAGTGAAGAAGCTTGCTGGCACAACACAGTTTCAGCTATTGTTTCAATTTATTTACGAATCATTTGCGCTCACAAGTGTGTCATTGCTGGTGGCAGTGATGATACTTCTTGGCACCAGTCATCATATAAGCGCGATGTTAGGCATCGATATCGTGCATATGATGGTAAACTCCAACCTCGTTTTCCTGGCCGCCATTGTCTTGATGATTTTCGCCGTGGTGATCTCCCCGGTCTTTATGATCATTCGCTTTATTCGCGCCAGCCCAATACGCCTCGTAAGTACCGACACTATTACGTTCCCACGATTTAAACGAATTATCACGGTTGTTCAATTTGGTGTGAGCACATTTCTTATTGTGTCGTCTATATTGGTCAGCCGCCAGATCAATTATTCGCTTATAAAAGAGCCCGGGCGAAATCACGACCAGGTCGTTTACATGGCGTGTCCTGCTAATATTCCCGATAGTGCCATTCATAAAATAAAGGCAGGGTGGCCCAGCAAAAACCCAAACGTACTCGATGCGGTGGCTGTGTCACAACTTCCCAACCAGCTAAAAGGCAAAGAGGTTGGGTCTGATCTCTTTGTGCTGGAGGCGGATTATAACTTTAAAGACTTCTTTCACTTCACTATGCTTGAAGGAGATTGGTTTGAGTATACCGATAGGGATTCCGTAGTAGTCGTTAACCAAGTGGCATTAAAGAAAATGCCTAAAGTCGACCGAAACGTCATTGGTGTAATTCAAGACCTTAACAGTCCTTTTAATCAACCGGAGCAGCCAGTCAAGATCAGGCTCGCGAAGGAAACTACTCATAATTGGATTTGCTTTCGTGTGGAAGAGGTGGATATCCGTAACACGGTGAAATGGATCGAGCGGCGAATGCACGCAAAGGGTTCACGCGGCAATGCATATTACTTCAATCAACACTTCAAAATATGGTTAACCTATCAGGATCAGTTGAATGCATTGTCACGTATCCTGACCATCATTTCTGTGTTATTGGCAGGTTGTGCGATCTATGGACTAACGGTAAGCCTGGTGCGCGACAAGGTGAAAGAGATTGCTGTTCACCATCTCTTTGGTGCGAGAACGTCAGATGTCACTCGTTTGCTGGCGCGTGGATTATTGAGGCAACTGTTTACGGCCCTTGTTTTTTTCGGACCTGTAACTTACATATTGTTAAACGAGCTGCTCAGAACGTTTGTATACGCTACTAAATTTTCGTGGGTGGATCCTTTGTATCCGTTGGTATATTGTCTCGTTGTGATTATGGGGTTGTGTGCCTATCAAGCGTTCAGGCTGAATCGAAGTGATTTGTCTCGACACTTAAAGGGAGGCGTTAGGTAATGATTTTTGACGATTACTAAGGAAGGTGGCCAGAAACTGAACAGGTTGAGACTGGAGAATAATTGTAGACAAAATATTGGACTACGAATGCATTGACCTGATTTCTGAACGCGACTTCCTGATTGAAAGCGGCACAACTACATATCTTTGCTTGTACGATGTGACGAAATGTTCCAGGCTGTTGAAGCCACTTAGAAAAGCAATCTCGGTGACGGAGAGATGGGTGGATTGTAGTAACAGTTGTGCGTTGCTGAGTCGGATCTCTTTCAGGTATTGATGCGGGGAGCGGTTCATGATGCTTTTGAAAATACGACTAAAATGAAACATGCTCACACAGCAGTGCTCCGCCAATTGTGGCAAGCTTATGTCTTTGGCGAAATTTTGAAATAGATAATCACGGGCCCTTTCAACGGTGGTGAGATGATGGCGCTTTAAACTTTCCGGCAATACATCAACTTTTGTTTTGTTCCCGAAAGTGTTCATTACTTTTTCCACGAGTTGTAACACCAGGTCATCCAGTTCAAGCGATGATTGCTCCGACATTTGCTTAAGTATATGCTGATGAATAAACTCAATATCCGCATGTGCCGACACCAATATGGCTTGCAAATTGGGATTGCTGAAAAACCATCCCGCCTCTTCCTTGTAATGGTCTTTGACTCGCTCATAAAATTCACGTGTGAAGTTAAGCGATGTAACCATGTCGGGATGATCGTCAATATGGCGAACCACATATTCGATTTCCGGTTTTGAAACGATCAATCGTCCGATGTGCAATTCATGAGCGCGTTTGAAAACACGCTGCTCATAAAAGCCGCTGCGTGGAAAGCAAATGGAGAATTGCTGCAGATGCTCGGGCTTGGATAGCGAGCACTTCGTACACATGCACCGAAAATCTTTGATCACATAAAAATCAGATTTATGCAGGATGTGTATCACCGCCTTCATGATGTAAATCTATTGGGTTGTGGGTGAGATATCCAATCTGTTTCAAAATTAGCAAGATTTCTAAGTCATTTCAGCTGAACACACTCTACTTTTGGCCAAAAAAAAACAAAACAATTGTATCAACACAAAGGATGCCCTCAGGCATGCCGCGTCCGGGAAAAACATCACCACTGAAATTCCTGGTCGACTGTGAATATTGGCAGAGTTGATTTGCCGATTGGTAAGTGCCCGGACCCATGGGCGGTTATGAACCTGAATGGTATGGTTGGCTACAAGATAACCTTTAAGAAAAATTGGTACTGTAAAAAGCTTTGTAAACGATTAATTAGAAAAATTATGAAAAAACTGATCGTCATTTTTGGATTGCTGACAGTAGGTGTGGTTTGTCTGAATGTTGGACTTGCCAACACAGAAGCGGATGACCTCGCTCAATTAAAAAGGCTCAATGCGAAATTCATTCACAATTTCGTTACTAATGATGCCGCCTTACACGACAAGATCATTCACGAAAAGTTTCAATACATCAATGGCAATGGCAAATGGGTGAACCGCCAAGACTATCTCGAAAACTGGAAAACCGGTTTTGACCCGGAGAAAATCACCTATTGGGATTACCGGTTCGAAAAGATCACGCTCATCGGCACTACGGCATTGGTTCGTTCAGTGAACAAATGTACCATTCTCGATCGGGGAAAAGAGACTACGGACATGACCCAGTACACAGATACATATGTTAAGGAAAATGGTGAGTGGAAGTGCATTCAGGCTCAAATCACAATAGTGACTCCTGAAAATTACCCTGGTGATGAAACCATTGTGAAGAAGTACATCAAAGGGAAAATTCAGTAAGGGAAGGAAATTAACAATGTTAGGTGCAACATATAATTATAAGGTGTTTATACTGTTAAATCCTCATTTTGTGAGTAATAACATACTGACCTATTTTTCTAATGTCTCTGCAGATGGCTGTACCCGATTGGCCTGCCTGCTAATGGCGCACTGTGACTGGTAACCGCACGGGTATACTGCCCAGTAGTTTACTCCCAAGGAGTCCTCGGATCAGACTGACATTACCAGTATCAGAATCACTTCGGTAAGTAAATTTTAGGCAACTGAAAATAATTCCTGCGCTGCTTTAAACATATTCGGGTAAACACATCGAGCCATTCCGATGACGGATTTTAAACTTGCGGCTCATAAAGATATTGCTAACGAATGATGCGGAATTAAACGCAAGCGCAGTCCGAAGGACTCCTATCGGAGAAGACTTGCAACATAGTAGGTCCAAGTCTCGACCGCACATACCCACGTTGGAAGACTTGAACCAGGCGAGGGCGTGGCATCGCACCCATTCAGCTATGGTTTTGCCATTAAACTAACAACCTTCTTTCCACTTCAAATTCTTTGCTCTCCCCTGTTCCTTAATCGCTTTCATCATGGATGCATCTAACATTTTATCTTTGCTGCTTTGGGGAGTATTTTTAAAGATATATTCCTGTCGTTTTTTATTCAGGGATTGTATCTCGACCTGAATCTTTGTACGCTCTTCCGATTTCTGCTTGATGTATACCTTGCGCTGCTCTATGCTCATGGTGCGCATTTCTGTGGGAAGGTCGTCTGACTTGGTTTCCGTAATTACTTTTTCATTGTCTTTTGCTGCATCCACCAGATCCCAACTGGAGTTCTTATAGGCATGTGAACTCTTGCAAAAGCTGCGCTCCGCTATATTGGCCAATCCATAACTCGCTGCATTATTATCCTGCACAATTTGTTGTTCCTTCCTATACTCACCTGACGCTCCGTAGTAAACATAGGTCGCGTTAAGTTTATCGTTCAACGCAGCAATCTGATCATCGTATGGTGTTGGCACATAGACAGTCTTGCTGTTTTGTTCGATGCTCATAAATGCTCCGCCTGTTAATTCCGCGCCACGCTTCCAGCTCAAAGCGATGCCGTCATTAAAATCACCGCAGTAAATGGTATTCACCACAACTCCCTTTTCCTTTGCCGCACCACAGGCTAGCTCGTACGATACACTTCCCATGCGTAAATGGTTCGTTGCCTGCAATGAAAATCATTTTCAAATCAGCATTGGAGGCAGACCACGCCAATTGATTCAAGGCAGTTTTAATCACCTGTCCGCAAAATTCATTTCCACCATTGGTGCTTAGTGAAAACAGCTTCTCCGAAATAACATCAAGGTCTTCGGTTAAGGCACTCACCTGGCGGATGAAGCCTTCATCAGACGAAAGCCCGTCATTGCCATATTCATACAGCGCAATCTTAATATTGGGCTGCTTGCCATCTGCGCTTTTGGCGGCGGCCACTTCATTTACAATTTTCCACAACTGCGATTTTGCCTGATCGATTAGACCATCCATACTATTGCTCGTATCAAGCAAAAGCGCGATCATGATCGTTTGACCTTTTGCAGGAGCAACAACATTGAGTTTGTCTGTTGTGAAGCTCATGAACAGGAATGCCACCAGGAATACAAGGGGTCTTGAAAGGATGCGGTAATGACGAAGTAGTTTCATAATCGTATGTGTTTGTTTTGTAAAGTTTGCGCGAAAAAACAGGATACGATACCTAAACTCCGTGAAGGCTTGAGCTCACTAAGGGAAGGTGGCCAGGGATTGAGTGAACCGGTAGAATAGAACCCATGATGGCTCAAATCAGTAAATATTATAGTGTTAACTTTCCGCAGAATAGAATACAGACCATGATCAAACGATTAATCCTGCTCGCTTTCCTTGCCACGCTATTGGCAAGACCATGCCTTGGGCAGAAAGAGAAAGAGTCGTATAAGAAGAGTTTATCCAGTCGAACAAGCGCTGAACAATTGTTGAAGGAAGCGGAAGCGCTGAAAGTTGCAAATCCCGATGCCGCCCTGGACAAAGTTCAGC
This sequence comes from uncultured Bacteroidota bacterium, assembly GCA_963813425.1. Classification (GTDB taxonomy): domain Bacteria; phylum Bacteroidota; class Bacteroidia; order Cytophagales; family Cyclobacteriaceae; genus Chryseolinea. Next base: position 84,200 of record CAWEZB010000015.1, read on the forward strand.
AGGCATTAGCGATAAGCGTAGCACAAGGCGATGAGTTCAATGAAGGCCGTGCCTATATTCTGTTGGCTGAAGTAAACGAAGGTATTTTAGAATGGAAGCTGGCATACGAAAACTATCTGCGTGCAAAAGACAAGCTAGCGTCTGACACGAATTCTCCCGAGTATGTCGCAACCTTGAGAGGCCTGGGTAATATGGGCCTGAAGCTACGAGACTACACATCTGCACTTCAATATTATCAAGACGCTTTGACCCTTCGGCTCAGCAGCGCGGAGCGAATGGAATTTACGATCGCGGTTTCGGAAGTGTATTATCAGATGAGGAGTTACGAGGAAGCGTTAAGTGTGTTGGATAGTGCGTACCAGGTGGGTAAGATTCAAAATCCTCAATTCGAAAACCAGTGTAAAAAAATAGATGTTCGCCTTAGTGGATTGGACAAAAACCAGGACCTCTACAGCAATTCGCTAAACACGATTCGCAGTGGTAATAGCGTAAGTTCTCAGGAACAACAATCGGTTCAGCACACCAAGGATGAGATCGTAGATGTATTGCAACAAAATAAAATGTATGATGAAGAAATTCATTTGCGCAAGCAATCCATTGAATTCAATACCAAGTTGAATAACCTGGCAGAAGTCAGCAGAGATCGGGTGGCCATCAGTAAAAATCTCCATGCAAAGGGAGAAACGTCAGCTGCTATCAAGGAAGCTGAAGAGGCTGCGCGCATCGCCACGACCATCGACAATCCATTAACGGAAGCGAGCGCTTTTCTTTCCCTGGCCAACCTTTATGAAAAGAATGGTCAGACCAGCAAGGCACTCAGTGCTTATAAAAAATACAGTGATGCAATAAGTCGCAAGGAAGCACAAAGTGAAAGCCGGTTAGTAGAAAAATCGGAACTCATCCGAAAGCAAAAAGAAATTGAAGAGTACACGAAAGATGTTTCAATCGGACAGCGTGAGGAAACCATTGAACAGGCAACCGTCTTCCGGCAGCAACTTGTCATTTATGGATTGCTGGTTATCATCCTTATTATTGGCGTTACCTCTTTCTTCATTTACAAAAATGCGCAAGCTAGCAAGCTAGCCAATCGTCTTCTTGCTTTGAAATCATTGCGCGGTCAGATGAATCCGCATTTTATTTTCAATGCTTTAAATTCGGTTAATCAATTTATCTCGCAACAAGATGAACGAACTGCCAATCGGTTTCTCTCCGAGTTTGCTTTGCTGATGAGACTTGTTCTGGAAAATTCGCAGGAAGATTTTATTCCATTGCAAAAAGAACAGGAAATTCTTTCCTTATATCTGAAACTGGAGCACTATAGGTTCCGCGACAAATTTGACTATGAAATAAAGGTAGATGAAAATGTCAACCCTGAAGCGATTCAAATTCCACCCATGTTGATACAGCCCTATATCGAGAATGCTGTGTGGCATGGACTTCGATATAAAAATGAAAAAGGAAAATTGCTTCTGCATTTTTACAGGCAAAATGGCAATCTTGTGGCTGAGATTACTGACGATGGTGTTGGGCGACAGCGATCAGCAGAACTGAAAACAGAAAACCAAAAGAAACATAACTCCACAGGACTGAAAAACATTGAGGAGCGACTAGCGATTATTAATAAAGTGTATCAGTTGGATTATCGCGTGCACATTGAAGATCTTAAGAATAATGGTACACGAGTGAGTGTATACCTTCCGGTTACGAAACAAAGCTAAATTATGATGAAGGCGGTGATTATCGATGACGAAGAAGACAGCCGGAAAATTCTGGCGAACTATCTGACAAAGTATTGTGTCGATATAGAAGTGTGTGGCTTTGGTGAATCCGTTGCTACGGGTAACGAGGTTATACAGAAACATAATCCTGATGTTGTGTTCCTTGATATTGAAATGCCTTACGGCAATGGCTTTGATCTTCTCGACAGCATAAAAGATATTACCTTCGAAACTGTATTCGTCACCGCTTTTGATCATTATGCCATTCAAGCATTAAACCAGAGTGCTGCCTACTATTTGTTGAAACCCATTAGCATTGACGAACTCATCAATGCCGTTAATAAGATTCGTACTGAGCGAAGTGAAGCAAACTATACGCGCCATAGCAACGTATTGCTTGATAACATCCGAACGCCTGTCAATCAAAAGATCATGTTACCAACAATGGAAGGATTCGAGATTGTGACAATCAATACCATACTATACTGTGAGGCCGCTGATAACTTCACACGGTTTTATCTGGAGGATGTAGCTAATCCGCTCCTCATTTGCAAAACACTAAAGTACTTTGAGGAAATTTTAAAGGAACATCGATTCCTCAGAATCCATCGCTCCCATCTGATCAACCCTGACTATGTAATCCGCTATACCAAGGGCAAAGGAGGATCAGTTACCATGAAGAATAATAAAGAACTCGAAATGTCTGCAGAAAAAAGGCACCAGTTTTTGGGAATGTTTGAGAAGTAATTTAACGCATTAACAGTAACGGAAAACAGACTAAGTTTAGATTGAACACAAGGACGATTGTAATCTTTTTACAAATCATTTACATCATTTTACAGTTGTCATGTCGTATAAATCCGGTATGTCGTAATTTTGATCTATCATTTAAATCAAATTTGTTATGCATTTCCTACATCTAACTTTTTTGTATTGTATCGTGAACTTCTTTTCCTGTGATCCAGCTTTGGAATCTCCATCGTCATCTCCGGCAAAGATTTTAAAATCCATCACTGCCAATCCGGCCACAACAAATGATGTTGTACCGGGAGCAACCAACATCATTCTCCAATCAAAAGATGGCGGACAGACGTGGCAAGACATCAGCCATGGTTTGCCTGAAAATGAACAGCCTGAAGGTTTTTTTGCAGGAGAGTCAGATGTCTATTTACGTGTTAAAAATGAAATGTATCGCAGTAAAAGTAATCTTAAAACTCCTGTTTGGGAAAAAGAGAATGTTCTTGATCCACGAATGTACTTCGATTGCTTTCAATCGTTCCGGAGTCATGGCCTACAATTATGAAGGACAAATTTATCAAAAAATGCCCTCTATAGGAACCTGGTTGCCGATATATACAAATTTCAAAAAACAATCGGTGCGAACTATTTTTGAAACATCTGATGGGACTTTATTCTTAGGTTGCGATAACGGTCTTTACAAATCCGCCGACAAGGGACGAAACTGGAAACAAGTCCTTAAGAAGGCATTGGGTCACGGATTTGGTGGAGTCAGAAGGTGTTCTCATCGGGACAGGTCAGAAATGGCATCATGCGTTCGACCGACAATGGTGAACAATGGGAATGGGTAATCAGCGAGGGCGGCGTGGGTATGGCTGTTGAACGTATCGATGGTGGATTTGCTGCTATATCCTACAACACCAAATACCATATCCAGAAGGATACGCATTTCATTGGATAGTGGAAAAACCTGGAAAGCCATTGATGAAGGACTTCGGCCTTCTTTGTTCATTTCATCTATCAAACAAATGGGCGAATATTTAATAGTTGGTCATCCGGATGGTATATTCCGGTCATCTGACATGGGTAAAACATGGAATATTGTTCATCCCGGTGTCGATGAAAAAGTGTTCAAAGTATATGTTTCCGGCAATGTATTATACGCTGTGGTGGGGGATTTTGGGTGCTGAAAAATGGTTTTAAAGCTTTTTGAATTATTGTACTAGTGTGAGAGTTAACGGTTTAAAAAAAGGCCGCCTTCGCTAAAGCTTCGGCGGGCGATGTAGTCCCGGCAGGGATTGTAAATACTTTCTAACGGATTCATTTACAAGAAGAAACAGAAGCGGAAAAAATCAAACTCACCTAATCGCTCACCAGTAAGTCATTGAAGTAATCACGCGCCGTGTGATTTGTATTCGAAGTTAAGTGATGCTCTCTAATTTACAAGAGCAAGGTTATTTTTGAAAATTTATCTGGGCACTGAAATCCGACTATTAAGGTGGCTGACCACTTCCACGTGTAAGCGAGTCTCTTGCACAACACATGTTTAAATATATACTGCGCTGGGCTGGTTTAAATTTAAATGAAATCGCTATCTGTGACGATTAGAAAATTATTTCCAACTCCCTCACGGATCTAGGAATTTGTCCTGTCTTCTTTTTGAAGAAATTATTGAAGTAAGTGGGATATTCAAATCCCAACGCATAAGCAATTTCAGCCACGCTCCAATTAGTGTGTTGCAGAAGTGCTTTTGCTTCGTGAATCATTCTATCCGTGATAAGGGTAGTTGTTGACTTGCCGGTTATTTTCTTGACAGAGCTATTTAAGTGATTAATATGAACAGACAAGTTACTCACGAAATCCTGAGCCGTCTTTAGTTGTAATGGATGCCCAACACTTTCGATCGGGAACTATCTTTCCAGGAACTCCAGAAAAACAGAAGTAATTCGCTGTGCAGCATTCTTATCTTTTGGTGGACGACATCCCGATGGCAGCCATGAGTGGAGTAGGGAATATTTTTAAGCGTCACTGTAGAAGTTTCGTAACAGTTTTTGTCAGAAACAGGCTTGATTCTATTGTTTTGAACTAGCATGTTAATTGTCAGAGTGTTGATACATAACATCAAACCAAAAACAGATAAGTCATGGAAAAACACACTGAAACAACAACAACGAAAGAAACGATAGAAGTACTCAATGACCTGGTAGCAATCAATAATGATAGAATTACTGGGTATGAGAAGGCGATCGAAGAAGCGAAAGAATCGGACTCAGATTTGAAGACCCTTTTTACATCGATGATCGATGAAAGCCGCAAGATCAGATTAGCCCTGGCCAGCGAAGTACAATCACTTGGCGGTGAATATGATAGAGGTACCACGGCCAGCGGAAAGTTATACCGTGCGTGGATGGATGTCAAAGCTGTTTTCAGCGGTCACGACCGTCACGCTGTTTTGGCAAATTGTGAACGCGGCGAAGATGCGGCTCAAAGCGCCTATAAAGAGGCGTTGAGTGACAATGATCTTCCCGCTTATGTTCGCACCATGCTTGAAGAACAAAAACAACAGTTAAGAGCATCTCACGACGAAATAAAAGCGCTGCGCGATGCGGCAAAATAAATCTTACGAAATTTATACCTTGATGCCGGGGAGATACCTCCCCGGCATTTTTTTGCTTTTCCCAGGATCCTTGGATCATCGCCTGCTGCGAATCAGCAAAGAATACTAATAATGGATATCAGCATTGTGATATGTATTTTTAATCTCTAACCCTTCAAAATTCAATTTTCAACTTTTCTATCGGACTTACAATATTTTACTAACCAAAACCTGTTTTGACAAAGATGAAGCATTTAATAATTCAAGCACAGTCCTTTCAATATAATGAGCAATAGCCTTCGAAAGGAAAAATTGATCCCAAGTAGGCATAAAGTTGGGAAGATACTATTTTCAATTCAATCAATTTTGAGCTATAAACTTAAAGTATATGGCTCAAGAAATAATCACACTCGACGATTTACAGAAATTCCGGCTGCAGTTATTGGAAGATCTAAGGGGGCTGCTCCAGCAACCTAGTCATTCCCAAAAGCAATGGTTAAAAAGTTCAGAAGTAAGAAAGATGCTTGGCATCTCTCATGGAACATTACAAAACCTGCGTATCAAAAATGTAATACCCTATCAAAAGATCGGAGGCTTAATGTTCTATAAGCATGATGATATCATCAAACTGTTAGAAGGAGATAAACAGTCAAAATCTGTCAGTGATGGATAGGCTCCAAGAGCTTGTAACATTCATTCATAAGCTTGTTTCTGATTTTCGTTTAAAGCCCACTCATATTTCACTGTGCCTTGCCCTATGTCATGCATGGGTAAGAAGTAACTTTCAAAATATTTTTCAGGTATCAAGAAGTAAGCTCATGGCAGCTTCGCACATTCAATCAAGAGCAACCTATCATAAAGTCATGAAAGACCTGCAAGCATTCGGCTACTTGAAGTATACTCCTTCTTATCATCCTGTTAAGGGCAGCTCGGTCGGTCTTGTTATTCGTGCCTTTGGAAACAACCAAGGTGTCAGCAAGGTAAGCGACACCTTGCACAAGGTCCGGCTCATTTCTAGTTGATTGATGCATGGTCAGCGAAATTTCTATCAAGGTCAGGCCATCTCCTTGACAAGGTCATCAAGTTTTTATGCAAGGTCAGCCTCGACCTTGTCGTCACCTTACCAAGGTCAAAGAAGCCGTTCAGTGCATGTGCATCGATCAAATGATTCGGTAAATAAGAATTCAATATGACTTCCAGTTTTTAGCAAGAATTAAAGAAGCCACACTCGAAGACTTAAAAGTTTTCTGGTGAAGAAAAAAGAAAGACGAATCAATTTTAGAAAGCGGAGGTATTCGAAGGTTGAATAGTCTGGAAGGAACACTTAGTGCTTTCGCTACTCGAACGCCGATTACATGATTACAAGTCTACTGTGTTTGGGAATTACTACCAGGCCCGACTTTGGAGGCGCTGACAACATTCTTGTATACAAAAGTACATCTTGCTGTGCCACAGACACGGCAACTTGCCCATCCAAGAACTGTATCTTTAAGATGGATTTTAATGATGTTAAAGACACTTTTTCTAACTGAATAAATTTCAATTTTCATGATGATTAAGAATATTTTAAGCCCATAGCGAAAGTTTAAAATAAGGCTCAAAAACTTTGCTGAAGATCTCTGGCATGCTGGGGCCGCTATTCTTCACCGAAAAATTTAGATGGTTATGATTGGCTGCTAGCTTTACAGAAACACTCCCATTTCTGCTCGGAGTATTTTATTGCATTTTCGATTAGGTTATTTGTGATTCGATCCAAAGCACTGGATGAGCCTTTCATAAGGATTTGGTTCAACGTTGTATTGGAAATTGAGATCTTTTTTTCTGTGCAACCGATTCAAACAAAGCTAATTTTGAAAAATATTGGCTCGGTGACAGTAGAGACTTGGCCGTGGTTGTCAGTACAGTTCATGACGGTGTACTACACATTCGTTTGCGTTTTTGATTCAAACGATAAGGATTGATTCAAAACGAATTTCAATCTTATTGTGATAGTGAGAAATTTTACGTTCGGCAAACAAACGAGCATTTTATGGGAATACTTCCTTATTCTGAATAGTACGCTTTTGCATAAATGTGTCAAATACACTAATTTGTGCAAACGTTTGAACAGGCAGCCACAAATTGCAACGATCACAGCCAGTTTTCCGAACCGGTTTACCAATAGCCAAGTGTTTCCTTTCAAGAGACCAAAATTAAATGCATGCTTGCGAATTCTAAACATGTAGACAATAATGGGGGCCAAGATTCTAGTGGAGACTTCATCTTGTGGGATGGACTGCGCCATGGAAACCGGCAGAATCTTGAAGAAATTTACAAGAGCCATGTAGACAATCTTTATCACTATGGCATCTTGATTTTCAAAGACAAAGCTATTGTGGAAGACGCAATACAGGATGTATTTGTAGAATTATGGCGAAGACGGGAGTTTCTCGGAACAACTACCTGTATCAAATTTTACCTACGGAAAGCACTGAAAAGAAATATTGTTAGAAAACTCGAAACAAAAGAGAGATTGTCTGCACGACATACCTTGCCGCAACACTACAACCGGGAATTTATTCACTCTCCAGAAGAAGACACGATCTTCAGACAATCTTCCGAGGAGACATCGCAAAATGTTTGGAGTGCCATCAAATCATTGCCTGAAAAACAACGCGAGATTATTATCCACAAATTCTATGAGAATCTCACATCACAAGAGATCGCAAATATTATGTCCATCACGCTTGATTCGGTTTACACGCAGATATCAAGAGCTGTAAACGAATTAAAGAACCGCGTCAGAATGAAGTAGACGGAAGAAGATAACAGGTGTTTCACAATAACCAATTCTGGTTATAAATCTTGACGTTTCAGGAGCCTCACTTATATACTAAAGCAAAGTTTACCCAAATGGATAGCGGGTTGACGGGAAGTCTGTAAAAGATTACTCGTTCAGACGGTTTATAAAAATCATTTAAGAGTAAAAAAAAACGATTTCCAGTGTTAAGATTTTAACAACTCATGTCTCTTATATAAACATCATCAACATGGATTATTCTGATTTCGACATAGCAGACTTTGTAGCCGATGAAAGGTTCGTGGAGGCCGTACAACATCCTACCGCTGAGGAAGAAGGTTTTTGGAATCAATGGATTCAGGACCACCCTGAAAAAAAAGCAACGATACTGGAAGCCAGAAAAATTATAATGATGATGGAATCTCCTATGGTCGTGGATGAACGCGTCAAACTTTCTCTCTGGAGTTCAATCCATAAGAGGATCTATTCCGGAAATATCGGTGCGCAGGTATTTCTTCATGGGGTCCCCGTTGAAACAAAAAAGAAACACAGGTCACTGACGCCTTGGTATAAATTAGCGGCAGCAGTAGCTATAACCTGTGGGATACTTTATTTTGTATCCAATAGCTTACTGTTCGATAAAAATTCCCTGGTATTTCTCGAAAATAAAAGAGCTGTGAAGTCAGAAATTATGCTGCCGGATGGTTCTAAGGTTTGGCTCAATGTAGAAAGTCGGTTGACTTATCCGGAATCATTTTCGGGAATGCCTACCCGCCATGTGTATTTAACAGGTGAGGCTTATTTCGATGTTACTGAAAATAAATCTCAGCCTTTCATCGTAGAGACAAGCAACCTCCAGATCAAAGTTTTAGGAACTGTCTTCAACGTGAAGAGTTACGACGGTGAAAAAAATATCGAAACCACATTGGTGAGGGGAAGTGTATTGATTGAGGCTACCGCAGCGGATCCAGCCCTGAAACCTATTTTGCTGAAAGAAGATGAACGGGCAATATATTCCCGAGAGTCAGGAAAGATTTCTCTTGCAACGGTTCAGACTGATGCTATTACTTCGTGGACTGCGGGTAAGCTTGTTTTTATTAACAAACCATTTTCAGAAATCAAAACTGAGCTTGAAAGACGATATGGAGTCGAAATCGTGGTTGAAAATGAAAAGAATTTGAATTGCCGCTTCTCTACTACGATTAAAGATGCGCCGATGACTAAAATTCTCGATCTGTTCAAGGCCACTGGTAACATGACTTATCAAATCGAAACAAACCAAAAAATCACTATAAAAGGAAATTTATGCCCCGAATAAAAGCTCATTAAAAAAAAGATCGGAAGTGCCAGGCACTCCCGATCCCGTAAATCGTGTTTATGATGCCACAATCCGGCAAGATCAACGGCATCATTTTGTCTCACAATTCAACATAAATCTATGAAAAAAAAATTACGAATTTTTCGCCTTCCCGGTAGAAGGAATGAAGGAGTACTTATGATAGTATTTTTACTTGCAGGATTGAATGCATTTACTCTACAGGCATCAGATTCTTCCACCAGGAAAATTACCTTGATGAAAGAGAATGTCAGCGTCATTGTGGTATTCTCTGAAATAGAAAAACAATCAGGCTACAAATTTTTTTACAATGATAATCAAATTGATGCCACGCAAAAGGTTTCTCTTAGATTGGAGAAGGCTACGCTCAAAACAGCTCTCGATATACTTTTCAAAGATACGGACATCAGGTATAAGCTTGTAGATGATTATATCGTTCTTACTTCTCGCAAAGCCTCGTCTGATATATCTCCCTTGGATGTTGGGCCTATGCCGACGAACGACCTACTTGGGTCCAATAGAACACCCGAGTTTAAGCCAATATTGCGTCCGAAATCAAAGGGCATAGCAGTTCTTCAGATCACTGGAAAAGTTAAAGATGACGCAGGGCAGTCTTTACCCGGTGTGAATGTACTGGTGAAAGGCACAACGAACGGAACGACAAGTGATGCGGATGGCGCTTATTCACTGGAGGTTGCTGATGCATCGGCAACCATTATTTTCTCGTTCATAGGCTTCTTGACTCAGGAAGTTCCACTGAATGGCAGGACTGTTCTTGATGTTACGATGGTTCCGGATGTGCAAACACTTAGTGAAGTAGTTGTTGTAGGTTATGGCGAGCAGAAAAAAGCTACCTTATCGGGCGCGGTTGCAGTAGTTAGCGGCGCAGAAGTTATGACATCGCCAGCAACAAACTTATCTAATACTTTAGCTGGCAGAATGCCGGGGCTATTTGTAATAACAAGGTCAAGCGAACCTGGAGCGGATGATGCAATCCTACGTGTACGAGGGGTTTCTACCTTTGGGAATAATAACCCGCTTGTTGTAGTTGATGGAATTCCTAATCGTTCATTGAGTCGTATAGATCCCTCTACTGTAGAAAGTATCTCTGTATTGAAGGATGCATCCGCTGCAATTTACGGTGCGCAAGCAGCGAATGGCGTAATCCTAATAACAACCAAGAAAGGAAAGGTTGGTAAGCCCACTGTCACTGCGTCCTTTAATCAGGGGTATGGGCGCCCTACACAAACACCCGAAATGGCAAATGCTACGCAATATGCCACAATGCTAAACGAGATTTCTATAGACAACGGCAATGCACCGGTTTATACGGATCAGGAGTTAGAAAAATTCAGCACTGGCGAGGATCCATGGCGGTATCCAAACACGGATTGGTTTAAGGAAGTACTTCGCCCTTGGTCGGGTCAAAACTATTTTAATTTATCTATAGGCGGGGGCAGTGAAAGCATGCGATACTTTATCGCGGGATCAAGGAGGGCACAAGAAGGATTTTATTATAATTCTGGAACAAAATACAATCAATATGATTTTCGCACCAATCTTGATGGTGATATAGGAAAGTATATCAGTATTGGATTAGGCCTTCTTGGCAGATATGAAGACAGGAATTTCCCATCGAGAAGTGTGAATGACATTTTTAGATCGATAGCGCGGGGAAAACCAAATCTTCCCGCTTACTGGCCTAACGGTCTGCCAGGTCCTGACATTGAATATGGAGATAACCCAGTTGTAATTAGTACGAAAGCTACTGGCTATGATCAAGCTGAAACCTTGGTGCTTAACACGAATTTCAAACTTAATATAAAAATACCTTGGGTGAAGGGCCTATCTGTCACTGGAAATGCGGCAATAGACGAAGGGTTTGTTTTTAGAAAAATCTGGAATACACCTTGGTACCTTTATACATGGGATGGGTCAACACTTGATTCCAACGGAGAACCTGTGTTGTTAAAGAGCAAGAAAGGATTTGACGCACCTCGTTTGGAAGAACGTAATGGACACGGCGGCAACACGTTGATCAATGGCCTAATTAACTATCAAACTACTATAGCCGATGCCCACAATCTTACCCTGTTGGTAGGTGTTGAGAAAATTACAGGCGATACTCTTTCTTCCAATGCATCCAGAAGAAATTTCGTTTCCCCTTCGGTGGATCAGCTTTTCGCAGGTGCGCAGGATGCTTTCTTATCTAATAATGGAACAGCTTCAAGTAGGGCGAGGTTAAATTATTTTGGACGTGTTAACTATACCTTTAAAGATAAATTCCTTGCTGAGTTTGTATGGAGATACCAAGGTTCTTATATTTTTGAAGAGTCATCGCGTTATGGATTTTTCCCGGGAGTTTCATTGGGTTACGTAATTTCTCAAGAAAATTTCTGGAAGTCGAATCTTGCGTTTGTTGATTATTTTAAAATAAGAGCGTCATGGGGGCAAACCGGAAACGATCTTATTGCACCCTATCAGTATTTGACGGTTTTTAAATCACCGACCTTTCTAAACTCGCCAACTGGCAGTCAACTTGCTTTTAATGACGGTGAGAAATTAAATTTAGCGTTAATTGAAGATGTACTCGCTAATCAGAATACAAGTTGGGAAGTTGCGACGCAACGTAACATAGGTTTTGATGCAGATCTTCTAGATAGCAAAATTTCAATTACCGCAGACTATTTTTCAAATTTGCGTGACGATATTCTTTGGCAACGGAATGCTTCAGTTCCTAGTTCGGCAGGGGTAACCTTACCTCGTGAGAACATCGGTAAAACAGAAAATAAAGGTTTCGACTTCAGTATTAATTATAGGAACACAGCGGGCAAATTTTCTTATCAGGTTGGATTGAACGGAGGCTACGCCAAAAATAAAATCGTTTTCTGGGACGAAGCTCCAGGAGACCCCGATTATAAAAGATCAACGGGAAAGCCGATCGGCGCAAATTCTTATTATCAGGCAATAGGCATTTTCCAGACTGCTGATGAGGTCAATAATTATCCCCATTTTAATGGTGCCCGCCCCGGGGATATAATCTTTGCAGATGTGAATGGAGATTTGGTTATTGATGCAAACGATCAGGTGCGGTCCAATAAAACTAATATTCCTAAGTGGACAGGAGGCCTCACGTTAGGACTGAAATATGGGGGATTCGACCTTTCCGTTTTGGTGTATGGCGCCTCAGGAGCGGAGACTTATGTTTTAACTGAGTCGGGTACTATTGGAAACTACCTTAAGAGCTTCGTTGATAGTCACTGGAGTACAGAAAATCCTAGCACAACTAACCCACGAGCTTTTGAGAGACAGAACCAATACTGGGCTAGTCAACTAAACACCCACTGGCTGCGCAGCACGGACTATATTCGTCTAAAAAATATCGAACTTGGCTATGCAATTCCATCAAATATTATAGGAAAAGTAAAAATGCAAAATGCGCGCATTTATGTGAACGCCTTTAACTTTCTTACTTACAGCCCTGACATGAAGGACTTTGATCCAGAGATGACTCAAAACCCAGGCTCGGCGGGAAATACCTATCCGATACAAAAGATCATAAATGTGGGTGTCTCACTAACCTTTTAAACTTTAATGTCATGAAAAATAGATTTTCAATATTACTATCGGCAGCGATCTTATGCGTTTCTGGTTGCAATGATGACTTCTTGAATGTCGATCCGCAAGACAGGTATTCAGAAGCTGCAGTATGGAAAGATCCGGCATACGTTCAATCTTTTGTAAATGGTATTTATACGGGTATTCCTTTCCCATTTGGAACGTTGATGTTGTCTTCCGCTGTCGATGAGTCGATGGCCGTATGGGATTGGGAAACCAGTCAAATTACATTAGGCGTTGTGTCACCCAGCTATTATGCATCCTTTGACGCTAACTTCTGGACTGGAACCCTTCGAGACATGGTATGGAACCCAATGTACAAAAATGTGCGTGCGTGCAATTTGTTTTTTGAAAAAATTGACGGAGTTCCATTTACTGATGATGATCAAAAAAACTATTTGATTGGTCAGGTTACATTTCTCCGTGCGTACTTTTATCATCAACTGGTGAGCTTTTATGGTGGTGTGCCGTTGATAACAAAAGCATACGATGTTGATGATGATTTCTCTATTGCAAGAAGTTCTTACTCTGACTGTATTGATTTTATCGTTGCAGAGCTGGACAAGGCCGCGACGCTTTTAGAAAATAGTGACAATAAAGCATATGCAACAAAAGGTGCTGCACTAGCGCTCAAGTCGCGCGTCTTGCTATACTCAGCCAGTGATCTGTATAATACCAATGCATCTTGGACAGGAGGTTATGCACAACCTGAATTAGTATCTCACACTTCTGGTACTCGGGACCAAAGGTGGGTGGCTGCCAGGGATGCTGCACAAGCAGTGATCGACCTGGGTAGCTATAGTCTTTATGGTGGTGAAAATCCTGCATCAGCTCAAGCGGCAACAGATAACTTTGTGGGTCTATTCTTGAATAACGGGAGCGAAGAAGATATTTTTCTTCAATTTTTCGATATAACGCATGCTACTGAGTGGAACGTGCCACATCCAGGTCTTTTCAACGGGCCAAATGGTTGGCATAATTGGGGTGGTAATACTCCGGTTGGACAGTTAGTTGATGATTTCGAAATGATCAACGGTGATAAATTCGATTGGACCAATCCGGTTCATTCAGCTAATCCTTACCAAAACAGAGATCCGCGTCTTTACGCGACCGTTTTACATGAAGGCTCATTATGGAGGGAGAGACCTTCTGATGTAGTCGCCGCTGACCGGATTGGAATGATACAGGTTGGTAATTATAAGAGGGATGATAACACCATAGTCCCAGGGTTAGATACCCGCAGCGGACCAATTGAAGACTGGAATGGTTCGTACACAGGATACTATTTAAGAAAATTCATCGATCCTTCAATCGACCATCAATTTACTAAACAAGAATGGCCATTCAGAAGAATCAGGTATGCTGAAATTATTTTGAATTTGGTTGAGGCATCCATTGAACTTGGCGACGAAGCCACAGCAAAAACATGGCTAAATAAAATCAGGTCACGAGCAGGGATGCCTCCTGTTACGGATACTGGTGATCAATTACGGCAGCGTTACCGCAATGAGAGAAGAGTTGAGCTTGCGTACGAGGAGCATCGTTTTTATGACGTAAGGAGATGGATGATTGCACCTTCCGCATATCAAAACGGGCGAGGGGTGTTTGTTAATGGTGATATTTCTGCCAATAATATAATAAGCAACCGTACATATGCAGTGAATCCATCAGCTCAGCAACGTGCATGGGCAACCAGCAACGCATTTTATTTCTTTCCAATTAGATTGGATGAGATAAATAAGAATTCATTGTTAGTTCAGAATCCTAAATATTAATATTTGGTTCATTTAAAATTGGGCTGTCTCAAGGGGCAGCCCTTTTGATTTAAGTTGGTGGGCTGCCTCGAACTTAAAACTAAAAAACTTCATGCTTATCGTGGAGCGACAACGGAGTACCTATTGGATAATAGCAATCACATCAATATCACGATCAATTAGTAACATACTTTTTTGTGGCAAAACTTGAGGCAATTTTGAGGCAACTCCGTTGAAACATAGACGACTTGAGGCAATTTGAGGCAAAATTTGGTGGAAAATTCAGGAAAAAGTGGCAACAAAAATTGCATTTAGAGGTAGAATTTAAGGAAATGAAAGGAAATCCAAGGAAGAAACTTCTAATTCCAGCGGGATCACAAAATGCGCCTCTTGGATATTCCGAGAGGCTTATTTTTTAAAGTGTATCAAATTTATCAAATCCTTCAGATTTTTAAGATGAAGGCATCGTGAAGCATCATCGGGCGTCTTGTCGCCTCGAACCATTTTACCACAAAGTTTCCTGCTTAATCTTGGGCTCCGAAGTGATTTCTTTGAACGTTATGTGGAAAGGTATTTGAGAAAATCAATGAGTACTCAAGATGCAGCACGAGAGTTCTATAGGAATTCAAAGTTAGTCTGCCACGTTACACAGAAGAAATTACTGAGAGAATTTATAAAATACAGTTGCCTTTGGCTGTTGGGTGGCTTGGCTTTCAGCATCCACGATAGGAATACTAACATTGCGGTTTACAATACTTATGTTCTCCGGACTTGTTTTATGACAAGCAGATTAATGGCGTTGAAGCAGACAGGGATTTAAATGAGGCACTTCAAAGTATGGACTCCTCCGAATGGAGATTGATTGATGTAGCAATGAAATTGTGATTTTGGATTCATCTCTTGATGAAGCTGTATGGATGCGAAAGCTTTTCAAAGAAAAAGAGAAGATGGAGGGTATTAGGCACACTCGGACACTTAGAGTTTTCAAATCACGATAATCGGCTCGCTATTTCAACGGATTACGGCACACTCAGGCGCTTGAAGGTTACTTCAAACCCGTATTCGAAAGGTCTTTTTCAAATCACGATATTCGGCTCGATAACTAAAGGCGATGGATGTATTTTGGTGAAGAAATTGATCTCAAGTATGCCGCAAAAGACGCTGAAGACATAACAAGGGCGCTTCAGTTAGGTGCAAGACAGCTTTTCGGTGTACAAAAAAGCTACGTATACAGTTTGACAACCAATCGAACTAAACAAGAGTATCCCACGAAAAAGAATATTCTTAAAGCGCTGGAGAAGATCTCTGCTACAGCTCACCCTTTAGATGTTTTTATTTTGTATTTGTCGGGTCATGGAATAAACTATGGCGGACAAGATGGCGACTGGTATTACCTGACACAAGATGCTTACACCGCAGTGAGCACTGCATATAACGATCCGTCAATTAAAAACCTGACCACGCTTTCAAGTACTGAACTTGTAGAACAGGTAAAAAAGATAGCTGCACTGAAACAAGTACTCATTATTGATGCGTGCGCATCCGGCAAAGTTTTAGACAATCTCATGGCAAGGAAAGATCTCCCATCTAGCACGCTTCGATCCCTTGACCGAATGAAAGACAGAACTGGAATGCATATCATTACTGGGAGTACAGCAGACGAAGTAAGCTATGAAGCTAGCAAGTATAGTCAGGGTGTTTTAACCTACAGCCTTTTAGAGGCAATGAGAGGTGCTGCACTTAGAGAAAATCAATATATAGATGTCAATATACTATTTCAGTATGCGCAAGACAGAGTTCCTGTGATAGCAGCAGGCATTGGCGGCATTCAATCTCCAAGGGTATTCAGCCCGCAGGGTTCTCAAAGTTTTGACATAGGTCTACTTTCAGAAAGTGACAAGCGGGCAATACCAATTGCTAAAATAAAACCGGTATACATAAGGTCTAACTTTCAAGATGAAAATGAATTAGAAGATGTAATCAATCTCGGTAAAGCTGTCGACGACGCACTGAGGGAAACATCTGCGAAAGGTTTTTCAGCGGATTATATTTTTGTAGACGTTCGAGAGTATCCTGAAGGTTGCAAACTTATTGGTAGGTATTCTAAGGAGAATGGCCGGATAAAATTAAAGTTACGGAAGAGGTGTGGACAGTCAGACGAAACCATTGACCTGGAAGCAGGAACTGTAGAAGAGTTGAGAGATAAGATAATGGATATCCTTTAATTCAACGTCACTTCCTCGGAAGAAAGCTCACACTAGGTGTTCACAATAAAGAGCAACACCTACCTTATACACAAAAACACAATAATTATTGAAAGCCTACCGGGCAAAACCATCGAACCATCAGGTACAGTCCATCACTTATAACTGAAGTCATCAAAACGGCAAAGGTACGGTGCCTGCTCAATGTCTCTATATTATGTTCTATTGGAAAATTGGTAATCGGAAATTTTTCCCTTTCTGCGCCAGTTAGTCGGAAAATCGCCAGCCATGATCAATTATTCGGAAAATTTACTATTAGGAGTAATTTCTCTGCTGAAGAGCGAGGCGAGGATTCGTTGGGTGCTTGAATACGCAGCCATTTTCGAAATCTGGCAAACAGATTAGGCTGCGTAAAGCACGTAAAAATGGCTCGTACGTCGAAAGATCGAAAGATCATTGATTGCCCGAGACAATGACTTCGAATGATATATAACCACCGAGCTATTCCGCTTTTAACGAAACAGCCGGACTTGTTGCCGCTGACTTTAGCGTAACGAAAATAATTGTCACAAGCGAAATCACCAGCAGCAGCATCGGCGGGAAGACAAACATTTGCCATTCATATCCGACGTGAAAGGCAAAGTTGTCGAGCCACTTGCTTATACCCAATATGATCACCGGAAGCGATATTCCGTATGCAATGACAAGCAGCCAAAACGAATCCCTTGAAAACAGAAATAAAATTCCGCCGATCGACGAGCCAAGTACTCTTCTGATGCCGATCTCCTTGATCCGTTGCGACACACTGAAGATTCCAAGACCTAACAATCCCAATGAAGAAATAATGATCGCGAGAATCGTGAACACACCGAATATACTGGCAAACTGTACATCGTTCTTGTATTGGTTATTGAAATGATCATCGAGGAAAAAATATTCATAGGCACTGTTGGGGAACGCATCTGCAAATAATTTACCGACCTGACTGATCGTCGCTGGCGCTTCTGATTGCTGTACATCAATCTTTATGGAGAAGTAGGGCCAAAAGTCGTTCATCGGGTAATAATAAATGATAGGTTGATATTTCTCGCGCAGAGACAATTGGTTGTGATTGCTGATTACAGCTGTGATCTCTCCGACGAATTTCCGCCCCTGTTCAAAGACAACCTTTTCGTGGATCGCATCTTCGGGATTCTTAAAACCCAGGCTTTGTGCCAAAGCTTCGTTGATCATAATCCGGTTCGACGCTCCTGATACCAGGTATCCATCGTCCGTAATAATCTTTGGTTCATTCGGGTCTACATCTCTCGGGACATAGATAAACTTGTCCTGCTCCGTCAGATTTCTTCCCGCCAGGATCTTTATTCCATACGTGGAGAAAAAATTCTCATTCGTATTGATAAAAAACGTGCCGACGTTACCGGCTTCATCTTGTGTAATACGACGAACATTGTTCCGTTCAGCAATAACGTGACCCGGAACCTCGGTAGATCCTGCAACCTGTTTTACCTGCGGCAATTGCTTCAGGGAATTCACAAATTGACTTACATGCCTTCCATAGGTTGAGTCACCTATCGGAGACGCCCGTACGATAAGCATGTGTTCCTTGTCATATCCGAGATCCTGCTTTTGCATAAAATTCATTTGCGTGGTCATCGTAACCGTTCCCGCTACCAGGAACATCGACAACACATATTGAAATACGACCATACCTTTACGCAACAACGTGCCTTTTCCCGACTTGATAAACTTCCCTTTCAGAACAATAGCGGGGTTAAAGGATGATAATACCAACGCGGGATAAAACCCAACGATCGCGATACCGACCAGCAACGTCAGCACTACCGTAAGCCAGAACGATGGCGTGTAAAAGGTACCGGAAGCAATGAGCGTCTGAGAAAAATTCCGGCCTATAAGAGATTCGAAATAAGGAGTTACAACTACGGTAATGATCGCAGCCAGCACGATGGAAAATATGTTGACCAGGAATGCATCGAAGAAGAACTGTGTCATCAACTGGATCCGTGATGCTCCGGATACTTTCCGCAATCCGACCTCCTTCGACCGCTCAAGCGCCTTTGCTGTAGAAAGATTTATATAATTGATCCATGCAATGACGAGGATGAAAATCCCTAACATCGACAAGAAGTAAACTGTTCGTTCACTTCCGTTTGCACTTTGCTCCAGTGTATAGTTGGATTTCAAGTGAATATCTGTGATCGGCTGAAGCCATATATGTGATTTGAACTTGTACTGCTCCCAGATCTTTGCCGAGTATTTTTCCATAAACGCCGGCAACTTCGCTTCCAGGTTAAAGCGGCTTGCGCCCGGTTTCAACAACACATAGTTGTAAAACTCAGGCCATGACCATTCGTTGTATCCCCAATTTGGTCCCAGCAAACTGGTAGACAGCAATACATTGAACTGCACGTGGGAGTTTTCAGGCACTTCGACAACCGCCGTGACTGTTACTGGCATTCTGTTCAGCAGTAATGTATTGCCAACGGCTGGTTTGTTGCCGAAATATTTTTGTGCTATCTCCTTCTTAAGCACCACGGACTTCATATCCGTCAGCGCACTTGTATCACCCTCAAGCAATGTAAATGAGAACATCGAGAGAAAGGGTTTGTCGGCAAAGAATACGGCCTCTTCGTTAAAGGTTATTGGTCCATTGGGATCGCCTTCGTAAGTAAATGTAGTGGCGGCGCCGAAAAACTGGGATGCCCGCATCAGTCTGGCGAAGTCTTCAACCTCGGGAAAGTCGGCTTTCATGGCTGGACCAATGGACGGGTGACTGGTGGCAGACGGTCCGGCTGCAAGTGCGCCGTCGTATTGAATCGGCACGCGATAAAGACGCGAAGCATTGGTGTGAAATAAGTCATAGCTCCGTTCCGCCTGAATGTACTGATAGATCATAAACACGACGGCCATTCCGATTGCGAGTCCGATGATGTTGATGAAAGAGAATATTTTATTTCTCAGAAGGTTTCTCCAGGCGACGACCAGGTATGATTTGATCATGATAGCTGAATTCTGTGAGTTGTTCGTACTGAGATGTTACATTTCCCTCAATAGTTTGGTGTTGACCGGTAAATTTTCTGGGGCAATTAAAGATAACATTTTTTGATCTGGCGGGCCCTGCAACTCGCTCTCTATTGATAAAAATCATACTAGGCATCGACGGAGTGTTCTATTGAAGATGGACGTGTGTTGCGATAAACTACGAATGCAATGCAACCAATTCTTTTCGTCTGGATGTCCTAAATTGAATTCTGTCTCAGAAAACAGTCCTTTCGTCTCACATGTGAATTGCGGAGCTAAATTGGTGGAGGTTTTATTATAATTTAGTTAAAACCAAAATTGATCCGTTATGGGAAAGCTGCACACCTGGGGCCTGCTATTTATGGGCTTGCTTTTTTCTTGTGCTAATGAAGATATGGACCCGCAAACAAACCCTGGCGATACAGATTCACCGCTCGTCAGCAAAGAAATCTATTACAATGTTGATACAGGAGGAGAATTGGGTGAAAAAACCTTTACCTATGACGCCAACGGAAATGTTATTCTAATGCTTTGGGATGATAACGAGAACGATCAATACAATATCGAATCAAGTCCCGAAGTAAAGTATGAATATGACGGAGATCAACACCTCATACGTATGAGTTCCTTCAACGTTAGCAGGGGTAAGTATTTTCATCAAGTTTTTACCTATGAGAATGGGGTAAAGGTTATGTGGCAAACCTTTTATGATACCTTTCCGGGGGTTTATCTCAACCATTATTACTATACCGGGACTATTCTTGACAGTGTGCGTCACTATGCGAACGACCGTGCGAACTCAATGACTCCGGAATACCGCTATCTCAGCACGACACTGTATGAGGTTGACGCATTGGGCGAAGTGACTAGAGAATATGATAGGAGGAACGGTCACGGTTACGAATTTTATTATGAGAAAGGTAAGTTGAAAGAAACCTGCATGATCAACATTCTTCCTGAGCAACATTGTACTATAAATGAGTATGATTCTGAAGACAGACTTATTAGCGTTAGAGAGGTATCGCCTGAAGGAAATACTCGACCGAGGGAAGAGTTTTTTTATGTCAACAATGTTCTGAATGAAAAAAAAGTTTACACCTATTATCATCCCCAAAGTGATCCCAACACAAGGGTTAATGTAATGCTTGTAAAATATTTCTATTAGTTATTCCTCGTAGTTGAATAAACTATGGCGAGTCGTCAGCCAATTTTTGCGCTCTGGTTGAACAGAAAAATCCTGCGTTGATTGAGAGCACTTGTGTATAGCGCTTGCTTTTTTCCCTGAACGTATAAGAACGTTGGAGCCAACCCAATCTGCATAAAACAAGCCCTAAACAGAAAAAGCATTATAGCTCGTCAAAAAAATTATAGACAATTCCTAAAATGTTGCCGTCGAGGACTTAAGCAAAAAAGACTTGAACAGGATGCTGGACTATCTGATAGAATAATCCCTATCTTTTACAGTTGATTTTTTTCTGTGAAAGCTCCTGCTCATTATCCTATTAAGCCGGTTAGTGAAAACATGCTAACAATTTGTGTTGGAGATTCCATCGACCTGGATGTCAACAAAAAAGTATTTCATCTCTATCATCAGCTTTTGAAGAATCGTCATATTTCATGGCTGGATATTATTCCCGCCTATGCTACCATCAGTATTGTGTATGATGTTGTGGTAATCAGGCAACAACAATTCTCAGCCTTCGACTGGATGAAGAGTCAGATAGAAAAGGTAATGTCTGAAATCCAGGAGGAAACGATTATTCCATCACGACAAGTTCATGTTCCAGTATGTTACGATGCAGAATTTGCCTGGGATGCAGATAGAATTTCAAAGGAAAAACACATTTCTTTTGAAGAGCTCATCGCGTTACATACCTCAAAGTCGTATCACATTTTCATGATCGGATTTCTTCCTGGGTTTGCGTACATGGGTCCCGTAGATCCTCGCATTGCTTTCCCTCGAATATCAACTCCCCGAACACGCGTGTTGGCAGGAAGTGTTGGAATAGCCGGTGAGCAAACCGGGATTTATCCTTTTAATTCTCCAGGAGGTTGGAATATTATCGGCAGAACTCCATTACCAGTTTTTGATTTGAGCGCAGCTCAACCTGTACTATTTCAACCCGGGGATCAAGTAAAATTTGTTCCCATCACAAAAGAAGAATTCCTATCATTTGATCAATCAACATTTAATGTGCTTGTTTCATGAGCATGGAAGTAATCAAAGCGGGTATTGCCGATACCTTCCAGGATATTGGACGATATGGTCATCAACATCTGGGAATTAATCCAAGTGGGGCGATGGACTTGGTTGCTATGCATGTTGCGAATGCATTGGTTAGAAATGAATTGAATGAAGCAGTATTGGAATTGTGTTTTCCCGCTTCCATTTTACTTTTTAGAAAACCCGCACTGATTGCACTAAGCGGTGCAAATTTTTATGCTGAACTAAACGGAAGACCTGTTCCAGTCAATCAATCGATCACTGTATCAGCAGGGACTGAGTTGAAATTCACAAAAGTTGCGAAAGGTGTATTTTGTTATCTCGCTATTCATGGCGGATTCAGTTTGTCATCTTGGTTAAATAGCAACAGCACAAATCAAAAAGCGCATGCTGGCGGATGGAATGGAAGGTCTCTTCAGAAAGGCGATGTCATTGAATTCAAAAACGACTTCTCCATCATTGACGAAACCAAAATTTTTCCGTGGCGAGCCAATGTCTTTGATTTTTACAAAGACGCTGAAAATATTCAGATTTCTTCGTGGCCCTGAATTCGATTGGCTCCATTCATCATCGCAAGAGAAGTTGATGAAAGAATTTTTCACCATGACGCGTCTGCGTGATAGGATGGGCTATCGGTTGAAAGGCGAAGTGCTAAGCAAGCAACATGGCGAATTAATTTCAACTTCAGCAACATTTGGTACCGTCCAACTTCTTCCCGATGGACAACTCATTATATTAATGGCCGATCATCAAACAACAGGTGGTTATCCACGCGTGGCACAAGTCATTGCAGCGGATCGGTCGAAATTGGTTCAAATAAATGTTGGTGAGAGGGTTTCCTTTCGGGAAATAAGTTTACAGGACGCGGAGGATTTGCTGTTGTTGCAACGCAAAATGTTGAAGCAAATTCAGGTAACTTGTACAGTTCATTTAAAGGATTTTTTTAACCCATGACGATGAGCATCGATGTAAACTGCGATTTGGGCGAAGGTATGCCTCACGATGTAGCCATTATGCCGTTCATCAGCAGCGCAAATATTGCATGTGGTTATCATGCCGGTGATCATGATACCATGCGTTCAACGATTGAACTTTGCCTGAAACATCAGGTGGCTGTAGGAGCACATCCCGGTTTTGATGACAAGCAAAATTTTGGAAGAACATCAGTTCAATTGGACTCTTCAGCGCTGTACGGTCTCGTATTCAAGCAGCTTGATGATATCGACAAAATCTGTAAGGAAACAGGTGCCCTTCTTCACCATGTTAAGCCTCATGGAGCTATGTACAACATGGCTGCTAAAGATCCAGGCATGAGCAATGTGTTGGCGAAAGCTGTTTTTGATTTCAATCCGAAACTTATTTACTACGGCTTAAGCGGCAGCTGCATGATCTCAGAAGCAATGAAAGTAGGATTGCAAACAGCTCATGAAGTATTTGCCGACCGCACCTATCAGCCTAATGGCTCATTAACACCTCGAACAAAGGAACGGGCTTTCATTCAGAGCGAAAATGAATTATTGAGACAGGTTTTGCAGATGATACGACACCATCAGGTTGAGACTACTGACAAGACACTTTTATCAATACAAGTAGATACTATTTGCATTCATGGCGATGGAGAGCATGCACTGCAATTTTCACTAGCAATCTATCAAAGTTTAAAGCAAGAAAAAATTTCAATTCAGGCAATTCAAGCGAAATGAAATTTGCTACAAAACAATCGGCAATTTTAGGTGCTGCTTTCCTGATGGCAACCTCCGCAATTGGCCCGGGTTTTTTAACGCAAACTACAGTATTTACATCACAGCTTTTAACAAGCTTTGGTTTTGTAATACTGATCTCCATCCTTCTTGACATTGGCGCCCAATTAAATATCTGGCGCATATTAACCATGAGTGAAATGCGAGCACAAGATTTGGCGAATAAATTGTTGCCAGGCCTTGGACATCTTTTGGCAGCTCTGATCGTACTGGGAGGGCTCGCGTTTAACATTGCAAACATGGCAGGTTGTGGACTTGGCATCAATGTTCTGACCGGGATCAACGTTGAAGCATCAGCCTTGATCAGTTGTGTTGCTGCGCTTGCGCTGTTCTGGATTAAAGAGTTCGGTAGCGCCATGGACATGTTTGCCAAAGTACTGGGCTTCATTATGATTGGCTTGACGCTTTTCGTAGCGATCAGCTCTGACCCTCCGCTGTTAGAGACAGTCCATCGAACCTTCATTCCGGAAAAAATTGATGTGATGACGATAGTTACGTTGGTCGGAGGAACAGTAGGCGGCTACATCAGTTTTGCAGGAGCACATCGATTGCTCGATGCCGGAATCAAAGGACAGGAAAATCTTCCGCAAATTAATCGAAGTGCTGTGAGTGGCATTGTCATCACAGGAGTGATGCGCACTGTTTTGTTTTTAGCGGCATTGGGGGTTGTTGTTGGCGGAGGAATTTTAGGCGATAAAAATCCGGCGGCCGCAGTATTTCAAATTGCAGCTGGAAATATTGGTTATAAGTTTTTCGGTGTGGTAATGTGGAGTGCGGCCATCACATCAGTCGTGGGTTGTGCATATACGTCTGTTTCATTTTTACGCTCACTTCCGATGATCGAAAAATATCAACGCTATGTAATTTCCCTGTTTATTATTATTTCAACACTTGGATTCTTGTACCTTGGAAATCCTGTCAAACTTTTATTAGCAGCAGGAACCCTCAACGGATTTATTCTACCGATCGCACTCGCTGTTATTTTAATTGCAGCACATCAGAAAAAAATTATGAGCAACTATCAACATCCACGTTGGATGCATATTGCCGGATGGTGCGTTGTGGGCGTGATGAGTTGGATGGCTGTACTTACATTTTTAAAAGTTCTATAGGCTTGAAGCAATCCACTGAAGACATGATTTCCGCAGGACCGATTCGAAAGAATGACGGCGTATTATGTCCGACCGCTTTCGCGCGAAGGGCGGGGTTAAACATGGTGATGTTGGAGAAACAGTCGAATCGGCAACAACGTTGTTTTACATGAAGCACTAAGATCGCCAGTCATCTACAACGCCATTCATTCCTTAACAACGATTTAATGAAATCTCACGCATACGCGACCGCAACACAACGGATTCAAAGATATCTTTTTAATAAAGTGCCTTAACCATAGAACATTTTGCCTTAAAAGTTCTTCATCCTTGTATATCTGAATCCAATCCTTTGATCATTATAAAAATGACATAGGCATTAATATTTTGATAACCAAAACCAATAAAAAATGAATATAACATTAGCACAAGCTGAAGCAGCGATAAAAGCTGCAAAAGCAAAAGCCATTGACTGCGATTATGACAGACTTTTCAAGGTGATACGTTTTCTGTCAATTATTGTAGCCGTGTCTTTTGTCCCTCATTAATTAATACCAATCTGTATTTAGAAAAGTTGTGCGGCGGATTCCTAGTTTGGGGCTTTCTGTAAAAAGCAGATTTTTCAGGTTTAAGCGGTTGATTTCCTAAAATTATATCGGCCGACTTTTCTGCGATCATCATAATTGGAGCATACAGATTACCATTCGTTATATACGGCATTACACTTCCATCTACTATCCTTAAACCGTCAATGCCATGCACCCGCATGGTTAGTGGATCTACTACAGACATGTTATCCGTACCCATGCGACAAGTGCAGGATGGATGCAAGGCAGTTTCTGAATCATGGCTGACCCATTCCAGTATTTGCTCATCGGTATCAACGACAGGTCCAGGCGAAATTTCCCCACCATTAAATTCATTCATCGCTGACTGATTCATGATTTTTCGAGCACAGCGTATGGCCTCCACCCACTCCCGCCGGTCCTGATCTGTAGAAAGATAATTAAACCGAATGGCTGGTTTTTCCTTTGGATCCGAAGACTTAATTATGACAGATCCACGGGCATCAGAACTCGTTGGACCAACATGGACCTGATAGCCATGACCCCCTGATGGAGAACTACCATCATATCGTATGGCTACAGGCAAAAAATGAAACTGAACGTTAGGGTAAGCAACCGTTTCATTACTTCTGATAAATCCTCCTCCCTCAAAGTGATTCGTTGCCGCAGGTCCTTTATGGAAGAACATCCACTGAAAGCCCACCCAGGGTTTGTTATACCATTTCAATGCCGGCCATACGCTTACTGGTTTTTTGCAGGCAAATTGGACATAGACCTCAAGATGATCTTGTAAATTCTGCCCCACACCAGGAAGGTCGTGTACCACCTCAACCCCTGCCGATTTCAAAATTTCGGGATTTCCTATTCCTGAAAGCTGGAGAATCTGCGGAGTATTAATGGCACCTCCACAACAAATAACTTCACCTGCGGTAACCCTGCGCAAACGATCTCCTTTCAAAAATTCTACTCCGACTGCGCGCTTCCCCGAGAAGAGAATTTTGGTTGTGAGGGCACCACAGATTACTTCCAGGTTTTTTCGTTTTCCTAAAACAGGATGCAAATATGCCCGTGAGGCAGACCAACGCCTACCATTTTTGATGTTGCGGTCGAACATTCCAAAACCTTCCTGTTGAAATCCATTGACATCTTCTGTTAGCGGATAGCCTGCTTGTTTGGCCGCATCAAAAAATGCTTTAAACAAGGGGTTGGTCGCAGGTCCAGTCTCCAGGTGCAGAGGACCAGTCCCGCCACGCCAGAAGTTTGCTCCAGCGGTTCTGCTTTCAGACTTTTTAAAATAAGGAAGGCAATGGGAATAATCCCATGATTCCATTCCCGGATCCTTGGCCCACTTTTCATAATCCATTGGATTACCGCGAACGAAAATCATTCCGTTAATGGAGCTGGAACCACCTAACACTTTTCCACGGGCATGATACACGCGTCGGTTATGCATGAATGGCTCGGGTTCCGATTGGTATTGCCAATCATAAAATCTACTACCAATCGGATAGGTAAGAGCAGCTGGCATATGAATAAAAATATCCCACCAGGAATCTCTTCTTCCCGCTTCAATCACCAACACTTTATGGTCCGGATTTTCACTCAGTCGATTTGCCAGCACACAGCCGGCAGACCCGCCTCCAATAATGATTGTGTCAAAAACTTTATCCATCTTTTATCCATCTCAATAAGGAGATTCGACATCTCCTAGTTCCACATAAACACTTTTCAGCTGAGTATAATATTGAATAGCAGCAAGGCTATTCTCCCGGCCCTGACCCGATTGTTTATTTCCACCAAAAGGAAGTTCAACAGGGGTGATATTATAATTATTGATCCAGCACGTACCCGCCTGTAGTTGATGAATTACCCGGTGACCGCGTTTTAAGTCATTGGTAAATACACCGGCCGACAATCCGTAGGGAGTATTGTTCGCCCTTGCAATCACCTCTTCTTCAGAGTCAAAGGAAAGTATAGAGAGCACTGGCCCAAAGATCTCTTCTTTGCAAATTTCCATTGAATCATTGCAATCCGTAAAAATTGCCGGAGTCAGGAAATTGCCAGAAGTAATATCCCGTCCTTTAAAATCTTTTTCTGGTCTGACGCCTCCGGTCAATAATGTTGCGCCTGAAGATTTTCCTGAATCTATAAACCGGATTATTTTTTCCATGTGCGCCTTACTGATTACTGCTCCCATCTGAGTATCGGGATCTGCCGGGTCCCCCAATCTGATTTTTTCAGTTCGGTCCTTCAGCTTCATTAAAAAGGAATCAAAAATTTGACGATGCACAAATACCCGTGTGCCATTCGAACAAACTTCACCTTGAGTATAAAAATTTGCCAACATAGTTGCTGATACAGCATTATGTAAATCGGCATCTTCGAAAATAATCAGGGGAGATTTCCCACCAAGCTCAAGCGTGACTTTTTTCAGTTGGGTTGAAGCCCCGGCTAAGATTTTTTTACCGGTTGAAACCGAACCTGTCAATGAAATTTTTGCTATGCGTGGATGATCTACTAACATTCCACCAACCCTGCCATCACCCTGAACTACGTTAAACAAACCAGGCGGGGCTCCTGCTTCCATAAATGCCTGGGCCAATTCCAGTGCAGTTGCCGGGGTGAGCTCGGATGGTTTAAAGATCATTGCGTTGCCGCAAGCCAACGCTGGAGCGGCCTTCCATGCAGCGATCTGAATCGGATAGTTCCACGCGCCAATTCCGGCACAAATACCTAATGGCTCAGGCCGCGTATATCCAAATGCATTTTTTAAATCAAAAAATTCGCCATGTATACCTGCAGCCATTCCTCCGAAATATTCCAGAGCATCTGCAGCCGAAGTAATATCCACAGCCAGAGATTCCGCGATGGGCTTTCCAACATCCTGAGTTTCTAACAAAGCAAGTTGATCCAACCTGGACCTCAAAATATTAGCTGCTTTTATTAAAACGCGACCACGTTCTGCTCCGGTTTTGGTGCGCCAATTATGGAACGCCTTTTCGGATGAATTTACAGCGGCGTCAATATCCTGATCGTTAGCCTGAAAAACTTCTCCCAATGGATTATTACCAGCCGGATTATAGTTTATCCAGGATTCTCTCGTAGAACCTGTCGTTAATGCGCCATCAATGAACTGAGAGTATACCATATTCCTTTCAAGAAGTCCCTTCTCTTTCAACGGGCTTAAAATAATAAATCATCACACCAAGGCAAATCAAACCAGCCGTATAAATCCACGCTGAATATTGGTTATACCATTCCAAACCATAGGTTGCCGTTCGGGGCCATGACACATTAACAACCATAAACGCGCTCCAGATCAAAGCCAAAATATTAACAGGTAATCCCCATTTGCCCAAGTTAAATCTGGCATCCATATCTACTCCATTCCGAGCCGATATAATCCTATTTTTCAACTGAAGTGCAACCACGATCAGGTAGGCCAGATTAGCCCAAAGTATGGCGATAGAAGTTACCAGCTCAAATACTTTTGGAAATTGAAGGTTCATCCCCAAAACAATTATTGCCCCCAATCCACAAAGCAAAGTAGCTAAAACAGGAGTTTGAGTTTTTGAGGACACTTCCCTTAAGGATTTATAGAAGGGGATGCGTCCATCACGGCTCATAGCGAACATTAATCTTGCTGCTCCTGAGTGAACAGCAAGTGTACACACAACGATGGCAAAAATAACAATGCAAAGAAAAAGACTGCCCGTCGCTTCACCCAAAACTGATTTCACCAACATCGGCAACCCTCCGCGTATATTTCCCAACTCCGGCATACCTAAATCTGGCGCTGCCATCAAAGCAAAAAGTAATACCAGTAATCCGGCAAGTCCGGCGGCAAGAAGAGCCTGCAAGATAGCACGGGGAGCCCTTCTGCGAGGATCATGCGTTTCTTCAGCAAGTGTTCCGGCAGTGTCGAATCCATAAAGCACATAAGAGGCGGTGAGGGCGGCAGCTGCCATTAAAGTCGTCAGGCCGGGAAAAGACTTGAGTTCAGCGTCAACGACGACAGCGTCGATCGGAGATCTTTCTCTATTTAGAAACAGCAGAACTATCAAAAATACAATCCCGATCAGTTCGGCAAAGACACCGATGTTATTAATTACAGCCAGTAGCTTAATGCTTCTGACGTTGATTATCGTACTTATAACAATGAGAATTGAACCCAGTAAAATGGCATTCAACGCAACTGATTTTGCATCAGTTGAGGTTCCAATTATCTGGAAGGAACTTGAAATCTGGGGCAGACTAACTTGCAAAGCCATGGCCACTGCGGCTATGGTGGTAATAAGACAAGCCAGATAGATCCAGCCTGTCATCCATCCATAGAAAGGATTGCCAGTAAACTTTGCCCACTGATAAACTCCGCCAGACAGGGGAAATCTCGAAGCCAGTTCCGCAAAGCAGAGCGCCACCAGCAATTGACCTGTCAATACAATTGGCCAGGTCCAGAAAAATCCGGGTCCGGCAATGCCATAACCCAGATGAAACATCTGAAAAAGACCCGTTAGAATAGAAATGTAGGAGAAGCCTGCAGCAAAACTTGAGAAGCTACCTATCGAGCGTTTTAATTCCTGACGATAACCAAACTTGGCAAGGTCGTTACTGTCAGTACCTGGAGAATCCTTCATAGATTTCTGATTGTTGATTTCTGATTTGTGATTGCTGATCGGCTCTACCACCTCAAAAATCAAACATCAGCAATCAACAATAAAAAATCAGTGGATTGTAAGGAAAACATGATGGCGAAACTTTGCACCACGCTGTTTCTCACAATAATTTCGACAGTATTAACTTCTGATTGTTTATTTCTGATTGCTGATTTGTGATCGCGGGCCAACTTCAAAAATCAAAAATCAACAATAAAAAAATAAACAATCCTATGAGCAAGGCATCGGATCTGGAAGAACGACTAATCAATTTTTCGGTGACTGTATTTACCCAGACGAAAAATATAGCCAATACTCGCGATTACCGTTCCCTTGTAGACCAAGTTCGGCGATCAGCCACGTCGCCGGCCCTTAACTACGGTGAAGCTCAGTCAGCAGAATCAACAAACGACTTTATACACAAGCTAGGAATCGTCGTCAAGGAGTTGCGTGAAACTTACAATGCCTTGCGGATTCTATCCAAATTGGGTTGCATTCCTCCCGAACATGGGGTACTGTCTGAATGCAATGATCTAATCGCCATCTTTGTTGCGAGCGTCAAAACGGCTCAACGCAACAGAAAATGATTTCTGATTCCTGATTGGTTTGTGATTGCCGGCCACCTCAAAAATCAACAATCAACAATAAAAAATAAACAATTCCAGGAAATATTTTAGATTGAATGCTTATTCAATCTAAAATTACAGCAGAATATGGCAAACTTACTTTGAATGTTTTATTTTTAGTTGTTGGATTTGACTCCGACCATAAAAAATCACCATGTCTTTAACAGGAATTGATACAAATTTTACACTGCCTTCGCGCTACTATACAAGCAACGAAATTTTCCAGGAGGAGCTTGAGCGAATTTTCTACAGTCGATGGATTTATGTGGCTTGTGAGGCAGACCTTCCCAAAACAGGCGATTATGTTGCTTTAAAAATCGGAACGCGGTCCTTTTTTCTGCAGCGGACGGAACGCGGGGAAGTGCGGGGATTTTACAACGTATGTCGACACCGTGGTCATGAACTGGTCTCGGGGGAAAAAGGCAAATGCCGGCGACTCGTTTGTCCCTACCACAACTGGACTTACGACCTTGAGGGAAAGCTCCTTCGTGCTCACGGGATGCCTACTGACTTTCCCACGGAAAATTTCGGACTGAATCCAATAGAAGTCGCCGTGATCGGTGGCCTTATTTATGTTTGCCTTACCACGCCCGCACCGCCTGATATCGAAGAGGTGCGCACCAGACTTACTCCATACCTCGCTCCATACGAGTTGCCTAAGACCAAAGTAGCCTGCCAGAAGGATATTATTGAAGCCTGCAACTGGAAGCTGGTCATAGAAAATAATAGGGAGTGCATGCATTGCCCTACCAATCATCCTGAACTGCTGGTACCGCTTTACAGTTATGGGTTCGGCAAGGGTCTCGACAAGGACAATGCGCAGCAGCCTTCGGAGCAACGCTTTCAGGAGATGCTCGAGGAAAAGGAAAGCGAGTGGGAAAGCCTCGGCCTTCCTTACGAACTTCAGGAGTTTCCTGATGGCTTATGGTTCCGCGCTGTACGGTTGCCGCTGGCCAATCAATGTATATCCCACACGATGAAACCTGAACATGCCTGCAAAAAACTGCTCGGCACTTTAAAGCGAGCGGAGGGAAGCGGACTTTCCTTGTGGACTCATCCGAATTCGTGGAATCACTTTTTAAGTGATCACATTGTCACCTTCGCGGTCTTCCCGCTGTCGGTTGACCGCACCCTCGTGCGGACCAAGTGGCTCGTCGCAGCCGATGCGGTGGAGGGGGTTGATTATAATCTTGACGACCTGACCAGGGTGTGGACCCAGACCAATGCACAGGATCAAAGTCTGGCAGAAGGTGCTTACCGCGGCATTTGCTCCGGCGGCTACATGCCGGGTCCACTCGCCGACGAGGAATACCTTGTGAAGCAGTTTCTCTCCTGGTATCGCAATCAACTCACAGGAACCCCGGCGCACTGATGCCAAAGATCGTAATTATAGGAGGCGGCATCGTTGGTTGTTCATTGGCCGACGAGCTCACCGACCGCGGGTATAACGATGTAGTCGTCATTGAAAAAGGTAAGCTCTGGAAACCCGGCGGCTCCACATCACACGCGCCTGGCGTTGTCTTCCAGACCAATGGTTCGCGTACCATGGCGCAGTTCGCCAGCCAGACCGTTGAAAAACTTTATGGCCTTCGTCACAACGGCGAGACCTGTTTCCTCAAGGTGGGCAGCATGGAGCTTGCAACGACGCCTGAGCGCCTGGCCGACCTTCACCGCAGGGCGGGACTGGCCGTGTCTGCCGGGATCAACGCGCGTGTGATTCCTCCTGAGGAAGCGTTGAAATTACATCCGCTTCTTGTTCGAGATAAATTGCTGGGTGCATTATACGTACCCGATGATGGTATCGCCCGGGCTATACGCGGCTGGCGAAGTGATGGGTGAGCGGTCGATCAGCCGCGGTGCGCGATTCATTTCAGAGTGCGAAGTCCTTGCCATCGATCAGAGCGACGGTCGCGTCACCGGTGTTCAAACAACACAAGGATCATTCCCGGCAGATATCGTTGTTTCCTGCGCCGGAATATGGGGACCGAAGATTGGAGCGATGGTGGGCATGTCGAAGGCTATACAGCCATTGGCGCACCAGCTTTGCTACACGGCGCCTATGCCTGAACTCGTCGTCTTACAAGGGTGAAGCTGAATTGCCCGTGCTCCGTCATCAGGGTTCTGATCTTTATTTCAGGCAGAGAGGACAGAGTCTCGCGGTTGGCTGGTACGGACACCGGCCACTTCCTGTGAGGGCGGAGGACATCCTTCCCAACGAACTTGCTGAAGTAATGCCGAGCCAGATGCCATTCACTCCTGAGGAGTGGAAAGGTGCCATGGAGGGTGCGACCGAGGTCATTCCTGCACTGAAGGGCAGCGAGATTGTCGAATCGATGAATGGTTTGTTCTCTTTCACCGTGGACAACTTCCCGCTGATGGGTGAATGGTCGGGATTGAAGGGCTTCTGGGTTGCTGAGGCAGTATGGATCACCCATGCATGTGGTGTGGCACGCGCGATGGCAGAGTGGATCGTCAATGGTCATCCAACACTGGCTGTGCATGAATGCGATGTTAACCGTTTTGAAACCCACCAGTTGGGATCACTGCATATCGAAGAACGCGGTGCGCAGAACTACGTCGAAGTGTATGACCTGCTGCACCCGTTGCAACCTATGGAGTCGCCACGTCCCCTCCGCACCACAGGTTTCTACCCGCGTCAGCAGGAACTCGGTGGCTTCTTCCTCGAAGCTTCCGGCTATGAGCGACCGCAATGGTACGAAGCCAACGCCGGCCTGCTCGCACACTACAAATGTCCGCAACGGGATGACTGGAGTTCGAAATTCTGGTCGCCGATCATCGGTGCTGAGGCCCGCGCGGTCAGGGAAGGTGTCGGCCTGTTCGATATCACGACCCTGAAACGCATCGAGGTCACCGGCAACGGCGCATTGGAGTTTCTCGAGCAATTGACAACAGGAAATCTCAAGAAGAAGCCCGGCTCCATCACCTATTGCCTGATGCTAAACGAAAGGGCCGGCATCCTGAGCGACATCACTGTCATGCGACGTGGCGAGCACGACTTTTTCGTCGGCGTGAACAGCAACATCGATATCAATTACCTCAGGCAGATGGCACCGGCCACCGTGCATGTGCGTGACATCACCGCCGGGACCGTTGGGCTGGGGCTCTTCGGACCTAAGTCGCGGGAACTCGCGCAGTCGTTGACCAGGGATGACCTGAGCAACGAGGCACTCGGCTACTTCCGGCTAAAGAACACATATCTCGGGCATGTACCGGTTACGTTGTGCAGACTCTCTTACGTTGGCGAGCTGGGATATGAAATCTACACCACCGCCGACTTTGCGCTGAAACTCTGGGACACGCTGTGGCAGGCAGGAAAGAAATACGGACTCATTGCAGCCGGCCGTGGAGCATTCAACTCCATGCGCCTGGAAAAAGGATATCGCAGTTACGGGACGGACATGAACAGTGAGCACAACCCCCATGAGGCGGGGCTGTCCTTCGCGGTCCGCAAGGGTGGAGGATATAAAGGCGCTGAGGCTTTCAATGAACTAAATCCCAACGGACTGACCAGGCGTCTAGTATGTCTCGTGCTTGAGAACCCTCAGCATGTAGTGCTGGGCAAGGAGCCGGTCCTGCATCAGGGCAACGTGGTGGGTTATGTCACCAGTGCCTACTTCGGCCATACCATTGGCAAGCAACTCGCTTATGCCTGGGTGCCCGCAGAATTGAGCACGCAGGGTACAGGCCTCTCTATCCGATATTTCGACCGCGATTACCCGGCCACCGTAGGACAGGATCCGCAGTTCGATCCACAGATGACACGATTGAGATCATGACAATTTTTGATCGTGATTGATTTATCGATCAAGATGATCAGCCAGGTCTTCAAGTCAGCAATCCCCCGGCACGATCGGACGACGGCGAGCAGCCACTCTCCCCGAGCAGCCTCCACAGCTGTGGAAGTTGGTGAAGCCGAAGAAAGCATACGATGCGGTCATCGTGGGCGGTGGCGGTCATGGACTTGCAACCGCCTATTACCTGGCAAAGAATCATGGCCTGACCAACATCGCGGTCCTGGAGAAGGGCTGGCTCGCAGGAGGCAACACGGCCCGCAATACCACCATCATCCGCTCTAATTATTTATGGGATGAATCGGCGGCCATCTACGAGCACTCACTAAAATTATGGGAGACTCTGGAGGAAGACCTCGGCTACGAGATGTTCTTCAGCCAGCGTGGTGTGCTGACGCTTGCACATTCAGTTAGTGATGTGCGATCGAAACGCCGGAATTTCTATGCGAATGCCCTGAACGGCATCGACAGTGAGTGGCTCACTCCAGCAGAGGTGAAGAAGCTGGTGCCCATCATCAATATCAGTCCGGATGTCCGGTATCCGGTTCATGGTGCCACCTACCAGCCGCGTGGCGGCATCGCCAAACATGACTGGGTGGCCTGGGGCTATGCGAAAGCAGCGAGCGATCTTGGAGTGGATATCATCCAGGGCACCGAAGTGACAGGCTTTGACATCCGGAACAATAAGGTCCAGGGCGTACACACCTCCCAGGGCACCATCGCTGCCGGCAAGGTGGGCCTCGTTGCGGCTGGTCATTCGTCGCTGCTGGCCGATCTCGCCGGATTCTCCATTCCAATCCAGAGCCGGCCATTGCAGGCGCTGGTCAGTCCACTGCTTGAACAGGTGCTCAACACCGTGGTCATGAGCGGCGCTGTTCATGTTTATGTCAGCCAGGCCCACAAGGGTGAGCTGGTGATGGGGGCAGGCACCGACGCCTTCAACTCCTACGCACAGCGCGGCGGCTTCCATGTGATCGAACACCAGCTGGCGGCTGCGCTGGAATTGTTTCCTATTTTCTCCCGTGCGCAGGTGCTGAGGACCTGGGGAGGTATCGTTGATATCGCTCCGGACGCGTCGCCTATTATCGGCCTCACTCCGGTGGAGAACCTGTTCATCAACACCGGCTGGGGAACAGGTGGTTTCAAGGCCACGCCTGGTTCGGGCTGGGTCATGGCCTACACGATGGCACACGGCACCCCGCATGAATTGAACCGGCCCTTCGCGCTCGACCGCTTCGTGACAGGGCATCTTATCGACGAACATGGAGCGGCCGGGGTCGCGCATTAAGAGATAATCGGTATATGCAGTAATCTGTAATCAGTGGCTCTTCGTAGGAAGGTGTCAGTATTTGGTAAGAAGTAGTTTGTAAGACGGTGTCCGAGTGAGATGGTAATTGGTAAGAGGTAGAGTCAGAAACTGTTGAAATTTTCTAAAAATATTTTATGCTATACATTCCTTGTCCCCACTGTGGCCTGCGCAACGAAACCGAGTTCCATTACGGAGCTGAGGCCGGAGTAGCCTACCCGGATCCCAATGCGCTGACCGACAGCGAATGGGCGAAATACCTTCATATCCGTGCTAACCCCAAGGGGTGGCTTGCCGAGCGGTGGGTGCACTTCGCCGGATGTGGCCGGTGGTTCAACCTATGGCGCAATACCATCACCCATGAGATCGGACCGGCATATCTTCCCTTCACCACACAACCAAAAGCGCCCGCCGTAGTCCCGATAGCTATCGGGACGGACGGACAGGAGGGCTCGAAGGCATGAGCGAAGTTTCATTCAGTTTTGATGACAAGCTCTACAACGGGCATCAGGGTGAGCCGATGGCGGCTGCCTTGCTGCGCAGCGGTCTGCTGTCAATAACCAACAGCACCTACCATGGCCGTCCGCGCGGTGTCGTCGGATTGGGCGTTGAAGAACCCAATGCACTCGTTCAGCTGGTATCAGGTACAAAGGAATCGATGCTTCCGGCCACTGTCATTGAAGTGGCGAACGGACTTGCTGCACGCAGTCTTACCGGCATCGGTGCACTGCCTGAGCCTCCCGATGAAGCACGCTACGACAAGACCAATCGCTATGTCGATACGCTGGTCATAGGAGCAGGTCTTGCGGGACTTATGGCGGCGGATGAGCACCTGCGTGCAGGCCGTGAGGTTCTGCTGATCGACGACCAGCCAGGACCTGGTGGTCATCTCCGGCACCTTGGACTGGAATTACCATCTGCCTTGCGGGATGTTCTCGCGCATGAAAACCTCACTTATCTGTGCAGGTGCACTGCAGTTGGCTTGTACGACCAGAATTATGTCGTCGCCATTGAGCGGCGAAGCGATCACCTTGGGAATTCCGCGCCGGCCAGGCGCGCGCGCATCCGGGTCTGGCATATCCGTGCCGATCGGGTCGTGCTGGCACCAGGTGCGTTCCAGCGCCCGTTGATCTTCGCAAATAACGACAGGCCCGGCATCATGCTCTCTCATGCAGCAGCGACTTATGTTGCGCGTTCATGGTGTGCGGATCTTCAAGCGTGCCGTGGTTGCAACTGTTGACAACCAGGGATATCGTGATGCGCTTAGGCTTCACGTTGCCGGGGTACAGGTGCAAGGTATCTATGATGCGCGGCCCGGGGCCGGAGGTCCCAGTGTCGATGCAGCAAGGGCGGCGGGAATTCCGATCCGCTTCCGCGCCACTGTTCTCGACACTGCTTCCAATGCAGAAGGGGCTTTGCACAGTGTCACCATACAGGACCTCGACACGAATGAAACATTTCAAACAGCTGCCGATCTGCTCGCAGTATCCGGGGGCTGGACCCCGATCGTAGATCTGGCGACCCACATCGGCATCAAACCGCAGTGGAGTGAGGAACACGCGGCCTTCCTGGTAAGCCACTCTACCGACCGGCTCCGCACCGCCGGCATGCTGGCCGGCGACTTCGGCGGCGACGACGATCCATCGGTATTCTTCGGTCCGGCGCTCGATCCCGAGCAGGCCCGTCACGCTTACATCGACTTGCAGCGCGATGCAACGCTGCACGATCTGCGCCGTGCCGTAGGGGCAGGGTTGTACAGCATCGAGCACATCAAACGATACACCACCATAGGCACGGCACACGACCAGGGCAAGACCAGCGGCATGCTCACCATCGGTGCACTTTGCCAACTTAATGGTGTTGCGCAAGGTGGAAAGTCCGGCCTGTCACCTGCTGATGTGGGTACCCTTTCCTTCCGGCCACCTTATGTGCCGGTGCCGTTCGCTGCACTTGCCGGACGTGAACGCGGACTGCTTTCCGATCCCATCCGCATCACACCGCTCCATCAATGGCATGTTGAAGCTGGTGCAGTATTCGAGGACGTGGGGCAATGGAAGCGACCGTGGTACTTCCCGAAGCCGGGAGAGCGCATGGAAGATGCCGTTCGGCGTGAGTGCGTGGCAGCCAGACAGGGTGTGGCCGTGATGGACGCCTCCACCCTCGGAAAGATTGATATCCAGGGTCCGGACGCTGCGGTTTTCCTCGACCGCATCTATACGAATATGTTCTCGACATTGCCGGAAGGGCAGTGCCGCTACGGATTGATGTGCAAGGCTGACGGCATCGTCTTTGATGACGGTGTCACCACCCGGCTGGGTAAAAACCATTTCCTGATGACCACCACCACAGGAGGTGCTGCCCGGGTGCTGGCATGGCTGGAAGAGTGGCTGCAGACGGAGTGGCCTGACCTGAAGGTCTATTGCACCTCGGTTACCGAGCATATTTCGACGATCGCGCTGGTGGGCCCGAAAAGCAGGCAGCTCCTCCAGGAACTGGTCACAGACATTGACCTCTCAAAAGATGCATTTCCCTTCATGCACAGCCGGGAGGCGACGATCGACGGCATACCTGTGCGCATCGCGCGAATCTCCTTTTCAGGAGAGCTGGCATTCGAGATCAACGTTGCCTGGGGCCATGCCCGCCATATTTGGGAACGACTATGGGCGCTCGGACGTCCCTATGACCTGACTGCCTATGGCACAGAGACCATGCACGTGCTGCGGGCGGAAAAGGGTTACATTATCATCGGGCAGGACACCGACGGAACTCAAACGCCGTATGACCTCAACATGTCCTGGATTGTCTCCAAGAAGAAAGAGTTTATCGGAAAGCGCTCCTTCCAGCTGCCCTATCTGAAGGCAACGGGGAGACCAGCAGCTGGTTGGCCTGCTGCCAGAGAACGATGACGAAGTCATTCCGGAGGGAGCATACATCACCGTACTTAACGCACACCCGGACGAGCATGGCAAAACCCGCCATACCGGTTTTGTGACGAGTTCTTACTATTCGCCGACGCTTGGGCGTGCGTTCGCACTGGCACTGGTGGCCGATGGCCTGAACCGGATGGGTGAAGTGGTGGCCGTGCCCATCCCGATGGCTATCGGGAGAAAAAAAGTGCTGCGTGCCACCATCTGTGACGCTGTATTCATTGACAAGGAGAACATCCGAAGAGACTAATTAAGACCCACATATGATCACCAAAGAAAGTCCGCTGGAAGGAATGAACATGGGAACCGTCGCTACGGTGGCGATTCGTGAATTGCCAGGATTGCATACCATCGATCTTCGTGTGGCGCCCGGGACCTCAACGCAAGCCGCAGTCGCTGAAGCGCTGGGCATGGATCTGCCGGGGAAGCCAGGCCAGATCCGAGGGGGTCAGTATCCGGTGGAGGTGAAGCCCATGCCCTGTGCCTTGCACCGGACTGGTGGCTTATTGTAGGATTCCAGGAAGCTGAGCAGAAGCTCGCACC
Source organism: uncultured Bacteroidota bacterium (assembly GCA_963813425.1). Lineage (GTDB taxonomy): Bacteria > Bacteroidota > Bacteroidia > Cytophagales > Cyclobacteriaceae > Chryseolinea. The sequence continues at coordinate 123,495 of CAWEZB010000015.1, forward strand.
GCTGCTGTTGAAGAACGACTATCATTTCAGCGTAGTTGATGTCAGCGGCCAGCGAACTACCATTGAACTTGAAGGACCTAAGGTTCGTGAAGTGCTCGCCCACCTTTGGGAGCAGGATCTCCGGGAAAAAAGTTTCCCTATTGCAAGTGTCTCCCAGGGACTCATGGCGAAGGCACCGGTGATCGTCTGCCATATTGCTCCGTTTCGTTACCGTGTCATGGTCCGAAGCTCTTTCGCTTTGCACTTGTGGAAGGCTCTGGTAGACGCGGCGGAGGAGCAGTTTTAGCCTGGAAAACACGCGGATGGTCTTTTCCAAGATCTGAAACAACGTAATGCCTATTCGTCTCTTCTTCAGCTTCGAGGTAGCTTTAACCCAACTGGAGTTGAGAAAGATCGCAGTGCATTTGTAAACAGATCAATTTATCCGCTTTCTGTTGTCGGCATACTCCGGTATAAAAAATATTCGCTACGACCATAAAAAATGGAACCGATAATTATTCGGACTGGAAATCGAAGTGTTCAAGTTCAATATTCGTCGAAGGGGTCAAGTGTCGACGAACAAACAGAAAACGATGATCAATGGTTTCCAAAACGATTGCATTCGTTGTCAACCAAAACTTTTTTTATGAAGCACACGATTGCGTCCGGAATCACTTTAAACGCGTTGCATAGCTTCATCGTTAGATTTCATTACATTCGCTATGCAGTCCTGTGACTTCCTCGTAGAATTGCAGTGTAAAAGGATTTTGATAGGAATGTGTTGAGGAGGTTAAAAATGATTTACTGATGACTACGCGAAAAGATTATATACGTCAAACTGCACTTTTCACCATGGGTGGACTGAATGATCCCAGGTTCGAACCTGAAATCGTCTTGGGCACGGTTCAACCGCAAAAGCATAAGGAAAAAAGTGTATCGAAGTATATCGTCAGCATCCGGAGGGCTTTGCAATATTTTTTGGAAGCAAGCCGTCTGTTAGATAAAACTGTAACTATAAAATGTGGGCCGATGAATGATGTATAATGGTCCAAGCCTCGACTATTTTTTTTAGAGGTGCCGCGTGCTTCAATTTTTTTTAGGTCGTGCGATTTTTGAATTTGAGTTTGGAAAATTTTTTTGGCTCGTTCTACGTATCAGCTTTCCAATTCTTCATTTATTTTTAGGTGCTTGAACGACTGCAATCCATTCTCATACTTGAGTTGACTTTTACTGAGTATTTTTTAAATAATTACTATTAAAAATATGGAACGAGACGCAATTTTTCGTGCAGCGTTGAGGTTGATAAATGATGGAAAGTTTCAGGCAGTGTCACTCGCCGAGGTTGGATATTACGCAAATCTCAGCGAAAGAACGACGCGTTATTTTTTTGAAAGCAAGGAAAGACTGATTGAAGAACTTTGCGTGGAAGTTCTGAATATGATACAGGAAGTTTATGATCAATCGGCCGTGGATTGTCGGTCCTTTGAAAATTTCTTCTTTGACACCTGGATTTCCTTATATGAATTTTATGTACGGCATCCTCAGCTAATCGCATTTGTGGAGCAGGCTGGCGTCCTGACGACAAAACATAATGTGAAATTTATGGATAGACTATTAGCTCCATTAAAGAAGTTTTTTCAAGCCAACGCAATAAACTTAAGTAGCAAACTCTCATCGGGACCAATGGTGGCGCTATTCCACGGAAACATTATTTCTGCGGCCAAGCTTCATGACAACCCAGGTCTGTCGCTTCAACAATATGAACTTCGCCAAATATTGCAGATTTTATGGACTGGAGTTACAATGCCGGCTCTGAACGAAGACGAAACGTTACTGCGCATAGCGAATTAGCCAGGTACCAGGATACCTGCGTACCCAGGCCGTCGGCGTGACTTTTTTCCTGTTAGTAGGAAGAGGAATATCCCGTAATTCAAAAAATGCCCAAATACTTTATTTTCAAGGGGGAAAGATGTGATTCCACCCGTATTCGGCAATTTCGAGGGAATTCGCCCGCAAAAAAAATTGTGCGCTGATATGAATGCAGGGTCACTACGATCACAAGGGAGGCACAGCTACGGGAGATCACTACGTAAAGCGCTAAGAATGCGTTGTGCGCTTTGTGGTTCTTTGTGATCGTTGTGACCTGATCGTTTCGAATATCGGCGACGTTGATTCTAAGAAGATCTACAATTTCTCAACCAACACCGATTTCAGTTCGAACGGTGCAGTAGGAGTACCTGCTGTTCTGAAGACTTTCAATTGATGCATTCCCTTCGTAAGGTTCAAAGTCCCCACCTCGAGTGTCGACCAGTCCTTCTCGTATGCTTCGATGCGCGTTACCCTGTCAGGGCTCGGATATAACTTTCCGGTGAAGGGTACTTCAACGGATTTGCCTGTCATTTTATCTCCGATCTTTATTTGCATGATGCTTCCCAAAAATCCCTGGTCACAATTGTATTTGAGGCGGACCTTATAGTTGCCGCTCTCCACAACTTCGATCTTCCAAATGGCCGTGTCGGCGGGCCGTTGCCATCCGGTGAACCAATCGTGGGCGAAACCGTTTTTCACAAAATATTTCAAGTCTCCTTTTCTGGCAGCGTCGGGCGCAAAAAGTTCGGTAGCCGGCGCCTGCGCATACCCTACCTCCGTAATCTCAGAATGAATTTTCTTCTCGGTGACTGACGCGAACCATTCGTCATAGCTTTTTCGAAAGGCCTGGGTTGTCGCGGATTGCTGCGATGCGATGTCCGTTCGCTGAGCGGGGTCTGCCAGCATATCATACAGCTGATCACTTTCGTTGCCCCGGATATATCGGTACTGTCCTGTGCGGATGGCACCGGGAAATGGTTTGATGACACCATCGGTCTCGGTGTCTCGTAAAATATGAGTATAAATTTTCCGGTCAGCCCAATGAACTGTTCTTGCCCTGCAGGAGGGGAACGAGGCTTTTTCCATCCCACGGCAGCGAACGGGTTGGCGTAATGCCGCTTAACTCCACAAGTGTGGGGAGCAGGTCGATGTGGGCGGCGAGTTGATTAACTACGGTTTCTCCTTTGATCTTCGCCGGCCAGCGAATAAACAACGGTACCCGTACACCCCCTTCGTCCACGGCGCCCTTTTTGCCTTTCATATTACCATTGTAACGGGCAGAGTTCGGGCCATTGTCAGTGAGGAACACAACAATGGTGTTACCCGTAAGTTTCAGGGCTTCTAGCTTTTGCAGCACGCGACCTATGTTTTCGTCAACGTTTTCCACCATACCATAGATGGCAGCATCCATATCGTTCACGCCTTTCGATTTGAACTTGTTAAAATATTTATCGTCGACCTGGAAAGGTCCGTGAGGGGCATTGTAAGGAATGTAGCAGAGGAAAGGGTGCGCTTTGTTTTTTTCGATGAAATCCAGCGCGGCATCAGTGAGCACATCGGTGATGTAACCACGGGTCTCCACCATGGTGTGGTTATGCTGTAGCCGGGTATTGAAATAGTTGGTCCAGTGCCCGCCACAGAAACCGAAGAACTCGTCGAAGCCCTGCCCGTTAGGGTCCTGCGGGTAGTGGGCACCGTTGTGCCATTTTCCAAAGAGTCCCGTGGCGTAGCCCGCTTTCTTGAAAACCTCGGCCATCGTTACTTCTTCGGTACGCATGGTTTCAAGTCCACCCGTAACGTTGGCCACGCCCGTTCGAAGGTGATACCTGCCCGTGAGCAGGCTCGCGCGCGTCGGCGCACATAGCGGACTCACCATAAAATGTTCGAAGCGGGCGCCACTGCGGGCGATCTTTTCAAGGTTGGGGGTGCTGATGCCTGCGGTATTCCCGTTTATGGCGATATCGCCCCATCCCATGTCGTCGGCCATGATCAGTACAATGTTTCGTGGCTGTGCGTACACGACTCCCGGGAAAACGGCTGTGCACAGCGACAGAAGCAAAAGGTGGAAAAGGATTCGCATGGACATTGAATAATATTTTTGATCAGCGCATACAATTTAGTGCATTCCACCCCAAGGGCACAGCGAAAAAAAATCTTATCATTTTCTAACGCCATTTTCTTCCATGCAACGAATTATCTTGCTTTGCACTTGTTGAAGCACTCGGGGACAGGACCAATGTTTCTCCCAATTATTTCTGCTAAATTGGTTGTAGTCAAAGTCCCTCCCACAACCCTTAAGCAGATCAATCATGACCCAATTAACTCATTCCATACTATTTTTTTCAGCAAGTATCATGACAGTACTGATCATCACAAGCTGCTCTTCTCCGCAAAAGGAGGAAGGCCTCATTGGCTACTGGAAACTGCAGGGCGACTGTAAAGACTATTCCGGGAACGAAAATCACGGCATCAACCATGGCGTTAGCCTGGACAGCGGATCATTCGACGGGAAAAAATCGTACATCGAAATTCCTTCAAGCGCTTCACTGAAGCTTGGCAGCGGAGACTTTTCCATCAGCCTATGGATTCAGTTGCCCGGCCCTATCAATGACATTGTCGGCGATGCAGTGGATTTTTATGATCCCACTCAGCGGAAAGGTATTACACTGGCGGTGAGTTCCAGCGCAGGAGGCTACCAGAGTCAGGGTACTGACCGCCACCTTTATTTCGGCATTGACAACGCGCAGGCTACGGAATGGCAGGACTGCGGCAGGCCGAGCCTCACCAGCAACTATGTCAGCAATTCACTCACCGTTTATAAGGGGAAATTGTATGCGGCGATCGCTGGCGCAAAGGATCAGAAAGATTGGGCCCATGTATTCCGCTATGAAGGCGGTCAACAATGGACGGATTGTGGCCGTGTTGGAAATGAAAAAACCGAAGGAGTACTTCCACTGATCGTTCACAATGGCGAGTTGTATGCTGCAACCAGCTCTTACGACTGGACGCGCGTAAATCAACCCGGCAGATATGATCCCGGACGTGTTTACAGGTACATGGGAGGCACAAGCTGGGAAGAAGTCAGTGGACCGCTCGGCGACAATAGGACATTGACGAATATGGCCAGTTACAACGGAAAGTTGTTTGCAGGAGGTGGCCCCAACACGCAGGCAATGTTTACACAGGATACAGGCAAAGTATGGAAGCTATCCAGTAAGTTTCCCACCGAAGGCCCTAGAAAATGTTTTCCTCATTCTTCCCGAGTTTACCGCGATAAACTTTTTGTTGCGTTTCCCAGCGCATATGCATTTGATGGTCAGCAATGGATGTATGCGGGTGTCCCGTCTGAACCGGAGAGCACCCTGCAAACCCATTCTCTTACGGTGTATCAGGGCGATCTGATCGCGGGTACCTGGCCACTGGCTAAAGTTTCAAGATATCTTGGAGGCGAGCGGTGGAAAGTTTTCGGTCGTGTTGGCCGCGATGGAACGGAAGTGAATGCACTGGTTGTGTACAATGGAAAATTGTATGGCGGATCGATTCCCCGCGCGACTGTATCGCGCCACGAAAGCGACTCGACCTGGACCGTGATTAAAGAATTTTACTCGCCGGAGGGATGGACGCCCGTGCCCCCTATTGAAAATGGAGGGGATCCCACCAATGAACAAGTCAATGCCTGGACTCGCGTTACCAGCATGACGGTATACAACGGAAAGCTCTTTGCCGGCATCGGCAGTTGTACAAGCTCTGCACTGGACGCGCCGGCGGATATAAGAGGAAAGGTGTTCGCCATGGAAGCCGGTAAAAATGTATCGTATCATGAAGATCTGGGGTCAGGATGGAAGCACATTACAGCAATCCGCGCGGGTGGGAAACTGAAATTATACGTGGATGGAAGTTTGATACAGGAGTCTGATGCGTTTGACCCCTCGTTGTACGACCTCTCGCACGATCAGCCGTTGCGCTTGGGCTTCGGACAGAACGATTATTTTACAGGAAAGATGAAGGAAGTGAGGACATATAATAGGGCGCTGAGTGACGCGGAAATAAAAAATCTTGCGAGCGACATTGCATCAAAATGACAGTAACCCTTATCACAAGTCATGAGTGGCAGTACAGAAATCTTATTGCAGCAATCAACATGAACCTTCGCGTGTTTTGCGATCCGGAGACTGCCGCATACAGGTCCCAAGTGTCCCTAGGCGGAACAGTTGCGCCAGACCTGAGTTGTCTGAAATAACGGAATGCCTACTGGTCTATCGTTAATTTGTTAACCAACCTATAATCGTCCCAGCGGGATCGCGCCCCACCTCGGGGCGTTGTGTATTCAATACATTCCAAATGGTTATACTTGGTCGCTTGACCGACCATCACGATTCTTTTCATCACGAGAATAAAGCTCATCAATTATCAATCTATTGAGATACACGATCATTTTCCACCAACAGAAAGCTGGCGAACTTTTTGAACTTTCAACGCATCAATTGACTTAGCGCTGTTTCCAAAGTTTCATCTGATGTATGTTAGAATGGAAGCAATGGCATGATCATCTAAATGGCTATTCTGAGGCATGATTCCGTTGTAGGATTTTCCGTTTACTTTTATCTCTCCCTCCAAGCCATTAAGGACTATGCTAATTAATTTCGTTTCTTCTCCGGTTACCCAATCGGAACCTGCTAGCGGAGGAAAACGATTATTATCACCCTGGCCGTTCCGTTGATGACACATGGCACAGTAGGTTTCGTACAATATACTTCCTTCCAGCTCATCGCCTTGATGCAAGTTGTCCGTTACTTCATCCGGTGTTCTTATATATGACCTGGATTTTCGTTTTTCCATAGACGCCAGTTCATCTTCACCAAATTTATCTTTATCTCCTTTGTACATCACTCGCCATATTTTCCCCTTATTTGATTCACTGATATACAACGAACCATCTGGCCCTGTGGCCAGACCCATTGGCCTATAAACAGCATCACTGGTATTTACCACCGTGTCCACTCCGGTAAAACCATCAGCAAAGACTTCCCATTTCTTAGTAACCTTCCCATTTTCAAATGGAATAAAACAGACAATATATCCAGCTTGCGGATAGGGAGACCGGTCTGTTGAGCCATGAAAGGCAATGAATGCACCATTTTTATACCGCTCTGGAAACTGATTCCCCTGGTAGAACAAAATATCCATAGGAGCCCAATGGCCGGGAAAAGCTATAACAGGGCTATCAAATTTATCCGCCCTTTCAGTCTTTTTTCCATCGCCACCGTATCCAGGTTGCAGAACATTTTTTTCCAGCATTTGATCATAGTAGGCATAGGGCCATCCAAAGTCTGATCCTTTTGTTACTTTCAAAAGAGTCTCAGCCGGGAGAACGGCCGCTTGCCACGATGTATAGAGATTGGGAAACATGGTGTGAAAATTATCTATTCCATTTCCAACGGCATAGAGACTTTCATCGATCGGATTCCATTGCATGCCCACAACGCTTCGTATACCGGTTGCAAATCGATACCCATCTTTTTGAGTTAGCCCGGTTTTGGTGGCATCAAACCGCCAGATTCCCGCATGCGCTTCCAGTTCGGGGCAAGGATCAAGTCCATGACCACCGGGTATCCCTATGGGACCGTACTTAGTAATATCCTGACAAGCATCGGAAGGAGAGCCAAAAGGAACATACATGTTCCCACTATTATCAAAGGCGAGCGGTTTTGTGGTGTGCCAGTTCTTCACCACATTTTCATCGACGTCAGTCAGTACTACTTCGGTCTTACTTTCGGGGACTAATTTTCCAGACGTTAGCTTATTTCTCAGAACTCTTCTCACCGTGCTGGTGTATAGATATCCATCGTGGATGGTTACCCCCACGGCAGAATGTCCTTCATCTGTATAGTCACCAAAGTAGGCTATGGTGTCAGCTTTGCCATCTGCGTTAGTGTCGCGAAGACCAACCGTTCCACCGCGCCCATGCATGCTATCGTTGAATGTAAGCTTTACATAAATGTCTCCGTTGTCATTTACAGTAATATGCCTTGCACGTCCAATACTGTCAGTGACTACCAGGGCCTCGAAACCTCCAGGAATAAAAAGTCCACCGTTACCAGCATCGCCTTCCGGTAATTCGATTGGCTTGCTGCATTGCACCAAACAAGTGATGACTAATCCGTATAGGATCATTTTGAGAATAAGACTCATTGACCGCATTGCCTTGATTCAATATCTAATCTCTAAAGTAACAATTGCAAGCAGGATTGCGAAAATTGAAGCCTTATCAAAATTTGATTGATTGTGATTCGTTAGTGCAAGTCACGATAGACTTTACGCATATCGACGTGACGTTTACGCTGCACCTCGATTTCAAAATGAGGACATAAACATCACCAGTTCGGGCGATAGCCGCACAGCGATTCCGGCCGTAGTTTTAGATAAAATTATTTCTGGTAAAAAAAACTTCCTCAATATGAAAACGATCATCTGCTCAACAATTTTATTCGTCACAATGACTTCATGTAACGTTGACCCAAGCCCAACGTACCAACCGGCTGCTTCAGCCTATTCTTCAAAAGAAATGGCTGAACAAGTAATCACTGGCATTGCAACATATGTCTTCTCAAGAATATGTTGCCTTGTTTCCGACGTTGCAGGAGTTTCATCAAATGATGGAAAAGAATTCTCCTTTTTATGGTGAATTTCTTTCAGCCGCTAAACAAGAGTTCGCCACCACCTACGAAAGTCATCTGATCACTGCTGTGAAAGAATCATTCGATCAGGTAATTCGCGAAGGAAACGAAAATGGAATAGCCTGGAGTACGATTCGTTTTGAACGAGTCGAGTCCTCAGAAATAATGAAACAACAATTTGCAGAAGCTCAGGTTGCCATTGTGTTTACATCCAATGAAAAAAGGTACAGGTTGAGCCTGGAGAAGGCTTTAATTATGAATGCTCGATGGAAAGTAAGCCAGTTTATAAAACTAGGTTAGCGCACTTACAAATCATTGGGATAATTGTCTGTTCATAATGGTCAGGTTTTGCAATCGGCCCTTCAACAAGGATGCAGTCACGCATCAATCATAATAATTGATCAAGCTGGTATTCGAGCCGAAGAAATTTCGTTCGTCTCGGAGAGTTTTAACACCACCTGAATTGGGGATAGATTAATACTTCAGAATTCATTCATTTTATTACAAATAAAATGGTCAGCAACAAGTAAGCCCGAGAGTCGAATCCGCTCGAAGGATTGAGTCTGCGCATTAAATATCACCCGCGATGAAACGAAAATCTCAACTTTTATTCATTCTCATACTTCTGCTCTTAGGAAGTTTAAACTTCAGGTTTGATCGAAGCGATCTAATCCCAAAAACATGGGATATAAAAAGATTGCATTCAATGCACCTTCCATTTCCGGATACCTCCGTAAAAACGAACCCGATATCAGAAGAGTACTATTATCAGTTGCCCGAACGCGTAGCGTACAAAACTTATCCGTTCTACATGCCTGGTAAGGAACCTAAAGGATATTATGAATGGCTTAGAAAGCAGGAGCCGGAAATTATATTTAATCCGACAGACTTAAAGACAGATTCCGATTGGATAAAAGCCGGTGAAATTATTTATGATTTGCCGATAAACTCCCAGGTTATGGACTCGGCCTTTTTGGCGCTGTTGCCTGACCTGGGAAAACATTGGAGCAAAGGCGGATATCCAACAACGCCGGAAGGAGTTCTTCCCTTTTTGAGCATTGTAGTCCGCGAAAAAGGGCGGATCGAAATGGGCTTGGGATCTTGTGGTACATGCCATACGAAAGTAATGCCCGATGGAGAAGTCTTAAAAGGGGGACAAGGTAATTTTCAGGCCCGTAAATTTAACACTTCGCTACTACGCATTGAATACAAAAAATTACCAGATTCAGTTTTACGTATCCGGGTAAAAAGTATCATCGATCGAGTTTTTACGGCGCCGTGGATTAGCCACGAAAATCAGGTGAGAGTACAAAACATGAGTGTTGATGAATGGATAAATAATCTTGATGTGTCGGTTGGGGTGTTTAACAGACCGGGCACCAGTTTTGGATACCCTGTTAGTGTCCCTGATCTTTTTAATGTCAAAGATCGAAAATACTTTGACCGCACAGGGCAGTTGTCACAGCACGACATCGGAGATCTGATGCGGTACTCAGCTTTAAATCAGGGGATCAATTTACTACACGACTATAATGGATTTACGCCTTCGCCACGGCCAGCTGATCCCAAAAAAAGTACCATAATGCGATATACCGATGAGCAGTTGTTTGCCCTTGCTAAATACATTTACGCGCTCAAGCCGCCAAAGAATCCGATAATTTATCCAAGGGCTTTGCTATCTAAAGGTGAGGTTATATTTAAAGAGCAAGGATGCGTTACTTGCCACACTCCGCCCCTTTACTCCAATAATAAACTTACACCTGTCGATGACTTCGTACCACCAAAAGACCATTTTAAGAAGTATAATATTTTTGACATCTCAGTGGGAACCGATCCCGTTCTTGCTCTTTATACGCGGAAAGGAACAGGTTATTACAAAGTGCCTTCCTTAGTCGGCGCCTGGAACAGGACTGCTTTTCTTCACAGGGGCAACCTTGCCAACCTAGAGGATCTATTTGATCCCAAAAGATTACAACCCGATTATACTCCAACGGGGTATATGCCTCCATGGCTTACGCAGATGGCTGTTCCGGGTCATCCTTTTGGAATGGAATTAAGTGAAAAAGATAAAGGGGCGTTAGTAGCTTTTATTAAATCGTTATAGACATGAAGATAATATTAACGGTAGCACTATGCTTTTTTACGTTTCAAATTTTTTGCCAAAAGAAAATTTTGCTAGAACCAACGGCTGTAAATTTTATAATAAAAAATGCAGGATTGAAAGTAAATTGCTCGATGAGCGGACTGGATGGATTTATAACAATTGATCCGCGAAATTCAAGTCTCACCAAAATCGAAGGCACTATCGATCCGGCGACGATTCACACTGGCATTTCACTTCGGGACAATCATTTAAAAAAAGGGGACTATTTTAACGTCAATGAATTCCCAAAAATTTCCATGGCCTCAACGCAAATTAAAAAAAGCAGCAATCGCAAATATGTTGGAGATTTTGAATTAACAATAAAAGGTATCAAAAAAAACATAGCCATTCCATTCACCCTGTCGTCAACCGATAACGTGTTTTTGTTAAGGGGAGAATTTTCGATTAACCGCCTTGATTTTGATTTAGGAGAAAGCAGTATGGTATTATCAGATATGGTTACCGTGAAAATTGAAGTTAAAACAGCGTCCGAGTAGGTGCCGTTGATATGCGATTCTACGCTCACCTTATCGCAAACGCAATATATTTCCACCGTATCAAAAGGCGACAAAGAGACACGCATCTTGGATACATTGTAATGATGCACATGCGTAGTTTTCAATTTATTAAAACGGTACTTTTGAGTAAAGATTTGTTGTGCAGTAAAATCCAGAGAGTAGGACTTAAGCCAAGTGCTATGAAATCAGTTTACATTTTTCTGCTTTTGCTAGGCCCCACCGTGTCCTTTGGTCAGATAGTAATGGCCGACAGCCTCAAGCAACTATTGAGGCAAAAGCATTCCGATACCAGTCGTATTATGTTGCAAGTTGAACTGGCTCATACGTATCTCTTTTATCAACAAGACTCTGCTATTTTTTTGGCGCAACAGGCCATTCAGCAAGCCAGAACGTTGCACTTTGCTAAGGGTGAATCGTGGGCATTAAACGCACTGGGAAGTGCTTTGCGCCTTCGTGGAGATTTACCTCAATCGCTGGAAATACATTTTCAAGCCTTGCAGATTTGCCGTGCGAGCGGTGACTCGGACGGAGAATCAAGAAGCCTGGGTTTTATCGGAGCGATCTACCATCAGGTGAGCGATTACCGACAGGCACTTCGCTATTATCAGCAAACCTTGAAAATCAGTGGCCGTTTTAAAGGCAGGGATATTCTTAAGTTGTCCGGTATAGGTGACGTCTATGAAAATATGAATCAACTGGACTCGGCTTTGCTTTTTCAACGACAAGCCTACGATTTATTAAAGGATGTACCGCGCGGAACAATACATTCGCTAATATTAACGCGGTTCGGGGTCGTCCAGGCCCGTTTGGGGAACTACAGCGGGGCCTTACGCTTGTACCGAGACGCGATTGAGAAGGCCGTGCTCATCGGCGACATGCTTAATCAAGCAAGATCACAGTTTCAGATTGCTCAACTCTATGATCAACTCCAGCAGCAGGATTCCAGCCTTCGTCATGCCCACCTTGCTTTTATAACATCTCAGCGTGCATCCCACAAGTCGACACAGTTCAGTGCCAGCACGTTGCTAGCGAAACTATACTATGCTCACGGTAACCTGGACAGCGCCTTTCACTACCAGCAGGTGGCGATGGCGGCCAAGGACAGTTTGTACGGCCCTAAAAAATTTAAACAGCTGCAATTGCTTACGCTTACTGAACAGCAACGCCAGCAAGAACTGCGGCAGGAACAAGCTCATTCACAAGATCGCTTCCAACGAATCGGCTTATTGTCTGCCTTGGGTGTTTTTCTGTTGATTGCGTTGTTGTTGTGGCGCTATAACCGCCAGCAGGGAAGGGTTAACCAGGTGTTGAATCAGAAGAACGGACAGATCGAGACGCAGCGCAAGACTTTAGAAACAACGCTTAGCGAATTAAGAACTACCCAAACGCAACTCATTCAGAAAGAAAAGATGGCTTCTTTGTATGAGCACCAACTTAAGATCCAGCAAGTCCGCAATAAAATTGCCTCCGAACTCCACGACGACATTGGTTCCACCTTAAGCAGTATTTATCTGTTTAGTGAAGTAGCAAAGAAGGAAATCAATCAGGACAGTCTGCAGGCCTTGCCGATGTTGGAAAAAATAGAGAACAGTTCCCAGCAGATGATGCAATCCATGAGTGAGATTGTTTGGGCTATTCAACCAAAAAATGATGACACAGCAAACCTGGTGGAAAAAATCCATTCCTTTGCCAATGAACTTCTGCAGGCACGCAATATTAGCTTCCGATTTGAATATCCGGACCAATTCCTTTCCATTCCGATAACGATGGAAGTCAGAAGAAATATTTACCTTATTTTCAAGGAAGCACTGAATAACATTGCCAAACATTCCAGTGCAAGCCAGGTAGACATGGAAGTAGAATTGAAAGAAAAAAGCATCCGGATTGGAATCCGCGATAATGGACTGGGATTTAATAATCATTCTCCTTCTCCCGGCAACGGGTTGCAAAACCTGTGCAGCAGGGCCGAAGAAATTGGAGGACACCTGCAAATTGATACACAGCCCGGGCATGGCACCGGGATCTATCTGCAATATCCCCTCCCCTGAATTGGTGATGGTAATCGTCAACTTACTCCAGCATCTTTGTCAGGTATTCCCAAAACACTGTCCCATATGATCCGAGTACTGGTATTTGATGACAATAGAAATTTACTCGAGGGGATCAAATTTCTACTGAAGGATTCGGATACTATTTTTTTAGCCGGCGCTTATACCGACGCATCACACGCGATTGCTATGGTACGCAAAGACCAACCCGACGTAGTGTTGATGGATATTCAGATGCCGGGTATCTCCGGTATTGATGCTGTCAAGGCAATCAAATCTGCTTTTCCAAATCTTCAGATTTTGATGCAAACGGTTTTTGAGGATAACGATAAAGTGTTTGCCGCAATTTGTGCGGGAGCTTCAGGATACATTTTGAAAAGTACTCCTGCAGATAAAGTACTGGAGGCTATTACCGACGTTTATCTGGGAGGATCGCCTATGTCTCCATCAATTGCCCGGAAAGTCCTGATGCTGTTCCACCGCCAATTTGCGCAGGTACCGCAGGATTATCAAGCCTTAACGTCAAGAGAAAAGGAGGTATTGTCATGCATGGTAAGAGGACTTAGTTATAAAATGATTGCCGACGCGTGTGGAATCAGCTTCAATACTGTTCACTCGCATATTAAGAAGATTTATGAAAAACTGCACGTGAATTCCGCATCAGAAGCGGTGGCTAAAGCGATTCAGCAAAGGATTATATAACTGCATACATTTGGTACCGGTGTAGGCAAAGTTATGAACTTAGACACGATAAAAGACATGCATGTAGTCTAAGGGTTCCTCTCCAAACCTTCTACAACGCAATGCCTGGTTTTGTTTTTGATCTGTGGGAAGAAATACAACCGATCCCATGATCAATTACTATCGAAGCTCGTCATCTGACGATCAAAGTATCAGCGATCAAGCAAGCGTTGCAAAAAAATGTTAGGCTGTTTACAACAAACCAAACGTTATTTCTGATACTCAATTTTGGTCACACTGCCAAACAAACTCACCCGCATCTGTTTTCACTACTGCTTCATCACCCACTTCTTTCTTCATCAGCGCACGCGCCATAGGTGAGTCTATAGAGATGTAATCTTTGGTATCAAAAATCTCATCATAGCCGACTATACGGAAGCGTTTTTGTTCGCCTTTGTCATTTTCAATTTCTACCCACGCGCCGAACAATACTTTGCCTTCCTGGAAGGGTGAATAATTCACGACTTTCAAATCATCAATGCATTTGCGTAAATAGAGCACGCGCCGGTCAATTTCGCGCAGGCGCTTTTTATTGTAATGATAATCTGCATTTTCAGAACGATCCCCAAGGCTTGCGGCCCACGATACCTTTTGCGTTGTGTCTGGCCGTTCAACGCGCCACAGATGATCCAACTCAGCTTTTAACTTTTCTAAACCTTCTGGGGTAATTAAGGGCGTTTTCATAGTTGCTTAGTCAGGGGAGATGTTGGTGAAAAAATCGCCTTTGCCGCAATGTAAATTAATTGGCGACATGTCCTTCATAGTTAATGTATTGATAGATTCTCATCTTTTTTATGACATTGTTCAACAACAAATATAAGGCGACAGCAATGGTCCACATTGCTTAAAAATAAATAATTGTGCAAATGACTAGCGAATAGGGTCATGGTGAACTTCGAACGAAATACTATTTTTCAGGGATCCCTAATAAAAATTTCTGGCGCCTTTGCCCAACGTGTTAAATTAACTGCTATATTAGTTCAACCCATCCAAACAAGTTTGCAAACCAAATTTGTTGGATGGGTTTTTTGCGTTAATACAATTCTTAAAACTATCACCCATTGTCCTCGATATACCCAAATACAGTTGAATGAAAACTAAAACACTAACCCTCGTATTCATGCTGACGGCCTTTCCGTTTTGCATCGTTGCTCAAGTTGAAGGTCCGCCATCTTTGTTACTCGGACTTACCGGCCTGACCGGTGAAAAAGGAACCATTGATGTCGCCCTTCTGGGAGAGATCATTGTGGAAAAGCAATCGGAACTGAAAAAGGAGTTCATCAAACGGGAATTTTACGAGAAGCTTCAAAACCGAAACTATGTTGTCTGGGAGTATGCTTACAATTCGCTCGAGATTCTCCTTACCTCTAAAGATAAACAGGCGATTGAGAAAGAGTTGATGGAGTATGCTGCAAACATGGCCCTCGTGTATGCTTTTACGGAAACATATCTTCAGGTTTCCGCGCGGCTCTGTAACAGTGAACTCGAACCCGTGATAAAAGCCTGGGAGGCGAATAATAACGTTAAATATTCGGATTATTTTTTGTGCAATCCGCAAAAAAAGGTTTCGGACAAGGGACTATGGCTTACGACGTTGAAAAGTAATACGACAAGTGACCTTAATTCAATTCTTGTTGATTTGGTATTTGATGTCCTAAGGCAAAACACAACGTTAAAAAAACTTGGTTTTTTCCAGTCTCAGTTGCCGTTGGGGGAGGATTTCTATAAAACGCACAGCCAGTATTTGCTGGCCGACGTAACATTGCGGCCTCTATTGGATAAGCTACATACGCGAATAACAAAAGAAGTTGGTATACTTATCGACTATTATTATGTTATAAAACTCGCCGTCGAAAAGAATATTACACTTGCAAAGTTTTCAACGTCTGCTGATTCCACCAATAGAGCAACGGGCGTCGCGAAGAAGGACCTCAAAACGATATCTGAAGACATCGGAAAGATTTCCGAACGGATAAATCAATCCACGCAGCAAAAGGATGTAGAACTGTCAAATGATATCTCGAATGTGTTATTCGCATTTATAGATTTTGAAAGAAGGTCATCCGGTGGTGTTTATAGGGTTGAAGATCTTTACTACCTCGAAGAAAAAACCGTGCCGCTTGTCGTTAAACTCGTTACCGAATACGGTCTTGATGCATCGTACATTATGTTGGTAGACAAATACCGCACGGATATTTTGACACAACTTCTCAGACAAATCATGTCAAAACTGATGACCATATATGAGGACAAAAGCAAAGTCACCGACGAGAAGGCCAGCATTATTAAGGGATTAAATGCAGTCGATTACCAAGCATTCGTAGAAATACTCACGCACATTTTCGAACTGGATCGGTCAACCACTTATGAAGAATATTTAAAAACCTTGCGATCAGTCGCCGGAATTTTTGACGACAACAACGTATCACGACTGATCTTCAATCTCACTGATTTTTTAGAAAAGTTTACAGCGCTCGATAAAGAAAAAAACGCCATCAGCGTAAACGTAGAGGAGATCATTCTGCAGCTTTATAACAAGTACGAAGCGAGGGTTCAGAACAATCGTGTCAACTTTTACTTTTCAATCGGCTTGAACCAAACATTTGGCATCGATTACGATGAGGGATACGAGTTACAGTCTGATTCCACGACCTTGAAAAGTCTCGCCTTCGCTGCCGAGAAAATTGGTGTCAAAGTAAAATTTAGGGACTGGCGTAGAATACGCAGCTATGAATATGGTGAGTCTTACGGTCCGTTACAAACGAAAATAAAACGAACCAACACACGAAAGCCGATCGTGAATGATGTCTATTGGCTTGTGTATGGGTCGGGTATACTTTACAACATCACCAACACCACTACCGGAAAAGATTTTACCTATCCGATTATTGGAACGGGTCTAGGCGTTGCGTTTTACAACTCGCTGGACTTAAATCTATTTGTGAATTTTCCGCTCGTGTCGGATGAAAGTTTTGGTGAGTCTCTTCAGCGAAGACAGTTATATGGATTTTCATTCGATATTAAAATCGGTGAGTACATCACTGCAGCCAGGAAGAAGCGTGCAGAGAAAAAAGCGAATGAGCAAAATCCTTGATGTTTCTTTGATTCGAACAGGTCGTTCGTAATAGTTGTAACAATGAATACTATTCTTTTTTTCAAAATATGAAAAATTTTCTTACCTCTTTTTGGTGGCTCATTCTCAATGTTGGCTATCTGATTTTGATTTTGCTTTTGAGTTTCATCGTGCTCACGGTCCCAGCCCAATCCGACGACTTTGTGTACGTTTTTGTTCAGGATTTTGAACTTGATTACATCGTCGCCGTGTATATAGCAATCGGAATTTGGTGCTTTATCACGTGGTACAGTGGATGCATTATTCTTCAAATTGATCCTATTAAGGGCAGCCTTAACAGAAAGGAACAACCGTATCATGTGGATTTAACTATCAACATTCCAAAGATATTGGGCATTGTTCCCTGCGTAATCTTTGGCTACTCGATCGCAGTTACACAGAATCTTCCCTCTGCGAATTATAAAGTTGCGCATCTTTTAGGATTGACCGGTTTAGCTATCCTTATGTGGGTGCTTTTTAAAATTATCGACAAGACTTCGAGTGTTGTTGTCAATTTGAATCTTGCCGGCCCTGGGAGAAATACTCAAAATCCTTATGATGTTCCGAAAGGCATCTGGCCATTTATCAAACATCTTAAACATGTTACAGTGTTG
>CAWEZB010000016.1:0-238438 GCA_963813425.1 uncultured Bacteroidota bacterium
AAGGATACACCAGCATTTATCGCGAATCGGATTGGAGTATATGGGATCATGAAAGTTCTTGACTCCATGAAAAAATTGGGTTTGAATATTGACGAAGTAGACAAGCTAACAGGTCCGGTAATCGGGCGCCCTAAGTCAGCGACTTTTCGAACAACCGACTTGGTGGGACTCGACACGATGGTAAAAGTTTCCTCCAATCTTCACCAGGCTCTGCCAAAGGATGAAGAACGCGAGCGATTTGTTGTTCCGGCGCCGATCCTAAAAATGGAGCAAAACAAATGGCTTGGCGATAAGACCGGACAGGGATTTTATAAAAAAAGTAAAAGCGCGAAAGGCGAAACTGAAATCCTTACGCTGGATCTTAAAACGTTCGAATATAAGCCAAAGGCAAAGACAAAGTTTGCTACCCTGGAGTCAACCAAAACGATTGATAATTTAAAGCATCGCTTTAAGGTTTTATTGGCTGGCAAGGATAAGGCAGGTGAGTTTTATCGGGATTCATTCTATTCGCTATTCCAGTATTTATCAAACCGGATCCCGGAAATCGCTGATGAACTTTATAAAATTGACGACGCCGTGTGCGCCGGATTTGGATGGGAGTTAGGACCTTTTGAAACTTGGGACGCTGTAGGTGTTGAAAAGACTCTCAAGGAAATGGAAGCGGCGGGCAATAAACCCAATCAATGGGTTTACGACATGGTAAGCTCCGGCAATAAGTCTTTTTATAAGGTAGAAGGTGGCAACGAAATTTCTATGACATTCCGTCAAAGTCCTATAAGCCTATTCCGGGCAAGGAAGAATTTATCATCCTTGAAAATCTTAGCGATAAAATCGTTTGGAAGAATGCTGAATCGAAGATCACCGATCTTGGGAGACGGTGTCATCAACTTTGCGTTGGCATAGTAAGAGCTATACGCTTGGAAGCTCCGTCATCGAAGGTTTGAACAAAGCCATTGAACTGGCGGAGAAAGATTATAAGGGACTGGTGATCGGCCATCAAGGTGCCGATTTTTCACTTGGGCGCTAACCTTGGGCTCGTGTTTATGTACGCCATCGAGCAGGAGTATGATGAGATTGATTTCATGGTTCGCCAATTTCAGAACTCTGTAATGCGAATTCGCTACTCTTCTATTCCGGTCGTGGTTTGTCCGCAAGGTCGAACGCTTGGAGGAGGATGTGAAATGACGATGCACGGAGATAGGTACAGGCAGCGGCCGAAACGTATATCGGTTTGGTTGAAGTAGGCGTCGGACTTATTCCTGCGGGAGGTGGAACGAAAGAATTTACAAAGCGGGTTAGCGATTCCCTTGAGGAAGGCGACGTTGAATTAAACGCGTTGCAAAATGCGTTTATGAATATCGCGACAGCCAAGGTTGCGTTGTCGGCGGAGGAAGCACGGGAAATGGGAGTGCTCAGAAAGGGCGATCGTGTTTCCATCAATAAGGATCGTCAATTGCATGATGCAAAGTCGGCTGTACTCGAACTATCTGATGCCGGTTATACGATGCCCGTTCAGGCAAAAAATATCAAGGTTCAGGGACGATCCGGACTGGCGTTGTTCACGGCAGGTATATACGGTATGCGAATGGGGAATTACATTTCCGATCACGATCAGAAAATTGCCTTAAAGATCGCGAACGTGATGTGTGGAGGTGACTTGACGTCACCTCAGGAAGTAAGTGAACAATACCTTTTGGACCTCGAGCGCGAGGCATTTGTTTCGCTCACGGGTGAAAAGAAGACATTAGAACGGATTCAGTCAATTTTAACGGGTGGAAAACCCTTAAGAAATTAGCCTATGGATGCATATGTAGTGGCTGCAAAACGCACAGCGAATACGCGGGCAAAAAGAGGTGGATTTCGATTTACGCGTCCCGATGATTTTGCGACGGAGGTAATACAGGCACTGGTCAAATCGATACCGGGCCTGGAGAATAAAATGGTCGACGATTTAATCGTTGGCAATGCGGTTCAGGAAGCAGAGCAAGGAATGCAAATGGGAAGAATGATTGCACTTACCGCGTTAGGCATCGATAACGCGGGAATGGTAATAAACCGTTACTGCGGATCTGGTGTGGAAGCCATTCATCTGGCCTCTGCAAAAATTCAGGCCGGCATGGCAGACTGTATTATTGCCGGTGGTACCGAATCGATGTCGCTTGTGCCTGTTATGGGTTGGAAGACAGCGTTGAATTATAAAATCGCGAAAGAAAATCCCTCGTATTACACGAGTATGGGTCTCACTGCCGAGGCCGTTGCAAAACAATATAAGATCTCACGCGAAGACCAGGACAGATTTGCGTATGAATCGCATATGAAGGCCATCAAGGCGCAGCAGGACGGAAAATTTAAAGAAGAAATTCACCCGATTAAGCTGCAAGAAATCTACGTAGACGAAAGTGGGAAAAAGAGATCGCGGGATTTGTCGTTGATACGGACGAAGGACCACGGCCCGATACGAATTTGGAAGCCCTCGCAAAATTGAAACCGGTTTTTGCACAAGGTGGATCGGTCACGGCCGGAAATTCGTCACCCACTACCGATGGCGCCGCTTTCGCAGTTGTCATGTCTGAAAAATTAATGAAACAACTCAACGTGACACCAATCGCAAGAATGCTTAGCTATGCCGTTGCGGGAGTTGATCCAAAAATCATGGGTATCGGTCCAGTCGCTGCTGTTCCAAAAGCATTACAACGTGCTGGAATGAAACTGCATGATTTGGACCGTATCGAACTCAATGAAGCTTTTGCTGCCCAATCTCTGGCTGTAGTGCGCGAGCTCAATATTGATCCTGCGAAATTGAATGTAAACGGTGGCGCCATCGCCATTGGTCATCCATTAGGAAGTTCAGGCGCACGATTATCACTGACTCTGTTCAACGAGTTGAGAAGAAGCGGAAAAAAATATGGAATGGTAACGGCTTGCGTTGGCGGCGGCCAGGGAGTTGCGGGGATTTATGAATTGTTGAATTAGAGAATGTAAAAATGTGAGCACAAAACAGGTTCATATTCACACACTGAATGAAATATTATGAGCAAAACAGTTGAAACTCAGAAAGCAATACGTGGAGGGGAGTTTTTAATCCGGGAAACGCGCGCCGCCGAGATTTTTATTCCAGAGGAATTCAGCGAAGAGCAGAAAATGATTCGCCAGCAATGCAAGGACTTTTTGGACAAAGAAGTTTTTAATCGCTTGGATGAAATTGATTCAATGAAGGATCCAAAGCTTATGCCCACGCTCCTTGATAAAGCTGGAGAGCTAGGATTGTTGGGAACTTCCGTTCCCACTGAATACGGTGGATTTGGAATGGACTTTAACACGACCATGCTCGTAGCAGAGGTTATTGGAGCAGGGCATTCGTTGGCTGTTGCATTATCGGCTCATACAGGTATCGGCACATTGCCCATTGTATATTATGGAAGTGAAGATCAAAAGAAAAAATATCTTCCAAAACTTGCAAGCGGAGAATGGAAGGCCGCCTACTGTTTGACGGAGCCGGACTCAGGCTCGGACGCTAATTCTGGCAAGACGAAGGCTACCCTTACACCGGATGGTAAAGCTTATTTAATCACAGGCCAGAAGATGTGGATTACAAATGGTGGGTTTGCTGATGTATACATTGTCTTTGCGAAAATTGACAATGACAAAAACCTTAGCGCGTTCATCGTAGAAAAAACGTTTGGCGGGATCACCATGAATGAGGAAGAACACAAGATGGGGATCAAGGGGTCGTCGACCCGACAGATTTTTTTTAATGATTGTAAAGTACCGATAGAAAATCTGTTATCCGAACGTGAAAATGGTTTTAAGATAGCCGTCAATATTTTGAACGTCGGTCGGATTAAACTTGGAGTAGCCGCGATAGGAGCTTGCAAGAAAACAATATCCCTTGCCACCAACTATGCAAAGGAACGCAAGCAATTTGGAACGTCCATTTCGAACTTTGGCGCCATCAAGCACAAGCTTGCCGAAATGATCACCAAGGTTTTTGCATCCGAGTCGGCATGTTATCGTGCAGGTCAAAATATTGATGATGCTTATAATGCGCTGGCAAGCGCGGGAACCGATCCAGCGAAGGCAAAACTGAAATCTCTGGAGGACTTCGCCATTGAGTGTGCTATCCTAAAAGTTCATGGGTCGGAGGTTCTTGACTTTGTCGTCGACGAGGCTGTTCAAATCTATGGTGGGATGGGGTACTCGGCGGAAGGGCCAATGGACAGGGCATATCGCGACGCACGGATCAACCGGATTTTTGAAGGGACGAATGAAATCAATCGGATGCTCACCCTGGACATGCTGGTCAAAAGAGCTATGAAAGGAACAATTGATTTGATGACTCCGGCGATGGCTGTACAAAAGGAGCTCATTGCAATACCCGACTTTGGCGCAACGGAAGAGGAAGGAATTTTCATTAAAGAAAAAAAAGTGCTTTCAAACCTGAAGAAGGCGGGCCTAATGGTGGCAGGCGCTGCTGTGCAAAAATACATGATGAAGCTCTCCGAGGAACAAGAGATCCTCATGAACCTCGCAGACATTTTGATAGAATGTTATGTAGCTGAATCAACATTATTGCGCGTTGAAAAATTAATTGAGCTTAAGGGTGAACAGGCTACGGCCATCCAAAAAGAGATGGCGTTGATCTACCTGCACCACGCCGTTGAAAAAGCTGCGTCCTCTGCCAAACAGGCTATAACCGCATTTGCGGAAGGCGACGAATTAAGATTAATGCTGTTGGGTTTAAAACGATTCACGAAGATTGATCCATATAATCTAAAAGAAGCAAGACGAAAGGTCGCCAATTTTGTTATCGAAAAAGGAGAATACCCTTTCTAAAGATGTTTATTAACCTAGACTGAGGAGGTCGGCTCTATCTTGGAGCTGGCCTTTTTTATTGTACGAATACAGCGTTGGCACTGTTCACTTTTCAACAGCACAGGAAACAAAAGGTCGATTTTTCCTTAAAATTCGCTGCTTTTTCGAGCCGCATGATTTTTGGTAATCCTTTCGAAAAAAAAATTATGCAGTCCAGAAGCTCAGGTTCCACGGTATTACTTGTGTTACTTATTGTTTTCTCTTTTCCAATTTGGATTGGACTTGCCGGCGGTCTATTCGGATTAGTGATTGGAATATTTGGCGCTATGATTGGGGTGATCGCTGGCGTTTTTGGAGCAATCCTGGGAGCGATTGGTGGAATCTTCGGATGGTTTTTTGACTGGAGCTGGCCGTTCAACGGGTTTTTTCATTGGAATATTTTCGGTATTCTGATTATCGCGCTAGTCGTTGTGTTGATCAGCCGGTCAAGAAGAATCTAAATTCAGCTAATCGGATGTTTATTATAAAGATTGTTGTTCAAAAAATATTTTGAATAGGTTGGATATTTCTTGACCTCGCGCAGCACCGGCTTGACTCTATCAACAAATACAATTTTGTATTGAAACTCGTAACCCTTCTCTACTCGCACGTCTTTTTTTACGATGTACCATTTTTTGTTCCAGGGATTCAAAACCTTTACCTCCAGGTGGAAGAGGCCTGGCGTACTTCTAACCCGTAGATAATCCCCGGGCTGTTTGTTATAAAGTTTTCCGTTCACATAGACGTGCATGGTCGCGCCCTTCTCAACTTGCACTGCTATTCCTGAATCATACGCTAACGCACTAATGCTTATCATCAGCAAAGCCACCGCCCCAAACATTTTCATAACCAGACTGTTTTAGCCTATTTAGTGCAACCTCCGTGCCATCATTCGATTGAAATTCTACCTTCGTAATACGTTTTCCGAAGCATTCAATTTAACTTTTCCGCATAATTCACTTAAATAAAAAACTATGGCTTGGTTGTATCTCATTTGCGCAGGTCTATTTGAGGTGGCATTTACCACCTGCCTGAAGCTCTCAAACGACTTCTCCCATCGATGGTGGTCGACTGGTTTTTTTATCAGTATATCGTTAAGCTTTTACTTCTTAAATAAGGCGATTCAAACAATTCCGCTTGGAACTGGCTACGCGGTTTGGACGGGGATTGGCGCAGTCGGAACTGCGGTGGTTGGCATTTTCATTTTCCACGAACCAGCTTTTTTCTGGAGGGTCTTTTTTATCATCCTCCTTATAGGCTCGATCATTGGATTAAAGTTCGTTTCGAATTAAACTGGAAGATCGAACTAGGAATTCTTCCACTTGATTCCACAGCCGATAGCCTTGGTAGTTTTGGTGGGTACTGCCTGTCCGGCTAATAAAGCATCAACAGCATCTTCCACATATTTTTTTGAGGCCGACGAAGCATCGCGGCTATTATTATCAATGGTGCCGATATAAGCGACTTTAAAATCGCTTCCGTTCTTTTGAAGAACAAAGACGTGAGGCGTGTTCGTAGCGCCGAAAGAGCGTGCTACCACTTGGGACTCATCCATAAGATAAGGAAAATCATATTTTTTCTCCTTGGCCCGCGACACCATCTCTTCATAAGAATCCCCTGGCGACATTTGAGGATCATTGGGATTTATTGCAATCACGGGAAATCCCTTTTCAGAATACTTTTTGTTAAGTCCTATGATTCTGTCATTATACGCCTTCGAGTAAGGACAAGTATTGCAATCAAAAATAATGATCGCGCCCTTTGCAGCAGTGTAATCAGAAAGAGCCACCATTTTACCGTCCACGTTCTTTAATTTGAAGTCTGCTACCGCATCTCCGATTTCATACCTCAGCGGGCTGCCAGAAGTCAAAACCGCCATCAGGCCAATAATTCCTAAAAGTTTAACCTTTTTCATAAAATGATTTTTTAGACTGACGAGAATGTGTTTCTAGTTTAATTCAGCTATCAAATTTTCAAGCTCGCCTTCTTTTAATTCTTTCTCCACAAACTTTCGTTTCCCTGTTCTTGGATTGATAATTAGAGTGGCAGGTATGGCGCCACCCCATGACTTATCCACTTTGTCAATCCAGCTGTTGTAATCTATGTCATCTAGTAACAATACCTCCGACTGGATGTTCTTTCTGGCCATAAATTCGTTAACCTTGTCCAGCTTGTCGGCATAGTCAAGGTTTATCAGAGTAATTTTAGTATTTAGATCTTTCTGCGCATTTAATTTTTCCAGGAGCGGAAGCTCCTTTACACAAGGTGCACACCAGGTTGCCCAAAAATTGATCACTTGAATCTGATCCGATTTCGTCTCCAATATTTTTTGAAGTGCATCAAATTTTACGACAATTGCTTTTTGGGCCGTGGCAGCGCTTAAAAAACAAAACGTTGCAGCCAGGGCTATCAAGAAAAAACGACAAAGTTTTAATTGCATATCGGCTAATATTTTAGAGTGTTTTTAGGAAACGATTAATTAACATTTATATAAAACCATTATAATTCAAGTACTTAGAAAGTAAAGAAATTTCACTCAAAAAGAATTCCACAAATTTGACCACTTATCCACATTGGGAGACAAGGGGTCCTTAAATAACAGTATATCAATAAATTACAATGAATTTTTTCAATTGATTCTTGTGGACAACTTAAAAGTGACATCCGAGCTTTTAAAAATAAATAGAGTTTTTGCTGATGATTTTAAAATAATCTTGATTTTTTATTTTACAAAAATATGAGTTCAGATCTCAATCCGGTGTCTCGACTTTTCGATATCTCGTTTCCCATTATACAAGCTGGTATGGTGTGGTGCAGCGGTTGGCGGTTGGCCTCTGCAGTGAGCCAGGCAGGTGGGCTCGGCCTGATCGGTGCCGGGTCTATGTACCCCGAAGTCCTTCGAGAGCATATTCGAAAATGTAAACAGGCTACCGCTAAACCATTTGGTGTAAATATCCCCCTGCTTTACCCTGAGATTGAAAAGTTGATGACAGTCGTCGAAGAGGAAGATGTTCGGATCGTTTTTACCTCTGCGGGGAATCCTGATCTCTGGACTGGATTTTTGAAGGAGCGAAATGTTTGTGTCGTACACGTGGTCTCAAGCGTTAAATTTGCGAAAAAGGCTCAGCGAGCGGGCGTTGATGCCGTTGTGGCCGAAGGTTTTGAAGCAGGGGGCCACAATGGGCGCGAGGAGACCACAACTTTTGTTCTGCTTCCAATGGTACGGGAAGCCATTTCTATCCCCTTGATTGCTGCAGGAGGGATCGCCAGTGGCCGAGCCATTCTGGCGGCAGAAGCCCTGGGTGCGCAAGGATTTCAAGTCGGTAGCAGGTTTGCCGTGAGCGAAGAATCATCAGCACATCCCAATTTTAAAAAACGAGTTACGGAACTTACCGAAGGCGATACCTTATTGACCTTAAAACAACTGACTCCAGTTCGGATGATCAAGAACAAATTTTTCCAACAAGTCCAAGAGGCGGAATTTAGAGGGGCATCGAAAGAGGAACTTCATCAATTACTGGGCAAGCGAAGGGCAAAACTTGGGATCTTTGAAGGCAACACGGAAGAAGGTGAGTTGGAAATAGGCCAGGTATCTTCAGCGATCAGGAAAATTCAACCGGCCTCAGAAATCCTGATTGAGCTATGGCGCGAATATGAAGCGATAAAGAAAACTTTGTGTTCATGAACTTCCTAAAAATAAAGGAGACCTGTCTCTATGTGCGCGATCTTGAGGGGATCATACAATTTTATCATGAAATTTTAGGACTACCCATAATTCACTACGACCCTGGCAGGCATATCTTTTTTAGACTGGGAACCTCGGTCCTGTTATGCTTCAATCCGGAGGATTCAAAGACAAAGGTGACACCACCGGCACATTTTGGAGGAGGCAAACAACACGTTGCTTTCGAGGTGAGAAAGTCAGACTACGCTGATGCTAAAGCGGAGATAAAATCAAAGGGCATCGTTATCATAGACGAAGTCGTATGGGAAAGCGGCGAAGAGTCATTTTACTTCGAAGATCCCGCAGGAAACGTCCTTGAAATAATACCCGATAAAGGTATTTGGGACTAGATTTGAAGGTTAGCGCTAATCTTTGCACCCCTGGTTTCAGGGACGGCTGTTGCGTTGGACTGTTCTTTAGATTCAGTAGGACGATATGAATTGTCGTACCATTCTTCATAGTCTTTATACTGAATGCAACGTGGCATTAATTTTCCATCCACGAGGATCTTGATGAGTAGATCCGGACTTACGGTTTGCATGAGACTTGTCTTCTGCTCGTTGGGCAACGCGGAGATTTCAACGAACTCAATTCCTTTGTAGATTGTCGAATTAACTTTCATAGTGTTAGGTTGGAAATAATAATTAAACAGCGTTAGTTATCTATGGTTTAATTCGTTGGCGAATTTAATGAGAAATATTTTTGAGAAACGTTGATATGAGGAATAAATTTTAACTTTTTGGGTATTGCAAGTTTTGAATGGCAGGATTCTTCACTACATCGATTGAATTTTTAAAAGGGGTCGGACCACAGCGCGCTGCTTTACTGAATAAGGAGTTATCCATTTTTACATTTGGAGATCTATTGCAGCATTATCCCTTCCGTTACGAAGATCGTACTAAGTTTTATGCCATCAGTACGATAAGCGATGAAATGCAGTTTGTTCAGGTAAAAGGCTTCATCAAAAGGAAGGAAATCGTTGGCGGTGGCTTTAAGAAACGACTCGTGGCTCAGCTGGCAGATCAGACGGGCGAAATAGAGTTGGTATGGTTTCAGGGGATAAACTGGATCAATGAAAAAATAAAACCTGGCGTCGAATACATTGCGTTTGGAAAGCCTAACCGCTTCGGCAATAAATTCAATATCGCGCATCCAGAATTGGATGTTGCCGCAGCAACGAAGAGTAACGAGGGATTTTTACAACCCATCTACTCCACTACTGAAAAATTGAGGACCAAATACTTCGACAGCAAGGCATTTTCAAAAATGATTCACGAGCTGCTTGCGAACTCCACCAATAAGATTCGCGAAACATTATCCTCACAAATTATTAACGCTGAAAACCTTCTTTCAAAAAAGGACGCTTTATACAATATTCATGTACCTACAACGTTCGAGTTGCTTGCCAGAGCACAACACCGTTTGAAATTTGAAGAGTTGTTTTACATCCAACTCCGCCTGGTAAAGATGAAAGTGATCAGGCAAACCAAGTTCAAAGGCCAGCTATTTCAGAACACTTCTCTTTTAAATAAATTCTATAAGGACCATTTACCATTTGCGCTTACCGGGGCACAAAAAAAAGTCATCAAAGAAATTTATGCCGACTTAAAATCGGGCAAGCAGATGAATCGCCTTCTACAGGGAGATGTTGGCAGTGGTAAAACTATTGTGAGCTTTATCTGCATGTTGATCATTTTGAGTGGCTCCGCTCAGTGCGCATTGATGGCACCCACTGAAATACTGGCTCAGCAACATTTTAAAAATTTGAAGGCATATGCGGACCGAATGCAGATTTCAATCGCACTTTTGACAGGATCGACAAAAAAATCGGAACGGATTGTAATACACGAGAAATTGCAAAATGGAGGTTTGCACATTCTCATTGGAACACACGCCCTATTGGAGGAAGAAGTTAAGTTTCACAATCTAGGACTTTCAATAATAGACGAACAACACCGATTTGGGGTGGCTCAACGTTCAAAACTTTGGCAAAAGAACAAAGACGTTTATCCACACATATTGGTGATGACAGCAACTCCGATCCCCAGAACTCTAGCGATGACGTTATATGGAGATCTGGAAATTTCCGTTATCGATGAACTGCCCGTTGGCAGAAAGCCCATCAAGACCATCCATCGATACGACGCGCATCGCCTGCAGGTTAACCAGTTTATCAAAGATCAGATCGCAGTAGGGCGACAAGTATACTGCGTATATCCCTTAATAGAGGAATCCGAAAAGCTGGATCTCAAACATTTAATGGATGGATACGAAAGTGTGGTCCGGGCTTTTCCAGATATTCCTGTCAGCATCGTACATGGAAAGATGAAAGCCGAGGCTAAAAGTTATGAGATGAAACGGTTTTCTACAGGCGAAACCAAAATTATGGTAGCCACGACAGTAATCGAGGTTGGTGTAGATGTGCCCAACGCTTCCGTTATGGTTATTGAAAACGCAGAACGATTTGGACTCTCGCAGCTACACCAACTTCGCGGACGCGTCGGACGCGGCGCAGATCAATCGTATTGTGTA
Organism: uncultured Bacteroidota bacterium; assembly: GCA_963813425.1. Classification (GTDB taxonomy): domain Bacteria; phylum Bacteroidota; class Bacteroidia; order Cytophagales; family Cyclobacteriaceae; genus Chryseolinea. The sequence continues at coordinate 11,108 of CAWEZB010000016.1, forward strand.
CTAATGACTGGCTACAAACTGGGTGCTGATTCAAAGATCAGGATAGATACGATGGTGAAAACCAATAATGGTTTTGAAATTGCAGAAACCGATCTCAAAATTCGTGGCCCAGGTGACCTGCTTGGCACCCAACAAAGCGGTGTGTTGGATCTCCTGATCGCTGACCTTGGCAAAGATGGCGACCTGCTCCAGCGCGCGCGTGAAAAAGCAATAGAACTGCTGACCGATGACCCGGAATTGGTGAAACCTGAAAATCAAGTGATACGCATCCAGGTTGAATCCATGAAGAAAACTGCCGTTAATTGGAGCAGGATAAGCTAGCGGTCAAGATTCGTCGTAATTTATTAATTTCACCTATTAACCCCGGCTGAGGTGATGAGTTTTAAAGCTACTATTGGATTGCTTGTGATTGTTTTATCCCTTTACGCTTGCAATAGATTTAATGAAACAACCGGGTTTGAAAACCCAGCCTCGGAAGGGTTTGACCTTGCCAATTCTGATCCTGCCGCCGTTGAACTCGCCGACAGCATTATGGTGGCGATGGGTGGCTGGGAAAACTGGGACAACACACGTTTTATTTCCTGGAACTCGTCTGGTATCAGAAATCTGATTTGGGACAAAAAAGAAGGGCGTGCACGCATTGAATCGCTCAACGATTCTACAACCTATCTTGTCGATTTAAAAACATTGGCCGGGAAGGTCTACATAAAAGGGCAAGAGGTCACGAGAAGTGATTCATTGAAGAACATGCTGAAACGAGCAAAAAGTTTATGGAGTAGTGATTCCTATTGGCTTGTCATGCCATTTAAATTAAAAGACAACGGAGTAACATTAAAATATCTTGGGGAGGATACCCTAAAAACTGGTGATCGATGTAATGTTCTTCAAATCACCTATAATGATGATGGCGACATGCCGCTGACGAAATATCATGTCTACGTTGATTTAGCCGATAATCTCGTTAAGCAGTGGGCTTACTATAGCACCGCTAGTCAAGACTCTGCCACATTTGTTCTTCCATGGGATAATTATAAAAAATACGGAAGCATTCTTCTTTCCGCGGATCGGTCGGAAGGCGGTGGGCCGGTAGGCGTATCGGTAGACGATAGCTTGAGCGAAAAGATTTTTACGGAGTTGGAGTGATTGCGACCAATTCAAGCATGGGGTCAAAACATACTAAAAAGACGGACAACGCTATTAAGGAAGGGCATTTTCAGGCACTGATTGAAAACGCTCACGACGCTATTGTGGTTTATGATTCTTCCGGTAGAATCAAGTACGCAAGTAAGTCCCTGAAAAAGATCTTGGGATTCAACGTCAGGGAAGTAGTGGGCCGATTCGGAACTTATTTTGTTCATCCCGATGACATTGAAGTAGCAACCAAATCCTTTTATGCGCTCCTGAAGAAGCCACGTAAAACGATAACCCTGTTTCAACGGATCCGACACAAGGATGGCACGTACATTTGGTCTGAAGCGCTACTTACAAACTTTAACAATGTCCCCGAAATTCGAGGCATCGTTTCAAACTTCCGTGATATAACAGAAAAAAAATTAGCAGAGGAAAAGATCCGAAAGACAAAGCAATTATTGGAATCCATTACTGAAAATTTATCCGAAGGCATTTTCATGGGAGTTCTGGAATCCAAATTCTTATATGCTAATGAGGCATTTTTGAAACTGACGGGCTATAAATCAATGAACGAAGTTTTAAAAATTAAACTGAAGGATTTTTACAAGGATAATAAACATCATCGTCAGATAGTCAAAAATCTCAAAACCTCTTTAACGCTAAAGGGAGTTGAGGCATGGTTTCGAAAAAAGAATGGCGAATCCTTTCTGGGAGTCCTTAACGTTAGCCTGTTAAAAAACGAAGCACGCGCAGACTACTTTGTTGGCTCTATACGGGATATTACAAACGAAAAAATTGCAGAGCGCGAGAGAATTGAGTCAAGGAATTTTTTAGATAACATTATCAACACGGTAGCGGCACCAATCTTTGTAAAAGACTCGAACCACCGTTGGGTACTGGTCAATCAAGAATTTTGTAACCTTACTGGGAGCACAAAAGAGGAACTCATTGGAAAATCTGATGTCGATTTCTGGCCGGCAGATGAAGCGAAAATTTTTATGAAGGTCGACAAACAAGTGCTTCGAACAGGACGAACAATTGTGAATGAAGAAAAAATGACTTCGCCGAGCGGGAAGTTGCATGATTTACTTACGGTCAAGTCAATTTATGAGAATGAAAACGGAAAAAAATTTATTATTGGCTTTATCACTGAGATAACAGAAATAAAAACGGCCCAGGAAAAAATAAAGCAGCTTCATGCGAACCTCGAAGCGGTGATGGAAAGTGCGAATGAATCCATCTTTGCGGTTGATCAAAATCTAAATTATACAGCTTTTAATAAACATCATCAAAAGATAATGAAGGAGCTGTACGATGCCGATATAAAAATAGGGGCCAATAAAATCCTATATCTACAAAAATCGAAAGAAGCATCTTGGGTTAAATCAGAACTTCAAAAAGCATTGAAAGGGAATCACTATTACAGTGAACATGGGCTGGGCCACCCCTACAACGGATACATTCAAACTACATACAATCCAATTATGGATGACAACGCCAAAGTGAAGGGCGTTGCCGTGTTTGTTCAGGACATAACCCAACAGAAGCAGTTCGAAGCAACTATAAGATCCATTAATTCAAACTTGCAAGCCGTCATGGAAAGCACGGCTGACAGGATTCTAGCGCTTGACAGAAACCACCGATACATCACATTTAATCAGGCCCACGCTGAAAGCATGCGAACTCTATTTGACAAAAGCATTAAAGCCGGTGATAGCGTGCTGGACGGCCTTCCGCCTTCAATTTCACACATAACCAAACGGGAAAATGCCAAGGCTTTGGCAGGAAAAAGATTTAAAAGCCATCTACAACTGCCCAATAGAACCATTTTAGAAACTTCTTACAATCCGATTTTTAATGACCAGGGAAAGGTGACGGGATCTGCTTTGTTCGTAAGAGACGTAACAGAAAGCAGGAGAACTGAGGATAGGTTGAAATCCATGAATGAAGAGCTCATCAGCCAAAATTTTCAACTTGCAGCACAGGAGGAAGAATTAAAGGATACATTGAACGCGTTGTCGGAAAGGAACTTCGAACTTGATCAGCTAATGTACAAGACTTCGCACGACCTACGTTCACCGCTCACTTCCATTATGGGCCTGCTAAATCTGGCTAATCTGGATCCGGACCCCACGAACAAGCGACTCTACCTGGATAAGATAAAAGACCGGATCAATAAATTGGATGAATTCATAAACTCCATGTTAAACTATGCGAGGGTTAACCGTGTAGAATTGGAAATGATTCCAATTGATCTTGAGGAGACAGCAAAGAATTCCATCCGGGAATTGGAGTATCTGGAAAATTTTAACAAAGTTAAAATCGTTCTGTCGATAAAGACTAATCACCTCGTTTTCAAGAGCGACAAATTGAGAATTAATATTATTTTCAGTAACATTATTTCCAACGCGTACAAATATCACAATCCTGCCAATGAAAGTTTTTTGAAGATCAAAATTGAAGTAGGTATTCGCGAGACAAAAATTGAATTCACAGACAACGGAATTGGTATACAGAAGGAACATATGAGTAAGATTTTTAATATGTTTTACCGCGCTACCGACCGTTCCCAGGGTTCTGGCTTGGGCATGTATATCGTGAAGCAAGCGGTTGAAAAACTCAATGGAACCATTTCCATCAAAAGCGAATATGGCGCAGGCACCCGAATAAAAATTGTATTACCAAATGGATAAAAAAAATAAAATAATGACCAGACCTGATTTCAACACACTTCCTGAATTTCACAAACGTTATGTTCAGCATGTCAAAGATTATGATGTTCTGGAAGCCATGAAAATTTCTTCTAAAGAGACCTTAGGTTTGGTGAGATCAATCTCCGAAGAAATGGGCGAACACCGATATGCCGCCGGCAAGTGGAGCATAAAAGAATTGCTCTGCCACATGATGGATACTGAACGGATATTGGCCTATCGCGCGCTTCGTTTTGCTAGAAATGACAAAACAAATTTGCCTGGCTTCGAAGAAAATGACTATGCGCCGCAAGCAAATGCCAACAACAGAAACATCAAACAGATTGCGGATGAAATGGAAAGGTTGCGCCAGACCACGATTGATCTATTTATAAATTTTACAGCTGAGATGTTAGAGCGAAAAGGATTGGCCAATAACCTGGAGCTTTCCGTGTTGAATTTAGGATATATTATTCCTGGCCATGAATCTCATCATCGGGCCATCTTGAAGGAACGTTATTTGTCTTAACTGCATGAGGAATTATATTCTTATTGTATTTTTTATTTCCTGGTGCGGCGGGTGTTCGCCTATTTCGAAAAAATCACTCGATAAGACGTTTCTGCAGACAGACAAAAACTTTAAGGACCACACTGGCTTTGCGCTGTATGATCCGGAAAAACAAAAGACATTATATGAATACAAATCCAGCCATTACTTCACACCAGGTTCAAACACGAAAATTTTTACTTTCTTCTCCTGCTTGACGCTCCTGGGAGATTCCATTCCCGCCCTAAAATATGTTCAGCAAGCTGATTCTTTGATATTTTGGGGGACGGGCGATCCATCCTTCCTCTATAAGGAGGTGTACGACAATCAGCGTGTTTATTCTTTCTTAAAATCAACGCCGCGCTCTCTTTATTTTTCAGATCATAATTTTCAAACTACGAATTTTGGTCCTGGGTGGGCGTGGGATGACTACAATGACTATTATTCCGCCGAGCGATCTCCATTCCCAATCTACGGTAATATATTATCGCTGAGGGCCTATGGAAAAAGAGCCGAAATACAGCCACCATATTTTAAGAACTACTTGAAATTTGAAGGCAAAGAGGAAAAAGCAAAAGTGATTCGCAGACTCGAAAGCAATGAATTTGTTTTTCACCCAAATTTCACCCAAAACGAATTCAAGGCTGATGTTCCTTTTAAAGCGTCGGGAGAGTTAACAGCAACATTACTTACCGACACATTAAAAAAAATGGTGAGACTGGTTGCAAAACCATTATCTAAGTCTGCAATGACATTGTATAGCACCCCCGTTGACACGCTTTACAAAGTCATGATGCAGGAAAGTGACAACTTGATTGCAGAACAACTGTTACTGATCTGCAGTCAGACGCTGAGCGATACGTTGCAACCGGAAATAACCATACGGTACATGAAGAAAAATCTTCTTAATGATCTAAAGGATGAACCTCGTTGGGTGGATGGATCGGGTTTATCGCGATATAACCTGTTTACCCCCCGTTCCGTCGTGCAGGTATGGGGCAAAATTTATCAGAGACTACCACGCGAACGCCTTTTTGCCCTTTTGGCGACCGGAGGTAAGTCTGGAACGATTAAGAATTGGTATTATGGTAAAGAGCCCTATATCTTTGGCAAAACAGGGTCACTGAGTAATAATCACTGCCTGAGCGGGTATCTGGTGACAAAAAAAGGAAAGACGCTCATTTTTGCGTTTATGAATAACAATTTTACGACCGCGGTGAATGATATCAGGCGGAACATGGAAAATATTTTAAGATCAATTTATGAAAGTTATTAGGTGCTGTTTGTTACTCATTGGGTCTGTTTGCACGTACGTTCAAAGTGGGGCGCAAACGCTGGATAGTCTGGACATCAAAATTGGACAAATGATACTGATTGGATTTCCCGGCACCGCCGTGGATTCAAAGGTATTGGAAGAAGTAAGAGATGGAAAAGTGGGTTCGATAATCATTTTTGAAAAAAACATTCCACCGACAAACTCTTTTGTCGCGCTCAAAAAAATCATTTGGACATATCAACAAGCAGCAACGATCCCACTTCTTGTTGGTATTGATCAAGAGGGCGGAAGGGTGAACCGACTCAAAGACAAGTATGGCTTTCCAAAATCAATCACAGCAGCCGCGATGGGAAAATCGCCAACGCTCGACTCTGTGCGGTTTTACGCTCAGGCAACAGCCTCCACGTTAGCTGGCCTGGGGATTAACATTAATTTCGGACCTGTCGTGGACCTTGCAACAAATCCAGACAATCCCATCATCGCTAAATATGGAAGGGCTTTTTCTGCAAATGAAGATTCCGTCATCATATTTGCTAAGGAGTTCATAAAACAACACCACCGTTACAACGTCCTGACATCGCTGAAGCATTTTCCTGGTCATGGAAGTTCCAAAGACGATACTCACCTGGGAATTGCCGATGTCACTAATACCTGGCAAGAAAAAGAACTTAAACCTTATAAAAGCCTCATTGATTCCGGATACGTGGATGCCGTGATGACATCCCATATTGTCAATAGAAAATTAGACCAACAGGGAAATCCTGGTACGCTCTCCGCCGATATTTTGGATGGGATCCTCCGGAAACGGTTAGCATTTAATGGCGTGATTTTTACCGACGATATGCAGATGCACGCCATTACGAAGCACTACGGATTAGAAGATGCCATCAAGATGGCAGTTAATGGCGGGGTTGATATCATGACATTTTCCAACAATATCCAAGGCAGCGACGAACGCACCGTGGACAAAGTTCATTCGATCATTAAAGAATTTGTCAAAAATGGGGTGATCAAAAGGGAACGAATTGATGAAAGTTTTGCTCGAATTATGAAATTGAAGCGTCGCCTGCAACTGGGCAATGAAAACATTTATTATCAGCAAGCATTAGAAAAATCGAATCGTGAATTGGAAGCAGCCAGGGCAGAACTGGTAACGCAACAAGCCAACTTTGACAAGCAATTACAATCGCAGACAGAGACCAAAACGAAAAAGAAGAAACGGAAAGCTAAAAGCTAATAAAGTCACGGATGGCCGGCCATATACAGGCGGTTTTACGGGGTTTTGGTGGGCCTGAGATTCTCTTCAAACAATTTTAAAATTCGTTTATACTCGTCGGTCCAACTACTGGGTTCAACAAATCCGTGATCCTCCATTGGATATAGCGCCAGTTCCCAGTTGTCCTTACCTAATTCGATTAATCGCTGTGACAAACGAACGACATCCTGGACATGGACATTCGTGTCCACCATGCCATGACAAATAAGCAAGGCACCCTTTAGGCCCTCTGCAAAATAAATGGGCGAACTGTTAGCGTATGCCACACTGTCTTCGTAGGGAGTGTTTAAAATACATCCCGTATAGGCATGATTGTAGTGTGCCCAATCCGTTACCGGACGCAACGCGGCACCGGCAGCAAAAGCATCAGGCGCTGTAAACATCGCCATCAGCGTAATGAAGCCTCCATAGGACCCACCGTAAATTCCGATACGTTTCGGATCAATACCATATTCATCTACCAATATTTTTGCGCCATCAAGGTGGTCGGTAAGATCTTTGCCACCCATATGTCTGTAAATTCCTGTTCGCCAGTCTCGCCCATACCCCGCGCTGGCCCGATAATCAATGTCCAATACCGTATATCCCTTATCGGCCAAAAGGTTATGAAACATGTATTCCTTGTAGTAGTTGCTCCACCACTTGTGCGCATTCTGTAGATAGCCCGCGCCGTGTACAAAAACTACAGCCGCCCCGTTGGGCTGCTCTGGCTTATAGATCCTTCCGTAGACCTCCGCATTGTCACGTGCTTTAAAAGTTATGATCTCGGGATCACGCCAGGGGTAAGACTTAAATTCCTCGGTTAACGAGTTTGTGATTTGTTTTGCCTTAGCCCCGACTTTATTCTCCATAATAAATAATTCCCAGGGCTTGTTACTATAAGAATACCGGAATGCAATCGTCTTTTCGTCAGGTGAAATTTCGGCCTCATGAGCACCGGTCAGCGTAGTAAGACGTTCAGATTTACCACCATTTGCCGCCAAACGGTAAAGATGTTTTTCGCCGGGATGAGCTTCATTCGTAATGATGTAAAAATATTTTTTGCTATTGCATAGTTTGACCTGCTGAACTTCAAATTTTCCCTTGGTCAATGCTTGCTTCGACCCATTGGTAACATCGATGGTGTACAAATGCGAGTATCCTGTTTCTTCGGACGTAAACCAAATTCGTTTGTTATCGGCTAGCCAACCCATCGGAGAAATCTCTCCAAACCCTTTGGTGGTCGGCCCTCCCACCCAAGCGTCATCGTGTTGGCGATCGAGTAATGAAAGCTTTTGTGTGAGCGGATCCAAACGCATGATCCAGCAATCTTTAAAATCCAATGAGCGAATAATGACTACACAATATGCGCCGTTATCAGACCAGCTTACTACAGAAAAATTTATCGGACGAACTTGATGTTTTTCAATTTTTGCATTGTCGCGTGCATAGGTTGGCGCATCGGTGATGCCGGGAATATTGTCCGTATTGATGTTGAAGACTGTATCTCTAGTGATGTCGTAAATAAAAAGCTCACTGGACGTCGCCGGTTCGCCTACTTTTGTCCTAGAGTTAATATCTTCCGTGAAGCCGGAAGCTGTTACATAGTTTGGAACGACAGTTTTCTTGGGATTTGTGTTTCGTGCAACTTCATACAAAACAAATTTCTCATCCGGACTTACTTGAACCATTTCGACAATCTTGTCGTCCAGGTAAATTAACTTCGGCTTTTTCGGTTGTTCGGCTTGCTTGTTCTTGCGTTTAAGTTGGTGTTTTGTCTCCCTTTCTTTGAGCACTTTAAAGTGCGCGAGCTGATCTTCCTTTAGCCATTTCTCCTGGTCCGAAACCGATGTAGACGGCTTACTACCTTTGTCGAAATTTGTTAACTGTGTAAATTTTCCAGTGCTTATTTCCCAGCTAAAGGCATCGTGTCCAACGGTAAAAATGATTTTTCTTTCATCTCCCGAAAAATACGGTCCGAATTCCTGGGAGACGGTATTGGTAATCTGCGAAATGTGTCCAGTCGGAACGTCGTATAAGAATATATCGCCATTTTTTTCATAAGCCATTTTCGTATTCGCTTTGTCGTATCGACCAAAACGAGCAGGCGCGTTCCGACGTTCGTCCAGCGTTGCTTTACGGGGAACAGAATTTTGAAGGGTTATGAAGTAAAGTGAATCGGAAAGTGCACCTTCAGGATTCCAGTAAAAATTGACTGTCTTGCTATCGGGCGACCAGAACAGGTTATTCGGGGCTATTCCAATCCACTTGGGATGCCGCATTATTTTTTCTACGGTTAGCTCACCTGGAGATTGTGCTTTCAGTATAACAGGCAATAAGAATAAGGTCAAGCACCAACGAATCATGAAATGTCAAAATAAAATTAAGGGCCAAGATAATGTAAATGGGGTTATTTTTTTATTCAGGATATATTCAATCGATCTTTTATTACTCAGATGGCTTATTAAAAAAATGCCCGGTAATAGCCGGGCATTTTTAATGGTGCAACAAGCATTATAAAAGTTTTCTAAAAATCCAGTTTTTGCAAATAATCGAAGTCATACTTCATGCTTTCCATGGCTGTGCTGGCGTACTCTTCCTGTTCAACAAATATGTGTTTTACACCTGATTTTTTTGAGTTTTTGAGTATTTCCACCACCTTGATTTGTCCTTTACCGAATTCAGTGCTTTGTTGTTTTTGAACATCCATATCCTTTAAATGCCATAGTGGAAATCTACCCGGATACTTATTAAAATATGCCAGGGGATCATTGCCGGAGGCAACTACCCAACCTAGGTCTAGCTCCCAGGTAACGAGCTGAGGGTCTGTGTTGGAAAGTAAAACATCGTATAACACCTGCCCATTTTCCTTTTCAAACTCATATTCATGGTTGTGATACCCGAAAATGATATTTGATTTTTTACAATCTTCCCCTGCTTTCAAGAAGGTTTCGGCAACCTTTTTATAATTGTCAATCGTTTGTCCTTTCGACGGCAGGGAAGAGCAAATCAGATATCCCTGGCCAGCTTCCGCGGCACCATCGATTGAGCGTTGCCAATCTTTGTCTACGTGCACGTGACCACTGCGCAACGTCATCCCCAGGTCAGATACAATTTTCTTTATTTCTTTCGGCTGAAGGCCATAATAGTTTCCTTTCTCGCTTCGGGCAGATTCCAATTCTTTATATCCAATATTTGCTAATTGTTTTAAAGTTCCAACGGCGTCGGCAAGCATTTCCTTCCGCACACTGTAAAGTTGAATCCCAATATTTTTTACCTTTTCACCTTTCGCAATACCCGGAATTACTAATGCACCAAGCGCTAAGCCCCCAGCAGTCTTAAAAAAATCGCGTCTCGTTTTCATATCGTTTGTTCTTTTTTGATTCTTCGAAATCACCATGCATAGATCTAGCGCAAAACGAAAGAGCTATGGGATTTACTTCAAAGGGAGACAATTTAATAGGTTGATATCCCACTGGTCGGAAAAATATTATAAAAGGAAAAACAGGATGATTATACCAGTAATTTCCGTGATGTTCATCGCTTTGTCATGTGCATATAATCAAGCGTTACATTGAGCATCGCTTTTAACCCGGTACGCATTCCAAGTTCATCGATCATAAAATCCGGGGTATGATGCGATGGAACTATATTGGGATCCTGATTTGCCATCATAGCGCCCACAAAAAAGAAGAAACCTGGAACCTTCTGCTGGAAGAAAGCAAAATCCTCTGCTCCAGTCACTGCGTTAATACGCATGACATTTTCTTTGCCTGCCGCTTTTTGTAGACTGCCGATCATTTTTTCTGTGAGCTCCGGATCATTGTAAGTCACAGGAGTTTTGTTCACAATGGAAACTTCCGCTGTTGCGCCACCGCTTTCCGCAATTTTTGTTGCCGTCAATTTAATTTTTTCATGGATCTTGGTTCGCATGTCGTTGTCAAGGGTTCGAATGGTGCCCGCCATCACCGCTTCTTCGGGAATAATATTTTCGCGAATGCCGGCATTGATTCTTCCAACACTAATTACCGCCGCTTCTTTCGTGAGTTCAGTTTGACGACTCACAATAGTTTGAAGGCCGTTAATAATTTGGGCGGAGATGGCAATGGGGTCTATTCCCATCCACGGTGCTGCACCATGACTTTGCTTTCCTTTTACTTTAATGGTAAACCAATCCGAAGCAGCCATCATACCGCCTGGCCTATAGGTAATTCTTCCCAAGGGGCTAATCGATTGGATATGCATACCGAAAATAACTTCGACCTTCGGATTTTCAAGTACTCCCTCTTGTACCATTAAGCCTGCGCCCCCGTCTTCACCAGGAGGTGGACCTTCTTCTGCAGGTTGAAAAATGAATTTTATGGTACCCTTTAAATCGCTTTTGTTTTTTGATAGTATTTCTGCAACACCCATCAGAATGGCAACGTGCGTATCATGACCACATGCATGCATCACCCCTGTTTCTTGGTCGCTAAAAACCGCTTTTTCCTTGGAAGCGTAGGGTAAAGAATTTCGCTCTGTAACAGGGAGGGCATCCATATCCGCACGAAGTGCTATTACAGGACCAGGCTTGCCGGTTTTTAAGAGTCCAACGACGCCAGTCTTGGCAACACCAGTCTGGACCTCAATTCCCAGTTTTTTTAAATGGTCAGCAACAATGGCTGCGGTTTTAACTTCTCGGTTGGAAAGCTCAGGGTATTGATGAAAATGTCTTCGCCACTCAATCACCTTCATTTCCATTTCTTGAGCCTGTTGATCAATTTTGGCCTGAAGTTTAGCACTCATCTGCGCAAATGCGTTCCCCAAAATCAAAATGCTGAGCACGGTGATCAGTAATGTCTTCATGTCTTTCGTTAATTTGAATCAAAACAAGGTAAAAATTTACGCGCGGGGACCAAAACTTAAATCATGGAATGGATAAAAATATTTCCAAATGAAGCGGCAGCACGAGCCAACATCCAAGAGCACGTTCCCCGGTTAAATTATTGTGGGAGGCCAACAAATTTGTTTGGCACTGCACGAAGGAAAATTTTTTGTCATTGAGGATAAATGCACACATAGTGGCGAATCGTTGAGCAAAGGACAAATTAACAATCGCGGAGAAATCATTTGTTCTTTTCATGGATTCAGATTTGATCTTAACGGCGGCAGGGCCTGTGACTCTCAAAGTCAAGATTTAACGCCTTATCCGATTAAATCAGACGATAACGGATTTTTTATTGGGCTATCAAAATGATTAATCCTTATTTTCGTTTTTTTAAACTCAGGTAAACAACGTCAAGGTCGACACGAATGTCAAACATCAGATTGTTTTTATTCTTTTTCCTTTTTGGATTTCATCCGGTAGCGGGCCAATTTGTTATTCCGGAAGATCAACGGATAGAACAGCTTAATTTGCAGGGTGCATTACCCGAAAAATTACTTAGCACACGCAGCGCGGCATATTATGATTACAGGCTCACAACGAAAGAGTTAGGGGAAGTACAATTGGCCTTTCAAAAAACGGGCATCGACGCGATCATCTATTTTGAAATGGATAAACTGTTTGCCAGCATAGACGTGACAAAAGCTTTTGGAGATTACCTTTTGAAGCGCGAGATAGTCAATTTGATTTTTATCGAAAAAAATGATCAAGGATACCGCATAAGCATTACCCCTTTTTCCGCAAAAGAAAATGTGATTGAACCGAAGCAAGCAGCTTGGTCCATAACAAATCGTTTACTGACCGAGGCCCTGAAAAAGCTCTATACAACGGCGGCAAACCAGCAAAAGAAACAAAATCTCTTAATCAGCGACACCCCAGAAACGGATGCAAAAATCGATGCTATACTGGGAAAACGAAATGAATTTTTTGCGACTGACCTAAAGGTTGATCCTTTAGCGGTTCCAAAAACAGGAGATCCAGCCATTGATAAGGAGTTGGAAGAGATCTTTAAGAATAACTACCCGCTAAAATTTAAGATGACGGAGCCGGGAATCCCTGAGAAGGAACTTCGCAGGCAGGGTCAGCTATATGTGTTGGGTTGTATTTATGCGCGCGGTTCCGTTACCAAAGAATTGTTAGGATATGACATGACAAAATCCGAAAGCGCATTGCTCTCCTTAACGTTCCAGGATGGACAGCAGCAGTTAAAGAATATTCCGTCCAATACACCTGTTTTCAAATTTTATTTTAAGCATATCGACTCCGGAAACGTATTTCTCGGAACCAAATGGGATGCTGACATTACCTGGCAGCAAGCGCTGCTCAATCATATCAGAGGTATGAAAGCCGAGTTGAGAATTGATTGATTCCTTCGCGCGCAACGCGGCATACATCAATGTTTATTATTATTTTTTCTCCTGACATAAGGCTGTCATCAGTCTGTTTCAAATTTGAATTCAAGTTTGATTTCATGGACGTTAACGAATTCATCATAAATCTCCCGAAAGCAGAACGCATCGTTGTTTCAAGGTTGCGGGACTTACTATTCGAAACTGAACCCCGCTTTCGTGAAAAACTCTCTTACGGAGTGCCTTATTTTTCTCGAAATAGAAGAGTGTGTTTCCTATGGCCAGCCTCGGCTCCTTTGGGACCAACAAACGCAAAAGTTTCATTCGGATTTTGCTACGCAAACCTCCTTTCCAATGCGCAAGGACTTCTGCTAAAGGAAGGACGGAAGCAAGTCTATATCGCCCGATTCTCATCGGTAAATGAAATCGACGAAAAATTACTTCTTGAAATTATTCACGAAGCACTTTTGGTGGATGATTTACACTTTCAAAAAAAGAAATTAAAAAAAATATGAGTGAACCGCTAAAGTACATGTACAATGTAAATTTTTTCGAACGACTTTATCCCGTGCTGAAGACAGTAATTCCCGGTTTTGAAGAACGCAGATTTGTATATTCTGTTTTCGATAGGGAATGGCCGGATCTTGAACTCAAACAACGTACGCGACAAATAACAAGAGCGTTGAATAAATGTCTGCCAGCAGAATATCCGAAAGCAGTTGAAATGGTAATGTCCATAACCACCTTGCTTAGAGAAAATGAGAAGGAGCAAAGCTATCCTTTCATTTTTCTTCCGGAATATGTAGAGCTATATGGCCTTCATCATTTTTCCCTTTCGATGAAAGCTCTTGAGGAAAGTACAAAACTCGTTAGTGCCGAATTTGCAATCCGACCATTTATCCTTCACTACCCCAAGGAAACAATGAAGTATATGGTAGGCTGGTCTAAACATCCAGAAGCTTCCGTCAGACGCCTTTCATCTGAAGGGTGTAGACCACGGTTGCCCTGGGCGGTCGGGTTGCCTGGTTTTAAGAAAGATCCCTCTCCGATCTTACCAATACTGGAAAATCTCAAAGCCGATCCCTCGGAATATGTTCGGCGTAGCGTTGCTAACAATCTGAACGACATTGGCAAAGATCATCCTGAGATAGCATTGCAGATTGCCAGAAACTGGAAAGGAATGTGCCCAGAGACCGACTGGATTATAAAACATGGATGTCGTACGCTTTTGAAACGTGGACATGAGGCCGTGCTGAACCTCCACGGTTTTAACCCAAACGCGAAAGCTTCCGTGAAGGAATTCATGGTTTCCCCAAAAGTAGCGATGGGCGACCGTTTAACTTTTGGTTTTACTTTTTTCAGTCGGGAGAAAAAATCAAATCTGTTTCGATTGGAATATGCTATTGATTATCAGACACGGTCTGGAAAAATATCACGAAAGATTTTTAAACTCACGGAAAACAGTTTTGAACCCTTTGAACCAATCCGGATTCAGCGCAAACAATCTTTCAAGGATTTAACCACTCGGAAACATTTTAAAGGCAGGCATTATCTTAGAATTCTGGCTAATGGAAAAGAGTTGGCGGGAAGTGAATTCTTCGTCACATAAGATTGTTCGTGTTTCGTATCTTATAAAAAAAATGCCTCGTTCAGGTTACGCCGATCTTCAGCGCAACCGCCACCAAAGAAAAATCAGCAGCTCAAACTCTTTTGAAGAACAGCATGAAAACTAACACAAAGAAAACTAAGGTTGCATTTGATTTTGTGTTGGAAGAACTCTACACGTTGGAACCGATTGTGAAGCCTATGTTCGGATCCCATGCGGTGTACGTTAAAGACAAAATTGTTTTAATACTTCGGTGTAGAGACAGCTACGAATATGATAATGGCGTTTGGCTTGCAACCAGCCGCGAGCATCATGGTAGTCTTAAAAAAGACTTTCCCAGTATGCGTACCATTGCCCTCTTTGGAGGCGCTGAAAGTGCGTGGCAGAATTTGCCGGCCGACGGTGAATACTTTGAAGAAGAAGTGATGAAAGCGTGCACCTTCATTTTAAGAGGAGATCCACGAATCGGAAAAATACCAAAGCGGCGTTTGAAGAAAATTAATTAGGACGGCTAAACAGTACCATAACTTTTGTGTAGTAGACGGTAGTTGTACCCTCATAGCCCGAATCAGTTCCAATCATTAACCAAATGTCACCATTGCCATTGCTTTTGGCGATGAAAGGCTCAGCCGAAGGAGACGCATTATTTCGGGTAATCAGCGTATATTCTGCAACCGTTGACGGTATTGCGATATCACCCAGCACAACGGCATTGGTACCTTCAGCATCTTGATTTCCTTTGTCAATGTTTAGCACATAGTTATCGCCCTGGACATCTTTTACAGGCTCAATTTCGCTGGCCCCCGCTTTTAAATAGACACTTTCTCCCGGCGACCCTCCTGCTGCAACTGACCCTTTTGGTGCATTTGAAGCCAGCTCAACATCAAAAACCAGCGTGTAAGAGGTGTTTGGAATCAATCCAGGCACCTTTCCTTTAATGAACATAAAAAGACCGTCACCATGATTATTTCCCGAAAGCATGATGGCTTTACCTGAACCCAGGTTCGCAGGAAGATCTGTATAATCATACTTCAACTCATAAAAACTTGAATCTTCAACCTTGGTCGGCAAATCAGTAAAGTCTGCCTTCCAGCCCTCCTCAGATTGACTGAAATCGAATGAAACAGAAAAAACCGCGATTCCCTGATCATCATCCGAAAGGGAACATCCGCATAAGAACATGATACAAACCAAAACAATAATCCTACTACACATAGTTGCGAACGATTTTAGGTTCTTAGACACCAAAGGAGATGCAAAAGTTGCAAACATCCTATGGTCACTGCAAAGGGATCCTTTCATGACTTTTAGGAAAAAAAACACGCATAAGAATATATTTAATGCATTTACGTCCTTGTTAGTGGAACCTGTTGGTTATTCTTTCGTTCACCCTTTAAAACCCAATGGATGATGGATATTTCTACTGATATAAAGTTTCCCTTCACTTCCGTTCTCAATCTCAGGTTGCTGATCGAACACTGGGAAAACAGTATAACACAAGGAAACGTGCCCGGCTTTAGCCAGGGTCTGTTAAATGCTATTAACAATGCTCCCGAGTTAAAGGAGCCTATATACGATCTATCGCTTCTTGATAAACACAGATCATTAATCGACTTTTTGCTAACTGCGGTAATCCCCACAGCAAACCAGGAGAATGAGATCGCTGCGGCAATATTTCCCTTTGATTTTAAAGCTTTGTATAGCACAAAAGCATTCGACCGAACGCTTGATCTAAATAATCTGGAGAACTGCGTTACTACGAATCTGCCTAATAATCAAATGATGTTAGGGAAAACGGTCAAAGCGTGCCTGTTGATTCTCGAAAAGTTCTACGGTGTAAGAATAGGGCTGGAGAAGCCCATACTTTTTACTTTGCGAAATGCTGAAACAGGACTTGACAGAGTCTATCGCGTAGAAATCAATCATCAGTTTTGTGAAATCATTTCGAAGGGAAAATTAAGACCTATCGAAAAGCATGTTCTCAAATTCTTAACCGAAAAAATTTATGACGTAGATCTGTGGATGCAGTACATCCGGCCTGAGGATTTTGAATTTCAAGGATTCATGGTGATGAGATTGGTCGATGTCACTGAACAGGAAATGCTCTCATCCATCAAATACGACTTGCTGAAAAAAAATGCAGTTTCAGAACAGGAAAGTTTTACCACGATTCAGCATAAATTAAGATCCCTTTTTGGTATACAGGAAATTCAATTAGGAATTGCCTATTGTGATACTGGCAACAATCTTATTATTACCAACTCAGCTTCTGACGGATGGCGAAGCCTGACGGAGACGGAAGCTGCACCTTGTAATAATTATACCGGCTCGGTTTACGAAAGAAGCTGGACCGAAAAAAGGTATATCACAGTCGAAGATCTGCGGGAGTATCCCTTCAAATCAAAAATAGAAGAAGCGTTGTTGGTCAATGGCATCAACAATATTTTGTTGGCACCTCTGATTGATGGAGAAGAGACAATTGGTATGCTGGAACTGGCTACACCAACCACTGGCAAATTGAATCCTATTAGTGCCCATAAAGTGGAAAATGTACTTCCGATGTTTACGGCTGCCGTAAAACGGGTAAAGGAAGAAATGGCAACCGAGGTTCGCGCAATCATCCAGGAAGAATGTACGGCCATTCACCCCAGTGTTCAATGGCGGTTCTTCCAGGCAGGTATGAATCTGTTGAACAAGCGAAGAGTGGATGCAAAGGCGGCTATGGAGGAAATTGTATTCAAAGGAGTGTATCCAATGTACGGCATGTCTGATGTTCGAAATTCTTCCTTAGAACGAAATACGGCAATTCAAAATGATCTTCTTGAAAATCTCAAGTTGGCAAAAAAACTTTTGCAAAAAATATACTCTGCCAAGAAGTTCCCTTTGATTGAAGAAGTAATATTTAAAGCTGACGAGCAAACAAAGAAAATTGCCAGAGGCCTTGCATCCGGCGATGAAAGTAATGTTTTGGAATTTCTAAAGCTGGAAATCAATCCGCTTATCGAACAATTTGAAGAGGATCAATCCCTGAAAAACTTAATTGATGGTTACAGGGAACATTTGGATCCTCAATTCGGCGTGGTGTATAAAAGGCGGAAATCTTTTGAGCGGAGCCTGGCGCTAATCAATCAAACCATCGGAAGTCACCTTGATGAGGCTGAAGAAGAGGCGCAGAAAATGTTTCCCCATTATTTCGAAAAATATAAAACCGATGGGGTGGAGTTCACATTATATGTTGGTGATTCCCTGGTGAAGGACCTAACATTCGATGCCTTCTATCTCAAAAATTTTCACTTGTGGCAATTGATGACGATGATAGGGATCCATCAAAAAATGGAGATCTTAAAACCCTCGCTTGAAAATGATTTGGAGATAACGCAGCTGATTTTGGTTCATGACGAACCAATCTCCATTCGGTTCCGTGCCGATGAAAAACAATTTGACGTGGATGGCGCTTACGATATCCGGTATGAGATTGTTAAAAAGCGAATCGACAAAGCGTATATTAAAAACACCGGCGAACGCCTGACGCAACCGGGAAAGATAGCGGTGGTCTATAATCAAAGCAAGGTCGAAGAAGAATACAAACGATACTTCCGTTATCTCCTTGGGAAAAAATTGGTAACTGGAAAAGTAGAAGTACTTGAACTTGAAGAATTGCCTGGAGCCACAGGACTAAAGGCGCTGCGCATTCAAATAGCTTCAGATGGGAAGGACGAAACGTCGCAGGAGAAGTTGCTCCAGGATGTTCAGGAAGGATTGCGAGTTCACTAAACATTGAAGTAGTTTATTGCCTATATTAGCTTGTACAATCATCGTGCATGCATAAGCTATTTTCTGCAATCCTCATTCTTTCGCTTATTGCCTGCAAGGAAATTTCATTTAAGGAACCTCAGCCAAAAGGAAAAAAGAGTCTGTCGCAAATCCCTCGCGAATTACTGGGCAGGTATTTGGTGGTTGAAGAAAAAGGCACTGATAGCAAAGACACATTGGTCGTTACGGCAAAGGGATATTACGTGCCAAGCGATTCCAGCAAAGAAGAATTGGGCGATAGCCTTGTGTTAAAAAAATACAAGGGTTACTATTTTTTTAATGACAATGAAAATCCAGAGTGGCTTTTAAGAGTTGTCAAAAGGGAACCCAATGGTGACCTGTCTTATATGTTGCTGGAACCGACAGACAAGTCGTTTAATGAATTCCTCTTAGCAATAAACAAGGAGATTGAAATTGATTCTGTCGAAGTGAATAACCAAAAGCTATATCAAATTGACCCGTCTCCCAAAAAACTCATTTCTTTAATAGAGAAAGGATATTTCAAAAAAACCATTACCCTTAAAAAGGTCAAGTGAGTGGTGATGAAAACTCCATCAGGACTTTTTTACGACGCTTGGTTCTCCCGACGCTGTATGTGAACATGAGCGGCGTGTATAGAAAGTATGCAAAGCCAGAAATCATGCCTGCCCAAGGGCTATCCTGAAAGAGCCAAGCAAGCATGACAGAAAGCATTGGTACAGTCGCCATCAAGAAGTTCGTGGTCATACTGACGCGAGTATCGAATTCTTCAATTTTGTTTAGCTGGAGTTGGTCCGAATTTTTTAAAGCATATCGATACATAAGCATTAGGATTAAAAATATGCTCGCGGCACCGATACCATAAATGATCATTAGCGACCCTGTATCTTCAGGCCTGGCCATTTCTGAGACCTCTTTAATAATACTTTCCTGATTGAAGGCGCGTGCAATCGCGTTCAACAACAAATATTTCCAAAGAAACTTTAACGGATATACATAAAACAAAACAATGATCAGAAAGATTGTATTCAGAACAATCACTTTAGTATTTCGAAGGCCGTAGCGATAAAAAAAAACGAAATGCTCGTGCCAGATCAGAACAATGAGTACGATACTAACACTAAATGGAATCAGATCCCAAGCAAATTTTTTTAACTGTTCTAAATTTGTTGGCGCACTCGTTGATATAAGCAGGAGCGCAATAGCTAATGCAAAAGCAGCATCGCTAAAATTTTCTAATCTACCCGGTTCTTCTCCCCGGAAGCGGAATTCCTTATTCATTCCGATGTAATGCTTACCTAATGCCTCACGGACCATAATGGAATATTGTTATTATAGAAAGCTACAAATCTATTGGGGCTTAAAAAAGAATCGTAGGGTGGAAGCGTATAAATTATTTGACTTCCTGCTCGATGAACGGCGATATCTGTTGATGCAGTCTGATTGCTTTGCGAGAAAGTGTAAACCCGATGATTAAAGAAACAATCGCTCCGATCCATATCCCAGGGATAAATGAAATGAATAAGAAATAATCGTAGGAGCCATGAAATATGGCTGCGGCGATCAATGATATGATACTAAAATAAAACACTTTTCGATGTGCGAATTTCGCTTTTCCCAGAAAGAAACCCATAATGATGGCAAAGGTTGCATGCGCCGGGACGGCAGTAAACATTCGAAGTACACCTGTAGCCAGTCCATATTGGTAGACGTATAAAACATTTTCGAAAGTCGCAAAGCCCATGCCCACCATAACAGCGTAGACGATGCCATCAAACGGTTCATTAAAGTTTTTATTATTGAAAAGGATGAAGCGAACAAAAAAGAATTTGCTGAATTCCTCCACCAGTGCCACTTTGAAAAAGGCATTGAAAAACTGATGTGCTACATCATCCTCTTTCGTTAAGATCCACGCGTTTACCGGCCAGCTAATGAACAGGGTTAAAATTGTGCTGAGCCCTCCGTAAAGGAAGCTGATTGCTAATAACCCCAGGGGCTCACGTTCGTGTTTATCTCTCAGGTAAATGTAAATCATGACGGCCGCCCCGGGAGCCAGCGCTAATGCGAATAAACTTAGAGCATGCATGAACGGAAAATTGATCGAAGATAAAGATAATCGATCATCTTACAGCTGACTATTCTAAAACAGCTTCAATTTCATCCATTTTATCTTCGGTGTATTTCCCGATGGTGGCATGGACTATTTTGCCGGTAGGGTCCAATACAAAAAAGTAGGGCACATCTTTTTTATCAAATTCTAAAGTCTCTTTATAGGGTTTTAATTCTCCCTTGTAAAAAAGAACATAAGGCAACAACTGCGGATCGATATTTTTGATCGCTTTACGTTTTGCTGTGCCAGTAGCCGCGGCGTTAATACCGGTAAACATCGGGACAAAGTAAACGTTCACGTCATAGGTAAAGCCCGCCAATACACCTTTCGTCTTTTGGATATATTTTTCGAAAACAGGCTGAAACCAGGAATTCAATTCATCCTCCGATTTTTTCGAATAGGCCAGACCCAGCAGCGTGTATTTGCCCTTTACATCCTGAGGTAAATTGACTTTTTTATCTTCTACAGTTTCTACTTCCATTGCTGGAAACATTTTGCCGGTAACTTGCGCCATTGCGCTCAAGGTTAAAACTGTAGCGAAAATCAGCAGGCCTACTCTTTTCATACCTTCATAAATTTTATGATTCTAAAGTTACGAAAACGATGCCAGAAAAAGGTGCCTGAAAAATTACCGGTAGGAAATGGAAGTTGTAAGCGCCGAATGCCGGGTAAATTGCATTTAATACCTTTGACTGGTTATCAGAAAAACAGAATGGTTTACTTTTTTGGCAAAAAAGCTGGTGCGGCGAGTTTAGTAGTTTAGAGAAATTATTCACTAATCCATTTGAATTTTTCTTCAATGGGTTTTCTTCTTCCCTTGGGCAAGTCGCGCTTACGAACCCCCACATGGAAAAAGCCAAGAAGCCTATCCTCACCTTCCAATCCAAAAAACGTCTTGGCTTCTTCGAAATAGGTAATACCGCCAGTGCTCAGGTAAGCGCCCACGCCATAAGCGGCTGCCGTTAAATACATATTCTGAATAGCGCAAAAGACAGCACCGACCTCTTCAATCTCCGGCACAGACTTTTTAGGGTCGCGTTTTACCCCGACAGCGATAATGTGAGAAGACAACATGGGTTTGGTGAGCAAATTCTGATATCGCTCTTCCTTAAACGTATTATCGGCCATGGTTACTTCTTTATAAAGCCCAGCCTGGTATTCGGCCAATTTTAGCAATCCCGCACCCGTAAAGACCACAAATCTCCAGGGTTCTGTTAATTTATGTGTAGGCGCCCAGTTAGCGTTTTTGAGCATTTGAATGACAATAGCGTCGTCGACCTGCTCGCCACTATAGTCTTGCTGAAACACGGATCGACGGCTTTCGATTACCTCGTTGACCAATTCGGGATTAATCTTCATTAGCTTCATTTTTTTGTAAATCTAGTATTATCATTTTTTAAATTATGAAGAAGTTCATATTCCTCGCCCTGGTAATTTCTGCCTGTGCTCCTGTATATGTTCCGAATGCGCGAAACTCGCCATTGTTTACAAAAGCCGGAGAATTTCAAGGATCAATACAATTTGGTAACGGGATAGATGCGCAAAGTGCTATCGCTGTCACTAACCATATTGGACTGATGGGTAATTTTTCATATGCCGATAACCAAAGCCCGGATCCGGATGATCTCGACGATTACCATCGTCACAAATTTTTTGAAGGAGGCATTGGATATTATGAAAATGAAGGCAACTGGTGTTACGAAATTTTTGCAGGTTATGGACGCGGAGAAGGATCGAGTTACGACACCTATGATTTTTTTGATTACACTTCAGACCCGGTTCGGGCAACCGGTAAATTTGAACGTTACTTTATACAGCCTGCCTTTGGTCTGAACAAAAAGATAATGCATGTTTCTTTCGTTCCTAGATTCGCGCTCGTCGACTTTAATGAGTTTTCCAGTGATGCAACAGTTTCACCTTATGTTGCAGCCGATGACCCAAAGGTATTCTTCGAACCTGCAGTAATAGGACGGGTAAACCTCATGAATAATCATATGTTTTTTACCTTCCAGGGTGGATTTTCTCTTCCGATCTCGAAAACATACTATGAGTATCGCGGTGCCTACGTGTGTACCGGGATTGGATTTCGAATAGGAGGGTTCAAAAAAGAAGCTCCCACTAATTAATTTTATTTAGGGAACTGGCTACCATCGATATTCGGTATAACCTTCAACGCGTTCTTGTAATATATTTTTTTCAGGATGTCGTCAGGGAGATCCAATCCATACATTCGCCAAAAAGCGTGATAACGTTTATGGTAAGGGAAGTATTCGTCCGCGGTTTCCAGTACACGAAAATAAGTTCCATACTCCTCCGGTACCCAGGAGTCTTTTCCGAACATAACGCGATCTTGATACTTGGTTAAGAATTCCCGAGCTGCTCTTGGTTGCCTTCCAAGCTCGGCAATCACGGCGCCAATTTCCGTATACATGTTTGGAAATTGATCCATCAATTCACCAAGCTTCTGCAGATCGCTTCCATACCAGCCCAAGTGCGCGTTGATAAATTTTGTTTTGGGATGTTTTTTAAAAAGGTTATGCTGCTCAGCGATGATGGTTTCCCAGGAAACAGGATCACTATCGTGCCGCCTTCCGGGGTGTGTTTTAAGCTCAAGCCACCTTTCGTTGTTCTTGTCGATGGGCTGCCAAAATTGTTTTGGATCGGCCGCGTGTATCAACACCGGAATCCCAAATTCTCCACATTTGTCCCAGATGGGATCAATGCGAGGGTCGTCAATATGAATGCGATTACCTTTGCTGTCCTTATTGAACATGCCAAGACTCTTGTAAATCTTTAGGCCGTTTGCGCCTTTCTTCACGTCTTCCTCCAACTGTTTCATCATGCGACTTTGCCATTCAGGATCGTCGATACCGCCGAAATCCATGTTGGTAAAAATGATAAAACGTTTGGGAAATGAATCCTTGACATTTTCTAGGGATTTTTCAAGATGCTCGGTGCTTCCCCTACCCCTCCCGCTAAGGTTCACCATCACTTGCATGTTGAGTTTATCCATATCGGCCACCAGGTCGCCAAGGTCTTGCGACGTCATTTTGAACTGATGATTATGGACATCAATAAAGGGAAACTTAGCGCGGGTAACGTGGTGCTCGGGTACCACCAGCGTTGAAGGAGGATCGTAATCCTCGAAATCCATCTTCATATCCAATGGCTTTTCCTGCCCGCAGGCCAAGGTAAACCAAAAAAGAATGCAGGCGCGATGAATATTTTTTTCATGGGTAATAAATAACCCTTCAAGATAGTCGGAATTATAAAACAGGGAGGCAAAATTTTCTAGACGGATTGTATGGCTCTTTAATGGTTAGCGTTCGTGTCAGTTTTTAAACGCAATCTTCGACGAGTAACCCCAATCTATGATTGAGCAAGGACAATTTATTTTTAACTTCGCAGGGTATATCACACCATGAAGAAACTCTCATTTATATTATGCTTGTTCAGCGTGACTTTTTTGTACGCCCAGGACCAACAACTCAATGCTGCGAAGGCAAAGATCGACGCAAAGGATTTTGAAGGAGCAAAGGCCGATCTAAAAAAAATAATTGACGCCGCACCTAAAAACAAACAGGCTTTTAATTTGCGCGGCCTTGCCCGCACAGGTTTGAATGACTTCTATGGCGCAATCGGCGATTTTAATATTGCCCTGGAAATAGATTCAACATTCGCTGAACCCTGGAATAACAGGGGCGAAGCTAAGATGGCTTTGGGGGATGACGAAGGTGCAATAGAGGATTTTAATAAAGCAATAAAGTTCAATCCGAAGTTTACCAATGCTTACACGAACCGGGGACTGGCAAAATTCAATATCGAGGATTTACAGGGTGCATACTTTGATTTTTCTAAAGCATTTGAACTTGGTCCGGTGGATGCTGATAAATACTTTAATCGAGGCGTTACAAAAGCTGAACTTGGCGAGTTCATCAGCGCGATTGATGATTACTCTAAGGCACTCGAACTGGAGAAGAAGGAAGCCAGCCTGTATAACTACCGTGGTGTCGCGCAGTATAATGTTGGTAATCTTGACATGGCTATTGCAGATTACAATGAAGCGTTAAAGCTTGATCCAAAAGACGCCCAGATCTACGAGAACAGGGCATTGGCAAAAGGAGCTAAGGAAGAATTTAAAGCTGCGTTGGAAGACTACGACAAAGCAATTGAGTTAAATCCTGAGGAACCGGAAACTTATAATTTGAGAGGCGTGACAAAATATAATTTAGATGATCATGCAGGCGCAATTGCCGACTATACAAAGGCTATCGAATTGGATGCAAGCAATCCCGTTTATTTTGACAACAGGGCGTTAAGCAAAACTGAAAAACAAGACTATACTGGAGCAATAGAAGATTACTCTTCTTCTATTGAGTTATATCCCAGCGATCCCGAAAGCTACTACCAGCGCGCCTTGGTAAAAATGAGCATGAACAACAAGTACGATGCATGCCTTGACTTCAAAAAGGCCGAGGAACTAGGCTCGACCGAAGCGAAGGCCGAGATTAAAAAAAATTGCAAATAGGAAAAGCAATAAAGAAAAAGAGCCAGGAATAATTTTGCCTGGCTCTTTTTGAAATATCATTTTTTTACAACCAGTGTGCCTGCGATGATATCATGAAGGCCTTGCTTCTTTTCCGTAAAGCCAGCCATGATATAACCGATGAAAAGTATCATTCCGGAAATTATCTTGCAGACGTTCCGTATAAGGGATTTAACGAAATCGAGACTATTGCCGTCAAGATCCGTAACTTTTAGTCCGAGGGCTATCTTTCCAACAGTTGCCTGATATTTGGACGATTCCATCAGCGACCAGTATAGTACCGCGATGACGGTTGTTAATAATGCGGTCGCTCCCGCTACCGCTATCATGCCCGCAACCATTCCCATTGTTTCAGCATCGGACATGGTTCCCATGTCATCCATTTTGGAGGCAAACGAAATACCCATGAGACCTAAGACAGGAATAAAGATAAAGGATTGAACAACGTATATGATAATGTAATCGATAATGTAGGCCACAAGGCGTAGCCAGAAACCGGCGTAAGTTGAGTTCATTGGTTTTAAGGGGTTAGGTTACTTAAATCTAAACGATAAAAATCAACGGTGCAATTTTTTGGAAAGAGATGGATGTGATTCGTTAAATTGGCAATTGCTTATGCATTCCATTCAACTTTTATCCCATGAAGCAATTCCTTTTGCTCACGCTTTTTATTTTGAGCATTTGCCCAACCAAAGCGCAAAAACTCCTTACGCCAAAAGAATTTTTAGGATATGAATTAGGGGATCGTTTCACACAACATTATCGTGTTTTGGACTACTTCAAGCACGTTGCTGACGTTATGCCGACGGTCCAACTCAAGCAGTATGGAGAATCTTACGAACATAGACCACTTATCTATGCTTTCGTTAGTTCTGCTGAAAATTTGCAAAACATCGAACAACTGCGGATCAATAACTTAAGAAGGACCGGACTCGTAGACGGCGGTATCAACGGCGAAAAAACAGCAATCGTGTGGTTAAGCTACAATGTTCATGGTAATGAAGCGAGCTCGTTAGAAGCTTCCATGTTGACGTTATACGAACTGGCAAATACTTCGAATGCAAAAACGCAAGAGTGGTTGAAAAATACCATTATAATTTTAGATCCATGCATAAATCCGGATGGACGTGACCGTTATGCGAATTTTTATAATCAATATCTTAATGGTCCACCAAACAGCAATGGTGACGCCAAAGAACATCGTGAGCCATGGCCAGGGGGAAGGTCTAATCATTATCTTTTTGATTTGAACCGCGACTGGGCCTGGGGCACTCAAATAGAGACGCGGCAACGCCTCAAAGTCTATCATGAATGGATGCCACACGTTCACGTTGACTTTCATGAACAGGGTTATAATAGTCCTTATTATTTTGCACCTGCTGCCGAACCTTATCACGAAGTGATCTCGCCATGGCAACGAGAATTTCAATCCACTATTGGAAAGAATAACGCCAAACATTTTGATGAACAGGGATGGCTGTATTTTACCAAAGAAATTTTTGACTTATTCTATCCTAGTTATGGAGACACTTATCCAACGTATAATGGAGCCGTTGGCATGACTTATGAACAGGGGGGCGGAGGTTTTGGCGGACTAACCATTACGACCAAAGAGGGCGATTCGCTGACGCTGAAGGATAGGCTTACCCATCATCATACTTCGGGATTGTCTACAGTAGAAGTTACATCGATTCACGCGGAAAAGGTTGTGGAGGAGTTTGAAAAATATTTTAAAGAAAATATTAATAGTCCCGCGGCTGCATATAAGACTTACATCATAAAAGCCGATAATAATGAAGACAAGATCAATCAGCTTACAAAATGGATGGACCTTCATGACATTAAGTACGGACATGCATCGACTGGAAAATCAATGCGCGGATTTGACTATCAGAATCAAAGCGTTGGAAATTTCACACTTACCACTGACGATGTCGTGGTAAGCATTTATCAACCTAAATCGCGATTTATCACCACCGTATTCGAGCCCCAATCCAACCTGGTCGATTCCGTAACGTATGATATAACGGCCTGGAATCTGATGTATGCGCATAATCTAAAAGCGTATGCCACCAGCGAACGCGTCAATGTGACAAAGGCCTTTCAAGCCAAACCCGCAGAAGTAAAAGCTATTGCAGATAAACCATATGCTTACATCTTCAAATATCAAAGTATAAGCGATGTCGCTTTGGTAGCTTCTTTAATGAAGCATGGAATAAAAGTTCGTGCGTCAAAAAAATCATTTTCCCTGAATGGAGATAGTTTTGAACCTGGGTCGTTGATTATCACGCGGCGGAATAATGAAAACATCAATGAATTTGACAAAAGCGTACAACAAATCGCAAAGGACCTGAATAGAAAAATCTTTACATCTGCCACTGGATTTGTGAGCAAAGGAAAGGATGTAGGCGCTGAAGCTGTAAGGTATCTGAAGCCGCCGAAGGTAGCGGTACTTTTTGGGGAGCAAACTTCGTCACTTTCAGCCGGCGAAATCTGGCACTTCTTTGAGCAACAAATTCGATATCCGATCACACAGATTGGAACGGATTATTTTGATGGGATCGAATTGGCTAAGTATACGGTTTTGGTTGTTCCTGAGGGCTCGTATAAAATACTGAGCGACGAGGAACTCAATCGCATATCAGCGTGGGTCAGCAAGGGTGGTAAATTAATTGTGATCGGGACTGGCCTGAATGCTTTTGCCGAGAAGAAGGGTTACTCGTTAAAAAATTATGTTACTGAAGCTGAAAAAAGTGAAGCCGACAAAAAAGAAAAGTTGGCGAAGGAAAAAGAATTGCTGACGCGCTATGAAGATGCCGAGCGCAAAGAGATTTCAAATGTAATTTCAGGGGCAATTTATAAAATTACCATTGACACCTCACATCCATTGGCCTTCGGAGTGGGAAATTCGTACTACACACTCAAGACGAGCGACCTTCGTTTTGCCTTTCTTGAAACTGGATGGAATGTCGGTGTGATAAAAGGTGTAGCCAAACCGGTACAAGGGTTTGCAGGTAAGCATATCAACAAAAAAATGGATAACAGCCTGGTCTTCGGCGTGGAAGAAAAAGGCGAAGGCAATATTGTATACCTCGTAGACAATCCTCTTTTCAGAAGCTTCTGGGAGAGCGGGAAGATGATCTTTTCGAATGCTGTATTTATGGTTGGGCAGTAAACCTCTGACGTCTTTTACCTCGCGATTACAGCAATTTTTCATCCCCATAATCTTCCGTTACTTCTTCCAAATAGAAATAACGAATGTTTATGTTAATGATGGTTTTATAGGGAATGGTGATATACCGTCCTGGAATATCGTAATACCGGTTTTCGGATAGATCATCCTGTAAAAGTCTTCGTTTGGCATCTTTCAAGACAATATTTTCAAGGCCACCTTCATCAGAAAGGGTAAAGTGGATTAACTCGCCGATGTATATCATTTGCTGCGCGCCAACACTGGTAAGCGCATTCACCAGTTTAAAGCTTACTTCTTCCGGATGATCGGGCACCTCAGGGAAATCGAGAAATTCGCCACTTAGTAAATAATGCCAGTCGTTTGTAAAGCGAAATAACTTGAACTTTCGATCCAACTTTAATGTGCGGACGATTTTGCGACAAACATGACCCATAAAAAAAGATATGGTCATTACAAAAGTGCAGTAGAGGAGATAGGATACAAAAATGTCGCCGTAGACTTCGTTGTTTTGTTGAAGCAGTGCAATGCTTAGCAGTTGCTTTAAGTTGAAATCAAAATGGAATACAACGGCTGCGGCCAGCAACAAAAAGTATGAGATAATGTGCATTATGATGGACGGAAACAGCGCCCAAAACACTTCATCCAGTACGCCTGAGAATTTTAGTTTCCTCGAAAAGGCCGAAGAGAGGTAAGCCCGCTTGAATGTAATTCCGGGGAGAATGAACAGAAAAAGAAAAAGAGTCGATACAGCAAACGCCACGGTCGGTTCTGGTTTAGCCCAGTTCCCTTACGAAATAGACTTTCTCGCCTAAACGAAAGGTCTTTCCTTCGCCATCAATTTCTTTATTGATGTCAATTAACTTATAGACAAGCTCGCGGCTTTTCTTTACTTTATTGGATATCCAATTTTGCTTATTGTCGGGTTTTGATTTCATAGCAATGATCTCATAAGCTTAACGCAAAATATCACAAAAAAGTGACAAATCCTTAAAATCAGTTTGCTTTGAACACTTAATCGCTACACGAGAGGACTACTTGATAAGCTCTTTTACAATCTCCCAAACCAATTCAGGCTCGAATCCTTTTTGAATAACGTGCGTTGCCAGCTTCTCACGTTTTACATATATGTTCCCTTCGTCAGTTTGATCCAACTTCTTAAGAATCAATAATTCTATTGTTCTACGGTAGTCTGCATCATCAATTTCCTGGAGGCCAATGCGAATACAATTCTTCGTAAGACCCTTGGCTTCAAGTGCGTTCACGATCTTTATCCTTCCCCAGTTTTTTACACGGAACTTTCCTCCGACGAATGCCTTGGCAAATCGTTCTTCATTGAGATAACCTTCCGTGATGAGATGTGAAATCATCTCTTCGATCTCAGATGAGGAGAGTTCTAAATCATAGAGTTTGTTTTTTACTTCTTGGTGAGATCGTTCCTGATAGGCGCAATAATGATAGATTTTTTTCCGGACTTCGCTGGCGGTAAGTTTTTTTAGCCCTCTTTGCACATCGTAAATTTAAAAATCTGATTCGAAATCGTGTAAACCAAGGGAGTTATCCAAGCGAGTCTTCAGGCTTTCACAAGACCCTTATTCTTCAAAATGCTTAGAACGAATTTTCGCTCATTTTCGGTATTGAAAATTTTGAACGGCCAATAAATCAATTGCGCTTTATTAACAAACAGCACAAAATGGTCCTTGCCGATAGAAGCGCTTTTTATTTGATCCCACTTCAAAGGCATGCCTTCGCGGGGATTGAGCTTCATTAAGATTTGTTGGCTGGTAATTTCATATGAAAATTTCTCAAACAGCAACTTGCCTTGCTCTAATTGGGTAACGCCATAAAACTGAATCCACCAGAAAAGCAAATACAATCCTAACCCAATAAATGCGCCGATAAACCACCAAATGGAATCGGCACCTGGAATAAAGTAACCAAGGCATATAACGATCGCGCCCACCGCGGCCATCCATCCTTGCTTTTTAAGGATGGTTTTAAAAGCTGTACTGATATAGGTTTTTTTATCCAGTTTGTAGTTTTTAGTCTTAACGATCATAAATTTTCAATTCACTTTACTTCAATTCAAATTTGCGTCAAAATGCTTTTAAGCTCAGGTCAAGGCCCTTAATGCTGTGCGTCAAAGCGCCCACCGAAATAAAATCCACCCCACAGTTGGCCACGTCACGGATGGTGTCTTCGGTAATTCCTCCGCTTGCCTCCGTTTTATACTTTCCATTAATCTCTTCGACGGCTGCCTTCAGGGTTTCAAGATCCATATTATCCAACATGATAACATCGACTCCACCGACACGAATTACTTCCTTGACTTCTTCAAGGGTTCGCGTTTCTATTTCAATTTTCAGATTTTTATTTCTGGCGCGAAGATAATCTTTTGTTCGAATGATTGCCCGCTCAATGCCGCCTGCCATGTCAATATGATTGTCTTTTAACATAATCATATCGAATAGGCCGATCCGGTGGTTAAGTCCACCACCCAGCAAAACCGCCCATTTTTCCAAAAGGCGAAAGTTTGGCGTCGTTTTGCGGGTATCCAGGATTTTGGCCCTCGTGCCGTTAATTAGCGTGCTTAGGTAATGCGTTTTAGTGGCAATGGCACTCATTCGCTGCATACAATTGAGCACCAATCGTTCGGTGGTGAGGATTGATTGCGCGGATCCCTCAACTGTAAATGCTATTTCTCCTTTTTTTACTGGACGTCCGTCTGCAAGTTTCACGTCAACCTTTAGTGTCGGGTCGAAGAAATGAAATATCTGCTCAGCTACCTCGACACCGGCCAGAATGCCATCCTCCTTTATCAGCAATCGCGCTCTTTTAATAGAATTTGAGGGGATTGCAGCAAGTGTGGAGTGGTCACCGTCACCGATATCTTCCGACAGTGCAGATTTAATGAATTGATCAAGAAACTCGGAAGTAACATAGTAGGGCCTCATCGCGCAAAAATAGAAGGCGGATATTACAATCTGCAAATCACCTGGAATTTATCATTTATTCCTTAGCGAAAGAGATTTCATGAACAAGCTGTTGACTGTTAATCGCTTTGATTTTCATGAATACGCGATAGGTTTCACCGCCACTTTTGAATTGACCGATGGCAAAGGGCTGACCTCCTTTGGAAGAACCCTGGTGTATAATACTGAATTCTGAGGGAGGGTGTTGTTTAAAAAAATCGCGAAATACAAACTCGGCCTGGGCCTTGCTATAAGATTGCACATTCCCATCCAAAGTGACATCAACCGTTTGATTAAGGTATTTCGACAACTCTTTCGCACTACCAGCCTTTATGGTTTCTTTCACTTGATCAATAACATCGCCTTGAGCGAATGTAAAAACGCTCTGAAAGCTGATCAATAGAAAAACAAAAACGGGTAGAAATCTTTTCATTTTCATGGGAATCAGTTTGCTAAAACTATGCCATTGTTCGAAAGATAATAAAATATGCGATCCTGACTCTTGTTCCATCGATTACGTCCCTCAAATGCATGTTAACTGCCTGATATTCCTTTAATCCTACTTATATTTGGCGGCTTTTTATGTGCTCAGAAGGTTAATTTTGAAGTCGTTATCCTCCACGTCGTTCCAAAAAATCGAAGGCCGATTGCGATTTGTAGTTCTATAACAAACGTATATCCGCTCATTCTATGAATAAGAAAGTTTTGTTGATGATACTCGATGGCTGGGGCATCGCAACCAATAAGGCAGTATCGGCAATTGATCAAGCTAAAACTCCATTTATTAATTCTTTATACCCCAGGTATTCGCATAGTAAACTTGAGGCATCAGGATTAGCCGTTGGATTGCCGGTAGGACAGATGGGTAATTCCGAGGTCGGCCATATGAACATCGGTGCAGGACGTGTGGTCTATCAGGATCTGGTGCGGGTGAACAAGGCCGTTGAGGATAAAGAGCTTGATACAAATTCCGTATTGCTTGAGGCGTTTTCCTATGCTAAAAAAAATAAGAAGAGCGTTCATTTCATGGGATTGTTATCGGACGGAGGTGTGCATTCGCACATAAATCACTTAAAGGGCCTGATCACAATCGCCAATAACAATGGAGTAAAAGACCTTTTCATCCATGCCTTTACAGATGGTCGTGATACCGACCCGAAGGCGGGAGTAGACTATCTAAAAGATCTAATAAACCATCTTCAAAGGACGGGGGGTAAATTAGCGAGTATCATCGGGCGTTACTATGCCATGGATAGAGATAAACGATGGGAAAGGGTGAAGTTAGCATACGATCTGCTAGTAAACGGTGCTGGTGAAAAGACGCAAGACCCCGTGCAGGCGGTGCAAAAATCATATGGTGGTAATGTTACCGATGAATTCATTAAACCGATAGTTGTAGTTGATGACGCGCAGAATCCGGTCGGCCGGGTACAGCAAGGGGATGTAGTTTTGTGTTTTAATTTTCGAACGGATCGCGGAAGGGAAATCACTGAAGTGCTTACGCAACAAGATTTTCCAGACCATGGGATGAAAAAACTTTCTCTCTATTATGTCACGCTTACCAACTACGACGACTCCTTTAAAGAAGTAAAAGTAATTTTTGATAAGGACAACCTGGAGAACACCCTCGGTGAAGTGGTGTCGAAGGCGGGGAAAAAACAAATTAGAATTGCAGAGACAGAAAAATATCCACACGTGACATTCTTTTTTTCGGGCGGAAGGGAAGAACCGTTTACAGGGGAGTCGCGGATACTTTGTCCCTCTCCGAAGGTTGCAACCTATGACCTGGCGCCCGAAATGAGTGCCAATGAAATCAAGGACAAGATCATCGTAGAACTGAATAAAAAAGACCCTGATTTTATCTGTTTAAATTTTGCCAATCCGGATATGGTTGGCCATACTGGCGTATTTTCGGCTGCGGTTAAAGCTTGCGAGACCGTCGATGCTTGCGCTCAGCAAGTCACGGAGGCGGCCCTAAGAAATGGATACTCAACGATCATCATTGCCGACCATGGAAATGCGGATATGATGATCAATGATGATGGATCCCCAAATACGGCTCACACGACCAACCTCGTACCTTGTATTCTCGTGGATAATGACTACAAAGGAAAATTGAAAAATGGAAAATTAGGCGACCTTGCACCAACCATCCTCACCTTGATGGGGATACCAGTTCCGGCGCGAATGACAGGGGATGTTTTGCTGGAAGGGTCTTCGAAACCTTGATTGATATTTCGAAAGATGACTGCTAATACTCGTTTATTTCAGGTTGCAATTGTTCTGATAACACTGATTTTTCTATCGTGCTCAGCGGAAGAACAAAACACGGCTGGTCTATTCAATGTTGATAGTCTTTTCAAAACACAGATTGATTATTTGGTTGGGCATCAAGCTGTCATTAGCAAGAAAGCTGTACTGAATGGTGTCGAAAAAATCACCACGATAGACCCAAAGGATTCTTTAGCCTGGAACGCGGAGCTTGCGATTTTCTTTGAATTGGATGTGGTGAACAAACCAATTCACAAAGCCATATACAAGGTGGAAGAATATGCCGATAACAAAAGCAATTTGAGCGTTAAATCCTTTTCCACAACGGAAGATCTACCCGTTAGATTTCTAAAGATCTACTATCACAACTCGATGAGTCAGCTTCGGAAAATTGAGGCTCAATATAATGAAGCCAACTCGCTTTATTCCAGCAGACGATTCTTAACGATGGAATTTGAAAACGTGTACAATAAAACAATATTAACATCCTATTCAGTCGCAGGAGGACAAAAGATGTTCTTGGATGATTCCGTTCAGTATAACATTGCTGCGAATATCGTATTAAAGAAATAAAGTATGGCGAAACGGAATAGTGGGGAACCACTGAAGGAAGAAGAAAAGAGACCGCTTAATTCACAAAACTTTAAACAGCTTCTGGGGATTTTTAGATTTACCATCCCTTATCGAAGCTGGTTCATCATTGGTTTTGTAGCGCTTGTTTTATCAAGTGGTACGCTACTGGCATTTCCTCTTTTGGCGGGCAAGCTTTTAGACATTGCTACAGGACAAAAGATTCGTTATTTCTCTTCAATAAATGAAATCGCGATGGCGCTGGTCGCAGTTCTATTTGTGCAGAGTATTTTTTCCTTTGTCCGTGTTTATACGTTTGCAATCGTGAGTGAACACGCACTGGCAGATCTTCGAAAAGCCCTGTATCAAAAGATAATTTGGCTTCCGCTCAGTTTTTTTGACAACCGCCGCGTAGGTGAGCTCATGAGCCGCATCACAGCTGACGTTGCCATACTCATGGATCTGTTTTCCCTGACAGTCGCTGAGTTTCTCAGGCAAATCCTGACGCTGATACTGGGCACAGCTATTATTCTTTTTTTCGCTCCAAAGTTAACAGGATTCATGCTGCTCACTTTTCCAATCCTGGTTGTACTTGCGCTGGTATTTGGAAAATATATTCGAAAGTTGTCGAAGAAGACACAGGATAACCTGGCACGAGCGAACGTAGTCGTTGAAGAATCCTTGCAGTCTGTCTCGGTGGTGAAGGCGTTCACAAATGAAATTTTTGAGACTAATCGATACGCTAATATTTTGACGAGCGTCGTAAGTGTCGCTATTCGCACGGCGCGCTTTCGGGGTCTATTCATTTCCTTTATAATATTTGCAATATTCGGCGGTATAGTAGCCGTAGGGTGGTACGGTGCATTTCTTGTGCAATCCCATGAAATGACGGTCGGCCAGTTGTTTGCTTTTGTACTTTATACACCGTTCATCGGCTTTTCAATCGGCGGACTTGGAGACATTTATGCGCAAATTCAGCGTTCCATCGGAGCGACTGAACGCCTGCTTGAAATTTTAAGGGAAAAAGATGAAGCTGAGGAAAAAGATGCGCCACCCGTCAAACTAGAGGGTAAAATAGAATTCAATGGTGTGTCATTTGCTTATCCCACCAGAAAAGATTTTCAAGTGCTTAAAGACTTGCATTTTGAAGTGCAGCCCGGCGAAAAAGTAGCATTAGTCGGGCAAAGTGGTTCCGGAAAATCAACGATCATAAACTTACTGCTACGTTTTTATGCTGTAGAGAATGGTGCTATAAAGGTGGATGGAAAATCGATACATGAGTATAATCTGACAGCCTACCGGAAGAATTTAGGGATCGTGCCACAAGAAGTAATTCTGTTTGGCGGTACCATCCGCGAAAACATTTCTTACGGAAAACCCAACGCAACGTTTGAAGAGATTCAAGAGGCGGCGCGTCAAGCAAATGCATTTGATTTTATAGAGAGTTTCCCCGAGCGATTTGATACGCTTGTCGGTGAACGTGGTGTAAAACTTTCCGGTGGGCAGCGACAACGTATCGCTATTGCCAGAGCGATCCTTAAAAATCCTTCAATCCTCATTTTGGACGAGGCTACTAGCTCATTGGATGCTCAGTCAGAGGTTTTGGTTCAGCAAGCTTTAGAGAAATTGATGGAGGGACGAACAACAATCGTAATTGCCCACAGGCTCAGCACGATAAAAAAAGTAAACCGGATTTTTGTTATCCAGGAGGGGCGACTTGCAGAAATGGGTTCACACCTGGAACTCAGTGCCCTAAGTAATGGTATTTATCGTAACTTGCTAACCCTACAATTGCAGTAACCTAAATTGTTACAGGGACTTCGTATGAGCGCTGTGTCAGGGACATTGTTAAGAGATTTTAAGTTAAGGGCTACCCCTAACCGCGAGGAGATATTGCATCTTTTTCTATTGAAGAACTATGCCTTATCCCACAGCGATATCGAGAGGGAAATTGATAATTCGCTGGATCGTGTGACAGTTTACCGCACGCTGAAAACATTTTTAGATAAAGGTCTTATCCATAAGGTACTTGACGATGAAGGAAGTTTGAAGTATGCACTTTGTAAGGAAGCCTGCAACACGGCTGAACATCACCATGATCATGTTCACTTTAAATGTGTCAAGTGTGGGCAAACCAGTTGCCTGAATATCGAAGTACCAGTTGTAAAATTACCAAAGGGTTACAAAGCAAATGAAGTGAATTTATTAATACAGGGAATTTGTGAACGCTGCAATTGATAATTTTTGGAGATATGGTTCCCTTTCGATGTCCCTTTGTATAAATCCACAATGCAAGTTTTTGGGTTTAAATAATATTTGTAGTTTTGAGATCCACAAGCTTTGAGGATTGAATTTTTTAATGTTTTTAGGCTTGAATAACCGCATATAATCTCCTTGCAATCATCGTTGAACATACTTTTATTTTCCCTTTTCAGAGATAGTGAAAGGGAGACTATTCTATTTGCGATTTTTGCTTTTATCATCGTAATTTTTTTGGTGCTTGATTTAGGCATACTTAACAAACGTGCTCACCGGATTTCCACCAAATCGGCGCTATACCAATCAATTTTTTGGGTTGCTATTTCCACGCTCTTTGGTTTTTTTATCTATAAATATGATGAAAGCGGTGCCCAAGGTGCTGTGGAGTATTTTTCTGCATACCTGACGGAATATGCTCTTTCAGTAGACAACATCTTTGTAATTCTGCTCATTCTGAAGTATTTCCAGGTTAAGGAGGAGTATTATCACAAAACTCTTTTTTGGGGAATTCTTGGAGCTATCGTATTTCGCGGGATTTTCATTTTTGTGGGGGGGCTTTTGATTCATGAGTTCCACTGGATATTGTATGTGTTCGGAGTATTTTTAATCTACTCCGGAATTCGTATTTACTTTGAGGATGGGGATCAGAAAATTGAGCCAGAAAAAAATCCCATAATGAAATTGTGCCGGAAATACTTGCCGATGACCAAGGATGATCACGGCGGAAGTTTTATTGTTCGCGAACAAGGGAAGATTATGTTCACGCCTTTATTTCTGGTTATTGTTTTGATCGAGACAACCGATTTGATTTTTGCAGTTGATTCGATACCTGCAGCGTTTGCCATCACGCAGAATGAATTTCTGGTATACACTTCGAATATTTTCGCTGTGATGGGTTTGCGGGCTATGTTTTTCTTGCTGGCCGGCATTATCGATAAATTTTACCTTTTACAAAAAGGCTTATCCATCATACTGTTTTTTATCGGCGCGAAAATGTTGTTGGAGATTTTTGATATAAATATTGGCGTGTACACTTCGTTCTCCGTGATCATTGCAACGTTAACACTCTCCATTATTTTTTCCGTGTTAGTTCCCCGCAAGACCGATAAGTCGGAAGTATAACACTAGCCCTTCACTCCTTCTACAAATAAATTGTTAGGCAGGATCTTAAGCAAAATCGGAAGTGTGAGAAACTGATGCGGCAATGCGAGAATACCAAAAGTGGGGATGGATTTCAAAACTTGTAACAGCTGAAGCCTTACTTTTTCTTTCTCTTCAAGGGTAAGTTCATTCGAGCTAGCTTTTTTCATTAGCTGCGCTGCCTTCTCGTTTTCATGAATTTTCTTAATTAATCTGGTTTTATTTTTTTCTGCAAGCCTCGCGACACGTTTTATGAATTGCTCGCTCACTTGCTGATAATCCTGCTTGTCCTGAAAGTACTCTAACTCACCCCAATGCTCCAGCATAAAACCTTCAATCGAAATCATACTATTTTCCAGATCTTCATCCGAGAAGCCCAGGTAATGACAGAATTGTTTCAAGAAGTCGAGCTCTACTTGTTCTACTTTTTTATCGGCCCAAATTGTAAGGATCGCTACTTCCAGGAAAAATCTTTTTAAGATCCAGGAATTTTCGGAAGGCAGATTGATATCTTCAATAGCAAATCCTTCTTCAAAAATTTTCAATGCTTCCTTCCTTCGCTGTACCGAAAGGTCGGTGCTCTCAACAAAGTATTCATACAACCTTCTTTCTTCCATCGCTACTTCCTTATTTGCATGCGAGGCAGCGGCCATGACTTTTACAACCGAAAATCGGAGCTCGTCCCGTTCATAGCGAAAGAAATCAGCAACAATGCGATCGGCATTGGTATGAATCCATTGGCCAAAGATGAACACATCCAGAAATAACAAACTATTGTGAAAAAAATAGATCCAGAAATTACCCTCAAAATTGCTGGCGTGTGCAATACGCTTATTTAAAACTGTTTCTGCAAGTTCAAGTGGAGATTTTTTTCTCCCGAAGATAGTTTTGGTCGACGTGGCGAGCTCAGGAAAAATACTGTTATAAAAATTTCCAATATTTTCAATCGTTTTGAAAATCGCTTTCGAAAGGTCTTCTTCCGTCTTTAAAGGGTTATCATAAAAAAGCAACGAACTGCTGATGAGACTTTCAGTCAATAAGATTTTAAGCTTTTCTTTCTCGTCCCAATGATCGATATCAGCGATCCCCATAGACGCAACGGATTGGCCATACATTAATCCAGTGGGCTGAATAACGCGGTACAATGTGTACTCAGGATGCGAGGCTTTACGCACTTCAGGATTTGAGAACTCCATGAGTGCAGTCTTTCGCAATTCTAAATAGTCTTTGAACCAGCCTTTGTCATTAGGTCTCATAACGCCAGGTATTCTAGAATTTGAAATTACTGATTTTGCCTAAATCAAAATTAGGTTTTTTATAATGCCCCTTTCCAGCCTTGGGACTCAATTTTTTTGGCGGCAGCTTCAACCTTCACTTTCAAAGCATTTTTGAATTTATCAAGCCGTTTGGCCAGGACTTTATCGTACGTGCCGATGATCTGTGCCGCCAGAATGCCTGCATTT
Organism: uncultured Bacteroidota bacterium; assembly: GCA_963813425.1. Taxonomy (GTDB): domain Bacteria; phylum Bacteroidota; class Bacteroidia; order Cytophagales; family Cyclobacteriaceae; genus Chryseolinea. The sequence continues at coordinate 50,199 of CAWEZB010000016.1, forward strand.
CTGGCTCCATCCAATGCCACCGTGGCTACCGGAACTCCCGCTGGCATTTGAAGGATCGACAGGGTTGAGTCCCACCCGTCGATCGAATTGGAAGATTTTATCGGAACTCCAACAACCGGCAAACTTGTTAACGATGCCACCATGCCCGGTAAATGGGCTGCTCCCCCGGCCCCAGCAACGACAACCTTAAGTCCTCGTGAACGCGCACTGGACGCATACTCCACCAGCCGATGGGGCGTGCGATGCGCTGAAACAATGGTAAGTTCGTATGGAACCCCTAGTTCTTCCAGCACCTCGGCAGCGTCTTTCATGATTTTGAGATCTGACTGGCTACCCATGATAATTCCTATTAGTGGCTTGCTCATAACTACGCGGTGACTTTTAAAGTTTGCTTTACAAAGTTGGTTTTCTTTTTCAGTTGCTCAATATCTGGATCCACAATGGTTACATGCCCCATTTTTCGAAAGGGCTTAGTCAATCGTTTTCCATAGAGGTGAATGTGCACTCCTGGAAGTTGCATAATCTCATCAATCCCCGTGTATTGCGCCAATCCCTCAAATCCGGGTTCACCGAGGAGATTTACCATGGCGCTCGGCAAAATCAAATTTGTATCTCCCAAGGGCAAATCTAAAATCGCCCGAAGATGCTGTTCATATTGGGATGTGCCATTGGCTTCTATCGTTTGGTGGCCACTGTTATGGGGTCTTGGCGCTATTTCATTTACCAGAACGGTCCCCTCAGGAGTCACAAACATTTCCACGGCCAATATGCCGACCAGGTGAAGCTTTTCAATCACGGTCCGGGCAATGGCATCGGCATTTTTCAAAACTTTTTCGGAAATCTCTGCAGGCGCAAAGAGATATTCTACCAGGTTTTGGACAGGATGAAAAACCATTTCAACCGGAGGAAAACATTTTACCTCACCCCGCACGTTGCGCGCGACAATCACCCCGATTTCTTTTTCAAAAGGAACCAGCCGTTCCAATAGGCCAGGTGCATCAAATGCTTTGGGAAGGTCCTCTTTGGTTCGGATGATTTGCACTCCCCGCCCATCGTATCCTTCGCGTCCAAGCTTATTTACGGCTGGGAGAAAAGATTTATTAGCAATAACGTCTGCAGCGTTGTTAACCAAAAGAAATTCCGCTGTTGGAATGTGGTTCTCTTGATAAAATGTTTTTTGCGTTCGCTTGTCCTGAATCAATTCTATGATCTCGGGCTGAGGATAAACCTTCTTACCTAATTTCACTAGTTCCTTGAGTGCAGCTGTATTTACATTTTCGATTTCGATGGTGATGATGTCACATTCCGAGCCGAATTTCAGCACGGTATCGAAGTCGGTAAGTTTGCCTTGAGAAAATTCTGCCAGGGAAGAACAGGGCGCATGTGGGTCGGGATCAAGAACAGCGAATCGTATATTAAAATCTATTCCAGATTGAATAAGCATTCGGCCCAGCTGGCCCCCGCCCAAAATCCCAATTTTGTATTTACCGAAATCCTTTCCCAAGCAAATGAAAATTTAGCTCGCAATTTAGTGGATGTAGGGTAAAGTCAAAGGGGATTGAAATTGATTATGTCAACGGAAATTATACTGTCGCCGACTTCAATTTGATGAACGACGTCCATGCCCTGCACGACTTCTGCAAAAAGAGTATACCGTCCTTCAAGGTGCGGCGTCGCCGAATGTGTAATAAACCATTGAGTGCCCTCCGTGTCTTTTCCTGCGGAAGCCATTCCGATGGCTCCTGTCTTGTATCGTCTCTGCGAAAATTCGGATCGTATGGAATATCCCTCGCCGCCCCAGCCATCACCCCGCGGGCAGCCCCCTTGAACTACAAAGTTGGGCACGACCCGATGAAAAAATTTACCATTGTAATATTTGTCCGAGGCGAGGGTAACAAAATTTGCCACCGAGCCAGGGGCTTCGTCAACAAACAATCGAATGACAATTTCCCCTCTTGACGTTTTGATTATGGCTCTCTGATCTCGCGGAATTCTCTTTACAATATTCCAGTCAATTGGGTGATTAAACTCATTCGTCGTCGGCGATGAGATTTTTCTTCCCTCGAAGTAAGCAATGGCTGTTTCCAAAGGAACGATCGATTCAAAGTCCTTAGGCAGGGATAATTTATTTCTGGCTTCTTTGAGGAAACTGAAATCTTTAATAACAGATTTATATCCTAATGTTGAATCACCCAGGGTGCTGGCAACAATTCCGACGACCGCGATGTCACCATCGGCCATTGCATCCTTGTAGGCCTCAGCGAACTGAGGGCTTAACGCAGTGTCGAAATTTTTATTGGCGTTCATTCCAGTAAGCGCCAGGGCGGCGGAAACTTTTAGGACCGGTTCATGGCTCTTTAACAGTTGTTCTTTTACGAACCCGTACGACATGAGGGAGTGCTGTAGCGCAGAAAGCAACGCGGCCTTTTGATAAGGATTGTTCGAACGACTGTAAATGGACTGAATTTCTTCCGAAAGCTTTTTATGATTGGAGACAGAAATGGCAGCTTCATAGAGATTGGCTTGTACGCGCCAATTTTCTACGGACCGCGCGATATTGCTTACTTCTTCCCAATGATCTGCGCTCAATGCACCTTTAATCGTCTCAGAAGCCGCAATGCCTACATTGATGTTGGTATCCCGAATGGCTTCAAGGAGTATTTTCTTTGTTTGATGAAAAGGATAATCCTGAAGTGCCCTGATAGCGTTGACCCTTACCCGATAGTCTGGATCGTTCTTCACCAGGTGCTCAGCTGTGGAACGAGATGAATCGGACTTGATTTTCCTTAACGCAAGTATCGCTGCCATTCTCACATCTGCAGATTTGTCCCGTCGCACGGTTGTTATCAATAGAGATTGAAATTGATCAAAATCTTTCGCGCCCCGGGCGAAGTAATGAGCGGCAGCCAAGCGTGTATCAGTGTGGGGTGATGTCAGGAGCTCACTAGAACTTTTATTTAGAGATTGATCAGCAACGCCGCGCACAGCCATCCTGTAATTTCCCCACGCGCGGGCCGCCGATAGGATAGAATCTTTTGGTGATAAATTTAACTTCCAGTTCCTGCACACCTTACCATATGACTCAATTATCTGGGCGAGAACGAAGGGATCTTTTTCGCTGCTGACGGACGCAAATAATACTTGTTCGCTAAGCAAACTTGGTGTTTGTCCCAGCGCATACGCCGCCATCCTCCTCACTCTGATATCGCGGTCATTGAGCAACAATTCTTTTAGGCGATCTACATAAATGGAATCCTGAACAGAAGCAAAAGCAAATGCAGTGTGAATACGAGAAACGGGATCGGAATCATCGAGGTATCGAATCAAACTATCTCCTAATCGTCGGTCTTGAAAATCCACAATCTTCAGTAGCTGGGGATTATCGAAGTTGTTGACCGGCTTTTCCTCATTTTTGCACGAAATAATCGTGACAATAAAAAGAAATGGGATAGCATATCTCATACGTTATTAATCTGCAGCGTTAAAGATAAGCAACACGATGACTCCTTGGTCCCGCGTGACTTCAAATTTCAAAACTTTCGATCAGGATAGAAGCTGATAAACGAGCAATGCTGAAAAGTAAGCAAGCGCCGTCATGTATGTAAGCTGAATGATAGGCCACTTCCATCCTTTTGTTTCACGGTACACGATCGCAATCGTGCTCATGCATTGCATAGCAAAAGTATAAAATACAAGCAATGAAAATCCAACGGCAGGGGTAAAGCGCGGGCCTCCCGTTTCAGGATTAATCTCAGTCCTCAAACGCTCTTGAATAGTCGCCGTATCGGAATCGCTTACGCTGCCGATGCTATAGATGGTTGCCATGGTTCCCACAAACACTTCACGCGCAGCAAAAGAGGTGATCAAGGCAATTCCAATTTTCCAATCGTATCCTAACGGTCTGATTATTGGTTCTATGCCTTTTCCGATCATTCCCGCATAGGAATGTTCGAGTTTGTAGGCAGCAATTCGATCTGCCAGGCCCTCTTCCGTTAGCCTCAAGTTTTTGGATTCCTCCAATACTTTTGCTTCGGCCTTTTCTAACGCGTCACCCGGTCCATAGCTGGCCAGCACCCAAAGAATTATCGAGATAGCCATGATTATTTTGCCAGCTTCAAATACGAAAGCCTTGGTTTTTTCAAGAATAGTATACCCAACATTTGACCATTTGGGTATCCGATACGTCGGCAATTCCATGATTAGGTAGCTTCGTTCCTTGACCCTTATCAAAAGTTTTATCACCGCTGCAGAGCCCATTGCAGCAACAAATCCGAGCAGGTACATACCCATCAGGGCCAGGCCCTGAAGATTAAAAAATCCCAGTGCTTTTTGATCCGGTACGATCAACGCGATCAGGATTGTAAATACCGGCAACCTTGCGGAACAACTCATCAGTGGCGTAACCATGATGGTAATGGTTCTTTCCTTCCAGTTGTCGATCGTTCGTGTAGCCATGATTGCAGGAATGGCACAGGCGACACCTGACATTAGCGGTACGACGCTTTTTCCATTGAGTCCGAACTTTCGCATGATTTTATCCATCAGAAAAACAACGCGGGCCATATAGCCCGATTCTTCAAGGATTGAAATGAAAGCAAACAGAATGGCGATTTGTGGAATAAAGATCAGGATACCACCAATTCCCGGGACAATACCCTCTGCCAGTAAACTGCTGAACGGTCCCGAAGGAAGCACTGAAATTAGGTAACTGCTCAACTTTGCAAATGCGGTATCAATAAAATCCATGGGTACCTGCGCCCACGCGAAGATGGATTGAAAGATCAAAAAAAGTATGGAGAAGAAAATAACATAACCCCACACCTTGTGAAGGAGTATCCTATCCAACCTTGCGGAATTTTTTTTCCAGGAGTTATCCGATGACTTTAATGTAATCTCATTCAGCAAATCCTGAATGTAGCTATACCGTTGTATCGTTTCAGCGCCCTGAAATTTTCCGGGAAAAAATTCATACTTGTTCCGGATATTGTCAACAACTTTTTGTTTTTCCTTCCTCAAAAACTTCAACGATTTGGGCTGTTCCAAAAATTGATACGCTTCATAGTCATTATCGACTCCAAGCTTGCCGCGCAATTCCTTAATGGGATTTAGCAATTCCTTCCATACAGGATTTATCGGCTGTTCGGATGCAGCCTGAGGTTTGCTCAACTCCTTTTTCAAGGCGTCCAGTCCAACGCCATTTCGCGCATTGATTGGAACGACCGGAATACCTAGTTTTTTCGACATGGCATTAAGGTCATAATTAATGCCTGCCTTTGCCGCCAGGTCCATCATGTTCAGTGCAAGGATTGTGGGCAGACCCAGATCTATGATTTGAGTCAGCAAAAGAAAACCCCTTTTGAGGTTCGTTCCATCTACTATCACTACTACCTTATCAGGAGTTGTAGCAGAATGATGGTCCAGCAGAACTTCTGCGACAATTTGTTCGTCGAGGCTTCGTGGATAAATGCTATAGATACCCGGGAGATCGATTATTTCTGCTGGCGTGTTCTCAGGCAGTAGGCAAAAGCCCGATTTCTTTTCGACTGTTACGCCGGGAAAATTTCCGATTTTTTGGTTGAGGCCAGTAAGGTAATTGAAAAGGGAGGATTTCCCGGAGTTGGGATTTCCTACTAAAGCAATCTTAACCTTCTTGGAACTGACCATTAGTTGAGAATTGAAATTGTCGAGGCTTCCTCAACGCGAAGGGAAAGTTCATAGCCGGAAATGCTGATGCAGACAGGATCGCCAAAAGGAGCTGTAAAATTGAAACGTACGGACTGATCCCGGCAGACATCCCATTTCCATGAGCTTCACGGAAAGGTGATCGTCTGTAAAGCCAGAAACAATTGCAATTTCACCGGGCCTCATTTCCGCTACGCTCTTTTTCCGCCCAGACATTTATTTAGATTAATTTTAAACAAGGCAAATATAAAAGTGGTTCCTATGCTATCCAATCAATTGAGTAGTTTTGAGTAGGTTGGCGTAAATAATTCGTTTCTAAAGGGAAACTTCCTATGTCTAAGAAGAAAAAGGCCGCTGACAAGCGAGCACCAAAGGCTAAGCCTGCCAAAAGTCAAAAAGTGGATGAAACGGCGGAGGACGAAACCACAAAGACTATGGACTATGGTGGCTTGCCTGATCGGAATCTTAAGAAGAATTTGGGTTGCGGTTAAAATTTAAATACCATCCGAGGCAAATATTCGCTTGACGCGTTCACTCACGTTAGTCAAAATTTCATAAGGGATGGTGTTGATTTTCGAAGCCATCGTTTGAATGGGCAATTCATTTCCAAAAATAATGACCTCGTCACCTTCTTTAACGTCAAGGCCGGTAACATCGACCATAGTCATGTCCATGCATACATTTCCAATGACTTTTGCTCGATTTCCATTAATCAGCACTTCGCCAATACCCTGACTTAGCCTTCTGCTGAAGCCGTCGGCATACCCGATTGCTATCGTGGCAAGCTTTAAATCTTTCTCAGCAATACCTTTTCTGCCGTAGCCGATGCTCTCGCCCTGAGGTATGCTCTTTATCTGAGAAATAATTGTTTTTAGTGTCGCGACTGGCTGCAGTTCTTTAAAGTCATTTTGGGTTGGATCCACGCCGTATAAACCGATTCCCAATCGTACCATGTCAAACTGTAGATGAGACAGCCGAAGTATTCCCCCCGAATTCAGAATATGATACAATGGCTTATAAGGTAAGGCTGCAGAAATCAAATCAGCGTATCCCTTGAACAGATCGCCTTGTTGATTTGAAAATGCGTCATGACCCGCCTCGTCAGCGCCTGCCAGATGGCTGAAGATAGATGCAACATGAATGTTGGGATTTGCCTTGAGAAGATCGATTACCTCAGCTAGGTCAGGCCGTTCAAAACCCAGGCGATGCATGCCCGTATCCAATTTTATATGTACCGTGCAGGAACGGTTGCCCAAATACCGAAGCAGGGCGTGAAAGACTTTGAAATTATAAATTTCGGGTTCAAGGTTGAATCCCAACAAGGTATCGAAGCTATCCTCGGACGGATTCATTACCATAATGGGCAGTATGATGTTGTTTTTCCGTAAGTCCACACCTTCGTCGACGTACGCTACTCCCAGGTAATCTACTTTGTGATACTGAAGGACATTTGCAACTTCAGGGCCACCGCTTCCATATGCGAAAGCTTTGACCATGACCATTATTTTTGTTGTTGGCTTTAATCTGGACTTGAAGAAATTCAAATTGTGAACCAGAGCTCCCAAATCAATTTCCATCACGGTACTGTGAACTTTCCGCTGTAATCGATTTACTATTTTTTCAAATGTGAATGAGCGCGCGCCCTTGACGAGAATTACTTCATCGTTGATCGACGCAAAATCAAAGTGATTTAAAAATTCGTCCGTGGATGTGAAGAAGGATGAAGACTTAGGAAACACGGATTGATATTTTGCCATCACCGGACCAATGGCGACAATGCCTTGTAAGTGATACTTTCCAAGCAATGTTACCATCTGCTGAACCAACAACTCATCGGACAATCCGGATTCTAAGACATCCGAAAAAATGAGGCGCTTTTTTTTCTTTTGGTTTTGATGCGCAAGGAATTGGAGGCTAAGCTCCATTCCACCAAGGTCGTTATTGTAAGTATCGTCGACGATATAAGATTGATTAATGCCTTCTTTCATCTCCATTCGCATCGGCACTGACCGCAGATTGGTAATACCCCGTTGAATTTTCTTGAAATTCAAACCCAGGTAAACCATCAACGCCAGGCAATGCAGGCAATTTTCTACTGTAGCTTTGTCCGCGAAGGGTAATTTGATAACGTGGCTTTGACCGCCCGTTGTGACATGACAGATCGTGTCCTGCACCGAAATTTTCACATCAGCATTAGCTCCAGAGCCCCAGGAAAAAGTTTTGATTCCACTTTTCTTAACAGCGTTTTCAACATTTTGCTGATCGGCACAATAAATCAAGATCTGCGAATTCTTGAAAAGTTTCAGTTTTTCATCAGTTTTCTGATCCTTATTGAGGAATCCTTCATCGTGAGCAGAACCAATATTTGTCAAAACGCCATAAGTAGGCTGGATAACTTTTTCAAGGTTTTCCATTTCGCCGGGCTTTGAAATGCCGGCTTCAAATATTCCCAACTGATGGTGCATCCCCATTTGCCAAACTGACAACGGTACCCCTATTTGTGAATTGTAACTTCCCGGGTTTTTAACAATGATATGGTCTTTTGAAAGCATTTGAAAAAGCCATTCCTTGATGATCGTCTTGCCATTGCTGCCGGTTATTCCTATAACCGGATATGAAAAGGAGCTCCTGTGAAACGCCGAGATTTGCTGAAGTGCAGTAACAGTAGATTGAACCAGTAAAAAATTTGCCTCAGGAAAATCGGCGAGCGATGAGGGACCTTGTTCTACCACAAATTGACGTAGCCCCTGCCCGTACAAATCTGAAACGTACTCGTGGCCATCGTGCCTTTCTCCCTTAATAGCAAAAAAAAGCATCGAAGGATCAGGAGATGCTTTTCGGCTGTCAACGGAAATTGACTCGATAGAATGGTCATGATGGAATTGGAGATTTTTGCCTCCAGTTATTTTCGCTAATTGTGAGAAATGAATCATGGCTAGAAAAGGCGGGCTCCGTTCGGAACAGGTTTGTCGACACTACACAACACCACCAAATTGTTTTCATCGGGAAAACCCGTTACCAAAACTTCGGAGATAAAATTTGCTATCTGGCGCGGCTCAAAATTAACTACGCATGCAACCTGCTTTCCGATCAGATCATCGGGTTGGTAACGTCCCGTAAGTTGAGCACTGGATTTTTTCGTACCAATTGGCCCAAGGTCGATCCATAATTTATAGGCTGGCTTCCGCGCTTCTGGAAATACTTCGGCTTTTAAAATGGTACCAACGCGGACGTCAACTTTTTCAAAATCCTCGAACCGTATAGTGCCAGAAATCGTCTTTCTATCCATAGTAATCGTGTGAAATGGTAGGAAATTGGCAGTTTTCACCAAAAATCAACATGTTGATGGGATAAAGAAAGTAGTAATACAAGTTTAATTTCGTACTTTTCAGGTACGAAGAATAAAATTGGGGAGATAAATCCATCGGTAATGCGGATTAAATTTCAAGATATCCTTTTTGCTTTCTTGTTGAGTGTAGTTACTCCTGCGGGTTTTATTCTGGTGCAGGCACAAGACGCCAGCTTTCCAGGTACGGAAGTAGATGCATTGGGGGTTGATAAAGAGAGCGATAAGAATTACAACCCTGGTGAATTAGATCCTGCCTTTCAAAAAGCACAGACCTCCACGATGAAAGATTCTCTTGCAATACGACCGACTACACGGGCAGCAAAGACTCCAGCGGATGCAAGCAAAACACCGGTCAAGCGACCATCACAGGAAGATGACTCAATCCTATCTTTTAACTTCCTCTATTACATCTTTCAGAAATACAAGCTACAGGATATTGTAGATTGATAAGGGGATTACACTTGTTTCTTTACCAGGAATTGTTCTAGATCTTTCAGGTTCAAAATACCTTCATAATAGGCTTTGCCAAAAATTACGGCGAAGATTCCCATTTCATTTAGGCGCTTGATGTCATCAACACCTCTTACACCACCACTTGCCAGTACGCATATCTCTGGAAATGCCTGGAGAATTTCCTCGTAGAAACTGAATGCGGGTCCTTCGAGGACGCCATCCCGTGATACATCTGTTGACTTCACGTACTTCAGACCTCGCGAATAAAAGTACTCAAGGTGTTCGAACAAGGTCAGCTGTGTTTTATGGCGCCAACCTCGATATAAAAGCTCCTTTGTTTTAATATCAACAACATCCGCACCCAATGTCATTTTTTCCCTTCCGTAGGAGACGATCCAAGACGCGAAAAGCTCTGGGTCGGTAACGGCGATACTTGCAGCGGTAATGTAGGCTGCGCCAAATTCGTACGCTTTGCTGATATCTCCATCCGTTGAGATTCCGCCAGTAAAATCAATTTTAAGATCAGTATGACCGGCCATTGCTTCGAGGACATGCCAATTGACTGGACTACCCTTTTCAGCGCCATCCAGATCAACAAGATGAACTACTTCAATTCCATGGTCCTCAAACCGGCGGGCAAGATCAAGGGGATTCTCATCGTATGCCTTTTCGCTTGAAGGATCCCCCTTGCGCATTTTAATCACTTTGCCTTTTCGTATGGCGATTGAAGGAATTACCTGAATCATCTTTGCAAAATATAATCCAATTTGAAGTTTAGCCAAGTTACAAGGAAATCCGAAATAAATCGTGTCAGGGATTTTGCTATTGCTGTGCTTATCGAAAGAAATAAAATTATTTTAGCATAACACTTCATCATCATGAGAATACTTATTGGTTTCTTATTATTTATTCATGCTACAATCGCTTTGCATGGGCAAGCAAAAATCCGAAGACTTCCTGGCATTATTAACCATCCATCGCTTAATGTTTATGCCCCTTACATAAGCCATGATGGTAACGCACTTTTATTTGTTTCGGATAATGGTGAAGATGGTGCGCTGACTGTTTCCTATACCGCCAGAGAAAGTGATTGGTCGGAGCCTGTTGAGTTACCGAAAAATGTGAACCATAGATTGGTTTACCTAAAAGGTTTTTCCTTGAGCGCTGATGGAAAAAAAATGTATTTCACTTCGACGAAGTCACCGATTGTTGGCGGTTATGATATTATGATGAGCGAACTAAAAGGTAAGGCATGGAGCGAGCCCCAAAATTTCATGTTTCCCATTAACTCGAAAACAAACGAAGGGTGCCCGTCGATAAGCGTGGATGGCAATACACTTTATTTTATGAGATGTGACAAAATGGACCAGCGAACTGCCAGTGGGTGCAAACTTTTTCGCGCCGTCAAAAAAGGAAATGGACAATGGGATGAACCGAAAGAGTTGCCGTCGAATATCAACACAGGAAATTCTCAAACGCCGCGAATCATGGCGGACAGCGAAACACTAATCTTTTCCAGTGATAAAATGAGCTCAACAAAAGGAGGGATGGATTTGTACATGAGCAGATTGAGCGGTGGAAGCTGGTCTGATCCTGTTCCGTTGGATTTTGTAAACACGGCCCAGGAAGATCAGTTTGTCAGTGCATCAGCGCTGGGAAGATATCTCATCAAGGAGGCACCTGGCGCACGAAAAAATAGTGAACTGGTTGAATTTCTATTCCCCGATGAGCTTCGACCAAAAGGTATGATGAAATTGGAAGGAAAAATAACCGACGAGAACGGTGCAGCTTCCCTTGCCTATATTACGATTGTGGATTTATCAAGTCAAAAAAGAGTACATAGCGCACGTCCTGCGGCCGATGGTTCTTATTTTCTCTACATCCCGGAAGGTTCGAAATATGAAATGTCGGTCGATCCTGAACAAAGCAAGATTAATTACTTCGCCAGACAATTTGATCTTACCGGAGAAAAAATACCACAGCGCGAGAAGATAAATGTTGTGTTGAAACAACCTGTCCCGGGGGATGAGCTTTTGTTGGAAGGGGTTCAATTCAAACCTTTCACCAGTCAATTGGAACCCACGTCAGAAACCGAGATGAAACGGTTCGTACGGTTAATAAAAGCAAACCCTCAGCTTAACTTTGAAATACAAGTGATGCTGAATGGGTATGAAGAAGATTCCCTACGTTCTTCCGACGATTTAACCGAAGTATTGGTGGATTCTATTAGAACCCAGATAGATGAAATTGATTCATTAGGTCAGGTTTATAAACGCGATACCATCGTAAGCCGAACGCTGTATCATAATAATCGTACGCAGTTACAAGCGAACAGCATTGTAGAATACATCGCCAAATCCGGAGTAGATACCACGAATGTGAAGACACTAACGAATGCCATACCCGCAGTTCTTCCTGAAAACCGAAAGCTTACGATCAAAGCGGTGGCCAGGGCGAAATAATCAATAAGAAAAGGGAACTGCGACTAATGTATTGTCCCACATTAGAACCATCTCAGCATCTTCTCCAACTTTTTCAAAGGAGATGGTGAATTGTTCGAAAATACGTTCCTTGCTGGACGGCGTGAATATTTACGGTGAGCGACATCTTTAGCAGGATTTCGGTTGGCCTCGCCATCAGAGCCGATACCCCACTGACCGTATTCGGAGTTGAAGATGATTTTCCAGGTTTCTTCGCCTGGAATAGTCCATAAGGTATACTTTCCTTTTTTTAGAACATTCCCCTCAATTGACAAATCTTTGTTGGTCTGAAATGTTGTTGCCTCATTTGCCCCCGTCCGCCAAACTTTTTCGTACGGCACGAGACCACCAAAGATTTCCCGCCCCTTTTTGAAAGGTCTGTTATAAAAAACGTTGATGTTCAGGTCTCCCGACTATAGGTGACCTCTTCCTCCGGGCTGAAGGATTTTTTATGCTGCGTCATAAAAAAGTTTGCAACGAATCCTAAAACGATAAGCAGGGCCACCGCCACCCCGGTAACTATCACGAATTTTCTCATGGATCAAGGCCTTAACCAGGCGTTAAAATTCAAGGGCTATCAAGCTAAAAACAATTTTTGAATCTTTATTAAAATTAAAGAGTATAGAGCCTATTTTTCGGGCTTGTAAATCATTAGTTTATGGATGTAGCATCTTGGTGGCCTTTTTTCGTCGTGATTGCTCTGTTTATCCTCGCCATAGTCTCGCCTTGGATTTTCCCGAATAAAATGGTGAGCAAAAACAAACACGACAACAAGTTTTAATTTTTTCTGGATCGCAGTTTTGGTTCACCGGATTGAGTAGCAATATTCAATGATCTTGGTTAGTTCCTAGCGTCCATTACTGCTATATTTACGTAAAGCGCGTAGGTTAACGTTACGCGAATGGATACTTAAATCAGCAGTATTTTCCAATTTACCGTTTTGGATTATTGGTAATTTGTCTTTATTGGCGATAATCCGGCAGAATGAAAAATACTGAGTACCCGCTTAATTTTTACTCTTAATTGAACATGTGCGCTTAGACTATGGTCTGGAGAAGTCTGGTATTCAGTTGGCTATTTTTAGCCGCCACTAATCTTCAAGGCCAACATTTGGGGTTTACGTTGTCCAATGGCAAAAAACGCGTTCAAATTCCAATTGAGGTTTACAATAACCTTGTCGTCGTCCCGGTTGTATTGAATGGGGCACTACCCTTGAAGTTTATTCTGGATACCGGGGTAAGAACTTCCATACTAACTCAAAAGACTTTTTCTGACATCCTCAATCTTCAATATTCCAGAAAGTATTCCATTTCAGGCCCTGGCGGAGATAAGCTCGTCGATGCATATGTAACCAATAATGTATCAATAGATCTACCCGGTGTGAGCGGCAAGGGACACGCTATGTTGGTATTGGCCGAAGACTACCTTGAATTGAGAAATTACCTGGGTACCGATGTTCATGGGATTTTGGGGTATGAATTATTCAGTCGCTTTATCATTGAAATTGACTATCAAAAAAATTGCTCACGCTCATGACACCTGAGCGCTTTCGCAAGCGGGCAAAATTTCAGGCGATCCCTATGGTAATCCAGGATACAAAACCCTATATCATTGTTCCGCTAGTTTTACAAAACGGTACTACCATTGAAGCAAAACTCTTGGTGGATTCAGGCGCAAGCCATGGTTTAATGCTGGAAACTTCGTCGAATCCTCTAATAAGGGTTCCGGACCTTACTGTAAGCAGTCTCTTGGGGTAGGGGCCTTGGGGGCGAAATTTTTGGAAAAGTGGGCCGAATAAAGGCATTGAAAATGGGGGCCAATACCTTGGAAAATGTAGTTGCTAACTTCCCGGATCCCAACAGCTATTTCGATAGTTTGAAGGCTGGAAATGTGTTTAGAAATGGGGCGATAGGTGGCGAAGTGTTAAGCCGCTTCACGGTCGTTTTCAATTTTCCTAAGGAACGAATGTTCATAAAGAGGAATGCGGCTTTCAAAAATGACTTTTATTACAACCTCAGTGGCATTACAATCAAAGCTAAAGGTTCAGCCTTGAATATCTTCGAAGTGACGGAGGTTCGCGAGAAATCTGCATCACAACTAGGAGGTATCTTACCTGGTGATCAGATCCTAAGTGTCAATGGCATTTCGTCCAAAAATCTGGACCTCAATAGTGTTAATGGCTTTTTTAACAGCAAACCTGGCCGTAGAATAAAGCTTGAAGTATCCCGGAACGGAGAAAAATTAAAGAAGGAAATTCTCCTGCAGGATCAAATCTAGACCGTTGCCTTGGTTTTGACTGATTCTCTTTTTCTCTTTTGATAAATCTTGTAAAGATAGAGTTGTGTTCTGCGGAACCGTAAAGAGTTTTTCACTGTGTTATACAATGCGTCAGCCGACAGATTCTGTTTTAGCAAGTAATCTAAAACACTGGATGCTCCAAGCGCTTCGTGATAGTTGGAGCTTTTTAGCACTGTAATGGGGACATCTTTTGTCTTTCGATTACTGGAAAGTTGTTTCAGCGTTTCTGCTAATTCCAAACGGCCAATATTATCGTCGATAAAAATAAAGTTCGGATTAAAGCGTATTAGCCTTTCCAAAATGCTTCTTAAATCGAAGGCAATTTCCGTAATGATTTTCTGCGTTCTTACTTCTTTGAGTTTGTCGAGAACGGTTCCCAATTCCATGGGGTTATTTCCAATTAGAAGTACATTTAGCGGATTCGGGTGTTGCACGGTTGGTTTCATATAGCGGCTGCGAGTTAAACAGTTTATTAACGTAAAAGGTTACTCAACAAGATCTGTTCCGACGCGGATTTTTGTTTTTTTGAGGCATTATTACATCGCACTTTCTCATTTATAGAAAAAATTACCATTATTAATGCAAGTCGTCGTTGTTGGAGGAGGCATTTCCGGGCTGCTTACGGCTATCCAATTGGCAACAGCAGGGATTGAATGTTTTGTCGTTGAGAAAAAAAATTATCCGTTTCACCGCGTTTGCGGAGAATACATTTCAAACGAAACTGTTCCTTTTCTCCATTCTCTCAACTTGTACCCCGAGGAATTCCACCCTCCCTTAATCCAGCGATTCCAATTGTCGTCTGTGCGCGGCAAGAACAAGATCGTGCCACTTGATTTAGGAGGATTTGGAATAAGCCGGTACACATTTGATTCCTTCCTATATGAGAAAGCGAAATCATTGGGGGTGATTTTTTACCTGAAGGAAGAAGTGGAAAAAATTCTTTTCGATCACGAAAAATTTTTTGTTAAGACACAGAACAGGCAACTTGAGGCGGATATTGTTATAGGCGCATTTGGTAAACGATCTAAAGTCGATATCCAGCTCGATCGGAGTTTTATTCAGAAAAGATCGCCCTATGTTGGCGTGAAGTATCATATTAAAGCAGATCACCCCAATGACCTGATTGCACTTCATAATTTCGATGGTGGATATTGTGGTATCAGTAATGTCGAAGAGGGCAAGACAAATTTATGTTACCTGACGCATCGTGAGAACGTTCGGCGATTTAAGAGTATTAAAGAAATGGAGGAAGCAATTCTGTTTAAGAATCCATTTTTGAAAGATATTTTCACCAATTCGCAATTCCTTTTTGACAAACCTGAAACCATTAACGAGATATCATTTGAAACGAAGTTGCCAGTGGAGGACCACATTTTCATGACCGGTGACGCTGCTGGAATGATCACCCCGCTTTGTGGAAATGGAATGGCGATGGCTATTCACTCGGCTAAAATTGTCAGCGACTTGCTCGTCAAATACAGCAAGCAGAAAAAATTTTCAAGATTGCAATTAGAACAACAGTATATAGACGCCTGGAATAAGATTTTTAAAAATCGGCTGTGGTTTGGCAGGCAAGTACAAAAATTATTTGGGAGCGAATGGGCCTCTAACGCGGCCGTTAACCTCGCCATAAATATTCGCCCGCTCGCTGATGTGATTATCAAGGGAACACATGGAAACCCGTTCTGAAAATTAACATGTTGTTGATTATACTCTACAGCAGTGACGAATGTTTTCTTAAGCGCGTCTATTAAAAATGCAAAAATTTAGAGGGACGTGCATATTCATTAACAGGTATATAATTTGTCATGGAGAAAATTAAAAACACTATGGCAAAGTATTCAAAACTCGCAGAGAAGAAAGTTGAAAAGGCCATGCATGAACGTAAGCGTGGCACACTTCGGAGCGGTAGAAGCGGCAAGAAAGTAACGAGCAGAAAGCAGGCAATCGCCATTGGACTTTCAGAGGCGCGGAAGAGAGGAGCGAAAGTTCCAAAGAAGGCAGCGAAAAAAACCGGCAGGAAGATGGCGAAGCGTGGAAGAAAAATGGCAAAGAAGAAAAGCAGATAATCGTTGCCTAAAATGTCTGACCCACATGGGTGGAATCGAGGAAGAGATATATAAAGTAGGCATTCAAAGCGGTAGCTGAAATAAAATTTAGCCACATCGTATGGCTAAAGTCCGCTTTTTTTTGATCCTGATAAACTTGATAGAACCAAATAAAAAAATACGCCACGACTGGAAAGAGTGCGGCTAAAAACGTCAAGGCATATTTTGTTTCGAAAAAAAAGTGGAAGTACAGGACAAAGCCGAAGGTTACAAGGCTGAACACTGCACTGACAAAATAAAACGTGCCGCGGATCCCTAATTTTCTGCTAAGCGTCACATCGCCATGTTTTTCATCTTCTTCGTGTTGGTAAATTTGCGTCATTGGATAATTCGCCCAGAGCATCACAGTTGATAAAACTCCAGGCACTAAAACATGAAGTTTAACTACGTTCTCCATCGAATATTTATTAATTCCTATGTAGCACATCAAAAACGTGAATAAACCCTGAAAGAGGCCTGCCACGAGCCACCCCGTTACAGGAAGTTTTTTTAACCTGATTGCTGGATGACTATAAGCTTTTGAGACGAGACCATAAATGAGCAGCATCACCGCGAAGGTTAGATTGATCAATAAAAACCCTAGCAAAATCGCGATTAGATCAAAGAGCAGGGAAAGATAATATAGGCCTGTATTTACTGGAGGAGGATTCTTCAATCCACCAATACTCTTCTCATCCTTGTCAAAGTAACTGTTGTATCCATTGCTGGCCGGATAGAGAAAGAAGTGAACAATAATGAAGGTCCAGAGAATAGACTTTTCTGATATATTAGGTGAAATCGCCAGGCTGAAAAGAAAAACAGGCAGCAGGAAATATGAAAAAGGAATGCGGAGATGGAGCCAGGAAGAGGATGAAAACATGTTGCTAAATATATGACAGTGCAGTTTGAACAGCGTACCCGAAATTATAGTTTTTTGGAATATATTGGAATTAATGAGCTACATCACCGGGATCGGGATCGCTAACCCACCGCATAAATTCAGTCAGTCGAAAATAGCCGATTTTATGGTTAAGGCTATGCAATTGAGTCCAAACGAAAGTCGATTGCTTTATACCATTTTCAAGGCGAGCGGGATTGAGTTCCGTTACTCCGTTTTGGAAGACTATGGACGTGACAATGATTTTACCTTTTATTCCAATTCACCGGACTTCGAGCCATTTCCCACCACCGAAAAACGTTTAACAATTTTTCGCGAAAATGCTCTCAGTCTGAGCTCACAGGCAGTCGACAGCATGTTACGGTCGATACCTCACTTTGATGTTCAGGAGGTCACGCACTTAATTGTTGTCTGTTGCACGGGCATGTACGCGCCTGGTCTCGATATTGACCTTGTAAAGAAATATAACCTTTCACCTTCCGTTCATCGCACCGGCATAAATTTCATGGGTTGTTATGCGGCGTTCAATGCCATAAAGGTGGCCGATGCCTTTTGTCATCAAGATGAAAATGCAAAAGTCCTTGTGGTATGCACAGAGCTCTGCAGTTTACATTTTCAAAAAACACCTACTGAAGATAACCTGTTGGCTAATGCACTTTTTGCTGATGGATCTGCGGCGCTATTGGTGGAATCGAAGACTAAAGCAAGGCTGAGGCTGAAGCCCGAGAATTTTCATACCGCGCTTATACTCGAAGGTGGTCAAGATATGGCATGGACAGTCGGAGATTTGGGATTTGAAATGAAATTATCTACTTACGTTCCGTCCATTATTAAAAATGGCATCGCTGCCCTTACTGAGACACTGCTCAGCAAAGTTTCCAGAAAGCTCACGGATATTCGCTTTCTGGCTGTTCACCCGGGTGGGAAAAAAATCCTTGAGAATATTGAACAGGAATTGAAAATACCAAAAGAAAAAAATCAGGAGGCATATTGTGTTTTACGGAATTACGGCAACATGTCGTCTCCCACCGTTTTGTTCGTGTTACATTCCATCTTTAATAAAATTCGACAAGAGGATCAAAATGAATACATTTTAAGTTTTGCCTTTGGTCCAGGTCTTACACTTGAAAGCATGGTGTTGAAAATTGAAATGAACTAACACAATGCCCGATTTCTCAAAAAGATCAGCGGAAGCGGAAATAATGGATGATCTGAATTGTACAGGTCATGTACTTGATCGAACGCTGCACGAGTTGGAAATCATCAATAAATGGTTGGGTGGAAACCATATAACAATAGTATCCCTCCAACAGCTGCTAAAAAACTATTCAAATGACGAAGCGATTACCATCGTCGACTTAGGATGCGGAGGAGGAGACATGTTGCGCATGATAGATGCGTGGGGAAAACGTAACAATTTCAAATTAAATCTTATCGGAATAGATGCGAATCCTAATATCGTGGCTTTTGCAAAACGAAATCTCTTGTCGCACCCGCATATTCAATTTAAGACGCTGAATGTTTTCGGCGAAGAATTCGAAAATCAAAAATTTGATATCGTTATAGGAACCCTTTTCTATCATCATTTTTCCAGCGAACAACTTGTTCATTTTTTCCGAAAACTCAAGCGACAAGTATCCGTTGGATTCATCATTAACGATATTCATCGTCATTGGCTCGCTTATTATTCCATCAAATTACTTACGCAGGCGTTTTCAAAGTCGGCCATGGTAAAATACGACGCACCCCTCTCGGTGTTGCGTGCTTTTAAGAGAACGGAGTTAAGAGAGGTGTTGGAAGCCACTGCTGTTGAAAGTTTTACAATTAAGTGGAAATGGGCTTTCCGTTGGCAGGTTATTGCGAAGATGGGGTTGTGAAACGGTTCTATTCTCTGGCACAATTTTTCGTACTTTAGCGACAAATCACCGAATTCAACTATGAAGACTTTAAACACACTTGCTATTATTATGAGCGTGGTGTTGGTATGGAGTTGTTCACCAAGTCAGTTAGGAAAAAAAGTTAAAGAACCGTTCCAGGGGAATGCATACGAATCAAATAACCGGTTCTTTCGCGCTTCTGGTAAAGGGGTAAGTTCCCAGGACAACATTGCCCGGGGAAAGGCGGACATGGACGCAAAAACTCAGCTTGCAGGACAGGTCAACACCACCATGAAACAAGTGGCAGATCAATATCTGGGACAAACTGAGAATGAGAAAGGAGCTGACGTTGCTGATAAATTCCAAAGCCTTGTTCGCCAAGTAATGAATACCGATATGGCGGACTTGCGTAAAATGGGAGAGGAAAAATATTTCAACGCCAAGACAAATGAATACTCAGTTTTCATCGCTTACGAAATTAAAAAGAATGCTATGTTGCGCTTTATGAAGAAACAAGCAAAGACTGACAAAACCATCGATGAACGCCAACGCGAAGTAATCGAGAAGATTATAGACGAGGAGCTGAAAAAGGCGGACGAAGCAGATCAGGATGAAAGCTAATTAAAATTCTTTTACAGGTTGAATTGGACCTGTTGGGCAGTGCCTGACAGGTCTTTTTCTTTTTAAGAAAGGGTCATTTTAAATTTAGAATCAATTAAAATATTGGTTCTAAATTGCAGCGCCTAAAAATCCAAAAATGATCCGGGTGTACAAAACGAGTCAGGGTAAGCTTACACAGTACAGAAATATTTCATTTGATGAAATACGGAGTATTCGTGATGTCATTTGGATTGACTTGCAATCGCCTACACCGGAGGAAAAAGAGTTCGTCGAAAAGAATTACAAGATTGAATTTTTTACTTCCCTGGAACTGCAAGAAATCGAGAGCAGTTCACGGTTTCTGGAAACCGAAGAAACAATTGAAATAAACCTGGGTGTCATATCGAGCGATGCCGAATTAACAATTCAGAATACTACTTTTATCCTTAAGGGCAACACACTTTTTACCTATCGACAAGGAGATCTAAAGATTTTTGCTGAATCGGTGCGCAAACTTAAAGCTGCATCCACGGAAATGAAGGAACATGGGCTCGATGTGTTTCTTTCGATATTGGAAACGCATATTGATAGTGATGCCGATCTGATTGAGGGTATTAACCGGAAAGTAAATCTGATCAGCAAAGAAATGATTGCACAACGGTCTCTAAAAGAGGATCTGCTACTCGGTATAGCTCAGCTTCAGGAGAACGTAATGCTGTTACATGAGACAACAACTGAAAAGCAGCGTGTGGTCAGTTCGTTAATCCGGATACCGGAATTCAATAAAATTGAAAATGAACGACTGAAGATTATCATGAAGGATATTGCCTCCCTTCTTCAACACTCGCAATTTAGCTCCGAACGATTGGAATACATGCAAAACACTTTTTTGGGACTTGTGAACATCGAACAAAACCAGGTAATCAAAATTTTCACCGTGGTGACCGTGGTGTTCATGCCGCCTACATTGATTGCCAGTATTTATGGGATGAATTTTAGATTCATGCCCGAATTACAATGGATGGCGGGTTATCCCTTTGCCATCGGACTTATGATTTTTTCCTCCCTTATCTTTTTATGGTATTTTAAACGAAAAAAATGGCTGTGATTTTGCCGGTTTGGTCAAACGTGAAGGTCTGGAGTGAATGAATAAGTTAAAACATATAGCGGTCTGTGGAAATATTGGTTCTGGTAAGACCACGCTGACAGAGAAGTTGTCAAAGCACTACGGATGGAATCCCCTATACGAATCGGTTGATGACAATCCCTACTTGCGAGATTTTTATCAAGACATGGCGAAGTGGGCGTTCCACGTACAAATTTATTTTTTGAATAGTCGGCTGAGGCAAATCAACGAAATTCATGGTAGTCACAGACCTACCATTCAAGACAGAACCATTTACGAAGACGCCTATATTTTCGCTGCCAACCTGCATCAAAGTGGCTACATGTCAGACCGGGATTATCGCAGCTATACTGACATTTTCCAGTCTATGATCATGTTCGTAAAGCCGCCTGACCTGCTAATTTATTTGAAGGCCGGCATTCCTAAGCTGGTTCGGCAAATAGAAAAAAGAGGCCGGGATTTTGAATACTCGATTCGCCTGGATTATCTGAGGCAGCTCAACAAACATTACGAAAGCTGGATCGGAAATTATAAGGATGGCAAACTGCTTATAATTGACGTTGATCATCTTGACTTTGTTGAGAACATCGATGACTTTGGATTCATCGTCAATAAAGTTGATCTCGAACTGAATAATCTTTTCGGATAACCTTGCACATTACGGCTCGCAAAATGATCCCTTTGCAATCCAAAGTTTTTTACGGTCCAGCGAAATGATTCCATGTTGTACTGCAGGGTCGGAAACAAACGGATCGTCGTTCAATTCTCCTTTTAGAATTATTATACCTCCGGAGGGCTCAAAAATTCCTTCTGTTATAACATTTCCATTTTTTTTAAGACTCAGGACAAATTCCTGATGTTGCTTCAAAATACCTTCAGCGTCTTTCCGGTCCGTTGGCGTTTCGACGAATCGGAAAAAATGGTAGGTCACCATTTCATAAGGCTCCTTAGCAACACATAAGGCTCCAATTCGTGGTGTGTATCGAAGAATTTCAACGTCCCATCGGTTTGCTTGAATACCAGGGTCGGTACTAAGCCATAACTTCGCTTCGTCTGTTGAAGTTGTATTTAAAATAAAAATTCCTCCTCCTCCATCGAACGGCCCGGCTACTATAAGCTTTCCTTCTTTTGCCAGTCGTCCGATATTTGCGAGATGTCCTTCCATGATTTTGTCCAGTTGTTCTTTTGGCATTTGCTCAGCCGGCGACTTTTTATGAAGGAAAACGAAGGAATATGTTTTCGACTGGCTAAAGCAAATTGTTACGGAATTAAGAAGTAATACCAGTAGCAGGAATCTCATAAAGTTGGAATTTTAATTGAAGTTAAGATGAAAATTCAGACGGTCACGAATGCTGCAAGATATTGATTCGCATCACGAACGGCTTTGATCAGAAATTGGGCTAGTCATTTTTTGGAGATCATCAAAACCCCGCAAAGGATAAAAGCCGTGCCTGCGAGCTGCAAAAGATGAATTGGTTCTTGAAGAAAAAATGAAGCCTGAACGATCGTTGAGACCGGGCCAACACTTCCAATAATGGCTGCATTGTCGGAGCCCACACGTTTGATTCCAATGGCCACAAGGTATGATGGAATTACCGTTCCGATGATAGCCATTAAAAAGCTATAGATATAAACCTGTCGATCAAAATCAAAAAGGGAGTTGTCATTTACAAAAAAGAAATGAAGCACAACCGCTAACGCGGCAAAACTCATGGCATAGCTATTAAACTTGGCAGCCCCGATTGTCGGAATAAGTTGCCCACTTCCCACAATGTAAATCGCGTAAGTAATGGCGCAAATGAAAATCAATATGACTCCAAGGTAGAAGCCTTCCGATTCATTGTCGACCCTCAATTCCCCCCAAAAGGCAATCGTCAACCCGACATATGTGATCAAAACTGCCAGCCACTGGATCGATCTTATTTTTACTTTCAATATGAATGCGGACATGAGCAGAACAAGCGTGGGGTAGACAAAAAGGATAAGTCTCTCGATCCCTGCCGTCACGTATTGCAAGCCCAGGAAATCAAGCAGGCTGCTGATGTAATACCCAAGACAGCCAATTCCCGCCACAGCGAGCCATTGTTTTCTTGTGAAGCGAATATTTTCGCTTTTCGCACTGCTCCACCATGCGGAAACGACAAAGAATGGCAATGAAAAAATCATTCGCAATGCAAGGAGGCTAACGGGATCCACATGCGTCTCGCGGTACGCTAGCTTAACGAAGATGGCCTTGGTTGAAAAACATATCGCACCCAAAAAACATATCAAAATTCCTCCTATGAAATAGGAATACGATTTTTTTTCAATCATGAACGGAAGGACTTTTGGAAGCGCTAATAACAAAAATCAATTTTTAAACTTGTGGTATAAAAATAGAATGAGAGAAATTAGTATGCTAATCACGATACTTGTAGTCAGTGGAAAGTAGAATTTGAAATTTTCACGCTCGATCGAAAAATCACCTGGGAGTTTCCCAAAAAAGGGCATTCGTGGGAGATAGGTCAACAGCAACCCAACAATGATGCAAACGATACCGACGATAATGAACAATTTACCCATGTGTAGTTTTATTCTTACGAAATTAGCGTTTTAAAAAAATGTTTTCGTGAATGGAAAAAGGAAAGTTGTACCTGATTCCCAATGTAATTGGTGATAATACACACTCAGCAGTCATTGCTCCGCACATTACCAATGCACTGACGGGAACACATCACTTCTTGGTCGAGGATGTCCGAACAGCGCGCAGATATTTAAGTGCATTGAAAATTTATCCGTCGATCGACGCGCTCGACTTTCAAATTCTTAATAAAGACTCCAGGCCAGAAGACTTGCCTGCCATGTTCGGCCCCATTTTTCAGGGAACAAACCTTGGAATTATTTCTGAATCTGGATGTCCGGGGATAGCAGATCCTGGAGCATTGGCCACAAGGTTCGCCCACGAAAATGAAATTCAGGTGGTCCCCCTCGTGGGCCCATCGTCCATACTACTGGCATTAATGGCATCGGGGCTGAATGGCCAAAGGTTTACTTTTCACGGGTATTTGCCCATCGACGCGAAGGAGTGTGCGCAGGTAATTCGGGACCTCGAGAAGGAATCCAAACGAAAGAATCAAACTCAGATTTTTATTGAAACGCCCTATCGTAATAATCACCTGAAAGATCTGTTACTAAAGAATCTGCAAAACGAGACTACGCTTTGCATTGCAATCGATATTACGGGGGTGGAGGAAAAGATCCGAACCTTATCAGTCAAAAAGTGGAAAGGGATCACCTACGATATGCCCAAGGCACCCGCTGTTTTTCTGTTTTTGTCGTTTTGACGGGAATACTAACAATGCCTTTTGGTTTTACCGAAATCGGCCTAAATTTGCCGGTCCATTTTTAGTTATCATTAACATCAAAATTTAGAAAATCCTTATGCCGTATTTATTTACCTCAGAATCGGTTTCTGAAGGACATCCAGACAAAGTTGCCGACCAGATTTCAGATGCCCTGATCGATAATTTTCTTGCCTTTGACCCTAGTTCTAAAGTGGCTTGTGAAACATTGGTTACCACCGGCCAGGTTGTATTGGCAGGTGAAGTAAAATCCGAGGCATATCTCGATGTACAGGAAATCGCCCGTGAAGTTATCCGTAAGATCGGTTATACAAAAAGTGAATACATGTTTGAAGCAAATTCTTGCGGAATTGTGTCAGCAATACATGAACAATCGCCCGATATCAACCAGGGTGTAGAGCGGAGGAAAAAAGAAGATCAAGGAGCAGGTGACCAGGGAATGATGTTTGGTTATGCTACCAACGAAACCGATAGCTTTATGCCTTTGCCATTGGAACTTGCGCATTTGTTGCTAAGTGAGCTCGCGATATTAAGAAGGGAGAATAAACATATAAAGTATCTTCGCCCGGATGCCAAATCTCAGGTGACGATCGAATACAGTGATGACAACAAACCTCAACGTATCGATGCAATCGTTGTTTCTACGCAACATGATGATTTCGGAAAAGATGGGGCCATGTTAAGCAAGATCAAAGAGGATGTCATTAATATCCTTATACCTCGCATCAAGAAGAAATTACCCAAGCGTGTTCAGAACCTTTTTGGCAGATGACATAAAATATCACGTTAACCCTACCGGCAAATTTGTTATTGGTGGACCGCACGGTGATACAGGATTAACCGGACGTAAAATCATCGTCGATACTTATGGCGGTAAAGGTGCTCATGGTGGTGGTGCTTTCTCTGGAAAAGATCCTTCAAAGGTGGATCGGTCAGCGGCATATGCTACTCGCCATATCGCTAAAAACTTAGTGGCTGCAGGGGTATGTGATGAAGTGTTCGTTCAGGTTTCGTACGCGATCGGTGTAGCCCAACCAGTAGGCTTATACGTTAATACTTATGGGACTTCAAAAATCAGTTTTAACGATGGTGAAATTGCAAAACGGGTAGCAAAGATTTTTGACATGCGTCCTTATTTTATTGAGCAACGATTTGCTTTACGTACACCAATTTATTCAGAGACCGCTGCTTATGGTCACATGGGACGTGAATCGAAGATTGTTGAAAAGATTTTTAACAAGGGAAAGAAAAATGAGAAGAAAGTCAAAGTAGAATTGTTCCCGTGGGAGAAGTTGGACCATGTAGATCAAGTCAAAAAAGCTTTTAAGATTAGCTAAATAAAAAGGGCTCTAGTTTAGAGCCCTTTTTTTATGATTGCTTTCGTTACCTATGCTCGTCCGTTTTTTACTTTAGTCTTAAATTTTTTCAACTGCATTCGCAAAGCATCGGCGGCCAAGTCGGTCGCTGCTTCGAATGATTTAGCTTTTTCAATGGCAAAAAGTTGATTGCCCGGCAGGCGTAGTTTAATTTCTACTGTTTTATTTTCAATCCCTTCGTTATTCAAGCGTAGAAAGACTTCACCATCCACCATTCGATCATAAAATGTCTCGAGTTTATTCAGCTTCTTTTGAATAAACGTAATCAGTTTGCTGTCAGCATTAAAATGGATGGAATGAACTTGTAACTTCATAGTTGTAAAAATTTAAGTTAAACAAATAAAAAACTCGCGTGTGCTGGTTAGGGGGTAAGGGTAATTATCTCGTCATGCGGTAAGCGTTAGTTAGGAAGTATAAAATTTTATTTAAGATCAAGCCTTTGGGTGCGCCTGGTCAAAGACTTTTTTTAATTTTTCCATGGAATTATGGGTGTATACTTGCGTGGCTGCCAGACTGCTGTGTCCCAACAAATCTTTTACAGCGTTGATCTCCGCACCCTTATTCAAAAGATGTGTTGCATAGGTATGACGTAGGACGTGAGGACTTTGTTTTTCGGAAGATGTCTTTTTTAAATATGTTTTAATACCTCTATAAATCAACATTGGATAGCATGGTTCTCCCTTGTCCGTAACGAAGAGAAATCCATGATCTTTTAATTGAACGTCCCTGTTTCGAACGGATATGTATTCGTTTATGATCGGTACGATACTTTTTGAAAAGGGAATAACTCTTTCTTTGTTTCGTTTACCAATCACCTTTAAAGTTTGATTTCTCAAATCAATTTGATTTTCCTTTAATGATATCAATTCAGAAAGCCGAATTCCGGTTGCGTAAAATAATTCCAACACCAATTTCTCGCGGACGCTGCTGAAACCTCTATCGAAATCGGTATGATCCAGTAACGCCATCATGTCCCCCTCTTTAACAAAACTGGGCAACTGTTTTTTTGTTTTCAGACCTCTGATCTTCAGCATAGGATCTTTGCTTATTAATTCCTGACGAAGGAGAAATTTGTAAAACGACCTAAGGCAGGCGATTTTTCTATTGATGGAAAGGGCTTCAATTTTACTTTCGACCAGATTAATGATCCAGGATCGAATCATACCATAGTCAGCGGCCTCTGCTTTGGGTTCTTCAAAAGTATTAAGGATGAATGCCGAGAATTGTTGGAGATCGGTTTTGTAAGCCAATATGGTATGACGACTTACGCGCTTTTCGAATTCAAGATATTTCAGAAAAGAATCTATCATGCTGCTACACGAACCCATCGGTCTATAGAGCAATGTAAAAAAATAATCCCCTTTAAGAAAGCCTTAAAGGGGATATGTGTATAACATGTGGATAACTCTACAAACTATCCACAACGTAAAATTCTGCCTTTTTTAAGAGCTCGCTTCCTTAAGCTTTTGTTGCTCCCGGTACGCAGCGCGGATAATTTCGCTTCTGCGGGTAATGGATGGCTTTTCAAAAGAAGTACGTGCGCGTAATTCTTTGAGAACACCCGTTTTTTCAAATTTCTTTTTAAAGCGTTTTAAGGCTTTATCAATTGATTCGTTTTCCTTGACGTTTACAATTAACATATTTACTATTTAGGGGTGCAAATATAATAGATTCCTGCAGATCATTCAAGGTTTATTTCAAAATTGAACGGGAAATAACCAATTTCTGGATTTCTGAAGTCCCTTCACCGATCGTACAAAGTTTAGCATCGCGGAAATATTTTTCTGCTGGAAAGTCTTTCGTATAACCATAACCACCGAAAATCTGAACCCCTTCCGTGGCGACCTCCACCGCAACTTCGGAAGCATACAATTTGGCCATGGCCGATTCCTTTTTGACCGCATGTCCTTTGTTTTTTAAGTCCCCGGCACGAAACGTAAGCAATTTGGCTGCTTCAATCTTAGTAGCCATATCCGCCAGTTTAAAGGCGATTCCCTGAAATTTTGAGATAGGCTGATTGAATTGATGACGCTCCTTTGAGTATTGCAAGGCGGCTTCGTAGGCACCAATGGCAATTCCTAAACTTAGCGATGCAATTGAAATCCGGCCTCCCTCCAGAACTTTCATGGCTTGAATAAAGCCGTCGCCTAGATTTCCCAACATTTGCGATTTATGGACCCGGCAATCATTAAAGATTATTTCCGCGGTTTCGGATGCCCGCATCCCAAGTTTGTTTTCCTTTTTTCCCGCCGTAAACCCAGGCGTTCCTTTTGTCACGACGAAAGCAGTCATTCCCTTTGAATCTCCAACTTCTCCCGTGCGAACTATTACAACAGCCACATTCCCGGATTTTCCATGGGTGATGAAATTTTTAGCGCCATTAAGAATATAATAATCACC
The DNA here is from genome assembly GCA_963813425.1 of uncultured Bacteroidota bacterium. Taxonomy (GTDB): domain Bacteria; phylum Bacteroidota; class Bacteroidia; order Cytophagales; family Cyclobacteriaceae; genus Chryseolinea. The sequence continues at coordinate 78,166 of CAWEZB010000016.1, forward strand.
GTCTTTCACGGCAACGGATCGCATATTCGCCGAATCTGAACCTGTATTGGGTTCTGTCAGGCCCCATGCTCCAATCCATTCCCCTGTAGCAAGCTTCGGCAGGTAATTCTGTTTTTGATCTTCATTTCCAAAAAGCAAAATATGGTTTGTACATAAAGAATTATGGGCAGCCATCGACAGACCGATGGAACCATCAATTTTGGAAATCTCAACCAAGGCCGTGATGTATTCTAAATAGCCCAAGCCGGAACCAGAATATTTTTCGGGCACCAGAATTCCCATCAGACCCAGAGCACCCATCTTTTGAAACAATGGAACCGGAAACTCCTGGGCTTCGTCCCACTGCATTGTGTAGGGTCTCATTTCTTTCGCGCCAAAGTCCTTTATCGATTGCGCGATCATATTTTGATTGTCGGTTTCTGAAAAACTTATCATTTGGCTCATTTCTGGATTTAAAAGATTGCAAAATTAAGAATTAAATCCAACTAACAAACGAATGTTAGCCCGACCAAAGTCTTTATACCTGACATTTTTGGTCAGTTTGCGAATACAATAAAAATTTTAATTTGGCGCTTCATTAAAAATTCAAATATGAAAATAGCGGTTATAGGAACTGGTTACGTTGGTTTGGTCACAGGTACCTGTTTTGCCGAAACGGGAAATACTGTTACATGTGTTGACATTGATCAGGAAAAAATCAAAAAACTTCAACAAGGTGTCATTACCATCTATGAACCGGGTCTGGAGCAATTATTTGATCGGAACGTTAAGCAACAACGGCTTTTTTTTACTACAAACCTTGAGGAAGGGATTCAAGGCGCAAAAATAATTTTCCTGGCGTTGCCAACGCCACCAGGTGAAGATGGTTCAGCGGATCTAAAATATATTCTTAAAGTTGCTGATGATTTAGGGCCAATACTTAAGGAATACACTGTTTTAGTAGATAAGAGTACAGTTCCTGTGGGGACAACAGAAAAAGTAAAAGCCAGAATCGCAACCAACGCGAAGGTTGATTTTGATGTAGTTTCCAATCCGGAATTCTTACGCGAAGGTGTGGCAGTCGAAGACTTTATGAAACCAGACCGGGTGGTGATTGGCACCAATTCCGCACAGGCACGCAAAGTGATGGAATCTTTATACGCGCCATTTGTCCGTCAGGGCAATCCTATCATTTTTATGGATGATAGATCTGCAGAACTTACCAAATACGCTGCCAATGCCTTTCTGGCGACCAAAATAACATTCATGAATGAGATTGCTAATCTCTGTGAATTGCTCGGTGCTGATGTTGACTCCGTAAGAAAAGGAGTAGGTACCGACAGTCGGATTGGTAAACGATTTTTATTTCCAGGTATTGGATACGGCGGTAGTTGTTTCCCAAAAGATGTTCAAGCCTTGGCAAAATCTTCCATAGATGCCAAATATGATTTCAAAATCCTTAATGCCGTAATGGATGTCAACGAAAAGCAAAAAGTCCGGCTGATTCCGCACATAAAGAAATATTTTAACGGCAATTTGAAAGGGAAAACAATTGCCATCTGGGGACTAGCATTTAAACCACACACTGATGATATTCGCGAGGCGCCCGCACTCTACAACATTGATACCCTATTAAAGGAAGGTGCCATAGTGAAGGTTCATGATCCAGAAGGAATGGGAAATGTAAAAAAGCTTATCGGAAACAAAGTAAGCTATTGTGAAACTCCTTACGACGCAGCACAAGATGCAGATGCAATTCTTATTGCAACAGAATGGCCTGAATTCCGGACGCCGGATTTTGACAGACTTTCCAGCATTCTAAAAAACAAAGTGATTTTTGATGGTAGAAACCTATATGATTTATCGATTATGAAAGAATTAGGCTATTCATATTACAGCATTGGAAGGGAGGTTGTCAATGGCTAAGCAACGTGTCCTTATAACAGGAGGTGCTGGCTTCCTCGGATCGCATCTTTGTGATCGTTTTATCAAAGAAGGTTTTCATGTGATAGCGATGGATAATCTTATCACAGGTGACCTTCGTAATATCGAGCATTTATTTAAACACCCTGATTTTGAGTTTTATCATCAGGATGTTTCGACCTATGTACACATTCCGGGAGAACTCCACTACATCCTTCATTTTGCATCACCGGCAAGTCCAATTGACTATTTAAAAATCCCAATCCAAACTCTAAAAGTTAGCTCTCTTGGAACGCACAACTTATTAGGATTGGCGAGATCAAAAAAAGCGCGAATCTTGGTTGCGTCTACTTCTGAAGTTTATGGCGATCCATTAGTCCATCCGCAGGTTGAAGAGTATTATGGAAACGTAAATCCGATCGGTCCCCGCGGTGTATATGATGAGGCTAAACGATTCCAGGAAGCGATCACAATGGCTTACCATACTTACCACAATCTGGAAACGCGGATCATAAGAATATTTAATACCTACGGTCCCCGTATGCGCCTAAATGATGGGAGAGTTTTACCAGCATTTATTGGACAGGCTCTAAGGGGAGAAGACCTTACGGTTTTTGGCGACGGAACTCAAACACGGTCGTTTTGTTATGTGGATGACGAAGTTGAAGGTATTTATAGATTGCTGATGTCAGATTATCATTTACCAATGAATATTGGAAATCCCAACGAAATAACGATTGGTGATTTTGCGGAAGAAGTGGTAAAGCTTACGGGGACATCCCAAAAAGTCATCTACAAACCATTGCCACAAGATGATCCAAAACAACGACAGCCTAATATCGACAAAGCAAGAAAGATTTTAGGATGGGAACCAAAAGTGTCGAGATCTGAAGGATTAAAAATCACTTACGAATACTTTAAGTCACTTCCCAAGGAAGTGCTTTACCAACGCGACCATAAGAATTTTGAAAAATATATCCGCTAACTGAGCTAATGTCGATACGGAAAATATTAATAACAGGTGGTGCAGGATTTATTGGATCACATGTCGTTCGGCTATTTGTTAACAAGTATCCCACGTATTCAATCATTAACTTCGACAAACTTACGTACGCGGGCAACCTTGAGAACCTGCGCGATGTTGAGCACAATCCCAACTACACTTTTGTAAAAGGGGATATCTTAGACTTTGAATTTCTATTTGAAACTTTTAAGAAGTTTGAAATTGACAGCGTAATTCACTTGGCCGCTGAGTCACATGTCGATCGTTCCCTTCATAACCCAACTGAATTTGCCGCTACCAATGTTATTGGAACATTGAGCCTGCTGCGTGTAGCCCAAGCTTCGTGGCATGAAAATTATGAGGATAAACTATTTTATCATATTTCAACGGACGAAGTTTACGGTTCTGCAGAGCAAGGCGAGTATTTCACTGAAGAAACACCCGTTGATCCACGTTCCCCCTATTCGGCTTCCAAGGCCAGCAGCGATCATTTTGTAAATGCTTTTAATAATAGTTTTGGGCTACCAACCGTTATAAGTCGGTGCTCAAATAATTATGGGCCATACCATTTCCCAGAGAAGCTCATTCCGTTATTGATCAACAATATTATCAACAATAAGCCTCTGCCCGTGTATGGCAAAGGTGAAAACATTCGCGACTGGTTATATGTAGAAGATCATGCGCGTGCGATAGATGCGATTTTTCATAAAGGGAAACAGGGAGAGATATATAATATTGGCGGAACCAATGAGTGGAAAAATATAGACCTGGTAAAATTTCTTTGCCACCTGATGGATCAAAAGCTTGGGAAAGAAGATGGTACCAGCGCATCGTTGATCACCTACGTAAAGGATAGAGCCGGACATGATCTGCGGTACGCAATTGATCCATCTAAATTGATCAGTGAAACTGGCTGGAGGCCGGAGGTTGCTTTTGAGGTTGGATTGGAAAAAACGATTGACTGGTTTTTGGCGAATGAGGATTGGTTAAAGAATGTTACCTCCGGCGCGTATCTTCGATATTATGCCTCGATGTATCAGGGCCGGTAGAAGTTGCTGGCATCATTAATAATTATTTTATGAAAGGAATTATTCTCGCCGGCGGCTCAGGTACACGACTTTACCCATTGACGCTTGCTATAAGCAAGCAACTCATGCCTTTGTACGATAAACCGATGATTTACTATCCGCTTTCCGTACTCATGATGGCCGGCATTCGCGAAATTTTGATCATCTCTACGCCGCATGACATGCCGATGTTTCAAAGATTGTTAGGGGACGGGAAAAATTTAGGTTGTTCATTTTCATATGCAATTCAACCTAAACCTGAGGGCCTGGCACAGGCGTTTATCATCGGAGAAGAATTTATAGGCAAAGAAAAAGTGGCATTAATTCTGGGCGACAATATCTTCCACGGCTCTGGTTTGCACAAACTGCTGTCCAATATTGATCCGGACGGAGGTGTTGTATTTGCTTACCACGTTTTAGATCCTCAACGTTATGGAGTGGTGGAATTCGATGAAAATCAGAAGGTGATATCAATTGAAGAAAAACCAGCCAAGCCCAAATCAAATTACGCCGTTCCCGGGCTGTACTTCTACGACAATGAAGTTATCGCTATTTCAAAAAATCTAAAGCCAAGCGCCCGAGGCGAGTTGGAAATTACCTCTGTTAACAACGAATACCTGAAAAGGGGCAAACTTAAAGTTGCTCCAATAAGCCGGGGAACTGCCTGGCTGGACACAGGTACCTTTGATTCGCTTATGGATGCCGCGAATTTTGTGCAGGTTATTGAGCACAGGCAAGGCTTAAAAGTCGGTTGCATTGAAGAAATAGCCTTCCGAAAGGGCTTTATCACAAAAAATCAGCTCCTCGAACTGGCAAAACCCCTGGAAAAAAGCGGGTATGGCGTGTATTTGAAAAATCTGCCCCAGTACATTTAAATGAATCAACAAATTTCGGTTCATTTTTGACGAAAAGTAAAAAAGGTATACTTTTGCGGAAGTTTCTGAGTTCACTGCAGGGGGCGGCAAGTCCCCTTTTTGTTTATAGAAACTTTTTTAAATGGAATTTGCTGAGGAAATCAAGAACTTAATTACGCGTAAATTAGCTGATCCCGATCAGTTTCTTGTTGATGTGGTGATCAAAGGTCACAAAGGACCCAAGAAAGTACTCATACTAATTGACAGCGATAAGGGGGTAACTATCGATGACTGTGCAAATCTGAGTCGTGAGCTATCAAAAGAGTTTGATGATTCGCAGTTGTTTGCCGATAGCTACATGCTCGAGGTTTCGACACCCGGCTTAGACCAGCCATTAAGACTCACACGGCAGTATTATAAAAATATAGGCCGCCGGGTTAGAGTGGTTAATCAACAACAAACAATAGAGGGAAAGTTGATTGAGGTTGGCGAACGAGAAAATCAAACTTGAGCAGGAGATTGGTACAGGAAAACAGAGGGAAACCAAAATAGTAGAACTATCATTTTCGGAGATCGATAAATCATTTGTGTTAGTAAGTTTCAAATAGTATACAAACCATGGATGCACATGAATTAATTCAGTCGTTTGCTGAATTCGCAAAGCAAAAAAACATCGACAGACCTACGATGATCAGGATTCTGGAGGATGTATTTCGCAACATGATTAAGAAAAAATTTGGCTCCGATGAAAAATTCGACATCATCGTGAACTCTGACAAAGGCGATTTGGAAATTTATCGCTTTCGTGAAATTGTAGATGACGATTCCGAAGACATCTGGGATTTTGACAAAATTAGTTTGTCAGATGCTCATAAGATCGAGCCTGATTTTGAAGTTGGCGAAGAAGTTTCTGAACAAATCTTTATTGATGATTTTGGACGCAGAGCTGTTACAACGGCCCGCCAGACCCTCATTCAGAAAGTAAAGGATCTTGAAAAAGATATTCTATTTCAAAAGTATAAGGACATCGTTGGCGAGATCATCGCAGGTGAGGTATATCAGGTTTTGAGTCGCGAAGTTTTATTGACGGATGCCGAGGGCAATGAAGTTTCAATACCGCGCAATGAACAAATTCAAAAGGACCGTTACAGAAAAGGTGAAAATGTGCGCGCCATTGTGCACAAGGTAGACATGGTGAATGGCAATCCGAAGATCATTCTTTCCCGAACTTCTCCGGTTTTTCTGGAAAGACTTTTTGAACAAGAAGTTCCTGAAGTATATGATGGATTGATAACCATTAAAAAAGTGGTGCGCGAGCCAGGAGAACGAGCAAAGGTTGCAGTTGAGTCATACGACGACCGTATTGATCCGGTGGGCGCTTGCGTCGGGATGAAAGGATCGAGAATTCACGCAATTGTGCGCGAATTGCAGAATGAGAATATCGATGTTATCAACTACACCGAAAATCTCGAACTCTACATTCAACGTGCGTTAAGTCCTGCAAAGATTGTTTCTATAAAAGTTGATAAGGATAATGGACGGGTTTCAGTTTATCTGAAACCGGATCAGGTATCACTTGCAATTGGTAAAGGTGGACTGAACATTAAACTTGCCAGCCGTTTAGTTGGTTATGAGATTGATGTGTTCCGCGAACTTGCAGAAGGTACAGTCAGAAGAAGATGTGGATTTGAGCGAATTTGGCGACGAAATCGAAAGCTGGGTAATTGACGAACTAAACCGAATCGGGCTGGATACTGCAAAGAGTGTACTGGCTCTTTCGAAAGAAGAATTGGTTCGCCGAACTGATCTTGGAAGAAGAGACGTTGAAGGAGTATTAAATATTTTGAAGAAGGAATTTGAATAAAGGCCGTAGAATTTGACGAATGTGGATGCGGATTAACGTGTTAGTTAGCAAGCGTTATAATTTTGCTTCAAAGGCGATTTAGGTTTTAAAGTTTTTAAAAAACAGGCATATTTGAGTATGGCAGAAGAAAAATTGATCAGGTTGAGTCAGGCAGCGAGGAAGCTCAATGTGGGCCATAATACCATTTTGGAATTCTTGCTAAAAAAAGGCTTTGAGGTGGAAAATAACCCAAATGCCAAGCTCACTCCTGAGCAGGTTATTCTTTTGTCAAAGGAATTTGCTTCGTCTGCCACGGAGAAATTGGAAGCTTCTGGACTTTCTATTGGCGTAAAGCACTCTGAGATGCTCATCATCGAAAACGAGAAAGAATCTGTCAAGAAGAGGGTTGAGGACGAGGAAAGCAACATTATGATCAAGAACCTCGGATCAAAAGATCTCAAGGCAAAAGAGGAATCGAAGCCGGAAAAAGTTGAGCGCGAAAAGCCAAAACTTGAAGGAATCAAAGTTGTTGGCAAAATTGAACTTGAGAAGAAAGCGGTAGAAAGAGAAGAAAAGCCTGAACCGTAAGGCTGAACAAGACACCGTCGAGCCGAGTTAAAGAAAGCAAAAAAGGAAGAAGCCTAAAAAAGAAGAACCTAAAGTAGAAAGTACCAAAAGTTGAGAACCTCAGGAAGAAAAACAACCTGAGCAAGAATTGATAAAAGGCCGTGCGGACAAACTTCAGGGACTTAAAGTTCTGGACCGGATTCAGCTTCCGGAGAAAAGAAAAGAAAGACGCACCTGTTGCGTCGTCTGATACTCAGAAAGATAAAGCAAAGGAGACCTCGAAAAAGGATCTCGATCTGAGAACCAGCAAGGACAGCAAAGCCAGGGTCAAGGAGGTCCTCCAAAAGGTCCACAGACCCGCACAACAAGCCGCAACGCAGAATGCGGACCACCTCCGACCGAGTTCAAAAGGCGGAACCTACAGAAAAAGAAATTCAGGATCAGATCAGAGCAACACTTGCCAAACTTAGCGGCGGAAACAAGAAAGGAACCGGCGCGAAGTATAGAAAGGAAAGAAGGCAGGCGAATGTCGATGCGCAGGAGCAACAGATGTTGCAGGAGCAGGAGGCTTCAAAAACACTTAAGGTTACCGAATTCATTTCAGCAAATGACCTGGCTTCGATGATGAACGTTTCTGTAAACGATGTGATCTCAACCTGTCTTAAGTCTGGGAATGTTTGTTTCAATCAACCAACGTCTCGATGCAGAAGCGATCACGGTTATCGCTGACGAATTTGGGTATGCTGTGCAGTTCACCTCGGCGGAAGAAGAACTTGGATTGGAAGAGGAAGAGATGCAGAAGAAGATCTTACATCCACGTGCACCGATCGTTACGATCATGGGTCACGTCGATCACGGAAAAACATCATTGCTCGATTATATCCGAAATACAAAAGTAACTGCATCAGAGGCCGGCGGTATCACGCAGCACGTGGGTGCATATGATGTAACGACCAAGAGCGGTCATAAGATTGCATTCCTTGATACACCCGGTCACGAGGCATTTACTGCCATGCGTGCTCGCGGTGCGAAACTGACTGACATTGCAATTATTGTGGTGGCTGCCGACGATGATGTGATGCCTCAAACGAAAGAAGCTATCAATCACGCGCAGGTTGCAGGTGTTCCGATGGTTATTGCAATAAACAAGGTTGATAAGCCGTCAGCAAATCCTGAAAAAGTTCGGGAATCACTTTCGAAGATCAATATCCTCGTTGAAGAATGGGGTGGAAAATATCAAAGCCAGGAGATTTCGGCGAAGACCGGAAAAGGTATTGAAGACCTGCTGGAGAAAGTTCTTGCTGGAAGCCGAATTGTTAAATCTTAGGGCAAATCCCAACAGGAATGCGACGGGTTCAGTCATTGAAGCATCACTTGACAAAGGTCGTGGTTATGTCTCCACGATCATGGTTCAAACCGGTACCTTGCAAATCGGTGATATTCTGTTGGCCGGTGCAAACTATGGTCGTGTAAAGGCGATGTTTGATGATACCGGAAAAAGTATAAATGAGGCTGGACCGTCTACCCCGGTCGTTGTGCTGGGACTTGATGGCGCACCGCAGGCAGGTGAGAAGGTGATGGTGCTTGAAACGGATCGCGAAGCCAGGGAAATTGCAACGAAGCGGGGACAGATCATGCGTGAGCAAAGCATCCGCACCAAGAAACACATTACGCTGGATGAAATTGGACGACGTCTGGCCATCGGTAACTTCAAACAACTTGAATGTTATCGTTAAAGGTGATGTGGATGGTTCGGTTGAAGCGCTTGACAGACTCGTTGTTAAAATTTTCAACACAGGAAATTCAGGTAGCAATCATTCACAAAGGTGTTGGACAGATTTCTGAATCCGATGTACTGCTGGCCTCTGCATCTGATGCAATTATTCTTGGATTCCAGGTTCGACCTTCTGGCGCAGCAAGACGAGTTGCTGAAAATGAAGAAATAGAAATTCGTCTTTATTCCATTATCTACGATGCGATCAACGATGTTAGGGCCGCTATGGAAGGTATGCTTGCTCCTGAAACAGAAGAAGTCATTGTCGGTAATGCAGAAGTCCGTGAAGTATTCAAGATCTCTAAAATTGGAACAATTGCTGGCTGTATGGTAACCGATGGATCAATCAAACGAACCAATCCTATCCGACTTGATCCGCGATGGTATTGTTATATATGCTGGGAAACTTGGTTCGCTGAAGCGTCATAAAGATGATGCAAGTGAAGTAAAGACCGGATTTGACTGCGGTATCGGTATTGATGGATTTAATGATATCAAGATGGGCGACGTGATTGAAAGCTACGAGCAGCGCGAAGTGAAGCGTACGCTTGTAGTCCGGAGACCGATTTGTCTATCTCAAAGGTCTTAAAATAAAAAAGCCCCGGCCGACATGGCAAGGGCTCTCTCTATGCAAGCAGAGAGTTATTATTTTTAGAAGGTCACGGTTGGGGCTTGTTCTGCGCCTTGGGCAGCTTCAAAATATCCTTTGCGTTCAAAGCCTGAAATTTTAGCCACGATAACTCCGGGGAAAGATCTCACGGACGAATTGTAGGTATTCACAACATCATTGAATCTCTTCCGTTCTACCGCAATTCTGTTTTCAGTACCTTCAAGTTGAGACTGTAAATCAAGGAAGTTCTGATTCGCCTTCAGGTCGGGATACTTTTCAACCACAACAAGAAGTCGGGATAAGGCCGATGTTACGCCCTCTTGTGCTTGTTGAAATTGTTGTAGCTTTTCTGGCGTCAGATTCGAAGGATCGATCTTAACAGAAGTGGCATTCGATCTAGCTTCGATGACTTTTGTCAAAGTTTCCTGCTCGAATTGCGCATAACCCTTAACCGTATTCACCAAGTTTGGAATTAAATCCATCCGCCGCTGGTACTGACTTTCAACAGTTCCCCATTGGCTATTAACCGCCTCGTCTTTATTGACCAACCCATTATAAGAACTGAAAATCCAAAGCACCAGTACAACCAGTACCCCTATTCCGATCCATTTTCCCATAGTGTGATTTTTTTTATTTAAAGTTAATTCAAAGTTTTATCAAATCTCAGGAGGTGCATCCGCAATTTAGGTGCCATTCAGGGTAACATTTTCTCAGCTAAATTCGTTGCCCTACGCTATTTCGCACGTCTAGACACCCTCCATCATTCGTTCTGCGCTGTCGGCTATCCGCAGTTGCTCAACAAAGTCATCCAAGTCACCGTTCATGATTGCCGGGAGATTGTGTTGTGTATAACCAATCCTATGGTCTGTAACTCTGCTTTGTGGATAGTTGTATGTCCTGATTTTTTCAGACCTGTCGCCTGTGCGAACAATAGATTTACGGGTTGCACCTATTTCAGATTGTTGCTTTTCCAATTCGATTTCATAAAGCTTTGTTTTTAACATTTGCAAAGCCCGTTCGCGATTAGCATGTTGCGAGCGTTCGACCTGGCAAGTGATAACAATGCCTGAAGGCTTATGGGTAAGCTGAACCTTGGTTTCTACCTTGTTAACATTTTGGCCTCCGGCACCGCTGGAGCGCGCCGTTTGATATTCTAAGTCTGCGGGATTTATTTCAATCGCCACGTCTTCTACCTCTGGCATTACTACAACAGAAGCGGCAGAAGTATGCACGCGTCCCATTTGTTCAGTAGCGGGTACCCGTTGCACCCGGTGCACGCCGGATTCAAATTTCAATAATCCATAAACACCTTCGCCGGATACGCTACAGATAACTTCTTTGTACCCTCCTGCCGTTCCTTCGGTAACATCTAAGACAGACATTTTTAATCCTCTACGCTCACAAAACCGCTGATACATGCGCCAAAGATCGCCCGCAAAAATGGCAGCCTCATCGCCACCTGTTCCAGCCCTGATTTCGAGCATAACATTTTTGTCGTCGTTCGGATCTTTAGGGATCAGAAGCTCCTTTAAATCGGATTCAAGCTTTTCGATTTTGGGCTCAAGCTCGTCAATTTCCATTTTTGCCATCTCCCGCATTTCTTCTTCCTTTTCCTTCTGAAGAACTTCCTTGGCTTGCTGAAGATGATTGCGGCTATCCATAAAGTGATTGTATTTGCTGACAATCTTCTCAAGATCCTTGTACTCTTTGTTGAGTTGAGAGAATTTCTTGATATCCTTCAACGTTTCAGGCTGCACAAGAAGCTGACCCACTTCCTCAAATCGAAGCTTTAATTCCTCTAGTTTTTCAATCATAACTAAAAATGACCGACAAAGTTAATAAAAAGTCTCTCTCCTGAATTGCAAAAAAGTCCTTTACGTTTGAGGCTTGGATTTGTAACGACAGGCGGAGAACTTTGGGCCATGAAGAAAATACATTTAATAGCGATTGCGACTTTGTTATTGGCATGCGGCGGCTCTTTATCTGACGAACAAAGAAAAAAATTGCATGAAGGGATGGAGGATCAGAAGATCGTGCGGCTAAGTGACGCAGAAATTGTTACTGCATCTTTGGAGCATGGGCGGGTGATTTATGAAGCCATGGAAAAGGTAGGCTTCGACGCTGCCAGGTTAGACTCCATCGAGCGCCAGTATCATGTCAGCATAAACCTGCTTCGTCCTGGAGCGACCAATGCACTCGAGGTGGAAAATCAACTTATTGAGGCGTATGTGGCAGGCGCAGAAACGGGTTCAATTCAGGATAACATTCAAAAGCTTCACGCCGCCAATAATCCTGAACAATACGATTCATTGATGTACACAAGACCAAAAGTCTCACCGTTACCGGATGGTGCTGTTAAAGTGGAAGGCGTATGGAACATTCACCTCGCCAAAAAGGATGTTGTCCGTTCGCTTGCCAAGTAAGTTTTCAGAAAGGGATTATTTTGTTTTAACCTTTTTGTACTTCCAGCAATCGATCAGGTGATCATTGACAAGTCCGCAGGCTTGCATGTGCGCATAAATGACCGTGCTTCCCACAAACTTAAATCCGCGTTTGATCAGGTCTTTACTGATGGCATCCGATTCCTTTGTAGTAGCCGGAACCTCAGACACTCCTTTCCATTTATTAACAATGGGCTTGTTATTAACAAAAGACCAGATGTAACGATCAAAACTTCCAAATTCTTTTTGGACTTCTAAAAACCGTTTTGCATTGTTTACGGCAGCATTCACCTTGAGCTTATTCCGAATAACACCGGGATCTTGCAGAATCTTTGATACTCGAGCATCGGTGAAGCGGCTGACCTTCACTGGATCAAACTGGACGAAGGCCTTTCGGTATCCTTCTCGTTTTTTTAGGACCGTGGCCCAGCTTAATCCTGCTTGTGCACCTTCTAAAATCAAGAATTCGAAGTGAATCCGGTCATCGTGAACGGGTACCCCCCATTCGTTATCATGGTATTCGATGTATTGATCAAACTTTAAACACCAGGGGCAGCGTGTTTTTTCTTTTTTGGCCATAGTCGTTTTTTTATTGTTACTCCGTATTGAATTAAAATCCATCAGCTTCATTCCGACTGCACAACGTCCGACAAATTTATCTCCAAAGAAAAATTACATCATTGAAAATAATTGGGATATCGCAAAGCTGATTTGTAGAGCGAAGTATCCAAAAATTATTAGTAAAATTTTTCAATAGCTTCACATATGTTTCACCCTTAAACCAAACAAATTATGGCAAACGAATTTTAAACCAAATGTTGGCAGTAAAGTTTCAAAAAAAGAAGCTATGGATTGGATTGAAAAGTATGACAAGGAAATGCGCAAAGACAAATCGAAAGACACCAAATCGATTTTTTATGGTCGTGACATGTTACTGAAAATTTTGAGCGATGATGACTATCGCAGGAATTACTTTCTTCTTTGCCTTAAAGCAGAATGAAGCAGTTAAAAAGGAAACCCTTCAGTTGGTATTGGTTCCCACGCGTGAGGATGGAACGTTTATTTGGTCTGACGAGACGACAACTGAGGCAGTCCAGGGTAGCAGGAGGCGGAGCAGTAGCTTTTGATGGAGGCGTTCATTGTCCTCCTTATTGTGGATAAGAACAGATCTTTTATAATGACAATTGAGATTTATCTGTTTCTAGCGATAACACAAACCATCCTGTCAGCTTTTGTTGCAATTTTATCACTGATCCGATATCGCTCCAGAAGTTTAATTGTAAAGTTGATAGGATTGGATTTTTCTCGCAAGTTTTTTGGCCAACATGGCATCCTGGTTTGTAATTGGTAACGACGTTACGAGTTTTTGTAAACGCGTCCTACCCCATCTCTCTCATTATAAGTTTAGGCCTATATTCTAGAATTTACTACGACCTTCTTCACAAAAAGAATCGAGGGTGGTTTGTCCTCGCCGCCTGCATATTTACAATTTTCGCTTTGATCAATCTTTTTTTCATTCAGAAAACAGCTCCTAATTCCTATTCATATCTTTTTCACTCGGCAATAATAATTGTTTATTGTCTTTTATACTTCTACGTTTTAATCCAGGATTTGCCTTCGCTGTATGTTCATCATTTACCGATGTTCTGGTTCAATTCTGCGTTATTGATTTTTCATGCGGGCACATTTTTTTTGTTCTCTTTCCATGCCTATCTAGTCAATGTTCTAAAAAACAACATGTTGGTTTATTGGAGTTTCCACAACATGTTAAGCATTATTGAACATATTATCTTTCTAATTGGGCTGTATTATGATCTAAGACTGCTCAAATCAAAAGAACCTCTTTGAAGACGGATCTTTAATTCTTACAAAGACTGAAAAGAAACCTCCCTGAAAGCGCACATCGAGGCGTATCATTTTTTATTTTTCGGGAATGGAAGGAGAAGTCTCTCAATTCGCGATTATTTTTTCGTTGGCAACGGTCGCTATGCTGGTATTGGCCGGTTTCATTATCCTTTTTGTCGTCTTCTATCAGAAAAAAATGATCGAGGAACAGTTGAAAAGACAACAGCTTGAATTGGATTTTCAGCAAAAAATGATGGAGGCTACGCTCGAATCTGAAGAGAATGAACGAAGAAGACTCGCCGGCGATCTTCACGACAGTGTTGGCGGCATGCTTTCTACCATCAGGGTCGGACTTACCACCATTGCTAAAAGGCTGCCGGATCCTCAGATAATTGAACAATCCAAACAAATGTTGGATGATACATTGTCTTCTGTTCGACGGATCAGTCTCGACCTGATGCCTTCTACCCTGGAAAAATTTGGATTAGTTCCTGCGCTGCGTGAGCTTTGTGACCGCTTTCAAGCCACTTCGTTATTATCCGATGAACTTCAGAGAACATGGGGAAATAGGATTTATTGAAACGAAACGAGCATTGAAAATTTTTCGCATAGTCCAGGAGTTAATCAATAATGCCATTAAACATGCGCAAGCATCAGTAATTAATGTTGACTTATTTGGTGAAGAGCAGCTAAAAATATCCGTTGAGGATGATGGAATAGGATTTGACCCGTCTGCTAAACATTCCCCTACGCAAAACGGTTCAGGTTTAGGACTCTACAACATGGAAAACAGGACCCGCCTGTTAAATGCCAAGCTGGATTTTGATACTCAGGTAAAGAAAGGAAGCAAGATAACTCTGATCGTCCCCTCATGAAACAATTGAAAGTTTACATCGCTGATGATCACACGCTTTTTCGCAAGGCGATGGTGAATCTTCTTCGGAGTTTTGAAAGAATTACTGATGTAAAGGATGCAGAAAACGGGAAAGAACTTTTAACGCTTATCAAGTATGAAGTTCCTGATGTGGTTATTGTGGATCTGCAAATGCCTGTTATGGATGGCACGGAAACCAGCACGATTATACTCCAAAAATATCCGGATGTAAAAATTATTATTCTCACCATGCACGATAGCAACAAGTTCATTCTTCACATGATGGATTTGGGAGTGCATGCTTTCCTTTTAAAAAATACAGAGCCTGATGAACTTGAAAAAGCAATTTACGCCGTTGCAGACAAAGATTTTTATCACAACGATCTGGTCGCGTCGGTGTTACGAAAAAATGTGAATGAAAGAAAAATGGTCAGCGTCCAAACTTTCAACACGCTGAATTGACAGAACGAGAGAAGGAAATCCTGTTGCTCATTTGTCAGGAGCTGACCATGAAAGAGATAGGCCAACGTTTTTTCTTGAGCGAAAACACGGTTCGAAATCACCGCGTAAATATTATGGAAAAAGTTGGTGTTAATAATATCGTTGGATTGGTAAAATATGCTTACGAAGCGGGTGTGGTTATTTGATTTTTCGAAAAGTGCGAGTAGTATAATTGTACTATTTTTTTCTCCCTTCAGGTAGTTCCAGCTTAATCATTTAAATGAATTGTGCGCATTCACCTGTTTTTAAGGCTAGGCAGATTGCGATGAACCCGATTGCCGGAAATAAAAGTCAAAACGTTGTGCGAACTTCATAACATAGTTTTGAGATAGACATGCTCAATGACATAAAGACAATGAAAATTCTTGTGGTTCACAGGCAGAAAAATACCGTTGACGTCATTCAGTCAGTGCTTAGCAAAAAAAATCCCGTTGTGCTTCAAACAGAATCTGGTTTGGATGGGCTCCTAACCTCTCGAATCGAACATTTCGATCTAATTATCTGCGGCACTGACCTGCCTGTGGTCACAGGTTTTGAATTGATTCGATCCATTCGAACCAACTCTATAAATCGAGACACGCCAGTGATCTTTTTGTCAGACAAGATTGATGACAAGGCTCAACACCTGAGCAACGCATTAGGGTGTCGAAGCGGTCGCTATTAATGGACGATGTGAACCATCGATTGGCCGGACATTGTTCGACGAGCACGTAAAGATCGCTCCGGACGGCGAGATCAACTCAATTAAAGACATTTGAAGTCGCCACTTATATAAGAGTTTCCAGTAAAGGAATAGTTGGCACGAAATCCTTTCTTAGACCAGACCCGGGCCTCGCGCCCGGGAATGGTTCCACTACTTCTCTTTTGACGAAGTCAATTCCGAAAACATACTGTTAAAAAGTGATAGGATCAGGCTGAACGCCAGCGCCCACCAAAATCCATCAACATTAAATCCGGGTACTAAAGTATTCAACCAATAATATTATTAGCGCATTAATAACCAGTAGAAAAAGCCCCATCGTAAGGATGGTAATGGGTATTGTTAAAATGACCAGAATTGGTTTTACAAAAATATTGGCCAGGGAAATCAATAGGGCCACCAGCAGTGCATACCCGTAGTGATCGACATGAACACCGGAAGAAGATAGGCTGTGAGCAAAACCGCTACGCCGAAAGCAGAAAGCGGATTATTCCATTCATTTTTTTGGCATTTAAAATTTGGTTGAATTTCCTCTTTTAAGTGAAGAAGTCAAATTTTAACTTACGCCCATGTACGCGATTGTGGATATTGAGACGACGGGAGGATACGCAGAAAATCATCGCATTACAGAGGTGGCCATCTACCATCATGATGGCATGCAGATAACGGATGCATTTCACACGCTTATCAATCCGGGAAGAAACATTCCCTATTATATTACGGGACTTACGGGTATTACCACGGAAATGGTCTTGGAAGCTCCCTCATTTCGAAGAAATAGCCGAAGATATTTTCAAACGATTGGAAGGAAAGATTTTCGTAGCGCATAATGCGCATTTTGATTATTCTTTTCTGAAAAAAGAGTTCGAGCAGGTCGGAATAAATTGGCAATCCAAAAAACTATGTACGGTTCGTTTGAGCCGAAAAATTATTCCCGGCCTACGGTCATACAGCTTAGGAAGTCTTTCCGAGAGTCTGGGGATCGAGATCTACAAACCGACATCGTGCCGGCGGTGATGCAGCAGCAACCGCAAAAATATTTGATCAACTGCTACGACGGGATCGCGACGGATATATTCTCAAAACCTTAAAGCGCAATTCTGGAGAAACAATTCTTCCACCCAATCTTCCGAAAGAAGAATTCGACAGGCTTCCCGCTCTTCCAGGCGTTTATTATTTTCTCAATGCTCGCGGCAATGTTATTTATGTCGGTAAAGCGATCAACATTAAAAAAAGAATTGCTGGACATTTTACAGGTGATGCACGCGAATGGAGCCGATCAAAGATCCGGAATGAAATACATCATATCAGCTACGAGTTAACGGGAAATGAATTGATTGCGCTTATTCTTGAGTCACAGGAAATCCGAAGGTTATGGCCAAAGTATAATCAGGCTCAAAAATTCCGCGTGGAAGAATGGGGTATTTTTGACTATGAAGATCGGAATGGTTATCTGCGATTTTCGGTTAATATAGTAACGCGAGGATCACGTCCGTTGGAACGATTCAGCACGAAAGGAGAAGCATGGAATTTTCTTTGGGAGAAAGTTCGTGCACTTTGATCTTTGTCCGAAACTTTGCTGGATTGCAGTTAGCGAAAGGTTTGTGCTTTGATTACCAGACCGGAGGATGCCACGGTGCGTGTATGGGCGTTGAATCAGTGCAAGATTACAATCAGACGGGTTGAGAACGCAATTCAAAGCTTTCAAAGACGAGGGTGAAACCGTTGCCATTATCGGAAAAGGAAGAAACATAGACGAGCAGTCGCTGGTTCTAGTTGAGAAAGGGATCGTATGTTGGGTTTGGATTTTTCGATAAGCAATTCGATTTCTGATTTCGAATCTGCAAAAACTTAGTCAAGCCAAGTGTTGAAACGAGGACCGTTCAAAACCTTATCAATTCATATATAACCAATCCAAGAGGCGGAAGTCGTTGTATTTGATAAAGTTCATTGAGGCTTAAAGGCGCTCACCTATTTTTCATTCTGCCTTCAACTCCAGGATACAGGACAGGAACCGGATCACTGACGAATGACTTCTTTCGTATCCACATTCATCATCGATAATACACCGGACCAGCCGGCTCCCGTATCCATCATCCAAATTCCACAAGCTTGAGGTCGGTTTGTAAAGGTATCGGTGTATGACCAACGTAGACTTCGTCAAAGGTTGTAAGCTTATGATTCTTGACTTCCTTTTGAAATAAGTTCCATGCCTGTTGAACCAGAGTTCGATCCCAGACAAATGTATCCATATCTTGTTGTTCGAGCGGTCGACGTGGGTCAATACCAGCATGTACAAAAAGTCTGTTGTTATCGATGAAATAGGGAAGGGCCTTGTTCCAAGAACTCACGTGGATAGACGGAACACCATCGGTATACGACTTGATTGTCGCATCACCTCCCTGTGATCGCCAAACTTCTTTCGCAACTTTTGTCTTCATCCAGTTGTCAGGTCCAGAGATCGTGATTCCCGAAGATGTAGGTGATGTTTTTGATTTTCAGAAGATCATCGACACACTATTTGGTGTCCGGCCATCCATCGCACACATCCCCGAGACAAATAAGATGGTCGGATTCATAGTCGAAATCTGCACGATCCAGGCATTGCCTCAAAGCTCGGTAAGCACCGTGAATATCGCCAATTACAAAAGTTCTGCCCATAACCTTTTATGATCACATTGTTTTTCCAGCAAAAATTCAGACCCTAATTGACAATAATTACGCTATTTTATGCGGTTATAAAGATGAAATAATACATGGAAGCCAGTAGCTATTCAGAAGCACGAGGAGCATAAGGAAAAGATCAAACAAGTTTATACAGGAGGTTGCGAAAGGTTGTCGTGGGCCAGGAGTATATGGTCAATCGTTTGATGATCGGCTTATTCACCAACGGACACATACTTCTTGGAAGGCGTTCCGGGACTGGCAAAAACACTTACGGTGAGTACGCTCGCACAGGTTTTGCATCTGGATTTTCAACGAATACAGTTCACACCCGATCTTGCTTCCGGCTGATCTGGTGGGAACAATGATATACAATCAGACGGAGGGAAAATTTGAAGTAAAGAAAGGGCCAATCTTCGCGAACATAATTCTGGCAGATGAAATCAACCGATCGCCTGCCAAAGTTCAGTCTGCTTTATTGGAAGCCATGCAGGAAAAGCAGGTTACTATTGGCGAGACTACTTTCAAACTGGACCGACCATTCCTTGTAATGGCTACACAAAATCCGGTGGATCAGGAAGGAACATATCCGCTTCCCGAAGCGCAGGTTGACCGTTTCATGATGAAGGTGTTTGTTGACTATCCTACAAAAGAGCAGGAGATGGAAATCATGAGAAGGATTTCCAACATGAAATTTGATTATACGGTCAACACCATTTTAAGCAAGGACGACATATTTGCTATCCGAGATCAGGTTAATAAAGTAAAGATCTCAGAGTCGCTTGAGCGTTATATCATAGAACTGGTTTATGCCACAAGAAAACCGCTTGATTATAAACTGACATGAACAAGCACAATACATTCAGTTCGGTGCATCACCCCGGGCAAGTATAAATCTAAATCTTTCAGCAAAGGCAATGGCCTACATGGAGGGACGGGATTATGTATTGCCAGAAGATATTAAAGAAGTAGCGCGGGATGTCATGAATCACCGGATCATTCTCAACTACGAAGCCGAAGCTGATAATGTGAGAACATCGGATATCATCAAGGCTATTCTTAACCGGGTGCCTATCAGCAAATAGAAATTCATCAGTCTTGCGCATCATTCATTTTATTATCGCTACGTTATCCGCATTAAAAAATTTTGTAAAAATTGTTAAGTCAATTTTTGCGAAACTCACTGATAATCATCAGGTATACGAGATTCATACCTAATAACTGTTCAGTCATCCACGTCAGGTGCTGATTTTGCTATTAACAATTTGGTAACAAAGGCGTAGGCATCAGGTAATATTAGAGCTTGACTTTTGCAGCAAATACAATTTATGCTGCGTAAAGCTCTACTTTCTTCTTGCGTTTCTAACCATCGCGATTGCTTCATTGGCACAAAATGGAACAATAAAGGGTACCGTCACCGATGGTAAAACTAATGAAGCTATCATTGGTGCCAACGTTTATATACAAGGAACTCAGGTAGGTGCTGCTACTGATATCGAAGGCAACTTTGCAATTGCAAATGTAAAGCCTGGAACGTATAGCCTTGTCGTTTCATTTATCACTTATAAGTCACACGTCATTCCCGATGTAGTTGTCGAAAGCGGAAAGATTATCGAGACGTAAAAGTGGCTATGCAAGAAGATGCTACTGAACTTCAGGAAGTTGTGGTAACAGGAACGACGCGAGATAAACAATGATCTTACGTCTAATTAATGCAATCAAGGAAAGTAAGCTGGTGGTAAGTGGTATTTCTGCTGAACAGATTGTTCGATTGCCAGATAAGGATGCAGCACAAGTAATGCAACGTGTATCGGGTGTTACTATTTCAGATAATAGGTTTGTGCTTGTTCGCGGTGTTCCCGAGCGTTACAATCAGGTAATGATCAATAATGTTATTGGACCAAGCACTGAGATTGACAGACGATCATTTTCGTTTGATCTTATTCCCGCAGGAGCGATTGATCAAATGCTGATGTACAAGTCTGGTGCTGCGGAATTGCCTGGCGATTTTGCAGGTGGCGTTATTAAATTGGTGACAAAAAAACCCACTAACTGATCGAGATTTTTCTGTTGGAGTTAACGTTGGATATAGGCCAACACAACGGGCAAAGATCATCTCTATTCGGAAGGAAGTTCAACGGATTGGCTTGGATTTGATGATGGATTCAGAGATTTGCCTTCCAATTTTCCTACCACCGCGTCACTAAAAGCGTCTGCCACGAAATTCAAGTCAACGTGAACGTGCAGGGAAATCGTTAACCAATAACTTTGACTATGAATACAAAGTGCACCGATGGATATGGGATTCAATTTCTCCGCCTCCCTCCCCTTTTCCGTTGGAACAATTCAATTTAACAATCGTAACGAGTATCGGCGTATTCAAATAGCTATCAGTATTCTCAAGGCGGACTTCAAACGTTACAACAGTTTTGATGCAACGTCAGCGGTCGAACGCTTTTCATTTCAGGATAATTTTTACTCAAATGATGTTCGTATAAATGTTGTTGCACAATTGGCTGATCAATTTCAGTGATCGTTTCAAGGTTGAATTCAAGAACCTTTTCGTTCAACTTGGTGAAAATGAAACGACCCTTCGAAAGGGCACAGATTTTGTTCAGCTTCCAAACTACGATCGGCAGAACTATGCTTACCACTATTTGAGTCGTAGAATTTATTCCGGACAGCTTGAAGGATACTCATAAATTAGGATGCGCAGAATCATCCACGCTCAATTGGGTGTTTGGATATGAATAACGTAGTTCGCAATGAACCTGACTATCGCAGATTCAGAACATTTCGTGATAAAGCATTCCAGGGGACAGAAGAGCCATTTATTATGCAACTTCCTCCCGCAGGAAATCTTTTTGAAACAGGACGTTTCTGGAGTGATCTGACGGACAATGGTTATTCGCACGGGTTGAATTTTGAAAAGAAATTTGGTAATAAAGATGATAAGCGAGTGGCTACGTTAAAAGCTGGATATCTATGGAGAGTACAAGACGCAGATCTTCTTGATGCAAGATATTTGAACTATCTCTATCCCGATGGTCCTGACTTTGATCCGGCAATCGGAGAAGAGTTGCGTCGTTTGCCGCTTGGATCAAATATTTCGATCCATCCAACATCAAGAAAGAAAGATGGTTTTGTGATTGAAGAAGGTACGACATCACAGGATTCTTACGAAGGAGAGAACTTTGCTTGGGGCAGGCTACGTAAGCGTGATCATTCCCGCTGGAAAGTTTGATATTTCGGCAGGATTCCGTGGAGAGTACAATGTACAAAAGCTTGAAGCAAGATCGAATACTGGAGCGTTAGATTGAAGTTGATAATCCGGTTTTTGCGCCACTTCCAATGCTTAACGTTGCCTATAACCTCACTGATCGCTCTCTTGATGAGATTGGCATATAGCCGTACCGTTAACAGGCCGGAGTTTCGTGAACTCGCGCCATTCCTTTACTATCAATTTGAATATGAAGCCGGAGTTTTTGGAAATCCTGACCTAAAGACAGCTTTTATCAATAACATCGATCTTCGTTGGGAAATGTATCCGAACCCGGGAGAGATGATTAGCATCGGTGGATTTTACAAAGACTTTAAAGACCCAATTGAAACCTATTTGCAGATCACAACAGAAACTCCTCAATTGTTCTTTGATAATGCCGAAAGTGCTTACAGCTGGGGAGTTGAGTTCGAATTTAGAAAGAGCCTTGCTAGCCTTGGCGTTTCTAAATTCTTAGAAATACTTCGGTAAACGTTAATGCTTCGTGGATTGAAAGTCGAAGTGGATATCGGAACCAGGCAACGAATCAAGTTCAAAACCGGCCGTTGCAGGGTCAGTCACCTTACATCGTAAACACGGGACTTTATTATAGTGATGATGAAACAGGCTTTCAGCAAACGTGGCATACAATGTTTTTGGTCCACGAATCTTCTCGGTAGGTGATAAAGTATTTCCCTCATGGTGGGAGCTTCCGCGAAATTCTTTGGATATCCAGATTGCAAAAACCTGGGCGAAGACGTTTTGAGACAAAATTCAATATTCAGAATGCATTGAACGCCGCATACCGCATCTATCAGGACAACAATAGCGATAATGAAATCGAAGATCAGGAGGCTCTTATTCAGCGATATAAAGTTGGAACACAGTTCTCGATCAGTCTTTCATACAAGCTGTTGAAGCAAAATTAAAAGCTAATATCATGCACAAACTATGAGCCTCGTTCGAATAAGAAGCAGGCTTTTTCATTTGTTAACAAATCATGAACATGATAACACTGCCATAACGAATTGTTAATCCGGTAGTAACCGCTTCGAGATAGCCTCAATTAATTTTGGCCACAAACTAAACCTTTCAAACCACAAAACACATGAAAAAAATTATTAAGCTTCTGTCGTTACCTGACAGTGCTATCATCAATTTTGTTCATCCAGGGTTGCGATGATGAGGAAAATATTCAACCTGCACCGTCCGTTTCATTAGATGCAAGCAGCGGCCAGGCAATTCCTGGAGGTTCAGTAACAATTAATGCAACTGTATAATGCACCCAATGGCGGGCAATCTTTGATTGTGTATGTCGCAGGTGCAGAAGTTGAGTCGTACGACATGGCGGGTGCTGCAGATTTCACTCAGGAATTTACATACAATGTTCCTGCCAATGCAGTTATAGGTTCTACAATCATAATATCTTTTCAGGCAACTGATTCCAAGAACTATCCTTCTGCTATTGCAAATTATACGCTTACCGTTGGCGACCCGGTAATTATACTTCAGGGTACTCTTGCAACTATGACACTTGAAGCGGGACAAACCTTATTTGATAAAAGGACAGACCTTTATTCCGATGGAGTTACACTGACGATTCCTGCAGGAACCGTTATTAAGGGCGACAAAGCTTCAAAAGCGTAGTTAGTTGTTCAGCCAGGTGGCAAACTAGTAGCTAATGGTACGTCAACAAGTCCAGTTGTCTTCACTTCTGCACAGGCCGCTGGTGAAAGAGATCGCGGTGATTGGGGTGGCATTGTCATGTTGGGAAATGCTTGGGTAAACCAGACTGCGCTGCCAGCTATTGAAGGTATTACACCCTCTCAGAACTATGGCAATATCACGAGTCCTACTACTAACGCAGATCAGAATGCAGGAACGTTAACCTTTGTTCGAATTGAATATGCAGGTATTGAACTCACACCAAACAACGAAACAAACAGCTTGACCATGGGCGGCGTAGGCAGTGGAACGACTATCGATCACGTGCAGGTTTCATTCGGAGGTGACGACGGATTTGAATGGTTTGGTGGAACTGTAAATGCAAAATATCTTGTGTCACACTCTACATGGGATGATGATTTTGATACTGACTTTGGATGGGGTGGTAATGTTCAATTTGCATTAGCAGTTCGCAATCCTTTCTTTGCTGATCAGTCCGGATCGAATGCATTTGAAAGTGACAACCAGGCTAACGCAAATGCGACCCCCGCTAATGAGGCAGGATATACTCGCGGCGTCTTTTCTAACGTTACTGTTCTCGGACCGCGTGACTTTAATAGTCCTTCACGTACAATTTCGGCTAACTATCAAAATACAATTCATATCAGAAGAAGGACATCAATTTCGATCTTTAACTCTGTCTTCGCCGGATTCAGAATTGGCCTAAGGCTAGATGACCAAGCTACGTATGATAATTTTGTCACAAATGGCCTTGGAAAGCTGGCATATAATACCCTCCTAGTTCCTGGGGTGAAAGTGACCGGTACCTCGGCATCGGATGCGGAAGCATCGTTTGTGACAGGCCTCAGTGCAGGAGACGCGGCGGCATTGAAAACTTATTGGGATGCAAATAACAATACGACAATGAATCCAACCGCGGCAACTGGTGCAGGCTCCTGGACTTCTGCCGAAAATCCTTACACAGCGCTTGGGATTAATGCATCTCTTTTCTGGGGAGGGCAGACGTCTTCGACTTACCCGTCCAATCCTAGTTTTGCGGTAACAACAGGAACGTTGACAAATACCGGTAACTTCTCGGATGCAAAACTAAGCGGTAACACCTTCTTTGAAGCTACTACTTACCAAGGCGCATTTGGAACTACGGATTGGACCGATGGATGGGCAGAATTCCAGCCATTGAACAAGGCGTTTTAGAATTAACTATTCTTTAAAAAATTTAAAAGGTTTATCGATTTCCGATAAACCTTTTTTGTTAATATTCTACGATGAGACATTTTTTCTTGACCTTGGTTTTGGTTTCGTTTTTTTGCAAGTGCAGCAACGACAAAAAATACGATCCAGATTCACAACTTACTCCCCAACAAAAGGATAAGATTATGATGACTTTGATTCGATACGTGGCTAAGACTCCGGAGAATGTTAATGAATCAGAAAAATTTAGTAATAAGTACGACTCGTATTACCAGCAGCGTGCCAGTCAAACTAACCTCGAGCAATATTACATCGAGGGCAAACAACAATATTTTTTGATCTCGCAACCTGCGCCAAGCCTTGTGGAAAAGCGGCATGCCACTGGAGGTAAAATGATTTTAGATGATACTGGAAATCTGTTGGAATATGAAGAGGTATTTAGGACCTGGAAATTGATCCCTGATACACTTAAAAGACGGTCCTTCGTTTTGTTTGATAAAATGGTGAACGGAGAACCTTTAACGACTTATCTCGCAAAAAATTCGAGCATAGAATACATTGAGTTTCCGGACGACAATACCTTTTATGATAAAACCTCAAGACGCTGGAAATCAAAATGAGCCGTGCCTTGTATTAGAACTTATTCGATTGTGACGTGTTAAGAGATATTCTCAATGCTCGAGTAATTTCAAATCGAGTCAAAAATAGCTGTGAACAAGGACATTCTAATCACTGGGGCTTCAGGATTAATCGGTACTCGGCTTACAGAGTTACTTCATGAAAAAGGTCACAACATTGCTCACCTTAGCCGCACGGTCCGATCGGGAAAAGCTAGAACGTTTTTGTGGGACATTGATAAACAAAAAATTGACAGCGAATCATTGCTAGGTACTGATACTATCGTCCATTTGGCAGGGGAGAGCATTGGCACAAAACCCTGGACAAAAGCACGGAAACATGCAATTCTGAAAAGTCGTACACACTCGACCTGGCTGCTATATGAGGAATTAAAAAAAGGAAATCACAAGGTAAAAACCTTTGTCTCCGCTTCGGCCATTGGTTACTATGGCGTTGACGAGCATGATGGACTCTTCGATGAAAAGGACAAACAAGGAAATGGTTTTTTAGCCGAAGTTGTACACCAATGGGAGGAATTCGCAGATCAGATTTCAAATCTCGGAATCAGGGTCGTGAAAATCAGAACGGGCATTGTGCTAAGTGAAAAAGAAGGAGCTTTGAAAGAACTGAAGAAGCCGGTGCAGTTTTTTGTCGGGGCTCCGTTGGGAAAGGGAAGGCAATATCTCAGTTGGATTCACCTCGATGATTTGTGCAAGATTTATATAAAAGCGATTGAAGATGAAAATATGCATGGAGTTTATAATGCCGTGACCCCCGATCCCGTTACAAACAAAGAATTCACGCATCGCCTTGCCAAAGCGTTGAATAGACCAATCATTCTTCCTCCCATTCCATCGTTTATACTAAAACTTTTATTGGGCGAGATGGCGGGCCTTGTCTTAACAGGGGTGAAAGTGTCCAGCAAAAAAATGCAGGCGTCCGGTTTCAAGTTTCAATTTGCTAACCTGGAGGATGCATTAAGAGATTTAGTCACCCGGCACAATCGTTAGATTTGAAAATTCAGGTTCAAATAATCTCAATTCACAGCAACAGCAATCTTAGAATCAGCAGTGCCGTAATATAAAAACCATCTATTCCTAAAGTTCACGAGGCCCTCAGCAAAACACACCTGATTTATTTGACCCGTTGTCTCATAGGGTTTCGAAGGTTTTAAAAAATTCTTTTCAAGCCGTTGGATTACTTTAGCAGGGTCTGTACTATCAAATAGCGCCTGACCCATGCAATATGCGCCTTGGGCGAGGGTTGTATCACCGCTCGTGTCGTGGTTCATGCCGTTGTAAATTAGCAAAATACCTTTTGTGGTCAATAGGGCAAAGGGACCACTCTCCACGAGCCGGCTGTCAAAATATCCACTTCTTGGTTTCAACACCGATTTCAATTTACCGTCCTCTTCAAGGGGACTCCAGTGAATTAAGTCATCTGACGTTAAAACAAAGAGATCAGTGTCGCCGAAATACATCCAGTATTTTCCGTTGATTTTGGTGGCAATGAATCGTGAGTCTTCCTGGCGGACGACAATGGCACCCGACTTGCTCCAGGTATTTTTGTGTTTCCCCTGAAGAACAGGTCCATATTTTGTCCAATGATATAGGTCGGGTGATGTGGCGATCATTAATCGTGCAACGTTCCCGTCATACGCCGTATAAGTCATTACATAGATACCGTCTTCTGATTCAACAACTCGCGGGTCTTCTACCCCACCTTCCCATTCATAACGTTTCAAGCTGTCCTCTGCGGGGAAAAATATGGGCTCTTTTATTTTGGTGAAATGAAGGCCGTCATCACTGACTGCCAGGCCTAATCGCGAAGTGCCTGCGAACTTTCCAATTAGATCTTCCGCGCGAAAAATCAAGTATACCTTGTTTTCGCGGACAACAGCAGCAGGATTGAAGACGTCCTTTTCGTCCCATCGTACATCACGTTTAAGTATGGGACATCGAAAAGTATTTTCTCCGGGCTCAAGTACCGGATTCACACTGTCGACTTTTACAAAGGGCAATAACGCCCATGTCGTGTCAAGGGCGTCCACATTTTCCGTCCCTTTAGTATTTTCCGTTTTACAACTGATTATGTACAACGTAAGAACGATGATGGGAACTGTAAATTTCAAGTAGCTTAATTTCCGCTCCATACTTGTATATTCGTTGCTATTTTCAATTTAACCTAGGAAAGGACTGGAAAAGTTTCGGGAAAAATGAAACGATAATTTCGCCTTTCTCAGCAAAAAATAAATTATGAAATCAAGGAAAACAAATGTTAACGCTGTGGTGACGCAAGAAGAGCTAGAGGAGGAACAAAAGATTCGTCAGGCATTCAAAGACAAGGATTGGGCGGAGATAAAAGGTGCCAACAGCTGGATGATTTTTAAAGTCATGTCTGAGTTTGTCGAGGGACTTGAAAAACTTGCGAAGATAGGCCCTTGTGTAACTATTTTTGGATCGGCCCGCGTTAGACCCAGCAATCCGTACTATAAAACCGCAGAAGAGATTGCCTTTCAACTCGTGCAGCACGGCTATGGCGTAATAACGGGAGGCGGCCCTGGCATTATGGAAGCTGGGAATAGGGGGGCAAATCGTGCGAAGGGTAAATCCGTGGGCCTCAACATATATTTACCCCATGAACAAAAAGGGAACATCTATATTGATCCGGATAAACTAATAACCTTTGATTACTTTTTTGTTCGTAAAGTGATGTTCATGAAATACTCCCAGGGATTTATTGTAATGCCAGGAGGATTCGGTACGCTGGATGAATTGACAGAAGCGCTCACACTTATTCAAACAAAAAAGATAGGCCGTTTTCCGATCGTGCTGGTTGGAAAAAAATTCTGGAAGGGCTTAGTTGACTGGTGGAGAAAAGTGTTGGTGGAGGAAGGGATGATTGGTCAAACTGATCATCACCTGTTCAACGTGGTGGATACTCCGGAAGATGCCGTGAAAGTAATTGATGATTTTTATTCCAAATATTTACTGGCGCCTAATTTTTAATTGTGTAGGATGCCACTGGGATTTTGCTTCCAGACCAATCTCCAATTCAGCAAAAACGACAAGACGCCGAAACAATTCAGTGTCTACATAGTTATAAATAGGGCCCATGATGCCGAAAACCTCAAGCGCTAATTATCGCAGTTGGAGTTAACTCAAAACCTTTTGGAACGCTAACCAAAAGAACGATGGAATTCGATAACCTGGAAAATATCACCAAGCAGCTTTGGGGAGCTGCCAACTCAAGGAGTATTTGTAGTTTGAAATTAGAAGGGGAAAATGGATATCGCACGATTCATACCCATGGAGTCTTTATGAGCAAGCTGAAAAAATTAACAATAGTATGCTGGCAAAAATCTGGGTTCAGTGGAAAGGGCGCGACGGAAGGCTATAAGAATCTTCCCCTGGAAAGGTGTGAGAGTGTACTTGTGTTAAGCAGAAAGTTTGTTAAGCGCAGAGATTTTAATCCGAAAGACGACCAATACGGAGAATGGCTATTTCATATTTAAGAAATTAGAATTTCCCAAAGTATAGAAACCGCTAAGATGAACTTAAAGTACAAGGACAACATTGAATTACGCACACCCTTAATTCGAATGTCGTTCATCATTGAGTGTTCGATATGTCAAGTTAGAACAATGGACTTATAGCCGCCCAAACAAATCTCGACTATTAATTTGAAGTATTTCATCGAAATTTTAACGCCGAGCTACGCTGAGAACGGGCCCAACAAAATTGGCTCACTCCGCTTGCAAACTCCTTGGGCAAATCTACTCGACACGAGAACGCAGAGACGGCCAAGCCGTGGGTCGATAAGTCCTTCGTAGGAAAGGTTCCCTGTTTCCTCCGCGCCTCCTTGACTCGCTCTTAAAATATGGAGTAAAAATAATCGTAACTTGACAAAGTAGGAAATATTCAATATTGGGTGTTCAGGAATCGTGAACCGTCCTGAAAAAAGTTGACACAAAAAATAGTCAACTATGAAAGTAAAAAGTGTAGTAAGCCGTAATCTCACACTGACGTATGCAACGTCATGGCTACCCTCAATCTTAAATAGTATCTTCTGGTAACTTAATCTGATCAGAATAAAACTTCATTCGTGTATGCATCGTGTCCAAAGGAACAATCTTTTCAATTGAAGCATATTTATGATTAATGAAAACCTCAAGGTAATAATTGCCCAGTAAATACAAATTGACTTTATAACCGTAATAACGAATGGCCATTACAAATGTGCCTTTTTCATACAAAGTTGTGATCTTCTCCTCTAGTGACAAATTCTTAAATTCTTTCCATGCGATCATATACTAAACATAAACTAAAAATACTTTGATCACAATCTTGACTCTGGCGAAGTTTTTCCTTAAAGAAATTAACCGATATGCACATGCTAAATTTTGAGGGTTGCTCGTTATATCAAGTTGGAAAGACAATGCAGATGTTGGTCGTCACGCGCAAAGGGCTTACGATTTTTGCGGCCGGATCTTTGCACTATTCAAGGATCCGCAGCCGGGTGGCCGGAATCGTTTACGATAAGTTTCTGTCACAGAGAAGTTCAAACTATACCGAGACAAAAAATTAGCCAACGCTGCAGGCCCGTGAACGTACTGTTGAAAAAATAAAAAAGCCCCGTATTGGGGCTTGTTTTGGGTGAATGATGGGACTCGAACCCACGACCCTCAGAATCACAATCTGATGTTCTAACCAACTGAACTACATCCACCATGTAGGCAGGCAAAGGTATATAGCCCTCACGAATTAACAAAAATGATTAACGCGGTTTTTTGAATATGGGTTCACTTTACGCTTATATCTTTAAGCTTTACGATTGAAGGAAAGTCGCTCGCCACTTCGATTTTCGCCAAAATTTCCATCTTCATAAGCTAAATTTCCCGAAACAAACGTCTTTTTCACCATCGATCGAAAGGAGACATCTTGAAATGGCGACCACCCGCACTTGGCAATTATATTTTTCTTGTCAACTTTCCAGGGTTCATTTAGATTCACCAGCACCAAATCGGCAAAATATCCTTCACGAATAAATCCCCGGTCTTGTATTTGGAAAATTATCGCTGGATTATGGCTCATCTTCTGAGCGATCCTTTCCAAACTGATTTTTCCCTTGATGATAAAATTCGAGCATAGCAACGAGGCTGTGTTGAACTAAAGGTCCGCCGGAAGGGGCGTTGAAATATCTATTTTGTTTTTCTTCCCAGGTATGAGGTGCATGATCAGTTGCAAGAACGTCGATGCGATCATCGAGCACAGCACGGAAAATTTCTTGCTGATCTTTGCTTGTTTTAATAGCAGGGTTCCATTTTATCAACGTGCCAAGCCTCTTATAATCTGAATCGTTAAACCACAGGTGATGGATACATGCTTCAGCAGTAATTTTCTTTTTCTCCAGCGGTATTGAGTTGTCGAAGAGAGAAGTTTCTTTAGCCGTTGAAATATGAAGCACATGAAATCGGGTACCATGCCTTTTGGCCAGGTCTATTGCAAATGATGAAGACTTATAGCAGGCGTCTTCACTTCGTATCAGTGGATGACACTCTACGGGAACATCATCACCATATTTTTCCTTGAAGTCGGCGGAATTTTTTCGGATCGTAGGTTCGTCTTCGCAGTGCGCGGCGATCAGCGCCGGGAACCGGGAGAAAAAACCTTCCAGCGTTTTTGGATTGTCGACCAATAGATTCCCCGTTGACGATCCCATAAAGATTTTCAACCCGCATACTTTGGTAATATCGGTCTTCAGTACTTCTTCCAGATTATCATTCGAGGCTCCAATAAAGAAAGAGTAATTTGCCAGTGAGGACTGCGCGGCAATCTGATATTTCTGTTCCAGGAGCTCCTGGGTAAAGGTAGGCGGATTAGTATTTGGCATCTCCATAAAGCTGGTAACTCCGCCTGCTACAGCTGCTCTGTGATTCGGAGTAAATATTTCCTTTATGGGTTAGGCCTGGTTCCCGAAAATGCACCTGATCATCTATGACACCGGGAAATAGATATTGTTCCTTTGCATCGATAATACGATCGGCACGCACGGGATGAAAGGTCATTTCCGATCGCCTCGATATGTTTTCCTCTTATAAGCACGTCTCCGTCAAAGACCTTACCTTCGTTGACTATATTTGCATTGACTATCAGTATCGTTTCCATCGGGTAAAATTAGTATCTAACGTGTCAGTCATCACATCTTTTGAAAGTTTTAATCTTAATAGACAGCTTTTGAACGCTGTTGCTGACCATGGTTTTTCCGTGCCGACGGAAATACAACAGAAGGCTATTCCAGTTATACTGGGGGGACAGGAAATTATCGGAATTGCGCAGACCGGCACCGGCAAGACCGCAGCGTACCTGTTGCCGATCCTGATGAAGACAAAATATGCCCAGGCAAGCGAACCTCGCGCATTGATTCTTGCCCCAACCAAAGAGTTGACCATTCAAATCGCAGAGCACGCGAGGCAATTAGCGGCATATACGGATTTAAGGATTCTTCCCATCTACGGCGGTATCGGACCTAAAACTCAAATTGAAATGATACAGCAAGGCGTGGATATTTTGATTGCTACTCCTGGTCGTTTCACGGAGCTGTATCTACGGGGAGATTTGCCCACAAAACAAATTAAAATACTCGTGCTTGATGAGGCCGACCGTATGATGGATATGGGCTTCATGCCGCAGCTGAGAAAAATTTTAGAAGTACTTCCGCGCAAACGTCAGAACCTTTTCTTCTCGGCCACATTCTCTGAGCGAATCGAAAAACTGTCCGCTGAATTTTTGGAATTCCCTGTAAAAATAGAAGTCACCCCCCAGGCGACCGCAGCGAAACAAGTTGAACAGGAATTATATCACGTTCCCAATCTTAAAACGAAAATAAATTTTCTGGAATACCTGCTTCAAAACAAGGAGGAATTTAACAGAGTCATGATTTTTACGCGCACAAAAGAGTCAGCCGATAACGTTTATAATTTTATTGAAAGGAAAGGTTTGGGGCCGGTGAAAGTTATTCATTCTAACAAGGGACAGAATAGTAGAATCAATGCAGTAAATGAATTCAAAGACGGACAGCTTCGCATTTTGGTTTCTACGGATGTAACGGCGCGTGGCATAGACGTTGTAAAGGTTTCACATGTCATTAATTTTGATGTACCGCCTTTTCACGAAGACTACGTTCATCGAATTGGCCGTACCGGTCGTGCATTTCAGGAAGGCAAGGCGATAACTTTTACGACCAAGGCAGAAGCTTATCACATCGAAAAAATTGAAAAACTTATACGGGAAAGAATCCCAGTCAAAAAATTACCGAGTGAAATAAAAATCACAAAGACACCATTTGAAGAAGCGCAGGCGATGGCATTGGACATCGACTGGCAGAAGAAAAAAGAAGACCCTAAATTTAAGGGCGCGTTTCATGAAAAAAAGAAAAAATAAGGTTTGCTTGGACTGATGGTCCTTACGCTGCATCCACCATACTTACGTCATAGTGAAAATAGGCAATGAACTGTTGAAAATTGTGATCGAGTTCAAATTGCATGATGGACATGAGATCGGTTATTTTTAATAATCTTCCGGACGGTTCATCCGAGAAAATTACGGTGTCATCATCGATGCTGAAAATTCGCAAAAAATTCTTCTGCCACATTTCTCCGAGTAATCTGAATCTGATACAGATATAAGATTGCTTGTCGTGCAAATCGTAAAGCAATCTTTTCAATTCTGAGATTGAAATATCCTTACTACCCTTATTCATTGGAGCATCAAAACAACCATAAGCTGCAATGATACTTTGAAAAAATCATTTATCATTCAATCATCAACCATTATCTTAAAAGATAAATTTCGGTGTGAATAATCTTCCACAGTTTCCACAGTTTTTTTTTAATAAAATGTGGAATAAGTTGGGAGGCATTTTATTTGCTTGGGCCTGGCAGGCAAGGGGAATCTTCACAAGCTCATCATGTCCTTAAACTTCGCAGCTTGTCTTCTGCT
Organism: uncultured Bacteroidota bacterium; assembly: GCA_963813425.1. Classification (GTDB taxonomy): domain Bacteria; phylum Bacteroidota; class Bacteroidia; order Cytophagales; family Cyclobacteriaceae; genus Chryseolinea. The sequence goes on from CAWEZB010000016.1 coordinate 111,565, forward strand.
TACCTCTACTTTATCACCCCCACGAAGTTTTACCATCAAGCCTCCGTTAAACCATGGCTCAATTCCTTCTACCCAGCTTAGGTTGACAATATGCTTTCTGCTGGCCCGGAAGAAAGCACGCTCATCAAGTTTTTCATCCAACGCGTTTAAAGATTTGTGAATCATGGGACGATTATTGTCAAAATAAACTTTGATGTAATTACCATCGGATTCAAACAGACGGACGTTGTTCAGGCTTACAAACCAACAACGATCACCATCTTTTACGAAAACCTGATCGTGTAATCCAAGTTTCTTTTCAGGACCACGGATCGCTGCATTTTTTGCCCGCTCTTTGTCTGCAAGCTTTGAGATAGCTTCGGAGAGACGTTCCGGCTGAATTGGTTTTAAAAGATAATCCAGTGCATTTACTTCGAATGCCTTGAGCGCAAATTCATCGTAAGCCGTGGTGAATACTACTAAAGGAACGGAATCCAGTTCTTCCAATAACTGAAATCCGGTTTTTCCTGGCATTTGGATGTCCAGAAAAAGAAGATCAGGATTGAGTTCGTTGACCATTTGTGTGGCTTCTTCGGCATTCATTGCTTCGCCAACCACTTCGATCATGGGGTGGTCTTCCAGTAACTTCATCAACTCTTTCCGAGCCAGGCGCTCGTCATCTACGATTAATGCTCTCATGTGTGTTGCTTTGGGGAATTACTATTTCAGTTAATACAAAATTATCGTTTTCATTTACAATCCGAAAAGAGGCCTCGTCGCCATAGAGGAGCTTCAGGCGCTGAACCGTATTTTTCAAGCCCAATCCACCCTTGCCTCGTTTGGTTCCGTTCAGCAAGTGGCCGCTGTTCCGTATATGAATTTTTAAATGATTATTATCCACGAAAGTTTTTAATTGAATTACGCCCCCTGGCGTAAGCTTTGAAATTCCATGTTTGATGCCATTTTCAACCAAGGGTTTGAATCATCAGAGGAGGAACTAAAAATTTTTGCGAATCGGGATGAATATCAAACTCTGTTTTCAATCGCTCTTCAAAACGAATACTCTCCAGTCCCAGATAATCCTTTACAATCTTAAGCTCATCTTCAAATTTGGTCAGTCCTTTTTTGTCCGATGCCAATGAGTTTCTTAAAATATTGGATAGTTGATTGATGGCTTGTTTGGACTTTGATGGATTTTCATCTACCAGTGCGCGAATGCTGTTCAGAGCATTAAAAATAAAATGCGGATTGAGTTGTGATTTTAGATTGTTCAGCTCAATCTCAATCATGGAGGCGTCATATTTCAGTGAAGTGTTGTATCGTTCGAAATAGTGATAGATGAAATAGAAAACAGTCCATAAAAAAAACAAAAATGCATAATACGATGACTAAGCCCAGAATCTGATTGATGGTGAATGCCTGTGTAAGATTAATAGCTGTATCCGGATCAAATAATTTACCCAGTATAAAGGTAACGGGTAGCCGAAGAAAGTATATCAATAACCCCATGACAAAAACAGAAAAAAATACACTAGGTATCAGTTTGTGCATGGGCAGGTAGAGCCACTTGTACCGATTCAAAAGGATGTCGAAACCAAGTTGGTAATCACCAGGCAAAGAAATGCTTCTAACAATAAAAAGATTAATCGCCTGGGGGTTATGCTACCCGAGGCCAGATAGCTCGAGACAATCTGAACGATAGCATAAAACAACCACCCCCCAACCTGCAATGACCAGTATATTCTGTTTTTATGAACCATTCGTAGATGACCACAAAATTACGCAAATCATCGACGACACCGGCCAATTTTATGTATACGGTTATAAGAACTTGAACTGTAAAACGTATAGAAAAACAATGGAAGCCGCTATGATAAGAGCCCAGGTGATCACCACCAGCAGCTTTTTATGGGCAAGGAGCTTCGGCTCTGAGACAAGATTATTAAATATAAAAGCCAGGCCGGCAAGGAGGTAAACGGAAGCTTCCAAAGGATCATTTTTCTTGAATTCGTAAACACCAAATCCAAAAAATACTAGGCCAAATAGGTACTGGCGAACACGTGAATCCATAAATTTTGATGATGGGCTGTTTTGCTATTCTGGTAAAAATGTAAAAAGTAAAAAATAAAACAAAATCAGTCGTCGGACCACCTGGAGTGGCCTGACGATTTTTCGACTAATTCAATTCGCTTTTCAAAAACATCCCAGTATAGCTTGCTGGATTCTTAGATACCTCTTCGGGCGTGCCTTTTGCAATAATCCTTCCTCCTTTTTCGCCTCCTTCTGGTCCTAGATCAATAATATAATCAGAGGACTTGATGACGTCGAGGTTGTGTTCGATCACCAGGACCGTATTACTTTTGTTTACGAGCTTTTGCAAGACGTCGAGGAGGTGGGCGATATCCTGAAAGTGTAACCCAGTCGTGGGTTCATCCAAAATATAAAAGGTTTTGCCTGTATCACGTTTTGACAGTTCGGTGGCGAGTTTGACACGTTGGGCTTCACCTCCCGATAGTGTAGTAGCATGCTGACCTAAGGAAATGTATCCCAGCCCCACTTCGGACAGGGTCTGGATTTTCCTGAGAATACGCGGTTGGTTCTCGAAAAAAGTGACAGCCTCTTCAACGGTCATATCCAATACATCGCTAATGGATTTCCCTTTGAATCGAACTTCCAGCGTTTCCCGATTGTATCGCTTTCCTTTACAAGTCTCGCAGGGAATGTAAACATCCGGTAGAAATTCCATTTCAATTAATCGCAGTCCTGCACCTTCACAGGTTTCACACCTTCCTCCTTTGACGTTGAAGGAAAATCGTCCGGTTTTATATCCTCGTATTTTTGATTCAGGAAGTTGGGCGAACAAGTCCCGTATGTCAGAAAATGCGCCAGTGTATGTTGCCGGATTTGAACGAGGCGTTCTTCCGATCGGCGATTGATCCACTTCAATGACCTTATCAATAAACTGAAGCCCCGCGACCTTTTTGTGCGCAAGTGGTTCAGTCCTTGAATTGTAAAAATGTTTATTTAGAATTGGAAATAAGGTGTCGTGAATTAACGTTGACTTGCCACTCCCAGAAACGCCCGTAATACACGTAAGTGTTCCCAAGGGAATTTGTAAATCAACATTTTTTAAATTGTTGCCTGAGGCATTGGTCAGAGAGATGGTTTCGCCGTTTCCCTTGCGCCGCTCTTTCGAAAATGGGATACTGATTTTTCCACTCAGATATTTTGACGTCGTACTGCTTCCTTTCAAAAAAGTTGAAGGATCACCCTCTGCCACTACGTGACCACCATGGCGTCCGGCACCCGGACCAATATCGAGAATATAGTCGGACTCCAGCATCATTTCTTTGTCATGCTCGACGACTATCACTGAGTTGCCGATGTCGCGCAAATCCTTTAAAGCTTTAATAAGTTTTACGTTATCACGGGCATGAAGTCCGATGCTCGGTTCGTCAAGGATATACAACACGCCAACAAGCTGCGTCCCGATTTGTGTTGCAAGACGGATCCGCTGCGATTCTCCGCCGCTTAATGTTCTGATCGGACGATTGAGGTTCAAATAATCCAATCCAACATCCAACAAAAATCCAATGCGTTTTCGGATCTCTTTTAGTACTTCAGTGGCAATGATACGTTGCTTTTCATTGAGGCGATCCTCCAATCCTTCGAACCATTTTTTCAAGGCGGTAATATCCAGCTGTGCCAGCTCTGCTATGTTCGCATTGTCCAATTTAAAATGCAGTGATTCTTTTTTTAATCTTGCTCCATTACACTCAGGGCAAGTTTTAGAGACCGTAAAATCATCCACCCATTTTTTCATGGCTTCCGATCCTTCTTCTTTTTGTTTTTCCAAAAAACTAATGATGCCCTCGAACTTTGTGTTCCATTCCGTTCCCGGGTATTTAATGGAGGCGACTGCCACTGGTTCGTCATCACCATATAACAAAACATTGATCACATCTTTTGGAATATCTTTGATCGGCGAGCTCAGGGTAAGTTTATATCGTTTAAGAATCGCTTCAATTTTTTTGAAGATCCAGATATCGCGATATTCTCCTAGCGGTAATATACCGCCCCGGCTAATGCTTATCGACGGATCTGGTATTACAGATTCCTTCGTAATCTCTTCAATTTGTCCCAAGCCATTGCAGATTGGACAAGCTCCATAAGGTGAGTTAAATGAAAATGTATTGGGGGCAGGTTCATCGTAGGCTAAACCAGTTTTCGGGTCCATCAGAAATTTTGAGAAGTGATGAACTTTGCCGCTTTCTTCCATCACGATCATTACGCCTTTTCCTTCTTTGAGGGATTTGTTGATGGATTGTCCGATGCGAGTGCGGTCTTTCGCGTCAGTAATGATCCTGTCCATGACAATTTCGATGTCATGAATTTTGTAACGATCCACCTGCATCTTGGCGGTAATGTCCTGAACATCTCCGTCGATCCTCACCTTCGTATATCCCGATTTACGAATCTGTTGAAACAACTCGCGATAATGCCCTTTTCTACCCTTTACGATAGGGGCCAGCAGATATAGTTTTTTACCTTTAAAATTTTGCAGCAGTGAATCCAGAATTTGATCTTCGGATTGGCGCACCATTTTTTCACCCGTTAAATACGAAAAGGCCTCGCCTGCCCTGGCGAATAGCAGGCGCAAGAAGTCATAAATTTCTGTGACGGTACCAACCGTGGACCGTGGATTTCTCGATGTTGTTTTTTGCTCAATGGAAATCACGGGACTTAACCCGTTAATTTTGTCAACGTCCGGACGCTCCAGATTCCCCATAAAGCTTCGGGCATAGGCCGAGAAACTTTCCATATAACGACGCTGCCCTTCCGCATAAATGGTATCGAATGCGAGGGATGATTTTCCACTTCCACTGATACCCGTGATAACAACAAGCTTATTCCGTGGAAAACTGACGTTTATGTTTTTGAGATTATGTTCGCGGGCGCCGACAATTTCGATCACATCGTGCCCGGTAGTGTCAAACGTTTTTTTTTCAACTGAAGGTTTCGTCATGAATGCGCTAATATAGACAGTATACAAAAATGGACGTAAGTTGGTTTCGAGTTTCGAGTTTAAAGTTTCGAGTTTCCGCCACGCCAAACGTGCAGACCGTTAAGTCGCACAACTAGAAACTAGAAACTTCAAACTCGAAACTAATTAAGGCATTTCTTTCCCTTGAACGACCAGCAACATTTCGAACCAGTCTTGCCTGTCAAGTTTGATGTCGGCGGCCTTTGCCGCTTCCGTAATTCTTTCAGGTCGGGTCGTGCCGATGACAGGGAAAATGTTCGCCGGGTGTCTTAACAACCACGCTAAAGAAAGTTGTGTTTGAGTTACTCCATATTTGGAAGCTTTGTTGAATAATTCCTGACTACCGTCTTTGATCAGCTTACCACCACCCAGGGGAGACCACGCCATAGGGCAAACCCTGTGTTTCATGAGAACGTCCAAGCTTCCATCAAAAAGCGGAGCATGATAGGTCACAGAAATTTCCAGCTGATTTGTTACCAGCGGAAAAGGCAAATATGATTGAAGCATCTCAAATTGTGTAGGTGTGAAGTTGGAAACACCGAAGTGTAATACTTTGCCCATTTGTTTTAACGAACTGAAAGCCTCAGCAACTTCTTCGGGATCTAGCAGCGGATCGGGACGGTGAATCAACAAAAGATCGATTCTATCGGTGTGGAACATTTTTAAAGAATTATCGACAGTCCATAAAATATGTTCCTTCGATGTGTCATAGTGCTTTACCCAGGTCTTTGGTCTCCTTCCTGACGAAAATTTTACGCCGCATTTTGAAACGATCTCCATTTTATTCCTGAGCCCGGAATTTTTTTTCAACACATTCCCAAAAATCTCTTCATTGCTATGGTCACCATAAATGTCGGCATGGTCGAACGTGGTAATATCTGAATCAAGTGAAGCCTGAATCAGTTGCTCGATTTTCGATTCTTCCAGATTCCACCGCCAGGCCCCTGAAATAATTCGTGAAAACGTTGGCCCTTCCTGGTGAATCGGTTTGTGCTCCATAGTATTTAGTTTTATTGCTTAATTTTTTATTTCGACAACCATTGCATTACGACATCAGCAAATTCCTGTGGTTTTTCTGCTTGCACCCAATGCCCTGTATCCATCGTTTGAAGTTGTGCAGCTGGAAATATTTCGGCTATTCGTTTCCAGTCTTCATCGCGAACGTATTTTGACTTTGCTCCCCTGATAAAAAGAGTAGGCTTACCAAACTGCCCTGCAAATTGTAAGTCGACTCCAACATTGGAAAGCCTATTAGCGATGACCGGCAAGTTAATTTTCCAGGCGAATCCACCCGTGCTTTTGCGCTGAAGATTTTTAAGTAAGAATTGCCTTACATCGGTTTCGGGAACATGCTGAGAAAGGACATCGTCAGCTTCATTCCGAGAAGAAAGTTTTTCGATGGGGATTGCTTTTAAGCCTTCAACAATGGTATAATGCTCTAAGTTATATGCCTTCGGAGAAATATCCACGACCACTAATTTTGAAATCGTATCCGGATGGGCAAGTGCAAAATTCATGGCGGTTTTACCTCCCATCGAATGACCGATGATAACGGGATCGCTAATCCTTTGGTCTTGAATAAATTCATTTAAGTCTGCCACCATGGACGAATAGTCGAAATCATCACTGTGTGGAGATTGGCCGTGGTTCCGTTGGTCTACGCTAAACACCTTATAATTTGGAGCAAACAATTTTGCCTGCGTCAGCCAATTGTCTGACGAACCAAAAAGTCCGTGTAGAATGATGATCGGTTTACCTTGGCCTAATTCCCGAAAAAATAATTTCATGGCCAAAATATAGAATTAACTAGCCAGAAGTCAGAATTAAACGATGCGAAAGGTATATTTGGGGCTTTAATTTTTAAAATGGAATTATCACAAGGAGCTTACACGATTCAGGGGCAAAATGTACTTGACCTGGCACAACAATTTGGAACCCCGCTTTACATTTATGATGGAGAAAAAATTGCTCATCAGATCAAAACGTTAAGAAATGCTTTTTCGGCTGTGGATATCCGGGTAAAGTATGCTGCAAAAGCGCTTACCAATATTTCGATCCTAAAATTAATCCGAAAACACGGCGCTGGCATTGAAGTGGTGTCGCTTGGCGAAGCACAAATAGCGATGAAGGCAGGATTTACGCCTGCCGAAATCGTCTTCACACCAAGTGGTGTTGACTTCAGCGAAATAGTTGAAGGCGTGGAACTAGGTCTTGCCATCAACATCGATAATTTGTCGACGTTGCAGAAGTTTGGAGAACGATACAAAAACTCTTATCCCTGCGGTATACGCATAAATCCTCATATTATGGCCGGCGGGAATTATAAAATTTCCACGGGTCATAGCAATTCGAAGTTTGGCATTTCCATCTATCAATTTCAGCAGATCATGGAAATTGTTCAAAAGCATGGTGTGCAGATAAAAGGACTTCACATTCACACGGGTTCTGAGATTGCCGAAACGGAAGTATTCATCAAAATGGCTGAGATCCTTTTTGGAATGGCAGGTGATTTTCCGAATCTCTCATTTATTGATTTCGGCAGTGGTTTCAAAGTAGCATATAAGGAAGGTGATATGGTTACAAACGTTTATGACCTTGGCTTGAAACTCTCAAAAGCATTCAACGACTTCTGTCAGCGATATGGCCGGAAGTTGGAAATGTGGATTGAACCTGGAAAATATATTGTGAGTGAGGCGGGCACGTTTTTAGTGAAGACGAACATTGTGAAGCCAACACCGTCTGTAACGTTTGTAGGTGTTGATTCCGGATTGAATCACCTCGTCCGCCCCATGATGTACGATGCCTACCATCATATTGTAAACGTTTCAAATCCCTCGGGCTCGCAAAAGATCTACACCATCGTCGGATACATTTGTGAGACTGACACCTTTGGTTCCGATCGTAAACTACATGAGGTTCGGGAGGGAGATGTTCTGGCGTTCAAAAATGCAGGAGCATATTGTTTTTCGATGTCCTCTAATTATAATTCCCGATTGCGTCCTGCTGAAGTATTGGTCGTCAACAAAGAACCGAAGCTAATACGGGAGCGGGAAACCATTGAAGATCTCCTCAAATTGCAGATAGAGGTGGATGTGTAATTTGACCCTATCTTCCGCTTATCAAAGGATACCAACTTTTTTGAGCTGCAGTTCGTTATTTTAGCAACCTAATTCAACAGGATGTTCATACGATTTGCTTACGTTCTATTTTTACTTGCCGTAACTTCATTAGCGTCTGCTCAAATTCTTCAACCTGCCAGATTGATTGCAGAGACCCCGACAAAAAATTTAAAAGTTGGCGACGAAGTTGAGCTGGTTTTTAAAGCCTCGGTTGATAAGGACTGGTATATCTACTCCGTTGGATTCGATGAAGATTGTGGCCCTATCCCAATGGCTGTTACGTTGGAGAAACATTCCAGTTTTGCATTGGTGGGTAACCTCATTGCCATAAATGATCAGGCAAAACACGATAAAATTTTTGACTGTGATGTCAGGATATTTATAAACGCCGGGGAGTTCAGGCAAAAGATAAAGGTGCTCTCGCCGGATCTGACCTTAGTGGGTTCTTATGAAGGCCAGGTCTGCTCTGAGGTTGAAGGAAAGTGCGTCTTGTTTTCAGGTGACCTGTCATTTAATAAGATTAACGTCACCGGTAAGGCTAGTGAGAATATTCAGGCACCAAAAGTAGATAAGAAACGAGACGATACTCCTGTAGTTCAACCTCCGATAGCTGATACTGTAAAGTTGGAAGCTCCCGTTAGTCCTATTATGACGGATATCAAAGGACCCATTCTAGACAAATCAATATTGGAAAATTCTGAGGTCGACAGTCAGAACGAGTCTCTATGGGCTTACATGATCGTTGCTTTTATATTGGGGATTACTTCTCTCATCACACCCTGTGTGTTTCCGATGATTCCAATGACGGTTACATTTTTTCTGAAAGACGACCAAAGCAAAGCCAGGGGAATAAGGATGGGTATTGTCTTTGGGATTTCTATTATTGTTATTTATACAATCATAGGAACTGCCTTCGCCCTGCTATTTGGCGCTGAAGGGTTGAATGCCCTGGCAACGCACTGGCTGCCGAATCTTTTCATCTTTGTCATCTTCATCATTTTTGCGCTTTCTTTTCTCGGCTTATTCGAGATCACGGCACCGCACAAGCTCGTCAACAAGGCAGATCAGGCTGCCGAAAAGGGAGGTTATGTGGGAATATTTTTTATGTCGGCAACGCTGGTGCTGGTTTCATTTTCTTGTACACTTCCTTTGGTGGGGAATGTTCTTGTGCTCGCGGCTGGTGGTGAAATAGTAAAGCCCATCCTGGGCATGTTTGCATACTCATTGGCGTTTGCTATTCCTTTTACACTTTTTGCAATTTTTCCCGAGTGGCTAAAGAGTTTGCCGAAATCGGGTGGATGGTTGAATAATGTAAAAGTGGTGCTCGGTTTACTTGAGTTAGCGCTCGCTTTAAAATTCCTCAGCATTGCCGATCAAACATATCATTGGGGGATCCTTGACCGTGATGTTAACATTGCAATCTGGATTGTGATCTTTTCTTTTCTTGGGATTTACTTATTAGGAAGGATCAGGATGCCCCACGACAGTCCTGTCGATAAAGTGACAGTACCGAGGTTAATCCTTTCCATATTAACGTTTTCATTTGTTATTTACTTGGTTCCCGGTTTATGGGGAGCTCCGCTCAAAACATTGGCTGGTTATCTGCCTCCAATGCATACACATGATTTTGATTTGATCTCGCTAGCGAAAAATGAAAACCCAAATGAGATCTGTGATAGGCCAAAGTACACGGACCTGCTGCATCTCCCGCATAAACTGAATGGATACTTTGATTATGAGCAGGCAATTGCCTGTGCTCGTCAGCAAAAGAAGCCGCTGTTTATTGACTTCACGGGCCACGGTTGTACAAATTGTCGCGAAATGGAGGCGGTGGTATGGTCAGATCCAGAAGTCTTGAAAAGGTTACAAAACGATTTTATAGTAGTAGCACTCTATGTAGACGATAAGACCGAGTTGCCAGAAACTGATTGGTACACTTCAAAACACGATAACAAGGTTAAAAAGACAATTGGCAAGCAAAACGCTGATCTTCAGATCACTAACTTAAATAACAATGCCCAGCCATTTTATGTATTGGTCGGGCAAGACGAACGTGTCCTCGCATGGCCCTATGGCTACGATAAAAACGTCGATGGTTTTGTACGATTTTTAGAGAACGGGAAAGAGAAATATACCGAACTCTACGGCCATTGAGGGTCGAGTTTGTAAAACGAGATTTTTAAAAGATTAGGTACAGGGTAACAAAATCTAAGTCTTGAGTACCAATTCGCGCTCAGCTTCGGTCATCATAAGTCGTAAAAAATCCTTGGATAATTGGAATTGTCGTTAAGCACATTAATTCTTTGGTTGATAGCGTTTGAACGAGCAACGGGTGGTATTTCCTTTGGATCGAGGTTACCATTTTCGCCGTTGGGAGTCGCCTTTTTGATCCCACATAAACAAAGGTTTTTAGAGCTCTTGACTTTGGATTGATAATCAGCAGGTTATTTTTTGCATTTCATTTTAAAATATTACACTTTTGGTATGCAACCGTTGTGAGGGCCTTTACCTCATGTTTTTTTTACGGCTTATCTTTGGATAATTAATTTTTAACGGCCTCCGGGCACAAACGATTTTTTTAGTATGCAAAAACGCTGGTTTGGATTTTTACTCATTTCAATTTTTATCGTAGCCGTTGTACTGACGAACAGAATTTATCAAACACCTGCTTTAGTCACTGGAGCCGCAACAGATTCTGTCACCAGCGAGCCTTTTAAGGTTAAGGAACCGAATGTCCTCTATGGAATGGTCGTTGATAATTATACCGTAATCGAAGATAAAATTAAGCGCAACGAAGTTTTGGGCGACATCCTGATGGAATACAATGTGCCAGCCAATATCATCCACCAGGTATCAAAGCTTTCCCGCAGTGTTTTCGATGTGCGAAAAATTGCTCCGGATAAAAAATATACGCTAATATGTGGCCAGGACTCACTGAAGACGGCCAAAGCTTTTGTTTATGAGCCCAACCCCATCGAATATATCGTTTTTCGTTTTGAAGATACATTGTGGGTGGACGTTTGTCAGCGTGAGGTAGTGGTGATGGAGAAAAGCATTGCCGGCGAAATCAAATCAAATCTCTCTGAAACAATTGAAGAGCTTGGTATCTCTCACGAACTCACAAACCGATTTGTGGATATTTTCGGGTGGCAGGTTGATTTTCAGCGTTTACAAAAAGGTGACAAGTTCAAACTCATTTACGAGGAAGCGCAGGTTGAAGGTGTTTCAGTGGGGATCAAACAAATCAATGGAATTTATTTTGAACATTTTGGTCATCCGTACTACGCGTTTCCATTCGATCAGGGACAAGGAATCGATTATTTTGACGAAGAAGGTAAAAGTTTGAGGAAGGCTTTGTTAAAATATCCTATTGAGTTTACCCGTATTAGTTCTCGCTACACGATGAACCGCTTCCATCCGGTCCAAAAACGCTGGAAGGCTCACTTGGGAACCGATTTCGCTGCTCCAAGGGGAACCCCTATCCGGGCTGTTGGCGATGGTCTTGTGGAAGAAGCGCAATACAAATCGAACAACGGTAACTATGTGAAGATAAGACACAATGGAACCTACACCACGCAGTACCTGCACATGTCGGGAATTGCAAGCGGGGTGCGTGCCGGAACACGCGTCCGTCAGGGACAAACCATCGGCTTTGTGGGAAGTACTGGATTAGCAACTGGTCCACACCTTTGCTATCGATTCTGGAGGAACGGCGTTCAGGTTGATGCATTAAAGGTAGAATTACCTCCATCTCAGCCCGTCAAAAAGGAGTATCTCGAATCTTTTGAAAGTGTAAAAACAGAGCTGACTAAAAAGTTGGAAGTTATTCCATTCCCGATCCAAACGGATCCCATCGCGTCATTATAATGTTGCGTTAAAGATCATGTAATTTTCTTTCACTTTTTTTGTTAGAGATTTAGTGATCTTTCTTTCTTGTTGATGAGGCATATTTTTCTCATATTTTTTTTATTCGCATTCACGCTAGTCCAAGCACAAAAAGTTGGGTTGGTTTTAAGCGGCGGCGCGGCAAAAGGCCTGGCCCACGTAGGCGTTTTGAAAGCGTTGGAGGATAATGGAATCCCTATTGATTATATAGTAGGTACTTCCATGGGAGGGATTATCGGAGGATGCTACGCTGCAGGCATGAGTCCCGATCAGATTGAACAAATGGTCCTCTCAGCCGATTTTCTTCGCTGGATAAATGGGCTTCCTGAAACCGGTTACAATTACTATTATCACCAAAGCGACGAGACACCACAGTTTTTAAAACTTAATCTTGCTTTAGACTCTACCTTAAATTTCAGATTCAATTCCAGCATTGCGAGCGATGTCTCTTTGAATTTTGCGCTCACTGAAAAAATGGCGCAGGCATCGGCAATTTCGAACAACAATTTCGATAGTTTGTTTGTACCTCTTCGCGTCGTTGCAGCGGATATTTTTACACAACAGGAAGTCGTTATTGCCAAAGGTTTGCTGAGCGATGCTCTTCGTGCGACGCAAACGGTTCCCTTTTTTTACAATCCAGTTCGTGTCGATGGAAAGTACCTGTTTGATGGCGGAGTTTACAATAACTTTCCTGTGGACATCGCTGTTCGCGAGTTTAAACCAGACATTATTGTGGGTGTGAATGTTTCGAGCAAGGTTTATGATGAATATCCCTACGACAGCGATGACAAACTTATCTCTCGTTCGTTGTTGCTTCTGTTGTTGGATAAATCCGACCCCTCTCAGATAACGGATCATGGAATTTACATACAACCTAATGTGAAAGGATTTTCATCGTTTGATTTTGGCAGGGCAAAAAGTCTGATCGATAGCGGGTATGTGCAAACGATTCGTCAACTCGAAGAAATTAAATCAAAAATTGCTACGCAAAAAGTTTGCGAAGACGTCGCGGCGAAGAGAAATGCGTTTACAAACAAGAGTGTACCTTTTATCTTTGATCAGGTGACGTTTCAAAAATTTAACTCCAAGCAGCGTGGGTACATCAGAAGAATATTTAAGACGCGTCAGAAAAGAGATCAACTTTACTTTGGCGACATCAAAAAAGGATACTTCAAACTCGTGTCTGAAGATTATTTTAGCAACGCTTATCCGCGAATTCTCTATGATTCCGCCAAAGGAAAATTCAATTTTGAATTGACGCGGCGGCCGCAGCAAAATTTCCAAGTTGATTTTGGGGGTGTCATCGCCACGCGCGATATCAGCAATATCTACCTGGGCTTTAGTTTATTCAATTTTAACAGAATATTAACGCATGCCTATGCCGGCTTTCAAACCGGAAGCTTTTATAAATCGGCGTTAGCAAAAGTGCGAATAGATTTTCCCTATCAATTTTACGTTGAACCGTACATGGAGCTTGATAGCTGGGACTATCTCGAAAATGATGATGTGCTGAAAAATGCTTCGGTCAGCAATCCGCCGACCGTACTGCGGAGGATCAATCGCAAACTAGGAATGCGTGCAGGTATACCGTTCAAGCATTCATTTAAAGCGACTGCAACCTTTGAAGCTTTTAGTAACAATGATCGTTACATAAATGGAGAGATATTTACCAGTACCGATAAGCTGGACGTTCTTGAATTAAGGGGATACAAGACCGGATTGAGTTTGTCGTCTAACACGTTGAATCGAAAACAGTATGCATCCGCCGGACAGGCATTTAGTATTGCGGCTGATTATTTTAATGTCACCGAATATTTTACACCTGGAAGTACTTCGGTAGTTCCTGATTACACGGTAACAGATTATCAGTGGTGGAGATTGAAGGTCAGCGCCGAACAATACTTTGGATCAAGTTGGTTCAGACCGGGCTATTTTTTTGAGGCCGTCTTTTCAGATCAGCCTTTCTTCCAAAATTATTTTGGAACGATTATTAACACGCCGGGATTTTTTCCTTTGCAAGACAGTCGAACATTGATTCTCGAAAATTTCAGGTCCTCCAATTACATTGGGGCAGGGATCAGGAACGTCTTTAAAATTCATAACAAAGTTGACTTCCGATTGGAGGGATATCTTTTCAAACCCTTTGAATACATTCGACCTAATGAAGATCAGGAGGCTTATTCAAACGATAACATTAAATCGGTATTTTTTTGTGGAACCGCTGGTGTTGTCTATCATTCTCCGATAGGTCCAGTCAGTCTGAGCATGAACTATTACGATGATGACCGGAATCAGTTAGGCGCCTTGCTGCACATCGGATTTTTGTTGTTCAACAAACACTCGCTCGAGTAACATTTTCGAATTTTTCGGCATCGTTTTCACCCGCATACCATTTACTTCAGCCACTTTTATTTCATTTGACGTTCTCTTTTGGACTAATTTTGAATTTTTTAACTAGTTTTAAACTATGAAACTAACTTAGCGCGAATGAAGTGGTTATTGCCCCTGATTTTTTTGGCTTCTATATCTTTTTCATCAACAGCTCAAATAGTGCAGTGGGCATCAAAGGTTGTCGAATTTTCTTCCGAACTAACTCCAATACAGTATTCAGCGAAGCAGGCATTGGGAAAACCAAATGTCCTGCCTGCCGGAGGGCAAAGTCCCAATGCTTGGGCGCCTGACCGACCAAACCGAAAGGAATTTTTGAAGTTAGGGTATGACAACCCGATAAGCATTCGTCAGATTGCTATCGCAGAATCCCACAACCCAAGCGCCATTTATCGCGTGTTCGCCTATGATGAAGCAGGTAAGGAATATTTAATCAACACGCTTAATCCAATGGCGATACCGTTGAAGGGGCGAATGTTGAATATTTTTATGGAGACAACGCCCTACAAAGTTGCTGCGATAAAAATCGAATTCGATGGAGGCGCCGTGCCTGATTATTACAGTATCGATGCAGTTGCAATTTCTGATTCGAACTATCCCATCATCGCGGATATACCGACCATGCAGTTATTAGCATCGGGAATCCTCATCGAGGTGCTCGACAAAAATATTAACACCGAATACAAAGAGTTAAACCCACTGCTTTCCCCAGATGGAAAGACACTTTATTTTAGCAGGCAAAATCACCCGCAAAACATTGGAGGTGTGGAGGACAAGGAAGATATATGGTACTCCGAACTTGATTCTGCCGGACGTTGGCAGCTCGCCCAAAATCTGGGCGTGCTCAATAATGCTGGTCCCAACTTCGTCAACACAATTAAAGCAGTGACTCCGGATGGAAAGTCGGCCCTCATGGTTTTGCTTGGCAACAAGTACCTGGACAACGGCAAGATGCTTGCCGGCGTTTCAATTAGTACGAACGTGGGTGGAACCTGGAGCAAGCCTGTGGCACTTAATATCATCAATGATTATAACTTTGCAGAAAAGGCGAATTACTTTCTTGCTGATAATCGTAAGACCTTGTTGATGTCAATAGAACGCGAGGACACGCAAGGTGACCGTGACCTTTATGTGACTTTTATGAACACGGATAGTTCATGGTCACAGCCGTTGAATCTAGGGGATGTTATCAATACCGCTGGCGAAGAGTCGGCACCATTCTTGGCCTCAGATGATAAAACGCTCTACTTTTCGTCCACCGGATTTAGCGGGTATGGTGGAAATGATGTTTATGTTACCAGAAGATTGGATGATACTTGGACAAATTGGTCAGAGCCAGAAAATCTTGGTCCGGAAATCAACTCACCCCTGGAAGATCTGTTCTTTAATATTCCGGCAGCCAGCGAATTTGCCTACTACTCTCGTGGCGTGAGTGAAACTAACGCCGATATTTTCCGCGTGAAGTTGCCGATCGTGAAATCCCCTGAAAGCTGGGTGACCATAAAAGGAAAAGTTATTGATAAAACAACCGGCAAGCCAGTGGCCGCAAAAATTGTTTACGAACGCTTGCCTGATGGAAAAGATACCGGGATTTCTCAAACGGACCCTGAGAATGGGGAGTATGAAATTAGGTTGCCGACTGGTCAACTCTATGGCTTGACGGCAGAAGCAGAGGGAAAAATTTCCGAAAGCCAAAACGTTGATTTACGAAATATTAAATCCGATCAAGTGATCGATAAAAAAGATTTTAACCTTCAACCTATTGGAGTTGCTACCATCGGCCCTAACGTTGCTATAGTCCTTAATAATATTTTCTTTGATTTCGACAAGGCAACGCTAAAACCGGAATCCGGACCCGAGTTAGATCGACTAATAACGATGCTGAAAGATAAATCAACGATGGAAGTCGAAATTTCAGGACATACAGACAATATGGGCCCTGACGCTTACAACATGTCGTTGTCAGAAAGGCGGGCAAAAACTGTGGTAGCTTATCTGGTTCGCGGCGGGATACCTAAAGAACGATTGACTGTTCAATTTTTTGGCGAAACTAAACCTACAGATACAAACGACACAAAGGAAGGCAGGAGCAAGAATCGACGGGTTGAGTTCCTGATTCTAAAACTATAATTGCAACTACTAACCCTATGAGTAGAAAATTTTTTAAACTTTTATGTCTATTTCTTCTCATTGCAGCGACAACCTATTGCCAGACGGCAGATAGCCTAATTTATGCAGAAGGAAAAATTCTTAATGCTGCGACGAAGGAGCCAGTCTCTGCCCGCGTCACCTATCAAAGCTTACCTTATGGTAACAAGATCGGAACGCTAAACAACAGCACGTATTCTTTCCCGTTGTTCGACAACGAGAAGTATTCGATCATCGTAGAAGCTCCGGGATACAATACTGCCAAATATATGATTGACCCGGCTGAGGCAAACGAAAATCGAAAAGTAATTAAGGATATTGAGTTGGCAGTAGGAGAGATTAAAAAGCACGAAGTCGGCCATGTCATGCGACTTGATAATGTAATTTTTCCTGTCGGGAAATCGAAGATCAACGAAGAATCTTATTCGGAACTCGATGTGGTGGTGGATATGATGCAGGAAAACCCCACAATGGTTATACAATTGGAAGGCCATACCGACTATCAGGGGGATGAGAAAGATAATCTTAAACTTTCCCAGGAACGTGTTGAATCGGTTCGCCGGTACATAAGTTCAAAAGGCGTTGCGAGAAACAGAATCAAAACCAAAGCGTTCGGCGGAACCATGCCTCTCTCTCGAGATAATACGCCCGAAGCCCATAGGCTAAACAGAAGAGTTGAGCTTAGAATATTGGAAAATTAATTCGACTGACTCCGGCTTGCCATTACTGGAAGTTGCTTCTTCCGAATTGCCTGGATGCGCTTTAGATATCCTTCCTTCACCGATTCGTCCAGCTTGCTTTCGAGGACTGACAATAAAAGGATGGCTGAAAACTCCGTAATACGGGGTGAGCTGTATAGATCGAGCGCCTTGTCCAAATGGTGGATCGCCTCTTGAAAATTTTGTTGATTGTAAGCTTCGATGGAGAAATTATAATGCAACAAGCCACTCATTTGATGAATGCTTACCTGCTGATATAAATTAACATTGTACTCATAGTATTTTTTCTTGCCACCGGCTGTAGGTTGAATAATGTTCTGCTTATACTGCTCTATTCTTTTTTCAATTTCTTGGCGATTCGTTACAAAGCCATGAAGTGGATCTGTAGCCTCGAACAATGCCTCCCCTTCGTCCGTCGTGGCGAGTAAAAAAATATGATAGTTCGTTTCTATGATGGTGTATTCAAAATTGAAATGTTCCAAGAGCATTGCATAGAGTGCCGTCCCGGTCAGGCAATTATACTTGCCCTTGCTTAAGGTCTCTCCAAAGGAAGCGTATTGCGTGTAGTCGCGGAGAAATTCTTGTCTGGTCTTGTAAAAGAGGGTTCTGCAAAATTTAATGGTATTTTTTGCTTCCCCTTTTTGATCGAGGCGTTCAATAAACTTTGAAAATTCCTGAGTTTGGATGGCGCTGCCATCAACAGCAGCAAAATCCCGCATGTATTGATCCAGGGTTTTGCCAGATCCAGTGACGTTCCACGCTTGTCCAGAGACGAAGAATGGTATCATCACTAATATAAACCCGGCCAACCTCATGTTACCTCAATGTTAAATTTGTGTTACTAAAGTTAACAAACGGGTAACACATTTCAATGGTTTGGTAACATAGACGTAATATTTGCCTTAAAGTCGCTGGATTCAGCTATCTTTTGACCATGCAAAGTCTTGTTGATTCTCCATTGGAAACTGAATTGACGAAGGTTTTCCGTAAGCAACAAAACAAGATCCAGGAGTTGAGGACTGAATCGACGGGAAACCGTATACAACGGCTAAAAAAATTACGGAATTGGATCCATGGAAACCGTTCTCTGGTACATGAAGCCATGTATGCCGATTTTAAGAAGCACCCAGTTGAAGTGGATGGGATCGAAATTTTCCACGTGTTGTCTGAAATAAAAACGGCAATCTCCAATCTTGAACTATGGGCTTCGCCGAAAAAAATAGATGCCCCTATTACAATGCTGGGAACGAAGTCCTTTATCCAGTATGAGCCCCGGGGAGTCTGCCTGATTCTTTCACCCTGGAATTATCCTTTTTCATTATGCGCGGGACCTTTAGTTTCTGCACTTGCCGCCGGTAATTCGGTAATATTAAAACCATCCGAATTTACGCCGCATGTTTCTTCTGTGCTGAAGCGAATGGTGGAAGAGGTGTTTGACGCTTCGGTGGTTTCTATTTTTGAAGGAGATGCAGAAGTATCACAGAAACTACTCCAACTTCCGTTCGATCATATTTTCTTCACGGGTAGCCCATCCGTTGGAAAGATAGTGATGAAAGCTGCAGCAGAAAACTTAACCTCCGTGACGCTGGAGTTAGGTGGAAAATCACCTTCGATCATAACAGACAGCGCATTTTTAAAAGATGCCGCACAAAGAACTGCTGTGGCGAAATTTGTTAACAATGGTCAGACCTGCGTCGCGCCGGATTATGTGTTGGTCGAGGAGAAGATTGCCGATCAATTTACGACCCTGTTGATTGAACAAATAAAAAAATTGTTTACTGAAAATAATTTGTCATTTGCAAAGTCTGAGCATTACTGCCGGATAATAAACGACAAACATTTTGTAAGACTGAGCACGCTGCTTGGAGAAACGTTGGAGCAGGGAGCCCAGGTTATTTTTGGAGGGGAAATCGATCGAGCTACTCGATTCATACATCCTACGATTCTAGCACAAGTTCCTCCTTCTTCGCGAATCATGCGAGAAGAAATTTTCGGGCCGATTTTACCCATAATAACATTTAACAAATTGGATGAAGCGATCGCGTTTGTTAATGAGAGACCCAAACCACTTGCTCTTTACGTTTTTTCGGGAAGTAAAAAAGAACAGGAGAGAATTTTACGCGAAACGAGCGCGGGAGGAGTTTGTATCAACGATAGTGGTATACATTTTTTACACCACAATCTTCCATTTGGGGGCGTAAACAATAGTGGTATCGGCAAATCACATGGATACTACGGTTTTCTTGCATTCTCGAATGAAAAACCGGTATTAAGGCAACGAAGAGGCCTCACCACGGTAAAGGCCTTCTATCCTCCTTACACAGCACGATCAAAAAAAATCATGGAATGGTTTTTACGGCTTTTCTAGTCATAAAGTCGCCCGACATCCTGATATCCCCTTAAATACTCTTTAAACGGTATGTAGCGAATTTAACCTACCGGCCGATTTGGTTAATTTTTTGTTGTGTTTAGTAACTTTGGAGTTCTAAATGTTAGTACTAAAAAGCCCATATGAAAAAGCCTGTGAAATGGATATTGCTAATAATTGCCGGATTATTCGTCGTGATTTTAGCCGCTGCTTTTATATTACCCATCGTTTTTAAGGATGATATTAAAGCTGCGATAGACAAGGAAATTGCCAAATCGGTAAATGCAGATGTGGTTTTTGATGCCGATAATTTCAATGTGTCATTTTTTACACACTTTCCAAATATAACTGCTGAGTTAAAGGACCTCGGTGTGCTGAATCGGGCGCCTTTTGACGGACAAATTCTTTTTGCAACCGAAGAGTTTGAAGTAGAAGTAAACCTGAAGGACATCCTCTTTGGTGATCAGCTACGTGTGAAAGGCATTTCATTGGTTCGTCCCGTGATCAATATAAAAGTGAATGAAGATGGAAAGGCAAACTATGATATCGCTATCCCTTCATCGGATACCACGAAAACCCCGGAGGGGTCTGAGGATTTTTCCTTTGGTATAGATCATTGGGAAATTATTGACGGAGATGTTACTTATGATGACCGCACACTCCCTTACCTGCTTTCTATTAAAGGGCTGAATCACACAGGTAGCGGAGATTTTACCCAGGATGTTTTTGATCTCGCAACCCATACCGTTGCCGACACCGTGACAACTTCATTTGACGGGGTAGAATATTTAACGGACAAAACTGCCACAATAGATGCTACTATTTCGATTAGCGAGGACTATTCAAAATATACGCTAAAGGAAAATGCGATCAAGATCAATGACTTCGCCATGAGTATTGAAGGCTGGCTTAAGATGAATGAAAATGATTTTGATATGGATCTTTCTTTCAAGAGCCCCGATAACTCATTTAAGAGTTTGCTGTCCCTGGTTCCCGGAATGTATGGAGGAAATTTTAACAGCATCGATACAAAAGGTGACCTGGCATTCAGTGGTTTTGCAAAGGGTAAATACAGCGAAAAACAAATGCCGGCATTCAATTTGAATTTGGTTGTGAAGGATGCGATGTTTAAATATCCCGATTTGCCTACGGCCGTTAACAATATCAATGTTGACCTATTAATAGACAATAAGGATGGTGTAATTGATAACACCGTGATCGACTTGAAAAAACTCCACCTTGATTTCGGCGGTAGCCCAGTGGATGCCCGTGCGCTTATAACCAAGATGTATCCTACGAACTTAGATGCAACAGTCGCTGCAAAACTAAACCTTGGAGAGTTAAGTAAAATGTTTCCGCTTGAAGGTTTAGAAATGAAAGGAAACTATGCCATCAACCTAACAGCAAAAGGTGTATACGATAGTTTGAAAAAAGTAATACCCGCGATCGACGCCTCGATGTCATTAGCGAATGGATATGTTAAATCGAAAGAGTTTCCATTGCCGATTCAAGACTTGCATTTCAACTCGACCGTTAAAAATGCGACTGGAAAAATGGAAGCCACTGTAATCGACGTAAATGATTTGTCGATGGTTATGGATGGCGAAAAAATCAAGGCTGATCTCTTGTTACAAAATTTGAATGATTATACCTGGGACCTGAAAGTGAACGGCGGCGTGGATCTCGAAAAAATCTCCAAGGTATTTGCATTGGAAGGAATGACCCTTGCCGGAAAAGTAAAAGCCGATATTCAAACTAAAGGGAAATATTCTGACTTGAAGGCTGAAAAATACGATCGACTTCCTACGAGCGGAACTGCATCGCTATCGGACTTTAAATATACGTCCAAGGATTTGCCTTACGCGGTTACACTTTCTCAAGCGTCAATGGTATTCGATCCGAAGAAAATCAATTTACAAAAGTTAGATGGAAAAATCGGTCGAAGTGATTTTAGTGTTAATGGCTCTGTGTTGAATTACCTGGGCTATGTATTTGGCGATAATGATGTCATCAAAGGCAATGTCAATTTCAATTCAAACCTTATGGATCTCAATCAATTCATGAGTGACAATGGAGAGGCTGCGACCGGTGATACTTCCTCCTATGGTGTTATTGCTGTTCCGAAGAACATTGATTTTGTTTTGAATTCGTCGATCAAGACAGCCAAAATGATGGACTTTACAATGACGAATGCCACCGGGGATGTTGTTATTAAAGATGGTGTTGCTGATTTGAGAGGCCTTCGTTTCAATATGCTGGGCGGATCTATCGTTGTAAACGGCACGTACAATACTAAAAATTTAGCTCATCCTAAATACGACTTTGCGTTGAAAATGGAAAATATCTCTATCCGTCAGGCAGCAAATACATCAACGTTAGTTAAGACGTATGCTCCAATTGCCGGACTTATCACTGGGAATTTTTCAACTGATTTTAAATTAAGCGGTGAGCTTCTATCTAACATGGAACCAAACTTAACTACCGTGAACGGTAGCGGTCTCATTAAAATTGCTCAAGCTGCGCTTAAAGAGTCTAAAATAGTCTCGAGTATAACATCAATCACAAATTTGGACGATACGAATGAGGTTACGCTCAAAGATGTATTAATGTCGGCTTCCCTGAGCAACGGTAGGTTTGGTGTAAAGCCTTTTGATGTGAAATTTGGAGATTATAAGACGACTGTAGCCGGCAGCACGGGACTGGATCAATCCATCGACTATACTTTGAAGATGGACGTGCCGGCAGGAAAGCTGGGAGCTGAATATAACAAGTTTATCGCCTCGAAGACCGGCGCGAAGACGGACCCAAATGGTACGATTCCTGTTACGGTAGCGTTGGGTGGAACAGTAACCAACCCGTCGCCGAAACTGCAGATGGAGGATCAAAAAGAGCAAGCTAAGGAAGCCGCCGTTGAGGTTGCAAAAGAAGAAGGAACAAAGGCCTTGGAAAAAGCCGTCAAAGGAACGGACGCGGAGAAAGTTGTGAAAGACATTTTGGGAAGCAGCAGTAAAGATTCAACGAAAGCAGCACCTGCAGACACCACAGCAACGGCAAATAAAACGGCGTCGGAAGATGTCGAAAAACAGGTAGAGGATGAAGCCAAGAAGAAGATTCAGAATTTTCTAAAGAAGAAGAACTAAATACTATCAGGCCACCCGCAAAGGTGGCCTGATGATTTTTATGGTTTACTAATTTTTAGAAATACTTTCGTTTTTCCTTAAGGATTCCAAATACGATACGAGGTCAATCAAGTCCTGTTCGGTCATAGACGACTGAAGGTTGGAAGGCATCAAAGAGCTTTCTAATTTGACACGGGAGGTCACCTTGTCCTTGGCAATAGATTGTTGATTGCTCATGTATTGAATGTCAATTTTATCAGCCGTTTCCGAAACAATTTTTCCAACGGCAGTCGAACCATCGTTGAGTTGGATACGGTAGCCTTCAAATCCAAAGCTGATCCCCTGATCCGGAAAAAGTATTGATGTGTACAACGCTTCCTTCGAGAGTTTGGAGCCAATTTCACTTAACGCTGGCCCAAAGTTAACGCCCTCACTATTTACCTGATGACAATTGCTGCAAAGTGATTGAAATACTGCTTTGCCTTTTACTACGTCTCCGGTCTTGTTTGCCATTACAGAAACGGGTGGAAGGGAGGAGCCTTCTTTGCTTCCGGGTAGCTTCAAATAGTTCGCAGCCTCCTCGCGTAATAATGCCCGCCAGGCCGTTTGAAAGACACCTCCGGCAGCGGTGTGGAGTTCGGCAGGGATCTTGTTTTCCTTTGCAAGGAGAAGCAGTCGATCTTCCGCTTGCCAGGGGCCGCCAAAAGTTTTAACGGCAAGTTTCCGCAGCTCAATATTTTTCGTGGTATCCATCATAACGCCTTCCATGATGCCTATCGTTTTTACATTGTACATCTGAGGCCAAAGCGTCTTGATCATCGCCTGCGCCTCATCTTTGTTAGATGAATTCAACGCGGATTCAATCAAGTCCATTTTGTTCCAATCCAGCAACGTTTTTGCTGACTCTTTACCGACAGTACTATCCGGAAATTGAAGTGCTAGTTGTAGTAAATCTTTTGCCCGATCCTGAAGATTGAAGGAAGTGACCAGTTCGACGAAAGCGACTTTTCCCTGTTGCTCTGCGAGTACTTTATTAAGCGCTGTTTTTACTGGCGTTGTCATTTTTAATTTGGCGGGCTCCATGTGCTTTAAAGCGTACAATACTTTATCGCCTGTCGTCTGTTCAACGAGTCCAGCCAGTATCGCCTGCTTCGATGGATCGGTTTGAAAATCAAACGCGCGGTAATATCTAAGCATCGCCGGTTCATCTGAAGTCTTGATCATCTGCGCTAGCAACGGTAGCGCTGACTTGCTCCGGCTCCGCCACACGATGTCGATATTGGCTGGCGTTTTCCAGCGCTCACCGACAGCGCTCTTCCATGTATTAAAATACAAATCCCAATTTCCAGCCGCACTGATCCCTAACGCCTCTAAATACCAGCGATCTTTTCCATCGTATTGTTGCGCTAATCGAGTCCATAGCTGTGCTGCTTCTTTCGAAGAATTACCACGAAGTGCAATGGCTAGTTCGCGGCGAACCTGTGGTGAAGAGTCTTCAATAAGTTTGTCTACTATCGGAATCATATCCTTCCTTAAAAATCGTGCGGCACGAATCCCAGCAATGCGAATGTCAGCATCCTTGTCGGATAACGCCTGGGCTAGGTATTCATCGCTTTTGCCGGGGAGCTTTGTCAATAACCAAAATGCTTGCGCACGATGTCTCGGATTGGTTGAGCCCCACACTTTTTTCAATGCGTCTTCGGCCTGATCACCCATGGATGCCAATGCAGTCCACCCCATAATGCGAACAGAATGGTTTGGGCTGAGTAAAGCATTAGCTGCTCCTTCTGCTGAGTTGACATCGACCTTAGTGATCTCATATCTCGTTTTAGGAGGCGCAATGCGATAAATTCTTCCCCTGTCTACGTCGCCTACCTGGTGTCCCCCAACACCAGGATCGTACCAGTCAGCAACGAACAATGATCCGTCCGGAGCCACGGCAACATCGATAGGACGGAACCACTGATCTTGTTGCGCTTCTAAAATATTGACGATCGTCGCTTTATAGCCGGCGCCCTCCTTTTCTACGGGGTAGGACCTCACCACATTATTTCCTGGCTCGGCATGAATCATCTGGCCATAAAATTTCGATGGAAGCAACCCACCTTCGTAAACGGTTAACCCCGAGGGAGAACCTCCTCCTGTTTGTAAAACATTGGGAACAACCCCAGGATCGTTCAAATGCCAATGTCGCAGCGGAATTTCTTTCTCGATATTCGTGCGTCTGGCGCGCCATCCTGCTCCCGTCATTTCGTCCTGATAGCCATAATTGCCAAACTCCATTACGTAATTTATCCGCGTGCCTTTATTCCCATCATCGTCATTGTCCGATTGCCACAGAGTTCCATAAGGATCGACAGCCACTTCGTAGTTGTTTCTGAAATTATTGCCCAGGACTTCAACATTTTTTCCATCAACATCACAACGCAGTACCAAGCCTTGCCGGAAGGGTTTCCCGTTGGTAACAACTTTGTGATTGTGAACATCTATCACCGTGTCACCGGCCGCGTTTAGAAGTGATTTGCCTTCGTTACCGAAATTAAAATACAGTCGTCCATCGGGTCCAAAGACAAATGTGTGCATTCCATGATCGTGTTGTAGTCCTTGTATCCCCTGAAAGAATACCTCTTTTTTATCAGGAACATCATCTCCATTTTCATCTGTAAAAACAAAAACGTTGGGACTACACGAAACAATAACCTTGTTCCCCACCAATGAAATTCCTAACGCGGAATTCACGTCGGTACCCTGATAGAATACCTTACTCTTATCGGCCTTGCCGTCTCCGTCTGTATCTTCGAGAATCATTATTCTATCGCCTTCTTTCTTAACCGGATTCTTAGGATTGTATTGATTCCGGTAGTTGTAGGCCTCGCATACCCAGACACGTCCACGTTCATCGACAGCGATGTTCGTAGGATTGGAGAACATCGGCTCGGAAGCAAAAAGAGTTACTTCTAAGCCTTCATGAACTTTAAGATCTTTCAATGACCCCTCGGGAGAATGTTCAGCAGGGGCACTAGGTTTACTACAGGAGAGTATGAGCAAAAGTGAACAACACCAGCCCATGTTTCTAATTATTGTGCGAAGCATACGTTTGAATTATAGAGATTGAAAGATAAGAACACGATTCTTCTTTTCAATCCTGCATTGACCAGATTAAGAAATAAGGTGAGCAACCCGGTCAATATTTTCTGTTTTCGAGAGATTTTAGATACAAATATTACGGCAGTGTTGTATTACCATGAATAGCTTCTAAGGACTTGAAACACAGAAGGCTTATTTGCGTTATTTGTATTAGCAACAACCACTAATTTTGCTATGACTTCTTTTCATCAAAAAAATCAGATCCTGGAATCACTGGATTCCCTGGACCACGGTCAGACTGAAAAAGTGTTAGAGTACATTAGAACACTCGTACACAATCGGAAAGACGAATCGGCTCACCAAAGATTGAAACGTGAAGCCTTGAAGGAGATTCGACTTGCCCTTGGGAATGACCGCAAGCTGCGGCCATTTTTTTAGGTCAGAATCCTCTTCATTAATTTTTGCAGATGCGTAACCACGCATCGAAGCAATCTTTTACACTCTAAATTATCCTAGGCCTCTCAGTTGTATTTTACATAGTTTTCCCATTTTTCGATGACTTCTTTGAAGTCGTTGGGTAGTTCTGAATCAAATCGCAATACTTCTTTCGTTTTAGGATGCACAAACCCAAGGCTCTTGGCATGAAGCGCCTGCCTTGGTATGATTGTAAAACAGTTTTCAACAAATTGTTTGTACTTTGAAAACACGGTCCCCTTCAACACCCGATCACCCCCATACATCGCATCATTGAAAAGCGGATGACCGAGATGCTTCATGTGCGCGCGTATTTGGTGCGTACGACCAGTTTCCAACTGACATTCAATTAGTGAAACATACCGGAGATCCTGGAGCACCCTGTAATGGGTAATTGCGTGACGACCCATGTCACCCTTTGGAAAAGTGGTGGTGACTCTCCTGTCTTTCAGACCTCTACCAACATTCATGTTAATTGTACCCTCGGAAGGGTCAGGGACGCCCCAGACCAGCGCATAATATTTACGCTCAATCGTATGGTCGAAAAACTGCTTTGCCAATCCGTTAAGCGTTAATTCTTCTTTGGCCACCACCAATAATCCGGATGTATCCTTATCGATGCGATGCACGAGCCCTGGGCGTCCGTCATTTCCCGGTAATTGCGGAAGGTTTTGGAAATGATAGGTCAGGGCATTGACCAATGTTCCGGTCCAGTTTTGGTAGGCGGGGTGTACCACCATGCCCGCAGGCTTGTTGATCACCATAAGATAAGCGTCTTCATATACGATATTCAGCGGTATATTTTCGGGAACTACTTCTGTATCGCGAGGAGGCTCTGGGAATAGAACTGTTATGACGTCTTTAGGATGTATTTTATAATTGGGTTTTATACTTTGCTCATTCACTTTCACGAAGCCCTCGTGAATTCCCGCTTGAATTTTTGTTCGCGTTACATTCGGAAGTCTCGCCATCAAAAATTTGTCGATGCGTACCAAGCCTTGTTTTAGGTCCGCAACTATCCGATGATGTTCAAATAATTCATCGTCTTGTTCTTCTGATGGGTCAGCTTCTGTCATTTTTATTGGAAGTGGTTTCTATCTCCATTGAACTTTCAATCGTTTTAGATTGCGTCTTTTAATGACATCAATATTTAATGCAGCAAGCTTGTAAAAATAAGCGTATATGCGTTCACTGTTTCAAAAAATTTCCCCTTGATTTAATGAACAATTGTGTGACATTTGCTTTTTTTCGCAGCGGGCGAGGAAGAAATTTTCTTATAAGTTTGATATTTACTTACCATAGTTCAAAAATGAGAGAAATTTTTGTTGTTGTTATATGTATTTTGATGGTTGCGTGTTCTTCTAAAGAACAATCGAATAACCGTTCTGATGGATTCCTGCCTGGCGTAAAACTAGCCGAGTTAAACAATAAAGAACTTAAAGAAATTTCTGGAATAGCAGCCAGCGTTAAAAATCCGAAAATGCTGTGGGCCCATAACGATAGCGGAAATGGTGCGGATATTTTTTTATTGGATGATCACCTGGATGTAAAATTAACTTGCACGCTTGCCGGAATTGAAAACCGTGACTGGGAAGATATCGCGGTCGGTCCAGGTCCCGACGCTTCTAAAAGTTACGTTTATGTTGCTGACATTGGTGACAATGAATCCCAATATCAATACAAATACATCTATCGATTTGAAGAGCCCGCATTGAATAATACCCAGTCGACGAAGATCACAATTAAATCTTTTGATCGAATTACCTTTCAACTATCAGACGCCAGAAAGGATACTGAAACGTTACTCCTGGATCCCCGGACAAGGAATTTATATGTCGTGTCAAAAAGGGAAGAACCGGTTTGTTTGTATGAATTGAAGTATCCTTATCCGCAGGAAGATACGGTTGTTGCTGAAAAGGTTATGTCACTACCTTTCACGCAAATTGTAGGAGGTGATTTTTCCGCAAATGGGCACGAAATTCTAATGAAGAATTACAATCAAGTATATTATTGGAATTCTTCGTCAAAATCGATTACAGATTTGCTTAAGGAAAGTCCGATGGAAATCCCCTATGAGGCGGAGCCTCAGGGCGAATCCATTACATGGGCTACAGATGGAAGTGGATTTTACACGTTGAGCGAGGAAAAGAAAAAAGAAAAATCGTACCTCTATTTTTACAAGCGGAAATAGTCGTTAAATTTTTTTCCCTTTCCATTTATCTGATCTCATATATACGAAGGCCATCGAGAACATGGAAATCCAATAGACCCATTCGGAGCCCCAACCCCACGTTATGGCCAGATTCCAATGTTCCAGCACCAAATAAGTATACAGGCAATAAATAATAATTGTAATAAATTCAATTCGTAAGTTGACCATAGTGTTGCCGGTTCCTGTTACGGCATTCAACCACACTGTTCCAACGGACATCATCAATAAAGCAACGGAGACTATACGTATTACAGGTATACCATGCGTTATAAACTCCGGGCCCTGGCTATAAAAAGACAAAAAGAATTCCGGCCATATGTTGAGAACAACAAATACAAAGAGTGCGATGGAGAAACTAACAGTAATAATTTTCCGGATCAAAGGGAGAACTTCGTCATTTCTTCCCTGACCAATAATGTTGCTTACCATACTGTTTGTAGCCGAAGCAAAGGCCCAGGAGAATATCCCAGATAGTCCAAAAATATTTCGCATGGTATTTGAAATAGCGAGGTCCCTGGCGCCGTGGTGTTCGATCAAAATATAGAAATACTCCCAGCTAATGATGCTGATAGCGTATTGCAAAATCAGTGGAGATGATTGCACCAATATCAATTTGACCATGGGAAAATCAAACGTGATGTGTTCGAAGAGGCCGAACGTTTTGTGCAACCCTATTGTGCGGATAACAAAAAAAATCACCAGCAATCCTGTTCCTTCGGCTACAATGGAGGCGTAGGCTGCGCCATTGAATCCAATTTCGGGTAGACCAAAATGGCCATAGATCAAACCATAGTCAAGAAAGATGTTTACCAACGCCTCTGATAACGTACCCCATACCAGGAATCTGGTTTGATTAGTGCCCACCAGAAATGCATTGCGCATTACGTAGAGGTAAAGGAGGGGAAGCCCCCAGATGCGGATCAAAAGGAAATCTATTACCTGATCAGCGATGTAGCTATCGTGGATGACAGCTCGCATGATGGCAGGAGCGAAGGCATAAGTAATGGCAATGCCGAGGGCTGCGATACCCAATGCTACCCAAACGCCGTGAAAGAATAGCTTGCCAATTTCTTTAGGCAGATTTTGCCCGGCGCGCCGGGCAATAAGCGCCTGCAGCCCATTGTTAAGTCCGTTTCCGATTACTGCGAAAATGAGATAATAGACTCCCGTTATACCAGCGCTGGCTAACTCCTTTTCTCCCAGACTGCTAAGAAAGATATTGTTTGTTATGAAATTAATTTGAGGTACAAGCAAAGCCAGTGAAATGGGAAGAGCCATTCCAAAGATCTGTCGATAGCTTGTATTGAGTTGTAATTCCATAGAAGGGTCGCAAAGCTAATAACTACGGATGACATAAGGAGAAGTTGGAACAAACCTAACATATCTCCGAACGGATTATGGAAGATGGGGCTGGAGTTTGGCGTATACCCAGGTTCCGACCATGGCTGCGAGAAAAGTAATCAAAGTTACTACATAGCCCGCCCCGATTTGGGCGTAAAGCGGTCCAGGGCACGCGCCCGTAAGCGCCCATCCAAATCCAAAGATCAGCCCGCCTATAATAATACCATGATGGTAGGGCTTTTTTGGAATGTCTATAGCTTCACCGTTAAACGCATGCACATTCAGTTTGCGTATAAGAAAAATGGAGAGTGCTCCTATCGGCACAGCGGTCATAAAAATTCCAAACATATGGAAACTTTGAAAGTGAAACATCTCTTGCATGCGAAACCAGGAGATCGCCTCACCCTTTGTAAGGGCCAGGCCGAACACAATCCCCATCAGTAAATATTTCAGATTTTTCATGGCTTCAAAATGATCGGAAGTAAAAAATAGCTGCATACGATGCCTCCTGCAAAAAAGGCAATGATTGCAACCAGCGAAGTCCATTGTAGGGAAGACAATCCAAAAATACCGTGGCCCGAGGTGCATCCACGAGCATACCTTGTTCCGAAGCCGATCATGAATCCTCCGGCGACCATTAGGAAAAATCCCTGCCAGGTCACCAAATTCTTCCAATTGAAAAGTTCACGTGGTAATAAGCCGTTGAAATCTGTCAATCCAAGCGACCGTAAATCGTGAATGGTTTTTTGTGAAAGCTCGGTTGCATTTGGATTACCAAAAAGTTCACCACCAATAAATCCCCCGATAAGGATGCCACTGACAAAATAAAGATTCCAACTGTCCTTTTTCCAATCGTATTGCAGGAATGGAATGTTCGCCGGATAGCAGGCGGCACAGAGTTGGCGAAGCGTGGAGGATATCCCTAGCCTTTTATTCCCTAACAACAGCAAAGTTGGAACCGTAAGACCTATGATTGGACCGGCGATATACCAGGGCCAGGGTTCAAATAAAAAATCCATAAATCAAAAATTAAGTAAGCTTTGTTACGACAGCAAGTTAAAGTAATTTAATTTTCACACCTTCGTAAATTGCAATACAAGTTGCAAGCGGGATTAACCACAAAACAAGTCATGAAGCATTCAAAGATCGCGATAATAGGTGGAGGAAACTTAGGATCAGCAATAGCAGAAGGATTGCTTAAGAGCAAGTTTATTACTGCCGGCAATCTTACAATAACCCGAAGGAATGTCGAAGCGTTGAGCAACCTGAAATCGCTTGGCGTAAATGTTATAAGCGACAACCGGGCAGCAATACAAAAAAGTGATGTCATCATTGTTGCCTTAAAGCCGTACAATGTAAAGGAGGTCCTGGAAGGCCTGCGTGATAACTTCGATAGATCAAAGCACATCGTAATCAGTGTCGTTACAGGTGTAAGTTTAAAAGATCTCAGCGCGATGGTCGCGCATGGGGCACCCGTATTCCGGGCCATGCCGAATACTGCTATTGCTATACAAGAATCGGTGACGTGTATTTGCCAAGAGGGGGCTTTAAACGAGCAGGTCAATTATGTTACTGAATTGTTTAATCAGCTCGGGATTACGATTGCGATCGATGAAAAGCTCATGGACGCTGCGACGGTATTGGGCGCATGTGGTATTGCCTATGCGTTGCGTTTTATTCGCGCCGCTACGCAAGGTGGAATTGAAATTGGCTTTGATGCCAAGACAGCCAGTCTAATTGCTGCACAAACGGTGAAAGGATCAGCGGAGTTACTTTTGAAACTGAACCGACATCCTGAAGAAGAAATTGATAAAGTAACAACGCCAAAAGGATGTACTATTGCCGGATTGAACGAAATGGAGCATCAAGGATTCAGTTCGTCCCTTATCAAAGGAATTGTAACCTCATTTGAAAAAATAGGAAAGTAGGCGTAGGCGGTACTGTTTACAATTATCGATTTTCTAATTCTAAAATATCGATGGCAGATCTCGACGAATTTCTGGCGGCAGCGGAAGGAATGGTGAATGCGGAGCATGGAGCCAAAGTAGAACCAAACGATAAGAAGCGTCAATGTCTCAATTGTGGTACGCCATTGACGGATGTTTATTGTCCTCATTGTGGGCAGAAAGATATACCCAACCGGCAATCGCTGGGGGAATTGGCGTTTAATTTTATTTCTTCATTTTCGGGATACGAGTCAAAATTTTTCAAGACCTGCAGATATCTTCTTTTTAAGCCAGGATTCCTCGCGACCGAATACAATGACGGCAAACGTGAACGATATTTTCATCCTGCCAGGATGTACGTTTTCATAAGCTTTATTTTCTTCCTGCTGTTTTTTTCTTTGCCGGATGACGAAGACTCTAATACAAATTTCAATGTAACCACTCCGAAGGAAGACCTGAAAGATCTCAGAGAAGAACTGCAAGAGGCAGGCTTAGACTCGATCTATAGCTCCGTAGCCGACTCAGTGTTACTGGATTCGTTGAAGTCCAGCAAGTTCCTAAAACAATTTACAGATGGTAACAATTCCAAGGGATTCCAGTTGTCTACCACGGATTACAAGTCGATTGAAGCATATGATTCGTCGGAGCGAGCTAAACCTGAAAGCGACCGGGATGGTTGGATTGAGCGAAGACTTCAATACCGAAACATCCAGCTCAACCAAAAATATCGAGACAAAGGAGAAGAGTTTGCATCAGATTTCAAGCAGGCATTTATGGATCATTTTTCTCAAACGCTTTTTTTCCTTCTTCCATTTTTTGCGCTGCTGTTAAAACTGCTTTATGTCCGCAGGAATTATTATTACTCCGAGCATCTTGTTTTGTCCATCTGTTATTACAATTTTTTTTATTTAGCTGCCTCTTTCGTGATGCTTATCGATTTGATTCCCGGCGTGGGTTTCATAAGCACGCTTATTGAGTTTTGGATTTTCTTATATTTCCTTTTCGCCATGAAGAGAATGTACAATCAGAGCTGGCCAAAAACTGTTTTAAAATTTGTAATCTTCTCGGTCATATTTTCGTTCTTGGTTTTAATAGGGGTGTCCATCAATGCGATGGTAACATTAATGTTGATTTGAAATGCTAGATAATTCTTTGGCTCCATTAGCTGCACGTATGCGCCCTTCCCGGCTGGATGATCTGGTAGGACAAGAACATTTGGTAGGCCCGAAAGGAATTATTCGTCAGGCAATCGCTTCAGGAAACATCCCCTCCATGATCTTGTGGGGACCGCCAGGGGTCGGTAAAACTACGATAGCGAATATCATTGCCAATGAAGTTAAGAAACCTTTTTATACGCTAAGTGCTATTAGTGCCGGTGTAAAAGATGTTCGGGAAGTAATTGAAAAAGCAAAAACATCGCCCCGTTCGATTTTATTTATCGATGAAATTCATCGATTCAATAAGGGGCAGCAGGATGCATTACTGGGCGCCGTCGAAAAAGGTATCATTACGCTTGATCGGAGCTACGACTGAAAATCCGTCGTTTGAAGTGAATTCTGCGTTGCTTTCCCGCTGTCAGGTTTATATTCTAAAAGCCCTTGGCGAGGAGGAATTGATGGAGTTGGTGCGGCAGGCTTTGGAAAATGACGAGGAATTAAAAAAAAGAAAAATTACCATTCAGGAACATCAGGCCTGCTTGAATATTTCCGGAGGAGATGGAAGAAAACTTTTGAACCTGGTTGAACTGATTACGGATGCCTTACCCGGGGATATCGTCATTACAGACAAGCTGGTGATGGAGGTTGCCCAAAAGCACATCGCCATTTATGATAAAAGTGGTGAGCAGCATTACGATATCATTTCAGCATTTATTAAATCAATTCGGGGCAGTGATCCTAATGCTGCCGTCTATTATCTTGCACGAATGGTGGAAGGTGGCGAAGATGTAAAATTTATTGCCCGGCGGATGGTGATTCTCGCATCCGAAGATATCGGCAACGCAAACCCTACCGCATTGGTAATGGCTACAAATACATTCCAGGCTGTTGATGTTATTGGATATCCCGAAGCACGGATTATTTTAGCGCAATGTGCGGTTTACCTGGCAAGTTCAGCAAAAAGCAATGCCAGTTATGTGGCCATTGAAAGCGCATTAAGCAAAATTCAGGAGACAGGTGATTTGCCGGTGCCGTTGTCCATTCGAAATGCGCCAACGAGACTGATGAAAAAACTGGATTATGGGAAAGGCTATCAGTATGCGCATAGTTATACTGGGAATTTCGTAAACATGGAATTTTTACCCGATGAAATCAAAGGAACAAAATTCTATGAGCCGGGCAACAATGCACGTG
Organism: uncultured Bacteroidota bacterium; assembly: GCA_963813425.1. Taxonomy (GTDB): domain Bacteria; phylum Bacteroidota; class Bacteroidia; order Cytophagales; family Cyclobacteriaceae; genus Chryseolinea. Next base: position 145,745 of record CAWEZB010000016.1, read on the forward strand.
AAGAAGAGTTAAGAAAGTATCTGCGATCATTGTGGAAAGACAAGTACGGTTATTGAAAGAATTATGCATCAACAAAATATAATTTTCGAATCGTCGCCGGCATATATCCTCGTTTGCATTCTTGTGGCGATAGGTTTTGCGTTTTTGTTGTACAAACGAAAACATCCATGGAGCAAAAAATGGAATAGAATACTTTTCGGCGTTCGGGCCTTGCTTGCATTTCTGCTTGCTTTTCTTTTGCTGGGACCCATTGTCAAACAAGTCAATAATATTTTTGAGAAACCTTTTTTCATTGTCCTTTATGATAATTCTGTGTCTGTTCGTGAAGCGGTTGACTCAACTTATTTGTCTCAGATGGAAAACAATATGAAAGATGTCACTGCTGTTTTAAACGAAAAGGGATACGACGTCAAAATTAACAACCTTGCCGGCGAGGATATCGTTCAGCCCGACTTTACCGCTGAAACCTCGGATCTCACAGGAGCATTAAAACGAATCGCTAATCGCTATGAAGGAAGCCGCATGGGTGGAGTGGTGCTGGTGAGTGATGGGATTTATAATGCGGGCATTTCCCCCCTTTATTCAACCTTTAATTTCCCGGTCTATACATTGGGTATAGGCGATACGTTGCAGCATGTCGATGTTGCAATTAAAAATGTTTCCTACAATAAAATAGCATACGAGGGCAATAAATTTCCCTTACGCGTGGAGGTGTTGGTGAAGAACCTCCAAAACCCCTCCATTACTGCCTCTGTATTGCAACGCGGTAAATTGATTGAAAAACAAACCAAAAATTCCAAAGGCAATCAATTGTTGGTATTCGATTTTCAACCGCTGGCCAACGAGCAAGGAATTCAAAAGCTCGATATCCAACTGGATGTGAAGCCGGGCGAACACAACACGCAAAATAACAGGGCTTCCATTTTTGTCGAAGTAGTAGAAGGAAAGAAGAAGATCCTGGTGGTGGCGTCAGCACCTCACCCGGACATAAAAGCGCTTCGCGAGGTTATCGACAAAAATTCGAATTACGAGTTTATACTTTACACGCCATCCGTTAAAGATCAGCAGCAGGCCACGTTCCGTACAGATGAAATTGACTTGGCCATTTTCCATCAGTCGCCCGATTTACGGGGACGAACCAGCGCTTTGTTTCAGCAATTCGCCGCGAGTAAAACTTCGCTGCTTATCATTCTTGGACAACAATCAGATCTGCGTCAAATAGAAAAACAAAATATGCCTGTTAAATTTGATGGCACACCACGCGACTATGACGAGGTGACACCCGTGGTCAATACGGCCTTTTCAAGTTTTATTATATCTCCGGAAGCCAACACGATGCTGCTAGATTATCCGCCGGTCTCTGTGCATTTTGGAAAGGTAGGCGTGTCACTTGGCGCATCGCCCCTATTATTTCAGCGTGTCGGAAGTGTTTCCACCGACAAGCCACTATTGGCCGTTACACAGCAGGATGATCGAAAAATCGGAATAATGCTGGGGGAAGGATTATGGCGGTGGAAGCTGAACGAATTTGATCGTACCGAAAATACGGCTGCCTTTGATGAAGTGTTCGGCAAGCTTATACAATACCTCAGCACCACCGACGACAAACGCAAATTCAGAAGTTATCCGATTCAGCAAGAGTTTTCGGATACCGAGTCCGTTGTTTTTGAAAGCCAGGCTTATAATTCCATTTTCGAACCCATCTATGGAAATTCGATCACCCTTGAGCTGACGAACGAACAAGGCAAGAAGCTTAACTATTCGTATACCACAAGCCCTGGTAATAGCCGTTATCAAATTGGCGGATTAAAGGAAGGCGTGTACCGGTACAGAGCAAGAACTACCTTGGATCAAAGACCTGAAGAAGTGCGAGGCGAATTTGCTGTCGTAAAGCGTCAGACTGAGTTGCAGAATCTGACAGCAGATTTTGATTTGTTGAAGGCACTCTCGGCAAATACGGCAGGAAAGTTCTACGACGCTTCAAATATTGAAGCGCTCAAAACAGAATTGCAAAAGGCAGAAGCAAAAACTGTAATTCATTCCGAAGAACGCTATGACACACTCATCAACCTCAAATGGGTTTTCGTGCTGCTCGTTATGCTCGCCACATTTGAGTGGACGCTTCGAAAGTATTTAGGAAGCTATTAAATAAAAATGGGTCGTGGGGACGCCAGGCGTTGTGCGTCCCGTACAATTATTTTTATCCATTCATAGAAATCAAGAACTCTTCGTTGTTTCGAGTTCCTTTCATTCTGCTTTGAAGGAATTCCATGGCTTCAATGGAGTTCATATCTGCCATAAATTTCCGTAGTATCCAAACGCGTTGAAGTTCTTCTTCTTTCAAGAGTAAATCCTCTCGTCTCGTACCAGAAGCAGGCACATCCATTGCAGGGTAAACCCGGCGGTTAGATAGTTTCCGGTCGAGCTGCAATTCCATATTACCCGTTCCTTTAAATTCTTCGAAAATAACTTCGTCCATTTTAGAACCAGTGTCAATCAACGCAGTGGCAATTATAGTTAGCGAACCACCATTTTCAATCTTTCGCGCCGCACCAAAGAAACGTTTTGGTTTGTGCAATGCATTAGCATCCACACCACCCGAAAGTATCTTACCGGAAGATGGAACTACAGTGTTATAAGCGCGTGCTAACCGTGTCAATGAATCCAGCAGGATCACAACATCGTGTCCGCACTCAACCATTCGTTTTGCTTTTTCCAAAACAATGCTTGCAACCTTTACGTGGCGTTCAGCCTGTTCGTCAAAAGTAGATGCAACTACTTCTGCATTCACGCTTCGGGCCATATCGGTAACTTCTTCCGGACGTTCGTCGATCAGCAATACGATCAAATAAACTTCCGGATGATTTTCGGCAATGGCGTTAGCAATATTCTTTAGCAATACTGTCTTACCAGTCTTTGGCTGAGCTACGATCATACCCCGCTGGCCTTTACCAATCGGAGCGAATAGATCAAGAATGCGGGTCGAAAGATTATCGGGAGCAGTGCTAAGTCTTAGTTTTTCATTGGGGAAGAGTGGCGTCAGATATTCAAACGCAACCCGGTCACGAATTTCTTCGGTGGTTTTTCCGTTTACGGACTCAACTTTAAGAAGGGCAAAATATTTTTCACCTTCTTTTGGAGGCCGGATAAATCCTTTCACAGTATCACCGGTTTTTAAACCAAATAATTTGATTTGTGACGGGGACACATAAATATCATCAGGGCTTGCGAGATAATTGTAATCAGATGACCGTAAAAATCCATAGCCATCCTGCATGATCTCCAAAACACCTTCATTGCTAATGGCGCCGTCAAATTCGCGGATAGCCTGGCGAAACTGCTGAGATCTATCTTCGCGAGGTTCGGTCCTGCGAGGCTGTTCTTCAACCGGCGCAGGAATACCAGCGTCTGGTTCGGAATTAAATGTCGGAGGAGTACTGTCAAAATTTATATCAATAGAATCCAAAATCTCATCCGATGAAAAATCGGATTCTGTTTTTGGAGGAGGTGGCGGTGTCGGCGCGACATTTTCACGTCTGCGTGGTCGCATTTTACGTTCAGGTTCTGAGGACATTTCTGGTGAAATTGTTTCTGTTTGAGCGGCAGCAGCTTTAACGGAAGATTCTCCGGCAACGGCTTGTTGATCGAGGATTTTGTAGATAAGATCTTGTTTGGCGAGCTTCTTGGCGTTTTTTACGCCCATATCCTCCGCGATTTCCTTTAGTTCAGAAAGAAGTCTGACATTCAGATCGTCAATGGTGTACATGTGGTTTTAAAAAAAGTTGGATTAAAAAAAGATATGTATTGTTGAATAATAATTGATGGTAGATCAGCTAGGCTGAGATTTAGTCATGAGAACAACTAAAATGAAAACAAAAGACGAAAAATAAAATTCGGATTTATATTCAGAGGGGCTTGGGATAAAGCCCGTATGACCATGCAAGTATAGCCCAAATTTCATTTATTATCAAATCCGTTAAAATAATTTATTCGTTCCTAAAGGTCAGAAAACCTTCAAAAAAACTAATTTTAGGCCTTTTAAATTCAAAAAGTGATGCTACAGGTAGCTGCAATACGTGAACAAACCGACAAGGTGCTGGAAGGCCTTCGTAAGAGAAATTTCAAAGAAGCAGAAAATCTGGTTGCACAGCTGCTGGAAAAAGATAACCTGCGAAAAACGACACAGAAAACGCTGGATGACCGGAATGCAAAAGCGAAAACTGATGCAAAGAAGATCGGCGAGTTGCTCAAAGCTCAAAAGACGACAGAAGCGAATGGCCTGCGGGCAGCAATTGCTGAGGGCAAGGAGATGACCAAAACGATCGAAGCTTCCTTGATAGTATTGGAGAAGGAGGTTCTTGAACTTTTATATCGAATTCCAAACGTTCCTCACGAAAAAGTGCCTGCCGGAATGGGTGCAGACGACAATCTCAAGGTCTCTGAGACGGGTCAGATCCCTCAGCTCGCTGCTGATGCGCTCCCGCATTGGGAGTTAATAAAAAAATACGACATCATCGATTTTGACCTGGGCAATAAAATTGCCGGGGCAGGCTTTCCGGTTTATAAAGGGAAGGGCGCAAAACTTCAACGCGCATTAATCAATTTTTTTTTAGATGAGGCGGATAAATTGAGCTATCGCGAGATTCAGCCTCCGATCGTGGTAAATGAAGCATCAGGCTACGGAACGGGTCAGCTTCCCGATAAAGAAGGCCAAATGTATTTTATTCAGGAAGATGGACTTTACCTGATTCCAACTGCTGAAGTGCCTATTACCAATTTGTACCGGGATGTGATTGTTGCCGAAGATGACCTTCCAATCAAAAATGTTGGATATACGCCTTGCTTTAGGCGCGAGGCTGGCAGCTGGGGTGCACATGTGCGAGGACTGAACCGCCTTCATCAATTTGATAAGGTTGAAATTGTTCAGATCAGGAAGGCAGAGGAATCATACCAGGCCCTGGATGAGATGTGCTTCTATGTTCAAGGCTTGCTTGAAAAATTGGAACTTCCTTATCGAAAATTATTATTGTGTGGCGGGGACATGGGCTTTAATTCCGCCATGACCTATGACATGGAGGTATTCGCTGCGGCGCAGCAGCGATGGCTTGAGGTAAGTTCCGTCAGCAACTTTGAAACATTTCAGGCAAACCGTCTGAAGTTGAGGTATAAAAACAAGGAAGGCAAAATTCAACTTTTGCATACACTAAATGGTAGTGCGTTGGCTTTGCCACGGATTGTTGCCTGCATATTGGAAAACAATCAAACAGCGAATGGCATCAGGATTCCCAAAGTTCTGATTCCTTACACGAAGTTTGATCTGATCAACTAAGCATTTTTCTCTGATGAACATCTAAAATCAGCTTGGCGGCGCCACGAATCTGTTTTACCTTAATGGTATGATAGATTATTCGAAAAGTAAAGTCGTCGCTTTGTCCGCGCACGTTATAGGAAATGGAGTCAATGGTGAGAAATTAAAACTATCATCAGAACCGCTTGAGGTTGAGGACGACGATCTTCAAAAACTTTTACTAACCTATTTTTTTTCCAGCTTCACCGCACCAGAATATCACTCGTTTACGTCAGATGATAATAGGTTCCAGGACAATCCCCTTTTCAAATTAGTTTCAAATATATTTTCCAATCCCCATTCGCTTCATAAAAACTCAATAAACATTGCAGGCCACCTGTACGAGACCACTCTCCTTCCGGCGATTAAGTCCGGGGACCTATACGTTGCTTACGTTTCGGACATCCTAATTGAAAATCATTTGGTCAATGGCGTTGGGATTTTCAAAGCGGAGAGCAAAGACTCCTTTCTAAAGCTCAATACGTCTTCTCCCGTTTTTAGATTAAAGGGAGATACCGGCGTTAACATTCGAAAGCTCGACAAAGGGTGTTTGATATTAAATGTCGAAAAAGAAAGCGGTTTTAAAATTCTTGCAGTTGACAATCTGAACAAATCCGAAGCGCAGTTTTGGATCAATGACTTTCTCAAGATAGCACCGCGGGCCGACAACTACCACCATACCCGAAACTTCATGAATCTCACCCGTCAATATGTCGATGACCAGCTTGGATGAAGAGTTTAGCGTTTCCAAGGCTGATAAAATCGAGTTGCTGAATCGCTCCATGAATTTTTTTAAGACAAAGGATCAATTTAATCAACATGAATTTGAGGCGGAGGTTTTAGAAGATCCATCCGTCATAGAATCGTTTAGAAATTATGAACGCACTTGGCCAGATAGGACGGAAGCTGATATCATAAATAACTTTGAGATCTCTGCACAAGCGGTGAAAAAGCAGGTTCGTGTTTTTAAGAGTGTTCTGAAGCTTGACAAGAATTTCCACATCTACATTCATGGCAACCGGCAGTTGATTGAAAAAGGATATGATGAAGAAGCCAACAAACACTTCTACAAAATTTATTTCGATGAGGAAAGCTAAAGAATACCATGTGTGATAAATGTCAATTTCATTAAGTATCTTTATTAAGGCACATCAACCCTTGTTATTTATGCAAGTCGAAAGTTTTGGCACCAGAGTAAAAAAGACAACGAAGAAATTTTTCAAGACCTTAGGGATTATTCTTCTTATCGTTGCAGTAATAGTATTTTGTTTCCTGTATTGGGCGACCTACGAGGAAGGGGTTATGGCGGGAAAGGTGTTGCGGGTAAGTGAGAAAGGAATGTTATTTAAGACCTTTGAAGGTAAGATCAATCTTGAAACTTTCGGTGCATTGCGTGGGGCAAGTCCTATTGCCGAATCATTTGATTTTTCTATCTATAAAAGTGAGAAAGACGTAATTAAGGAATTGGAGACGGTCTCGTTGAGTGGCGAGCGAGTCAACTTATATTTTGTAAAACACTACATAACATTCCCTTGGCGGGGAGATACCAAATATTTTGTTATCCGTGTGGAACGCCTGGGCCCTGGAGCCAAATAGCCCGGCCTGAAAAAGAAAAAGCCCTCACTTTTCCAAGTAAGGGCTCAATATTTTTATTACAGCTCGTCCTAAGCAGAAACGGCTGATGATTCTTCAAATTTTTGAGATACGCGCAGCACAACAGTTTTCTTGGCTTTGTAACCGCAGTAACCACACTGGAAGTGCTTTAACAATTGGCCTTCTTCGGTTCCCATAGGAACTTTCAGAATTTCTTCACGGACTATTTTAAAGGTTTGATAGTTACACTCAGGACACTGCAATGCATGCAGGTGACCAGAATAGCGTTCAATCTTAACATATCCTGTTTCTTCATCTTTCCACACGTCGTAGTCAATGGAAAAAACCTGCTCTTCCGCTTGCATACCTTCGTCGAGGTAAGCATCTTCTTCAGATTCTCCCAATAACTTCATTGCTTTGCCTGTTTTCGGAGAGATCCGTGGTTTGTAGCGAAGCGCTTTTAATCGTTTTTCAATAAAGAAAGGATAATAGAACTTCAGCATGTTTTGAACGATGAGGGCAAAAATCATTCCCATGGCAAAAGTGGTAAAGCCACGAACAAAAATCCAAAGCGTGCTCAGTTTGTCAATGGTCGAATTAGCAAAGAAACAGCATCCGACGATAAGTACTATCGCCGCAATCCATAACGTTTTGATCTCACTCTTGTTGATGTAATCATATTTCTGCTTTGCATCGTTCATAGTGGCTAAACGGACAACGTGATACATCACTATCAAAATTGAAACCGCCCATGCTACAAAGGCTACATTTCGAGCCATTGCGTTCCATGCATCATAGTTTTGGGTAGCAATATCTTCCATAGTTATTTTACGGATTGGTTATAAGTATTCTTAATAGCAAATATAAAGTTCTGCTTTAACTAAACCTAGACCAGCGATGGTAATATCTCTGTTAAGGAGGGTACAATTTAGCAACGAATTAGGGACAAAATCAAAGAGGCAGGTTCCCTGAAAACGAATTCAGACGTTAGGTTTGGATAGAAATTCTTTGATTTTGGCGGCAGTCTCTTCGGGTTTCTCCAACATCCCCATATGGCTTACATTGTCAAAAATATGAATTTCCCCTTTTTGACAGTGAGTAGCTTGTTTTGCTATGGAATCCGGAGGAATACCCGGATCGTTCTTACCTGCTAGAAACAGCGTAGGATTTTCAAACACTTCCAAGGTTTTAAGCTGGTCAGGGCGGTCTTTCATTGCCAATGTATAGCCAATTACGGCCTCCGAAGTGGCCTGACTGGCGATCTGCTTAACCCGTTCAATAGCCGGATGCGTAGGATTGAAAAAAAGGGGAGGGATAAATCCGCTGGAAAATGGTAACGCTCCATTCTTTTGGACAAACTCAACAACCTTGGATCGCGATTCTCTTTTTTCAACAGAATCCGGATAAGCAGTGGAATGAAACAGGACGAGGGAAGCGAATAGATCAGGGCGCTTTTTTACCATCGCCAGCGCTACATAGCCGCCGAGAGAATGTCCTACAAGATTTATTTTTTTGAGATTGTTTTCAGCAACAAAATCTAATAACGTAGTGGCTATTTGATCTAATGTAAATGGTGATTTTAGAGGCGCACTCTTACCGAAACCTGGCAGGTCAACCAGGATGACGCGAAATTCGTCTGAAAGCCGTTCAACATAACCATCCCAGATTTCCTGATGAAATGGAAAACCATGGATAAGCAGAATAGGTTTGCCTTTCCCTTCCTCCCGTGAGAATATGGTTGTCATGAAACCGACTTTGAAACCACTTCTAACATCTCCACCACAGCTTTTTCAATTCCTTCCGGATCGAATCCGCTTTCGCGTTGCAACTCGATTTGTTCGCCATGCTCAATAACAGAATCGGGGATTCCAAGCCTTTTTATCTCTGCGAAATAATTGTGATCTGCCATGAACTCAAGGATGGCGCTTCCAAAGCCTCCCTGGATACATCCATCTTCAACGGTAATGACCTTCTTAAACTTGCTGAAAATCTGATGCAGTAGTTTTTCATCCAACGGTTTGACGAAACGCATATCATAATGTGCCACGTGGAGGTTTTGTTTCGCCAACCGGTCACAAACTTCGCTCGCATAATTTCCAACGTGACCAATGGTAAGGATGGCCAAGTCCTCCCCGGATTTTAATAAACGTCCCGTTCCGATTTTGATTTCCTCCATCGGTGTTCGCCAGTTGGGCATCACCCCCTGTCCCCGTGGATAACGGATAGAGAACGCTTTTTCAGTCCTCGGCAATTGCGCCGTATACATGAGATTTCGCAGTTCGGATTCATTCATCGGAGCTGCAACGATCATGTTAGGCAGACACCGGAAGTAAGCAAGATCATAGGCGCCATGATGTGTGGGCCCGTCGGCTCCGGCAAACCCAGCGCGATCCAGACAAAAATTTACAGGTAAATTCTGAATGCAAACATCATGAATAACCTGGTCGTAGGCGCGCTGCATGAACGTGCTGTAAATGTTGCAAAACGGAATCAGTCCCTGGGTAGTTAGCCCTGCTGAAAATGTTACAGCATGCTGCTCAGCTATACCTACGTCAAATGCGCGATCGGGCATCTCCTTCATCATGATATTCATCGACGATCCCGAAGGCATCGCCGGCGTAATGCCAATGATCTTTTCGTTTGCTTTCGCAAGCTCTACTAATGTATGACCAAACACATCCTGGTAACGGGGTGCCTGGGGGTTTTCATAGACCTTTTTATAGATTTCCCCGGATATTTTATCAAACGTTCCGGGCGCATGCCAAGTGGTAGCATTTCCTTTTTCAGCAGGGCCGTAGCCCTTGCCTTTTGTGGTAATGCAATGTAAAATCTTGGGACCTTTTATGATTTTAAGATCATTCAGCACCGTCACGAGGTGATTGACATCGTGTCCATCCACAGGGCCAAAATATCTTAGGTTAAGGGATTCAAAAAAGTTGCTTTGGCTTAACAAGGTTGCCTTGATGCCGCTTTCAACTTTTGACACGATTTCCTGCGCGCTCTTGCCAAACATCGAAAGTTTGCCCAGCATATTCCAGGCTTCGTCCTTCAACTTATTGTAGGTCTTGCTGGTAGTAATGTCTGTCAAGTAGTCTTTAAGAGCTCCGACATTCGGATCAATCGCCATACAATTATCATTGAGAACGATCAGAATGTTAGTGTCGGAAACTCCCGCGTGATTAAGGCCCTCAAATGCGATTCCACCCGTGAGCGCTCCATCGCCAATAACTGCAATATGCTGCTTGTCTTCGATCTTTAAATATTTGGAGGCAGATGCCATCCCCAGTGCGGCAGAGATCGAGGTGGATGAATGCCCGACCCCAAATGTATCGTATTCGCTTTCACTCCTTTTTGGGAACCCTGAAAGCCCCTTATACTGCCGGTTGGTATGAAATTCCTCTCTGCGGCCAGTAAGTATTTTGTGACCATAGGCCTGATGTCCCACGTCCCAGACCAATTGATCATAGGGGGTATTAAAAACACGATGTAAGGCCACCGTCAATTCGACAACGCCCAGGCTTGCTCCAAAATGTCCACCATAAACCGATACATTGTCTATGATGAAATGGCGGAGCTCGTCGCAAAGCTGGACCAATTCAGCTTGGTCGAGCTTTTTCACGTCCGCCGGGCTATTGACACTGGCTAAAAGTTTTCCAGGTGTTATGAGCATGAAATCTTCAATAAAGACGTTAACAAGCGATTGATCACCAGTGTTCTAGAGCGTTTATTTCATTCAAATAAGCCACAAAGGTAGTTATTTCCAAGATGTCGGGCTTTTTTAATGGATTAATAAATAAATTTGTGCGCCACTATGACTACAAACGAAAATTTTGAGGTAAAACTCCCACTTTTTGAAGGTCCCTTCGACCTTTTGCTGTTTTTCATTGAACGTGACGAATTGGATATTTACGATATACCCATTTCAAAGATCACCAGTGATTTCCTGGAATATATTCACCACATGGAGCGGCTGGACGTAGAATTAGCCAGCGAATTCATTTTGGTGGCCGCCACGCTGATGAGGATTAAGTCGAAGATGCTACTACCAAGGCCTCAGCTGGACGAACAAGGAAATGAAATTGATCCTCGCGAGGAGCTTGTTCGCCACTTGCTTGAATATAAAAAATACAAGTCGGTCATCGAGAGCTTCCATAAACTGGAAGAGACCGAATTGATGAAGGAGAAACGTGGCAACATCATGAAGGAACTTAAAATATTGGCCGAAAGCACCAATGTTGAAGCCGAACTACAGGATGTTACTATTTTCAAACTTATGACGGTCTTTGAAAAAATCCTGAAGCGTCAGGAAGCAGAAAAAAACAAACCGGTTCACCAGGTTATTCAGTATCCGTATACGGTCGAGGAGCAAAAAAAACATTTGCTTGAGGAATTAACCAAAAAGCCCACACTGTCCTTTACGGAATTGATTGAAGCATATCCAACGCGTATTGGCGTAATCTTTAATTTCTTAGCAATACTGGAAATGCTTGCCCTACAAGTTTTGACGATTCAAATTGGAGAGGGATTTGGTAATTTTTGGATCTCCAAGGCGGAGACCACAGAAGCTATTCTTTAAGCATAAAGGTCACTGCGATCGGCTTTTGAAACCTCCACAAAAAAAATGGCAATTTTCGCGGTCACGGCCTTGAAATAAGAGGCTCCCTTTTCGGCAGAGGCTTGGCGCGGATCTCCGACACCCGTATCTTTTGTTACTTGCAGCCATTTTCGTTCTGCCCACGCCCATCCTTCCTTTATTGCAGTCATTTTGAATTTCTTTGCTGCACCATCACCCGCTTCAGATAGCGGTAGAACTAGTTCAGGCCTGAGATGCAAGACGACGCTGGTTTCCATTTCGCCAGCGTGATCATCTTTGTTTTCAAAGAAAGGTTTTTGATCGAGCGCCTGATACCAATTGCAAGAACTTAAAAACATCTTGGGAAATTGAAGCCCCAGCTCCCGGATCATCGTTTTGAAGTCGTTTCCACCGTGGCTGTTTAGGATGATAAGCTTGTAAATGCCCTGGCGATTTAATACTTCCACGACATCTCTTAACACTGCGAGCTGTGTGCTTGGATTCATATTGATATCAAGGGTAACATCAAACTGGCCCGTGTTTACGCCGAATGGTATCGTCGGAAGGACGATCACTTTTGCTCCTTGCTCCCAGGCGATGCGAGCGGCTTCAGCCGCTACGTTGTCAGCTTCAATAATGTCGGTTCCGTAAGGTAGGTGATAGTTATGGGCCTCACATGCCCCCCACGGCAGGATTGCTAATTCATAGGATGTTTCCTTAATCGTTTTCCAATTATTTTCTGCTAGAATGTAAGGACGCATGTGTTACAGTTACGAGGTAAGATTTACGAGGTACGAATGTAACGGATATCGACCAAATCGAAAAAACTTAGAAGGTTTGAAGTTCGAGGTTTGAGGTTTGAGGTTGCGACTATAGCTTCGCTTTGCTTCCTTTAGGTATTTCAGCTTTGCGCACTTTGCATGGACAATTGAGGAGGTCCTTTCGATCTCTATGATGGAATTGCAATACGGTAGGTTCTACCTTTTTTTACGGTGAGCCTGTTCTCCCGCAGCCATGGATTATGACGCTTCAGTAATTTGTAATTTGTCCCGTGGGATTTGGCAAAGGTGACAAGATCTTTAACCGTCTCTTCAACTTCAATGAACTTTAACGGTTCTTGTTTGTATAAATGTTCAGGTTCAATATGAAATCCATATCGCAGTGGATTTTCGGCAATTTCTTTTATGGCGAGAATACGAAAGACGTACCGCGACGTTTCATCGTTGAGATATAAATCATAATAGGAATCTACAGATTGATCTTCAAGTGCCCGGTCCATACCACCCATACCACGGTTATAGGAGGCGGCGACCATGGTCCAGTTACCGAACTTTTTGTACGACCTTTTTAGGTACTTACATGCAGCCTCTGTCGCCTTTATCGGATCGTATCGTTCATCGACTTCATCGGTGATTTCAAGGTCGAGTTCCGTACCTGAAGTTTTAAGAATTTGCCAATAACCGACCGCATCCTTGTGAGATATTACATTCATCAAATTACTTTCAATCAGTGGCAGGTATTTAAAATCCTCGGGGATGTCATATTTTTTTAGGATTTTTTCCATCTCGGGGAACCATCTGTTGGCTCTTTTCATCAGAAATATGGTGTTGCTATGGAGGTAACAGTTGATCTGAAGTTCCTTATCCAGCCGCTCATGTACGTCTGGAACGTCCAACGGTACGGTCTCACCTGCGAATGACATCGTAGCAGGCACGTCGAAAGAAACAGCTGGCAAGCGTTGATCCGAAACCTCTCCCTCATATTGGACTTCAAATACCCCATTGTCTGAAATTTTATCTCTGCTAGGCTTCGTTGACCACTCTTTGAATGTAATATACCCGAAGAGTATAACCAGGGAGCAGATTGACAGATAGTTTGAGAGGTTCAAGTTCATCTTTAAAGGAATCGAAAATGTGAAAGGGTTATTGAGTATAGCAAATATAGGTAGCGCATGACCCGGCTTTAATGTTTGCCACGCATAACATGTACGCTTGTACCATTCTAACCAGAATCTAATTTATTTTACTTTTTTTCCGGCCCCAACCCAAATGCGACAGCCAGGTTTCGTAATTCGCTGGCCATACTTTCACGCCTTGGACTTTACTATATTTGCCCCAAAATCAGACGGGAATATGATAAACTACATCAAACGCAAACTGGAAAAGTTAAAGCAAAAGAAAACGTTCCTGGAATATGGTTATGACATAAAAACCTTTGAGATTGACGGAATCGGAACAGTGGAGTATGCCCAATGGAAGCACCCGTTCGAGCAGCCTAAGGTCATCACAAATTCAAATGTCAATTTTTATAAGCGACTGGCAAAGCCTGGTGCCATGGTCATTGATATTGGTGGACACACCGGCGATACAACGGTACCTATGGCTTTAGCCGCAGGGAAAAATGGATTGGTGTTAGCACTGGAGCCGAACAAATATGTCTACAAGATCCTGGAAAAAAATGCTTCTCTGAATCGGAACCATACAAACATTCAAACGCGTTGCTTTGCAGCAACCCAAGATGAGGGCGAATTTGTATTTAATTATTCCGACGCATCATTTAACAATGGAGGATTTCTATCGGAGATACACAATAAAAAACATCACCACGATTTTACCCTTAAGGTGCAGGGCAAAAACCTGGAAAAATATCTCAACGAGAATTTTTTAAATCAATTGCCGAAGTTGGAGCTAATAAAAGTGGATGCCGAAGGGTATGACAAAGAGATTTTAAAAACCATTCCCAACATCTTAAAACAATACAAGCCGAATTTAATGATTGAGTGTTACAAGCGACTGGATGAAAAGGAGCGGCACGAATTGTTCGATATAGTCACTGGCTTTGGATATAACCTTTATTACCTGGAAAATTTTGAAGAGACAGGAAATAAGATATTGCTTGAAAGGAAAAACATGACCGATCGAAAACATTTTGAAATGTTGGCAATTCATAACGATAACCTTCAACGTGTGTGATTAGTTGTCGGAAAAATTAGCTGTGATATAAGACGCTATTCCAATTCTGAATCCGTAGTCAAGATACTTTCCGTCCTGGAAGCTTGCAGCAGCCTCCAGCCTGAAGATCCGTAAAATGCCATCAATAGAATACCCCACTTCGGTATAATTTTTAGACGTTGGTGTCGCGAGGTAGTTCACAAAAATGTTTTCGCGAATGCCAGCCAACCTCACCAAAGGAATATTGGTAATGAGAAATTTTCTGAACTGGTAATGGAAATTACCGGCAAAATATTTATCGGAGGTACTGAAATTATAGTACTCCAAAAGTCTAAAACTACCGACAGGATCATTGGTGATAAATGGCGTTTTATTTCCCTGGAAATGTTTATAATCCATAAAGTACATTTTATCCGAGTTCAGAAATAATCCACCTCGCAACGCAATGTCTACATTACCACGAATGCCAATCTTAAATCCATGTTTGATACCTAACTCAATTTGATCGAAGTCGACACTGCTTTCGAAAACATTATTAAAACCTTTTCGATAATCAAGTGTGATGATGGGCGATGAATTGGGAACTTCGTTTTGATGGCCATTTCGGATGGTGTATTTTATCCAGGGCCTTGCCGTAAGGCCAATCGATCCGATAAAGGCGGTATGTTCCGGAAATGATGTATCCGACAATTCTTCGCTTACAGGTCTGTTTGGGGTATAACCTTCAATGTCACCACGATTTATGATTTTGAAGTCGGTTGTATTGACGAGCTCGCGCCGCTTGGCCCAGGACCAATCCGTATTGACAGTGAAGTACGGATTGATTTTTCTTCGGTACGTTAGATCCAGGTAGTCTCGCTCATAGATCTTCATCAGATTTTTTTCCAGAAAAAGTGTCATGAAACTGTTGACGATGGGCAATATTGGTTCATCCGGATTGTACTGCTTTATAAATCTGCCACCCTGCAACTCAAGTCTGTATTTTTTATTGCGCATGGAAAAATTCAGGAAACCTGAAGGCTCTTCACGGGAGAAAGCGTAACGGAATACGGGTGTTATTGAAAGCCGCGTCTTATTGGTGTCCTGCAAAATGGTACCGAATGAAACCTTATAGTTAAAGTTCCATCCGTCTACTGTGTTGAACCCGGGGATTGGAAAGTAAATCTTAAAGTTCGAATGTTTCGAAATTTTATAGTTGTCTCCGATAAGCACGTCCCAAGGCTGAAACCCTTTATGCTTGGAATCTTTAAGCGTATCCCCGGCTTCCTTCTTGCGCGAAATTACGGCAAGGCTGTCAGACTTTTTATAGCCCTTTACTTCGTCCGTAGTGAGCGGAACCGGCCGCACCGATGCCCAATAAGCAGAATCCTTTTTGTAGGCGCCACTATCGATTTCGAAATTCGTGTTCGAAATAATTTCAGGCGCCTCCAATTGGCTGACCTCCGCTTTTTCGTATTCTTTGATGATGGTGTTTAGCTCCTTGCGTGTTATCTCTTTTCCCTCCGACAAACGTTTTTCCAGTTGCTTCGCCTGGTCCTGTTTTGCCTGCTGCTTTTTTGAGGATGTCTTAAATTTCTCTTCGAGTTCTTTCGCTTGTTCTTTTTCTATCTTCTCGTCGATCACTTCCATTTTTTCGCTATCCACGTACAGTTCCGGATTCAGCTGTATTTTGTAGTCGCTTACAGTAGCCAGGTAGTTAAATTCAAATTCAAACCCAAAAACCTTTCCGTCAACTTTGAACCTGTGAGACACCGGCATCCAGGCTTTGTCTTCAATGGGTGCGTATACTGCTTTGATACCAACGTCAATGCCGAGCTTCGTAGTGTGGATGTCCATGCTGTGAATGGCCCACCAGTTTTCGACGATGTAAATTACACCATCGATGACATCGTCTCCTTTTGAGCGGGGAATAACTTTGATGCGGCTAACTTCATAATCCCGGTCCTTGAACGTGCCCATGTATTCAAATTTGTAGTACGAAAATGCTTTGGGCGATAGCGGAGAAATGGTTTCGGCGACTTCCGGTTCGTAAAAGCTTCCAAAAATGTATGGATTTGGGGACGTGTTATTATCATTTCCATCACTGCGAATAGAAATTACTTTTTCTTCAAATTTTCCCGGCCGTGTATACTTAATGTCACTGATAGACTCGGACACGAAGACCCTTCCCTTTTCAATTCCTTCCTTCTCCAATTGTCGCTTCGCCAACCACGGGTAGTCTTTTAACTGACCCGAACCTTTTATGTAAACGCGAGCCGAATAACTATCGAGCTGTTGCAAATGATATTGCGCTTTCGCAATCGTCTTCCGCATGATCGTGTACGCAGGATCTTCGTTGCCGGCCTTTACCGTTACCGTCTGTAACACCGTGACCTGAGTTTTTAACGTTACGTTAACTTCAACAAAGCCAGTTGTGGTGATATCAACTTGCTGTGTTACCGTTTCATATCCCAGGTATTGGTATACTAGTTCATAATGACCTGCGGCCAGCACAATTTCATAGTCGCCATTTACATTGGTGGTTGTACCGCTACCAGTTTGTTTTACAAAGATCGTCGTATAGGCCAGCGGTTCTCCTTTTTCATCCTTTACGAAACCACGTACGCCTCCGGCATGCGCGATGAAGGCAGTGGTTATTATAAAACAGATCGCAGAAAGAAATACATTCCTCAACATCAGCGAGGGAATTTCAAGTAACGATTTTACGCGCATGAATTTCTTTGCTTTAATCCTGATAAAAGCCCTTGGCTCTGATTCTTTCTTCAACAGCATCGGGAACAAGGTACCGTACCGATTGTTTTTTTCTGATGCACGTTCGAATAAAGGTTGCAGAAATATCAAGCATCGGGGCTTCTGTATATGTAACGTTAGGATGCTTTCTGAGTTCAGAAAGTTGCGTGTTGGGTCGTGGATAAACGTATAATCCGTAATCCGTTAGGATTTGCTGGTAATTTTTCCATTTCGTGAAATTGACCAGGTTGTCTTCGCCAATAATTATTTTGAATTCCTTTTCAGGATGTTTTTCCTTCAGGTGCACCAGCGTATGAATCGTATAACTTGGTTTAGGCAGATGAAATTCTATGTCGGAAACTTCAAACTTGTAATTATCCGAGATTGCCAATTGCACTAAATCATACCGATCAAATTCATGCAGCAATCCTTTAGCGGGTTTAAATGGATTATGTGGAGATACGACAAACCAAACTTTTTTTAAATCGGTTGTTTCAACCATCGTATTGGCGATGATGAGATGTCCCATGTGAATGGGATTAAACGAACCGAAGAACAGACCAATTTTCACTGTGGCGGTTGGTTGAAGTGTATCCAATGACTTTTTAACAAGGAAAAGATTCTCTGTATAACCGAGCGCGGTAAGAAATTCGACCGAACGGGTCGAAGGTTTTCCGCCATCAATGTTGTAGAAATTGAATCCAAAATCTGAAAGCCAACGGATAAAATGTGCTGGATCCTGTCCTCCCTGACGTATCAAGACAGGCGAGTATTCAATGAACATGTAGGGCAATTGACGAAGCAGGGTGGCCGCATTTTTTAATGCGAATACCTCGTAGCCTTCAATATCAATTTTAATCAATTTGATTTTTCGGAAATCGACACCTCGCGCGTTTAGAAAATCCTCAATGTTAACGGTTTCGACCTGAATGGATTTATTCGTCTGCGGATTGATGTCCAGGAGTGAATGGCGTCCGGAGTTTTTCGGATGGTAGAGAAACAAGGTGGATTGCCCTGATTTTTCCGCTACCGCTTTATTCACGGCTTCGATATTCGTGATTTGATTGTGCGCAATGTTTTTTTTGAGCAGCTCGAAATTGAGAGGTTCAGGTTCGAATGCAAAAAAAGTTACCTTACGATGAATATTATTCCTGAGCACGATCGAATACCAACCGATGTTTGCGCCGATGTCGAGAATCACATCGTCATCAACAAAAGGTAACGTTAACAGAAAGGAAGTGTGGTCTGGATGAAGCGAACCGCGTTTAAATATTTTGCGACCCATGGCATCATGAATCTCTACGTGAAAGTCAAGGTTGAAAATGGTGTCGGTTGCTGTCAGGAATTTTCGCCCGAGAATTCTTTTGTAAAAGAAAAATTTAAAGGATTGAATGAAGTACCTCATTCTAGTTTAGGACTTTAGATGCGAAGTTAAAGAATTTCGGGTGTTATTTTTTTAACCCGTGACTCAGGTAGCGTCAACGGGATGGATAAAGTTTGTGTCCGATCAGTGGTTCTTAAAAGCATCGTATAACAGTTGGGCTTGTTGTAATGAATGTTCAAGGTCTTGATTAATCAAGACCTTGTCAAATTTATCCTGGAACGTCATTTCGAAGTTTGCCTTGAACAATCTTCGGGAAAGACTTTCTTCTGATTCGGTACCACGGTCGTTGAAGCGTTCCTTCAGCACCTCCATGGAGGGTACTTTAACGAAAACAGCGAGCGCCTTGTCGCCGAAATATTTTTTCAGATTCAATCCCTCCTTTCACATCCACATCAAAGATCACATTCTTCCCTTCGTTCCAGATACGTTCGATCTCTGATTTCAAGCGTTCCGTAAAAATTCCCTTCATACACTTCTTCCCATTCAATAAATTCATCGCTATCAATTTTTTTTTTGAATTCTTCGGGTGATGAGGAAATAGTAATCCTTGCCATGGGCTTCGGTGCGTCCGCGTTTATCGCGTGTGGATGCGGAAATTGAAAATCCTAAATCGGGATTTTTTTCAAGGAGATGTCTTAACAATAGTAGTTTTGCCCGAACCGGAAGGAGCGGAAAAAATGATTGCTTTTCCTTCCATCAATGCGGCCAAGTTTTGAGATTACTTTTGCTTTAATACTATCGACCAATTCCTGTGGCGCCTGACCACTGCATTTGTGTTTTAAGAAGTTGTCGAATGGCTACTTCGAGGTGATAGTTTTTGTAACATGGCATGCATTCCTCGAGATGATGCTTTAAAAAATGTTCTTTTTGTTCGGGAGATGCTTCTCCGTCGACAATCAGCTGAAGCATTTCCATGCATTCACGCTGGTTTTCGACAGTCTTGCTTCATTCGGCTCTGGTCAGGATTACTCATAGGCTCATGCAGTTTTATAACCCATTTGTTTAGCGTATTCACTAAGTTTTTCCTTTCAGCAGGTTACGTGCGCGATGTAATCGGCTTCTTACCGTTCCTATCGGAATGTCTAGGATCTTAGCCATTTCATCATACTTAAATCCTTCCAGATCGCACAGTATTATTACTGTTCTGAAATCAACATCAAGAGAATTGAGGGCATTCGAAATCTCATCGCCGATCATATCTTTGAGCGCCTCCACACGCAGATCGGGCGTTATTTGCCTGTCAACCTCTTCGGAGTTATAATAACTTTCTACCTCTTGGTAATCCACCTTCGAAGGCTCTTTGCTCTTCTTCCGGTAGTCATTAATGAAACTGTTTTTCAAAATTCGGAACAGCCATGCTTTAGCATTAGTTCCTTGTTGAAAAGAATCAATAAAACGATACGCTTTAAATAGGTATCCTGCACCAGATCTTTTGAGTCATCCTGATCAAGTGTTAGCCGATAAGCAAAGTTGTACATCGAGTTAATGTGAGGCATAAACTCGTTATTGAAGATATTTTGCTTCTCTTTGTCAGAATAATGTTGTTTTGGGGACTCTTCTAATTCCATGTCGATCTAAAAATAGTATTTTACTTTGATGGATTCAAAAACCCGGCCACAGTTCGCAAAAGCTTTAAATCCAGGATAGCTTTCAGGCCTTCGTTTTACCTTTGGATTTGTTAAGCTCCCTCAGCATAGCGTACTTAAAGAAGGTGTAATAGCTGTTAGCACAAGAAATCACCAACCCGTCAAATCCACTGGTAAAGCCCAATTTCAGGATATAATTCCTGAGAAAAGTGTAAAAACTTTTATAAATGGCTTTGAAAATAGTACTTGACTTTTTGTATTGATTTGCGCTGGCAAATATTCTCGCGTACTGGTTTGCCTTGTTCATCAGGTCGTTATAGTCCTCATACCCGTCGTGCATCAAGTTCCCTTTTAAATGTAAAACAGGAATTCCCTCATTTAAAATAACAGTGTCGTGGGGGTTATAGCCACCCCATTTTCCAGCCGTTTTGGACCATAATCTTAATTTTCGATCCGGGTACCAGTCCGTGGAATAGATCCACCTTCCGCCGATACCCGTCAATCGGTTCATGCTGTAGGCCGGGTGCGTTCCCTTTTCCTTGATGACCTTAATGGATGCTATAAGGTCCTCGGATAAGTACTCATCAGCGTCAAGGGACAGCACATAGTCGTGCGAGGCCTGGGTAAGGGCAAAGTTTTTTTGCTGTATATGGCCTTCAAAGATATGCTCCACAAATTTTACCCCTTCTCTGAGGCAAATAGCCTTGGTGTTATCTTTCGAAAAAGAATCAACAACGACAATTTCATCTGCCACCGACTTGAGCGTCTTTATACAGCGGCCGATGGAATGTTCTTCATTATAGGTGATAACAACAGCGCTGATTTTAATCATGCAGGAGGATTAAAATCCAAAGTACTGCTTTGCAGGCTATTAAAACAAGGTGTAAAAAAGAAAGCCTTTCGATTTCGAAAGGCTTTCACAATCAACTCAAAAAGCTTAACGACTCGCCACGCTTCCGAAGGATTTTACCATGTTGATAAATTCGATCCGGTATCCCTCCTTATCCTCGCCTTTTGAATTTTGTGCCATTTGCACCACTGCATCGTAATTGAAATTTTTAATGTATTCGGACTCCCTTAGCAGCATTCCAAAAGCGGCAACCGAGGCAGACCATCTGAAATTATCGGATGTCCTTGATAAAAGGATATTGGAATCGATCAAGGGATGAACAATCAATTTACTTACCTCTTGGTCCGGTTTTTTATAACGGAATTTTATGGTCATCAATTCTTTTGAGTTTTGCGCTTTCGGATCGACGGTCGTGTGTTGATATTTGAGATCATCGACTTTGAAAAATTCGCTTTCAACACCTACAGGGATGATTTCGTACAACGCTGTGACTGTATGCCCGGAACCCAGGTCACCGGCGTCCTTTTTGTCGTTGTTGAAATCTTCATTCTTAAGCATTCGGTTTTCGTATCCGATCAACCGATACGCTTTTACTTTGGCCGGGTTAAATTCAATCTGTAGTTTTACATCTTTGGCAATGGTGAATAATGTACCGCCAAATTCATTGACTAATACTTTTCTTGCTTCCGTGATATTGTCGATGTAGGCGTAGTTTCCATTTCCTTTGTCAGCCAGTGTTTCCATCTTGGAATCTTTATAGTTACCCATTCCATATCCTAAGACCGTAAGGAAGACGCCGTCTTTCTTTTTATCCTCGATCAATCTTTCCATAGCCCCGTTGCTGGATTCACCAATATTGAAATCACCATCCGTAGCGAGGATCACACGATTATTGCCGCCTTGTTTGAAATGTTTTTTCGCAACATCGTAGGCAAGTTTAATTCCTGCGCCTCCAGCCGTGGAGCCACCTGCTTGCAATTTGTCCAGGGCATCCAATATTTTTCGCTTCTCACTTCCTGCTGTCGGCTCTAATACAAGTCCTGCGGCGCCTGCATAAACTACAATGGAAATATGATCTTGAGGACGGAGTTGCTCAACCAACATTTTGAAGGATGATTTAAGTAGCGGCAACTTATTCGGCTCATCCATCGACCCCGATACATCGATCAAAAACACAAGGTTTGATGGCGGTAACTTTTCTGTAGGAATCGTTTTTCCCTGCAGGCCAATGTGTACCAGCTTATGCTTGCTGTTCCATGGAGCCGTGGAAATTTCCGTGTGAAACGCGAAGGGATCATCATTCTTTGGTTGCTCGTAATCGTAGTCAAAATAGTTCACCAGCTCCTCAATTCTCACAGCATCTTTGGGCGGGCGTTGACCATTGTTAATGAATCTTCTCACATTGCTGTAGGATGCAGCGTCAACATCGATCGAAAAAGTCGACAGCGGATTTTTCAGTGCTTCGCGAAAAATATTTTCTTCAATACCATCGTACTCTTCGGTGTTCCATTGAGGCTGTTGGTAATCTTGTTCGACTTCGGAGTGCATTCTGTACATCTTGGCACCGGTGCGCCCGCAGCTCTTTTGTCCCTCCGTCCAGGTGACGAATCTCCCGTTATAACCACTTCCTCAAGAGCGTTTACGTCTTGTGACAGCACTATGTTAATGACGTTTGAAGTTGCCGATTTTCATTTCATTGGTTACATATCCGACAAAAGAAAAAATAAGTGTTCCGCCATGGGCCGACACGGTGATACTATAATTGCCTTGTGCATCCGTGATTGTACCGTTTTTGGTGCCTTTGACCAGCACATTAACACCAGGCATTCCATTTCCATCTTCAGCAGCCGTGACCTTACCCGTAATGGTTCGGCTTTGCTGAGGTGTAAATCCAAGGGAAAACAGCATCATGGCTGCAAAAATCCAAAGTGACTTTTTCATACGTTAAAGATTTATTTAACACTGAGATGCTGTCTGCCGCCGGATTCCATACGATACCCAAAATATTTTTTGTTATTTTTCAAAAATGCTTTCTGCAAAAGACCATAACATGTTTTCCGATCTTGAGCTGGTAGAGCAATACAAAGAATCAGGCGACCTCTCACTGGTCGGCGCGTTGTACAACCGTTACATGACACTCGTTTACGGCGTTTGTCTGAAGTACCTCAAAGACCGTGAAGAAAGCCGGGATGCCGTCATGCAAATCTTTGAAAAGCTTATGGTCAGTTTGAAACAGCATGAAATCACACACTTTAAAAGCTGGCTCTACATAACTTCCAGAAATCATTGTTTGATGGCGCTTCGGGCAAAAAAAGGGAAAAATTTTGAAGGAATTTCCGACGATTTTATGGAAAATGAGGTATTGCTGCATCTTCCTGACGAACCTGAAATGGAAACAAATCTTAGTAAATTGGAGGAGTGTATCGAACATTTGGCCGCGGAACAGAAAGACTGTGTAAAGTTGTTTTACATAGAGCAGAAATGTTATAAAGAGATTGTGCAAATCACTGGTTTTGATGACAATAAAGTGAAAAGTTATATCCAGAATGGCAAGCGAAATCTCAAGCTTTGCATGGAAAGGAATGGCTGATTATAAACACGATATCGATAAATACCTGAGGGGTGAAATGTCACCCGCGGAAATGAACGCTTTGGAAAAAAAGGCGCTGCAGGATCCGTTCTTAGCCGACGCCCTTGAAGGGGCGCAGCAATTATCGCCCGGCGATTTTGCCGAAGATCTGAATCATCTTCAGCACGCATTGAATAAACGAATTGAGAAAAAGAGTAGCGGCTGGGTCTGGGTTGGACGAATAGCGGCTGGGTTGCTATTATTGGCTGTATCAACTTATATTATCGTTTTAATTTCCAATAGAGGTGATGAAAAGGCCTCTGAGAATTTGGCATTGAATAAAAAACAGGAATTGCCATCGGCAACAGGGGACAAAGACGCTCCATCGCTCTCCACAGATTCGATGAAAATGCTGAAGGACGAGCATCCGAGTACCAGTCAACCAGAAAGAACAAGGGAGGAAAAACAAAGCGAAGCCCGCAGCCAAAAGGATCAATCAATAGATCAGGCGCCAGCGGATAAACCAAAAGCAGGTATAAAAGACGACTTGGCTACTGAGAAGAAGGAAGTGCAGCCGGCTTTCGAAGCAGAGACAGCCAACGAGCCCGTACAACCGGAAAAACAAATTGCGCAAGGTGCCCGGGACGATTCACCCGTGTTGTCAAGGCGAGCGGAGGCTGACAAGGAAAAGGCCGACGCAGCAGTTGTTGACGAATCTAAAAAAGAGGCCAGCAAATCTATTTCGGGAGCAAGCGCCAAGGCGCCAGCCAGTAGCTACACCGTGAACCGAAAAATTATCCGCGGGAAAGTAACTTTTTCCGAGGATGGTATGGGATTGCCGGGTGTTAATGTCCTGGTTAAAGGGTCGAACGAGGGCACTGTTTCCGATAGCCAGGGCAACTATGAAATTCCTGTCGAAGGGACACAACCGACATTGCTTTTTTCTTTCATCGGATTTACGAATAAAGAATTAATAGCCAAAACTGATCAGCTCGATGTTCAGTTGGACGCGGACGTATCAGAATTAAGTGAGGTCGTTGTGGTAGGGTATGGCGCTGACGGGGCCACTTCATCGCCAACGCCTGCCATCATGGAATTGGCAACCCCTGAAGGAGGGCGGAAAGCTTTTAAACAATACCTGGAGAGTAATCTTGAATACCCGGAACAAGCGCTAAAGAACGAGGTCGAGGGAAAGGTCACTATTCAGTTTAGCATAGGCATGACGGGGCAGCTCACAGAGTTCAAGGTAATCCGGGGGATAGGCTATGGTTGTGATGAAGAAGTAATAAGATTAATTAGATCAGGACCTAAGTGGCATCCCACCAAGAAAAACGAAGAACCAATAAAAGATAGGGTAAGGGTTAGAATGCGTTTTTCTTTGCCCAAGAAGTAATAACTTTCGAGATTGGTTAGAAAAATAAAAAATAGCCACAAAGCCACAAATACACAAGGTCAACAAAGGCTCTTTCTGTAACTTCGTGCTTAGTGTCTTCGTGTCAGAAATTCGGACAAAATGTTCACGGATAGAAAACTGTTCCTGGTCATAGTTTTTTTGATTGTTGTAAGCGTTACGGCATATATGCTTCTGGTTTTTATTCCGTCCAGAATTGCACAGCAAACTTATGATGGAGCCAAACAAATTGGACGTGATATAGCGAATGTGTTTCACGTCACGCCGGAAATAAAGGTCAACAATACTGTTGTACTTCAGCAACAGACGCCGATACTTGAATTGGCAACGGTATCACAAAAATTTCAACATCGTTATGACTGGATCAACACGTGGTTCGGCAGCACCAAAAAAATTAACATTACGGGGACCTTCGAAGCAAAAGCTGGATTCGACCTGAATCAAAAATTTTCCATCGAGATCGAGGCGAACAATGCGATCGTGACTTTACCTAAGCCTAAACTATTGTCCATAGAACCTCAAAACGATGTGACCTTTACGGATGAAAACGGTGTCTGGAACTGGGTTGACGCAAACGATCGATCGAAGGCAATGAATGCATTCACGCGCGATGCGCGCCGTTATGGAGAGCAAGCAAAATTTGTGGAGCAAGCGCGTCTTGAAATGGAAACGAAGTTACGGGAGATCTTGCTGCTTCACGAGAAGCACGTGGAGATTCGCTATTCGAACGAGCGAGTTGAACGGCTCTAAAACAAGAAATGCCACATTTTATGTGGCATTTCCAGAAGCGGGAATAAATATCAAACTACTTTTTTTCGTATCAATTTTGCATAGGTGCGACTTACCGGGAAGCTTTTACCATTGAGCATTTTGACAACCATTCCACCATTAAAATGTTTTTCAATTTCCTTTAGGCTGTTAATGTTGATGATGGTGCTTCGGTGCACGCGGATGAAGATCTCTGGATTCAAAATCTCTTCAAGCTTTCCAATTCCTGAAGAACTTACAAATTGATCGTTCTTGGTCGAAAGGATCGTATAATCACCCGAAGCTTCTAAATACACAATTTCTTCAACGGGGAGGTTAAGCAATTTCTCGGATTTTTGAACGAAAATATGTGAGTCATAAGACGTTTTGTTTTCGGTTTTCATGTTCCGTAACAATTCGCCCACATTGTTCTGCTCGAGCTTCATTCTGTTTATAGCACGTTCCACTGCCAGCTTAAAACGCTCTTGATCCAATGGTTTCAGAATGTAATCTACTGCACCTTTTTCAAACGCTTTGATAGCATATTGATCATATGCAGTACAAAATATTACATGGGGATCGTGTGTAATTTCATCGACTACATCAAAACCAGTCATGCCGGGCATCTGAACATCAAGGAAAACCAGATCCGGTTTTAATTTGTCAATCAATTCAACGGCATCTTTGCCTTTAGAAGCCTCACCTAATACCTGAAGGTTCGGCATTTGCTGGGTATACTCCTGAAGTAAGTCACGGGCTAATTTTTCATCGTCAACGATAACGCAGGTAATGTTCATACGGCTTTATTTAGTTCTTTAACTGGTACTGAATCTTGGTGTACATCTTCAAAAGGAATAAAAAAACTTACGGTGTATCCCCATTCATTGGACAAGATCCGAAGACCGGATCCCGGGCCAAAAATACTTTTCAAACGCTTATCGGTATTGGTCAGCCCAACACCTCCGCTATAAGTTCCGTCCATTACTTTCTTTGCATTCGATCCTAACCCATCATCTTTAACCTCAAAGTAAATCATATTGTTAAAGCGTTTTACGGTCAAAATGATAGTTCCTCCATCATCTTTGGGAGCAATACCGTACTTGACGGAATTTTCAACCAAAGGCTGAAGGATCATAGGAGGAATTTTAACACTCAAACATGAGAAATCTACTTGTTTCACAAACTTCATTCTGTCGCCAAAACGTACTTGCTGTATTCTTATATAGTTATCGATAAAATCCAGCTCGTGAATGAGCTTTACCATTTGGTCCCCGTGGGAGTCTAATGCGTACCGGAAGATGTCGGAAAGTTGGGTAATTACTTTTCGTGCCTGCTCCTTGCTGGACCCGATGAGCATGTTAATCGAGTTGAGGGTGTTAAACAAAAAATGTGGATTGATCTGCGACTTAAGCAGTGAAATTTGCATCTCGCGATTTTTCAGCGTGAGTTCGCTTTTTTCCATTTCTTGCTTTTGCACGCCTTGAAAATATCGAATTACATAATACACTCCGACGGTAATAATATATTGGTCATGAAAGTGCAGGCCTTCCGCGCGCAGTAATATGACAAGGTGGTCCTTCCAGACATCCCACCCAATATAACCCTCAACATAGTTTTCCAGGTAGTATGACAAGGTGCCCATGATCATGAAGTGAAACATGGCGCCCAGCAGGTGCCCCGTTACCTGCACATATACACTGAATTTGAAAAGCCAGTTGGAGTAGAAAAAGATCCCTATAATTAAGACACAAAGTGCTTCAAATAAAGAAAGGGCGTTCCAGAATACGTAAGTATAATGAGTGTTTAATTCATATTCTATAAAAGTACCTACCCCGTAATTCAGGGCATACCAGAAGCAAAGCAACAAATAGGCTCGTTTCCAAATTCCGGGTATGTTTTCAAAAAATTTCAACGTGTACAAAATTGAGAAATAAAGTTACAGAATGAAAAGCAAAACCGATTAGAAAAGGTTAATGGCGCTAAATCTTCGTTTTAAGGCAATATCCTACACCGGGTTTGAAAAAATCAGTCGATTAACCAACTTGAACCTCCAACTTACTGTTATGAGAGCTTTATCGATCATTTTGTTTTCCTTAACGGTATTCTGTGTCAAGGCGCAAAGGATCACGTTGTCGACACGCGTCCAGGACAAAGTTACTTTCGAGCCGTTACCGTTTGCTTCGGTGGGGATTAAAGGTAAGTCCATAAGCACGGTTACGAACCTTCAAGGCGAATTTGACTTTCACATCCCTCCTGAATATCGGAATGAGATCCTGGTAATCAGCATGCTGGGGTATGAAAACTTTGAGGCCCCCATTTGGTCGCTCCTGGATAGCAAACCGGAAACCATTGACATGAACAAATCCACAACGGTCCTCCAGGAGGTCGTGGTATCCGATTCGTTGATGGGTGGAGAGATTGTAAAAATTGCGTTGGCCAGGGTAGAAAATAACTTTCCAATGGACCCCTTTCTGATGGATGGATTTTACCGGGACGTAAAAAAAGTGGCCGGCACTTCTATCTCTTTGCTGGAAGCCGCTGTAAAAATTTATGATGAAAACTATATCGAACCTCGTAACAAAGAAAAGTTACGCGAAAGGGTAAAGCTCGTCGAAGTTCGGAAAAGCCTGGGCTACGACAACAAGTTTGCCCCGTATTTCCACCAGCAAAATTTATTGGAGGATCTTTTGCTCCACAACAATATTCGATATCGGCAGATTGATGGTGATGAAGATTTTTTCGAAAATTTAAAACGAGAAGAGGATTCCCACTATAATGGCCATGAGATTTTCGTGGTATCCCATACAGACAACTTTTCTTTTAAAATCTTCATTGACAAAGCCACTTATGCTATCACGCACCTGGAATATGAGGTAAGTGGGGATAACCGCGAACGCAAAAAAAATCTGGTCAGCAAGCACGTGACGTATCGGAAGACACTCGATTTTAGGCCATTCGAAGGAAAGATGTTTTTGAACTACATCACTGTGGTTACAAAAGAAAAATGGTATGATGATGTTACATCGGAGTTCAAATTTGAAACGGAGCTCGAACAACATCTCCTCATCAACCAGGTCGATCCGAAAACACAGGAACGAATTTCCTCAACCGATAAAATGCGGAATTACGGTCTGCAGTTTCAGGACTATCCTTACAACAAAGTATTTTGGGACGATTACAACGTCATCAAGGATACGCCGATCGATAAAAAGATTCTCGCGGACCTGGAGCAGATTGCTCCCCTGGAGAAACAATTCGAGAATAACTAAGAATACATTTCACGCAAAGTCCGCAAAGGGGAAAAATACAAAGGTCGCAGAACTGTCTGCGACCTTTGCTATTTTTTTGCGGACCTGCCTACTGCAGGCAGGCTTTGCGTGAAGCCTTCCTGCTACTTCATCGTCGCTAAAGTTTCCTTGATTCTTTTTAATGCTTCCTTCAGATCCTTTTCAGAAGCCGCGTAGGAAAGACGAACACAATTTCCGTCGCCGAATGCGCCGCCAGGAACCAATGACACGTGGGCTTTCTCTAACATATAGTAGCAGAAGTCATCACCGTTCTTTATCGTGAAATTTCCATCAGATTTGCCATAATATGCGCTAACATCCGGGAAGAAATAAAATGCACCCTCTGGATAGTTGGCTTTGATACCCGGTATTTCTTTTAACAGTTTGTAAACAATTTCCCTTCTGTTCCGATATTCTTCCACCATCTTATTGGTCGGAGTGATATCACCAGTGATAGCTGCCAGCGCTGCACGTTGTGCGATAGAACAATTAGCAGAAGTGACCTGTCCTTGAACTTTGTTACAGCCGTCGGCAATCCATTTCGGTGCTGCGATGTATCCAACTCTCCAGCCCGTCATGGCAAAACCTTTTGCAAAACCATTTACGGTGATCGTTCGGTCGAACATGCCTGGGAATGACGCGATGCTTACCTGCTCGCCAATGAAATTGATGTGCTCATAGATTTCATCTGCGATAACCATTAGGTTTGGGTGCTTTAAAACGACGTCGGCAATCGCCTGCAATTCTTTTCCGGAAAAGACCGAGCCCGTGGGATTGCAAGGCGACGAAAAAATAATCGCTTTGGTTTTTTTAGTGATCGCTTTTTCAAGTTGCTCAGCGGTCACCTTAAAATCATTTTCGATTCCGCCTTTTATCATTACGGGAACACCTTCTGCAAGGCGGACCAATGCATCGTAGCTTACCCAATACGGGGAAAATACAACGACCTCATCGCCCGCATTGATCAATGCTAGCATCGTGTTTGCAATAGACTGCTTAGCACCATTGGAGACAACAATGTTTTCGGCTTTATAAGGAACCTTATTTTCTTTTTGATATTTGGCCGCTAATGCTTCACGCAAATCCTGATACCCGGCTACAGGAGGATAAGCGAAATACTTCCCATCGTCAATAGCTGTCTTGGCCGCTTCACAAATATGTTGGGGTGTTTTAAAATCGGGCTCCCCCAGACTTAACCCAATAACATCAATACCTTTCATTTTGAATTCACGGGCTTTGGCCGCCATGGCCAACGTTGCCGATTCTTCAATAGCTTCAATTCGATTCGAGAGTTTATTCATGGTTGTATTAAAAACGGGCCAAAGAAAATAATTAAAACTGGAACTTGGAAGAATGGCCGCGGAAGTTTGAACGAAAATTTCCGATTGCAGTTGCTAACGAAAGATAGTTACTAGGTAAAAAGTGTTCTCCCAAGGATACTTCTTCCTAAAGTGATTTCATCTGCATATTCAAGATCGCCGCCGACGGGCACGCCACGGGCGATCACAGTAATCTTTCCCGTAAGGTCTTTAATACGTTTGTTGATGTAAAATGCGGTGGTGTCGCCCTCCATGGTCGGGCTCAGCGCCAGAATGACTTCCTTAATTTCGCATTGCACATGATTTAGCCGGTTTACCAACGATTCGATTTTTAAGTCCGTGGGGCCAATGCCATTCATAGGAGAAATCACACCACCAATGACATGATAAATTCCATTGTACTGCGAAGTATTTTCAATAGCCATCACGTCTTTAGCATCTTCCACCACACATAAAATTCTGCGATCGCGTTTGTGACTGGCGCAAATGAAACAAACCTCGGAATCGGAAATGTTATGACAGGACGCGCAGAACTTGATGTTCGCCCGGAGTTTGTTCAACGCCTCGGTTAATGCAATGGTATTTTCCTCTTTGTTCTTAATAAGATGCAATACCAAACGCAAGGCCGTTTTTTTTCCTATACCCGGGAGTTTGGCCACCTGGTTGACAGCATCTTCAATTAGTTTGGAAGGATAATCCACAGAGGTTCGTTGGCAAATAATTACAAAATCCGCGCATCTATGCCCGCCTCACAGATGGCTTCCCGCATAGGACGAAGAAAATCAAATGTCCCATTTTTCACCTGGCATTTGCCCTTATAATGGATGATCATTGTACATTGCTCAGCTTGTTCTTGTGTATGCTTACATACTTTTATAAGCGTACGGGTGACGTGGTCGAAGGTATTAACGTCATCATTGAATACCACAAGATCCATCACGTCTGTCGTTTCTACAGCATCTAAAACCTCCACCAAGTCATCTTCCTGATATTCTGTGTTCATAGGGCTCAGAAATTTAAAGCGCAAAGTTACGTAATTTCATTCTTTTGTACGAGGCATCAAACCAGAACGATTTGGATTTTTAGATTAATTACTGATTTTTTGCTCCCTTAAATATTAAACACATGACTCCTGCTCTGGTTATAACCGTTTTGACGATTTACTTTGGGATATTGATTTTGATATCCATATTGACTTCCAGAGGGGCGGATACCAATACTTTCTTTACTGGAAATCGTCAATCGCCATGGTATCTCGTGGCATTTGGGATGATTGGCTCCTCTCTTTCCGGACTTACATTCATCTCTGTTCCGGGTAATGTCGGAAAAATCGGATTCGGCTATTTTCAGGTGGTCCTCGGCTATCTTCTGGGGTATTGGGTCATTATCTATGTGTTAATGCCGTTGTACTACCGCCTTAACCTGGTGTCGATTTACACCTATCTCGAACACCGTTTTAGTTTTTGGTCATATAAAACAGGTGCGTTCTTTTTTATGATCTCGCGCACTATTGGCTCGTCACTCCGTCTTTATCTCGCGGCGACGGTGTTGCAGTTATTTCTCTTCGACGCCTGGAATGTTCCATTTTTTGTTACCGTGGCGACGACTATTGGGTTGATCTGGATCTACACTTTTAAAGGTGGAGTCAAAACCATTGTTTGGACCGATAGTTTTCAAACTATTTTCCTGGTGGCTGCAGTGTGTATTTCGGTGTGGCAGATCACCAGTCAGCTGGGCATGTCGTTGACAGAAATGGTTTCCACTGTGAATGCGAGCAAGCTTTCAAAGGTGTTTTATTTTGACGATGTCAACTCTCCCATGTTTTTTTGGAAGCAATTTATTGGCGGAGCTTTTATTACCATGACCATGACGGGTATGGACCAGGAGTTGATGCAAAAAAATCTCACCTGTAAAAGTCTGGGCGAAGCACAAAAGAACATGTTTTGGTTTAGCCTGACCTTAGTCGTTGTCAACGTTTTGTTCCTGGTGCTCGGCGCGTTGCTTTACATTTACAGTGAAACCCACCAGCTTCCGATTCCTGCCGCAACGGATGAGCTATTCCCCCGGCTTGCCTTCGGTGAACTAGGATTCGCAGTCGGTTTATTTTTTCTTTTGGGAATAACAGCGTCGTCCTATGCCAGCGCAGATTCAGCTTTGGCAGGATTGACCACCTCTTTTTGCATCGATTTTCTCAACTTCAAAAACAAAAAAGAAGATCAACGCCGGAGGCAGAAGTTTGCCGTCCATTTAGGATTTTCCTTGTTGTTCCTTGTCATCATTGTTGTATTCAAAGAAATTAACGAACGGTCAGTTATTGATGCTGTCTTGAATATTGCAGGCTATACGTACGGACCGTTGCTTGGATTATTTTCCTTTGGCATTCTGACAAAACGCAAAGTCAACGACAAGATGGTCCCCCTGATTTGTGTTCTTGCGCCGATCCTTTCCTATATCCTTAGCGCAAACTCCGAGAGACTTCTTGGTGGATATAAAATCAGTATTGAAATTTTGCTAATAAACGGATTGATAACCTTTGCCGGATTGTGGGTGATTTCGAAGCGAGGAGAGCTTGCGAATGGCGGCGAGAATTAAGCGCAGAGTCCGAGGAATGCGGAAGCAGCTTTGTAAATATGGTATTGCGGATTTTCTCTGCGTAACTCTCCCTCCTTCCCTCGGTATTCGCTTCTATTTAACTAGGTGGAATTTTTTTAGCGCAGAGGAATCGCAGAGGAATTTGCGCTGAGAAAAATCCAGAGAGAACCAATTCGCCGAGGAGATAGGGCAGGTCTGTTCTACAAAAAGTAATTCTATGATGAGAGGACGCTGAGCACGGCCAAGCCGTGGCTCGATAAGCTTCGTAAGAAAGTTCAACGCTTTCAAACCTTAAATTGAAGAAAAACGAAACACTCTCCACGAAGCTCTTGTTTACCACGGCTTGGCCGTGCTCAGCGCCTGAATAGGGAAATTTCCGAGATTTCTACGCACGGGTAGAAAATATCGGTAGCAAGGCAGAGCTTTTGCATTCTCAGTGATCTCTATAGAACTAGAGCGGAATTTTTAACGCAGATTCGGTGGAGGAATTTGCACTATCAGAACCAATTCCACTCTCAGCGTACCTCCTGTATTTTACCTCGGTATTCCCTCCGCGCTAAAAAATGTCTTGGTACAAAGGCCTTCACAAAGTTATTATCATCAAAACATTAGACCCTTATTGGAATACTCTGCGCTAAAACTTCGACCAAATAAAAAGGAAAAGGCCGCCGATGGCGACCTAATCCCGATTAAAACCAACCCCGCTTTTTTAAGGCCATTGGCCTTCTATTTCTTTAAATATTTAAACTCTTGCTTCGAGTCGCCTTTTACCACTTTGATGGTGTAGAGACCTAACATGGCATCACCAAAATCGATTACCATTTTTCTTTTTTGCAAGCTCTGAGTAGTTATCAGCTCACCGCTTGCATTGTAAATTTCCACCTGTGCTCCTACAAATTGTTTTTCAGCTTTAAGCGTGAAAAGACTTTTTTGCCGAGGTTCTATCACATCGATTGCTTCAGCTGTTGCGTACAGGCTTGAAGAAAGGATTAGAAAAGAGACGAACAGAGAGGTTGTAAGTTTTTTCATAATTCAATTCCCGAACGTACTTATGCGAACTCCATGCCATTTTTAGAAAGCCTGAAATTTCAGCCGTTTTGAGAATGAAAAACGTTTTTGATGGATCAAATTGGGAGGAAGATTCTTAGATCGGTTTATTTCACCTTCAATTCTTTTGCAGGATCCCAAAACACTTCGCGAAAATTTTGAATTTTATCTTTTTTCACAACGACACCTTCTTTTTCAAGTCGTGCTTGCATGGTGTGTGGTGTGTTAAAATGGTGTTTGCCTGTTAGCAATCCTGCGCTATTGACAACACGATGCGCAGGAAGTTTGCGAGGACAACCAAACATCGCCCAACCAACCATTCGTGCGCTTGATTTTACACCGAGAAAATGCGCAATAGCACCGTAACTCGTCACCCTTCCTTTCGGAATAAGCTTTACAACGTCATATACATCGTTAAAAAAATTACTTTCTGCGTTCTTCTTTGTTGTCTTTGCCATGATCACAAAATTTCATTATTACCTTTGCGTTTTAAACTATAAAAAAGGATTGTGAAGTATATTGTTTTCGCGCTCTTATGGCTGAGCGCTTTGAGCACCTATAGCCAAATGGACTCGTCGATTATTTTTCCAGACTCAACAGGATGGAACGTGCTAAATGAAGATGAGGTTTTATCATTTCAGGTAAAAACCATGCTGACCGAAAATACTCAATTTTCGATTGAAGGCGCAGACGGTTTGAATATTCAATTTGATTCGCTGGGGAATTTCAGCTGGAGACCATCGTTTGATTTGGTTGACCGGGTTTCCAAGGCGAAAGACTTTACTGTAATTTTTCAGGCAGCGTTGAAGGATGGCAAACGGGAAAAGCAAGCCGTGACCTTTAGGGTCAATCACGTTAACCGTCCGCCTCAGGCTGAGGAGCTTCCGGTTTTTTACGTGAAGCAATCTAACCTGAATACTTTTCAGATACCCACTGAACTTGTTTACGACCTCGATGGAGACCCGCTGGTGTTTAAGTCGATCGCTTTGCAGATGCCCGAAGGCGCTAGTCTCTCGTCGCTGGGGCAGTTTACCTGGACTCCTTCTAGAACACAGTTCGCGCAGTTAAAGAATAATCCTTCGCTGATTGAATTTATCGTTCAGGACCAGCCCGACAAGGCTGAAGTTAGAGGACGAATCAGACTCGCTCAAACACAACAAGACCTTCCTTCGGAAATTCTAGTCGTTCCGGGTGATTCATTGTTTCTGATCAAGGAAGACGAGACCATCAATTTAAAACTCTACATCTCTGATCCCAACGGTGACGATAATGTACGTAGCGTGGGATTTATTCCTGCCGACGTACGGGTGGCGACGCAGTCGATGAAAGAAAATACACCACTGCAATATGAATTTACCTGGATGCCTGGTTATGATTTTGTGGATGATACGCAGACAGCACTAACCACAGAGATGATTTTCTTTGTGTTGGACAAATCAAACAACCGGACGCAGAAAAAAGTCAAAATAAAAGTGGCTGACACCGAGAACATGATCAAAAAAGATGCGCTGCAATTTCAAAAATACCGGAGTAACCTGATAGAAGCGTATTTGTTGATGGAACAACTGGATGCCAACCAGAAGGCATTGAATCAGGATTACAAAAAGGCGAAGAAAGGAAAAAAGAATCGTTCGATCGTGAATGCGTCGCTGGGTGCCGTTACTGGGTTCACGCCAGTCTTTATTGAGGGCAATCAATCAAAGGTCGTTTCCGGTATCGGAGGCACGACAGTATTAACATTGGGTACGTTGGAAGCAACGGAAGTCGTTGGTCGTTCAAAAGAAAATATTCTGGAGAAAATCAAGATCGGCATAGACATCAGAAACAAGGTCCAGTCCTACGGTGATGAATTTGCAAGAAAGTTTGCGTTGAAGTCGGCGCGCAGAACTTACGAGTTCGAGAAAGAAATAGAAAAATTCCGGACGGTTTTAAACGATCAGCGAATTGTCCTGCTGGAGTTGGATGCCTACTCAAAAAATTCGGCGAAAGTGAGCGACAGGGATATCAAAAAAGGATTTGTCGATTACGCAGACGATGGGCGTTAGGCGATTGAAAAAAACCGCGGCGAAACTAGTTTCTTTCGAGGGTTCACCAGCAGGAGGGTTTTAGTGATAGCCCAGGCGTTGTAAATCAACTTTACAAAGGTTCGTTTAATTCAACGCGTGATTTACAAGGTGTAAACAGGTCCCGTCCCAACGATAAGATTCATGCAATAGATCTTCAGGGCTATTCGGAAAAATTTCGAAATCGAACGGCGTTGTTCACATGCGGAAGGCAGGATAGCGCAGGAATTGTCATTTGAGGGAAATTTCGCTCTTTGCTAACGGCACCGTTGTTGTATTGCAGTAGCAAACCTGAACGTATGCTCTTGAATTACGTCACCATTGCAGTCCGCAACCTTTTCAAGCATAAGACCAATACCTTCATCAGCATGTTTGGGCTGTTAGCCGGTATTTCATCGGCACTGATCCTCTCGCTTTATGCTTACCAGGAACTGACATTCGATTCATACCACGACAAAAAAGAAAATATCTTCCTCGTTTACAAAGAGCGGATTACGCCCAGTGGCAATCAGTCAACCTATGCAAGTTGGATCCCTATGCTTCAGGCCATGAAGGACGAATACGCCGACGTGAACTTTGGCGCGCGCATTTTCGGATACGACGGGTTTCTTTCAATTGGTGATAAGCAATTTCCTGAAGAGGTGACCTTCTGCAGATCCATCGTTGTTCAAAGTATTTAATCTGCCAACAGAACAAGGAGATGGCAACATTATTCTTCAGAATAAATCCAACGTTATTCTTCCCCGAAACGGCGGTCGAGTTTTTTGGGAAGGCGACCCCAAGGTAAGGTTTATGCGCCTCGCGATGAATGGTCATCTTTTTGAACTCACCGTTGCTGCTGTGCTGAAGCGCAGTCCTTCAAATTCTTCGATACGGCCGAACATAGTGATGTCAATAGAAAATGCCATGGAGCTGGAATGGGTCAGGGAGTCCCGCGCGGATGGGACGACGCATTCCTGTCGACATTTATCACTACGGATCGCGCGGATGATGCTACCGAACTGGAGATCCTGTTTCCTGGTTCGTAAAGAAATATCATGGCGAAGAAACGGCACAGCGATTGACATACAAATTACTTCCGTTTCGTCACTATCACAATGTGTTCACAGGGTCCAATCGTACAGCCTACAGCATGTTATGTGTGGCATTCATCATCGTACTGATCGCGGTTGTTAACTACATCAATCTTACAACGGTGCGTTCCATGGAACGTGCGAGAGAGATAGGTTTGAGAAAAGCGTTGGGAGCATCACGCTGGGCATTGGTACGTCAGTTTATCGCCGAATCACTTGTGCTCACCACAATGGCTTTCGTTGGTTCATTTATCGTCATGCAGGTAGCGCTTCCGTTTGTCGACCAGCTTCTCGGAGTCACGATCGATGCCGAGCTATTAACGACGCCTCGCGTATTGTTTCTGATGCTGATAACATTCCTTTTGGTTGGTCTTTGTTCTGGAAGCTTCCCCGCATTTGTTATTTCCCATATCAAAACGGTCGAATCAATCAAAGGCAAATTGAAAACCTCAGCAACGGGAACGGGATTCAAACGGGTTCTTATCGTTGCACAATTTTCATTGTCAGTTATTTTGTTTTTTTCCATGATTGTCATCTACCGTCAGGTGCAATTTATGAAGACGCATGACCTCGGATTAAACAAGGAAAACGTTGTGGTTATACCGACCGATACCGACAACATGATGGACCCAGAAGGAGCGCGGGTTCGTGTTGCCAGCCTGAAGCGTGAGCTTTTACAAGACTCGCGCATCACCCATGTATCATCATCAACTATCGTTCCTTCGAATACATCCGCAGCAGATTATACCACGACGCGCCCGGATGGTTGGACAGAAGACAATCCATTTCGCATCATGAGGGTGCATGTCGATGAATCTTATTTTCAACTATATGACATAAAATTCATCGCCGGCGAGAATTTTAATGAACACATCCTGCCTTTGGATACGATCGTCCGGAACTTCGCGATCATAAATGAAGCGGCTATGAAGGCATTTGGTTGGAAAGACATCGAAGGAAAAAAAGCCGGACGACGGACAATGGTGGTTGGCGTTGTTGAAGACCATCACTACGGTAACCTGGCCAGGGCCATTGAGCCTATTATGTTCGTTTATCGCACTTCCGAAAATCAGGCGAATAGTTTTCTGTCGCTGAAAATCTCCGGCTATCCCTCGGAGGCGCTTTCACTGATTGAAAAGAAATGGAAGACCCTCGATCCTACAAGACCTTTTAGCTTTTTCTTTGTCGACAGCAACTTCGATACGCTTTATCACAACGAGGAACGTAGCATGACGATTGTGACCTGGTTCTCCAGCCTTGCTATTATTATTGCATGCATGGGTCTGTGGGGACTGATATCGTTCACTGTCACCCAAAAGGTAAAGGAGATCGGCATACGCAAAGTACTTGGATCGTCTGTGCAGGGAATAAATACTTCTTTTCAATCGGGAGCTTTTTGTATGTTGGTGGTGATTGCGCTTGTGATCGCTTTGCCAGTCGCCTACTTTGTCATGGACAACTGGCTTTCGGATTTCGCTGTCAAGACGAATATTCCCTGGCGGATCTTTGGTCTTGTTACGGCGGTTACCACGGTCCTTGCATTTATGACCACGAGCCTGCGGATCTGGTATGCCGCCAACGTGAATCCTGTTGAATCGTTGCGAAGTGAATGACCGGGTTTCGCGCGCCTTTGTTGGTGTTGTGTGAGGCATGTGCGGGTGTTCACCAACAAAACTGCGTGCTGTAAATTGGGTGTACGGGTCATCGTGCCGTGCACTTGTTGGTGAGCTTTTCGCGCCTCGCTCACACACAACACCAACAAGGGCGGGTACTACTCAGATTACCCACCTACTCATTCCTCAAGCTATCTACCGGATTGGCTATTGCTGCCTTGATGGATTGCCAGCTCACCGTTGCCAGGGCCATCAGAATGACTGCTAATCCTGCCAACAGAAATACTGCTGCGCCTATTTCAATGCGATCGGCAAAATTTTGTAGCCATTGATTCGTCATGTACCAGGTAACGGGAGTTGCGATCACGAAACCAATAAATACCAGCTTCAGAAAATCCTTGCTGAGCATGACCACGATGCCGGATACACTTGCGCCCAGTACCCTCCGCACACCCAATTCTTTCGTGCGCTGCTCGACCGTGAATGAGGTCAACCCAAACAGACCAAGGCAGGAAATAAACAGTGCTATGACGGCAAATATGTTCACGAGTTTTCCCGTCACTTGTTCACTTCGATATCGCTGTTCGAACTGCTGATCGAGAAAAGTGTACTGCAATGGATAATCTGGATTGAATTTCTGATATACAGTCTTCAAACTTTCGAGGGCTTGTTGTGTTTCACCGGGCTTAGTACGCACATAAAGCTGGCTTGCCCATTGAAGATGGAAGCGAATAACAACCGGCTCGATAGGTGAATAGAGCGAATTCATGCTAAAATTTTTTACCACGCCAACGATCGGTCCCTTATCGCCATAGACATTCAGTATTTTGCCCACCACATCCCGATAGCTCCGATACCTATCGGGCGGAACCACCGATCATCTTCGCTGTTTCTTCGTTCACGAGATAGGCCATCGAATCCGCGAACGCCCTCGAGAAGTCGCGGCCCGCCACCAATTCCATCTGCATGGTCTTCGCAAAATCGTGATGTGTGTTGATGATGTAGAATAGTTGACTATTGTTGGGATCTTTGCCCTCCCAGCCCACACTGAGTGTGTTGTTGCCGACCTCCAGCGGATTCTGTCCCGATGCGGTGACGCTGGCAATACCAGGTTGCATTAGCAACTCTTGCGCTACCGCGTCATAACGGTCTACCAGAGCGCCTTCGCGAGGCACGAACAGCAGGTTGTCGCGCTCAAGGCCCAGGTCTTTTGTACGGATGTAATTGAGCTGCAGATACACCACCACGGTCGACACGATCAACAGCACCGAGAGTGCAAACTGAAAAACCACGAGCCCCTTGCGAAAGAGAACAGCGATGCCCGACCGTTGCTTAAAGGTTCCACGCATAACAGCAACCGGTTTGAAAGAAGACAGGTACAAAGCCGGATAGCTGCCGGACAATATGCCGACCATCAGTGTGATGCCGATGATGCCCAGCAGAATTGGGCCGTTCAGGTTTTCGGGAGTAAGGTGTTTACCCGTGAGATAATTGAACGCAGGCAGCAAGCTGATAACGATCACGAGCGCTAGAAGAAAAGCAATGAACGACATCGCGACAGACTCCGTGATGAACTGCGTGATCAGCGATTTCCTGTGGGCGCCAATCACCTTGCGCACACCTATCTCGCGAGCGCGTTGCGATGAACGTGCTGTGGCCAGGTTCATGAAGTTGATGCACGCGATGACGAGAATAAAAATGGCAACGGCAGTGAATATGCGCACATACTCGATACGCCCGCCGATCAGCTTGCCGTCTCTGTAGAACGAATGCAGGTAAACGTCTTCGAAAGGCTTAAGAAAGATCTGGTGGTCGTTTTCTTCTGCATGGCGGTTAAAAATATCACCAAACTTTCGGTTGAATTCTTCCAGCGAAGTGCCTTCCTGCAACTTCGTGTAAACACCGTACGCCATGAAGTACCAGTCCCCAAAGCGTTTCTCGCGCGCGAACCATTCCTCGACCGGAAGCAAGATGTCGAACTGGAGAGAGGAATTCTCCGGAACATCGCGTAGCACTCCGGTAATCGTAAACTCTTTACGGTGATCCACGGTGATGCTTCGGCCGAGTGCGTTTTCCCAATCGTCTCCAAAAATCTTTCGTGCAGTCCTTTCGGTGATCACTGCTGAGGTCATTCCCTGAAGCGCCGTCTCCGGGTTGCCGTGTATGAATGGAAATGAAAATATGCGGAAAAACGTTGCGCCCACATATCCGCCTTTTTCACGATAGTTTTTATCTCCGCTTGTTGCTACGAGCTCCTGGTCCATAAAAGTGATCACGGTCTCCTCCACTTCCGGAAACTCCGCAGACATTTCATCGGCAATGCCTCTGGGCAGGGAGGGCATGGTGTAGGTTTGTCCGCCTGTAGTAAAATGGCGCCACGCCTGGTGGATCTGATGGCCGTTTGTGTGAAACCTGTCGTAGCTGGTTTCGTCAACGACCCATAATAAAATTAAAAAGCTGCAGGCCAATCCGATGGTTAGCCCAAGGATATTAATGCCGGAATAGACTTTCATTCTGAGAAAATTCCGGAAGGTGATGGTGAAATAGTTTCTGAACATAACCGCAGAGAAAGATTTAGTATGATACAATGTTTTGCGTTTGAAAACAGAAGGGCGCATGTACGCCAACACTTCCCTCCAGTACATTCTTCTGGCCACGGCCTCTCCTTCTCGTTCCGCTCTTCGGTAATATCTTTCATGCAAGTCACCCATCACCTGTTCCAGCAGATGGGGAGCACAGAAAAGTTCGACCAGCTTGTCGAGCCAGCGGGGAGGTTGTGGGTTGCGCGCTCTTGTCGACATAGTTAGGTAGTCTTGATCTTAGGCAATGTTCGCGGGGCAATACGACTCCACAGACTATTCCTCACGTCCTGTACTTCGTGCAGTATGCGGCTACCGGCCACTGTCACCTTAAAAATGCGTTTTCTTCTTCCGCCTCTTTCCGAAGTAGCTTCTCCCATTTGCGAAGAGACAAGCCCTTTGTTTTCCAGTCGTTGCAGCGCGGCATGCACAGCTCCTGTGGTGACGGTTTTGCCGGTTTGCTGCTCGAGCTCTTCAGCGATCACCACGCTGTAGGCTTCTGGTGTGAACACTGCAACGGCCAGCAACACCAGCTCTTCAAATTCACCTAAGTCACTTCTTCTCATGAAAATGAAATGTATTTGATTCCGTTAAGTTATTACTTCTATTTCGGTATAACAAATAGATGGTAAGGGAAAATGGCCGAGCTTAAGACGAATTGCTATAGCTGAATTAGTCCGATTCAAGCCATGAATCCACTAAAACAAAAATCCAAGACGCAGTGCAATGGAAGCAATCTTGTCACTGTTGGATATAAAACTCTCTTCATAGTGGCCCTCTACAAATACAGCATGCTTCCCAAAAACGTTTTTCTTAAGCCCAGCACCTGCCCAAGCAACCAAGCTGGAATAGTCCATCTCAAATTCAAACTTCTCTTCCTCGGAAACGCTGTTTATCACGGTAACCCTTTCTACGGTTGCATCAGGCGAGATGGATATCTGGTACCCTAGTCCAAAACTTAAATATGGATTAATTCTGCGCGATCGCGCCGTAATCCT
Source organism: uncultured Bacteroidota bacterium (assembly GCA_963813425.1). GTDB lineage: Bacteria > Bacteroidota > Bacteroidia > Cytophagales > Cyclobacteriaceae > Chryseolinea. The sequence goes on from CAWEZB010000016.1 coordinate 188,057, forward strand.
CATGCCACTACGGACGGTAACCAAGTTCATATCAAGGTTAATTCTCGTAGTTTCTTTGATCTGGTAACTTCCAACATCATTTGTGTATACCCTTGTTGAGCCGAATATTGCCTTTGTGTAGGCCAGTTCGCCTTGAAAGGCAAAAATCGAAGCGGGACCTTTGCCGCTGAGTAAACCCAGCACACCAAACGTTGGTTGAAATTCAGTGGAGTAGTTGTCTCTGAAAGGGAAGTTAGAATTTCTGATGGTGGAGTTCGGAAATGAAATCTTAGAACTACTTTGGCCGACAAAAAAGCCAATATAATTTACTCTCTTCAACTTGTTTGCACGAAATTCCCAATGTGGTAACGAGCGGCAATCATGGTATGACTTAATCAATTGCACTAATTTTTCATCGGTAATCGGAACGTTCTGGGCCTCTGCTTTTACAGACGGGCAATCCTGAAAAAGAATATTAAAAATACCGGTGTTAGTTTGGTAATTCTTGAGTGCATTAGTAGCATTCGAGGTTTTGCCCTTAGCCATGGGGAATCGTCCTTTTTCATCCGATCCAATAATATTTTGGCCATGATATTTTAGCAGCTCGATTCCACCTCCTCCGACTATCATTCTAACAAAAGTCGGCGACTCGGGAAGATTTTTATGATTTTCAAATTTCATCGGATAGTAGACTTCGCCCGTAGAAAGGCCAAACGATTTTACGTCGTCTACCGTTAACACTTGGCTCTCGCCGGCAATTGTGGTGCGAAAAACTATGTGTGTAGAATAGTGTATTCTGTTCAGAACGAATCCTCGAACTGTATCCCGTGATTGGTTAACATAAAATCCCGGACTAAATCGGTCCTGACCAATTGCTTGCCCATTTAAGAACAAAATAAAAATAAGAGCAACAGTTTTCATTGAACGATACTTGAAAGTTGTCTCTTTGATATTGCACCCAATGTTTCGCCTAAACAATGTTTTCTTGCCGAATTGAAATGCATCAATGAACGTAGGAAATATCATATAGAATTAAATATCTCAACTGATTAATCGAACTTCGTTACAATTCAACAAAATTTTATTGCTCAATCAATCCAAAACATACGAGAGCCAAACGTTGGACTAAAACGAGTATTTTGACATAGCATTATTGTCACATGTTAACAGCAAGATGATTATTTCGCGAAGTGGCTATTCGCGTTTTTTGTTCCATGTGATGTGCATTGCATATAATTCTATAACCCTCATGATCGCTACATCCAGGTCGGTTTGCCATGTGGTTTTAGACCAGAAAAGTGAACCCTTGCCTCTTGGCTCGTCATTCGTTGCTCCCTCGCGTTACAAGCGCTTTGAACAGACGACGCAGAGCAGGACGTATGTGAAACACGAATGGACATTCACGCCAGCTGTTTCAATGTTCGTGGAATGTAAGAATGAAAACGAACTAGAAAAGTTGTGTAAAAAATTGTCTGAAGATGGCAAAGTATTTATGGAGCTTGGCAACTATGGTTTTAACCGAAAATTCAGTTGGGTTGAAGTTAAATTTGGTGTTTCATGGCAACTAATCTGCTGTAAAAATAGTGGTTTTTAGTAACCAATCGAAGTGCCTATACGCAATACCCAACAACAGCGAAGTATTTATCAGGATACCAAACTGGTTTTAAATTGTGTGCAGATTGGCAAGAGTAAATAAAATTTTTCACTCATCTTTTATGCATTGCGTCGGATTGACTCTTGCAGCCCTTATAGTTTGCAGCCCAACTGTAAACCATGCGATCAATAGTGCCAATACCCCTGATCCTGCAAAATACCACCACTCCAGGTCTATGCGGTAAGCAAATTCATCTAGCCATTTTCTGGTCATGAAGTAACTGACCGGCAAAGCAATTACAATTGCTATCAGCACTATCTTGGTAAAATCGCCCGAGAGAAGACGCACGATCCCGAAGTCTGCTCGACCCAAGGATCTTTCGGATGCCGATCTCCTTGAGTCTCCTCTGAGCGGTGAAGGCAGCGAGTCCGAACAATCCCAGGCAGGAGATGACGATCGCCAGCCCGGCAAAATACCGCGACAGCGTCGACACACGTTGTTCGGATACGTATTGCCTCTGGTAGTCTTCGTCAAGGAATCTGTAATCCAAAGGAAATCCCGGGTTGTAGGACTTGTAAAATTCATTGAGGCGTTCAAGGGTTTCGACTTCCCTACCTCCTTCAATGCGGGCCATAATATACTTCGGTGGCGCAAACTTGCCGCGATGCTGGATGAAAAGTTGAGGTTGTATATCTACATGAAACGATTCAAAATGAAAATCCTTAACTATTCCGATGATTTCGGAATTCTGCGCCTTCTTCCCTATTGGATCTTTTAGGCCCATCGCTTCGATGGCAGCTTCGTTGAAAATGATCTTGGCGCTATCTGTGGAGAGGTCCGTGGAAAAGAAACGCCCTTCTTTCATTTCCATTCCCAACGTTTCCAAAAAGTCGGCATTCACAGCCATGATTTGAACCCTGACGTTCTGGTCAGGTTGTTTCCCTTCCCAGTTAATGTCCGCTAGACCAAGCGTGCCCGACCATATCATGGGTTGAACTGGCTGCATTTTGAATCCCGGGAACTCTTTTAATCTCCGAAAGAAATGTTTCGTGGTTTTCCTTTACACGTCCCTCGACGTCGAAGTATATCACATTGTCTTTGTTGTAACCAAGATTCTGGCGTTGAACAAAGTCAATCTGTTTGTATAAGACGAGCACCGACACGATCAAGATGATAGACAACGTGAACTGAAAGGCAACCAATCCCTTGCGTACCCACACTTCGCCAACCGAGCTGTTCAGTTTTCCCTTCAACACCGTGACGGGGTTAAATCCGGAAAGGTAGAGTGCTGGATAACTCCCCGCGATCAGACCGGTAAAGAGCAGAATGCATATCAGCGATATCACAAGTCCGGCATCCAGGTCGCAGTTCGAGCTGCTTACCGGTAATGAGATTGAATTGTGGAAGCACGAGGCCGACAATGGCAACGGCTGTTATTAACGATAACAAAGTCATGAACATGGATTCACCCATATACTGAATGACCAGGCGTTTGCGTCCAGCACCGAGTGCCTTCTTTACACCAACTTCTTTGATTCTTGTAGCAGCCTTGGCGGTCGACAAGTTCATGAAGTTTATACAGGCGATGGCGAGGATGAACAGGGCGATGACAGAGAACAGCCTTACGTACTCGATCCTACCTCCTGACTGCACACCATTTTCATAATTGCCGTACAGGTAGTTGCCGGAATAAGGGGTCAAGAACATTTTGCGGGATGTGATCTTGCCGTTTGTTTTTTTCTGGACAAAGTCTTCGATCTTTTTATTAAACGCCCTGACATCTGTTCCTTCGCGAAGCACTACATAGATGTAGGGTCCGGAGCTGTTCCAGTCGAGCGACCATGGCGCAATCTCTTCGAAGATCTCAAAGGGCAGCACAAAGTCGAAATGCGTGGAAGAGGAGGAGGGTATATTCTCGAAGACCCCTGATACGAGCAACTCGCGATCGTGCTGAAACTCTATGGCTTTACCAACGATATCGTGTTTTGTGTTGAAAAGTTTCAGCGCCAGATCCTCCGATATGACGATTGAATTCTTATCCGCCAGCGCCCGGTTTGCATCTCCTTGAATAAGTTTATAGGAAAAAATATTGAAGTAGTCTTTGCCGGCGTATTGACCGGTTGCCCTTGTGATACGCTCATTTGCCGAAAGAACAAACCTGTCAAATTGCGGCCAGGTAGGGGGAGCAAGCTCGGCGGCGTACTCGACCTCAGGCATATCTGCCTTCAGCGCGTCGGCCGCAGGGCCTGATGACTCTATTGTCGTATTGCCTCCGGTTTCTTCGCTCCAGTTCTCCCTGACCTGGTAGAGCCGGCTATCCTTTTCATGGAACTTGTCCATTGTAAGTTCATCATTAACCCACAGGTAAATGAGAAGCGCTGAAGCTAAGCCGGTTGAAAGGCCAATCAAGTTGATAATGAACGTGCTCTTGAAGCGTTTGAAGCTTCTGTAAATAAGTATTAGGTTATGTCGCAACATGTCAGCAGTATTTGCAATGAGATATGGTTTCCTGAACACCTCGTTGACAATAATGCTGCCATCGATTCTATTATGCAATTACGGCTTGACTAGGCAGTTCTCTTGAAATCATTAGTTCGGATACGTACACGTTCTTGTATAAATGTGAACAAAATTTGGTTCCATCGAAACGTTTCTTCATACTGAAAAATCGAGAACCAAAGAAAGTTTCCATGCACCTGATCAATCGGATAGCGAATCAAAGGCCACGGCAGATGAAGCGGAGGAGCGAGGGATTACGAGACGCGGTCCCGACTGAGGGCGTGTCAAGAAAATAACGGAATGCACTTTCCTTACATGGAAATAAACGTAAGACGTTTATTAAATTGTTGGCCGCAATTGGTTTAGAAACAGGTTCGATTTCGCACTCGATGACTTAGGATGCATATAAATCATCTACGCTGAATCCAAAAGTATATAATGATGAACAATTCAAATGAAGAACGTTTAGGCAATTCCGCAAATGCAGGATCTGAAAATGATGTTAAGGAAGCACATCATCATCCTGACATTCCGCATAAACCAAAAACGTGGAAGGAATATTTCCTGGAATTCTTAATGATTTTTCTTGCCGTGACGTTGGGATTCGTTGCAGAGAACTTCAGGGAGTATCTTGGGGAAAGAGCAAAGGAAAAAGATTATATAGAGGGTTTTATCCGAAATCTGAAAGATGATACTACTCTTTTAAGTCATGTAATTGAGTCTGATCGGAAACAGGTAAAAGGTCTCGACAGCATGTTAATGCTGGCTCACGCAAACATGGCTATTGATTCCAACCGCAGGTTATTTTACCATTATGTTCGTATCCACTGCTATAGCTTATCTTCTTTTAAAAGTAATGACGCCACCTTACAGCAGTTAAAAAGTACCGGTGATTACAGGCTGATTAAAAAAGATCATGTAGCAGACAGCCTTACAAAATATGATGCTGATATACATAGCCTCTACAAACAGGGTGACTACTACGAAGTTTATTTTAAGGAAATTTTATCCAGGCTAGATGAGTTGGCTGACATGACCATTCTTGGAGACACTAGCTTTATTACGAACGATAAAATGATGAATAAACCATTTCCGCAATTACGGTTAGAGGATGGAAAATTGACAACGTTTTTTAACAAAATAATGATCTTCAGGATCATTACAGACACCTATGTTGAGGATAATCTAGTGCCACAGTTGGAAAACGCAAAACGTTTAACTGCGTTTCTAAAAAATAAGTATGAGATCCAGGACTAAAATCATGCTCCTAAATTTCGATTTCTTGTTATGCAGCGCGAACGCATAACAAATTGTATATGCCCGCTCGAGTTGACGTGTTGTTCTTAAAAACAGGTGTGAAAACAAAAAAACCTCGAAATCTTTACGAATTCGAGGGTTTGCCCCGATAGCTATCGGGGCTCATCCCGCTATCGGGACAAATTTTTGTAAGGAATGAATATTCTTTTTCCAGAATCTCCACAGACTTACCGTGGATCGCCTTGTTAAACGTTGCATCGAAACCTTCCTTCTGTTTTGATCCAGCTTTTACAACTCCATATTTTTTTTCGATTTCTTTTCTCGCTTGCTCGGATTGGTTCTTGCCAATGTTATTAATTGAACTTTCCATCTTCCTGGATATTAGTAGTCACAATATGTAAATGAGGGTGGGCAGCATCGCTGTGCTGGTGTACCAGATAAGGCTGATCACCAAAACCAATCTTGTTACATGTACGAGATATGTAGCCAGAAAAACATGTGATATTTCACCCCAACTACTTCGATGAAACAATTTTCACTTCATAGTTGTCGCTATGCTTCTGTGGCTTTATAGGTCTATTGGTTTCGCTGGCATAGCCGTATGTAAAAGAGGCGCCATAGTATAAGATAAGCGAAGAGTAGAAGATGAACAACAGGATGAAGAATACGGAAGCGAAAGCACCGAAGATTGATACCATATTACTGTAATTAAGAAGCTGGCCCAGAATCCATTTTCCTATAGTGAATAACACAGCTGTAAGCAGCCCGCCAACAAGAGCAACCTTCCAATGCACAATGGCATCGGGCAGAATTTTATATAGTATGGTGAACCATGCTGTTACAACAAGTACGGAAAAAATAATATTTACAGTTCGTATAAGAATGGTGTCAACGCTTGGAATAAGTTCCTGCAGATATCCTTGAAGAAAAGCTACAGATGTATCCAGCAAAAGCGATATGGTAAATACAAAACCTATAGATAGTATCAGTAAAATGCCGACTAATCGTTCTCTTAGATTATATTTTATTTTTTTAGAAGGACTTTTACGGATACGCCACAATTGGTTTATGGCCTTCTTAATGATGTTTAGAAGATTGGTCGCTACGAACAACAGAAAAATGAAACCTCCTACGGTTATATACCACTCGCCTCCAAACGATTTAACATTTTCAACAATAGATCGTATTTGTTCGGAAGTTTCGGCCCCAAATACCTTTTCTATAGGTTGAAAGAGTGCTCCAGTTATTTTATTATTTCTGAAAAGTATGCTTAAGATATTAAGCAGAATAACAAGGATTGGAGTTAGTGAAAACAACGTGAAGAAAGCGGTAGCACTAGCGAGAATAAGGGGCTCGTTACGTTTCAGCTGAAGGAAAGCATCTTTAAATATCCCAGGTACTTTTTTTAGTTCCACTACACTAGGTGAGAAGTTGATAAAGTAATTTTAGCATCTTGAAGAAAATGCAAGATAGCGCATAGAAGTTTATGACGTCGACAACGTACAAAAAGCAAATTTGCTAAAGAGGAAAAATCCGTGTGATCTTGATTACTATCTTTTTATTGACGAAGCGTATTATGGAGAATACAGTGAGTCACGGGAGAATTATGACGCAAAGACTGATGCATGTATTTCGCTTGCTGAAGTTGTCTGATGATCTTAAAGCTCTGCTTTCAAGTGTTTAATAATTTGTTAGTAGGCCTTTTGTTCAGCAACAAAAAGGTATTGGTGCGTTTAATCGGTTAGCGCGGAAAGTTAGATGGGAATTGCTGATGTATTTATGAAGGATTGTGATGTACATATCCTGAAAGACGGGTATACCATAGAAAAAAACCGTATTTTAGATTAGAAATCGAAGAGTTTATCGCTGATCTGATCTAATGGCACCGTTTAGAAATGAGGACTATACTCACGATCTTTCTCTTAATCATCTTTCACATTGCATCTTTTGCTCAGGGAGGATCTGATCTCAAGAGTAATTTGAAAGCTTTGAGTGAAAGCAAACCAGATACAAATCGTATTTTAATTCTTCATGAACTCGGTAAGTACTATTTGTTTAAATCGGGGGGTTATAAAACCGATCTGGACAGTGCGGTATATTTTTTTTCAGAGGCTGTTAGACTGAGTAACGCTCAACCACTTGACTCCATCAAGATTCGAAGTTTTCGTAATGAAAACCTTTGCAGACTTGGAGAGACGTATATCCAATTAAGAGACACATTAAGAGCAAAACAATGCTTCATGAGTGTGATTGCGGATTACCAACGCATTGGTGATAAAAGTAGAGAAGCAAGAACCTGGCTACGACTCGGTCGTAAAACATGGCCGGACACTAGCCCAATGGTAGTGATCTACTATTGGAAGGCCTTACGGCTTAGTCAGGAAATCAAAGACAAGAAAAGGGAAGCGGAGATTTGGTCTGCAATTGGAATGCGTCACAAAGACCTAAACCAAGTAACCGCAGCTAATGCTGAGTTATTAAAATCGGTGAGCATTTATGACTCGCTTAAGATTTATGACGATAACCATATCAGGCCGCTGTTCGCCCTTGGCCAACTAATGAGGTTTATGGGGGACTATGAAAACGCAATGATGTATGCACTCACCGCACTTCGAATGCGGGAAGCCTTGGGGAATAAGTCCAAATTCATGGTCGGCTCGATTTACACCTTAATCGGGGCGCTGCATGCAGAACTAAGTCAACCCGAGAAGAGCGTTGAAATGTATACTAAGGCCGTTGAAGACTTTGAAGTCAATCACTCTGGGGAAAATGATTTGGCTACTCTTGTGCGTGTATTGGTCCTCCGGTTTTCTGGCTGAAGAAATGATAAAGCTGGGGTTGACGTCTCACGCCCTGGGACGTTTTGATAGTTTAATTCAACGAAGACCTCCGAAAACAGAATTAGAAATGGCGCTTGCTTCCCAAATGATCGCAATGTGTTATTCCGATTTAGACCTCGATCAAACGGAAACAGAGTATAAGAATATGTTGAATCATTTCCAGAAAGCTGATTTTGAGCCACTATCGAGCACTCGTACGGAATTGCTGGCACAGGCTTATTTCGACATAAGTAAATTCTATATTAAGAAGAAAAGGTTTGGTGACGCCATTAGTTTATCTCAAAAAAATCGAACACGAATCCAACGGAATATTCACGTCTATCGAGACAGCGCGATCTTCAAATGATGTTGTTCAAAATTGACTCTGTATCAGGAAACTTTTTAAGTGCAATTGAGCACTTTAGAACCCAACAATCATTGAACGATTCTATTATCAGTATTGCTAAAGCTAGGCAATTTGCAGAATTGGAGATTCAGTACGAGACTGATAAAAAAGAGCATGAGATTGTTCTATTGCAAAACAAGAGTCAACTTCAGGAAAGTCGGTTGAACCTCACAATTGCGGGCGTTGTACTCCTGCTACTTGCAATAACATTGTTATTGGGCCGGTATTGGATGAAACAAAAGAGCAACAAAAAACTCCTTGCACAGCAAATAGAAATAAAACAGAAGAATTTAGAGTTATCAAATCTAGTGGATGAGAAAGAGTGGCTGGTCAAAGAAATCCATCATCGGGTCAAGAATAATCTTCAGATGGTGATGAGCTTGTTGAATAGCCAATCCCACTACCTTTCGAACGATGATGCTGTTGCAGCGATCCAACAAAGCCAACGAAGAATGCGTGCAATGTCCCTTATCCATGAACGACTCCATGAAAAAAACGGATCTGCAGTCGACATGGAGATATATATAGCTGATCTTGTTGGCTATTTCAAAGATAGTTTTGATTGCTCAATGGTAGAATTCAAACTGCACGTTGAATCTATTATGCTGGACGTTTCCCGGGCGGTTCCTGTTGGTCTTATACTAAATGAAGCCATTACGAACTCGCTTAAATATGCTTTTCCGGATGGGCGGTCAGGACATGTCGAGGTATCCTTCCAACGTATAGCTGGTTCGTTAGAGCTTAGGATTGCGGATGACGGTGTTGGTTTTTTGGCAATTGATCACCATCCAAAAAAATCACTTGGCATGAGTTTACAAAAAGGGCTTACTAATCAGATTGGTGGAACCTATGAAATTCATACCGAAAAGGGAACTGAGATTTTGATCCGGTTCGCTCAGACGGAAATAAAGAAAAATGTTCTGGATGGCGAGGTTGCTTAAAATAGCATTGATATGAAAAAAAAGATTCTAATAGTCGAGGATGAATTCATAGTTGCCAACGACCTCGATATCATGATAACTGCAGCTGGCTATGAATCACTTGGCATAGCCGTTTCAGTACATGCTGCGATGGAGCAGATGTCGAAAAACATTCCTGACCTGGTACTGCTCGATATCAAGCTTCAAGGAGCTTTAAGCGGAATCGATCTGGCCAAAATACTTCGCAACGAAAACAAAGCGTTCATTTATCTTTCAGCCAATTCCAACGATAAAACTTTTGAAGCAGCCAAAAACACCTCACCCTATGGTTTCCTGGTGAAGCCGTTCCGCGAACGCGATGTGCTCGCAATGATCGAAATTGCATGTCATTTGCATGAAACCATTTTTGAAGGAACGGCGGGTCATAGAAAGAAAGATCATGATGAAAAGACCGATCACGGTGCAATAGTCAGTAAAAAAGAAAAAGAATTGGTCAGTCGGTTTGTGGAGCACCTGAATAAGGATTTTGCCACGAAAAAACTTGTTTCGGACTACGCGGACGACCTATGTATAAGCTCCAATTATCTAAATACCATCATTAAAAAAGTAACCGGATTTCCGGCCAGTCATCATATTCAGCAATGTATCATACGTGAAGCAAAGTGCAGGGCTCTTTATTCAGGTGCGATGATGAAAGAGATCGCCTATGACCTGGGGTTTAATGATCTGGCTCACTTCAGTAAATTTTTTAAGAACTATTCGGGAAGCAGTTTTTCGTCGTTCATGAAAGAGCTAGGCTAGAGATATTCATTCATTATGCAGTTTTCTTTAAAAGACCCCAACACGGACAGCTGGCTTCGGCTCCAGAGTGGAGAGAAGAAATTTAATCGCCTTTTTTTTTCGCGGGATCAGGATAATAAACTATTCACCATTGCTTGGAATAAGGGAAACGCACAGGCAGTAACCATTGACGGTGATGACGTTCAGGTACCGGGCAACTCGCTGCTTCCTCTGATGTTCAATCAGTCTTTCGAGTTTGAAAACGCTGAAGATATTGTGGCATGGCAATTCAATAGAGAGTTCTATTGCGTCATCGATCATGACGCCGAAGTAAGCTGTGTTGGTTTTTTGTTTGGCCGGGGAGACAGGGTTCTGATACCTCTTGATGACAAAGCAAGTAAAAAGATGCACTTGCTCCATACCATGTTCATTGAGGAATTCAATACTTCGGATGTTATTCAAAATGAAATGTTGCTTGTGTTGTTGAAGCGACTGATCATTTTTATTACCAAACTCGCAAAAACCGAATTTGTGCCGAACACCAAGTTCCAGGATGAACGCCTGGATATTTTCAGGCAGTACAACCTGCTGGTGGAAGCTAATTATCATAAGGAGCACACGGTCAACTTCTATGCGCAGCGTCTTAACAAATCACCCAAGACTTTGTCAAACCTTTTTGCAATCTATAACCAGAAAACACCGCTTCAGATGATCCAGGACCGGATCGTTATAGAAGCCAAACGGTTACTTACCTACACCAATAAATCAACTAAGGAAATCACGCACGCTCTAGGCTTTGAAGACTCCGCGTATTTCTGCAATTTCTTTAAGCGACATACCACGCTGACCCCGCTTGCCTTCCGGGCAAATCGAGAATCTGCATAGGCGGGAAATATTTACAATCCTTCGGGAATTCGTCACAAGATACCTGGATGGCTGTCACGCCATCTTTGTATCACAAAAAGCGAAACAGATTCCCCGATGAAAAACACAAACGTCTCTTTTTACAACCAGCAGCAATCCAAAGCCGGACTGTTATGTATAGCCGATATCGGCGGGGTTCACTCGCTTAAATCCTCATATGCAGCATGACAAAAGATGAATTGTTCAACTGGATGGAGAATCTGTTTAACGAAGATGCCCCTGGACCATCCCAATTTAGCAGTGTCATATTATTCATTAACCCGAACATATTTAAAAACAAAACAACAAAAATCATGAAAAACACAACTTGTTAAAAACCACATGAGAAGTGCGCTTCGTGCAGCCTTCTTTTTTGTCGCAGCTATGGTAGCAACGTTCACCCTATTTGCGCAGACGCCTGTCAAGAATGTCGTACTCGTGCATGGTGCTTTCGCTGATGGCTCCGGCTTTAAGGCGTTGTACTTTTCGCTCGTGAAAAAGGGTTATAACGTAACTATTGTTCAAAATCCTTTGACGTCACTTGAGGATGACGTGAACGCAACCAAAGTCGTCCTCGACAAACAGGATGGACCGGTTATTTTGGCCGGTCACTCATGGGGTGGTGCTGTGATCACAGAAGCTGGAAATCATCCTAAAGTTGTAGCCTTGGTTTACATCGCCGCATTCCAACCCGATAACGGAGAGACTGCATTACAGTGGTTACAGACAGCTGCTCCAGCACCTGAGAATGGTGTGCTGCCTCCAAATGACAAAGGCATCGTCTACTATGACAAAGCGAAATACCACGCTGGTTTCTGTGGTGACATAAGCAAGACCGAAGCTGAGTTCATGTACGCATCACAAGGTGCCTTCTATGCAAAGGGTTTTGCAACACCGATCACGCAGGCTGCGTGGAGAGATAAGCCCGCTTATGCATGTGTTGCTACCGAAGATAAGAGCATTGCTCCCGAGATACAGCGCGCGATGTACAAGCGTTCCAACACAAAAGTGACGGATGTAAAAGGAAGCCACGTCATCTTTATGTCGCAGCCGGATGCTGTTGCCAAGGTGATCGTTGAGGCAGCAACGACTGCAGCGAAAAAAGAAATAAACCAGTCCTTGAATTGATCGCACCTCTTAGTGACCGTATACCTGGAACGGTATGCGGTTATCTTCTTCCTGGGTCGACCACTCTAATAAGATCGGCCTGCTTGGATGAACAAAGATCAAACAAGGCGCCCGGGAAATAATCACAATGACTCGGGAAGTTTGAACAATATTCAGGGCATAGGGTGCATGTATTTTTGTATCAGTAAATGACACAACATAAACAACTCTAATTATGAAAAACAAATCATCAGAATCTGGCACAGCAATCAAGAATGTTGTGCTGGTACATGGCGCTTTCGCAGACGGTTCCGGTTTCAAGGCATTGTACAACGTCCTGACCAAAAAAGGTTATCGCGTTACCATTGTTCAGAACCCATTGACTTCATTGGAAGACGATGTTGCCGCTACCAAGGTCGTGCTTGATAAGCAGGACGGTCCGGTAGTGCTCGCTGGTCATTCGTGGGGCGGAGCCGTTATCACCGAAGCCGGAAACCATCCCAAGGTAGAGGCGTTGGTGTACATTGCAGCTTTTCAACCGGACACAGGCGAATCAGCGCTGCAGTGGTTGCAGACAGCAGCTCCGGCACCTGAGAATGGTGTATTACCACCGGACGAAAAAGGTATCGTGTATTACGATGAAGCAAAGTATCACGCTGGCTTCTGCGCAGATATTCCTAAGGATGAAGCGCAATTCATGTTTGCCTCTCAAGGTGCATTCTATGCAAAGGGTTTTGTCACGCCGATTCCTCATGCAGCATGGAGAGATAAACCTGCTTATGCCTGTGTTGCCACTGAGGACAAGAGCATTGCTCCTGAAATCCAGCGTGCCATGTACAAACGCTCTAACACAAAGGTGAAAGATGTAAAAGGAAGTCACGTGATTTTCATGTCTCAGCCTGAAGCCGTGGCTGATGTAATCGCGGAAGCTGCCAAGCAACCGGTACTGGCGTAAGGAACGTCTTGTTGATTGAAGAAGTATCCGCCTTGGGAGAATTGTGGAGATTGTCGGTTGCGGGTACTTCTTTTTCTCTTACTATTTTTTTGAAATCTTGTAGTTGAATCCGAATAAGGCATCAAAATGAAAACCGATCGCAAATTTCAATTTCTGGACAAAGTTGATGGAGCAAGTTCGTTTGACGAAGCGTACAAACACTTTCCAGTGGCGGTCTTAGATGAATCGTTCAGGATAGTTCACACTAGCCGTCGTATGATGCAGATTGCTGAAGCCGAAAGCTTCGACTTGGGCTCCAAAGGTTTGACAGAAGTGATATTTGAATCCGACCGTACATTTCCTTACGTACTACCTAATTGAAATCCGGGTATTATGGTCTGGACGCCTCACAATATCCACTTCCAATGGTTTAAGAAGAGTGTGTGAATGCGTTCAGGAACTGGATAAGTCTCCGAGCGGGACCTATCTGATCCTATTTACCGAACGCAGTTGAACTCGCTGTGCTAGCTATTCCTTAATGTAATCGTCCCAGTCTGGGTGTAAACAAAGAGATTATTACTTGTGACCTTAACTGTAACGCGAGGGACCAAAATGGCTTTGTAATATCATGAACTCAAGTGTTCTGATCCCATCAGGATATAGACCTGATTAATCATTCTCTATATATCATCTACCTTCTCGCCATTTTCTTTTTTCTTCTTTAACTGCTTCTTGGTAATTTTTAAATCTTTGAAATACCCTATGGTTCCAATATCCACGTACAACCCAACGCCACCTATTTTATTGTTGCCTAACATCTTGTCCACGATAAATGAAGAATATTTCAAGTCATTAATAAACATTTCCGCAGTTTCGCCATTCACTTCAATTCTCATTTTTATCCATTCCTTCAGTGCTACCGGAGCAGAACCTTCATACGAGCCCGGGCGGGTAACTCTTTCTTAGCGTGTCAAATTTTGCATGAGGATAAGAGATGTATTGAACAGCATGATTTCTAAACATCTGCTTATTGGCTCTGCCAACTTTGGGTCTGAGGTAAATACTTTCAAAAGCAGAGTCGTCTTCTTTAATTCTGAAATATACTCCGATGAAGCCGGCCACACCCGGATACGGTGGCGGATCTTGAATCTGACTATACATCTTCACTTCAATCGTACCGTTTTCAAAATCCTCCAAGCCAACAAGCCGGGCATAATGTGGTTCATCAACTGTTGCCTCAATATTATTTACATCAAAAGGAAGCGCTTTTAAATCGCGCTCAATTTTTAAAACCTCTTTTCCTTCAAACACAATGATAGAGCCCGTCACATTATGCAATTCAAAAGTTTGCTTTTTGAGCGTTAGTTTCTGCTTCTGACCAAATACGTAAAAGTGCGAGGAATAACAAAATAGATAAGTTGAAGTTTTTTCATGTGAATGTTTGTTTTAAGTGATAGATCAACTATTCTTAAACAGTTTGCTTCAATTCGATTCACGCGTAACGGTTTTACCAAGCGCACCAAACTCATGCAACTCACCAAATACTTCCATCTTGAATTGACTGATCAATGCCACCGATGTTAACCGGATCGAATCCATTGTCCTTGATCAGTTCTTCAACTTCGTTATTAACACTTTTATCATCTGAAGCATAAAACAATACCTTGCTAGGATTCTTAAAAGCATGCACTGGCCAGTGAGCCCGCACCTAGCGAACCCAAGTGCTTTAACAAGTTTTGCACCAGTTGGAAGAAGTCCTTTCAGAATTTGTCCGGCTGATTCATCAGCACCAATGATTTTCTTGAATCCACCATTTCCATCCGGTGCAATTGGGTTTGAAGGATCGATTACAATCTTCCCATTAAGTTCAGTCGCATATTGTTTGAACAATTCCTGAATTGTACTGAACCAAACCGACAAGATAACGATATCGGCTTCTTTGATTGCAGTTTTTACATCAGTAGCTTTTGCAAGACTTGCCAAGTTCCGAAGCGAGCGCTTTCGCATCTTCGATTTTATGACTTGCAATGATTACTTCACGATTACCTTTAACGAGGTTTGAAGCAACGGCTTTTCCGATATTTCCTAGGCCGATTACGGCTACTTTTGATTTGTTAGTTGACATATACTTTTCTGTTTTGTTGATGACTAATTTGTGATACAAAGGAACATCAAACTACCAGGGTCTCCCAATGACCTGGTTTAAGAAAAAGTATTGATCTAGTTTAAGATTATCTGGTCCCCCTTCGCCATTCGGCTACGGATTCGGCTCAGGAATTCAGGCGTAACACCGAGATAGGCAGCTATTTGCACCTGTGAAAGCCGGTTCTGGAGATGTGGGTAGGTTTCGAGAAATGACTGATATCGCTCCTCCGCAGTAGAACTGAATAGTTGTCCGATCCGCTCCTGTTGTTGCATGAAATGATTTTCCAAAAGAACCCGGAATATCCGATCAAACTTAGGGGCCTTTATATATAGGTCAATCAGATCTTCGTAACTGATTCGCAACACAACGGTATCTTCTAGCGCATCAATATCAAAGTTGGATTTCGTCTTTTTATGAAAGCTCGCCAGATCAGATATCCAATTATTCTCCGTTGCAAATTGAAGGATGTGATAAACACCATCATCACCAACTTTGTATAGACGAAGACAACCACGCACAACAAAGTCAAAGTATTGACAAACATCACCGTGCTGCAAAGCAAATTGCTTTTTTAGAAAAAGGTGTGGATGAAATTTTGCCCGAACAAGATCTTTCTCCTCCTTGCTCAGCGGGATTAGTTGATTGAAATAATCCAACTAGCGACTGAATTGTTGTTGTTGTTGTGTCGCGCATTTAGTCATGGTGTCTCCCCCACTAAGATACAACTTTCACCACGGAACCAGATCACTTTTTGATTTCATCCGAATTGTAGGTTTAGAATAATTTCTGAAACTATTTCGAATGGTTTAATTACCCCTATACTACTTCGCTAATTATTGATTCTCTTCGTAGACTTTCTTATCCGATTTTCGTTTTCTTGAACTTCGCTCTCAACACACCCATATCCTCGCTCACCTTCAAATCCAGGATCTTCGCGTAATGCTGTGTCGTCTTTAGATTCCGGTGCCCAAGCATCTTACTTACGGTCTCAATCGGAACACCATTCGTTAGCGTCACAGTTGTCGCGAAAGTATGTCGTGCTGTATGAAACGTCATTTTCTTTTTGATGTCACAGGCATCGGCGATCTCTTTTAAATAGGTATTCATCTTCTGATTGCTCAGCACTGGAAGCAACCTTTTCTTTATTCAAACACTGCGGATCATCCTTGTAACGATCCAGAATTTCAAGTGCCGGTGGAAGCAAAGGAATGCGAGTCGCTGAATCTGTTTTCTGTCTGCTTGTCCAGATCCATTTTTCACCGTCAATGCCGGTGGTGATTTCATCACGAGTTAGTTTTTCAACATCAGCGTAAGCAAGTCCGGTATAGCAGCAGAAAATGAAAATGTCGCGGACCTGGCTCATGCGTGGCATGATGAAATTTCTTTTCAATGATGCGTGTTAAGTTCATCTTCGGTCAAGGAATGGTCTTTCGACTTCACGCTTCGTCATCTTGAATCCGACAAAAGGATCACGATCAAGCCATCCGTTCTTGATGCAGATGTTTACGATCTTCTTGAAGTTGGATAGATACTTGATTGCTGTGTTGTGATCGCATTTGCGAACTGACTTCAACCAGAATTCATAGTTGTGGATGAATTCGATAATTCAGTTTCTTGATATCGATGTCATCGACTTTGTACTTCCACTTCATGAATTCATGCGTGTGCTTTTTTGAAGTGGTGTAACGTTCAAAAGTTAGCGGAGAGAATTCGTGACCGATCAATGCTTTCATCTGTTGATTGTGTTCTTCGAAAACTTCCATCAGCATCTTTGACTTTTCGGTTGGGATACCGAGCCATTTGCTTTTGAATTCGTCATTGAAAATTCTTTGCCTTCGTTGATGATTTCGTCGTTGATGGCTGTATGCTTTTGAAAGAAGAGAATCCAGGAACGTGTTCAGTGACTTTGCAGCTGAACTGTTTCCCTTAACGCGACCGCTATCTGCAGACCAGTTTTCTGGAAGTACAGATCGTTTTGTACCTAATTCGAAATCGTTCTCCTTCGATTGTGACGCGCATGTAAATCGGCGCTTCAACATCGATCATTTCCCCTGTTCCTTGCGAATGAAGAACAATACACTCATCTGTGCTCATAATAAATTGGTTTTAGTTGGAAAATTATGGCGTGGAGACTCGGAAATCAAGATGTCCAATGAATGAACTAGTTGGACATCAGTGACTTAAGCCTCAAAATTCGGGAAAGACTTTTAGTCGCTGGCTCCGGTTTCCCGAATCCCCACCTTACGAATGGAAAAAAATGACTCTTTTGGGTAGGTCTGAAAAACAAAAAACCTCGAATCCATTACGAATTCGAGGTTTTGATTCTCTTTGATTGATACTCAGCAGAGGAGGAGGGATTCGAACCCCCGGAACCTTGCGGTTCAACGGTTTTCAAGACCGCCGCATTCGACCGCTCTGCCACTCCTCTGTATTACTAAATGATCGAGTTATTCTTTAAGTAACAATAGCCATCAATTGACTTAAAAAACAACTCTCTCTTAATAGCCTCACCTTTTGTGTTATATGCTTCAAAGTAATGTATTTTCCAAGGCCTCTTGCCTTTAGTAGATCTTACCTTTCCCGCATTGTGAATTTTTAATCGCCCGTTCAAATCATGGGTGTGGCCATAATAGAACGTGCTAGTCAATTCACTTTTCAAAATGTATGTGTAAAACATGTCACCTAACGTTTCTCTGGCGGTTTTTGCCAAAGGCACCCCTTCGGGGCAAGACCGCCGCATTCCAACTTCGGGCGACCGCTTTGCTGCCAAAGGCTCCTCTTTGGGTCACTCCTCTTTGATTACATCCCAAACGGTCATTTTGGGAGTGCAAATGTATAGGTTTCTGTCTTTTTGCCAAATCCCGGATTCAACTTTCTAGGTTTCGGTAAGAATGAGCAAAGTATGAATTCGCGGGTTCACCGACGAACCGGCAAGGCTTGGAGCCTTTGTAATTCTAACAGACGGCCTGCGAAAGCTTCTCACCCTCAGGTTTCTTATGATAGTAGATGCATATAAAACGCCGGGTGCGAAGAACACCAACATGACAACTGCATTGGATTAGATCCTTCTACGACAATACCGGACGCAGTGGCGCAGTAAGGTCGAAAAACGATCCAGCGTCGGCCTGGGAAACCGAGCTGAGTGTGAATGAGTGCTATCGAATCGGGAGACTCATCACGTTAGCACAGCGGTTGACCACATTGATCAATGCGAACAGCGCCTTAAAGGGTCCAGTATAAAATGTTTATTTTTTTTCATAGTGACGCCCGTTTTGTTTTAATCCCCCGCAATCCAAGTGTATTGTGAACAGACAGTCGGAATTAAATGAAGATTTCAACTTCAATGCAACGTATTGGCTGGCTGCGCAACATTTCTGACAGCCCTGAATGAACGATCCTTCTTATTCTCGTGCAGGTCGCTCAACGGGATCCGTTTCAGGGGGGTCTATGCGCGCAAGACGGTAGAAAGGGTCTGGTCCTCGCGTTTGCGCTTTCCGAAGCAACGGCGCCCCGGAACTCCGGCCGGAGATAGGCTTGGTTTTGAACCCCTTTCTTTGTAATATAAATGTTCTGATTTATGTACTTCATTATTGGACTTTATTTGTCATGAAGACTGTCAAGCTTTGCAGACCCGCTATACCTTATGCCTGGGTTGTTCTGATATGCCTGACGGCAACTTTTTTGGTCGCTTGCAAAGAAGACCTCGAAGAGCTAATAAAAGAGGAAGGTGATGTCGTCTATAACAACGCTGTGACGCTCCAAGACGTCTACTATCACCAAGTTAGTTACGATAAGCCGACGATCTTGATTTTCCCCAACCTTAAACGGGTTACCAATTCGGTTTACTTTCACCAGTGTGTTAATATCAAAGAAGTTCATTTTCCTAATTTGGTTTCAATTGGTGAGATGAATGCCGGCAACCCCTATTTATATTTTCACCAAAATGAAGGATTAAAAAAGCTGAAAGCCCCTAAATTGACCACGGTGTATGGCTACCTATATTTCTGGGGGAATTCGTCACTTGATTTGTCAACTGGAATTTGTGGGATAGCAGACGTCTACCCTCGTGGAAATCCAGACGAAACAAATTGCGCTAATCCTGCTGTCCATATGGTAGGAAATGCCACGAATGATATATGCGCCCCCGTGGAGTTACATTTTTGCAACTGATTCCAG
Organism: uncultured Bacteroidota bacterium; assembly: GCA_963813425.1. Taxonomy (GTDB): domain Bacteria; phylum Bacteroidota; class Bacteroidia; order Cytophagales; family Cyclobacteriaceae; genus Chryseolinea. The sequence continues at coordinate 207,577 of CAWEZB010000016.1, forward strand.
CGTTGACTATTAAGAAACCTCATCGTAAAATGCCCTTCCTAATCTTAGAAATCCTCATCTGGCTTTGCCTGCAAGATCGGACGCCGATGTCGGCCTGGATCAGCCTTTACAACCAACGCCAGCGTTTGCGTGTCTAAGATTGGACACTGAATCTTAATTTCTCCTTCCATGAAACTGTACAAATCACTTGTTTGCTTCCTGATGATATCCGCAGCGGTGGGCTGCGATGAGTCTTCGGAGATTGTGGCCTGTCGAGAAGATTTGAAAAAAGATTGTATTTGTACAATGCAGTATGCGCCAGTCTGTGGATGTAACAATAAGACCTATGGCAACGCATGTAGCGCAGGGTGCTATGGTATTGTAGAATTTACAACAGGTGCTTGCAAAGATTAAAGGAGCAAGACTTTAGGCTCCAATTGCAGCCCGCGTGAATTTCGCCAACGACTGGAGATATTTTTTATACGTCCTTCCTTTCTTTCTTTCTCGTCCGTTTTATCTGGGAATAATCATTTGCAATAGTTTGGTAGGCCCACGTTCTTGTCCGTTTGCCAAACTCGAAAGGGACCGAATCATAAAGATTTGAAGGCGTGCTTGCATGAGATGGTTGGCACTTTTTTTAACTTAATGGTCTTCTCGTGAATTGAGATCCAATTGGTATTCCGTTTTCACCCAAAGTTCCGGTTGCGTGAAGATGATTCCGTTGGAATGGTTTTCTTTGAGCTTTTAACCTTATGGCGGAAATGTCGAGTTTGTGTCGATTTGTGGTAATCTTATTGTACTTTGTTTCATGCACGTCTAAGCCAAATCACTCTTCTCCTTTAACGGAAATATCTGCGCCTGCGTCCCAAAAGGGAAATATTGAAAAGGGGAAAGTTTTGTATCGCACTTGTAGCCCTTGTCACGGTGAGATCGCTGAGGGAAATGCCAAATTCACATGCGCCTGCACTGGCAAATCTCGATTCGTGGTATGCATACAGACAGTTGAAAAATTTCAAGAAAGGCATTCGCGGCTATTTATCTCAGGATACCACGGGAGTTCAAATGGCGACCATAGCTCAGTCGCTGAAGGACACGACAGAGATGCTGGACTTGATTGCATACATCGAAACGCTTGCTGACGTGAAACTGGTCACCGCCGCTACGGGTGACATAAAGAAAGGAGAAAGGACCTATCAAACGCTCTGCGGCTCCTGTCACGGCCCCGGTGCAAAAGGCAATGAATTAATGCATGCCCCACGACTCAATGGTCTTGAGCCATGGTATTTAAAGAGCCAAATAACCAAGTTTAAAACGTCGCTCCGGGGTGCACACCCTGACGACGTCTATGGTGCCCCGATGGTTCCGATGATGGCCCTGCTGAAAGATGAGCAGGCTATCGACGATGTAATCGCCTATATCCAGTCAACCGTACCAATCGTAAGTCAATGAAGAAAGCGATTAGTCTTCATGTTGGGCCTGTGTGCCGTTTTACTGGTTCGCTTTGCGTTCACCGAAAGCAATTCGACTTCAGGGATAACGTTGTGTCAAACGTGTCCCACCGGGATTTGAGTTGACAGAGGACAATATCTGCAAGCTGCGTACACTCTATCAGTTGTACGAGACCGGCAATAACAACGAACCCGAAGCCGGGTGGGGGACTGAAGACTGCACTTCCACCGGTGCGCGATGGGTTCTCACCCCAACAGATTGATCTGGGGCGATACCTCTTTTTTGATCCGGCATTATCAAAAGACGGGACACGTTCCTGCGCATCCTGCCATCAGCCGGATAAAGGTTTTAGCGATGGATTGAAAACGAGTATCGGTGTTAACGGAACTCCACTTAAACGCGGGGCCCCGGGTTTATGGAATATCGGTTTCAATAAAAAATTCTTCTGGGATGCACGTGCGACTTCGCTGGAAGAGCAGATGAAGGGCCCGCTGTATTCTCCCGGACGAAATGGGAAATACTCCTGAAAAGCTCATCAAAACGCTCAACGAAATTGAGGCCTACAAGGAATTGTTCAGACAAGCTTTTCCCGAAAAGAAAAGTAATGACATCGAGTTGCAGGATGTATATCAGGCAATCGCTGCATTCGAGTCATCACTCATTTCATTAAACAGCAGATATGACCAGTATGCACATGGTTATCATGAAGCTTTAACGATGGAAGAAATCGAGGGACTGAATATCTTTCGTTCGTTCGTTGCACGCTGCGCAGAATGTCACACACCACCTCTTTTTACAAATCAACAAGTCGCAGTAATTGGACTGGCGGAGCCAGATAACAAACCTCTCGATCCGGGTGCACAAATAACTTATAACGATTCAACACTTCGCGGTGCTTTCAAAGTGCCCAGTCTGCGCAATGTTGCGCTCACTGCACCTTACACACACTCTGGTAAGTTCAGCACCATGCGCGAAATGGTCGAGTTTTACAACCTCGGTCGCGGTCACGAAGTACCGGCGGGCGAGCGTCTGCATTTACACTGGCACATATGGGAGCCGAAGCTGACATCCTATGAAATAGACAGGCTTGTAGACTTTCTGAACACCTTAACCGATGAGAGTTTCAAGCCCCGTGTACCTGAAGTCTTGCCGTCAGGGAAATCATCTAAACAGATCACATTCACCCTAAACAATAATCCTCCATCCTTATGAAAGTAATAAAGAATATCGCCATTGGAACCTTGCTCTTAGCTGCCGGAGTTTACGCAGGCAAACTGCTTTTCGGACGCAGCTCAGATATACCTGCGCCAGTGCCGGCTTATTTCAGTCAGTCAGGATCAGCAGGCGATTCTACGGGTATGGCACCTGGAACAGTGACCGGAAAAATTATTACGGTGAAGTCCGGAAATTCAATTCAGGAAGCAGTTGGTGAAGCAAATCCAGGTGATTTGATCCGCATTTATCCGGGTGTATATCACGAAACGGTTTACATCGACAAGGATAACATTTCGCTGCAGGGTGTAATTGAAAATGGTGAGTGGCCTGTACTTGACGGTGAAAAAAAATTGAACGATGCGATTCTCTATTCAGGCAATGGTGTATTGGTAGAAAATATGAAAATCACCAATTACAAAGGCAATGGCATCATGGGACAAGCCGGAAATAATTACGTGATCCGAAACAACTGGATTGTTGACACTGGTGTGTATGGAATTTTCCCACAGTTCGGAAAAAATGGTGTTGTTGAACGAAACATTCTCACAGGCATCGAAGATGCTGCAATTTACATTGGCATGTGCGATAACATCGATGTACGTTTTAATGAAGTATATGGAAACGTTGCAGGCATTGAAATTGAAAATTCCAGGCATGCATTGGTGGAGTTCAATTACACCCACGACAACACGGGGGGAATCCTGGCATTTCTCACGCAAGGACTTCCCATCAAAACATGCTTTGATGTTATCATCCGGAACAATTTTGTATACAACAACAATACTAAGAATTTTGGTGCCGAAGGTTCAACAGTGTCTCACATTCCAAAAGGCACCGGGATATTGATTATGGCAGCCGATGATGTTACCCTTGAAAACAACATCATCATGGGCAACGACAACGCCGGTATCACCATTACCGACTATGCATTTGCAGGAGTAGATCATGCCAATGACCCGGAATCGGAACCGAATTCGGACAGGATTACATTGCTCGACAACTTCATGAGCAACAATGGAAAAAGTCCTATTGATGAGGTGAAAGCTTTGATGATGACAAAACTTTCTAAAACAGGTCCGGACATTATTGCGGTTGGCGGAGGCGTTGGAAGCTGCATCATTAATCCGTCGCGATACACAACATTTGGAGTAGAAAAGTTTGCGTCGTGCCAGGTGACGGATACGCGTGCGATAAAAACGTATATGCTGGACAAACCAGTTGCACCTCGTGTTACTTCTGCGAGTGAAAAAGGGAAGATGACTTATTATGGTGTCTGCTCCGGATGTCATTCCTATAACACCAGGCTGATAGGCCCTCCTGTAAATGTGATTCAGGCTATGTATAAAAATAATCCAAAAGGCATTGCTGATTACATAGCCAAGCCAGTTCACAAGCGTGAAGACTATCCGGAAATGCCGCCGCAGAATTATCTGACCGAGGAAACACGAAAGGCAGTAGCCGAATATCTTTTAACAATTACGAAGTAAATTTGTCAGCGGCTCATGAAATTCCAGGTGACATTTCCAAAAGAGTTCGGCTTGCCTTTTTCAGCCTTGGTGATACTCCCGCTCAATTTGCCATCGCGTCTTCTGACGACAGTTAGCTCACGCCAGGCATAGGCGCCGTTTTCATAATTAAACGTTATTCCGTCATCGTCATAGAGTTTATAACTGCCAGTCTTGGTTCCGTAGTGTCGTATCTCTAAGTCAACTTTTGCCGATGGCCCAGGCTGCAGATCTGGATTTTGTGCCATGGGAATAATGGCGCCGTCTTTTACAAATACCGGAATTTTATCGAGACCGGAAACGGTTATGACCTCGCCTTCGCCGGCGAGTTTGCCGGTGTAGAAGTCATACCACTTTCCCTTCGGGAGTACGACCGTACGCTCTTTTTGCCCGGCAAACAATGGAGCCACCAGCAAGCTGTTACCTACCATAAATTGGTCTTTGATTTCTTTTTTTAGCGCTATCGCATACGGATTTTCAGTGGAATTCAATTCTCCCGTGATCGCTTGGGTGTCTGAAGCAAAACCATCTTCCAGATTCATGGCGCGGATGGGTGGCGTTCCAAAGAAAGTATATTCAGCATACGAAGTGTACAGATAGGGCACCAGTTGCATACGAAGCCAGGCGACGTCGAACACCTGCTTCTCTACCTCGGGAAAGGACCATGGTTTTGTTCCATCAGACCAGGCATTGAGCATAGCCAGCGGGGAAAAGCAAACGGTCTGCATCCTGCGAAGCCATTCTTCGGCTGTGGCGGACCCGCGCACTTCCGGAGTCCAAAGCACACCGATGAAAGAACTGTTGATCAACGCTGTTATGAAGTCGGGGTGACTGTAATAGTCATTGTAGATCACGTACGGAAAGGATGTAGCCCCTGCGTTGGAAGCCCTCACCAGGCCATACGTGCGGATATTTTTTTTCCTGTAAAGTTCAACGGTCATTTTTTGCATCATCACCCCATAAAGCTGCCGCATCTGCTCGGCCGAATGGCCCGACGGAAATGTGGTCACGTCCGGCCATAACCATTGATCGTAACCGTCATTTTCATCCATTTTATAACCACTGACACCCATGTCCACAAGATTCTTTTGAAAGTGCGAGGCAATGAGTGTGGTGGCCGCTGGAAGTGAGTAATCGGGCACGACACCCGTCCATACCGTGTGAGAAGCTGTGAAGGGAAGTATCGGACGATACAGATCGCTTTCCGGAGAGACATACGGATTCAGCCAAACATTTACTTGAACACCTTGTTGATTCATATCCGCTATGAACTTTGTTGGCTCGGGGAAACGTTGATTGTCCCATTGATATGTGCACGGATAGGATTTGCTCTGCCAGCCCGGCTCAAGGCCAATGACTGAGAGTGGGAAATTTCGTTTCTTGAATTCAGCTACCTCGGCGGCGACGTCTTTGTCGGAGTAGAGTGTCGGCGTTCGATGCCAAAACCCAAGGCCCCATCGGGGAGGCAAGCAACCGCCGCCATTAAAAAGATTGAAGCGTTGCACTACATTAAGCATGGATGGACCGCCAAAGATGTACACCTCAGTACCTCGCGCCGGCACGAGGATTTCTATGTTATCGGAGTAGGGGTTTGCTTCCCAGGATTTGTCGGTATTTCTATCCCGTACCTGAGGAGGATTTTTGCTGTCTTTCCGGACGGCAGTTCCCACCCAAACGTCAATGTATGTCGGTGAGTTAATGAACACACCGTACCCTTTAGACGAAACATAAAATGGAACAGGTGCGTGGGTGCGACCATCGTCTCTTCCACCGTAATGGTCAACGTGAAGTCGCATGATTCTGCCACGTTGTTCAACGGTTTTGAAATTCAGTCCCAGCCCAAATATTTTCTCCAGTTTTTCCAACGGAAAACGCAAGTATGTTTTACCATCTACCAACGTATAGAATATTTCACCTTCGGATAAAGGAAAGGGCACGTCAGCCATGGCGTTGATGGAGTTTATTTTTGGCTTTGCACCGGAGGTCGTGAGAAAGTTAACGGAGTCAGGATCGCCAGCTTTTGCAAGCCAGATTCCAGAGGCAACCTTATTCCATTGCAGTTGCTGCGCAAAACAGAAATGAACAGAACTCAGCAGAAGTAACAATGTAATCTTTAGCGAGGTATGCATACATTAATTTATGATTGCGATTATACGGTTTAATCATTGGATGAACGCGGAGACAGTTTCATATCGGTGATGGAATTTTTGGATATTTTTCGACTAGGTTTCGTCAAATTTAGTCAAGGTTTGTTACCGACATATCAGTTTTCATTTTGAAATATTAGGTGTGTCGTCATTGCCAAGATACCGCTATTCACAAGCTGGATCTTAACAACTTAAAAGAAGGAAATATGAAATCGAACAATGACCCTCGACTTCGTATATTACGAATATCCTTCGCGGGATATTTGTGCCAGGTCCTGTTTGGAGACAAATTAGGAATAGGAGAAAACAAGACGATGCGTGAAACTATCAATTCAATAACTAAATCGGTGGATACAACAATTAACAGAAAGATAAAGCTGTACCTCGTCCTTATCATATTGCAGATAGGCACTGTCATGTATGTTCAAGCCCAATCAAAATATGATTCAATTGATATTTCAATCAACGCATTTATGGCGGAAAAGAAGATACCAGGCTTTGCCGCGTGTATTGTAAAGGATGGCAGCGATAACCTGGTCAAAATCGTATGGACAAGCGGATATTCGGAATAATGTACCGATGAGCCTGGATGGCATCATGAACATCGGTTCGATATCCAAAACATTCGCCGCTGCTGCTACCATGCAACTTTGGGAGAAAGGATTGATTGATCTTGATACTGACATTAACAAATATTTGGATTTCGAAATCAGAAATCCGAGCTACCCGCATAAGCCAATTACCATATTTCAGATTTTAACGCACACTTCCTCGATCGTTGACGGGAAAGCCTATCATGATAGTTATTCTTGTGGTGACCCTATACTGTCGCTCAATGAATGGATTTACGAAAATTTAACCCAGGGAGGAAAGTATTATTACGACGGAAGTAACTTTGGCGATTGGGCTCCGGGAGATAAAGACAAATATTCAAATGTTGCTTTCGGTTTGCTTGGATTAATTGTTGAAAAAGTTGCTAAACAACCATTTAATGAATATTGCACAGAGCATATTTTCAAACCGCTAGGAATGAAAAATACCGGATGGTTTCTGAGTGAAATAGATACTAAAAAGCATATTAAACCGTATGCCTACGTTACCCAGGAAAATAGAAATGATCTATTGGAAAATAAAAGGTTATTTCCCCAAGAGACTGAATTTAAAGTCGGCGGTTTTGTTGAAAACTGTCTGTACAGTTTTCCAAACTATCCGGACGGGCTTGTTCGCACCAGTGTCAGAGAATTGTCCCTCTACCTCACGGCGATGATAAATGGAGGTGAGCTAAATGGCGCAAGAATACTGGATAAAAGAGACGGTTGATAAAATGCTTTCGCTTCAAATCAAAGGCAATAATTCTCAAGGATTATGTTGGCGTGCATCTGAAATAGAATCTACATCGAGTCGCATTACTTTATGGGGGCACACCGGCGGTGATCCCGGTATTGCAACCTATCTTTTCTTCCATCCAATTGACAAAATTGGCGTGATCACTTTTCAGAATAACGCAACTGGAGGAACATTCGAAATTGTCGAAAAATTGTATCTCACAACGCGTTAAACGTGCTGGGACAAATTAAAGGAGACGTTGCCAAACTGCAATTTTTTTTCATCACTGTTGTTTATAGAACGGGCAGCGCTTACTATTCAATCGCGATCGTTAGGTCGATTTCAGGAAAGTTTTAAGACATCAGAAAGGAAAACCACGTACCCAGCGAAATGATAAAGTCTTTCAAATGGAGGCGAAGTTCCTTTATGGAGCGCGTAAGATGGTACTGTATAGCCTTCTCCGAAAGTTTAAGTGCGTTAGCTATTTCGGCGATCGAATGACCTTCAAAATGATTTAATCTGAATACCTTTTTCGATTTTTCAGGGAGATGCTCGATTCTTTTTTCTATCGCCTCCAACAAATCATTAAACTCAATTGACTGTTCCGTTAAATTCTCTTGACGAGGAATAAAATTTTTATAATAATCCCAATATTTTTTGTGAACAATTTGAGACTCAATAGTGTTTAGCACCCTGTGTTTTACAGCAATGAAGAAGTAAGACGAAACGTTGTCGATAGATATTGTCGCTCGCTTATCCCAAAGGGAAATAAACAAATTCTGGACAATTTCTTCTGCTGCTATCTTGGAACGGACACGAACGTATGCCATCCTGTAGATAACCTTACCGTAGCGTTTAAAAAGCTCTGCGAACGCTCCCTCATTGTCATGCCTGATAGCATGCAATAATTCCTGGTCCGTATGAGCGGAATATGATCTCACAATGGGTTTAGGTTTCGACCTTTAAATATTTACGGATGCTAACAGCTTCCTAAGTTAGATCAGGAGCATCGAAAAGTCAATAAATCGATTGCGAAATCGGTGTCAAATTTATTCTTTTTGTTTTAGCCAAAAAGGTCAGTTGCCTGTCATTCAAATTATATGGAGCAAAATGACTTCCAGAAGATTCTTAGAAAATACCTGCAGGGAGAAGCATTGCCTGAAGAAAGGAAAATGATTGATGCCTGGTATGCTTCAATGGGAAAGGACTCCGATGACCACGGCGCTCCTGAGGAATTGGCATCGGACGATTTTGGTTGGGCAAATATTTATGGGCATGTTAAAAAATCTAGAAGAAGGGATAACCAAAGGAAGCTACTATCATGGTACCCGGCGGGGATAGCTGCCTCGTTAATCATGGTGATCGTGTCATTGATTTTTTTCGTCAACGATGATTCAGATGCCATCCGGCGGAAACGAGTAGACGAGCCATCCGCGAGCTGGGAAAGCTTTGTAAATACAACAAACTTGACTCAGGTGATAGTTTTGCCCGATGGCAGCAAAGTCGCAATCGAACCTGAAAGCAAGTTGAAATTTTCTTCTGTATTTAATAAGACAAAGCGTGAGGTCTATCTCGAAGGCGAAGCCTTTTTTCAGGTAACCCACAATGAAAACGTCCCATTCTTTGTACACGCGAACGAGGTGACCACAAAAGTATTGGGTACGAGCTTTATCATCAAAGCCATTAAACATGAACGAGAGATAACGGTTGTAGTTAAAACAGGAAAAGTATCTGTCTTTGCAAGCCCTGAAAAAGAGGAAGACTCTCTGGCTGTGAAAGAAATCATCCTTACCCCTAACCAGCAGATCACATATGATAAAAAGGACAAGGAGATATCAAAGACGCTTGTAAAAAAGCCTCAGGCAATTATACCGGTAGAAGAGGTACGACGAACGCGCTTTGAGGAAGCGCCTGTCACAGAAATATTCGAAGCGCTTGAAAAGTTGTATGGAGTGGAAATTGATTTTGACGAGGCACTATTTTCCGCCTGTCGGCTCACGACGGTTATTTCTAAAGATGACCTTTATGGTAGACTTGATATTATTTGCAACGTAATTGGAACCAGCTATACCCTGCACGAGGATCGCATCGTCATCCGCAGCGCAGGGTGTAAAACAAAAATGCATTAGATCAGACACACTTCAAACCTAAATTATCTTCTATGAAAAATTCTACATAGTCTAAAAAAAAGGAGCCAGCGGTGCTGGAAACACCACCGGCTTTGTCATGCCTGCATCGGATTAGGATGCAGATCAACTTGTTTTCGCTTTTCACAAACAAAAACCTTTAATAATATGAATAATCATCGATCTATTCAAGATGCATTCATTGTCATTATGCGAATATCGGTAACACAGATCTTGATGATGACCATCCTATCATCGTTGGTCTCTGCGGCTTCCTTAAAAGGCCAAGGAATAATGGATAGGAAAGTGTCAATCAATGTTAACGACACAGAAGTTAAATTGATTTTGGCTGAGATAGAGAAGCAGGCATCTGTCGTTTTTACGTACAGGCCTGCCCAAGTCAAGGCATCCAGAAAAATATCTTTTCGGGCAGAAGATGCAACATTGTCGGATGTTTTAACACAGCTTTTCAGTCCGGCCGTTTCGTTCACACCGATAGACGGTAAGGAGGAGATTATACTTAAGCTGATGCCGGATGAGTCAAAGGCGACCGTTTCAGTAAACAAAGACGTTGCAATTACCGTAGGCGGGAAAGTTCTGGATGACACCGGCCTGGCGTTGCCGGGGGTAAACGTACTCGAAAAAAATACCACCAACGGTACGACTACCGACGCTAGTGGACGATTTTCAATCGTTGTACAGGATGAAAACAGTATCCTGGTGTTCTCTTTTATCGGGTATCAGACTATGGAAACCCGAGTGGGTAGCCAGACAGATATCTCGATTACATTGCCCCCTGACGTCACAGCATTGCAGGAAGTAGTTGTGGTTGGTTATGGAACGCAGGAAAAAGTTAACCTCACCGGTGCTGTAGGTGTCACCAGTGGCGAGGCCCTTAAGAACAGACCCATTGCGAATGTAGGGGAAGGGTTGCAGGGTGTAGTTCCTAACCTTAATGTGAATATCAGAAATGGAGATCCCTCAGAACCGATTGATTTCAACATAAGAGGCTTTGAATCGATAAACGGTGGCCAACCCCTCGTGCTCGTCGATAATGTTCCAATGGATCTGAACAAGATCAACCCCAATGATATTGAAAGTGTAAGTGTATTAAAAGACGCGTCGGCAGCAGCTGTGTACGGTGCCAGAGCTGCCTTTGGCGTCATACTCGTAACCACGAAAAAAGGCAAGGGAGATAAAATCAATATTACGTTTGGCGCTGAGTATGCGTTATCGAAGCCGATATTTCTGATAGATCCAGTTACCGATCCGTATCAGTTTGTCGTTGCCAGAAATGAAGCAAATGTCCGCACCAACGGTGCCCTTGCTTACGACCAGGATATGATCGACGGAACCCAAGCGTACAGCCAAAATCCCACCCTGGAGAACGCCTGGAAAGTTTATAATGGTAATCTCCGTTTTTACGGTTACAACAATTATGTGGACAGGTTAATTACAGATTATGCCCCGCAGCAGAAATACGATATGAGTATTTCCGGGTCAACGGAAAAATCATCCTTTTACGTTTCGTTCGGTACGCTGCGCAAGGACGGATATCTCAAAAACAAGGCAAAAAACGAAGAATTCGAAAGATATAACGTGCTATTGAAGGGCGACTTTAAAATTAGAGACTGGTTAAGCGCAGACAGCAGGGCCCTCATCAGCATCGAAAAAAGCGATAAGCCTCATTTTTACAACTGGGATGTGAACATCAATACATCGGCCAGGGTCGATCCCATTAATCCAATCCAATTTCCTGATCTGCCTTCTTATCTGCAACCTGGAGATCGTGCGAATTTTGAAAAGTACATCGGGATGTATTTTGGCAATGTTAACTTCCTGCCTTATCTCGAGGATGGAGGACGTCAGACGTGGACCAGAAATGACATTGTGCTTACACAGGGGGCGACGGTAACTCCGTTGAAAGGATTAAACATCAGAGGAGAATTTTCAGCAAACTTCAGGTACAGGGATTTCCAGGATGTCCAAAGCAAGATTGACGTTATCGCAAATCAGGACCTGGCAGCCGGCTTGATTGTCAATAATGGATTCAGTGGAAACGACTGGATCAACAACGAGTCGAATAACGACCAGTATTATGTGGTGAATGCATTTGCCGATTACACCATCAATAACGAAAACGGCCATTTTCTCAAAGGTATGATCGGGTTTAACCAGGAGTGGGGACGCTTTGAATATATCAGGGCACAGGCTTACGGTCTGATTACGCCGGAAATTCCCGATATAAATACCACTATTGGTAGCCAGGAAGCCTACGGACGTAAAGAGCATACCGCTTTACGGGGAGCTTTTTACAGAGTGAACTATATATATAAAGAAAGATATCTTTTCGAAGCCAACGGTCGGTATGATGGCACATCGAGGTTTCCCGAGGATGATCGATTTGGCTTCTTCCCTTCCTTCTCGCTGGGCTGGAGAATATCGAACGAGCGTTTTATGGAAGGCACCAAGACCTGGCTCGACAATTTAAAACTTCGGGCGTCCTATGGAGAGCTGGGCAACCAATTGTTGTTTGACCAAAGTACGAATCCGCCCACGCCAATCTACTACCCTTACATTCCTACGATGACAACAGGTAATTCCCCTTATATGATGAGTTCAGGAAACCGGATTCCCTTCGTGTCACCAGCGGGGCTGGTTAGCCCAACTTTGACTTGGGAGACGGTCGCCACCACAAATTTTGGTCTTGACTTCTCCATGTTTGACAACAGGCTCGATGTCTCATTTGATATGTATTCCCGAGATACAAAGGATATGCTTACGGAGGTGGTATATCCGTCAATTTTAGGTACCGATGCGCCCAAGGAAAATGCAGCTGACCTGCGGACCAAGGGTTGGGAGCTTGCTGCGACATGGCAGTCGAGGATAAATAAGGACTGGAACTACAGCATTACACTCGCATTCTCTGACAACAAGTCCGAAATTACCAAGTATGATAATCCAACGGGTGCGCTACCGAATCCCAGCGATGTTAATACGGAATATTATGTAGGCCAGACGATTGGTGAAAGATGGGGTTTTGTAACCCAGGGAATATTCCAGTCGGAAGATGAAGTGGCCCAGTCCGCAAATCAGTCTCAACTAGGATCCAACTGGAGACCTGGTGATATTCGATATGCCGATCTGAATGGTGATGGAATCATCTCGCGTGGTGACAATACCTTGGCAAATCCGGGAGACCAAAAAATTATCGCTTACGAAGCCCCAAGGGGCAATTTTGGAATAACCGGAAATGTCGGATGGAGAAATTTCTCGCTGAATATCTTCTTCCAGGGTTTGTTGAAGTATGACTTCTGGCCGCCAAATGATAACTGGATGGCATTTTATCCCTACAATGCGGGTCACGTGGAGAACTACTACATTACAGACACCTGGAGTGAGAGCAATCGTGATGCCTATTTCGCGGCACCTCACATCGCCACCAATACAAAACAAAACGTTCAACCGCAGAGCCGCTACGTACAGGACGGTGCTTACATCCGATTGAAAAATTTAACGTTGGATATACCCTACCGACTGCCTTAACAACCAAGATAGGTATAGTCAATGCGCAAATCTATTTTGCTGGAATGAATATGTGGGAGGCCACTAAAATGCGCAAGCCACTCGATCCTGAGATAAGGCCTACGTTGACGCAGGAATACTATAAGCAGCGCACCTATTCTTTAGGTATGAAAATTTCTTTCTAGCAACAAAAAAGACAACGAAATGAAAACGTATATAAGAATAATTTTGGTAGTGGTTGCCACCATGTTTACCATTAGTTGCAACGACGATTTTTTAGACAGGAAGCCGTTGGACAGAATCAGCAATGAAACTTTCTGGAATACGGAAAATGACTTAAGGGTTTACAATAATGGCATATATCATTTGGCCAGATTTGAAGATAATGTTCCGATTCTCATGGGTCACGATGAAGGATTCGACAGCCAGGCCCGCGGTATATGGCATTTAGATGGATTTTCCGACAATACGGCTCCGCGACATGCCAGACACGACTTTTTTCAAAGGATACGCGCCGGTAAGCACGCTATCCCTGAAATTCCCGACTGGTTCGGTTATGAAGGCTGGAATTTTTTGCGAGCGATCAATATAGGTCTTGAAAACTATCCCAAAGTTGAGGTTACCGACGCAATTAGAAATCAATATGCAGGAGAAGCTCGCCTGTTGCGCGGTTGGTTCTATGCCGATAAAGTTCAAAAGTACGGAAACGTACAGTGGGTAGAGCAGGAGGTGAACGTTGATGACGACGCAATCTTATATGGTGAACGTGACGACAGGGAGTTTGTCATGGAAAAGGTGTTGGAAGACTTAAATTTTGCCACGGAGAACATGCCCAACGATTGGAAGGATGGAAATGCACCTGGAAGATTGAACCGGTGGTGTGCATTGCTGGTGAAATCCAGAGTCTGTCTGTTCGAGGGCACCTGGCGCAAATACCATGGAGGCAGCAGCCCTGAAATGTGGCTACAGCAGGCAGCTGATGCATCGCGTGAATTAATAGAAGACGGTCCGTACTCAATTTATTCCACGGGTGATCCGACTACTGATTACAATGCCATTCACCGGATGACCGACCTTACCGGGATTAAGGAAGTGTTGTATTGGAGAAGATATCAGCTGGGAATTTTTACGAACCACGTTCAGAGTTATCACAAGGATTATAACGGTGGGGCTACGAAGAACGCGGTAGAAGCATATCTGTGCACAGACGGACTGCCGATTTCCCTTTCGCCATTGTATCAAGGCGATGAAGTGTACGAAAACATCTGGGTCAATCGCGATCCAAGGTTGAGGCAGACCGTGATGCATCCCGATGATCAGGCAATTTACAGATATGGGAATCATGACTTTAGTGTGACCCGATATCCCAGGATCCAGGGCATGACAGGCCCGGGACACAAGATTGCAACTGGTTACCACATTATCAAAGTATACGAAAATAATGCCGCGTATGCGACTTACAACGTATCGACTACGCCTGCTATTATCCTGAGGCTTGGTGAAGCATTGCTTAATTATGCAGAAGCAAAGGCCGAGTTGGGCGATATTCAACAATCTGATTTGGACATGACCATTAATTTGCTTCGCGATCGCGTTGGTATGCCGCATATGACAATGGATGTCCCGATGGATCCACGGCATGCAAACGACGGAGTCTCGGCACTGTTGGTGGAGATCCGCCGGGAACGTCGAATTGAGTTGTTCATGGAAGGTTTCCGCTACGACGACTTAAGGCGGTGGAAACAAGGAAAGAAGCTCGAAGAGAAAGACTATGGCATCCGTTGGGACGCGGCAAATAAAGCCAGATTTGATCCCAAAGGTGAAGTCACAATACAATCATCCGCGGTGGATGGAGTAGATTACCTGGATATTTATAGAGGTACCGATTATGCGAATCCTGTATTTGACGAGAGTAAGCATTATCTGTGGCCAATACCAACGAGCGTTATATCTCAAAATCCGGCACTCGGTCAGAATCCAGGGTGGTAATGTTAGATTGTCGTCAAAAGACTTTCTCGAATTAACCACGATCCCTGAAAAAAAAAACAGACAATCTATTCACGTTCGATGTGGTTGTCTGTTTTTTTTACACTGGAGTAACGAAGGGATCAGATCACTTCTGACAGATTGTGTCTGGTTTAAATCATCACAAAATTGTCACCGAACATTGGCATCGGATGCCAGATCCGAACCGCGATGTTCTCCAATAAAATTATTCTCATGAAATTAATGCCTTTTCTTCTTACCGCTCATTTTTTTATTGTGGGATCACTTATGCCTTCAGACCTACTGGCGATTTCATCAACGCGCCAGTCCGAGTCTCTTCTGCACGATACCGTTAAACTTGAAAATCCGATCTCGGTAAAGTACCTGAAGAGTAAACTACGCAAATCCAGTCCAAGGATAGTGCTTACACCTGCAATCGAAAAAAACCTAAAAAAGAAAATCAAGTCCGATGCCGTTGTAAAAAATTATTACGCCGCCATAAAAATTGATGCCAAGCAAATACAGCAAGCTCCGTTGTTAACGCGGAAGGTGGAAGGTCGTAGACTGCTGGCTGTATCGCGTGAGATGTTATACAGGATGAATATTCTTTCCATGGTTTACCGTATCGAAAAAGAGCCTGATGTTTTGAAACGCATCGATGGTGAAATAAAAGCAGTCTGCAATTTTTCCGACTGGAATCCCTCTCATTATCTAGATGTAGCGGAGATGTCGCTGGCCGTGGCAACCGCTATTGATTGGGTTGGTGACGATCTACCGCCAGCCACGGTCGAACTGGCGATAGGTTCATTGATTGAAAAGGGAATAAAGCCGAGTTATCCTCCAGAAGGAATACTGGGATGGGTAAATGGAACAAACAACTGGAACCAGGTCTGCAACGGCGGAATGATAGCGGCCTCCATCGTAATTGCCGGGAAGGATCCCGAGCTTGCTGCGAAAACGATCCGTCGTGCATTGGACGGAATGCCAAATGCGTTGAGACAATATGGACCCGATGGACTTTATCCTGAGGGCGCTACTTATTGGGGCTACGGTACAAGTTTTTCCGTTATCACATCTTCGATGCTGGCAGAGCGCCTTTGGAACTGATTTTGGCATTGCAAACTATCCAGCATTCGTTGAGAGTGCGGACTTCAGATTACTTAGCGTCGCGCCATCGGGATTGTATTACAATTTTGCCGACTGTGGTGATACCGGTGGGACTACTGGCGATATCACCTTGGCCTGGTTTGCGAAACAAACCGGCAATCCACTTTATCTTGAGCGCGATAAATTTTTGCAGTCACCCGATCGTATGGGGAAACTTCCGCGGCTGGCAGGGGCAGGGTTGGTTTGGTTGTCTGAATTTGAGGCGAAAAATGAAACAAAATTACCGTTGGCCTGGAAGGGTGAAGGAGAAAATCCAGTCGTGATATTCAAAACAGATGCGAGCGATCCAAGAGGTTATTATTTTGGAGGAAAAGGAGGACGTGCGACTATGAGTCACGGCAATATGGATGCGGGATCGTTTATTTTTGAACTCGATGGCATCCGATGGGTTGTTGATCCCGGAAACCAAAATTATCATGACATTGAAAAGACTGGATTCAACCTTTGGGCAAATTGTCAGAACTGTGAGCGATGGACCCTACTCACGAAAAATAATTATGGACATAGCACATTAACAGTCAATAATGCTCTTCATGTCAACAATGGATTTGCATCTATCGCGGATTACAAGGATGGCGAAAAACCTGAAGTCACCATCGACATGTCGAAGGTATTTGGCGGGCTCCTCAATAGCGCAAGCCGGAGATTTGTGAAGGAAGACAACCGCTCAATCTTAATTGAAGATAAATTTCAGCTTTCGGATTCAACAGAGAATATTACCTGGCAACTGATCACAAGTGCGGACATTGAGATTACAAATGGTGGCGCAATTTTAAAGCAGGGAGGCAAACAGTTGAAACTGGAAAATCTTTCACATCCTGAACTTGACATTTCGATAATTTCCTTGGACCCACCGCCGTTGGCACTCGATAAAACGATCGAAGGCCTCAAGCGAATTGAAATTCGAATGCCGGCCTATCTTTTTAAGCAGGAAGAGGGCATGCCTGCCGGTAGGCAGGGAAGCATCACTGTACGGCTATCCGGCGTTGAATGAAAATCTCAAACATTGAATGTGGGCAACCGCCCTTAGCGATTGGCACTTGTAAAACAGCATGACTGTAAATTCAAAAAAAATAGCATCATGAAAATAAAATTTTGGATATCGGTATTTTTGATTTTTATCTCCGTTCAGTTACAGGCGCAGCAACAAAACCTTCTGAGTGGAAAGTTTACCGCCGACGAATTGAAAAATAAATTAATTCCACAGGCGAATTGGATGCCGTTTCCAAAACCAGATGATAAAGCTGGGTGGGCAAAGGCCGATCCGGAGATGATCGCTGCGATCCTGAAGGAAGCTGAATCGTATTTGACTTATGAATGGCCTTATATCCCTGCGACAAAATCACTGCTCTTTGAAAGGACAGGCGACCGAAATGAATACCAGTCGCTCAGCTTTAAGAAACGAGGTGTACTGGGCGTATTGCTGCTGGCGGAGGTACATGAAAACAAAGGTCGATTTCTTGATGCCATCATTGATGGTGTGTGGTCTATTTGCGAGGAATCCTTTTGGGGCGTTCCTGCGCATCTGCCGAAGACAAAGGAGTATGCGGGGTTGATGGATGTATCTGATCCATTTGTAGATCTGTTTGCTGCTGAAACAGGTACCTATCTCGCATGGGTAGATTATTTTCTCGGTGACAAGCTGGATGCTGTCTCTCCACAGATAAGGAAGAGGATATATTTTGAAACCAATGATCGACTGTTTAAGCCATTGATGACAAAACCCCATGGCTGGATGACCAAAAATCAAAATGGGCGTGCCCCCAACAATTGGAATCCATGGATCTGCTCGAATTGGCTTAATACTGCTTTGCTTCTGGAAAAAAATGATCAGACGCGTGCCGAGATGACATACAAAATTTTGAAGGTTCTGGACGAATTCGTTAACCCCTACCCTCAGGATGGGGGTTGTGACGAGGGTCCCAGTTATTGGGGGGCAGCTGCAGCATCATTATACGATAATATTGCGATGCTCAATCATGCGACCAACAATGCCTTTCAGTTTGTATTTGCAGATGAGAAAATCAAGAATATGGGAAAGTTTATTTATCGTGCTCAGATAAGCGATACTTACTTCTTGAACTTTGCTGACGCGGATCCAAAACCAAAAATGTCTGCAAACATGATCTATCGATACGGGAAGGATATTAATGATCCCGACATGATGAAATTCGGCGCCTATTACCGCCAACAGGATGATATTTTATCAGGGACGTTTCACTTTTTTAGAAAGCTATACGCATTGTTTATGCAGAACGAATTCGAAAACGCGGAACAGGGCCTGCCTTTACCAAAAGACGTATGGCTGCCTGACTTGCAGGTCATGGTTGCCCGCGACGAGCAAGGTTCAACAAAAGGATTTTATGTAGCAGCCAAGGGCGGACATAATGATGAAAGTCACAACCATAACGATATTGGAAACTATGTGGTGTATTATGATGGACAACCGCTTCTCATTGACGTCGGACGCGGCACTTACACCCGAAAGACATTTAGCGATCGACGATACGAAATCTGGTATAATTGTTCTGACTATCACAACACACCTTCAGTCAACGGGAAAACACAGCCGCCGGGCCGGCAGTTTAATGCAAGTAACGTCCAATACAAATCAGCACGGCGATACACGCAATTCGATGTTGATATTGCAAAGGCATATCCCGAAGATGCGGCCATCAATTCATGGAAAAGAACCGTACGTCTGAATCGGACAAAAAATGTGACGGTAACAGATGCGATCAACCTGAAGCGGGTTAATGAACTGACGGAACACTTGATGACGTGTTATCCGTCTGAGGTGCGAACCCCTGGGGAGCTGATAATACACTACAAGGTCAACGAAGCGCAACCGCGTGACTTTGTAATCCGATATGACGCAAAACAAATGGAGGCTGTCATTGAAAAAATTCCGCTTACTACGATGGAGGATCAGGGTATAATTCAAAAGTGGGGAGATACGATCTACAGGATTAATTTTAAGGCTATTTCACCCAAGGTGAATGATAAAATTCATTTTGAGATAGCCACGAGGTAATACGTGGTGGCGGCAAAAAAAAACTCAGCGCCAGGCGTGGTATAACGATCAATATACTCAATGAAAAGATTGTAGCGTGTATAAAAACAAAGGAGACATGCTCTTTCGAATGATTTAACGCTCTATAAATTTTTAAGGGAAAGTTTGGAACCCGAGAAGGTCCCTCATGAAATTCATTTTATAGATAAATTTCCACGCGGTATCAGTGGGAAAGTTCAGGTTGAAGAATTAAAGAAATTAATCATCCAAAAACAACCGGTTCAGGTGGACAAAACCGCGGATGTTTTGGAAACAGTTATTAAGAACGCAGCCGACGTTTTCAGGGTCGGATACAGCGAGATCAATGAGCAAAGTTCAACTCGCAATGTAGCGGGATGGGATTCTCTGAATCACCTGGCGCTAATAACCAGGCTGGAACAGGTTTTTAATGTCAAGTTTTCAACATCCGATACGATGGTGATGAACACCATTCAGTCCATACGTACAGTTGTAAATAAAAAGCTGAAGTGATGTACGACGAGGCTCCTCCCGTAAAAGTCTTCGGCTATGCCGGCTTAGCTGTGTTTAGCCTGTTGTTTCTTTTCCTTTCCTACTGTTATATTGGTTTTGGTCCGTACTCGAATGAGCTGAAAAAAAGTAACCTGGGACTCCAGGCTGCGCTGTTTGAAAATAATTCGAAAGATACTTCGTCGTTGTCTGTTGTCGTCGTTGGATCTTCTTTGCTTGAACGGGCGCTTGTGGATCCCAGGGAAATCGAAAAGGCGATTTCTGAACAAACAAAGCGGCCAGCTGAATTTTTGCGTATTTCCATCTACTATATGAGCATGGATCTGGCCTATGAAATGGATTTGTTTGAATATCTCATAAAATATCCTCCGGATTACTTGTTTCTCGAAAATATAGGTATAAATCTGGACGATCCTTTTGGAGAGGCATTGCCGACGCAAGTAGACGCCGCGTTGCTAAATTTAAGGAACATTTTCCGCAGTAATATGGGGTTGTCTCTTCACGAAAATTACTATAACAGATGGTACACGTTTGATATCATGCCGCCCGCCACAAATCCATTTTATACGTTTGAATTCGACAGCAGCATGTATAAATTTTTGGAAACAAAAAGAATGATTGTCAGGAAGGTTTCGGAAAATGAAAGGGCCAACGAAGCGTATGCTGTATTGAAGGGAAAAACAAAGATAATCTTCCTGGGAATGCCCATGGCGCATGGCCTGCAGCCCGATTTCCTTGACGAACCCTCTGCTGCGGCATTTAACAATGTAATGAATGATTATCAGCGTGACTATGACATTAATTACTGGCAGTATACCGATGTAATGCCGGACTCGTGTTTTTCTGATGGCTTTCATCTGAACGTCATTGGAGCGAAGAAATATCAGGATTGGTTCGTTTCAAAACTTGCTTCATTAGAGTAATATGAAATTATTGTTAGAAGTAATTGTGTTTTCGATACCCATGGTGCTGCTATCATGGACATTGCCGAAACGATACGTATTGCTGTCACAGATAATTATCACTGGCATCTTTATCTTTTATAAGTCA
Organism: uncultured Bacteroidota bacterium; assembly: GCA_963813425.1. Classification (GTDB taxonomy): domain Bacteria; phylum Bacteroidota; class Bacteroidia; order Cytophagales; family Cyclobacteriaceae; genus Chryseolinea. The sequence goes on from CAWEZB010000016.1 coordinate 228,593, forward strand.
CCTATTTCATTCGGTATTCTTACTGCAATCTCTATTGGAAATTATTATCTTATTCACGAAGCCAAACTTAGCAACGCCGTTAAAATTTCAATAAGCCTGTTTATACTGATATTATTGATCGGAGCAACGAAGTTATTGTTTACTATTCACGAGCATTGGATCATACCACTTGGTATGTCTTACTATATTTTTAGAAACATTCACTATACCATTGAGAGTTACAACGGAAGAATTCAAAACCACAACCTGTTAAATTATTTCGCCTACAACTTTTTTCTGCCTGTACTTGTAATCGGCCCCATAAACCGTTATCCTGAGTTTGTCAGGGACGTGCAAAGAAGACGGGTAGACAGCCAGTACTTTTCATTGGGACTTCAAAGGATTTTGTTCGGTATCTCAAAAATTGCGATTATCGGTAACTACATTCTTACAACAAAGGGAGATGTTTTAATTAACACAATTGCCGGTGACAATCTCTGGCTTAAGACTTATCTAGAGACTGTTGGAATGGTGATGAATGCATACTTTCAGTTTGCCGGCTATTCCGATATAGCGATTGGGCTTGCGTTGCTGATGGGCTACCGGATTATGGAAAATTTCAATTATCCATTTCTTGCATCCAATATGCAGGAGTTTTGGTCGAAGTACCATATGTCCCTCTCAGCTTTCTGCAGGGATTATATCTATACTCCGATTGCTGCGTATTACAGAAAACCGTTGCTTGGTATCGTGATAGCTATGATTATTATCGGACTTTGGCATGAAATATCACTTCCATTCGTGATCTGGGGACTGTTGCAGGCTACCGGAATGTATGTCGCGTTTCTCTTGCGGGACAGACCAAGTTCAGTGTTCAGCCGAAATCTTGGAAGGGTGTTTGTACTGAACTATTTTACGCTCACGTGCGTAGTTATCGATTATGAAAGCCTGCCTAAGGCCTTGGAGGTTTACAAGATATTATTCTTCATAAACTAATATGTATAAGCTGCTAACCAAATATTGTTCGAAGCGAGTTGCCAATTTTACTATGGGATTTTGGTATTTTCTGTTGGTTATACTAAACATCTACTGTATAGTCAGCGGTGTTCAAGGCGCATTTCAGTATGTTGGATGGTAACTCTGTTCTAAGAAGCATCACTAGTTTTGCAGCCTTTAGATTGTTCCAGCCAATCAAATTTTAAATTTGAGGCCTCCTCGTGAATTGGATCACAATCCATGGGTTAGCTGATCACGCTTCGCTGCAATCTCAGAAGGGGAGAACGAAATCTGTCCCTAGCCGAATGGTTGTAATTTCGGAATGAAAATATTATTTTTTACGCGACTGCTCTTTACGAATGCGACTCAATGTCTCGGGAGAGATACCCAAATAAGAAGCGATCATGTGCTGGGGGACCCGTTGTATAAGGGAAGGATATTTTTTCAGAAATGCATTATACCGTTCCTCCGCGGTAGCAGTCAACGAGGAAATTATGCGCTGATTTTGAGCTACAAGACTTTTCTGCAGGGCAGTCTCATACATAGCCGCTGATTCCGGAATATATTTATTTAATTTTTGAAGTGAGGCATCATCAAAAAGTAAGATTTCAGAGTCTTCAACGGCATCGATAAAAAACTGCGAAGGTGAGTCATTCACCATGCTGTTCATGTCACCCGTCCACCAATCTTCCGGTGAAAATTGAAGGATGTGTTCCTTCCCTTTATTATCTATAGTATAAGTTCGCAAGCAACCCGAAGCGACGAACATACCGTGCTTAGCCATGTCGCCTTCACGAAGGAGGAATTCTCCCTTTTTAACTTTTTTTGGAATGAATAGTGTTTTGATAAATTCAAACTGCTCGTCCGCTACCACGAAACCTTTGCGCTCGAAAAATGAATGTAACTTCTCAAACATAGTTACCGGCTTTACTAAGGTCGCACACAAAGGTAATTTAAGTTGCAAACTTCCGTTCATACAATAGCATGGATTCTTTTCTTGTATTGCGTGAAGCCGCTACTTTACGTGATCATGTTGGAATCAGATTCACGTTTCAAAACTATACCTAGCATGCTCCCAGAATTTATCTAAGGCAATAATCCTTTGCTTAAAAAATGAAACCAGCTCGGGCCACTGATCCCGATTAAGAACCGAAACACCTGGCAGTTCTTTATAGATCCTTGTGATTACTTTGCCATCGTCCCCTGCGATTCGCAACTGCCACTCCCATGTTTCTTGCAACTCGTTTTGAAGAAGTTCCTTCAACTCCAGGAACTGTTCGAAATATAATTCCTGAATCTCTGGATCGGGGTGTTGAATGGAAATATAGATCGCTGCCGAATGTTGGTCCGCAGCCATTCGAAAGTGAATATTCTTAATGCCAGTATGGTAGTTTACCCAGTTGATCTTCATGCCTTCAGCCGAGTGTATTGGCCGCATATATTTCCCAAATGCAGTCCAGAACTCCTGTTTGATTAGCGATGCTTGTTCCCGGGTAAACATCGTGTAAGATAAACTGACGGACCCAATGAAAATATTGCCGAGCTGAAACTTTAATCATGACCATCAAGACAAAGTTTTGTTTGGCAGAAGTACCACTAAACATCACTCTTACTTTTTAACGGTTACCCGACGCGGGAACGCGATTTTATTTTTGGGATTTGATCCAAAAGAATCGCAAAAGGAGTGATTTGTTTCTCCCATCGTCTTTATGTTGCGGATTGTCCTGTGACGCGCAACGCATTAAATAACATCAAAATGAAGAAGCGATTCCTGTTCCTGCTAATTGTCGTCAGCCTTGTTTTGCCGGCCGCGGCACAAATGAGGTATAAAACGGTGGACATTCCGGATATCCCTGGGTATAAAACACTGAAGTGCGATTTTCATATTCACACTATTTATTCCGACGGCAACGTAACACCCGACATACGTGTGCTCGAAGCTGTCGCCGAAGGACTGGACGCGTTCGCCTTTACCGACCATGTGTATGGCAAGCCTAACAAGAACAATGCAAACGAGGCTGATCGTAATGCAGCCTTTAAAAAAGCGAAGGACTATGCGGCCATGTTCAATGTATTGATCATCAATGGGGCGGAGATATCGCGAAATATGCCGCCCGGTCATGTGAATGCTGTTTTCATCGATGACGCGAACGCGTTGATCATCCCTGAATTTATGGATGCCTATAAGGAAGCGAAACGGCAGGGCGGATTTCTTTTATGGAATCATCCGGGCTGGTGGAGGCATCAGGCGCATGCAACAAACTGGTTTCAGGAGCACGATGAAATCTACAAGAATGGATTGATGCAGGGTATTGAAGTGGTTAATGAAACAGAGTATTTTCCCGAGGCGCACCAGTGGTGTATTGAAAAAAATCTAACCATGATAGCAAACTCCGATTCGCATTTGCCGACAAACCTCCGCTATGATTTCAGTAAAGGGCAACATCGTCCCATGACCCTGGTTTTTGCGAAAGACAGAAGTGTAGCAGCAATCCGCGAAGCTATGATGGATAGGCGAACCGTTGTTTATCACGGCGATGAATTGATTGGTCGCGAAGAGTATCTTAGACCCTTATTCGAGCAATCGATAGAAATTGCCGGAACAATCTATGACAAGGAAGAAGTCGAGATCCTCGTTCGCAATAAATCGGACGTTCCCTTTCATTTAAAGAAAAAAGGAACTAATCCGGATTTGGAATACGACCGCGACTTCATCATACCTGCGAAGGCTTACTATCTCGTAGGCGTCAAGATCAAAAAGGCCGGTACCCCGGTTGTGCTGGATTTTGAAGTTCAAAACCTTTTTGTGAAACCTAATGAGGGAATGGACTACCAACTGGTGTTAAAGGACAAGAAATAATGCATTGAAATTCAACGCCAACGTGGAGGCTGATCGTTGAAAATCTCAGACAACTCGCGACAATTAACGCAGCGCTTTCCGGCGCTGCTACTTTTTTGGAGAATTAATTGACATTTTTTTCAAGTCCCTGGAATTCAGAAGGCATGACACCAAATTTGCCTTTAAAAATTTTGCTGAAATAAGATAGGTTGGTTATTCCGACCGCGTAGGCGACTTGCGAAACGGGACCCCATTTTTGCTCAAGTAGTTTAGCGGCTTTTTGCAGGCGAATGGAGCGTAACAACTCACTAACCGAAGTGCCTGTTAGGGCAAGCATCTTTCTGTATAATTGGACACGACTTAATCCAACTTCCCTGGCAATGAAATCTACATTAAGACGCTCATTACTTAGTTCCTTTTGGATGATAACTTTAACGTGAGCTAAAAAGCTTCCCTCGCCGGACTCGACCTGTACATTGGATGAATCATTTAAAAATTCAATTTTTGCTTTTGCGCGAACCCTGACATTGCCAACGGAGTTGGCAAGAATCGTTTCGGCTTTCTCATTGTCAAGGCTCACTACAGTTGATGACTTAGGGAGTTCTGCAATGGAGTTAATTTTCTTTTGAACACCAAGTGACGAGGACGATGGCACTGTTGGAATCAAAAAAGAATTCAAATCCACTTTTGATTTTACCCCATTAATGTTGCTTGATTCAAATCTTCCAAGGTCGAAACGTTGGTCAATGAGCTTTAACAAAATGTCGGAATTCTTTTGAATATGGTTTAGATACTCAATGGTTTTTGGCCGGTTATCATGGGCATCTATCAAATTTTGAGCAGAGCCCTTAATTAAGGCAATCGGCATACGAAACTCCTCCGTAATGTTGGTGAATGCTGACTTTACCCGGTCGACTTCCAATGCCTTCTCTAGTTCTTGTTGTTTTTTTTGTTCAACAAGAATGGTCAGTTGTTCCACTATTTTTTTCTGCTGTTCAATCTGAAGACTGTTCACACGTTCCTGATTAAGTACGTTTGAATACTGGGCCAATAATTCCGCAAATAATAAACCCGTCAGGGCAATAGCCCCTACAAAAAGCATTACATGATCTTTATTCGTATCGGGTGTAAAAAGAAAAACACTCCCTAATAAAACAGCTGTATATGCACAAATAAGAAGACGGCCTTGGTTGGGTCTTTGGGAAAGCATTGTGTGAAGGATATTGCATCCCACGCACATAATCATAAAACCTATCCACCACCCGTTAAACAATTCGATGGTAAGCACAAACGCCCCTGCCGCGACCATCGGACCGATCACAGACCTGACCAATTCTGCGGTTACCTTAGAAATAGATGGCAATTTTGATATAGCGCTAATGACTAAATTAAATGTAACAAACAAGGTTGCTCCCAAAAAGGGCTGATAGCTGATTTCCCCAACCAACCAGGTGTAGAGACAGACACCACTCATGACAATACCATAACCTCCGCAAACAATATCGATGAAGACCAGAATTTTTGTATGGTCAACTGCTTTCAGAATATCAGAGCTGTTAAAGTTCAAACCGGTAAGGGGTATGATTAAGAAGGACTCGACCCCACCACTTGCTATCGCGCGATACTCTAATTTAAGAAATCAAATCTTATTAAATGTAACCGGAGTGTTAAACATTGAAACATAAACGCTAACAGCCCAACGTAAAAGTCCATCAACTTTATTGAATAACGCGGGATTCGTGCTCACAAAGCTCAGTGAAGGTTATTACCATGCGATTAAGCCCTTCAGGAAAAGAATCCTTGATCTTAAACAAATAAGGCAAACATCAACTCTAAACCTCTCAAAATATGAAACCAAAAAAAATAATGCTATTGCTGCTCATGTTATTATGTGGCAGTGCCTTCGCACAGAACAAGGATTACACACCCATGTCAAAGGAGATTGTAGAAAATTCGGGGATACAGTCTGGAGAAGTTGTCGTCGTTAGTGGTGGGCAGCACTTTATTCCCCTAATGGAAGCAATTGCAATCGAGAGCAATCTGAAAGGTGCTTTTACAACGGTCTTTCTAAATACCGACAACATAACGCGTGGCCTCGTTAATGATGTGCCCATGCAGTACTTATCTGCCACACCCACTTTTATTGGAGAATGGGTAAAAAATATTGATGTGTGGATAGGTCTTTCCGATGTTGAAAATTATGAAGCAATTTACAAGGGAGCGAAAGCGGATCGAATGGCAGCCTGGAATAAGGCTAACCAGAATCTATTTGATGGTTTTAATAATTCGAAATGTCGCGTGTATTGGGTCAATTACCCTACAGCGCAAGACGCCACCCTTGCAAAAATGGATCTTGTTGTCTACAAACAAATGGTTGCCGACGCCATGGAGGCCGATTACGGTAAAATATCCAGTCAGGCAGAGGTATTGAAAAAATTGCTCATGGCTTCCAAAAGTATTAAAGTAACAACGTCAGATGGCACTAACCTTAGTCTTTCAGTGTCTGGCAGACCTGTCATCGTCAGCGATGGCGTTATCTCGAAAGGGGATGTTTCCAACAAACTTCTGTCGGGGCGACAAGCATCGCTCCCTGATGGGATCGTTTCTGTAACGGCTGTTGAATCTTCGGCTGCTGGCAAAGTTGTAGTAGCGCGTGATGAATGCCGGTTTGCCCCGGTAACCAATATCCGGTTTGATGTAGTAGGCGGGAAGATGCAAAACTTCACAGCAGGGGATGGCAAAGCATGCTTTGAAGAATTATTCAATACGAATACGGGTGCTAAAGATATGGTTGCCGGTATATCGATAGGATTAAACCCTGCATTGAAACCCACCGACAATTACCGGCCGGGGACAGCCGCAGGTGTGGTTTACCTTTCATTTGGAAATAATATATTGGATGGTGGAAAAAACAACAGTACGTTCAGGTGGGGTTTTCCAATAATTAATGGTACGGTTGAAATTGATGGCAAAGTTGTGGTGAAGGATGGAAAGATTGTGCTTTAAGTAGTAGTCGATCAGTCTACGGAGTTTACTACTGTTCTTCCAACGTCGTAAAAAATCGGAAATTCCCTTTGATGTTGGCGAGGTGCAATTTAACCACGGAGTCTCAGAGAGCACAGAGTTTCACAAGGAAGAGAAAGCAATTCTCTGTGTAACCTGCAGCAGGAATTTTAAGAAAAAAAACAGGTAGGTACCTGTTTTTTTTTGATCTTACCTCAGACATTTTTCAAAACATTGATGCCAAAACAGTATGACTTACATTACACAATTAATCTACGTCAAGGAAGGTCAGGAGGCGGTGTTCCATCAATTTGAGAATGTAGCCATCCCGATAATTTCAAAATACAATGGCCAGATTCTATTGAGGATCAGGCCAGACGAAAATTCTTATATTGAAAATAGTATTGAGAAACCCTATGAGGTACATATTGTCGAGTTTAAAAGTGAGCAGGACTTTAAGAACTTTATGCAAGACGATGAACGAAAGAAGTTTTTACATTTAAAAGAGCAATCCATAAAGACTTCAATACTCTTTCAAGGCATAAGACTTTAAGGTTACTGAACAGTTTCGTGGGGTATGTATGCAGTCAGGCTAATTAACTCGTACTACATGAAACTATTTAACGCGGGCTTCATCATTGGATTGGTTTACTTATGTTCTTGCTCGGACGATGATGACCGCCCCACTGCTCCGGCAGGAACCATGATCGCTACAGTTAATAGGCCTTCGCCTAATGATGAGGCGTGGCAATCCACAGAAGCATTGGCGAGGATAGGAAACGTTATTAATATTATTGGAAACAAAGATGACGAAGCATTCGAGTTGCAAATATTCAGTGCTACGGCTGGCAAATATAAAATCGAATTGTCTGATCGTCCGAAAGCTTCTTTGACTTGGAGAAGGGCCAATGGTGCGCCTTACTCCACCAGAGTTTCCAGGTCAGAAGTAATCGAGGTGGGCGCCGTAACAATTTCAGAAATAGATGAAACGAATAAGACTATATCAGGAACCTTTTCGGCTGAAATTCCGCTCCCGTATCACGGCGCTCAAATGAGAGTTCACCATGGTTCCTTTTATAAAGTTCCTTTTATAACGGAGGCACCAACTGATAACAATTCATTTAGTGCTAAAGTTGACGGCGTAAATCTTAACGCAACGACAAATGTTTCATCGTATTCTACCCTACAACTATTACCAATTAATAACATTGCGATTTTTATCTACCGACCACAATATATCCATTGGTTTGTTCGATCATATGGGAAAGGGTAGCCATGAATTATTTGCAGGTAATTTTAGCCCTCAGGGATGGTACGAAGCAAATGCGATCTCATTTTCTCCGCCAACCGGAAATGTGAGCATCACGCTGCACAATATGGTTGCAAGAAAAATGGAAGGATCCTTTAATTTTTCTGCTGAACCCGAAGGCGGAGGTCCTGTCGTGAACATGGAGGGATCATTTGCGTTCAACTATTGATTGTCATAGTATAGAACAATTTTACCAGCTCTTCGGCACGTCAAAAAAAGCGGACCGTAGTTTAAGTCAATCAGGCTGGGAGACTTGAAACCACAGGACACGTTGTTGAAAATGAATAGCTACATTTCAGGCAAAACAATTTAACGCACGCATGCCATGAAAATCGTTTACGCATTCATCGTTCTTTTTTTTATTATTGAAAAGAACATAGTCGCACAGGAATATGGACTACAACTATATTCCCTGCGCGAGCAATTTAAGAAGGACGTACCCGGCACGTTGCAACAAATAAACAAATGGGGTATCAAAGAGATTGAGGGCGGTGGCACGTACGGACTGCCGCTCGATGTGTATAAAAAGATGCTTTCCGACAACAAGCTGACCATGGTAAGTGTTGGGGCGGATTTTTCAACTGTTAAAAACCAATCCGCAGGCGGCAGTAGATGAAGCAAAAAAGTTCAATGCGAAATATGTCGTATGTTTTTCGATTCCTCATAATGACAACAATTTTGATATTTCCAATGTGAAAGAAGCGGTCGAGGTTTTTAACAATGCCGGGAAAATTCTAAAAGAAAATGGTATATCCCTTTGTTATCATCCGCATGGCTTTGAGTTCCGTCCCTATGAAAACGGAACATTATTTGACTACTTAGTCACCAATACCAATCCTGAGTATTTCAATTTTGAGATGGATGTCTTCTGGGTGGGAAGCACCGGCCAGGACCCTGTTGCGCTGTTAAAAAAATATCCGAACAGGTTTCTCTTAATGCATTTAAAAGACAGAAAGCCTGGAACACCGGGAAATCAAAATGGGAATGCTGACGTGGAAACGAATGTAGTGCTGGGAACCGGCGATGTCGGCATCGTAGAGATCATCAAACAGGCAAAAAAGAATGGGGTTAAACACTATTTCATCGAAGATGAATCTTCAAGATCTGAAGCTCAGATCCCTCAAAGCCTTAAATTTTTGAAGTCAGTCAAATGAATGTAGGTACGGGCTTTTGAATTAACGAGGCGAGTTGCCAGTCCTTACGAGTATTAATACCGGATTTATTGTTCCTCCTGCAACCGGTCCATTACCACCTGCTTGTACAGTCGCCCAATGGGAATTTCGTGTCCGGTCGCACAGACACACCGTTGTATCCGGAAATTTTATCGAATGAAACCATATAAGATCGGTGTACCCGCATAAACCTATGATCCGACAGAAGGTTTTCCATCGCGGTGATGGACTGCTTCGCCAGAAAATATTTGCCGCCGGCCAGAAAAACCTTCACGTAATCTTTCCAGCTTTCGATATATTCAATATCGTTCACAAAGATCTTTTTCATGTCCCTGTCCACTTTTAGATAAACAAAAGAATTGGTTTTAGGCGCATCGTTGTCAGCAATCGTGTCAGTCTCCCGACCCATCAGCCGGTTTAGTTTGGTAATGGCCTTGAAAAAGCGTTCAAACGAAACAGGCTTCACTAAGTAATCCACCGCGTCCAATTCAAACCCGTCAACGGCGTATTCCCGGTACGCGGTAACAAAAATTACCTTAGGAGGATGA
>CAWEZB010000017.1:0-137883 GCA_963813425.1 uncultured Bacteroidota bacterium
GTGTCACTCCTGTGATCGCACAGAATACAATTACAAATAATACGAACTGTACTGGCGCATCACCTAATGGCTCGATCACCATCGATGTAAATGGAGGCGCACCAGCAGCTACCGACTTTACTATCCAATGGTATACCGGTACAGGAACGTCAAGTCCGATAGCATCAGCGACGACAGCAACCTTAGCAAACCTGGCAGCAGGAGATTACACGGTAGAAGTGACGGATATTCTTTCACCGGGCAATACCTGTTCAAGCATCGCTACCTTCACCATTGTAGATGATCTTCCAGTGTTTACAATCAACGCAGCCTCGATCACGGTAGGAAACCAGACGGATTGTGTGGCGAACGGATCAGCGGAGATTACTGATATATTAATTGATGGGGTATCGAATGCAGGAACGACAGGGTTTACCTTCGAGTGGTTTGATGACGCGGGCGTATCGATCGATGGTCCTGGTGCATCGGATGTTGTTGGCGTTCCTTTGGCGGCGGGTACCTACAGAGTGGTTGCGACGAACACGACATCGCTGTGTAGCTCATCTGTAACACTGTTCACAGTAAATGACATGAGTGTCACTCCTGTGATCGCACAGAATACAATTACAAATAATACGAACTGTACTGGCGCATCACCTAATGGCTCGATCACCATCGATGTTAATGGAGGCGCACCAGCAGCTACAGACTTTACCATCCAATGGTATACTGGCACAGGAACGTCAAGTCCTATAGCATCAGCGACGACAGCAACCTTGGCAAACCTGTCAGCAGGAGATTACACGGTGGAAGTAATTGATATTCTTTCACCGGGCAATACCTGTTCGAGCATCGCTACCTTCACCATTGTAGATGATCTTCCAGTGTTTACAATCAACGCAGCCTCGATCACGGTAGGAAACCAGACGGATTGTGTGGCGAACGGATCAGCGGAGGTTACTGATATATTAATTGATGGGGTATCGAATGCAGGAACGACAGGGTTTACCTTCGAGTGGTTTGATGACGCGGGAGTATCGATCGATGGTCCTGGTGCATCAGATGTTGTTGGCGTTCCTTTGGCGGCGGGTACCTACAGAGTGGTTGCCACGAACACGACATCGCTGTGTAGCTCATCTGTAACACTGTTCACAGTAAATGACATGAGTGTCACCCCTGTGATCGCACAGAACACAATTACAAATAATACGAACTGTACTGGCGCATCTCCTAATGGCTCGATCACCATCGATGTAAATGGAGGCGCACCAGCTGCTACAGACTTTACTATCCAATGGTATACCGGCACAGGAACGTCAAGTCCGATAGCCTCAGCGACGACAGCAACCTTGGCAAACCTGTCAGCAGGAGATTACACGGTAGAAGTAATTGATATTCTTTCACCGGGCAATACCTGTTCAAGCATCGCTACCTTCACCATTGTAGATGATCTTCCAGTGTTTACAATCAACGCAGCCTCGATCACGGTAGGAAACCAGACGGATTGTGTGGCGAACGGATCAGCGGAGATTACTGATATATTAATTGATGGGGTATCGAATGCAGGAACGACAGGGTTTACCTTCGAGTGGTTTGATGACGCGGGCGTATCGATTGATGGTCCTGGTGCATCGGATGTTGTTGGCGTTCCTTTGGCGGCGGGTACCTATAGAGTGGTTGCCACGAACACGACATCGCTGTGTAGCTCATCTGTAACACTGTTCACAGTAAATGACATGAGTGTCACTCCTGTGATCGCACAGAATACAATCACAAATAATACGAACTGTACTGGCGCACTCGCCTAATGGCTCGATCACCATCGATGTTAATGGAGGCGCACCAGCAGCTACCGACTTTACTATCCAATGGTATACTGGCACAGGAACGTCAAGTCCGATAGCCTCAGCGACGACAGCAACCTTGGCAAATCTGTCAGCAGGAGATTACACGGTGGAAGTAATTGATATTCTTTCACCGGGCAATACCTGTTCAAGCATCTCTACCTTCACCATTGTAGATGATCTTCCAGTATTTACAATCAACGCAGCCTCGATCACGGTAGGAAACCAGACGGATTGTGTGGCGAACGGATCAGCGGAGGTTACTGATATATTAATTGATGGGGTATCGAATGCAGGAACGACAGGGTTTACCTTCGAGTGGTTTGATGACGCGGGAACATCGATCGATGGTCCTGGTGCATCAGATGTTGTTGGCGTTCCTTTGGCGGCGGGTACCTACAGAGTGGTTGCCACGAACACGACATCGCTGTGTAGCTCATCTGTAACACTGTTCACAGTAAATGACATGAGCGTCACTCCTGTGATCGCACAGAATACAATCACAAATAATACGAATTGTACGGGCGCACTCGCCTAATGGCTCGATCACCATCGATGTAAATGGAGGCGCACCAGCTGCTACCGACTTTACTATCCAATGGTATACCGGTACAGGAACGTCAAGTCCGATAGCCTCAGCGACGACAGCGACCTTGGCAAACCTGTCAGCAGGAGATTACACGGTAGAAGTAATTGATATTCTTTCACCGGGCAATACCTGTTCAAGCATCGCTACCTTCACCATTGTAGATGATCTTCCAGTGTTTACAATCAACGCAGCCTCGATCACGGTAGGAAACCAGACGGATTGTGTGGCGAACGGATCAGCGGAGATTACTGATATATTAATTGATGGGGTATCGAATGCAGGAACGACAGGGTTTACCTTCGAGTGGTTTGATGACGCGGGCGTATCGATCGATGGTCCTGGTGCATCGGATGTTGTTGGCGTTCCTTTGGCGGCGGGTACCTACAGAGTGGTTGCGACGAACACGACATCGCTGTGTAGCTCATCTGTAACACTGTTCACAGTAAATGACATGAGTGTCACTCCTGTGATCGCACAGAATACAATCACAAATAATACGAACTGTACTGGCGCATCACCTAATGGCTCGATCACCATCGATGTTAATGGAGGCGCACCAGCAGCTACAGACTTTACTATCCAATGGTATACCGGCACAGGAACGTCAAGTCCGATAGCATCAGCGACGACAGCAACCTTGGCAAATCTGTCAGCAGGAGATTACACGGTAGAAGTAATTGATATTCTTTCACCGGGCAATACCTGTTCGAGCATCGCTACCTTCACCATTGTAGATGATCTTCCAGTATTTACAATCAACGCTGCCTCGATCACGGTAGGAAACCAGACTGATTGTGTGGCGAACGGATCAGCGGAGATTACTGATATATTAATTGATGGGGTATCGAATGCAGGAACGACAGGGTTTACCTTCGAGTGGTTTGATGACGCGGGAACATCGATCGATGGTCCTGGTGCATCAGATGTTGTTGGCGTTCCTTTGGCGGCGGGTACCTATAGAGTGGTTGCCACGAACACGACATCGCTGTGTAGCTCATCTGTAACGACTGTTCACAGTAAATGACATGAGTGTCACCCCTGTGATCGCACAGAACACAATTATAAATAATACGAACTGTACTGGCGCCTCGCCTAATGGCTCGATCACCATCGATGTAAATGGAGGCGCACCAGCTGCTACCGACTTTACTATCCAATGGTATACTGGCACAGGAACATCAAGTCCGATAGCCTCAGCGACGACAGCAACCTTGGCAAACCTGGCGTGCAGGAGATTACACGGTAGAAGTAATTGATATTCTTTCACCGGGCAATACCTGTTCAAGCATCTCTACCTTCACCATTGTAGATGATCTTCCAGTGTTTACAATCAACGCAGCCTCGATCACGGTAGGAAACCAGACGGATTGTGTGGCGAACGGATCAGCGGAGGTTACTGATATATTAATTGATGGGGTATCGAATGCAGGAACGACAGGGTTTACCTTCGAGTGGTTTGATGACGCGGGAACATCGATCGATGGTCCTGGGGCATCAGATGTTGTTGGCGTTCCTTTGGCGGCGGGTACCTATAGAGTGGTTGCCACCAACACGACATCGCTGTGTAGCTCATCTGTAACACTGTTCACAGTAAATGACATGAGTGTCACTCCTGTGATCGCACAGAATACAATTACAAATAATACGAACTGTACTGGCGCATCTCCTAATGGCTCGATCACCATCGATGTAAATGGAGGCGCACCCGCTGCAACAGACTTTACTATCCAATGGTATAGTGGCACAGGAACATCAAGTCCGATAGCCTCAGCGACGACGGCAACCTTGGCAAACCTGTCAGCAGGAGATTACACGGTGGAAGTAATTGATATTCTTTCACCGGGCAATACCTGTTCGAGCACGGCTGTGTTTACGGTTATTGAAACTCAAAACGTTGTTGGAATTAATTACAATGATGTTGCTACCATAGATAATACAGATTGCCAGTCAATAGTCGGCAGTGCCTCTGTTACAGATGTTATTTTCAACGGCCTTCCTGTTGGTAATACCACGGGATATACATTTGAATGGTTGCAAAGTGATTTCACACCAGTAGATCCAGGTAATGGCCCTACTGTTGGCATTAATCTTACTGCTAATGATTATTATGTCAGGGCAACACACGTAGCGTCAAATTGTATTTCACCGCTGACACAATTTAGTATAAAAGATGTCACTGTAATCCCTGTTGTCGTTGCTATCAAAGATTTCGACAATATCGCATGTAACACTAATTACACGGGCCAGCTTAGTGCTTCCGTTACTGAAGGATCTACAAGTGGAGTCACTACAGGATATACATTTGAATGGTTCTCCGGCATTAACAATACCAATATTGCAGACTTTATTAATTCTGGTCCTGTTTTATCCGGAATGGCTGAAGGTGACTATACCGTTCTCGTAACAGATACGTCAACGCCGTCGGCAAACTGTGCGAATACGGCAACGCTTACCATAGAGCGCAAAATACCGGTATTCAATGGAGCACTGACAGCAAATGCACAAACCATGTGTATGCCTGTTCAGGATGGAAATATGACCGTGAATAACATTCAGCAATTCCTCGATGGTACAACTACTTCCTTTGATATGAGCAATGTCGTGGACCGGAACAAGTTTTCATTTCAATGGTTCGATCAAAATCTGGTTTCCATTGCACCAATATCAAATGGAAATAATATTTCACCTAATCTGGAAGAAGGTACATACTATGTTCAGATCAGTGACGCGTTGGGATGTACTTCAGATTATATCACAGGTATAATAGATGATCAGACAGCGAAACCACAAATCGCATTGGACGAATTTAAAAATCCAGCAGTATGTATTTTGCCGGAAGTACAAGGTAGTCTCTTTGTATCCTCTGACAATAGTTCAAATTGGACTGACTATACTTTTGAATGGTTTGAAGGAAATAATACAACAGGGACACTGGTTGAGCCAAACAGTCCGTTCCTGGGTAACATCGACTACACTGGTGTATTAGAATATACAACTCGTGTGACTAATAATAATACGCAGTGTTTCAGCCTGGAGACCTACAAATTCAAAACGGATACTGTGGCTATCCAGGTTGTTGCATCGGCAGTACCATTGACCAGTTGTGTGACGGACAATGGTAGTTTGTTCGCTGCGACCAGGACTGGCTCCGGTCAGTTGTACTCAATTGAATGGTACAACGGTACGGTCATTGATACAACTCCTGACTTTATTTCCAACGAAGTGCTTATTGCAAGTCTTGGAACGTACACTGTGATAGCAAAACATCCAACGCTCAATTTCTGTACCTCCATTCCGGATACTGTTTCTGTAACGGATGGAAGAGTATATCCACAGGTCACGGTCATGCAGAAAGCTGCCCTGACCTATTGTGACCCAAGTAATCCGAATGGTGTTGCAGTTGCAACCGTCAATGGAAGTGTGATTGGATATACATTCGACTGGTATGAAGGAGCCGCAACGATTTCGACTTATACGGGAAGTGAAGCCGGCATACTAAGAGCCAGCACCTACGTTGTAAAAGCGACCGATCTTATCTCAGGTTGCGCGGGTACATCGAATATTACGATCGAAAATGATCCACTCGCCATACCCGTACCTCAAATCACTTTATTATCAGATCGTACGGATTGCGAAATCCTTGACGGTGCAATGAGTGCGGACGTAAATGGAGTAACGAAAGATCATATATTCAATTGGTATAACGGAGCGGCAGTCAAAAACCATGTAGATGCATTGGGTGAAATATATGACGCTCTCGATGCTGGGGTATACACCGTCACGGCAACAGATCGCGAATCAGGTTGTACATCGATGCCTGTCCAAAGAGAGATCATGTCGGCGATGTTGTACCCTGAGTTTGATATCATGACAGCCAACACAAATTGTAATGAAGATATTGGCAGTGCATCAATCAAGGTGTCGGGTAACGTCGAAGTAAAGGAAATTGAATGGGAGATCCAGGGTGCATTTGAAGTTGGGCCGCAGGCCTCAGCGTTGCCGTCCGGTGTTTTCAACGTCACAGCAATATCTTTCAAGAATTGTAGAACACTCAAGACCTTTGAAGTCAAAACGGATATTTCAATTTATAACGGTATATCAAGAAACAGTGACGGCTTAAACGATTTCTTTGAAGTAGGCTGTATCGGTGAATACCCGAACAATTCCGTGAGGATTTACAACCGCGCAGGTAGCCTCGTCTTCGAGGCAAGCGGGTACGACAATGAAGACGTTTATTTCGATGGTATTTCAAATCGCGGGATAAATATCCTTGGCAATGACTTGCCCGATGGAACGTACTTCTACATCATTAACAAGGGTGATGGCTCGGAAGCGAAGACCGGATACTTGGAATTATTGCATTAAAATATGAATGCCTTAAAAAAAATAGTCTTTGTGTTTGTACTACTGCTGAATGGAATCGGCTTCCGCTTAGCAGCACAACAAAGCATTGTGTATTCACAATACATCTATAATGGATTGCTTATCAACCCTGCATATGCGGGAAGTCACATTCAACTCAGTGCTACGGTTAGCTACCGAAATCAATGGGTTAATTTTGAAGGCGCTCCGAGAACGGCAACGTTGGGTGTTCACTCTGCCGTAAATAGAAGTAAGGTAGGCCTGGGGTTGCTGGCCACCAGCGATAAGATTGGTAGCTATACTAATACGGGTATTTTTGCCGCTTATGCATATCGAATACAAGATCGGAAGGGAGGCGTATTGTCGATGGGCCTTTCGGGAGGCCTTCACAATTTCAGAGCTGACTACAGCTCGCTTAAATTGAAAGCAGGACAAGACCCCACATTCAACGGTACATTGAGCGAATTGAAACCAAATTTCGGGGGTGGTGTGTATTATTATAATAAAAGGTTTTTCGGCGGATTTTCCGTTCCTGTTATTTTGAAACATACCAGGTTTTTCAACCAGGGGCTGCAACAACTGGCGCTGGCCCGGCATTATTATTTGTTGCTTGGCGCAACACTTCCACTTGATCGACTCGATAAGGTAAAAATCATTCCTTCACTATTGATTAGAGCTCAGGAAGGAACGCCTTTAAATGCTGACGTAAATGTCAATGTAATTTTCCACAATTTGATCAGCACTGGCCTGTCCTATCGCCTTGGTGAAAGTGTTACCACGATGCTTCATTTTAAGCTTAGCGAAAAATTTAATTTCGGCTATTCATATGACTGGATCACTGGTGATATCCGGAAATATTCTAACGGTACGCACGAGTTTATGCTAAACTACAGAGTCCGCATTCGCGGTATTCACAAAAACGTATACTGTCCTCAGCCGTTCGCACGGTAAAGGCTTATTTTTAGCGATCCGAAAGCAGTCACCAGCGTTCAAGAGAAAGGCATTCTGAGACCAAACCGCGCGATAGCGCGAAGTAACGGACAGTCTACCTGGCGGTCCGATAATTTGTAGTCAACCTTTAATCGCTCCAGTTGGGATCACGCGAGTGAACGAGGACGCCTTAGCTATAGCGGGTTCTTTCGTTTTGAAGGGCAAACTTGCCAACAAAATAACGTCAAGGTTCGGCGTGTACAATCCGTGGACCCATTGCAGTAACGGAGCGTAACCTGGTCTCAATACCAGCAGCAACATCCATTTTATCCCCAAAAAAGTATGCCTCCAGATCATCGAACAAGCCACGGATAAAATGTATTTTTTTTCCTTCTATATTCACAAGTATGTTAAAGATCGGTGTTATTGGTTTGGGCGACATAGCGCAAAAAGCATACTTGCCCGTGCTCAGCAAGAAGGAACCTGAAGTTCATTTGTTTACCCGTGACCAGGCAAACCTGTCATTCGATTCGCAGGCACTTCACAGGATTCTCCATGGCAGCTTTAATGGATTGATAACCAACGGTAATGATCGCCAGCATCAAGCACAATGACCCAGCAATAAAAAATGTCCACCATTCCATGGTTGTTCTATAGGCAAATCCCCCCAGCCAAGTGTCCATTGTGTACCAGGCGAGTGGTGATCCGATCAAAATAGCAATCATTACAAGTGATACGAAATCTCTAGAGATCAACGTCGTTATTCGGATCACAGACGCTCCCAATACTTTCCGGATTCCAATTTCCTTCACACGGGTTTCCGCCATGTAGTTAGCAAGTCCGAATAAACCGAGGCACGAGATGAAAATGGTGAGGATGGTGAAAACGGAAACGAGCGTAGCCGTTCGCTTGTTATCTTCAAATTTGGTGGCATAATCTTCGTCAGCGAAGTGATATTCAAAAGGGTACTCGGGATTATATTTCTGAAAAATTGCTTGCGCTTTTGTGACAGCTTCGTAGGTATCCAGATTGTCCTGCAGTCTGAAGTTGATGATGTTGAATCCATTACCCTTAACACCACCCATGATCAAGGGCCTAATAGTTTCATGTGGTGATCCCGTGATAAAATCTTTCACAACGCCGACGATATGATATACAGTTCCATCTGTTTCCTTGATTGTTTGACCAATAGGATCTGCAAAACCAAATGCTTTGGCCGCAGCCTCGTTGATGAGCATAGCCGTAGAGTCTGTAGTATACTTTTGCAGATCGATGTCACGGCCTTGGACAAGTGTGAGGGACGCGGTTTGAACAAGTTCTCCGTCAACGGAAAGCCGTTGGAAATCCGTTTTGTCTCCAGGCACCTTGCCTGCCCATTCAAGGTCCCAGGTATCACTAATGATCGTACTCAGGGGCGATAACGTTTTTGTCACGTTTGAGGCTACGCCAGACTGGATCAACTCGTTTTTTAGCGAGGAATAGTTTTTGTCCAGGTCACCCGTTAGCCAGTGGTAGACGAGCCTTTCACTTTTGTATCCACGTTCCCTTGATTGTGTGAATTTTATCTGTTCCATTACTATCATTGTTGAGATGATCAACATGACGGCAAAAGTAAACTGCGTAACGACGAGTAGTTTTCTTGGATTGAGCCGCCCGACGCGTTTTTTAAAAGTTCCTTTAAGCACCAGCACGGGTCTGAACGAAGACAAAAAGAAAGCCGGATAGCTCCCAGCCACCACTCCCGTCGTCGCGATGAAAATGAAGAGGGCGACCCAGAATCCTGGTTCTGCAAAAGGTATTTCGACCGTCTGGCCGATGAGCGTATTGAAAAAAGGTAACGCCACTTGTATTAGCACAATCCCAATGAAGCCTGCGATCGACGCCAGCACAATGGATTCAATGAGAAATTGCCAGATGAGGGAATTTCTGCCGGCGCCTGCTACTTTTCTGACACCGACTTCCTTTGCGCGTTTTTCGCTTCGGGCCGTGCTTAAGTTCATAAAATTGATGCAGGCAACAAGCAATACAAATATTCCTATGATGCCAAAGAGACGAATCATTTCAATTCGGCCTCCTGTAGCTACCCCATTTTCAAATCGTGAATAAAGGTGCCAGCGATCGAGTGGGTGAAGGAAAATTTCTTCTTTTACAATGCCGTTGCTATGACGAATGGTGATGTCTTTAATTTTCTCGTTCATCGATTCACCTTTGACCCCGTCTTTCAACATGACGAAAGTGAAAATACCATTGTTCCCCCAATTGACTTCGTCGTCACCCGTTCTGCGCATATACTCCCAGGAGAGTAAATATTCGAAATCGAAATCTGTATTGGTCGGAAGATCTTCGAGAATTCCGGTAACGTGATAAAACTCATTGTCAATTTTGATGTCTTTGCCAAGCGCGTCCACGGTGTCAAACATCTTGAGTGCCATTTTCTTTGTTACGACGATGGAGTAGCCATCGTTAAGTACCGTATTTACATCGCCTTCAGCTAAGGGAAAGCTAAATATTTTGAGGAAGCTGGGATCTGTGATGAGCGCTTTGCTAGACACCTTTCGGTCCTCTGCGATAGTAACAAACCACCTGCTATAACCTCGCGCAACGGCATCGACATCTGCAAATTCGCTTTTCAGGGTTGGTCCCAAAACCTTGGGTGTGTTTGGCCAGCATTGGAGTTTGCCATCCATAATGCCGCGGTTGTAGGCCTGATAAACGTGCTGTTTGTTCTGATGGAATTGATCGAAGCTTGCTTCGTTGTATATCCACGTGAGAATGAGAATAGCAGTCGCCATTCCGACAGCAAGTCCTGAGATGTTGATGAACGTAAAGCTCTTTGTTTTAAGCAGATTCCGGAATGCGACGGTGATATAGTTTTTGATCATAAGTTTGAATCGACAGGGCAGTTGTGACAAAAGTCAGACCATCACTGCTTGGCCAAATACAAGTTAATACGATGGTTTTGCCAGTAAGAAGTGTCCGATAGTATAACTAGGTGGCCGAAATCGAAATGGATCGTGAGCTGGACAAATGAATTCAAAAGAACTGAATCTCAAGAGATTTTAGAAATTCCATCCTGCAATCGTATTCGAATTTTAGCACACTTTCTTCAGCCGCACCTTATGAGTGTCGGTATCCAGCAATTCACTGCCGGATTCAAGTTAGTTAGGTCCAGCTGGCGCAACGGGGCCTCTGACCTTCGTCACTTCGCTTACCTTAACGTCATCCGCCTTGTTACCCCATGATTTGCGAATGTAGGTCAGCACATCGGCAATCTGTTGATCCGTTAGGAAACTGTGTGGAGGCATAACGTTCTGGTATGTTTCACCATTGATCTTCGTTGGCTTGTCGTATCCCTTTAAGATAATATTGATAAGCTCTGTTTTATTTCCTGTTACAATGTTGATCCCCGCCAATGGTGGATTCATTCCAGGTGCGCCCTTGCCGTCCCGTTGATGACAAGGTGCACAATATGTGTTGTAGACTGTTTGGCCCGCGGCAAGTTCGTCAGGAGCGGGTTCTTCCTCTTTCTTTACTTCCGGCTGGTACAACGCGCGGTCTGCAGTTTTCTCTATTCCATCTTTGTAATAAACAATTCGCCAAATCCGACCATGCTGAGAATCAGAGATGTAAAGCGAACCGTCCGGACCTTCAGCTAAACCACAAGGTCTGAAGAACGCATTACCAGGATTGGTAATAGCTTCGGGTCCAATGAAACCATCGGCAAAAACCTCGTACTGACCAGAAGGCTTTCCATCTTTCATTGGAACAAAAACTACCTTGTAACCTTGCTGATCGTGGCCAAGCCGGTTCCAGCTTCCGTGAAAAGCAATGAAGGCTCCGTGTTTATATTTTTCGGGGAAGAGATCACCTTTATAAAACAGCACATCGTTGGGAGCCCAATGTCCAGGGAAACCCAACAAGGGCGTTTTGGCTTTATTGCTACTATCACTCTTCACTCCATCTCCGCCATATTCAGGGTTCACGAGTTTCTTGTTTTGGATGTGATCGTAGTAGTAGTAAGGCCAACCCATATCGTCACCTTCTTCGAGGTCAAAGAATATTTCAGAGGGGAGTTCTACATTTTGATTTTCTGTATAAAACTCCGGCCAATAGCGATGAAGATCGTCCCTTCCATGCTGAAGCGCGTAAAGTCGGCCAGCGTTAGTATTCCAATTGATGGCAACAGCATTTCTTATTCCTGTAGCATAGCGGAATTTAAGGGTTTGCTTTTGTCCAACAGAATTGTCGTCAAACTTCCAGATGCCTGCGCGAGTCTCCAGTTCTACACAGGGATCATCGCCTGCGGTGTGTGGCATTCGCAGAATTTTCTCGCAGCAATTGCTTGTTGAGCCGATGTTCACGTACATACCGCCTTTGTCGTCGAACGTGAACGTTTTTGCCATGTGTCCTACTCCTTCTACCATCGTCACCACGGTGTCAAGCGCTTCGGAGGGTAACAATTCTCCATCAGTCATCTTGCTTCGAAAGACATGCGTATTATCTGCATAGTATAGATAGCCGTTGTGCAGTTCGATTCCTGTTCCGGTAATGCTTGAATATCCCTTAATGATGTCAGCCCGTCCGTCACCTGAAGTATCGCGCAATGCAATAATTCCCTTACCGTCCAGAGCGAGTCTACTCAGATGCAGATAAATGTCTCCATTGGAACCAATTGCCATATGTCTTCCCCGTCCGGCGGTGTCAACCACAACAACGGCTCCGAATTTTTCCGGAAGTGTAATGCCTCCGTTGTTTTTATCCGGCACTAAATTCTCAATTTTTGACTTGCTACACGCTGCTGAAAGAACAGCAAGAGTCAACCAGATAAATTTTGATAATAATTTCACAGTTGCTTATTTAAGTTTGTAAGCGACAACAGATTTTTTAAAAAAAGTAGGAACGTAAACAATTCGTTCCGCATGATTGTAACCAATATCCGCTGTATTTTTCTTTTGCTCCCGGGTATCCAGCATTTTCTCCAGTTTCCCATCTTTGTCTAAATAGTAGATCAACCCTGGCCAACAAGAAATAACATAGTCACCGTTTCCCACGGGCTCAATTCCGTCACCGCCAATCTCTGTTGTGGCAACGGTAACCAGTTTTTTGTCGGCACCTGTCTTGAATACATCATTCGACGTGAGTAGATAAAGATCGTTGTCTATCGCCTTTAATCCGTTAACTCCCTTGAGTCCGCTCAGGTAGAGTTCAGCTTTTCCTTTTGTGATCCGATGGACGTTTCCAAGCTTGGAATCTGAAACATACACGACACCTTTTTTATCGATGGTGATATCGTTCAGTCCTGTGGCGCCTTCAATGGCGATTTTTGATTCAATCTTTCCAGTGGCGAGACTGATCACGACCACTTCTGAAATGTCAGCAACAAATAATTTTTTGTCCCAAATGCCCATTCCCTTCGGGGCGTTCAACCCAGTGACCCACGTCGCGTTAACGACTTTTCCGTTCTTGTCCAGTTTTGCAATCCCTCCTTTTCCATCAGCGTCCCACCCTTGTCCATCGATCAGCGCAACATACAGTACGGTTTTATCGAATAGCACTGACTCCGGAACAGCGAGCGTAGTGTCGCTTTCCCATATTTTTTCGAGCGTGTGTTGAGCATTGCTGGTGGTTGCGATCAATACAAAGAGAAGAGAAGAGATGATTTTCATGAGGGTGCTATTTAGGTGATTGAAATGGAATATATAAAAATAGTTTATTTATTTATTAGCGCTAGTCAGCGTAGGCCAGGACTCGCCGATATATCTGAGGATTTATGTGCACGGAGAAACCTTGCAATAGCCGGAACAAAACTTATTTAACATGGCGAGTAGTTTCAGACAACCCAGGCCGACAGGTCTTTCCGTAGACCGGTAACGGTGTCATCATTTGATACTTATTGATAATCAATGTCCCTGTCGCAGGGAGTCTTGTGTATTAGCAGGAACGCCTTTAGAAAATGCACCCCGAGTACAATTTCCAAGGGCTTTCCTTTTTTGGTTTGGGCTCGGAAAAACACCTGGCTGAAGGATGTTGAGCCTAGCCCAAAGGTTAGAACTAAATTCATCTGAACTTTTGTATCGGACAATCAAATTAAATGGGCACAAAATGACGAACTGCCTACATAACGACCTTTCCATCCTTCACCACCACTTTTCCGTCAATTTCGACAGTGGCATTGGTTATCGGAAAAGACCATGAAAATCCGCTTGTGTTTTTTCCGCCTTCTAATTGGTTATTTCCAAAGGAAAGATAAACAATTCCTGCGCCACATAAAGGCCAGTAATCGTCATTGGGAATCAATGCAGGGTTTAATCCGATTGATATACCGGAAAACATTTTATCACCGGTATTCTCCTTGAGCATTTTTTCAACGCATTCTTTTCCATCACCGACCGTAATATTTATCATCTTCCCGCCCATAACATCAAAACGGATATTGGTTATCGGCTCATACCGGCATTTAGCACGTGGCACTACAACTTTACCACTGGCAGATGTTTCAATACCGGTAACAGAAACTCTTCCGTCGGGTAAAGATGCCATTCGTTCTGACAGAAGTTTGTTGTGAGCATCCGCTTTCGATATGATTCCATCACCGAGGTAAATAGGTCTACCGGAGGCTGAAAGAGTAAGGCTCGTGCCATCCGGGGAAGTTACTTTTATACTTTTGGAAGCTTTAATCAGGTTTTTCAATGCTTGTGCCTTAATGACGATTGGAGTGTAATCGGCCTGCATGGCGTCCACTATCATTTTTTCATAGGCAGGGAATTCCATTTTTGCAAGCGTGGCTTCCTGCGGTGTTGGGTAATTGACTGAATACACGCGACATTTGACCTTATTAAAGCCATCATATAGTTTCTGCCCGCCTTTGCGCAATGCTACCATTCGTACTTCTAACGCGTCCTTGAATATTATTTGAGGATTTTCAACCGTTGATAGGCCTATCCACACGTCAATATTTTTTACCCATTCTCCGAAAATAGGTAGGTGTAGCAAGTAAGTGCTGGTAGTGAACATCATGGGCAAGGGAACGTTCTATTTCGTCCGTCGTAAAAAAAACATTTGTAAAGGCACCTTTCATATTGCTCTCCATCACAATGGCTTCCAATAGCGGGATGTTGTGCTGACCAGCATTGACCACGACAACTTCTCCAGGCTGTATGCCGGCATTTTCTACAATTTCCTTCGCCAGGGGCGTCCAATCCTTTTGTGCGAATACACTTAGACATAGACATGTCAGCAATACTGCTGGGATTAATTTTTTAGGTTTCATAATGGAGAGGGTTTAGTGTTTGTTAGGTGTTTTGCATTTATTCTTAATGGTCTGATGATGTTCACAAGTTGTCAGGCTTATCTCGCAAGACATTCCAATTATGCATTCATTCCTTTTGCTGAAATGTTGCGATTTCTATTTCTCCGGTTTGTAATATTACCAAGCTATGCTATGCAGTCTTGCTTCCCTCCTGCTTTGGTGACAAACCTCCTGGAACGGCATCATGATTGACTACCGGGCTTGCGAAGTGGGCATCAATTATAGTAGTCGCCATAGGGTCTTTGTGTTGACCATAACTTAAAAGCGGTTCGGTTTTCAGCTGCGCACATCATATTGCTTTTAAGGATCAGGCGTGAGTACAATTTAACATAAACGACAACAACTGAAAACTTCATCAAAGGAAAATTTACTTCTTTGAGAAGAATTGATTTTTTGGCCAAATGAAGGGACAACCAGAATATGCATCTCGTCAAAAGGATTCTTCCTGACGCATCCGACCCCTAACAATGTCAGAATTCCACCCTGACTGAATCCTGTTTTGATCCGTTACTTAGAAGTATAAATCAGGACCAAAAAATTAAAAAAATATGAGAAAAATTATTGTAGAGGCAGAAGTATCATTGGATGGTATCGTGAACAGTCCGGAAATATGGCCCGAGATCTTTAAATATCATAGTGATGATGTTGCTGACTATTTAAACACACTCCTTTTCTCAGCCGACGCCTTGCTATTAGGTCGTCTAACGTATGAAGTCTTTGCGGAGGTATGGCCAGCGCGAACCGGAAAACAGGCGGACTGGATTAATCAAATGCCGAAGTATGTCGCATCAAGAACACTTAAGGAACCTCTTCGCTGGAATTCGACACTCATACAGGGAGATGTTGTTGAAGAGCTTCGAAAGCTTAAGGGAACGGATGGAAAAGATCTGGTGCAATATGGAGTAGGTGAGTTAACGCATACCATGTTGAATCATGGACTTGTGGATGAATTGCAGCTGCTGGTGTTTCCGTTTACGTTTGGCAAGGGGGGACGGTGGTTTGATAACATGGATATGAAGCACTTTAAATTGATCGAATGCAAGGCTTTCAAATCTGGTGCAATCCTTCTACGGTATGGCCAAGTGGTGAACAACCTTTGAATGCGCGCCTCGAATTACGCTTGGTCTATCCGCATTTCTGTTAATCGTCAAATAGATTTATTCGTGATCAAGGATTAGTCATAAACACTTCTAAGTTACCTGTCAGCTCCGAAACGAACAGAACCATTTTTCCATCGGGGGAAAAAGTTGGAATTGCCTCTCTCGAACGATTTTGCGTGAGTGGTATCTCCTTCTTATCTGTTATTGATAGCATGTATATTTCGGCGACCTGGTCTTCATCCACATTATAAAGCAATCTTTTACTGTTGTGTTTCCAGCATAGATCATACTTTATCGTTTTGGAATTCGTAAGCTGTTCTTCGCCGGTACCATCCTGGTTCATTAGATAAATTTGTTCACTCCCGGACCGATCCGAAATAAAAGCGATTTTATCACCGCTGGAATCGAATCGGGGATTTTTGTTGGAATAATTACCGGAGGTGATTTGGCGGTGTTGAGACCCATCGCCGTTCATAATACAAATTTGAGAGCGTTGATTTTGTATGCTGGTAAATACCAACTTCGACCCGTCATTGCTCCAGTCAACATCTACATCATCGCCCTTATTGCTGGTAGCCTGTACGATGTCTCCGCCATCGGCATTCATGAGAAAAACATCCCAATTTCCATTTCGATTAGAGAAAAAAGAAATTCTGTCACCCCTTGGAGAAACTTGTCCACCACCATTGAACGTTGAAGTGTTTGTTAGTCTTGTCATTGTAGTATCTGCTATCTGGATGGAGAAAATATCTTTCGTGCCATCGCTTCCACATTCGCATAGCACATTTTTGCTATCCGGAAACCAGGTGGGATGATCGCATGGAGTTTTCCCAGACGTTAATTGCTTTGTTTCTTTAGTTTTCAGATCGTAGACAAACACGGCGTATTTTCCCCCACGATTAGAATCGAAAACAATTTTCGTTCCGTCCGGACTAAAATGGGCATGAAAATCTTCTGCCGTATTAAATGTAATCTGGGTCCAATTTTTGGGAATACTGCTGCTGGTGATCTGGCTTGACCCGATTTGAATACTCAACAGGAATATGATTAATCCCAGAATGCATATTTTAAATATTGTCATACATCTAGAATCCGGATATATTCTTGAAACTACTTTCATAATTGATCCAAGATACAAGTGCTAAAAAAATAATCTGTAACGTTGTCCGGGTGATTTTAAATTCACGTATGAATTAACTTGGATGGCAAGAATATTCATCACTGGTTCAGCCGATGGACTTGGTCAATTGACAGCGAAGCTGCTGATCGATCAGGGGCATCAGGTAGTTTTGCATGCGCGTAATGCCGCACGCGGTCGGGACGCGCTCAATAAATTAAAGGGCGCGGAAGAAGTCTTTGTAGGAGACCTGTCGAGCATGGATGAGACAAAAAAGCTAGCTGCTGAAGTAAATGCATTAGGTGCTTTTGATGCAGTTATCCATAACGCTGGTGTGTACCGCGTTCCATCGAAGCTGATCTTTGCGGTCAATACATTAGCGCCCTACATTCTAACCAGCCTGATACAAAAGCCGAAGCGTTTGATTTACCTTGGGTCCGGAATGCATTTGCATGGCCATCTGAACCTGGACAACTTCACGAAAGACATCAGTCGCATCAGTTATTCCGATTCTAAATTGCACGTATTGATGCTCTCGATGGCTGTTGCCCGGAAGTGGCAGGAAGTTTATTCCAATGCCGTTGATCCAGGTTGGGTTCCCACAAAGATGGGTGGGCGTGGCGCACCGGATAATCTTGAGAGGGGATTTGAAACACAAGCGTGGCTGGCTGTCAGCAACGATGAGCAAGCAAAGGTGACGGGCTCGCTATTTTCATCACAAGCGCGAAGTTCGCTACAACCCTGAAGCCACCGATGTGACGTTGCAGGAGAAATTTCTTAAGACGTGTGAAGAGATCACGGGGGTTCCATTTCCACAATAGGCTGAACGTGGGCTTATTAATCAACTTGCGACAACAAATTCTGAAATGTTTCTATCGACCTTGCAATCATCGTCCAAACGTTTCCTTAAAACGGTCGATTATAAACATATATCCGTCGTAAAGTGACGATTAACCTTGCCTTTTTGCATTGTGTTAGCGAGTTTCAGTGGTCCGTCCTCTTATAAACTAAATGCAGCATGAAGCATATTATATTTACTTTGATCGTGATCGCCGTTGCCGCACTTACTTCGTTTGACAACAGCCAACCAAAAACCGACCAGCCGGTGTTAGGCACGCGGTCCGTGAAGATCATTGAAGTCGCCGGGTTGAAATTCAAAGATCTCAACAAGAATGGAAAGCTGGATGATTATGAGGATTGGCGCCTAACGGCGTCACAAAGAAGCAAGGATCTTCTCTCGAAGATGACCCTTGAGGGGAAGGTCGGCTTTCTCCTTATCAGCGACATTCGGATGAAAAATGAGGCTGGTCGGCAAGCAGCATCTACCGGCCCCGTTACAGGAGAGTTCAATGAGACTGATGTTGTTACAGAGAATAACATCTTCACCGGACAACCGCTTCCTGAGCGCGTCATGAGTGCCGCAGGTACGACAAAGGGTGTAAACGAATTTCACCTGCGCCATTTTATTTACCGCGGCAATGTTGCACCGGCTATGATGGCCGATTGGTCGAATAGGTTGCAGGCGCTCTGCGAAAGCACGCCATTGGGTATCCCTGCCATCATTGCTTCAAATCCACGAAATCATGTTACGAATAGTGCCACCATCGGCACCAGCGTTGGCACTACGTCATTTTCGAAATGGCCGTCCGAGGTCGGACTTGCTGCTATGCGTGACCTCAAACTCACGCGTGAGTTCGCCGAGATCGCCCGACAGGAATGGGCCGCAGTAGGACTTCGAAAGGGATACATGTACATGGCCGACATCGCTACGGAGCCACGGTGGCAGCGCATAGAGGGAACGTTTGGAGAAAACGCTTCGCTCGCCGCCGATATTATGCGTGAAGTGGTCTTGGGTTTTCAGGGAGAAAAGCTCACCAATACATCGATCGCGCTCACAACAAAACATTTTCCTGGTGGAGGCGCCACTAAGAATGGATTCGATCCACACTATGACTATGGAAAGGAAGAAGTTTTCCCTGGCGGCATGCTTGAAAATAACCTGCTACCGTTTAAGGCCGCTATATGGGGCAGGTACATCTGCGATCATGCCTTATTATTCCATACCGGTAGGAACTAAATATGAGGAAGTAGCATATGCGTACAATAAGGCAATCCTGCGCGACCTGCTTCGAAAACAACTAGGGTTCAAAGGAATAATCAACTCTGACACTGGACCTATTAATATGATGCCATGGGGCGTAGAGGGTTTGAGTATTGAAGACAGATATGCCAAAGCATTGGAAGCGGGCGTGAATATCTTTTCAGGAAATGCAGACCCGACACTTCTTCTTAAAGCAGCAAAGGAAGGTAAGGCACAAATCAAATACATCGACGAGTCCGTCGCGTTATTATTGGAGGAAAAATTCAACCTCGGACTATTTGAAAATCCATATGTTGACGACAAGAAGGCAAATGAAATAGTTGGCAATGCATCGTTTCAGGCGAGAGCTGATCTTGCTCAAAGAAAATCCATTGTGTTGCTCCGAAATGAAGACAAATCACTGCCATTAAAACGAGGCATTAAGGTTTATTTTGAAACTTATCAACGTCCTTACGGGAGACCCGGTAACGCAGACCCACAGACCTATGCCGACGCAGCGAATCGTAATGACATCACTTTTGTTAGCACGCCCGACGCGGCAGACATGGTGCTATTGTGGGTCAAGCCGTCGATGCGCCCGCTCTTCCCATCCAATGATAAGCCATTGCGGGTCATATTGTCCGAATGTGCTGTGGATGTTAACTACATCAATCAGCTGATCGCAAAAAAGCCAACTATCCTGGCCATCAATTTTACGAGTCCCTTCGTCATCAATGAGGTTTACAACGACCAGAGCACAATGATCAAAGGAGTGATCGCAACTTTTGGCTGCGCGCCGGAAGCATTGCTTGACGTTGTCAGTGGCAACTTTAGCCCTACTGGAAAGATGCCTTTTACTACACCGATCTCCGAAGAAGCCGTCCTGAAAAACAAAGAGGACGTGCCTGGCTACCTTGAAGGAGATGCATACGGGCTTTTTAAATATGACGAAGGATTGACTTACAAATAACATCGAGCCATTTCCCCTGTTCCTACTGGCTCAGGGGTTAATCCTGAAGTGAACCTGCACGTTGATTTCCAAACGAGTCACACTCCCCTTACCCCTCTCAAGAGGGGACGCTCCAAACGGTCGCATGGTGATATACATTTTTGGCATGACGGAATATTGGTAAGCGATATTTAGAAAGGCGCAACGCGAGGAGAAGCACGCATCTGTGGCCATCCTAAAAAGTGCCAACGCGAAGGCCTACACACGTCTCCCCGCCAGCTGGCGGGAGCTAGAGGGGTGTCATGTCTGATAAAGCTTCTGCGCAGGGACGGCTCATTCGGAGCGAAGGCTCGCATTATAGCCATAGCTCATTCAGAGCGAAGGCTGTTAACCGGATTAGCGATCGCTGCTTTTACACTATGAAAACTTACCGTGATTAATGTAATGATCAACGCCCCACCTCCTGCATAAACAAATACCAAAGGATTTATATCGGTGTGATAGTTATAACTCATTAACCATCGATGCAGATAATAATACGCAACGGGTATCGCGATCACAAGTGAAATCAAGACCAGGACAATAAATTCTTTTGACAATAAACTCCAAATATTAAATACGGTGGCACCAATGACTTTTCGCACTCCGATCTCTTTTGTTTTTTGTTCAGCGACGAACGATGCTAAACCAAACAACCCGAGACATGAAATGAATATAGCCAACGTTGCAAACAAGGAAGCTAACTTCCCTATGCGTTGCTCTGCTTTAAATTTATTTCCATATTCCTCATCTACAAAGCTGTATTCGAACGGAGAGGTGGGAACGAGCTTATTTTGTATCGATTCTATCTTTGATAGTGCAGCGCTTGCACTCGTCCCGGGATTAAGTTTTATCAGCATTTGTCCCAGGTTGCCCAGATCTTTTTTGTCTAACCAATAGAAGCCTGGGCGAACAGGTTCGTAAGGGCTACCGGCAACGACATCATCAACCACGCCGATGATTTGTCGCGGTTGTTCACCCGATTTCCGTGTAATGAATTCGCCGATAGGATTTTCCAGGCCCAAATATTTTGCCGCGGACTTGTTAATAATTACTGCTTCAGTATCAGTGCCAAATTCCGGGGAAAAATCTCTGCCTTGCAACACCTTCCATTGAATCGTTTTGCCATACTCTTCATTAACCCATGTCACGGTAAAGTCTGATTCAGCTTCCGGATTTTTACCCTTCCACGTAAAGCCTCCCCAATTGTCCCATATCGCGGTCACGGGACTGCTTGAGAAGGCCACATCACTCGCCACGCGACTGTTCAGTAGTTGATCCTTCATCACCAATTTATTCTTGTCAAAATCTGAGGCGTGTATTGGAATCCGGATCAATCCTTCACGGTCGTAACCGACAGGACGATTTTGTCCATATTGAATTTGCTGGTAAACGATAATCGTTCCGATAATCAAAACCACCGAAACAGTGACCTGCGTGACGACGAGAGCTTTGCGTGGCAACGCAGCATACCTTCCTACCCTCAGTGTACCTTTCAACACTTTAACTGGCTGAAACGAGGAAAGATAAAAAGCCGGATACAGTCCTGCCAGGAATGAGGTCACTATTAAAAAGGCAATGCTGGATAACCAAAAGTAAATGTTATCAAATGGTAATTTGATGCTCTTGTCTGCCAATGCATTGAACGATGAAAGTGATAAAGAAACCACCAGCAGCGTGATGACGAATGCCAGGAAAACCACCAAAAAAGATTCACTTAAAAATTGTTTTACCAGCTGCGATTTCATTGAGCCAATCGCCTTTCTTATGCCCACTTCTTTCGCTCGTTTTTCATTTCGTGCCGTGCTTAAGTTCATAAAATTGATGCACGCCAGCAGCAATACAAACACACCTACTATTGCGAACAGCCAAACAAAGGTTACGCGTCCTCCAACAGGATAGCCATCTTTGAATTCGGAATACAAATACCAATCTTTCATCGGGTGCAGCCATACATTGGTTTTATACTTTTTTGAATACTGCGCAACATCGTCAGGACTATCTTTCAAATATAAATCAGCAATAGCAGCGCTGGCTTGTTCAAAATTTACGTTGTCCGCTGTTTGCACAAAAATCCTGGGTGCTGTATTGCCCCAGTTGTTTTCATTGGTTTTGAAAATCTCATTGTAAACTTTCAACCCTTCAAAATTTCCAAAAAACTGCGTGTAGCCGAAAATGGAGTTGGGAGCAACGTCTGCATATACGCCTGTGACTGTGAGGTCCAGCCTCGTATTCATTTTCACAAATTGATTGATGGGGTCCTTATCACCAAAAAGTTCTTTTGCCATGGATTCCGAAATAATTATCGCTTGCGGGTCATTGAGGCTCTCGGCGGTGCCGCTGAGCATTTTCAGCGAAAACATGTCAATCACACCCTTGCCGATGAATTGACCTGTTTTGCTGAAGTTTTTTTCTTCGACCCGCAGGTTATAATTCGTAGGAAACCAAACCAGCGCGACGTGTTTGAACAGGTGCCCATATTTTTCAGTCAGCACTTTTGCCACCGGTTGAGGGAGCCCGTTAGAGCTGTATGTTGTTTGTTCTAATGGCTGGGTGTTGCGCCTGTACACCTCGGCAATACGTTCGTAATTTTTGTGGCTGCGGTTATAGCTTATTTCGTCATAAACCCACAACCCAATGAGCATGGCCACCGCCATACCCACGGCCAGGCCACCGATATTGATAAGGCCATACAGCTTGTTCCTGAGTAAATTTCTCCAGGCGATTTTGAGATAGTTTTGAAACATGTTTTTGGCAATTAGCATATCAAGTACATGGAGAAATGAAAAAGGTTACAAGGGAGATTTAATTTGAAGAGACGCTCATACTGAATAACACACGAATCTCGTAATTGCAACCTGGGAAATCTAGAAATATTTTTCTGTGAGGTCCTTTCATACAGGTGATGGTATCGCAAATCAATATCAATGCTTAAATTGAAGTTTTAACCCATTAGCACACCAACCGCTATCGCTATGAAAAAAACAAAGATTTTATATTGGGTCTTCACCGGACTGTTTGCATTAATTATGTTGTTCACGGCTTTGCCGAATGTTATGATGTCGCCGGAATCGGTGGACCTTATTCACACCCAGCTCGGCTACCCCAAATACTTCATTGGATTTGTGGGCGTTGCAAAAATTCTCGGTGTCATCGGTATTCTCATCCCCGGCTACCCACGGTTAAAAGAGTGGGCATATGCAGGATTATTTTTCGATCTTACCGCAGCGACCGCGTCCGGCATTGCCGTGGAAGGATTTCGTTTAATCCACCTGTCCATGGCAATCTTCTTTGCGCCAGGCGTTCTTTCGTATATCTGGTATCACAAGAAACTCAAAGCTGAACAAGAAGGCGCAAACTAAAAGCAATGCGCTTGACCAGGATCATCTCAGGCGACCTTTAACCCTTTAACCATGAAGCGAAGACTCCTCTTCGTTGCAATTTTCTTTCCTGTATTCTGTTCGGGGCAAACGGATACATTACAACAATTTACGCTGACACCTGACCAGGCTCTTTCTGATTTTCGCCTTTACCGAAGACTACTACAGGAAACTCATCCTGGACTTTATCGCTACTCCTCAAAGGAACAAATGCAACGATTTCTTGACAGCGTCGATGCATCATTCATCAAACCTATAGCCTTTTATGACTATCAACGCCTATTGGCGCTCGTAAATGCCAACATCCGCTGTGCCCATTCGTCTGCACTACCGAGCGCAGATATCTGGGGATACATGCGATCGATAAAGGTCCTTCCATTTTTTATTCAGCCGGTTCAGAACAAATACATCATTCTCTTCAGCGGCACCGGTGATGAGTCCCTTCAGCCAGGCTGGGAACTCACCCATATCAACGGTCGCCCTATTGACAGCATCGCTTCTGTTTTGAGAAAACACTTCTGGGCCGATGGATATAATGAAATTGCAAAGACCCAGGTTGTTCAGGGGAACACATTTGGTCTATTCTATTACCTGATCATTGAGCAGCCTGACGAATTTCGACTTTCATTCAAAACAGTGAGTGGTGAAAAAAAGGAAGTGACCGTTGCTGCACAGATGCTTCAGCAGAACGATGCCAACTTTAAAAAGAATCCTGTGAATAAAAAGATGATCTCTTATTATGGCAAACGGAATAAAACGTGGGAAGTCCTTTTTCCAAAGGACGTGAAGAAGACTGCCATCCTGAAGGTCTATGGTTTCGGCGGAAAAAATCAAAATGATGGCGACCAGGCGCGTGCGGCCATGAAGAGTTTTATGGATGAGGCAATGAAAAATATAACCAGGCACGGCATCACGAACCTCATAGTCGATGTGCGAGGTAATCCGGGAGGGTGGGATACCCAGGGCGTTGAGTTGTTCACCTATCTGATGAAGTCGGATTCACCCGTGTATTACTACAAGCGATTGCATGCTGTCACCGACAGTTCAGAATTTTTGAAGTATTCGGACCTGTCCGAAGAAGACAAGAAAAAAGTAAAGAAGGAATTGCGCGAAGAAGCCGATGGTACCTTTACGATGCGTGAAGAGTATAACGCTGATTTGAAGCTGCAATATCCAAAACCCAATCGTTTCAAGGGACAGGTTTACATCCTCTTAAACCATCGCAGCGCCTCCACAACGTCTGAGTTCGTCGCCGTGTGCAAGAGCAATAAGGTTGGGACATTGGTAGGTGAAGAGTCCGGTGGAGCTTACGAAGGGGGTAACGGCGCAAGC
The DNA here is from genome assembly GCA_963813425.1 of uncultured Bacteroidota bacterium. Lineage (GTDB taxonomy): Bacteria > Bacteroidota > Bacteroidia > Cytophagales > Cyclobacteriaceae > Chryseolinea. The sequence goes on from CAWEZB010000017.1 coordinate 25,011, forward strand.
TTTATCACGATGACATTACCACACTCAAAAATTGCAGTAAGCACACCGTTGATGTACTATCAAAATGCTGTAGCTCCGGTCGCCCCGAAAGGAAAAGGGACCATTCCGGACTATGAGATACCTGAAACGGTAAATGATTTGTTAGAGGGCAGAGATCCGGTGATGGAGTGGGTGAAGGAGCGGATAAGGAAAAATAGTTTCTAATTCATTTCATAGAGATAAATGGCTATGGTTACTTTTATTGGATTTAATAAGTGAATTATATCCCTAGTTTCTCATCCCAGTAAGATCGTTTCATGGAACCCGTTAATCTCACAAAATCACAAGCCCGAAAAATAGCCCTGCACGCCGCAGGACTGACTAAACGTGCGCAGTTCGGAAAAGGCAAGGAAGCGGTTTATAAGGTCATCGACCATCTCGGCTTTCTCCAGGTGGACACAATTTATGTTGTTGAAAGGGCACATCACCATGCCCTTGCCACGCGTGTGCCGGGCTATAAAACGGAGTGGCTGGGCGAACTGCAAGCCGAAGGAAGGATCTACGAATTCCTGACGCGTGAGCTAGGATTCATCCCGATGAACGAATTCCGTTTCTCGACGCTCATCCACGATAGCTATTCGACAAAATGGAACTCACTGCCGCAAGCTGAGACAAACCTGATGAAGAAGATCCTTGAACGAATTTCGCGCGAGGGTCCTATGGCAGCAAATGACTTCGAAAATGACCGCGTCACTAAAAGCTCAGGGTGGTGGGATTGGCGTCCATCGAAAATAGCGCTTGAAAGGTTGCACCTCACAGGAAAACTACTGACGACGCGAAAGAAAGACTTCCACAAACTGTATGATCTTACAGAGAACATCATTCCCGGACATATAGACAAGACCAAGCCCAGCAAAGAAGAGTTTGCGAGGCAGCTGATCCTCCGTTCCTTGAAGGCATTGGGTATTGCCTCGGCAAGAGAGATAGCGTGGAACGGAAGACTTGTAAAGCCGCCTGTTAAACAAGAGCTGGAAAAGCTCGTCAACGCGGGCGAAGTCTGTCAGGTTGAAATCGAAGGTGTGAAAGGTCCGTTATACATGCACCGGGAATATAAAAAGAAGAAGATCACCATCGCAGGTGACGCGTTCGTTCTTTCGCCATTCGATATGCTAAACGTATACCGACGCCGACTCCGGGACTTCTTCGATTTCGATTACCAGGTTGAGTGCTTCGTTCCAGCGCCCAAGCGCAAGTATGGATATTTTTCGCTACCCATACTCGTCGGCGACACGTTCGTGGCACGGATGGACTCCAAAGCGGACCGGAAGCAAAAAACACTGGTCATTAATAATCTTCATTTTGAGAAAGTGAAGATGAGCAAATCTATGATGGCCAAAGTGTGCGAAGCAATTCACGCGTTCGCGAAATTTAATGGGTGTCCTGGGCTTAGTGTTAAGAAGTCAAACGACAAAACCTTCGTGAAAACGCTTTTGGAGGAACTGTAATAGAAGGACGTCGACAATTTTAATGCGCCGATCAGAGTTTTTATTTATGGCCTGCTGAAATTCCGAGATCTTTAACCTTATTACCTTAGTAATCCAAACTATGGGAGTACAAGCTAAACCTTATTACCTTATTCCATTACATCAGAAGGTTGCATCCAGGGATGCCGGGGAGTACATCGTCCTGCTCTATGAGCGCCAACAATAAGGTGATAAGGTCGGTCATAACAATTTCTAAGTTTACTAAGGTAATAAGGTTGGCCAGCAGGGGCGTGATGATTCATGGTGAAAACATTTACATCCTCATTGTTCGAAGATGCATGACTAATGAAGCAAGGGCTCTCGTCGTTGGCTTCGGTAAAATGCATGACGCACGAACGGGCTTTATTTGGTATAAGCATCTGATTTACAATATTATCCAACCTTATTTAGAATTTTTCTACGAAAGAACATCCCGGAAAGGCAACTTGTCGTTACCTTGCAGGCGAAAATTTAATTCCTTGGAGTCCCGAATAACAGAAACGCTTACACTACAACTCTCGCGATGTGCCGGCAGATTTGAACTGGTGGTTGGCGAGCAGAAATTCAAACAGACTACCTGTGAGTTTATGCTTACTTTTTCTTCCATGCAGGGAAAGAATATGGACGAATACATGGCCAACCTCGCAATTGAGTATGATCAGGTACGTGTGCCCATTTCCGGTGGTGGCAAATCGGTCACCTTGTTACTTACCGATTATGCGAGACTGCGCTCTTTGTATGGCCAAAGGATGTTCGAACTCAAGCTGGAAGATCTCCTCATGCGTCAGGGAATTACGACAGAAGCAGTCGCCATCAGGCAATCTTTTTGGATATAGACTTGTTCTAAATTACCCCAATTTCAAATCATTTCTTAGATCATTGTGTTTTAACAACATACTTTTGTTAACACAGACCGGTCATATCAAGTTGGCCGTGATAAATTGAAATAAGGAAATGGAAACAACTTCGATACTTCGTCAAAAGACTGCACTTCAGGAAAGCGTACTGGACGTTCTTAACAAACAAATGGCTGCAGAAGCACATTCTTCAGCGATGTACCTTTCCATGTCTGCATGGTGTTACGCACAAGGCCTCCGTGGCTGCGGTGAATTCTTCAAAAAGCAAGCTGCCGAAGAGCGCGAGCACATGATGAGGATCTTTAACTACATTGTCAACGCGGGAGCCTTGGCGATGTCTCCGGAGGTAGCAAATGTAGAACGTGGCTTTGAAGATCTTCGTTCTATCCTGGTGATGGCACTTGATCAGGAGATCCAGCTCACCGAAAACTTCAACAAGATCACCGAGCATTGTCAGAAGGTACGCGATTTCCAGACTGCTAAATTCCTGCAGTGGTACCTGGATGAACAATATGAAGAGGAACAACAGGCACGTCGTTGTGTTGAGATATTTGATCTTATGAATGCGAAAGATGCGCTATACGACATTGACCGTGAAATCCATAATCTTAAAAAGAAAGATTAGACCTGATTTTGTCGATAGACAATCTCATAGAAATAACGAAGCCGCTTCAACTGAAGCGGCTTCTCTGTTTTCAGTCTGTTTAGACTGGATATTATCGCAGTGTAAGGTTCAAGCGTTCATTAGAACGAAATATGTTGACTGACTCTCGGAGTAACGGTTTCACCACCACCGCGGCGGCCTGTTAACAGGCATTTACCCTCAGCATTTTTAACCAAATCAACGAGCCAAGCGTTTATCCTGCCAAAGCGCTTCTCCTGTTGGAAAAGTATGATAACGCTCCAATTTTTATGAGAATGTATGGCGATTCACGCCAGGATCTATTAAAACGTTGCATGGGCTGGATTTTGTTTCCGACCATTTTCCTTTATGCATGCGGATCGGAAGTAACAAAACCACAGACAACGAATATGCCGGATTGGATAAAGATCGGACCCGGTGGCGGTGGTGCAACTTTCTTTCCTACATTTTCTTACAAAACAGAAAAGGAATTTTTAGTCCGGTGCGATATGACTGGAAGCTATCTGACGAAAGATGGAGGTGAATCCTACCATCAAATCAATTTTCCAAATGGCGCCAGCAGTTTTGCGTTTGACCCCCACGATACCACTACTGTCTATATTGGTTCATCGTCTTTGAACCGGTCAACCGATGGCGGAAACACATGGGAGCAAATTTTTCCCGTTAAGGAAGAAATAGTATCTGAGAAATATGAAGGCGACCATGCCAGTTATTCTTTCAAAACAGTTTCAAACTCGCTTTACAATTCCGAGAGTCCGGACATCAATCGAATAAAGGTTGATCCTGTAAAAAAAGACATGCTTTATTTCAGCATGGGAAAAGCGTTCTATTATTCAAATGATCATGGAAAGACCTTCAACCGGAAAGACCTTCAACAGCCTGTTGATTTTATTTATACAAACCCTGCAAGTCTGAAGGACGAGGTTTTAATTTTTGCGGCCAAAAGCATTTATACATTTAACAAAAGTTCAAATACAGTGGCAGAGAAAGCCCTTCCTCCTGCTATGGCGCCGGCGTTTTCGTTTACCGGTGGAACCGTGAAAGACAGCGAGCAAGTTATTTTATATGCGCTGCATCACGATCAGTCAAAAACCATCGAAGAAGAGTTTGGATATACAACGTTATGGACATCGCTTGATAACGGTGCAACCTGGAAAAAAATCGATAACAAAATTATCAATAACGATCGCTTTAAAATAACACCGAGCTATTCCATGGTATCGTGTCCGGAGTTTGATGCACAACAAGCTTATGTAGTGTGCAATCGATACGAAGAAAAAGCCGGCAACAAATCTGTTCACTGGTACGGCGCATTGAAGACGGGCGATTCAGGGAACAATTGGAACTGGGTATGGAAAGGTGGTGGTGGCTCGGGTCAATATGGTGTGAAGGATGGCATTGGTGTTTCGAATCTCCAGGATGCCTGGTCAGAGGAAGCATTCGGTGGCGAATACATCCGCCTGATGGATGTCGGTGTTTCACCTTTCAACGGAAATGTGGCCATCGTAACGGATTGGTATCGTACCATGAAAACTACCGATGGTGGTAAAACGTGGCGTGAAGTGTATAGCGAGCGTCAAGCTGACGGATCGTTCATCAGCCGGGGGCTGGACGTGACTACTGCTTATGGTGTACACTTCGATCCCTTTGACAGCAACCACCTGGCTATTAGCTACACGGATATTGGCTACCACAGCTCCTACAACAGAGGAAAAAGCTGGACCAGGTCCATGCAAGGTGTTCCTGCACCTTGGCAGAACACATGCTATTGGATTGTTTTTGATCCGGAAGTAAAAAACAAAGTGTGGTCGGTATGGTCAAACCTTCATGATTTTCCCAGGGGCAAGATGACTCGCAATCCGTCGTGGAAAGGAAGATCTCGCGGAGGAGTTTGCGTTTCAGTTGACGGTGGAAAAACCTGGACGGTGAGCAATCAGGGTATGGACAGTGCTGCAACGACATCGCTGGTGCTCGATCCCGATTCAAATCCGGGAAATCGAACTCTTTATGCAACTGTTTACAACAAAGGTGTTTTCAAATCTACCGATGATGGAAAAACGTGGACATTAAAAAATAACGGTATTGAGGAAAATACCTGTGCATTTGAAGTTACCCGAACAAGCAATGGCACATTGTTCCTGGTTGTAAGTCCAACGCCAGCGCACAAGGATGGAAAAACAGGAAGGGAGATTTTTCCGGGAGCAGTTTACAAATCAACCGATAAGGCAGAAACGTGGACTAAAATCAAGATAAGCGACAATCCTGTTATATTTCCCAATGGAATTGACTACGACCCTGAAAATCCAGACCGCATTTACCTTGCTTGCTGGTCTTCGATTTCATTAAGCGATTTGGTCGGTGGCGCTGTCGCAAATTCTACGGGTGGCAACACAACGCTGGAGTCGGAGGGCGGAATTTTCTTGTCACAGGATAATGGTAAAACGTGGACTTCCATTTTTGATAAAAACCAATATGTGTACGACGTCACTGTAGATCCATATCATAAAGGGCGTCTCTATTGTAACACATTTAACAGGGCAGCTTATCGTTCTGACGACTACGGGAAGAATTGGAAGAAGCTCAAAGGTTATGATTTCCACTGGGGCCAGCGCGCGATTGTTGATGGGAACGATCTGGAAAAAATTTTCCTTACCACATTCGGTTCCAGTGTATGGCATGGTACGCCTGCAGTTGAATAAAAAAATCACTTCCTCATGATGGATCTGAAATACACCTCGAAGCATCCATTAGAATTTTTTTTTCTGGCGATCTTTTTTTTCGCTTGTTCCGCCGTGGAAAAAGAAAGCGCAGAAACGAAGACGAACCCGAACGGTAGAATTGATGAATGGAGCATAGTTGGCGCTGGCGGAGGCGGTGCTATGTTCACACCTGCGATAAGTCCGCTTAATTCCAATCTCGCTTTCGTCAGCTGTGATATGACCGGATCCTATGTTACTGAAAACGGTGGTGATGCCTGGCGCATGTTCAATCTTCGTGGCGTTGTGGATTTTTATGCCTTTGACCCCCTTGATCCGAACGTAGTATATGCAAATTCCAGTGCGTTGTTTAGAAGCACTGACAGAGGAAAAACGTGGAGTGTCATCTATCCTACGCCATCGGAAATCTCGGGAATTGTTTCGAAGGGAGATCATGCCATGGAAAATTTGGTTACCAAAGACAGCACGGATAGAAAAGTGCTGGCGTTTGCGGTCGATCCATCGAACGCAAAGAAATTGTACGCAGCCATTTCAATCGACGACGAACTAGGTTTTTACTTTTCAAATGATCTAGGCGGACATTGGACAAAAGAACGCGTGCTGCAGGATGGAGCAAAAAAGATTTTTATTGTTCCATCATCTCCTGACGATAACAGAACGATATATGTAGCGGGAAAAAATACGATAGCAGGTAGACGAGACGGTGTGTGGACGGTTAGCAAAGGGCCGGAACGCGTAAAAAAAATCAACGAGTTTTCAGGCGGATTTGATCAGCAGCAAAATAAATTCATGATATACGCCATTGCTGGAGAAAGCTACTTCAATCCGGACGGAGATCTTTCTGGTATTTACGTCACCGAAGATGGGGGAGAGACCTGGCAAAACCGTCAGAAAAATTTGGTATCCTTTCAGATCGCCGATGCCCGAAACCCTGAGTACCGCGCGATTGCTACCAGTGCAAATCATCCGGCGGTCGTTTATGTCTCCTATAACAATCTTCGAACACATAAAGACACGACCTGTATTGGAGTCGCCAAAAGCGTGGACTATGGAAAGACGTGGACATTAAGTTGGAAAGACCGCATTGGTCCCAACCATATGCAGCTACCTTCTTCAAACATGCAGGACGGCTGGATCAATGACCGGTTCGGTCCTTCTTGGGGAGAAAATCCTTTTTCAATTGGTGTCGATCCCAACAATCCTGATGTATGCTATGGAACTGATTTTGGGCGAACAATTAAAACTGAAGATGGCGGGAAAACCTGGAAACAGGTTTATTCAAAGAAGACTGACTCCGGATGGAGCTCAAGAGGCCTTGATGTAACAACAAGTTACCAGATGGTCTTTGATCCTTTTAATCCGACGCGTCGTTTTATTGCAACCACGGACATCGGATTAATGGAAAGTAAAGACGGTGGTAGTAGTTGGAACAGCGCGACGCATAATAGAGGCATTCCGAGAAAATGGGAAAACAGTACCTATTGGGTTGTCATGGATCCCAAAGTAAAAAATAAAATATGGGCCGCGATGAGTGGTACGCATGACCTTCCGAGACCAAAAATGTGGCGCCGTAAGGGAATAGCTGGTTTTGTAGGGGGAATCGTCGTAACTGAGGATGGAGGTTTATCCTGGAAACCAGTAAGTGCCGACATAGGCGAATCTGCCGTGACGCATTTATTGCTTGACTCGGCCAGTGACCCATCCTCGCGAACACTATATGCCTGTGCATTTGGTAAAGGTGTTTTTAAATCCATTGATGGTGGCAAAACCTGGAAAGAAAAAAATAAAGGATTACCTGTAAATGAGCCATTTGCATGGCGGATCGAAAAAAGAAAGACAGACGGAACTTTGTTTCTTGTAGTGGCAAGGCGGAGTGAGGATGGCAGTATAGGAACTGATCAGGATGGCGCTTTGTACAAATCAACGGACGGCGCTGAAAGCTGGTCGAAGGTTGCATTGCCCGAAGGGACAAATGGTCCGATGAGTTTAAAGGTAGATCCCCGAAATCCTCAAACGCTTATTTTGTCTGCGTGGGGGCGAGTAGTTCGCGAAAGATTTGCGCCGGATATTGGAGGAGGCATTTTCAGATCTACCGATGATGGTAAGACATGGGCGCACGTTCTTATCAGAGATCAGCATATCCACGATATCACCTACGATCCTCGTATTGATGTTTTTTACGCCAGCGGATTTAATGGATCGGCATACCGTTCTGAAGACAACGGCAAATCCTGGAAGCGCATTAAAGGTTACAATTTCAAGTGGGGCAAGCGTGTCGAGCCCGATCCAACAGATCCTGAAAAGATATTCATTATAACCTTTGGCGGTGGTGTATGGTATGGTCCTGCGAAGGGAGACCTGAATGCATCTGAAGATATTGTTACCGATGTAGTTGCCTATCGCTAGGTGGGTACAACAAAGGCCTGGTGCCTCGCTTTTTTTACCACGGAGTCGCGGAGGCACGAAGAATGCAAGCCCCGCCAGCTACCAACGTGGAAATCGGTCGCGCCACAGGAACATTAAATCGATCCTCTTATTTCTTGGCGCGCCGCGCCCGCCAAGCAGGCAGGAAATAGATGCAATTATCTAGAAGCACGCATTATTCCCATTGCGCATATAAACAAGGAACGCTCCAACGCTGTTACTTCATCGGTTCCAACCTTCCCAAAAAGTCTTTTAGATTTTAATGAGAAAACGAGGCGGTGAGGTCCTTTCCTGTATAGAGGTCTTTTTCCTTCACTACCTATGGCTCTGATAAATTATTCCATTAATGATTTCCGGCTGAATGAATCTTTCCGAAAATGGATTCTTGAACCCGATGAGGAAGTAAACATTTTTTGGGAAGATTGGCTCAATGCCCACCCTTATAAGATAGCGTTGATCACCGAAGCCAAGTCAGCGATCCAATCTATAATAACGGCAAATGAAAAAAAGTCTTACACGCGAGCGTTATCAAACATGATCACAAGAAGTATCCATGATCTTGATCGAGCCCGACACCAAAGATCAGGGAAATTGAATCTGAGTAAATGAACTTTTTAATTCACAAACATATGAGCAAACAAGTACAATGGAAGTTTAGAGCGTGCTTGGGTGTGTTGTTCTATGGAATTTGGCTAACGAATCCGGCATTGGCCAAAACTCATAACGAATCACACAGCATCAATGCAGCGTCCACGAAATTTTTGTCCTATGGAGCCCTTTTCCAGGATAGGGCTATTTCTGGTACAATAAAAGATGAACAGGGAGGCGCGTTGCCAGGCGCCAGCGTGCTTATCAAAGGAACAACGATCGGTACAAGCACAAATGCTGAAGGAAAATTCAGTTTGTCAGTCCCCACAAGTGCAGCGATCCTTGTTGTCTCGTACATAGGCTATGTTCCTCAGGAAGTACCGGTTGAAGGCCAGACTACAATCGAGATCACTTTGCAACCTGACAAGGCAACCCTGGCTGAAGTGGTTGTGATAGGATACGGAACTCAAAAGCGAAGTGATCTTACAGGAGCAATCAGTTCTGTCAAGTCAGAAGACCTCAAGCAATTGCCGATGCAGCGTGTTGACCAGGCGTTGCAAGGGCGCGCTGCGGGTGTCATGGTCTTGAACCCCAGTGGTCAACCTGGTGGAAGGACAACCATTCGTATCCGGGGCATGAATTCCATTAACGGAAGCAACCAACCTCTCGTCGTTGTTGATGGGCTTCAGGGCGTTGATATAGAATCACTAAATCCAAATGACATTGAGTCAATTGAGATTTTGAAGGATGCTTCTGCCACTGCCATATATGGTTCGCAAGGGGCAAATGGCGTGTTGATGATCACTACAAAAAAAGGAAATAAAGGAACGCCTGTTATCAGCTACAGCTATAGTTTGAGTTATCAGCAATTGCGGGAAAAGCTGGATCTCATGAATGCAGCTGATTTTGCAAAGACGATAAATGCAAACAGGGCAACTCAGAACCAGCCCGGTAATGATGTCATTACACCTACACCAATTTTCACGGATGCACAAATTGCAGGCTATGAGCAAAACGGAGGAACGGACTGGCAGGATGAAGTGTATCGTACCGGCTCCCATGCAAAGCCATCAACTTGGTGTAAGTGGCGGAACAGACAACTTGCAGTACCTGGTTTCAGGTGGCTACCTCGATCAGAAAGGTATTTTGATAAACTCCCGGTTTCAACGTTTTACACTGCGGGCGAATGTTAACATTGATATTAATAAATGGATGAGTTTCGGTTTAAGCTGGGCAGGCATCAGGGAACAGGGAAATACTCCACCATACGGTGAAGGCGTTGCGGACATTGATCCGCTTGGACAGACCGTTAGCCTGGCACCTCGTTGGGGAGCCACCATTCCGGTTTACGACGAGCTGGGAAATTATAGCAAGCACCCATCGAATTTTGGCGAACCGGGAATGGCAAATCCAGTAGCCAGTGCGAAAGAGGTCTTTGGTGAAAACAACAATATGCGTAATAATCTTAATACGTTTATTGAGTTCAAACCACTGGAAGGACTTTCAATTCGGATCAGCGGCGGAGCGGTCTCACGTAATTATGACAACTACCGTTACATGAATCAGAATACTTTTACAGGATTTCAAAAATCAGGATTAGCACAGACATCCAACGGTATATACACACGCTTTCAGAATTCGAATATTGTAACGTATAACAAAGCGGTGGGAGTTCACAATTTTACCATAACTGCCGTAGTTGAGCAACAAGTGGAGACCGATAAGAACACCTCCATTGAGGCGAGCGGCTTCTCAGTTGATGATGAGAGTGTGTGGGATCTTGGCGGTGCCTCAACCCGGTTTGTTTCTTCCTACAACAGGAAGAGGGTAATCAATTCGTATCTGGGACGTGTAAATTATTCGTTGAAGGACAAATATCTTTTGACAGCAAGTTACCGCGCCGACGGATCATCCGTTTTTGGTGAAAATAACAAATGGGGATATTTCCCATCTATATCAGCAGCATGGAAGCTGTCGGAAGAAAAATTTATCAAAGACATTGATATATTTTCTGACTTAAAATTGCGTGCCAGCTGGGGTGTGACAGGTAACCAGAGCATTAGCCCATATGCCTCACTTTCTCAGATCTTGTCCGGTGCAAACTATCCCTATAATGGTGGTGACAACACCGACATAGGGTTTAGCATTGTACGAGCGGCTAATCCTGACCTGAAATGGGAATCAACGACACAGACAGATGTTGGAGTTGATTTAGGACTTTTCAATGGGAGGTTAACGGCATCATTCGATTATTATGTGAAAACAACTGACGATTTGCTACTCAGTCGTCAGCTACCGACGATGACTGGATTCAACAGCATCGTGGACAACATTGGATCGACGGAAAATAAAGGTATAGAGATTGCGTTGGGCGGAGATCCGCTGGTTGGCGCATTCCGCTGGAATACTGGATTCAATATTTCTTTCAATGAAAGCAAAGTTCTTACGCTCGCGGATGAGAATAAGCTTCCGTTTAGAACGACAACAGGCGCCGGTTATGGAATTACCAACGCTGCTCCGCTAATGTATCTGAAAGCGGGTGAGCCATTCGGCCAAATGACGGGAAGAATTACGTTAGGAACATGGAGCGAAGCAGAAAGAGATCAGGCTGCAGCTTTCGGTCAATTGCCAGGTGATATCAAGTACAAGGATATTAACAATGATGGAATGATTAACAATGCTGATCTCACGACCATCGGTAATGCTTTACCTGACTTTATCTGGGGATGGACTAACCGTTTCTCGTTTAAAAACTTTGAACTAATAGTGCTCTTCCAGGGCGTTCAGGGGAACGATCTGTTTAACATTAGCAGAATCCGTCTTGAAAGACCAGGGGAAGGAACAAGCACTAACCTGTTAAACCGGTGGACGCCGGAAAATCAGAATACCGATGTGCCTGCCTTTATTTTACAAAGCGAACGAAAAGCAGCAGCACTTCCATCGGGTAAAGTTTCGGTTGGAGATAGCCGGGTCAGTCGTTGGGTTGAGGATGCATCATACGCGCGACTCAAGAATATTACACTAGGCTATACGTTGCCAACTTCTCTAGTTTCTAAGATCGGCATGTCAAAATTAAGAGCGTATGTAACCGGCACAAATCTTCTGACAATAACAGATTATACCGGTTATGATCCCGAAATAAGTTCATTTAATTCAAATGACGCCAGCCTTGGCATTGACTTCGGTAGCTATCCTACTTCCAAAACATTTACGGTTGGCGTAGATCTAACATTCTAAAAAGTCTTTTATGAAAACACTTAATTCGATAAAAAAATATAGTGCCGGACTCCTCCTTGTAGCAACAGTTGCCTGCCAAAGCCTGGATGAAGATCCGGAGGGCTTTGTCAGTCCTGATAATTTTTATACAACGATCGGGCAAGGCGAGGCGGCCTTGACGGGTTCCATGAATCAGCTTTGGGATTATTGGTCAGGATATTCTTATGGATATGGTAGTTTTATTCATGACGATCAACTCCTGGATGGTGATCTGAACATCACTTCAGACTTTGGTAATGATCTTTGGAATATACATTACCGCGCCTTAAATAATATCAATGGTGTGATAAGGGCTGTAAAGGGTGGTTCAATTAAAGGTATTGATCAGGCTGAGATAGACGTTTTAATAGCGCAGGCTAAGTTTCTCAGGGCTTATAATTATTTCATGTTAGTAAGATTGTACGGTGATCTGCCACTCATTACAGAAGATACACCCGATCCTGTAACAACGCCGGTTAAGACGCGTACGCCTGTTGCCGACGTTTATGATTTGATTGTTGAGGATTTCAGCTATGCTATTGAAAAACTTCCTGCTTCCTGGGATGGTGCGCCAGGAAAACCATCTGGTTCTGCTGCGAAAGGCTTGCTTGCCAAAGTCTACCTCACGATGGCGACGGCGCCATTGAATCAAACAGAAAACTATGCTAAAGCACGAGACCTGGCGGCTGATCTTATGGATGATGGTGTATACTCGCTGGTGCCGAATGTCGATGACGTCTTTAAACCTGACAACAAATACGGACCTGAAATGATGTGGTCTTTCAATTCAACTGGCGACGATCCCGCGACAGATCCACAGATTTGGGCACCGTCTATAATGGAAGGATGGGGTGATGCAAGCATCGACCCGGAATGGTCAGATAGTTGGTTTGCAAGCTCACCGGATGAACCTCGTCAGGATGCTTATTTGATTTTAGAATTCAACGGGACACCATACACTGAGTTTGATGAGCAAAGACCATTCATTAGAAAATATCTGTACATCTCAGAGGAGGAATATAATACGTTTCAAAGCAGATCAAATTTTCCCATCATCCGATATGCAGATGTATTGCTTATCTATGCTGAAGCAGCGAACATGGCGGCAGGAACTCCTACTCCCGAAGCTTATGAAGCAGTTAATCAGATAAGAAGACGTGCATTTAACGTTGACCTTAATTCACCCAGTGCCATTGCTGACCTTCCTGCAGGTCTGTCAAAAACTGATTTTGACAATGCCGTTATTGAAGAGAGAAACAGAGAACTGTCTTTTGAATACGACAGGTGGTTTGATATCGTGAGAAAAAGATTGCTGCCGACGATTTATGCTGACCGTGCAGACATTCTGGCCAACTATTCAGAAGAGGATTATTTGTATCCTATTCCTGTGTTCGATGCGCAAACACTCGGCAGTCAGAATCCAGGGTATCCTATTTCGGAATAGAATTGGATTAATTCGGTTTTTCAGAAAAGTCCTGGCATCAGGACTTTTCTTTTGTTCTAAAAAGACCCAACGTGGGAGACGTACGCACGTCTCACCGTCAGCTGGCAGTCAGCTGGAGGGGAGCTAGAGGGGTGTGCGCCAAGTCGCATACCTTGCACTTGCTTTCCAGCGTGCTACACTCCCCTTACCCCTCTCAAGAGGGGACGCTCCAAGGGTGGCAACATGCTACACGCGTGCGCCTTCTGCCGGCTGCAGCCAGCTTGCAGAGCATTTCCGTAAGTGGAATGTGATTTCTTACGAATTGCCTCAGCAACAACTCCCATCAGTCACCGGTCTCCGGGACTCTAATACTTCGGGGCAATCGCCGAAATATTTTTTTTCTTTGCTTTCGCTAACTTTCACACTACAAAATCTTTTATTATGATTTCCTTACGAATCACCCCCTGCCTACTTTTCTTGATATTACCCACTGTAATTTTAGCGCAGTCACCTTCCCGCATCACGGAGGAAGTCAGGGAAATTCTTACTTACCCTTTCAGTGATCCCAGTCCGGTAGTGACCGTTAGCACCAAAGCCTCAAAAATTTTTCCTTATACAACGTTCGAGGGGTACAGCAAAGAAGGGAGGAAGCAAAAATGGAAAGTGGTAAAGCTTGAAAATGACTACGTCGAAATATACGTACTGCCGGAAATAGGCGGGAAAATCTGGGGCGCTATCGAGAAATCAACAGGCAAGGAGTTTATATACCGAAATGAAGTAATCAAATTCAGAAATATTGCCATGCGCGGACCATGGACGTCGGGTGGTGTGGAATTTAACTTTGGAATCATTGGTCATCATCCGTCAACGTCAAGCCCTGTTGATTATTTGGTACAAAAGAATGACGATGGCAGTGTCAGCTGCATCGTGGGAAATCTAGACCTGCCTTCGCGAACAAACTGGCGTGTAGAGATCAGGTTACCGAGCGATAAAGCGTACGTGGAAACAAGGGCGTCCTGGAATAATCCAACACCCATTCATCAATCTTATTACAACTGGATGACTGCTGCTGCAGTGGTTACGGATGATCTTGAATTTTATTACCCTGGCCACCTGGCGCTGGAACACGATGGCTCACCAACGCTATGGCCAGTAGATGCCGCAGGGCGTGATCTTGCAAAGTATAAGAATAACGCTTTTGGGTCTCATAAGTCTGTCCATACGGTTGGTGAATACAACGATTTTATGGGAGGCTATTACCATAATTCAAAATTTGGTTTTGGACATTGGGCTTTATATGATGAGATGCCCGGCCATAAACTTTGGCTTTGGGCGTTGTCAAGGAATGGTGGAATATGGGAGGACCTTCTGACTGATTCGGATGGTCAATACATGGAATTTCAGGCAGGCCGTCTATTTGATCAGTATTCCCCTTCATCCGCTATTAAAAGTGTACTCACACAAGTGCCATTTTCACCGGGCGTAACAGATCGTTGGTCTGAGATCTGGTTTCCTGTAAAAGAGATAGGAGGTATCACCGAGGTTTCTCCTTATGGTGTTCTTGCCGTAAAACATGAAAATGACAAACTTCAGATTGGCGTTAACGCGCTTGCGTTTGTTGAGGCAACCGTAGAAGTGAAATCAAACGGAAAGGTAGTTTTTACGGAAAGCAAAAAGTTTAAGCCTATGGATGTATTCATCACATCGGTACAGCTAGACAAAAATGCGCCATATGAAGTCACGGTAAACGGAATGGACCTTCAACATAGCCAGGAAAAAAAGAATGTACTGAAACGTCCCTTTACGGCGTCCCCTACACCAAAAAAATTCACAGAAGATGCATTGTACAGGGAAGGTGTGGAATATAAGGAATACAGAGAATACGATAAAGCTTTGCGTGTTTTCAGGGAATGCCTTAAAAATGACTCTCTGCATTTTGGCGCGCTCACGGATCTGGCGGAGTTGCATTACAGAAGCGGACTGTACGATTCATCGCTGTGGCGTCTGAATAAGGTTTTGCGTCATGATACCTATCATCCGAAAGCTAATTATCTCGCAGGGATTTGCTACAAAGCGAAAGGTGATCTGATAAATGCCATGGAATCCTTTGGTTGGGCGGCGCGGGCTATGGAGTTCCGGTCTGCCGCTTATGCGCACATGGCGGCTATTAAAATTCAGGAAAGTGACTATGATTTGGCGGAACATTATGCACAACAGTCATTGAGTTATAATAAATATAATTTTAATGCACTGCATGACCTTGCTGTGATCTACCGCAAATTAAATAACCGGGAGAAGGCTGAAAAAGTACTCAATGAGATCTTGCAGTATGATCCACTCAACCATTTTGCTCAATATGAAAAATCGCTCGTGACCAAATCCGCGGAGGACCTCCAGACTTTTAAGAATCTGGTAAAGGGTGAATTTCCATATCAGATTTACCTGGAAGTAGCCTTGGAATATGTTTCCCTTGGCTTAGAAAATGACGCAATAGATTTGCTCGCACACGCTCCTCAACATGCATTGATCAAGATCTGGAGTGCTTATTTAAAAAAAGATATCAATAGTCTTAAAGAAATAGCAACTGCATCTCCAGCCTTTGTTTTTCCCTATAGAACCGAAACTTTACAACCGCTTGAGTGGGCCGTATCAAATAACAATAGCTGGAAATTCAAATATTTTCTTGGATTAAATTACTATGCCCTGCAACGGGATGAAGAGACTGCAAAAATGTTTCACGCCTGCGGACAGGAACCCGACTATGCTCCATTTTATATAACAAGAGCAAATCTCGTTAACGATCCAAGACAAGTGCTGGCTGATCTCCAGAGAGCCAATCGCATGGCGCCTGAGGAATGGAGAACGTGGAATTATCTTATGAATCATTTTGAAAGCAGCGGAGATTTTAAACAGGAACTCACATTAGCAAGCCAGGCCTCTAAGAAATTTAAAGGTGACTACACGCTTGGTTTCGGATACGCCAAGGCGTTGCTCAACAACGGACAGTATGAAGCATCGATCAACGTGCTAAAGAAGTTATACATATTGCCTTTCGAAGGATCGAGTGACGGAAGGGACATTTATGAACAAGCAACGTTACTATCGGCACTTGAACTTATTCAACATAAAAAATACAAGAATGCATTAATTAAAATTGAAGAGTCAAGACAGTGGCCGGAAAATCTGGGTGTTGGAAAACCCTATGATGTAGATGAGAGGATTCAAGACTACCTGACAGCTTATTGTCTTGACAAACTTGGAAGGAGCAGTGAAATCAGTAAATGGCATAACAAAGTCATTGATTATACAAATGATAACTTCGAGCAATCATCTGTTAATAATATTTTGCCATTCATCATCTATGAACGCAATGGAGAAAAGGAAAAAGCCGATGCATTATTAAATAAACTAAAAACATCGTCTGCTGCTGCACGTCCACTACAGCGCTGGGTAATTGCTGCTGCTGAAAAAGATCATGCTGCGCTCAATGCACTTGCGAGCGAACTGAAGCCGAAACAAGTATGTGGATATCATGCAGCAGATTTTAAAGCTTGGAACCTGGCAGGTTACGAAATTTTGTTTTGCTAAAATGGAGACACCACTCCAAATCTTTTCGCCTCCAGGGCCGGCTGGGCCCCGCATGTTCATTCCAGCCTGCATTCTATCCGCACATTCCAATGCCAGACCAAAGATAGGCCGCGCATGCACCTGCCAGACCAAAGATAGAATGAGGTCTGGCCTGAACATGCTCGAGATCAACTTCGTAGTTGAGTTTGTGCTGCTCCTTTTTCCAAAAGGATTATTTTGAAATAGATTTCTTCAGCAACTCAAAAGGCGAAGGCAACTCCTTGCTGAAAAATTGCACCTGCCAGCCGGGAACGAGTTTGTCGATGATCATGAAAAGGGCGAGACCTTCCTCCTGTGACCACGAGTTAAGGTATTGGAACATAAAGTACAACGTCTGTTCTGGTGACTGACCTTGCGGTGCATATTTCCTGGTTGTCTTGTATTGCGCCCACATGGCAGACCCTTCGAGCGCAAGAAAAATATCATCGAGCTGTTTATATCCCTCATTTTCATTAATGAAGAAGGTACGCTGTCGTTCTGCAACAAGATCCAGTGCGATCTTTAATTGCCTTTTGCAAGAGTCAAGGTTGCTGGCCATTGCAGCGTTCCACAGGTGTGTTTTTTCTTTGACAAATAATGTTTTATAAGCCTCATTATTTTCAAAAGTCCTTTCGATACTGTTGTCGTCGATGCTTTCGGGCAGTTTATATTTCTTTTGAGCATCAAGGATCTGCGGAAGTACGGAAGGCAATTGCCGCGTGTGGGTGAGTTCATGCATGTTCAGACCTGCCAGCAGTAAATCGAGAAAAACAGCCTGGTCGGGAGGCGCAAGGGTATGGAAATAAGAGGTAACAGGAGAAATGAAAAAAGTTTTTTTGTTGTCACTCACGGGCATAGCGGCCGCGGCGCGGGTTTTGACGTCGATGGGGTCGCGTTCGGGCACCCAAAGATTTTCTTTGTGGGCAATCTGAAATAACGGATAGTCTATGCCTGCGAAACGTACAGTCGACGTCAGCCTTTTGTATGCGGGCAATAGTGCTATCTCCGGGTTGATATGCCAGGCAGTTACGCTGTCATAAAAAATGATCCACGGCAACGCGCCGGGTTCGATGTGCAATTCGTTCCGGCAGGTAAATTCCCAATCATCCGCAGTTTTTTGCAAAGCGGGAAGATCCTGTCCAGCCAGGGACAGGGGCAGGATGAAAAAGCAAATTGACAATAAGGGATACTTACAACGTGTCATAGTATTCTTTTTGGTAACTCAATATATAAGAAGACAGCGTGGATTGCTCGAATATTTTCCATCTTTTCGCAATCAGAGTCACTCGTGAGACGACTCTGATTCATTCCCATAATTCCACCGCCTAACTCTCTAATGAAAATCCCCCTTGCGTAGTCTGATCCTTGATTGATTTCGACCACATCACTGTTCAAAATCGAACGTACACGCCTGGGAAACCCGTTTTTATTATCGAAAACACGAAATCCTCGTGGCATTTTGTTGGCGAGTGCATCAGGAGATTTATTTCGTTATGCACTTGACCAAAATAAAATATTTCGGAATTGGAATTGTGATGCTCGTCGGAGCATTTTTCTTTGTCATGTCCCGATCAACGATGTACATATCTCAAACTGGAATAAAATTTAATCTTGCATCCGTTGCAACATTCGAATAACTTTACGCGTCTTAGCCAGCAAACCGGCCAATCTTATGATCAGAAACTACATCAAAGTCGCTATTCGAAATCTTCTCCGCCAGAAAGGCTTTTCTTTCATTAACATTTTTGGCCTTGCGCTTGGCATCAGCTGTACAGCGCTCATCGGTATGTGGGTCAATGACGAACTGAGCTACGACCGCTTTCACAAAGACTTATGATCGCATGTACAGGATCACGGCAACGCTGCCTGAGATGAAAGTGCATGCCGCTGTATCACCAGCACCATTAGGCGTGGCGATCAAGAACGAAATCCCCGAAGTGGAGGAAGTCGTCCGCATCTCCGATTTCAATCGCGATCTGATGCAGGTCGGTGATGTCAAGTTCGAGGAGAAGGCCATCCTTTATGCTGACTCCAATTTCTTCAAGGTGTTCACCTTCCCGTTTATCAAAGGCGACAAGGAAAACGCACTTCTAAATCCTGAAGGCATTGTGATCACGGAAGCAATGGCGATGAAATATTTCGGCAGCACGGATGTGCTGGAAAAGACGATCCGTAAAAATAATAAAGACGACTTTACGGTGACCGGTGTAATTGCCAACATCCCAAGCAACTCTCACCTGCGGTTTGATTTTGTGCAGCCCATGCGTTACCTGGCACGGGATAACCGCGACCTGAAGGACAACGTCTGGGATAACTTCAACTGGTTCACGTATATTAAACTGAACGATAAAGCGCAGCAATCTGAGGCTGCGATTGCAGACCTGGAAAAAAAGATGCAGGCAATCTATAAAAAGAATGAGCCTGTAGTGAAATGCGCATTCGTACTGCAACCCCTCGCAAAGGTTCACCTCTACTCTAATTTCCTGGCCGATATTCCGGGCCATGGAAATGCGCAGAACGTGTACATTTTTATGGTGGTTGCCGTCTTCATCCTCGTGGTGGCTTGTCTGAATTTTATGAATCTTGCCACCGCACGGGCGACACGCAGAGCGAAAGAGGTTGGTCTTCGAAAAGTGGTTGGAGCGATAAGACCACACCTGATGGGTCAGTTCCTCGCGGAGTCGTTGGTCGTTGCCATGCTTTCACTCGTACTGGCGTTGCTGATCATCTATCTGGTCCTTCCTTATTTCAATACGCTGGGCGGAAAGGAGCTCGCGCTTGATTTTACGAATGTGAAGATCATCGCGGGGCTGTTGGGCATAACCGTCATTACTGGTTTGTTCGCGGGTAGCTACCCCGCGTTGTATCTATCCGGATTTGTTCCCGCCACGGTGTTGAAAGGGAATTTCACGGCGCGCGGTTCTGGCAGCTTGTTCCGGAACACGATGGTGGTGATCCAGTTTGCGGTCTCTATTTCACTGATCGTCGGCACAGGGATCGTCTATCGCCAATTGAAATACATTCAACAATTGAATCTGGGTTACGATAAAGAAAATCTTTTGTATGTGCGGATGACGGGCGACCTGTGGGGCAAATATGATAGAGCTGCGCACCAGTCTTGAAAGTAACCGGTTAACAAACCAATATTCATTTATCTCTAATCTTCCAACATGCATCTTCCGGTGCAACCATCAGTGTGGAGTGGAAAGGAAAGGACCCGAATACACAACCCTTGTTTTACAACACAGCCATTGACGAAAATTTTGAAGAGGTTTTTAAGGCAACAATCCTCGATGGACATGGCTACGGCGAAAATGCGCAGGCAGATTCTGTCAATGTTATTGTGAATGAACAGGCATTAGAAACGATGGACATGAAGCTTGAATCAGCCGTTGGAACAAAGATCAACATTTGGGGACAGGAGCGAACGATCATCGGTGTTGTAAAGGACTTCAACTTCAAGCCCGTCCAGGAGACCATCGGTCCGATGTTTCTGAATCGTAATACGTGGGGAGGTTATGCCATAGTCCGCACGTTGCCTGGTGAAACGGAAAACACCATTAAGGCACTGGAGAAGATATGTAAAGAACTCAACCCCAGCTATCCGTTTGAATACAGTTTCGTCGACCAGGATATCGCGAACTTGTACAAGGCCGAGCAACGGCTGGGCAGTCTGTTCAATGTTTTTGCAGTGCTGGCAATTGTGATCTCTTGCCTCGGACTTTATGGTTTATCGGCCTACTTGGCAGAGCGACGCACGCGCGAGCTTGGAATACGCAAGGTACTTGGTGCCTCGGGGTTCCAGCTTGTTTACTTGTTGTCGGCTACCTTCACACGTCCGATTCTAATCGCCACAGCAATCGCAGTACCCCTGGCGTGGTACGGAATGAACCAATGGCTTACTGGCTTCGCTTATCATATCACGATCGACTGGACGATTTTTGTTGTCGCGTTTTTGTCAGCCTTAATTATTGCCTGGCTGACGGTGAGCTTTGAATCGATCAAAGCTGCGAGAACAAATCCGGTGAACTCGCTGAGATCGGAGTAGCTAGATTTAACTTCCGAATTAAACTTAGTTGTTCCTAAATCCGGTAGGACACGTTCTTGATGCACCTCTACCTGTATCCTGCCGCCTGTAGTTCAAACAGTTCCGAATATCTTCCCTGGGCTTTCATCAGTTCTTCGTGTGATCCGACCTCAGATACTTTTCCATCGGCAATAACAGCGATTCGGTCCGCTATCCGTACCGTGGAGAATCTGTGTGAGATAACAATACCGATCCTTCCTTTTAGATTTTCTTTTAGCTCAGCAAAGATTGCCGCCTCTGCTTCTGGATCCAGGGAGGAAGTTGGTTCATCCAATATCCAGATGTCTGCATCCCGATACATGATCCTGGCCAGCGCCAGACGTTGCCATTCGCCTCCGGAGAGATCATGACCTCCTTCGAAAAGTCTTCCCACTTTTGAATCCAGGCCGTTGGGCATTTTTTTAACAAGCCATTCACTGCGTGCATCGCGAAGTGATTCCAGTACGCGCTCATCAAAAACTTCTGCATGGGGTCTTCCCATCGTAACATTTTCCCGCACGGTCAGCTCGTAGTTAGCGTAGTCCTGAAAAAGGACACCAACCCGGTTTCTCAATTCCTCAGGATCAGTCTTTTTGAGATCAACTCCGCCGATACTGATGGATCCGGTGTCCACGTCATAAAATCGGAGGAGAAGTCTTACGATCGTACTTTTTCCCGCGCCATTCTCGCCAACCAACGCTATCAATTCACCACTGTTGATGGTGAGATTAAAGTTTTGAACGGCATATTCGGAACTGCCGGCATACTTAAAGCTGACATTATCAAACACAATTCCTTTGTCAAGTTTATCGGGCAACGCTTCAGGATTTTCAACTTTTTTCACCAGCTCATCGATGGAAAGAAAAGAAAAATAATCATCCAGAAATGTCGTGTGTTGATCGACAGAAACAAAAGTGCTTGATATTTGGGCGAGGGTAGAGGATACAGAAGTAAATGCTCCGATCACCAGAACTACGCCGCCTGGATCGAACAATCCTGCGGCACCTTTTATAGAAACAAATAAATAGGCGAGGGCTAAAGTTGTGCCGGTTACAATCCCGGTGAGGATTGAAACCCGTGTACCTGATCTATACATTAACGCTCTTTGGCGGAATAGATTTTCTGAGAGATTGCTATGACGTGCCAGTAAATAATCAGCAAGAACATAGGCACGGATTTCTTTTGTTGTTCTTGGCTGAACGAGCAAATCCCCGATGTATCCACGTTCCCTTTCTTCCGGAGTTTCCTTGTAAAAAAATTCATAAAGCTTCGATGTCACGCGGCTTTCTAATGCCAACGACAAGGCGGCAGCAGCAAGAGCGAGAATGACCAGCAGATAATGAAGACTGCCAAGTAATGAAGCCATCAAAATGATCGTTACGAGATTACTTGAGAGTCCGAGCACCGACCATGTAAGATCTCCAGGTCTCCACGATACATCTCTTTTTGCCCGTGCTAACCGGTCATGCCAGTTCGAGTTGTCAAAATTTCCAATATCAACTTTGGAAGCCTTGGCCAATAGTCTTTTTTCTGCCTCGAGCTCCACGCGTCGTACAAATAAATTTCTTCCATATCCCATGTATGCGCTAATGGTGCGCTGTAGTGTTGCTACGATCCATAACCCAATCACTACTGGGACTAAATCAGAAAAAGGTATTTTGTGGTTGCTGGCGTCAGCGATTCGATTGACCAGCACTGCTCCAAGGTAAACGGCGATTGGCGTCATCGAGGCGTTAACCATTCCCAAAAGCGAGAACTTGACCAGGGATTTTGGTGAAGCGGCCCATGCGAGCTCCAAGCCTTTTTTCAGATTGGCTCTTACACGAAAAGCGCGGCTTGTTGACTTTCCTGTTCCTGATTTCATTCTATTAAAATTAAAATAAAGACCCGAATGACGAAGCCTGTATTCTCTCAATGACAACGCAATTTCAGCGGATTGCGTCAACCGAAATATCTGGGCCTCAAAGAATTTACGGAAGGCAACTAATCTTCGTTGCCATGTTCCTAAAACCTAACTGCTACTCCAATTGCTCTTTAAGATTCATAAACGTTTGATAAGGTCCCTCCGCCATCGCCATATTTACCAACCATGCGGGCAAATCCCCCCCTGGGTTTATGCGCAGTGTGTACCTGACTTTGAGCGCTGTCCCATCCTTGACAACCAACCATTCTGCATAGGAAAACGGGACTCGAACAACTCCTTTTTCCAGCGGATAATCGTACGCTACTGTTTTAATGATTATGTGTAATTGACCCGACGTTGCATCTTTTTCGAATGAATATTCAACAATAAGCTCACGATTGTCGACGGGCCACGGAGCATGAATTTCTGATCGGGTGATCATTCTGGTTCCTGTTTCCTGCAAAAGCACTTCTGCTGAAATCATGTTGTATTGCCAGGTGGGAAAGTTTTTTACATTTTTTATAAATGCAACTAATTCATCCAAGGTGGTATTTTTTATGGCGAATTCTGCCTTCAACGATTTGAACTTGTCATTTTCTGATTTGCAGGTGTACACCTGGATGTCGGCCGATTGTTTTTTCAGGATGCAGTCATTTTGTTGAGAAAATCCATTCAGGTAGCAAAACAAAAGCAAAAGCAAAAGGAAGGTGACGATTCGTACCATATTTATAGCAGACATTACCTCTTCATCATCGGTCCCACGGTTTTACATGGCACTCCACAGCATAGGCAAAGATCGACATTTAATCCGAAAGGCATCCACGATACTTAGCAACGCCGAAGGTAAATTGCCCGTGCGTAAAAAGGGCGAGGACCGGGTGTCGAGGGTTTCTGGCGGCAGCGCACTTTCCACTAGCCATCCCGTAGCATCGGGCAGTTACTTTACTGTTGGCCGCAAGTTCGACATTGTTGTTGAAGGCCACGGCCGCGTAAAAATCGATGAGATCGTGGTTATAACGTAAAAGTTGGCAGATCGTTTTGGAGCAATTCTAATAAGAATCCTGCCTTATTAAAATAATCGGAGTAATTTGATATTAAATGACTACCTTTGCACAAAAAGCAGCATTCCCGATCAGTTTTACCCTTCGAATATCTGTTTTCAATACTATCGCGGCCAAGGCCTTGTGCCGAAATGTGGCTTCATTATTATTAATTACAAACATCGTGCATGAGACAACTTAAGATTAGTAAACAGATTACAAACCGGGAAAGTCAATCCCTGGATAAATATTTACAGGAAATCGGGAAAGTCGACTTGGTTAGCGCTGAAGTTGAAGTGGAACTCGCAAGGCGAATACGGGAAGGCGACCAGGTCGCGCTGGAAAAACTCACGAAAGCTAATCTTCGCTTTGTGGTGTCAGTTGCCAAGCAATATCAGAATAATGGGCTTACGCTTGGTGATCTTATCAATGAAGGTAATCTTGGTTTGATTAAGGCGGCAGGCAGGTTTGATGAGAAGAGAGGATTCAAATTTATCTCTTACGCGGTTTGGTGGATTCGCCAATCGATCATGCAGGCGCTGGCAGAGCAATCAAGAATTGTAAGACTACCGTTGAACCGGATAGGTTCACTAACTAAAATTTCCAAAACTTTTTCTGATCTCGAGCAGAAGTTTCAGCGCGAACCTTCAGCACAAGAAGTTGCAGAAGTTATTGGTGTTACCACCGAGGAGGTAACAGCATAGTTTAAAAATTGCCGGACGCCATGTTTCAGTGGACGCACCGTTTTCACAAGGCGAAGATGGTAGTTTGCTGGATGTCCTTTCTGATGTGAATGAATCAAATCCGGAGTCCGAAATGATGGCCGAATCACTCATCCTCGAAGTACAACGTTCCTTAACTGCCTTGACCACACGGGAAGCAGAAGTGATCAGTTTGTATTTTGGATTGAACGGAACGCAAGCGATGACACTGGAAGAAATCGCCCATAAATTTGATCTCACGCGCGAACGCGTACGACAGATCAAAGAAAAAGCCACACGACGGCGGTCTAAGGCATACAGCGAAAAGCAGAATGTTGAAATCCTATTTAGGCTAAAGATAGCGAAGTAGCGGATATCATTATTGAATTTTTATTTTAATTTTTATACAATGCAAGGAACAGTAAAGTTTTTCAATGAAACCAAAGGGTTTGGATTCATTACGCCGTCAGATTCAAAACCTGACATTTTTGTCCACTCTTCGGGCTCGTCGATGAAATTCGTCAGAACGATAAAGTTAGCTACGACGAAGAAAGAGGAAAAAAAGGAATGAACGCCGTGAATGTTACAAGAATAATGGATTAATACTCCATCTTACTAAAGAGAAAGAGATCGACCTGAAAGTCGATCTTTTTTGTTTTATGCTGATCTGAACTTTTTTAACAACTACAGTCCTTGGTATATGAATTTTTATGCAAATAAGCGTTCTGGTCGTGTTCCAACGCTCCTTTGGGTAGCCATTTCATCCAAATTCCAAGATCATGTTCGATGATATTTTTATAAAATTGAGGTAACACTTTCGTCTCACCTTCAAAATATGCCCGGAACGAACGATCCTCTTTCAGATTTTTTCTCACCATTTTATAAAAACGGATCCGTCCAAAACCTTCATTGGAAATAGCACGCATGAAGTTCATCCACTTTGACGTAAAATCTGAAGTTGCCATAAATCGTCTGTAGATCGCTTTTTTAGAAAAGGTATAGGCAGTAAGATCAATTACTCTGTCATAAAAATCTATCCATTCGTAATTTTTTGGTTTCACGTTCATCGCAAGGTGGTTGTTCAGAAAATGAAAAGGGAACGGAAGTACGCGACCTGCCTTTTGATACTCGAGGTTGAGCGGAGCGGCCTCTCCAAACGATGAAAGAAGTGAGTATCCGGGAAAGGCACCTGGTGATTTATCAACAAAGCGTTTGGTGAGCTCAAAGGGTTCGTTCCCAGAGTCACAATCGAGACCCAATACAAAATTGGTTTGAATATAAGGGACATAACGGAGGATCATATTAACCTGTTCCGATACCTTATTTAGCTTTTGCTCTGCGCCCAGGTGTGCCGCCATCGATTTATTCCCCATGTCATACCAGGATTCGATGCCCGGAAGCAAAGCCTTAAAGTTGTGTTTTTTCATCACCTTCATATGATCTTCTGCGAGAATCGATAAGCTGCTTTCTGCGAGAAAACGAAAGCGATTTCGGGATCCTATGGACTCAATAACTTCCATATTGTCTTTAAAACGAATTCCGAAGTTTGGATCTTGCCACGCGACCATCGGCTTTTTGTATTTCGTAAGAAGGAAATGCAAATCTTCTTTCATGGCATCGAGGTTCAGCTGCTGATAGGGTACCGTTGCATCAATACAGAATGAACACGTATATGGACAACCGACACTTCCTATCATTGGAATGAATTTCACGAAAGGTGCCTTCTTAAGCGTTGGTTCGACAAACTTCCATCGCTCTCTCATGGTTGGAAATTCAACAGGCTGCGTTTTTGCAGAAAGGTGAATTCCAATTGGACGTTGAGGCGCACAATTGTTCAAAAGGTCTGTTATTGTTGACTGATGTGTCATGCCAAGTACATAGTCAAAATATTTGATAGAATCATCGGGATAGCAACGGGCATGCGGGCCACCTAACACGGTTACCGCTCCTTTGCTTCTGAAATAATTGCTTAAGGCATAGGCAAGAAAAGCAGCTTGTGAAAACGAGCATATAAAAACCACGTCGACATCGCGTGGTAGTTCGTTGTCCAATTTTTCCAGGCCGGTATAGCATATAAATGTTACCGAATGACCTTGCTGTTCGCACCACGTCGCCACAATCTGGGGCATGATACTAGCAAGGTTAGCATGCATGATTCTTGCCCATAGCGTATTCGTTGGACCTTTGCTAACAAGATCAATTATGCCAATTTTTAATTTCCTCATTCAATACTTTTTTAATTCATTTAAACTTCCAAGTACCTTCGGCATTCTTGCATGCTCACCTACACTTTTTTGCAAAAAGTGGGTGAACAAAATGGTAGCCCCAAAGCGGGGCAATAATTCTATGGGATGGACTAAAACATGCAATGAATGCGGTCGTTGCAGCGAGGAAGTCCAACATCAAAGAAATTGTCTGGAATGCGCGTGGGGGTTATTCTAAAACGGCCAACAAGCAGCCAAGCCATTGATAATTTAATAAAGATAACAGAGTAGGCGCAAACAAAGGAGTTTTGTTCCTGATTTATCTTTTACCCGGGTAAATAGAGTTCCTGAGTCGGTATCATATGCTTCATATGAACACAACAACACTCAATTTTCAATGTGCAACGATGGACGAACTGAAATATTGCTTATTGAATAACCCTACTTTGTCAAGTTACGATTCTAAAATATTATCATCTTTTGTCAATTCTTTGGGCTCTGGTGCCTCGTTATCTTTGCACTTTTTTTACCACGGAGTATCTCAATAAGGGGGCTAATGTTTTGTCAATAATAACTTTGTAAGAGAGCCACTCGCATCACCAACCTCATTTGTATATGAGTCGTTTGAATCATTACGTTCTTTTGTCTTGATACAAAAGAACCAAAAAATCAAGAGCCAAATATGCTTCCGCCCGCATGCCGGGCCACCCCCGCATTTGGCTCGGGCCAACGCGCCGGCACAGAATTAAGTTTTGCGAGATGAATTAATCTCCTTGTCAAGTCAATATAGAATCAAGACGCTGCCCAACACATCGACTAGTTATATAGAAGTCACACGGAGGAATGGCGGAACCTTCCCACGAAGAACGTATCGACCAACGGCTTGGCCGTCTCTGCGATCTCGTATCGAGCCGATTTGCGCAAGTAGTTTGCAAGGGAGATAAATATTTTTGAACCTAATTTCTGCGTAACTCTGCGTTAAGATTTCGACGCAACTAATTGATCTAAAATATTGGCCCTCCACACAAAAGTAACTTGACAAAGTAGGGATAATGAATATTGAGTGTTATCGTCAACAACATTCCAAATCCAATCTGGATGTAAACCACTCAACCATTTTGACCAACTACATGGTGGACGCGTGAAATACACACTCTATGAATTTGTATTTGAACCTGACCCGTTGATAAGGACAGTAAAATTTAACTATCCTTAAAATATTCTATGTATGAAACAACACATTCGTTGGCACCAGATGTTAAAAATAATCTTACTGGTGACCTTCTCGCACTTTATTGCAAGCTGCGACAAAGACAATTTTGACGGTGATCATTCAGGAGAAGGAAACTCTCCAGGCAAGGCTAGCCTTGCGAGTA
Source organism: uncultured Bacteroidota bacterium (assembly GCA_963813425.1). Taxonomy (GTDB): domain Bacteria; phylum Bacteroidota; class Bacteroidia; order Cytophagales; family Cyclobacteriaceae; genus Chryseolinea. Next base: position 53,316 of record CAWEZB010000017.1, read on the forward strand.
GCGCTGTTGCCACAGACTGGTATGCCTTGCAATTACAGATGATCATCAAGGCGAATCCATCGCTCAGCCCAATTTTATTAAACCGTGCATGGGGTTATATCGGCATCGGGTTGTATGAATCGGTAAGGCCAGGAATAAAAAATTCAGTTAGCTTAAGTCAGAAGCTTTATCAAATGCCTGTAATGCCTCAAAAAGAAAATAATAACGGGTACTCCTGGGAAGTTTCGGCCAATGCCGCACTGGCGAAGTTGATCACTGCTTTTTATCCGGCAGCAATAATAACAGCGAACCAGCAACGCATTGATTCGCTGGCAGCAGCCTACAACGATTCGCTTAGGCCTAGCGTTGGTTCAGCTGTCTTCTTGCGTTCAGAGGCCTTCGGTCATGCTATTGCCGATGCTGTCATTGCATGGTCGCAAACCGATAATAGTAATCTGACTAACGTTGGATACATACCGCCCGTATTTCCCGGTGCCTGGGAGCCAACGCCACCCGCATTTGCCAATGGCCTTTGCCCATATTTCGGAAATACCCGGCCTTTCTTAGAGCAGCATTTGCAGGTTATTGCTCCTCCCTTTGTATATCAATATTCCGAAGATCCATCATCGGATTTTTATAAAATGGAAAAAGCAATGTGTGATGTTTCTCAATCGCTCACACAGGAACAAAAAAATATTGCTTTTTACTGGAACGATGTTGGAGTAGGAGTCGGATATAGTCCTCCCGGACATTCAGTTTCCATACTCACGCAGATTCTAAAACAAAAGAACATTGATCTTGGCAGGGCAGCTACTGCTTACGCGAAAACCGGTATAGCATTAACTGACGCTAGCATCGCAGGGTTTAAATCAAAATACACGTATAATATGTTAAGACCTGTTACCTACATCAAGAAGGTGATAGATCCAGCCTGGACTCCGCTGATTACAACGCCACCGCATCCAGAATATCCCGCAGCGCATGCATTTCTCACGCAGGCCTTTATGCAAACCATGACCGGAATATTTGGAGAAAATTATTCGTTCACCGATAATACCTATGGATCGAAATATGGGGGTCCAAGAACCTTCCCTTCGTTTAATGCTGCCGCTGGGGAGTGTGGTATGTCCCGTAACTATGGCGGTATACATTATCCTCCTTCAATTGCCGCCGGTTTACTGTTAGGTAAACAAATTGGTGAAGGAGTCAATAATCTTCAACTTGTACATTAGTGAAAAAGTTAATGAGCTCCTTTTGAAAGGAAGGCCTGATACGAACAGGCCTTCCTATATTTCAAAAGGTTTATTTGTTTTGCTAAATTAGTCATCGCTGAAAAACAATAGTATCATCAGCCTAATAGAACGTTCGGTGCAAGGAGAAGTATAGTTGCTCTTAGCTTGTAAGCCATGAATAAAAAGACATTTGTAAAATACCTTTCTCTGGGCGTACTGCAATTTCTGCTTTGCGTTGATTGTTTGGGGCAAGGCGAAAGAATCGATGGACTAAAAAAACTTCTGCCAACCTTAAAAGATACGAGCCTCGTTAATTGTCTAAATGAACTTTGCAGTTCATACATAGAACTGCACACCGATAGCGCCCTGCTTTTTGCATCTCAGGCAATTTTGGAAGCTGAAAAAATAGACTATGTAAAAGGAAAGGCATTAGCGTATTACAATTTGGGGTTCAATGCGCGACTTGTTGGGACTTACCCAGCCATGGAGGCGTACGGTGCCAAAGCCGTCGCGTTGTTGGAAGCCAGTAATCAGCATCAGGATGGATTGCTTTTATTAGGTAAATCGTACGAATTGCTGGGCTTTTCAAAGTGGGCGCAGGGTAAGTTTGATCAGGGATTGTCGTGTTATAAGCAAGCGGAAAAACTTGCGCTTAAAAGTGGCAATGAAGGAGCGCTTGGTTATTTATATGCTGCCATGGGTACTTTGGAAACACAAAGAGGCCAGTATAGAAATTCTCTTGAATACTGTATCAAAGGCCTTCCTTTATGGCGGAAGCCTAGTAGCGATCCAAGAGGCTTCATTGCGATAGCGCATCTTTACAGCACGACTGGTGATTATAAGACGGCGATGGACTACAGCCGGGAGGCACATAAAGTTTTGAAACGCGGTGGCGGCGTACTCAGGATGTATACCTATATAGGAGAAACCTATTATCTGGCGAAGCAATATGATTCCGCGGCTTATTGTTACCAAGTCCTACGAAATCACAATAAAAAATTGGTTTCGGTTTCGGGAATGACGGAAGAATTCAAACAGAACAGCTGGCCAAACTCGCGCATGGCTGAAATATATATGGCGCGGGAACAATATGATACGGCCCTTTTATATTTGAACAATGCGCTGATTTATTTCGAAAGCGTCAATGATCGCAACCAGATGATGTGGACTTTGCTGAGACTGATGAAGGCTTATGAGGCTGAGGGGGATTATCCGGCGGCGTTGAATAATGCGCAAAAACTTTTGCGCATAGCAAGTGAAACAGGCGCCAGGCAATACGTCCGTGACGCACATGCCATGCTTTACAAGCTTTTTGATCTGCAACAAAAAAATGACAGTGCTTATCACCATCTGCGGCTATACACTACGTTAAAGGAAACCATCGACGCAGATCAGGCTGAACAAAAACTGGCCTTCTTCAGATCCGAAATTGAAACGGAGAAAGCAAGGGCAGGCATAGATAGGTTAACGAAAGAAAAGCAACTGCAGGAGCTTCAAAAATATGCGCTCATTGTATTTATCGTTTTCCTTGTGGGAATGGGATTGATAATTTTCCGCAACATTTTGTTGAAACGAAAATCTGAAAGAGATCAGCGTGAGTTGGCTGAAAACGAATTAAAGATGCAGACTTTTGAGAACGCGAGAACGAAGGCAGAGTTTCAGCAACAAGCGACCGAACTTGAAATGCAGGCACTTCGGGCCCAGATGAATCCCCACTTTATTTTTAATTCACTTAATTCTATCAACCGGTTCATTTTGCAGAACAACAGCGAGCAGGCTTCTGAATATCTTATTAAATTTTCCAAGTTGGTGCGATTAATTCTACAGAACGCACAGGATTCACTGATATCATTGGAAAGCGAGCTGGAGTCATTGGGTTTATATCTCGAACTGGAAGCTTTGCGTCTTGAAAACAAGTTCGATTATAAGATCACGTTGTCCAAGGACCTGGATCTCTTCGCACTGAAGGTGCCGCCTTTGATTGTTCAACCTTACGCTGAAAACGCGATCTGGCACGGATTGACGCATAAGGAGGAAAAAGGACATTTGGAGATCAATGTAAGTGAAGAAAATGGTTACCTGTTTTTTAAGATCACCGACGACGGTATTGGTCGCAACAAAGCGGCGATGCTAAGCAACGCATACGGTATACGTAAGAAATCGATGGGCTCAAAGATCACCGCCGACCGGATTGCTATGATGCACGGTAACGGCCTCGGGGTTACAATCAACGATCTCGTTTCTCCTGAAGGAAATGCATTGGGCACTGAAGTAATCGTAAAAATCTCGGTTAACTATGATTAATGCTATCTTGATAGATGATGAAGCGCATTGCCTGGACTCGCTGAGTATTCTTCTCAATAAATTATGTCCGGACGTCCAGATAGTGCAGCGATGCCTGTCGCCAAAACAGGGGTTGGAGGCCGTCATGAAGTACAAAATAGACCTGGTGTTTCTCGATGTTGAAATGCCTTCGATGAATGGATTTCAATTTCTTGAGCAGTTTAACGAGATTCCGTTTTCAGTTATCTTCACCACCGCGTACGACAAATATGCCATCAGGGCAATCCGATTTAGTGCATTGGACTATTTACTGAAGCCAATTGATTCAAAAGAGTTAGTAGCGGCGGTTCATAAAGTCGGAGTGCACAACCATCAACCTACAAGCGAACAGTTTCGTATGTTACTGGATAAAATACAGAATAAAGAAAACGCCCTGACAAAAATTGCTGTTCCAATAGCGGAAGGATTTGAATTGGTAAAAACCGATGATATCATAACCTGCGAAGCAGATAATAATTATACTTACCTGCATCTCAAAAATAAAAGGAAGATCACAGCGTGTCGCACATTGAAAGAGGTGGAAGAGCAGCTTGAATCATTCTCTTCATTTATCCGCGTGCATAACTCCTACATTGTTAATCTGAATGAGGTAACGAAATACATCCGTGGTGATGGCGGTTACTTGACCATGAGCGATGGCAGTATGGTCGATGTATCACGGAGCAGAAAGACAGCCCTCCTGAAATTTTTCTAAATTTTCTCAACGCTTCCGTCCTTAAATCTTCTTTAGCCTGATTGCCTGTCCCCCTGTTAAGGCAATCGCTCGGTCACCTTTGTAATTTAAATCCCAGTACTACAGACTACTCAACGGTTCCCGCTCGTGATGACTTTCGCGCGTAAACAATTTTCAAGATCAATCACCAAATAAAATCAACGGTCATGAAAAACTACAGCGTCATTGTTATTATATTCTTGCTTACGCAGAATTGCGCTTGGGCGAAATTGAGAAATGGGTACGAAAAAGATATTCACTATGTGCGAGAAAGTCTGAAAAACTACAATGACATTCTTAATACGAATAAAGACTTGCCTTCGTCGGACAGACGAAAAATGAATGCCAGGATAGATGAATTAATAATCTACCAATCTTATTATGAGTTGACCGAGGAATTACTGAATCAGTTCAAACATATTTCCCCTGACCTTTACTACCGAATTGACTCAATAAGAGATGCAAAAGGTAGATTCACGGACGTTTATGTAAAATTTATTCCTCGTGAAGAGGCAACAATAATGGCTGCGGGTATCACGCGCATGGCACAGTCGGATGAGGATGAGGATGCATGTTTTTCCGAGTACGGCAAACATAGTGTTTCAGTAACGGTCTGGATTTTTGCGAAATCCCTTCTCGTCTTATCGCACGAATTCGGTCACGTAAATTATCAGGTACCCAACCTTTCAGCCTATATTGAATATTATCGAAACGAGTACGTCCCTTCCTTAACTGAATCAAATTACCGCGGACATACGGCCAATGACCCAAGTGGCAGGAATGCATCTAGTTTTGAAAGAGCATTCAGGAAAGACTTCTTCAATTACCTTCGATTTAGAAATAAAGGTGTTTCGTTAGAGTCTCCGGCTGCTCTTGTTGTGGAAATGAAGCGAGAAAGCAGAAAGTAGAAAGCATAAAGCTCGAAGGCTAAAGCGTGCAAACTTGAAAGTGTTGTGTGAGAAAAGCCAAAGCAGTCAGCGCACAGCTTACAGCCTTTTTTTTGTGCGCAACTTTGGTTTACAAGTAAGTTGCGACTTTGCGTGAAAATTTATTTTCCTTAGCAATCTCAAATTTTGCAAAGAGACGGTGCGCTACAAGCCTTAATCATCAATTTAAAATCCTTTGCGAACCTCTGCGCCTTTGCGCCTCTGCGGTAAAATTTAGACCACCGTTTTAAGGCACTCAACATTCAACTTCCTACTTTGTCAAGTTACGATTATCTCGTGTCGAGTAGATTTGCCCAAGGAGTTTGCAAGCAGAGTGAGCAATTTTGTTGGGCCCGTTCTCAGCGCGCTCGGCGTTAAAAATTCGATGAAATACTTCAAATTAATAGTCGAGATTTGCTTGGGCGACGTGGATATCGATTGCGTCACAGGCACGGAGGAATCAGGAACCTTTCCTACGAAGGACGTATCGACCCACGGCTTGGCCGTCTCTGCGTTCTCGTGTCGAGTAGATTTGCCCAAGGAGTTTGCAAGCAGAGTGAGCAATTTTGTTGGGCCCGTTCTCAGCGCGCTCGGCGTTAAAAATTCGATGAAATACTCAAATTAATAATCGAGATTTCAATGGACTACACCTAATATGTCTCCAGATTTTTTCTTCGGCAACTTCAAACCTCAAACCTCAAACTTCAAACTTCAATCTCTTCCCTAATAAGCTTTTATTGTAAAAATATAAATCGTAAATCATAGAGAATATTTTGAAAACGGAATTTAAAACAGAACAAACTGCTACTATGAAAAGAAGTTCTTTCATGAAAAGTATGGGCGCAATGGCTGGTGGTCTCTTGCTAAAAAACAATGCACTTAGCGAGTCAATGCATGATGAATATCCGGAATTAGCAAAACATAAAATTGAAAAGGCCGACGTCGTCACGCTTGACTACCATTGGCCAAGGTTCGTTGGGCGCAACGGATCAAAGGACATTCATGGTCAACATCAAAAGACCACAGCGCTTCGCGTAAAAACAGATCAGGGCGCTGAAGCTTGGGGAATGACAGACAAAAAAGTAAGCGAATCGATCTCGAGTTTAATTGGAAAGAAAGTTATTGAGGTGGTAACGCCGACTCACGGTTTGATGAATGGCTTCAACACCTTCCATTACGATTTCGCAATGTTCGACCTGATGGGCGTTATTTTGAAAAAACCTGTTTATCAAATTTTAGGATCGAAGGGTCCGACCAGCCTGCCTGTTTATAGCGGAATGATCTACATTGACGAGTTGCCATACAAAGAAGTCAGAGGCGGCCTTGAAGTAATATTACAGAATTGTGCGTGGGATTATAATCATGGATATCGACAGTTGAAAATAAAGATCGGCCGGGGATATAAATGGTATCCGGCCAAAGAGGGTATGGAAATGGACATAAAGGTTTTTAAGATGGTTTACGCCGAATACGGTAGCAAAGGCGTGGAGCTATTGGTAGATGCAAACAACAGTTACTCACTTCAAGATACCATCACGTTTCTAGAGGGGATAAAAGGGATCCCATTGTATTGGATGGAGGAGCCATTTCAGGAGCAGATTGATGACGGCAAAAAATTACGCGCATGGATGGACAAGAATGGCTTCGAAAAAACAAAATATGCCGACGGCGAGTGGGTTTGGCCAGACGCGGATGATGTCGCGCTTGAAATGGTTCGGCAAGGGATCGTGAACACATATCTTAACGATATCCACGCCTATGGAATCACAAACTGGATGAAAGCAATGCCCATTATAAAAAGCGCTAATGCTGATGGAAGCCCTCACGCATGGGGAGATCAGTTGAAGACGCATTATGCAACGCATCTGGCTGCAGGACTTGGTCATATATCGACCATCGAAGGAGTCACCTGTATCTCTGATGATATAGACTATGGAAATTATCCGATCAAAGACGGCAAAATTTCAGTATCACACGAGCCAGGGTTCGGCATGAAACTATTGAAGGGAAATTAGTTTAGAATTGGGGGGAGACCGTTTGCGTCAAAATGCAAGGTATCCTTCGGAACCTTGCGTCCAAAGAAAGTTTTTTGGTCGTATCAAGTCATGGCATCATGCGCTGATAATGCTTTCAGATATTGGTTTAGCGCTACGCCATGAATTGGCTACAGCAATAATTTGCTTTTAATAACCATGAGTTTGTCCCGGGTCATCTCGTGCATGGTGTAAGGGATTCCACCCAAACCTTCCCCCGAGGCATCTCTTCCTCCAAAAGGCATCCAGTCGACTCTAAAAGCAGTATGGTCGTTTACCATGACAGCCGTGGCGTTGAGCTTTTGTACCGTATCGAGGGCAACTTCAAGGTTTTGGGTAAACACCGCTGCTTGAAAATGGTAGTCCAATTTATTGGCTTCCTGTAGAAAAATTAGTTTAGGTTAGAAGGTCATTCGGTGCTCGTTGATATCAATTGTGTTAGATCCACAATGAACCCCGGTTTACTTCGAACCGTGATGTCCAATGCTTGAGGTGCTAGGGTAAACCCGCGCCAGGATAAATTTACATTTCTAAAAATTGTAAATAATTCCAAAATACCATCCAATCGGTTTTGCCTTAAAAGTATATTTAATGTCGTTCTGAAGTTCGACTTCAGAGGAACAACGTCTCCAACTTTTAGCTGATCCAATTTAGGTTGGAAAGTCCAATATCGGACTGGCACTTAATCCGAATCGTGCAACAGGGATAGTAAACCCACCGCCAAGTAAAAGATAAGGCCTTGTTTTCGTGGGGTCCATCCCAATTTGAAGCAGGGGAGAAAAATACTTCGAATTCACTGAGAAATTCAAATTCAGAAATGCTGCAGTTACAGCGCTGTTTCTGCTGATGGTATCATTTTGAACGAGGAATTTGTCATTTTCAGTTTTAAGGCTGAATCCTGGAATCTCTACATCCAAATAGAACACACCTGCGCTTGCGATCGGAGTAATCCAGTCATATTTCTTGAAGGTAATCTTCACAGTATTTACGACCCGCGATTGCTTAAACTCCTTCTTATCACGGTCGTATTCGTAAATACTGATGTCGGCTTTCGCACTTAGTATTTTCCCGTCATCAAATTTTATTCCTCTCGTTTTATAATAGCCATCCCGGTCACCTTTATCCTTGATGGAGCTGTTCATAATCTCAATAATGGGTTTAAGTTTTTCAACTACGTCTCTGGCTTCTTTCAGGGAAGATTCGGTTTGTTTCATGTACTGAGGCCAGAGCACTCTTGAAGTACGTATCTAGCAAAGGATCTACGATATCAATATCGTCTACAGTTGAAGTCACCTCTGCTTGCAAAGTCGTTATTTCGTTAAAATCTTGGTTGTATTTTTTTATTGCATTGTTCACACTTTCTACACCCGGAGTGACTTGGGTTACATCCGTGATACCAAACAGTTTTGTAAAATGTTCGTCGACCTCTCCCTTATAATCGAAAGCAATTTTGTTATCAAGTGCGACAGAGTTTAGGCGTTAATTTATTAATAGCGATTCTCTCGGATTCAGTCAAATGCTTCTCTTGATTTGCCCTTAAATGAAGGTAAAGCAAGGTAAGATCGATACTTTTGAAGGGTACAATAACAATAGGATTCCTAGTCTCTGCCGGTAGTCTAATCATTCTTTAAGCATTTTCCTGTCTGCTTCTCTTGTTTTTGAAAGCTAGTACCACCTTTTCGCTTTTTGATTCGTCGATGTTTAAGCCAGTAACCGCTGACCCGAATTGACCCGCTAAAGCCGCTATGAATGCTTTTACGGCCTGATCTCTCTCGTCGTCATACACTGAGTCCTTCCATACTATTCGATATTTTAAAGGATTTTTCCATTCAAAGTACAGGTTGGTATAATTGTCCTTCACTAAAAATAATGTACTTTTTTCCACGGGCTTTTGATTCTCCTTTTTGTCCTGAAAAAATGTTAGTGATCCATCATCGTTTAGAATAAGGAACACGTGTCCCTGAGATATTTTGTGTCCGGTTTGTGAAAGACTTTTTTGAGCATGCGCCAAGGCGACGCATCCTACTAGAAGCAGGGTGGCAACGAGATTTTTCATACGCTTAAATGGTAAAGGTTTTTTTGTTTTTCATCGCGAAAAATTTCTTGACTGATTTATTTCCAAAGGTTGTCTTTCTCTATCGTTGAAGTCAAAGTGAAAAAGACTGGATTTGTAAAAGGGTTTTCCCTGGAAGTGGGGGTGGGAAAAGACGGTTTCGTCTCAATGCACAATCAATTTTTAGATGGATTAATCGCTTGCCTTTGAACCAGGATTTCAAAGCAGGCGAAATTCAAGTACGATATAAATTCCTTTTCCTCCGGATTTTCGGTAAATTCAGCATAGGTTATTCACGTCGTGGAAACTCATTCGGAGCCTGGCTTATGATTGCTGGCGGGTGTTCTCATTAGATTGAAAGAAAGATTTCTTAAAAAGAAAAACTCTTTTTTATGAAATGCATTTTTTTAGTTCTCATATTTTTTATTCCTGCACTGCTCTTTGCACAAAAAAAAGTAATCTCGCTGCAAATTGATGGAAGCATCAATCCTGCATCAGCCGCATTTATTCACAGCGGTATTGAAAAAGCTGGTAAAGAAAACGCATCGTGTTTGGTTATTCACCTTAATACTCCCGGAGGTCTATTAAAATCAACGCGTGTCATTGTCAGTGATATTCTGGAGGCACCGGTACCTGTAGTGGTTTACGTTTCTCCCGGTGGCGCCCATGCTGGCTCGGCAGGAGTTTTCATCACACTCGCGGCCCACATTGCGGCTATGGCTCCCGGAACAAACATCGGCGCGGCACATCCTGTTGATATGCAGGGTGGTTCAAAAGACACGGTCATGAACGAAAAAATGACTAACGATGCGGCAGCATTTATCCGCAGCATTGCAGAAAAACGAAAGCGCAGTGCACAGTGGGCAGAAGAAGCTGTCCGGAAAAGTATTTCGATCACGGAGAAAGAAGCACTCGAAAAAAATGTTATCGACCTGGTTGCAATGAATACGTCGGAGCTGCTAAGTCTTATAGACGGGAAAAAGATTGTGACAACCGCTGGAACAATGACAATTAATACCCGCGACGCAAACATTGAACGCCTTGAAATGGGAGCTTTTGAAAAATTTCTTGATGTAATAAGTGATCCTAATATTGCATACGTGTTGCTGCTCCTGGGACTCTATGGTCTGGTGTTTGAACTCTATAGTCCGGGGGCGATTGCTCCGGGCATTATCGGCGTAATTTGTCTTACCCTCGCATTTTATTCTATGAATACTTTGCCTGTGAATTACGCAGGGTTAGCGCTCATCATTTTTGCAATCATATTGTTTGTTCTTGAGATCAAAATTGCAAGCCATGGTGTACTCACCATCGGTGCTATTATTTCTCTTTCCCTTGGATCACTGATGTTACTTCGTACAGATGAGGCAATAGCGTTCTATAGAATATCCTGGGGCGTGATAATTTCATCCGTAGTTTTTTCATCATTGTTTTTTCTCTTTGTGCTGGGGGCCGGATTAAGGGCCCAGCGTTCGAAACCTGCTACGGGTTTGGAGACGATGATTGGAGAGACAGGCGAATCACTTGAAACGCTTGACCCTGCGGGGGCTGTCCTGGTTCATGGAGAAATATGGCAGGCGGAATCTCTTTCGGGAACCATAGACAAAAAAGCAAAAGTTCGGGTAGCACAATTCAAGAACTTGACGCTTCTCGTGGAGCGCATTAATGGCTGATAAATAATAAGGATATGGAGATAGTAGTCTTAGAGCTTGTGCTTATCACCGTTTTCTCAATTATTATTCTTGCGAATGCAATCCGCATCCTGCGGGAATATGAACGCGGTGTTGTTTTTCGCCTCGGGCGGCTAGTTCAAGGTGGAGTTAAGGGACCGGGCCTGGTGCTTCTCATCCCCATCGTAGACAGGATGGTAAAAGTAAGTCTCCGCACCGTGGTGATGGACGTTCCGCCTCAGGACATTATAACGCAGGATAATGTTTCGCTAAAAGTAAATGCGGTGATTTACTTTCGGGTAATTGTACCGCAAAAAGCCATTGTAGAAGTCGAGGATTTCCTCTCTGCAACTTCTCAACTCTCACAGACAACGTTAAGAAGTGTATTAGGACAATCTGATCTTGATGACCTTCTTTCACAACGTGAAAAAATAAATCTGAAGTTGCAGCAAATCATTGATTCTCATACAGGGCCCTGGGGCATCAAAGTCTCTACGGTTGAAGTAAAGCAGATAGATTTACCACAGGAGATGCAGCGGGCAATGGCTAAGCAGGCAGAAGCAGAACGTGAACGGCGTTCGAAAGTAATCGCTGCCGAAGGAGAGTTTCAGGCTTCCCAACGATTAGCCGATGCTGCAAAAATTCTAAGCGATCAACCCAGCGCGCTCACGCTGAGATATCTTCAAACCTTGCGCGAGATTGCAACGGAAAATAACTCGACTACTATTTTTCCAATTCCTATTGATCTTTTGAAGCCATTCTTGAATGCAGGAGAAAAAAAATAAGCGGCACGACTGAAGCACGTCGTTTAGCGGTAAATTTTTGAAAAACTATAGTTTAATTGTTGTTGTTATTTTTTTGTATGGTTAGTTCGGACTGTTCACAACTTGATTATTGAGTTTTTGAGCGGAATTTGGTTTTGAAGATTGTCAGATTTAAAACTTAAAAAATTAAGTGTTATGAAAAGACTAGAATATCATTTTTTTGCGAACCTTTTTGGTTCGAAGGGAAGTATCGAAAAAGTGGAAACTTCCAAAGAGGTTTTCACTACCTCTTCAGGACAGCCTCATGTTTTGCAAGAGAAAATGAAAGAAAAAATGTTAAGCCATGGTGAAACTGTGACAGCAACCATTTCGCCAGTTCGGTTGGAGTCTACCTGGGGTAAGATGGCATTGTATTTTTGCCCGATGCAAACCCTTGACATCGCCGAAACGATAACACCCGGTGATGGAGGCGATATTCCGATGAACGTTGTGGTGGAAGGACTTACGGTTCCACCTGGTTGCAACTCAGGATTGTATGCGATGAAAAATGTAAAATTAAGTTCTAATGGGGCTATTCAGGTAATAGCCACTCGTGAAACGATCTTTGAAAGTGCCGACGTTTAAAACAAAAAGAAAGAGAGACTGCCTGTGTGCGACAGTCTCCCTTCTTCGAGGAATTCATAATCCTCGCATGCGACAGACATTATCACAAACCCGACAGACCATCATTCGGTAACTAAAATGGCAGGAGCTTTATGTAAGACCCTGCGGAAATGTAAAAGTCACGCGAAATAACATTTTCAACTATGTTGTTCGTATCTTCATTTACGTTTGAAATTCATCCATCATGTCAAGCCGGAGAGAATTTATAAAACATTCTACTATATTAACAGCCTCTTCGTTATGTATGACCCCATACTTTGAGCTTGCGCCGTCCTTAGAAATTTCCCTGGCGGAATGGTCTTTGCACCGCGGTCTGCAAGGAGGAACAATTGATCACTTGGATTTCCCTTCTATTGCAATCAAACAATTTGCGATCAACGTAGTCGAATATGTAAATGGTTGTTTCGGCAGTTACAAAAGAAATTTTAAGGAAGCGGGAAAGGACATGGTTTATCTTCGCGAGCTGTTGAAACGAAGCAAGGATGCAGGTGTCACAAATCATCTCATCATGGTGGACGACGAAGGTTTTCTGGCAACACCCGAAGATAAGGAGAGACTGGCGGCAGTTGAGAATCATAAAAAATGGATTGATGCTGCGAAATTCCTGGAATGCAAAACAGTCCGTGTTAATCTTCATGGGCTTGGTGAGACGGCTGCAAAGAAAACTGCTTCGATAGATTCCCTTTCACGGCTTGGTGAATTTGCAAAGCCCATGAATATCAATATTGTTGTTGAAAATCATGGCAGTGATTCATCGAAGGGTTTTTGGGTGGCCGACGTAATGCGCCAGGTCAACAAAACTAATGTGGGCACGTTACCCGATTTTGGTAACTTTTGTATTTCCCATGAGTGGGGAACTACCCAGGGCCAATGCGCTGAAATATATGATCGATACAAGGGGGTTCAGGAACTCTTACCCTTTGCAAAAGGTGTGAGCGCCAAAACCTATGATTTCGACGTTAACGGTGAACAGCCGAAGATCGACTACAGGCGATTAATGGATTTGGTAAAAGCCTCTGGATTCAAAGGGTATATTGGTATCGAGTTTGAAGGTGAAACCCAACCCGAAGAAGAAGGAATAAAGAAGACCAAGGCGTTGCTGCAAAAGTTTCTGTGATCAATTGAATGAACGGTACGGTCATCACGTTCACCACTGCCGCTAACTAACGGATGGTCTATTTGCTTTTTCGATCATTTATCAACTAAACGCCTGGCATACTATGATCACAAAATAATGTTTTAAGCATTCTTGTCGGGCATGAGACTTGAAAACAGTGTTCTCTTTTCGAGCTTTTTTTACGCCGTTAAGCAAAAGGCCCAACCAAGTATTCCGTACACAGTACTTGTAACTTACCATTACGAGAATAATACTTGGGACAAAGATGAGAATAAGTTTTAATGCCCAGGTTATCTCATATTCTGCGACGATGATTTGGAAGAAGCCAATAACAGGCAGGTGGATTAAATATCCCCAATAGGAAGCATCCGATAGGTAACGCACCTTTTGACTGGATGAAGAGAAATAGGTCATCATGTATCCAATGAAAGCGAAGGCAGTCGTAATGGAGGCAAAAGCATAAAGAGCATTTAACAAAGCGAGAATGAGTCCTGCATTTGAAGGAGATCGATCAGCAAGCAGGAGATTTAATACGATTAGCAATACAATCAAGCGAGATACCGAGAATTAGGTTTGAAGATCTGAATTTCTCAATGTTTTTTAGTAAACCGACTTGACGATAAATGAACCAGCCCAGGGTAAAGTACATTCCGTACAAAATGAACGGGGCGATCCTCGGTATAAATCCGGAAGCTGATGTGTCCACACCAAACCAATCTCTCATACCGAGCATTGGCACTACCATGAATAGTCCGATGATCAGGCTCCCCCACCATCTTTCCATGGTGTAAACAAGGAACCGATCTACAGCATATCGTATTTTTTCTTTCTTATCAATGCTTTCTTACAATCGGCCTTAACATCACCACGGCAGTACAAAAGAGTATGAGGAAATAAAGGAACCACAAATGCATAAATGGAAACCCTTTACTTAAGACCATATAATCAGGCAACTTTGCGACAGCCTCGGTGTATGACGTATTTTTTAAATATTGTATTCCCCAAACCCATAAGTTGAATGTGGTCACATAAAGGATTGGCCAGAAAAGAAGTAAAGGGAGGACAAGTCTTTTGGTTCGGTTCGTCACGAATCCCCAATATCCTTTTCGGCAGAATAAGAGATGCGCAAAGAATCCAGCCATGAGAAAAAAAGCCTGCATTCTGAAAACGTGTGAGGCATAGAACAATATATCCAACAACAGGCTGCTTTGAGAATCTCCGGTTATCCAATCCCACTTCGCGTAGGAAATAAATGATTCGATTCCATGATGGAAGATTCCGATAAACAGGGCCATAGCCCGGGCGGCATCTAAACCATGAAAACGTTCTGTACTGAAAGAACTTGAGGGTAATTGATTCGGGACTTGCATGCTATACTTTTTTGCAAAGGAACGGGGATGGCAAAAAAGCTATCGGCAGAAATGAATCCAATTCCGCTGAGTTGTAGCATATTTCCCCCTGAGATGTCGGTTTATTCGGCTTGAAACCAGGTCTTGAAAGAAGAGGCTCTCGTTCTGCTCACGTTTAGCGGCGAAGAAATTGATGAATGGGATATAATCAGAATGTTCAGTTTTCCATTCACATCCTTTTCGAAACCAGACACGATTTGGCGATGAATCAAGGTTTGGCGGTTGAGCCGAAAGAAAGAGGAAGTTGGGAGAAATTTTTCAAGTTTATCCATTGACTGGTCCAATAGAAACTTCTTGCCATCCACCGTATAACAAATGATGTAATCACCATCGACCCTAAAACCCGCTATATTACTATAGGTAAGAAAAAATTCCTGCTTGCCAGACTTAACGTTCAGGCCGCCCTTTTTTAATTTGTTTTCCTCGACACGTTTACTTTCACTAAGACGCCATTCGCTGTAAAAGTGGATGGCGATATAAATTCCATTGATAACCAGAAACCAAACTGAAATGATAAAGATATCATAGGAAAAAAAACTAACGGGCATCGGTCTTTCTGTGAATGCATAATGAATGATAACCGTTAACGCGATAATAATGAACATCCCAATGAATAGCGTTGCGATAATTTGAACGATCAATCGTTTAAGCACATTTTCTTGGAAGGGCATTCTTTGGTCCAGATAGAGGATAACAAAATGAACAGCTGCCCAGGCTGCATAACCTTCGAGGGTATCGATCGAAAAGGTGAGCAAAGTTCTCCAGCCAAGGGAGATGTTATTATATGTTAAATAGTAGTTGAATACATTTATCAGCGGAATCAATAATAGAAAAATCTTAATTTCAGAGGTGTAGCGTTTAGATTCGTTCATTCTACATAGTCTTTCATCAAAATAAGGATTTCCCATCTCTTCTTGTTCTCTTCACTGTCATATTAAGAAATTATAACCAGTTGCACATTCAGTTATTAAAACGTTCCGCTTAAGCAGATTGAAATTTTGAAGTCCCCCCGCCAGCGCTAACAGTCTTCCCGCCCATAAACTAAAATTGCCGGATTTTGTTAAGTTTACAACGTATGAACTCCTCAAAACGGACTGATCTTGAACTTTTGGATCTGATAAAAGCTGGTGACCGTCGAGCGTTTGCTACCATTTATGATCGCCATTGTGCCGTATTATATCGAACAGCTTTCAATATTCTAAGCGATCATGATCTTGCTAAAGATGTCGTCCAGGAAACGTTCATTATGTTGTTTGAAAAAGTTAATGAGAGAACTATCATAAATCTTCAAGCCTATCTTTTTCAGACTGCAAAGTATAAGTGTTTTATGCATTTGCGATCCGGTCGAATTTCTGAAAAGCATCTTCATGAAATTAATTTGATTATTGAATCCAACACCTTAGAGGAAGAGTTGGATGCAAAAGAACTTCAAACCGTGCTCGATCAGAGTATTGCAACATTGCCGGAAAAGTGCCGCGAAGTATTTTATCTCAGCCGGTTTGAATCGCTTTCCAATAAAAAAATTGCGGAACGACTCAAAATCTCACACAAAACGGTTGAAAATCAGATCACCAAGGCCTTGAAAATCCTGCATACCTCCGTCGATAAACTAACCGCCTTTATCCTTTTTCATTGGATTGTAAAGGTGTTCAGACCCTTTGTAAAAAAATATTTTTCCTGCGCGTAGGGGATATTTCAATCGTGTGCAACTAATAAGCACATGAAAATCACCAAAGTTGAATTCCAGGCGCTTTTAGATAAGTACCTGAATGGGTTGGCTTCCCCAGATGAAACAAAATTATTGGACCAATTCTTTGATTCATATCACAAGAAGCCTGTCGCCGTCGGCGAGGTTACTGAAGAAATCAAGGAAGAAATCCTGCAGAACATTCAGGCCACAATTGGTGTAGATATAAGAAACCCTGATTCAAAGGGCAGGGGCCTTCAGGTATGGCTCCGGGCAGCGGCAGTCGTTTCATTTGTGCTGATTGCATCCTATTTCCTGCTCGATCGGTTTGGACTGCAGGAAAAAAAAACACAATCACTCGTCGCGAAACTAAAAGAAGTGCGTGCTTCCAAAGGTCAGAAGCTTGACATCAGGCTTCCCGACGGATCGCGGATACAATTAAATGCTAACAGCACAATTTCATATCCGGAAAAATTCGCTGGGGAAATTCGCGAGGTAACGCTGAAAGGTGAAGCCTATTTTGATGTTACGCACATCCCTTCCCGACCTTTTATTGTACGTACCACATATGCTAGCACGCAGGTTTTGGGAACGTCTTTTAATATACTTCACGCGGATGAGGCGTACAACCATCACGCTGGTAGAGGGTAAGGTAAATGTCTCGCTTACCGAATGGGCAAACAGCGTTGCTCACACCCAACCGACAGACAACAATTGGGAAGGACTCCAGGCGTATCGACACACATCAGGTTGACGTCGAAAAATATGTTGGCTGGAAAAATAATACCCTTCACTTCAACAACATTACGGTGAAGGAGGCTTTCGCAACCATGGAAAATTGGTACAACGTCGAGATCGAAGTCAACAACCCTGCGCTGATGAATTGTATTATAAACTCAAAATATCAAAATGAATCTTTAGAAAATGTCCTGAACAGTTTCCGGTTCATGTTGAAAATGGATTTTAAGATTAACGGACAACATATTACCGTATCCGGTAAAGGTTGTCCCTGAAAAACAAAAAATAAGAACCATGAAAATACAAGGAATCCACCTGGAAAGGTCACCCCCTTTATAGCATGTTATAATGCAATAAAGGATAGTCCGGAGTTTACATTTTGACCGATGCGCTCCGGACTATAGTCTGAAATTTATTCAAATTCAAACCATCATAAACTTATGAAAATAGTTTTACTGAAACTACTTATGCGTGTTTCAAGGTATACGTTACGGCTTTTTTTAATACAGGTCATTTGTATGAACCTCGGACTGGCAGCGTCAACCAACAGCCAAAGCCTTGACAAAATAAAAGTATCCCTTTCCCTTGAAGACGCTCCTTTGACAACTGTGTTCAAGGAATTAGAAGCCAAGACAAAATTTGTGTTTGCCTATTCTGCAGAACTGGACGCTGAAAAATCGTTCGACTTACACTACCAGGATGCGTCGTTGCGCGAGGTGCTCGAAGATCTTTCCAAAGAGGCTTTTATAGAATTCAAGCGGATCAACAATACAATTTCCGTCACCTCAAGAGAGATACGCAAGGGTAGACCCGTGCAGGCAGCTGATACCGGTTAGCGGCACGGTAACGGACGAGGGGGGCGTTGCACTACCAGGTGTGAATGTTGTGGAAAAAGGTACAACTAACGGTACATCTACTGATGCAAATGGAAACTTTTACGCTTCAGGTAACAGACGAGAACAGTGTGCTTGTCATTTCTTTTATCGGCTACAGGAGCCAGGAGATAAAAGTGGGAACACAGACATCCATCCCCGTAAAACTTCTGCTGGACGTTACTACAATGCAGGAGATTGTGGTAATCGGATATGGTGAACAGGAGAAAGAAAGATCTTACGGGCGCTGTATCGGTAATCGATAACAAAGATCTTTCTAAAGTCCAGGCTGCCACGGTGGCTGAAGCAATGCAGGGATTGGCAGCTGGCGTTAATGTCCGTAACAGCGGTCGGGCAGGAAGTGAATCAACCATTGAAATACGCGGCCTCGGTAATTTCTCAAACAATCAGCCCCTCTACGTCATCGATGGTGTTCCTACCGTAGCTACGCGCGACTTCAATTCCAGTGATATTGAATCGATTCAGATATTAAAGGATGCTTCAGCGGCGGCAATATATGGATCAAGGGCTGCTAACGGCGTAATTATTATCACCACCAAAAAGGGAAAAGCTGGCCCGCTGAAAATAGAATTTTCGGGTAGGTATGGGGTTCAGACGCTGCCAAAATATGATTTCATGAATGCTGCCGACTTTAAAAAATATAATACGATGGCTTATCGGGAATCGATTGAAGTGGAACAATTTCCTTGGGTTATTGACCAGGGATATCAGCAATTCCCGGAGGGCATTGACACCGATTGGCAAAGCGAAACTTTCCGCACGGCGCAGACACAGGATTATAACCTCACGTTTTCAGGTGGAAATGAATTTGGCACTTACCTCGTTTCGGGAAATTACTTCGGTAACGACGGAACCAGCTTCGGCTCCTCGTTTGATCGTTATAGTTTCCGCGTCAACACTGAAGGAAAACGGGGTGCGCTCAAAATTGGTGAAAACCTTTCCATTGCTCGTGGATTTTCGGAGGATCTTATCACGAACCCCTACTGGGATATGCTTCGGATGTTACCAACGATACCCGTATACGATCCGAGCAAACCCAGGCGGCTTTGGCTATGGGAATGAAGGATCTGCACGGACCTTTGGTGTTAACCCGATTGCGCGTGAATCATTGGAAGAGACAACCAATGAAAATATTCGCTTGCGTGGAAATGCCTATGCGGAGGTTAGCTTCCTGAAAGACGCTTTGAAATACAGACTTAACCTTGGTCTTGAAACCAGCAACGAAAGATATAAGTATGTCCGCAGAGTGGGCAACTGGACATTAAATCAACCATTTGATCCCTCCGCTGTAAATGAAAACAGAGGCCAGTATGTTTCATCCCTCGTGGAAAATACCTTACACTTTGACAAGAACTTTGGTAAGCATCATATCGATGCTTTGGCAGGAACAACTTTCCAGCGTCAGAAATATGAGCAGATCTGGGGAACGAAACGCAATCTCATCGAGATCGGTGGAAAATATTATGATGTGCTGGATGCCGGTACTACAAATCCTGAATCGGGTGGATTTACAAATGAGGATGTGCTCATCTCTTACCTGGGCAGATTCAATTATTCGTATGATGAAAAGTATTATCTGACTGGAACAATACGCAGGGATGGATCATCACGTTTTGCGGAGGATAATCGTTGGGGAAATTTTCCATCCATAAGCGCTGCGTGGCGTATTAGCAAAGAGAATTTCTTTAGTGTCAGATTTCATCGACGATCTGAAGATCCGTGCAAACTACGGAACACTGGGTAATTCAAACATTGGACGCTGGATTGGTTATGGTGGAAGCTTCTATGGTTCTGCTCTCTATAATCTGGGTAACTGGGATTATCAGTCCTTGCTAAACTCTACCATTGTTGCCACGCTCGGACGTGACCAACATATTGTCAATGGCGCAGCGCAGGTTAAGCTTGGCCAATGCAGACCTCCGCTGGGAAACGAAAGAGGTTGTAAATATTGGAACGGACATGAGCTTCCTCAATAACCGGCTGGCTTTTACGCTGGAATACTTCGTGGCAACGACAGAGGATGTACTTACTGAAATGCCAATTTTATTATCCACCGGTAATGACGGTGGAAATCCATTCGTCAACGCAGCAAGTATACGCAACAAAGGTGTTGAGGTGACCACGACGTGGAAAGATCAGCGGCCCGGCGGACTTCGCTACAGCGTTACTGCGAATTTTTCGACCATTAGGAATGAGGTACTGGAACTGGGTTATGGCAATGAAGAAGTCCTCAGCGGTATTACGAAAACAGAAATCGGAGAACCCATTGGTATGTTTTTCCTACGGAAAACTGATGGTATTTTCAGGAGCGAAGAAGAAGTTCTGAACCACGTGAACTCACAAGGCAAAATCATTCAGCCTAATGCCAAACCTGGCGATATCCGGTATGTAGATGCTGACGATAATGGGCGAAATCAATGATGCAGATAGACAAATCGTTGGAAATCCATGGCCAAAGTTCGATTTAGGACTCGTGATCAATCTGGAGTATAAGAATTTTGACTTGTCAACAATTTGGTATGGTTCATTCGGACAGGAAGTGTACAATGGGTCGCGTTCAACAGTAGAACGGTTTGACGATAATTCGAATTACTTTGCGTTTGAGAAAGGAAGTGAACCTTATCAGGAAAATCCGAATAGTGATTTTCCCCGGATTTTGTATGGCGATGACCGTAATGCTCGCGGCGACACAGACCGCTGGCTGGAGGATGGTTCATATTTCCGCCTTCGCAACGTAACGCTTGGCTACAACATTCCAAAAGGTTTTGCAGAACGTATTCTGCTGAGCAACGCCCGCATATATGTTACAGGACAAAATCTGCTAACCTTTACGAAGTATGATGGCCTGGATCCTGACTTTACCGCGCCGGATATCTGGCGAAGAGGTCACGACGAAGTTCGATATCCGAACGCGAAAACATTTTTGGTAGGTGTTCAATTTAATTTCTGATCTCGCTATGAAAAGCTTAAAAATATATTTACTCGTAACGCTGTTTATGTCGATCACCTTTAGCTGCAGCGAAGATTTGTTAGACATTGAAAATCCAAATACGCCGACCGTAGAACAAGCATGGAAAACCGAGAAGGATGCTGAGATGGGAATCAACGCGGTATACAATATGTTCTACAAACCTTCTACGTGGACGCGATGGATTTATTTCCGTTACGACCTTGCTTCCGATGAAGGCCATAGCACAAGTCCATGGGGTGAGTTAGCGGACTGGACACGTTTCCGCTATAACAACTATAACTTCTGGGATGGCAATAACTGGCACTGGAGAGATTTCTATAAGGCGATATTCCGGACCAACCAGGTACTCGCATTTGTGCCGGATATTCCGTTCAGCAATGAAGCTGATAAAGAGAAGATCCTTGCACAAGCCAGATTTGTTCGTGCCTTATATTATTTTCAGATCGCATTGCTTTGGGAGAACGCTCCTATCATACTTGAGCCTTCCGAACCGCAGGACGAACCAGCACAAAAAACCGAAGCGGAGCTATGGGCGCAGGTAGAAGAAGATTTGAATTGGGCAAAAGATAAATTGCCGGATCAGTGGGATGATGGCAATGTAGGTCGGGCTACGAAGGGCGCAGCCAAGGCGTTGCTTGCAAGAGCATTGATGCAGCAAAAGAAATATACAGAGGCAAAAACGGAACTCGAATGGCTGGTTACCGGAGAAGGTAAAGGCTATTACGGTCTTGTCGATGACTATCGCGACAACTTTACGCACCTGAATGAAAACAACAAAGAGTCCGTTTTTGAAATCCAGTTTAGCGATGTGAACAAAGGAAATGATGGTGATAATTTAAATGCATCGATGGGTTTTCAGCGGACACAGTTTTTTGCACCTGGTGGCATTGGCTGGCAGGATGGTAAAGCACGCGCCTGGCTGATCGATGAGTACAAGAAAGAAAAAACGAAAGATGGTTTGAATGATTCACGTTTGATGTACAACATTTTTTACAAGCAAGCCTATCGTGATTTTCCGCAGGCTGCTGCAAACGATACGCTCGTTTACGGAAGAGCCTGGAATAATCAGGATTGGGGAAATGAAACATTTATCAAGAAGTATTCAACGTATTACTATCGCGACCGCGAAGA
Source organism: uncultured Bacteroidota bacterium (assembly GCA_963813425.1). Lineage (GTDB taxonomy): Bacteria > Bacteroidota > Bacteroidia > Cytophagales > Cyclobacteriaceae > Chryseolinea. The sequence continues at coordinate 75,637 of CAWEZB010000017.1, forward strand.
TTATCATGCACCCAACAACTTCAGGTTTATTCGTTATGCCGATGTGCTGTTGCTTTATGCGGAGTGTTTGAATGAAGCAGGGCAAACGGCCGAAGCCTACACATACGTGAACATGGTGCGTGAGCGGCCCAGTACAAATCTCGAAAAATTGGAAGTCGCACACCCGGAAATTGGAAACGATAAAGTCCTTTTCAAAAAACGTCTGCAGATGGAACGGTCACTCGAATTGTGTTTTGAAGCTGTGCGCTGGATGGATCTGAAACGTTGGGATTTGCTGACGACACAGGCAGGCCTTGACGAACTGAAAACGCGCGATATTGATTTCAATAATTTTATGCTGCAACGTCATCATCGGTTGCCGATTCCACAGATCGAAGTAGACAATAACCAAAACCTGACGCAGAACACGCCTTACTAAAAATATTTTATGAGGAAGCACTTGTCAGAGTGCTTCCTTTTTACCTGTACCTACCAATAATTTTTACGCGTGAATTCGTGAAGGAATTTTATACGTTGGTCTTCTTATTTTTTTTAAGTGACATAATGTGTCAGGATGAAGGAACTGTTTCATGAGGAATAAACCGAGCCACAAGAACCTGTCAACGGGATCCGTATTGCCTGGGATTATACCACGCTCAAACAACTTTCGCCGCTCAATGCTAAGTATTCGGGTTATGCGCGCATGATTAAACTTCACGATGGAAATTTGTTTTGTGTTTATGAAAGTGACAAAGCAACACATGCCATAAAAAGTATCGATGGTGGTAAACACTGGAGTGAACCTATGATCATTGCTTCCCCTGAAAATAATATTGCGTGCGCAGTGCCTGAAGTATTACAGTTGCAGGATCAAAGCATACTTGTTTCTTACAACCTGAGGCCACCGGCCAATAATACTGATCCGGAAAAACGATTTTCTATCCAGGTTACAAGAAGCGTGGACGGTGGTGAGCAGTTGGACTAAACCAGTCGAGGTTTATAAGGCGGGATATGAATTTAAAAATGGCTGCTGGGAGCCTGCTCAAATTCAATTGCCCTCTGGAGAAATTCAGCTGTATATCGCCAACGAGGGTCCCTATACGCAGAGCAATGAGCAGGAAATCACGATATTTCGATCCATTGATCAAGGTTCGACCTGGACAACAGGCGAGACAGTAAGTTTCAGAAGCGGTCACCGTGATGGCATGCCCGTTCCGCTGTTGCTGAAAAACAAGCAGGAGATAATTGTTGCCATTGAAGATAATGGTATAGGAGGGAAAGAGTTTAAGCCGGCGATCATTCGTACGTCGGCCGTTAATAGCTGGAGCAATGCTCCTGTGTTGTCAGCTGACGTGGCACGTGAGTATGCGATGGATAAGTCAGCAGCAATCACTGACACAAAATATGCAGGCGCGCCTTACATCAGGCAGCTTCCATCGGGTGAAGTAATACTGTCCTACCAGGGAAATGAACTGCGAAAAGATTTTCAATGGGATCGCAGCGATATGATCGTATCGATCGGGTCTTCCGAAGGAAGAAACTTCAATCGTAAGAGCACGCCATTTTATATTTCTGATCCTGCAAAGACTGCTTTGTGGAATTCGCTGTGCGTTGAAAACGACAGCACTGTCATTGCCCTTAGTTCGACCAACGCTTACGGAAAAACTGCCGTGTGGATGATCAAGGGACATATACTTCCCGAAATAAAATCGCGTCGCGCGACAATCAACATCGATGGGAAAAAAAATGAGGAACTATGGAGACACCAAAGCACCTGTGTTTATTGGTGGATTCGGACCGACGCAAGCAAGCATCAATACTGCCTGGAATAAGGACATGTTTTTTTTAACAGCGGATGTGCAGGATAACAAAGTCTTTTCCGCATCGGGTGATCTGCAGAAAGATGATGCTGTTCAGTTCTTTCTTGATCCTCAAAATCGTTCACTGCAATTACCGGATGAGAATATTTTTTCTGTTACGGTGACGGCTGGAGGAAAATGTTTTTACCAGCAAGGAAAAAATGGTTCCTGGGTTCACTGGAAGCCGTCTGGAATCGTGACGAAATCCAGGGAGACTGATACTGGCTACCACATCGAAGTTGCAATTCCATGGACTGTTCTGCACTACGTTCCAAAAACGAATCAGCGCATTGGTTTTCATGCGACCGTGCTGGAAACCGCTACCGGAATTCAACACGACTATGCGGAGCCGCTCGCGGGAAATATTACGGATGCTCCCTATTCATGGTCACCTTTGTTTTTAATCGATTAGCGCGCATGCGGAAAAGCAACTACATACACGTCCATTCCACAGCTAATGCTTATTCCCGTTGTCATGATGGTGGTGACTGGATTTGAAAGCACAGACATTCTCTAATCCAATCAGCGATCTGGCAGACCCTCACATTACATATTATAATAACTTTTACTATCTCACCGGTACAACAGGATCAAATATTACCATTAGGAAAGCGTCGACATTGAATTCCTTAAAATTTGCACCCGCAGTAGTCGTGTTTACACCGCCGTCAGGTGGACCCTGTTGTAATTTTTGGGCTCCTGAATTACATCGTATCAACGATACATGGTATGTATACTATACGGCGGGAACCAATCCCGACTCACATCTCAACGTACCTGGGTTATTGAAAACACATCCAGCGACCCCGTTACGGGAAGCTGGACGAACAAAGGCCAGATCTACCATCCTGCGGAAAACTTTTGGGCAATCGATGGTTCTGTCTTTCAGCTAAACGACAAAAACTATTTTATATGGTCGGGACATAGCAATGCTTCGAACACAGTGCAAAACATTTACATCTCAGAGATGAGTAATCCCTGGACCTTGACCGGACCGCGGGTAATGTTATCAAGTCCTGAATATCTCTGGGAACGCAATGGCGAGATAAACGAAGGGCCTGTTGTATTGCAAAAAAACGATAAGGTGTTCCTGATCTATTCGGCGTCTGGATGCTGGACGGATGATTATTCATTGGGAATGTTGACCATGAATGAATCAGACGATCCGTTAAATGCGTCATCATGGACAAAGTCAGATCAACCAGTCTTTGTCACCAATGCCTCCGCTCACGCTTACGGACCAGGACACAATGGATTCTTTTTATCGCCCGATGGAACGGAAGTTTGGAATACCTACCACGCTACAACCATTGCAGGAGGTGCCTGTGATTTTACGCGTACAACGCGTGCACAAAAGGTGGAATGGAATGCCGATGGAACACCTGACTTTGGTTCGCCAGTAACGACCGGCGAGACGTTCACGGCACCTGCAGGAGAAATTGAACAGCCTGTCTCTGCTAACGCTTGCATAACGGAATTTATAAACTCGTATCGAAGGCAAGCGACAAAGTACTTGACATTGCGGAATGTTCGGCAGCGCTGGGAGCAGATGTAATTCAGACAACCTGGACAGGCAAGGATTGTCAGCGATGGAATGTTCAGGCAACGGACGATGGTTACTTTGTTTTAACCTCTGTGCGTGGAGGCCTTGCGTTGGATGTTGCAGGATGTTCGAATGACAATTACGCCAACGTACAGACATGGGCACCCAATGGTGCGCCATGCCAGCAGTGGAAGATTGAAGATGCGGGCAACGGATATTATCGCTTGCTGGCCCGCAACAGCAACAAGGCATTAACGGTGGTGACGAATTCGCAGACTGAAGGTGCGAATGTTCTTCAACAGGATTGGTCCGGTGCCGATGGCCAGCAATGGCGTATCGAAGTCGCAGAAGAAGTAGTAACGGCGTTAGAAAAAAATGATTCAGTTCAGTTTTCTGTTTTCCCTAACCCAGTGAAAAATACCCTCACCATTTCACAAATTTCATCTCATAAATATAATCGATGAAGTAACACTTGACAGATTTGGTTTCCAGGGTGGTATTTCACGAGACTGTATCCAACGAAGGTGAACAATGGATAATTGAATACAACCGACTTTTCATCTGGATTATATTTTCTCCGGATCAAGTCAGGCAAAAAAGAATTTACAACGAAAATAGTTATCGAGAAATGAAAAATATCATTTTATATGCTTTGCATTTTAATTTGCTGCAGGTCGTTGGCGCAAGATACCTTTACAAATCCATTGCTTTCCTCCGGAGCTGATCCATGGGTGATTTATAAGGATGGATATTTTTATTATACCAATACCCTTGGAAATAAGATCAGTCTTTGGAAGACCAAAAATCTACATGATCTCAAGGAAGTGTCACCTGTAACGGTGTGGACACCACCTTCAACAGGACCGAATTCAAAGGCGATCTGGGCACCGGAGTTACATTTCCTGGATGGCAAATGGTATTTGTACTATACCGCCACCGATGTAAACAATGATGGTGATGATTCGCGCTACGTATTTGTTCTGGAGAATAGTTCATCCGATCCGTTGAGGTGGAAAATGGATCGATAAAGGAAAAATGAATACGACATCACTCCGGATTGGATGGTTCTGTATTTGAACACCAGGGTAACCGTTATTTTGTTTATTCAGCGTACGTCGGACCCCAAAGCGTGTTGGTTATAGCGCCGATGAAAAATCCCTGGACATTAGACGGATCAGCAAGATAGAGATCGCCAAACCCGACAAACCCTGGGAAAAATTTGGGGGCAGACAAATTCTCGAAGGACCGCAGTTCCTGACAAAAAATGAGGGTAAGGTATTCATTATTTATTCCGCCAGCGCATGTTGGGCGGATGAATACGCGCTCGGTATGCTTACTGCCGATGCAAACGTCTGATTTGTTAAAACCATCGTCGTGGGCAAAATCGGAAGAACCTGTATTTAGACAGTCACCGGAAAATAGTGTATATGCGCCAGGTCACAATTCCTTTTTTAAATCACCGGATGGAAAAGAATATTGGATTTTGTATCATGCCAATGCAGGTCCGGGCAGGGATGCGATCATCGCAGATCGCCACGTATGCAACAGTTCCATTGGAAAGGAGATGGCACTCCTGATTTTGGTATTCCTCTGAAAACTGATTCTAGTTCAACGCGTACCTTCGTCACTTAAATACTAACTTAACTAATAAGAGAATTAATGATGAGACGTAATATGATAAAAGCACGATCAGTTTTATTTTTTTTATTGCTAAGCATTCCTGTTTTTAGCCAATCAACTTTTACAAATCCTTTGCTACCATCAGGTGCCGATCCGTGGAGCATCTACAAGGACGGATATTATTATTACACCAATACGTTGGGAGATCGTATTGACATCTGGAAAACAAAAAGTCTTGCAGACCTGAAAACGGCCGAACGCAAAACAATATGGATTCCGCCTGCAGGTACGTCTTATTCAAAAGAAATCTGGGCGCCGGAAATCCATTTTATTCAGGGAAAATGGTATGTGTACTTTGCAGCTGACGATGGTAAAAATGATAACCACAGGCTTTATGTTCTGGAAAATTCATCAGCCAATCCGTTAGAAGGCGAATGGATCTTTAAAGGAAAAATTTCAGACGCTTCTGACAAATGGGCTATCGATGGTTCTGTTTTTGAGCACAAGCGATCAACTCTATATGGTATGGTCGGGTTGGGAAGGGGATACCAATGGACGTCAGGATTTATACATTGCAAAGCTGAAGAATCCCTGGACGATTGAAAGCAAACGTGTTAAGATTTCGCATCCGGAGCACGAATGGGAACGTCATGGTGATTTAAACGATCCGAATAATCCACCGCATGTTGATGTAAATGAAGGGCCGCAAGTATTGACGCATGAGCGATAAACTATTTATTATTTATTCGGCGAGCGGTTGCTGGACTGATTTCTATGCGCTGGGTATGCTCACCGCTTCTGCTAACAGCAATTTGATGGATGCTGCATCCTGGAAAAAATCTCCTGCAGCCGGTTTTCAAACAATCTTCGGAAAATAAAGTATTTGCTCCTGGCCATAATTCTTTTTTCAAATCGCCCGGACGGAAAAGAAGATTGGATTTTATATCACGCTAATAATGAACCCGGTCAGGGTTGCGGCAAACATCGCTCTCCTCGCGCGCAAAAATTTACCTGGAATGCTGATGGTACTCCTTACTTTGGTGAGCCTGTAAAGGAGGGAGTAGCGTTACAAGTTCCATCCAATAAAAAATGATGGCATGATGTCTTTCTCGATCTTTAAATAAAAACAATTCGAAATAAGTATGAAACACTTTGGTAAACTATTAATCCTATGTGCTGTAAGTACAGCGTTATTATCGTCCTGCCAGAAAAAGGAGTCCGCTCCGTGAGACAACGGTACCAATATCTGCTACACGGGACGTTTGGACAAAAGAGCAGGCAAACCAATGGTATCAAAAGTTGGCTGGCTTCGGGGAAGCGATTTTATTCCCAGCACGGCGATCAATCAATTGGAGATGTGGCAAGCCGAAACATTCGATACTGCAACCATCAATCGTGAATTGGGTTGGGCAGAATCCATTGGCTTTAATTCCATGCGTGTATACCTTCATCACCTCGCCTGGGAAATCGATTCAACTGGATTTAAATACAGGGTAGAACAATACTTGGCCATTGCGGATAAACATAAAATATCAACACTTGTTTGTTTTGTTTGACGATTGCTGGAATCCAACTTATCAGGCCGGTAAACAGCCCGATCCCAAGCCGGGTATTCACAATTCCGGTTGGATTCGCGACCCCGGCGATAAGATTCACCAGGACACTTCACTATTTCAAACACTTGAAAAATATACCAAGAGTATGCTTTCACATTTTTCAAATGACAAACGGATTGTATTGTGGGATCTTTACAATGAGCCAGGTAATTCAGATTACGGGAATAAGTCGATGCCACTTTTGCAAAAGGTATTTCAGTGGGGACGAGAAGTGAATCCTTCGCAGCCGTTGTCGGTCGGTGTGTGGAATAAAGACCTGGTCGATCTGAACAACTATCAACTGGCCAATTCAGATGTTACCACCTACCATAACTATATGGAGCCTGAGATTCATAAACAATGGATCGACAGTCTGCGTACCTATGGCCGTCCACTCATTTGTACGGAGTACATGGCCCGTACGCGAAACAGCCGATTTGACAACATCCTTCCTATGCTAAAAGAAGAAAACATTGGTGCATACAATTGGGGACTGGTGGCTGGCAAAACAAATACTATCTATGCATGGGATGCACCTATGCCCGATGGCAAAGAACCAAAAGTATGGTTCCATGATATTTTCCGGAAAGATGGAACACCTTATAAGAAGTCGGAAGTAGCGTTGATTAAAAAACTTACCGGGAAATAGCATTATTGTATTTAGCGCGATTATCGCTAAACGTGCCGTTGGAGTATTTACAAGGACGGAAATTACTATTACACCAATACGCTGGGCAATCGCGTTGGCATATGGAAACAAAAGCCTCACAGGAGGAGATTGTTCACGCCAAGAGGAGCTTCATGACAGCATCAATTCGTTACATCACCAAATTCATTCAATAATAATTCAGCCGCTTGAGCTAAATTCTTACCGAAACAAACAATCCCTTCGTAATGGCCTGCCATGGCAAATATTTTATGTTGAGAAAGTTTTTGCTCGTTAAACAATCGCGCTATTTCGTTTGCCATTTCAGGTGTACCATATTCAATATTTTCGGCTGTTGCGGGCAGGGTATTTAAGAGCTTCTTCCATATCTTAAAATGATGAACATGCATCACCGCATGAACATCGCTTGCATGTTCGTAAATCATTGCGTGCGTTAATGATTCAGATGAAGCTATAATGGAGCCGGTCGAGCAGATTGCGTTTTTTTTTACATCATAATCAGTTACCAATGCATAATGCTCTTCGGTAAGTTTTTTGAATTTCCCCGTTCCTGATCCAGAGATAATAAATTGATTTTTTCGAAACCGGATGCTAATATTGCCATACCCGATACCGTCTTCATTCAAACCAATAAGACCTAGGCGATACAATTTATCCCGCCAAACATTCAGATCCCTGATCCACGCTTCATCTAATGGTGCAGACTTTGTCCATTGACAATTGAATTTAATGACACCCTCATCGTTCATATCTGCTTGACTTTTTCAGCGTACATTTTAGTTATATCTTCTTCGTTCGCGCGGCAAATACCTCGTTCCGTGATCAAGCCGCTGATAAGCCTGGCTGGCGTAACATCAAATCCATAATTCCCTGCCGGACTGTTTAATGGTGTTATCAAGACTTTTTTAATTTCGTCATCACATAATCCATAAATATATTTGACTTCATCAGGGTTTCTTTCCTCGATAGAAATGTCTTTCACACCATCATGAATACTCCAATCAAAAGTAGAGGACGGTAGTGCTACGTAAAAAGGAATTCCATTGTCATGCGCTGCTAATGCTTTCAGGTACGTGCCGATTTTATTAGCCACATCTCCGGCAAGCGTTACTCTATCGGCACCAGTAATTACCATATCAACCAATGCATGTTGCATTAAATGCCCACCAGCATTATCTACAATGACGGTATGAGGAATACCTTGATTCATCAACTCCCATGCTGTTAAGCTTGCACCCTGATTGCGAGGACGAGTTTCATCCACCCAAACGTGAAGATTAATCCCTCTTTCAAATGCCTCATAAATTGGCGCAGTAGCTGAACCGTAATCAACAAAGGCCAGCCATCCTGCATTACAATGGGTCAAAATATTGACCACTTTTCCCTTTTTTCTTTTACTGATTTCTTCAATAATCGCCACACCGTGCATGCCTATTCTCCTGCAATATTCCGCATCTTCCTGAGCAATAAGCACAGCCATTTTTCGCGCGATTTCAATTTTTTCATTGGCTGTTTTTCCCTGCGCAATAACATTTAATTGCTTGTTGACTGCCCATTCCAAATTGACAGCGGTTGGTCGCGTGGCTTTCAATGCATCAGCGGATGCCAATATGTGATCAAAAGAATTTTTGTGACTGGCTTCTATTGTGGCTAAGTACATACCGTATCCTGCAGCAGCACCGATAAGGCCAGCACCTCTCACATGCATGTCTTTTATCGCATGCACCATCTCGCTTACCGTATGTAAGTCTTCTATGATAAAGCGATGTGGTAAATAACGCTGATCAATGATGCTGATCACTTCCTCATCGTCTTCGTTAATCCAGATCGTGCGATAGTTTTTGCCCAGTACTTTCATATTTGTCGATTGTATGAATTTAAACAAATATACATTGTCAACGGTCAGGGATTGTTTTGTTTTATCCTTGATGAGACACATGGACTGGAGATGCCAGTTTGTGTTCAGCGGGGATTTAATTTTTTAAGCCTAACTTGATAGGAATAATCCCATTATGTGGGATTATCATTAGTAGGAAAGGAATAAAAATTCAATAAAGTCAGAATCGTAGGTGAAGCAAAAGCTAAAAAGATCAGGATTAATACCCCGAAGGATTTTGCTATTTTTCTGTTGTATCCAGCTATTAGGCTGCACAGAAAAAATTACTACATATTCGCCTGACGAGGGTGAGATTCAATGGGCACTGCTTGACAAAAACTCCACCAAGGGGGTTGCTTTTTTCGTTCGCGCTCAAAATGACACACTTGCTGCAATAGCATCAGCTGAAGTGGTTACTAAATTCGGAGAGCTTGGTTACTATAAATTCATTGATATTAGCCTTGCGGGATTGGAGCAGGACACTACGCGTGTTGATGTAATCTTAACAGATAAAGGTCACAATCAAGAATTTCACTTTGTCAAATCAAATTGGGAATCCGCAATGCTTCAATTGAGGGCTATTGAAAATATGGACGATACGCTTTCCGTAGTATTGACTTGTGAACGTCAATATAAATTGTCATCTCTTCCAGCGAAACTACAATTAAACTACAAGATCGCTACTCAAGATACACTCGTAACTGGGTCTACGTCATTCAAAGCGGTGGTAACAGAAACTCCGGGAGTCTTACGTTGGCATTGATATCCTCGAACTACTGTGAAGATGAAGGAAAGTGATTACAAAAGATCCTTGGATTTTCCACGACCGACCTGCAAAATCCATACGGCGATATGTTGCGATTGCTTGTGAAGTGGTAAATTGAGTACGAGTTGGACGATTTAAATGTAGTCTTAGACAATAAAATGCTTAATCTATCAAGACGCGAATTTCTTAAATCATCTGCTGCGTTTGCAGGATTAGGTCTCATGTCCAAGTGGAAATGTTGCTGCAAAAAATTCCGGCAGGGTTCAGGTATGCGGTCATCTTTGGGTGTACGCGAGCCGTTATCCACCAGACTGGGATTGTACGCCAATACTCGAACAGGTGTTCAGTGATTTTAAGTATGCCGGCATCGAAGGGGTTGAAATGATGGATTCGAATTTGCGCCACCACTGATATTGTTCTGCGTGTCAAGGAACTGATCGATAAATATAAAGTTCCTGTGACAGGCACGTCCTATAGTGGAAACATGTGGAACAAGGCCGAACATTCCCGAATATTAGATGACATAACGATCGTATTGGAGCGCCTCCATGAAATTGGCGGCAATACGCTTGGCATTACCGTGGGTAATGCCAATAGGATAAAGACAACAGAAGAACTGGATGCACAAGCCGAACTGCTCAAGCAAATCATGAAGGTCTGTGAAAAGTATAACGTTCAGCCTAATATTCATAATCATACCTTTGAAGTTGAAAATAACATGCACGATCTCAAAGGTATTATGGAAAGGGTACCAGAGATAAAGCTGGGCCCTGATCTGAACTGGCTTGTGCGTGGCGGTGTAGATCCTGTATGGTTTATTAAAACATATGGACAACGGATGGTATACATGCACATTCGTGATCAGAATGCGGACGGCAAATGGACGGAAGCAGTAGGCGAAGGGGTGACGGATTTCCCTGCTATCGCCAAGGCATTACACGACATCAATTACAGTGGTCGTGCTGCCATCGAACTCGCCTTTAATGGTCCTCCGGTGAAGGAAGTGAAGGAGAGCTGGAAGACAAGCAGGGAATATGTGAAAAAAGTTTTTGGATGGTAATATGAAGACAACAGCAGGATTCGACAAATCTGAATATCAGAAGTAAAGACCAGCAGACCTACGACGCGATCGTTATCGGATCAGGAATTTCCGGGGGCTGGGCTGCAAAGGAATTATGCGAAAAAGGGTTGAAAACATTGGTGCTGGAACGCGGCCGGAATGTCGAACACATCAAAGACTATCCGACAGCAGATAAACATCCCTGGGAATTGCCGCATCGGGGAAGGCTCACAGCGACAAACTCGTGCGGAGAATCCAATCGTCAGCAAATGTTACGCATTTAATGAATCGACTGAACATTTTTTTGTCAAGGATAACGAACATCCATACACACAGGTAAAGCCGTTTGACTGGATCAGGGGATACCAGGTTGGCGGAAAGTCATTGCTGTGGGCACGCTGGACGCAACGGTGGAGTGACCTTGATTACGAAGCGAATGCGAAAGAGGGAATTGGTATCGATTGGCCTATACGTTACAAAGATATTTCACCCTGGTATTCGTACGTGGAAAAGTTTGTGGGCATCAGCGGCAACAGGGATGGCATACCGCATCTGCCTGATGGAGAATTTCTTCCACCCATGGAAATGAATTGCATCGAAAATCATTTCAAGGAAAAGCTTAACGAAAATTACAAAGACCGGAAGTTGATCATTTCACGGACAGCGAATTTGTCGACGCCTATGCCTGGCCGAGGGTCGTGCCAATATCGCAATCTATGCGCAAGGGGTTGTCCATATGGCGGCTACTTCAGCAGCAACTCAGCAACGCTTCCTGCTGCAAAAGCAACGGGTAACCTTACCTTGCGACCCTTCTCGGTTGTTCACTCCATTATTTATGACGAACAGCAACGGAAAGCGAAAGGTGTTCGAGTCATCGATGCGGAGACCAAAGAGGAAATGGAGTTCTATGCGAAGATTATTTTTGTGAATGCCGGTGCGTTGAACTCGCTGTTGCTTTTGCTGAATTCGACGTCCTCTCGATTTCCGAATGGATTTGGTAACGACAGCGGTTTACTGGGACATTACATGATGTTTCATAACTATCGCGGACAAATAGGCGCGTCGTATGATGGCTACCACGATCAATACTATTTTGGAAGGCGGCCAGCGGGCGTGTATATGCCCCGTTTCAGAAACGTAGGAAGTGACAAACAACAGGCATTTCTGCGCGGATACGCCTTTGCGGCCGGCGGATCGCGCGGCTCTGGTAATCCCGGCGACGTGATTGGTGCATCGCTAAAGGAGGCTATGGCAAAACCAGGTGAGTGGAACTTTTGGATGACAGGAATGGGAGAGTGCCTGCCTCATCCCGATAACAAAGTTACACTGGACAAAAGCAAAATGGATGCATGGGGCATCCCGCAGCTCGCTGTTGATTGTGCGTATAGGGAAAATGAACTTGCCATGCTGAAAGATATTTTAAACAGTGGCGCAGAGATGCTGGAAAAAGGCGGCTTCAAAAATATTTACACCAACGACACGAAGCAGGCACCCGGGCTTGATATTCATGAGATGGGTGGAGCACGGATGGGTAAGGATCCGAAAACGTCGATACTCAACGGACATAATCAGGTGTGGAGTGCAAAGAATGTTTTTGTTACCGATGGAGCATGTATGACTTCCAGTGCCTGTCAAAACCCATCGCTTACGTATATGGCTTTGACTGCGCGTGCGGCGGACTTTGCCGTGCAGGAATTAAACAAACAAAATATTTAGCAATTGTTTATGTTGACCAACGCACGGAAGGATCAACATATCGAAGAGTGAACTTCACATCAAGAGGCGTAAGAAAGGTAACTTTCTAAAATTTTATTATGTGTGCGATGTGCTGGTGCGCAAGGCCGCAAACATTTGCCAGTCAATCATCACGATAACCGTGCAGAACAAAACTGCAAATGAAATTTGACTTCAGGCTGCTTATATTTTTCCATATTTATATATTCGTAAGATATAGCTTTCGATGTTTAGATTTTACTTCTTATTGCTAGCGGTGTGTATGTGTGACACAGTGTACTCTCAACTAACGTATCGAGTCATGGCCATCCGTGAACAAATCACGATCGATGGAAAATGGGACAAGCCCGTCTGGGAAAAAGTCAAGGCGGTAAAGATCGAGAACAGGATGGGAGAGGAGCCTCGATTCCGTCCCGTAACGGAGGCGAAGATGCTCTATGACGCGAATAACGTTTACGTCATTTTCCGCGTGCACGACAAGTTTGTCAAAAGCACCGTGACAACGTATAATGGACACGTATCCGGCGACTCATGCGTTGAATTTTTCTTTTCACCCAACAGTGACGGAGCCGGGACACTACTTCAATCTCGAAGTTAACGCCGGAGGAACGCCGCTGATTTTTTTCGTCACTAAACCCCGGAAAGAATTCACCAGGCTGTCTGATGCGCTGATCGATGAGATCGAAATCGCACACTCGCTTCCTGCAGTCGTTAATCCCGAAATTACCGACGAGGTTACGTGGACTATAGAATGTCGCATTCCCCTCGGGATCCTCAAGCAGTTTACCAACGTCACGATGCCTAAGCCTGGCGTTACATGGCGAGCCAACTTCTACAAGACCGGGAGCGACACCAGCAACCCACACTATTACACGTGGTCGCCAGTATCGTACCCGGAACCGAATTTTCATTTACCGGCATACTTTGGGACACTTACTTTTGAATGATTTAATGCGCTAAATACGATTACGCTCAGTTATGTTATCGGTATCCATGATCGAAACAACCTATCACACATATGAAAAGAAGGGATTTAGTTAAAGGCTTTACCTTGCTGCCACTTGTTGGAGGTTCAACGGTATCGCTGGGCGCTCCGGTAGCAACCTTGCCAGCAGAACGGGATTTCTTTAAAGAGCTAGGAATTCGGGTATTTATAAACGCAGCGGGTACTTACACATTTATGACCGCCTCGCTGATGCCACCTGAAGTTGTCGAAGCCATCCGCGTAAGCGCGAAGCAGTTTGCAATCCTCGATGACGTGCAGGATAAGGTGGGCGAGCAGATCGCAAAGATCTGCAAATCAGAAGCGGCTATGGTTACCGCCGGATGCTGGTCAGCGATTGTTATCGGCATGGCAGGTATTCTTACGGGAATGGATGACAAGAAAGTGGCCATGCTCCCCTTCCTCGAAGGATCAGGCATGAAGTCAGAAGTGATCGTCCAAAAGTCACACGCAAACGGATATCACATGGCTTTGACAAACACGGGCGTGAAGGTCATAATCGTGGAAACGACGGAGGAACTGCGCAAAGCTGTAAATGAAAAAACAGCGTGCCTCTGGTTTCTTAATCGCGAAGCGCCTGTTGGATCCATCAAGCATGAAGAGTGGTTAAGCCTGGGGAAGGAGTTCGGAATTCCCACGATGATAGATATTGCCGCGGATGTGCCACCGGTTGAAAATTTGTGGCGATTTAATGAAATGGGATTTGACCTCGTGTGCATATCCGGCGGAAAGGCGCTGCTTGGACCGCAGAGTGCAGGCATCTTGATGGGTAAAAAAAATCTTGTCGCAGCAGCCCGTTTAAACGCTCCACCTCGTTCGGGCATCGCGAGAGGGCAGAAGGTGAACAAGGAAGAGATCATTGGCATGTATGCAGCCCTTGACCGATATGTCAAGCTGGATCACGCGAAAGAATGGAAGGAGTGGGAACAAAAGATCGCCGTCATCGACACTGCTGTAAAGAAGGTGAAGGGCGTAAAGACAGAAATGATTGTGCCTCCGGTTGCCAACCACACGCCATCGCTGAAGATCACATGGGATCCCAATGTCGCCAAGATCACCAGTGAAGAGTTGGGCAAACGTCTGCGCACCGGATCACCGTCTATAGAAGTTGTCTCCTGGGAAGAAAAGGACAGCATTAAGGTGACTGTGTTTATGTTGAAAGCAGGAGAGGATAAAATTGTCGCGCAAAGGCTGAAAGAAGAGCTCGAAAAAGCGAGTAAAGCTTAACGTGTGTTCGAGCGTCACATTATATCTATAACACTTCCATAACCTGTATATGAAGAGATTACTATTTTCGAGCATCCGGCGTATAGCCTACTTTGGCGTAGGCATGGCAATGCTGCTCTGCAGCCAGTGTACACAAAATGAAACTAAAAATACCCTTCCCAAAGGCGATGCTGATAATGGAAAGCTCGCACTGCCAGACGGCTTCGAGGCTGTCGTTGTAGTTGACAGCGTGGGGAGGGCAAGACACATTGCCGTCAACGAAAATGGCGATATCTATATGAAACTTCGAGGTGTGACACCCATGGGCGGTTCGGTGGCACTTCGCGACACTACAGGCGACGGCAAAGCAGATATCATAAAATACTTTGGTACGTATAAAGATCCCAGATCTTACGGTACTGCTATGCGCATTTACAATGGATATATTTATTTTAGCACTACGGGCACTGTATTCAGGAACAAGCTGATCCCGGGACAGCTGTTGCCAGATACTACTACGGAGGCAGTCGTAATCGACGATTACCAAAGCCGTCCCTATGGAACGGAGCATATCGCCAAGCCGATCGCGTTTGATGATAAGGGACATTTATACGTGCCCTTTGGGGCTCCAGGCGATATGTGCCAGGTCGAAAATAGAGTTCCTGGATCTCCCGGAAAGTTTCCATGTCCGGAACTGGCTATCCATGGCGGCGTCTGGCAGTTCGACGCCAACAAGATCGGCCAGATGCAGGCGGATGGCAAGCGATACGCTACGGGTATACGCAGCCTTGTGGCGATGGAATGGAATTTCGAAGATGGTAATCTGTTTGCGATTCAACATGGGCGCGATGACTTCTTCCGGACGTGGCCTGACCTTTATTCCCCCTGGAAGAGTGCGTTGCTGCCATCGGAGGAATTCTTCCGTGTCACTGAAGGCACAAATGGTGGCTGGCCTTATTACTACTTTGATCAGATGCAGAACAAAAAAGTGTTGAATCCGGAATATGGCGGCGACGGTAAAAAGAGCGATGGTGCTGATACGGTAGCTATGCCACTCATTGGCTTTCCAGGACACTTTGCACCAAATGACCTTCTTTTCTATAAAGGCGATCAATTTCCCGCCCGTTACAAAAATGGTGCATTCATCGCATTTCACGGATCGACGATACGGGCGCCCTATCCGCAAGCGGGATATTTCGTGGCCTTTGTGCCGTTCAGTGATGGAAAACCTTCCGGTCCATGGGAAGTATTTGCCGACGGATTCGCGCAACTGGATACGATTGTAAATACCTCCGACGCGAAGGCACGTCCCATGGGACTTTCAATGGGACCAGATGGTTCATTGTACATCACCGAAAGTGTCAGGGGCAAAATATGGAGGGTTATGTACAAAGGTAACAAGACGGAGTTCGGCGAGAAACAACTTGCTGGAATGGAACAGCGGAAGATGCGTACTAACGTGAAGACGCCCGACGAAATTAAGGACAACCTGCTAAAGGGTAAAGAAGCGCCAGGGTCCGTTGCATACACCCGCTATTGTGCCTCATGCCACCTTCCCGGCGGGCAGGGTGATGGAAACAGATTTCCACCATTGTTCGGCTCTGAATGGGTAAGCGGTCCGAAGACGAGATTGATTGAAATTGTGCTGAAGGGGATGTCGGGTCCTATCACAGTAAGGCGCAAACCATACGACGGCGTCATGCCAGCACATGCTTTCTTGAACGATCAGCAGGTAGCGGAAATCCTCACCTATATAAGGACAAGAATGAATCATGGAGGAACACCGATCTCTGCGGAAGAAGTGCAGACTGTTCGGTCGCAGCAATAACTGACTAATTGAGATGAAAAACGAACGATCCTTAAAGAATGGAATATAGACAATTGGGAAACTCAGGATTAAGGGTGCCCGTGCTAAGTTTCGGCACTGCCACATTTGGAGGTGGAAACGATTTTTTTAAAGCATGGGGTAACACAGAAGTGAGCGAAGCCACGCGTCTGGTGAACCTTTGCCTGGATGCAGGAGTAAATCTTTTTGACACATCAAATGTGTACTCCATGGGAATCGCAGAAGAAATTTTAGGAAAAGCGATTTCCGGATTACGTGATAAAGTCCTAATCTCTACGAAGGCGACTTTCCCCATGTCAGAACAAGTGAATGATTATGGATCTTCGCGACTCAATTTGATAAAGAGTTGTGAAGATAGCCTCAGGCGTCTAGGCACGGACCACATCGACATCTATCATATGCATGGGTTTGATGCGAATACTCCGGTGGAAGAAACACTGAAAGCATTGGACAATTTGGTAACGAGTGGAAAAGTACGTTACATCGCATGCTCCAACTTTTCGGGTTGGCATCTGATGAAATCATTGTCCGTCTCACAACGGTATGGATGGTCAAAATACATTGCACATCAGGCTTACTATTCCTTGATCAATCGTGATTTTGAATGGGAGCTTATGCCGTTGGCGATTGACCAAAAGATAGGAACGATTGTGTGGAGTCCATTGGCAAGCGGTATGTTAAGTGGTAAGTACCGCAGAAACCAACCGATACCACAAAATGCCAGAGTCGCGCAGGGAGGAAGTCCGGTACCCGGTGAAACCATTGACAATGAAAGATTGTATAATATCGTTGATCGACTCGATGCAATCGCGAAGGAAACTGGCAAAACAGTTGCACAAGTATCTCTCAACTGGCTTCTACAACGTCCCACGGTTTCCAATATCATTATTGGTGCAAGAAACGAAGAACAGCTTAAGCAAAATCTTGATGCAGTAGGTTGGAATTTAACGGTCGACCAGGTAAAGTCTCTGGATGAGGTAAGTGAAGTATTTCCTGTTTACCCGTATTGGCACCAACGCCAATTTCCCATGCTGAATGCAGCGCCGAAATTGTATGGAGATAAAGGGCGGTAATCGATAACAGCCTGTTGTGTCTTTACCATACGACATTTTCACATTGTTACGCCGTCTGATTTCAACGGTCTAACGTCACCACGTTTAACCCTTTCAGGGTTATGCGCGATGTCGGATCTTTTTCCACCGGTTTCACCGGTGGTTATTCATATTGAAGCCCTTCGGGCTTGCAACCTTTCAAACATCCGTGGGGGGCGGACTTAAAACCTTTGCTGCCCTTCATCACGAAGCCTGCAAGGCTTCATGATGAATAACTCTTTCGCCGACCGTTATTCGAATTGAAGTCCTCCGGACTTCTGACCTTTCAAACATCTGTTAGAGCGTACTTAAAAACCTTTGCCTACCGTTCATCACGAAGCCCGAAAGGCTTCAATGTGAATAACCCTGAGTGCAACTCAGGGCCATTTGCGAAAAATATCTCACAAACCCCGACGGGGTTTAATGTTTCTTATCGAATAAATTCAAAATAGATAACGCTCATCGAACTTGACCTCGTTCTCTTCCAACAATCTTTTATATTCGTCATACAAACTTTCAGATCGATGGTGAACTTTTTGGTTTTTGACGTATTCAATTAAAATATCTTTTTCTCTGATCGAATACGTGAAAGCTCCGTAACCATCTTGCCAACCTTCAAATTCCGGAAACAACTTAGATTCTTTCAGCCAGATACTGCTAGCCACTTTGATATTTTTGACGTAGTCCGCCAGCGATGTTGAGGGATGCAAATCAGAGAGAATATGAATGTGATCAGCAACTCCATTAATTCTGTACAAATGGCAATTGTGCTTATTGACAATTCCCCAAATGTACCGGTAGAGTTGTTCGCAGTGTTGTTCGGATATTGTTGGTTTCCTGTTTTTTGTACCAAAGACGATCTGATAGATAATCTGACGATAACTACTCATAATTTTAATTTTAATGGCCTACAACGTTTAACCCTTTAGGATTATCTGCAATATATCACTTTTTTTTCCACCGGTTTCACCGGCGGTTATTTCAAATTGAAGTCCTTCGGACTTGGATGCAATGAAATCTTTGCAATCATTCTCTCATCAAGAAGATCGTGATCCCTTTTCAAATCCACCGTGATCTTCTGGTAGAATGTGCAAGTTCTGGTGATCCATATTTTTGTTTTTGATTTAATGATCACCACGTTTAAACGCGATGTCGGATCTTTTCCACCGGTTTCACCGGTGGTTATTCATATTGAAGCCCTTCGGGCTTGCAACCTTTCAAACATCTGTGGGGCGGACTTAAAACCTTTCCTGCCCTTCATCACGAAGCCTGCAAGGCTTCAATCTGAATAACCCTTTCACCGACGGTTATTCGAATTGAAGTCCTCCCGACTTCTGACCTTTCAAACATCTGTTAGAGCGTACTTAAAAACCTTTGCCTACCGTTCATCACGAAGCCGGAAAGGCTTCAACCTGAATAACCCTGAGTGCAACTCAGGGTTAGTATGAAAAATATTGCTTAAACCCCAAAGGGGTTTAACTTCCTCTTTACAACGGCGCAGACAAGCGCACTAAGCTTTGCGATTGATGTTATTGATTCAATTGATCTCTCACTTCGTAAATTTCACCGCTGAAATTCCATTAAGATCCCACACGATTTTTCCTGCACGAATTGTCAATTCTGCTTCAAATTTTTGCTTCCCTTCTATTTTATTTCCCCCGGCGTCGACAAAACCAAAATTTCCATTTCGTAAACTCAACACTGCAATATCTGCTACAGCTCCTTCACTCAATTGTCCAAGATCCGCATCGTTTGATGGATTTTGCCGGAGCCCAGGTAGCCCGCACGATAATATCTTCTTTTGTCATACCCATACTTAAATATTTGGACATGACATTTAGCATATCTTTCATTCCCGCATTCATGCTGAATCGATGTAAGTCGGTGCCGAAGGAATTGGGAGTGAGCCCTTGTTGCAACGCCGGAATGGCTTCACTAAACCAAAAACCTGCACCTCCATGTCCAACATCAAATAGAATTCCTTTTTTTTGAGCTTCCTTTACAAACGGTCTAACATTTCCTTGCTCATCGATGACAGACATTCGTTCCGAAACCTTCTCAAATGAGTGTGTGATAATATCTCCGGGCCGCATTCGATTCAACTGATCTTCCAACGAGTATTGTGGCAAGTGACATTCTACAAATAGGGGAACGTTAGATCGGTTTGCTGCGGCTATCGCTTTTTCAAACGGTGTCCATAGCGTCCCTTCGTAGTGACCAATTTTTACGCCAACGATAATATCAGGATATTTTTGAATGGCCTCGGAAGTCTTTAGCAGGATCCATATCATTGATATCTTCCTGTGTCGGCTTTCCGCTCATCCCAGTACCGGCAATATTCAGAAAGGCGAGGATACGTGTTTTGGATCTATCAATCACCTGGTCTTTGAAGACAGGGAAATTTCGCCAACCGGAAGTTCCGGCATCCACTACGGTTGTAACACCAGCCTTAAACGTAAAATCATCGGGAGACAAACTTAAGACTACCATCTGCAAATGTATCTGGCTTGCTGCCTACAAAAACATGCGTATGTATATCTATCAACCCAGGGCAGACATATAAGCCCGTGACATCAACAATTTTCTTCGCTTGGTCTGTGGCAATACTGGGTGCTACTTTAACGATTTTACCATCTGCAATGGCTACATCCATGCGAGTGTTGATATTATTCGCTGGATCAATGACATGTCCATTTTTTAACAGGAGATCAATCTCCTGAGCGTGTGTAAAAGTAGTTTAGCAAGAAGAGAAACAAGCTCATCAATAGTATTGCTGGGCCTGGCTATTGGGAAGAAAGCTTTGTGCAGTGAGAAAGCGTGAAAGACTTTAACCGCAAAGGCGCTCGATAGCATCGGGACGCAAGGATACGCTAAGCAATTTTACGATAGTATCGGCAAATACCTTTGCGCCTTAGCGTCTTTGCGGTGAATACATTCATGCTTTGATTCATATGAATATCTATCATATTTATTTTGCATCCCAGGCTAGGCGCACTTATTCCATTCAAATCCCATACAATTTTTCCCGCGCGGATCGTTAGCTCGGTCTCTAGCTTCTGTGTTCCTTTAAGTTTGGTACCACGGACATCCACAAATCCAAAGTCACCTTTTCTTACATTGAATACTGCAATGTCTGCTTCGGCACCAACACTCAGATTTCCCAGCTCTGTCTTGTTGATGACATTGGCTGGAGTCCATGTCGCACGGCGATTGCATCCTGAAGCGGACATTCCCATGTTGATGAACTTGGATAAGACATTGGCAAGATCTTTCATTCCTCAATTCATGCTTTCTATATGCAAGTCAGTGCTGATAACATCAGGCTTAAATCCCTGCTGCATGGCAGGAACTGCCTGTCGCCACGAAAAAGCGCCACCACCATGACCTACATCGAAAATAATTCCTCTTTTTTGGCCTCGTCAATAAATGGTTTTACTTTTCCATTTTCATCAACTACGGTTTCACGTTTCGTCGGACCGTAAGAATAGGTGTGTGTAAAGATATCTCCAGGACGAAGGTGTTTCATAAACAGCGCTTCAATGGAGTTGGGAGGATCATGTTCACCAAAATCAACCATAACCGGTACGTTAGCCAACTTACCTGCTTCGACTGCACGATCTACTTGTGTAAAATCACCCCAATAATGAGCCGCTTTAATGCCCACAATAATATCAGGAAAAAGTTGTTTGATCATATGCGCAGTCATCACCGGGTTCATGTCTGTTACATCCTGCTCCTCAAAACGTCCGACCATTCCGGTACCCACAATATTTAATAAAGCAAGCACTCTTGTTTGAGCCTTGTCAATGGTTTGCTCTTTTAACTGTCGAAAATTTCTCCATCCGGAAGAACCGGCATCCACGACAGTGGTCACCCCGGCTCTAAAAGTAAATCCATCCGGTGCCACACTCGTCGGACCATTGGCGATATAGGCATCCAGATCGTTTCCCATAAAAACGTGTACATGCATGTCAATTAGGCCGGGCGTTACAAACAACCCTTTTACATCAATCACTTTTTTAGCATTCGTTGCCGGAATATTTGGCGCTACCTGTACGATTTTATTTTCGACGATGGCAACATCCATCACGGAATCAATTTTATTTTTTGGGTCGATGACATGTCCGCCCTTTAATAAAATATCGATCTGCTGAGCCTGCAGCGTTCCTACTTGTATCATCCAAAAAAGAAACAGGACACACGGAATCACACGACGATGTAAACACTTTTTAGTTGCCATTCCTTTTTAATTAAGTGTTCAGTTTGTTTTTTAGGTTGCTAATGGTGGCCCGCCCGGAATCATAATTCGTTTGCGTTCCATCTTGTAAGTTGATTTTTTGGCTGTAAACTTGGCGTTTAGGTATTCGCCTAAAAATATGGAGCCGGAAATAGTCGTCCCGGAAGCTTTGCCCGAGAACATGTAAGTGATACCATCGCCTGGAAGACGGAGATTACTTCTGAGCGTCACTTGATCACCTTCCACCATTCCCATTACCTCTTGCTCCGAAAAATCCGACGTATGTGTACCCTGAATCCAATTTCCATCTTGTTCGATGAATAATTTATGCTCGCTTTTGCTCGTAAAAAATTCAACTGTTACATCCCAATGGCCACCGAGCGTGACTGTCGGTGCCGTCATGCTGGTAGACCTTGGGTTGCGCTTTTGAGAAAGAAGATTATAGATCCGGTCTGCCACGATCTTGTCATTGCCGGGCTGCATCTGACCAGTTGTAATATGGATCGAAGTCGTTCCAGGTTCGTTGCTGCTGCCAATAGCGATGCGCGGTTTAGTTCGTGCAAAGTTTTCAGCCACTTCATCACCTGTGATATTTAGCACATCTGGATCCCATGATACTTTTAGCCTAGGGGAACGGTTAGAAAGTTCTGTTGGCTCCTCGACAGACGTCTTGACGCCATCAATTTTTGAAACTTGTTTTGAAATATTGTCGAGGTAGGACAACCATGTTTTCCATTCTGCCTTATGATCACGCGTAACCCAGGCCTCTACCGCGGCAAGCATTCCCATCATTTCTTCCTTGCCTACTTTATTATCGCGTCCGGGACCGTGGTGAGGAGAACTCGCTTGCCAGGCTGACATGAGAAGATCTTTACTTCCCAACAATAACCCTGCACACTGTGGTCCACAGATCGCCTTTCCTCCGCTATACGCTACAACGGTGGCTCCCGCTTGTAAATGCACATTTGGGATGGTAAGAATCTCTGCTGCCGCATCGACCAGGATGGGAATATTTTTGGGCTTTGCTATTCCGGCAATGACTTCCGTTGAAAGTGGTTGACCGCTTACGGACTCGTCGCCTGACATAATATAAATCAGCGCTGTGCTGGGATTGATGGCATTTTCCAGTTCTTCCGCGGTGTTAACTGTGATGATCTTCACACCAATGTTACGCACGGCGTGGTCGTAAGCATTTCTGGAGTAAGCCGGCATGATGACTTCAGTTTTTT
Organism: uncultured Bacteroidota bacterium; assembly: GCA_963813425.1. Classification (GTDB taxonomy): domain Bacteria; phylum Bacteroidota; class Bacteroidia; order Cytophagales; family Cyclobacteriaceae; genus Chryseolinea. Next base: position 98,948 of record CAWEZB010000017.1, read on the forward strand.
CAAAGCCCGTCAAATCAGGAATGCGAATCAGTTTCTCGGGGTTGCCTCCCGTAACACAGGCGGCGGTGACATGCTTCATTCCAGCAGCACATCCAGCTGAAACCATTCCCCATTCTGCACCCGTCACTATGGCTCATCTCCGGCCAACACCGAATGCCAATTCATCGTATTGTACAAAGAATCCTGAGGCTGCTTTCATTGCTGCAACGACTTCAGGCCGCTCAACCGATCCACCGATGATGGTAAATGTCCCGCGGCAATTGATGACGGGATCCACACCGATAGACTCATAGATATTAGGTCCAATCGAAAGTGGACCCGAAGGGAGAACTCCATTATCGTCAGCAGCTGAAGCTGATGTAACGGATAGAAAGCTTCCGGCGAAAGGCAGCACGGATAAGTTTTGAATAATGTCTCTGCGTTTCATGTGCGTTGAAGTTTATTGAAATGGCTGGGTGGGACTAAAGTTAAAATTATTCTTGGGTCGTCTTCTTTGGTGGAGGAAGAAATTAAACTTTTTCGAAGTGTGCGTCAGGTTCATGTGCTTCTGAAGTTAAGGACGGATAGGGCCAACAAATAAAAACACACACACAGTGCAAAGGGTTTCTGAAAAATCTCTTGATTTTTTCGTTCAACCAAATTTTAAAGAAAATGTAACGGAACAATGCGATTTAGAACGGTTTGATGGCAATGCAATGGATTGAAAAACCCCAGACGAGTTTTTTTTAGATAAAGAATTCCTTTGTATTTTTTTTTTAGCGGATAAACCACTCCACTTCTTTTACGTTCCTGTTTCTTTTCCAAAATTTTCGACATAACTTGAATTATTGTCAGCACGATCTCACATGATTTTTTTTCTCAACTAAATGACTAATACATTATAGGTCATGTCTCCGAATCATCCATATCGACCAAACGAGGTTTTGCTACAACTTACGGAGGGAAATGAATCGGCCTTCAAACAAATTTATGATCGCTATTGGCTAGGTATCTACAAAACAGTCAAACGATATACAAAATCGCAGGAAGTAGCGGAAGATATTGTCCAGGAAATATTTACAACGCTGTGGAACAATCGGACCAATTTTACAGAAGTTATTAATATTGAATATTATCTGATAACGATGGCCAAAAATCTAACGTACAAAACATTGCGTAAGATGGCCTTCGAGAAAGAAGTTAGAAATCATTGGTCGGAAGAAGGTCTGCGGAAGGAAAATGTCGAGAATGACGCGGTTCTTGATCAGCAATATGCTCAGTTGATACAACACGCGGTAGGATTATTGCCATCACAACAAAAGCAGATTTTTCAGATGGCGAAAGTGGAAGGTCTAAGCCACAAGGATATTGCCACGCAGCTTAAGATTTCCCACCTGACCGTAAAGACACACATGGCTAAAGCACTCCGGACTATACGTCACTATCTTCAGCCCCACTTAAGCAACGTGTTTGTTGTGTGTGTCAGTTATTTGTTATTGTAATTTCTTGCGAGTTCCATCCGTTAAATTTTTTTTAAGATCGACTACACCCTCCGCACCCCATAAAGACTCTTTAGATCATAGGGTACTCTATGTTCAAGCTATTGAGTTCACATTTTGAGACGCATTGAAGATTTAATTGAGCGGTATTTTGAAAATAAGATCTCGGAAGAAGAACGTTCTGAGATCTTGAAGTTGCTCCAGGAAGGTAGCATAGAAAAAGCCGTTAAGGACAAGATCGGACAAACATTATCCGACCGACTAAGCGCTCGCGAATTACCGGATTTTGAAATGAGCGCCAAAGGAGATGAAATATTTCAGTCAATTCTGAGAAAGAACGCATCCTTCGATAAGCAAGCCCTTCATATTGACATGCAACGTGGGCATTTAAAGAAATCTAAAAGTAGTCATCGTGTTGTTCTTCTGTATGCAGCTGCATTTATTATACTGATTGTTGCAGGACTATTCGCGTATCCGTGGCAGACTTCCGAACCCAATAGAATGGTAACGGAAAGGACTGTAGCGCCGAAACTTATTAAGGTGGTCAATTCAGGAATTACGGCGCAAAAGGTTACGCTTGAAGATGGAAGCACTGTGATCCTTGAGCCTGGAGGCGAATTGCGTTATAACGAAACATTTTTGAACTCCAGAGAAGTCTATCTTTCCGGTGATGCTTTTTTTGAAGTGACCAAAGATGCTTCTCATCCTTTTCTCGTCTATGCGAATGAAATCACCACTAAGGTTCTGGGTACCAGTTTTCGCGTCAAAGCGAATCAAGGAGAGAAGGAAATAGTCGTGGCTGTGAAAACCGGAAAGGTTACCGTGATGGCAAATGCTATTCGTGATGATGTCCGGACCAAAAATATACAAGAGGTCACGTTAACGCCTAATCAACAGGCTATATACAAACGCAACGAACATGTTGTGGTCAAGAAAATTGTGGAGGAACCTCAGGTAATTAAAGAACAAGCTACTATTAAAGATAGTTATGTAAATGAGTCGGTTGTGTTGATTCTCAAAGCACTGACGGAAAGTTATGGAGTTGATATCCGGTTTGATCAGGAGTCTTTATCAGATTGCACCTTAACGTCCGATGTAATCGAAGGTGAAGGACTCTTTGACCAATTGGAAATTGTTTGCAATGCCTTGGGCGGAACCTATAAAATGGAAAACGATGCGTCCATCGTCATTGAAGCTAATGGTTGCCAATCAATAAATGCCAAACCTTAACCCAACAACGCCTATGAAATAAGACGGATACTATCTATAAAAAAGTACGCCGATAATGGTTGCAACATTACCGGCGTTTTCGGCAGTCTCGCTTTCGCGAGACCCCATAGTTTTTGCCCTTTTTAGAAAACAAAAACAATTCAATCTATGAATAAACCTAAAGTGAACCAAGAGACACTCTTGTTTCTCATGAGAATTACATTGTTTCATATTATTCTGACCTCCTTTTCGATAGCATTTGCCAATGCCGTGGATACCATGGGTCAGGAAATATTAAACCGAAAAGTCACCATCGACATCGAAAGTGAAGAATTTCACAAGGCACTACTACTGATCGGCGAACAGACCAAAGTAAAGTTTGCCTATAGCCCTGAATTAATAGAAGGCCAAAAGAAAGTAACCCTTCATTTAAAAGAAACCACACTTGCTGAAGTGTTGAACAGCTTGCTAGGCTCTGAAATTAATTATAAGGTTGTTGGAAAGCGGATCGTACTAAGACCTGTCGCGCAACCAATTTCCGAGGAAACCGGAGAAGTGGCGGCAATTGCTGTCACCGTCATATCGATATCCGGCACGGTAAAAGACCCGAATGGGACTCCGATGCCAGGCGTCTCGATTGTGGTGAAGGGTACCAACGTCGGAACGACTACCGACACTGAAGGAAAATACGTCCTTTCTACTCCCGGTGAAAATGATATTTTGGTGTTTTCCTTTATCGGTTATGCTACTCAGGAGATTGCTGTAGGTAGCAGATCTGTTATTGACGTAACCTTAGCGGAAGATGCTACCCAATTAACGGAGGTCGTTGTAACTGCATTGGGTATTCCCCGCGAATCCAAGACACTGGTATATGCTACGCAGCAGGTAAAGCCCGCGCAGTTAACGGAAGTCAGGGATGCAAACAACGTCCTGAATTCTTTGCAAGGTAAAGTTGCCAATGCGGTTATCACTCAGGCTTCCGGTGGCCCCGGCAGCGGAGCAAGAATAGTGTTGCGTGGAAATCGTTCAATACAGGGGAGTAATAATGCATTGATCGTGGTCGACGGTGTGCCGATTACCAATGGAACTAACAGTACCATCACCAGCGACTTTGGAGGTTTGCAGGGAACAGATGGTGCCTCTAACATTAACCCAGATGATATTGAATCTATGACTATCCTACGCGGTGCTTCTGCGGCAGCGCTTTATGGCAGTCAGGCTGGAAATGGTGTAATTCTTATTACAACTAAAAAAGGATCAAAGGATAAAATTTCTGTAACCATCAATTCTGGTGTTGTTTCAGAAAAGGCGTTTGTTCTTCCCGATTTCCAAAACACATACGGTCAGGGTAACTCAGGCGTGCTCAATGGAAATTCAGGCGAAAGCTGGGGCGCTAAAATGGACGGTCAGTCGTTTACCGCCTATAACGGTGAACAACGTTCATATTCTGCACAATCCGATAACGTTAAAGACTTTTTCAGGACAGGAGTAAGCTGGAACAACTCGATCGGTGTATCAGGAGGCTCGGATAAAATGCAAACCTATTTGTCATATACCAACAACAACGTTAAGGGTATCCTGCCAAGAAATAGCCTGAACCGTAACACTTTCAACTTGAGGTTGTCTAACCAGATTAGCAGCAAATTTTCAACCGACGCTAAGATCACATACATCAATCAAAAGATCGATAGCAAATATGAAACCGGTGAATCTGCGCTTAGCCCTCCAACGTCTATCTACCAGATCCCACGTAACGTTAGTCTCGACGATGCAAAAACATTTCGAAACGATCAATCAGTGTAGGTTCGATAGTCCCTCTGGCGTACCCCGTTATCAACCCAGCCCTATATCAAAACCCATATTGGATTGTAAATCGCACCGAGACGAATGAAACTCGTGATCGCGTGATGGGGTTCGTTCAGTTGAAATACAATCTTACGGATTGGTTACATGTAAGTGGTCGTGCCAACCTTGATAAGATTATGGATGATCAGGAAAGAATTTTTTACGACAAAACAATTGGTCTTTCAGCGCCGGGTGGGGCCTTCCGTACCACCAAAATCGATGTAACACAAACGTGGTTTGACTTAATCTTGGAGGGGAATAATAATATCACGGAAGACCTTAAGATTGATTATCGTATAGGAGGAATTTTGCAGGACAATAAGTATGCAAGGGTTAATAATAATGCCAATGGTCTGAACGTGACTAACGTTTTTAGCTTAAATTTTGCGACCAATCCAAACTATGACCAGGAGGCAACTGAGGTTCAGACGCAGTCTGTATATGGACAGATAAACCTGGCATTTAAAGAATCACTTTTTCTTGATGCAAGCTTGCGGACAGAGTGGGATTCCCGACTCCCGTCCCCGTATAATTTTAGCTATCCTTCAGTAGGTCTTTCCGGGATTATTTCTGATATGGTTAACATGCCCGACGGCGATTTCTTTCTTAAAACTGAGCGGTAACTACGCTGAAGTTGGTAATGGTGGTAGACCTCAGCTTAGGTTCAACACTTATACTTATGCCCAAGGCGCCGGACATGGATTTATTTTCAGAGATCCGACAAAAGCCATTCCGGATCTAAAACCAGAAATCGTTAAGAACCTGGAATTTGGCATCGACGCAAAGTTCATGGAAAACCGTTTGGGATTTCAGTTTACAGTGTATAAGAGCAATTCAATTAACCAATTGTTAAAGGTTAATCTGCCCGTTGGCACTGGATACTCCAGTCAATACATCAATGCCGGTGATATTCAAAACAAGGGTCTTGAGTTAGTATTGAACGCAACACCAATAAAATCTGATTTTATCTGGGACATTTCATTCAACCTTGGTATGAACAGAAATAAAGTTGTCGAATTAACGGAGACCGTGAAACAATTTCTGGTGGTGGATTCAGGCTTTGGTAGGTCTGCAACTCCCGTGATCAAGGAAGGTCAGAGCTTCGGTGACATGTTGGGTTTCTTCTGGATGAATACTGCGGATGTTTATGACGACGATGGTAAATTTGTAAGCCACTCTTCCAATGGAACACCTTTGGTCACTCCAACCGGTACTCCCCTGTCGTCTATTACTACCGGCACCCAGGCTGTTATAGGTAATTTCAATCCCAAAGCAACGATGGGTTTGACCAACATGTTTACCTATAAAGATTTTTCTGTTCGCCTTTTAATTGACGGGCGGATCGGTGGTACTATTATGGATGGCACTGAGCAATTGCTGGCCTATAACGGTGCCCCTGGTGTAACCGCTAATTTCCGTGAAGGAGGTTGGAACTTGGGTGGAGTAGACAAGGAAGGGAATCCAGTTAATGAGACGATAAATTCTCAGGCGTTCTGGACGACCGCATCCGGTGGACGTTATGGTTCTGCAGAGTTCTTCACCTATGACGCAACAAATTTCAGAGTTCGTGAACTTTCCCTGGGATACACATTTCCAATGAGTTCATTTGTACTCAAGTCTGCAAGACTTTCTCTTGTTGCCCGCAACTTGTTCTTCCTTTACAGAGGAAGTTCCGAACTGTCTATCCCGGGGCTTGGAAGACGTAAGATGTCTTTTGATCCAGACATGTCGTTGGGTAATGGTAACTGGCAAGGTATCTCTTATGGTACGTTACCATCAACCAGAAGCATCGGTGTTAACCTGCAGCTTACATTTTAAAAAAAAATCGAACAGTATATGAAAAAATATATATTCATTCTAAAAAAATTCGGCAGTGTTGCACTTTTGTGTAGCATCGTTTTGGCCATGTCGTGTACCGATGATTATGACGAAATCAACACCAATACGAATAAGATTTCGGTGTTAGGACCTTCCCAGATACCGTTTCTTTTTTCAAAGGCCCAGTCCACGGCAACAAATAATGGTTGGAACTATCAGATAGCACAAAATCTTTTTCACGACCAATATTGCCAGTACTTTGCCAATACAACGACGTATTTTCCTTCCGACCGCCTGGTGATCCGAATGGATTGGATACGTGCAGCATGGAATCCCATTTATACCGAAGTCGTTCCACAATTGCTGACAATTTTAGCTGAAACGGAGGTTGAATCTGCTGAACATGCGGTTGCTAATGTTTGGTGGGTTTACACATTTCACCGTTTGACTGACACATGGGGCCCAGTTCCCTATAAGAGTGCTGGTATTGCTGCGCTTGGTGTTCCGTATGATGCTCAGGATGTGATCTATGATGACATGTTTCTAAGGCTGGATAGCGCTATCAGTACGTTGGATAAATTTCCAGGAGGCAATGCGTTTTCGGATTTTGATCTGATCTATGCTGGTGACCTTGACAAATGGAAAAAATTTGCAAATACCCTTCGCTTGCGTTTGGCGGTAAGAATATCCAACGTGGAGCCTGCACGGGCTAAAACAGAAGGAGAAAAAGCTGCCGCGTCCGGCACGCTTACGACCAGTCCTGGTGATGATGCCCTCATAATAAGAACCAAAAAAGGCGATGATTTTAATGGTTTGGCTATTATGGATTGGAACGAATTCAGGATGAGCGCAGTCGATGGAGTCTGTTTTAAAAGGATATGCAGACCCACGCATGCCCATCTATTTTCTTCCTTCTAAAACGACTGGTGATTATGAAGGCTTACGGAATGGCCTTACATCAGCAGATATGGCAGCTCCTCTTAATAAGGCGGATGCCAATTCGCACCATGGTGATCGTTGGAATTCAAGTCACGGGTCTGGAGACGTCGTCAAATGTGATGGCAACTGCGGAAGCAGACTTTCTGAAAGCAGAAGGTGCTTTGTTAGGTTGGAACATGGGTGGTGGAACGGCAAAATCTCATTATGAAAAGGGTATCCGGAATTCAATGCTTCAATGGGGTATTACAAGTGATGCTGTAATTAATGCCTATATCAGCAGCACAAAAACTCCTGTTGCACCTGGCGATTTTCTCAATTCGCCGCCGCTAACGGATGTGCCAGTTGTTTTTGGCGCATCACCGGATGTACAGAAAGAACAGATCACACTACAAAAATGGTTAGCACTATATCCGGAAGGCGTGGAGGCCTGGGCAGACATCAGACGCAGCGGAGCGCTTAAACTTTATCCAGTTGCAAACTCTGACAACCCGGATCTGCCTTCTACACCAGCCAGTCCAGCTACGAATTGGATCCGGAGGATTCCTTTCATCAATGATGAGAAAGTATCCAATGAAGCGGCGGTTCGAGTAGCTGAAGAAACGTTGCTTAACGGACCGGATAATATAACAACTCCGCTCTGGTGGGATACGCATTGATAGACGTTGTAAGAGAAGAAATTCATTTAGATAAACAACAGGGTCGGATTTAAGTGCGAAGGACGAGTTTACGAGGTGCGTACCTTGTATTTCGTACCTCGTACTTAAATCTGACCCTTTTGTTATGCTAACGGTTTCCAGTGCTAGAATATTTCGAACAATTGATTTAGATTATCTTTTACTTAAGATTGGATACTGCCTTTCCTGAATTTATGCTTAGAATAATTTGCGTTATCCTTGCTCCATTCATTGTTTTCAGTTGTTCAAAAAAAACTGAACAAAAGCTTTTTGAAGAGCAACCTGCGGAAACCACGGGTATTGATTTCGAAAACAAAGTAATTCAGGATCAGGAAAATCATGTTTTGAATTATCCCTATTATTTCAACGGTGGCGGTGTTGCCGTGGGCGATATTAATAATGATGGTTTAGAGGATGTATATTTTTCGGGAAATAGTGTACCCAACCGACTCTATCTAAATAAAGGAGATTTTCAATTTGAAGATATTACGGAGAAGGCAGGGGTCACGGCGGCAGGAGGCTGGAAGACTGGTGTGCTAATGGCTGATGTAAACCAGGATGGATGGTTGGACATCTATGTGTGCCGGTCTGCAATGGCCGATTCAGTGCTACGGAAAAATCTTCTCTTCATAAATAATGGTAATCTGACTTTTACAGAAAAAGCGGATGAGTTTGGCGTTGCAGATAATTCGTATTCAACCCATGCTGCTTTCTTTGACTACGACAAAGATGGAGATCTCGATCTTTTTGTATTGAATCATTCATTGCCGAAGTATGCCGGATTCAACAATATGCTGGTGAATTTTAAAAAGCAAAAAGGATCTAAATTTCAAAGTAAGCTTTATCAAAATAATCAAGGCAAGTTCAGCGATGTTTCTGAAAAGGCAGGCATCATTAATAATCTTTTGAGCTTTGGTTTAGGATTGGCCGTCTCCGATATTAACGACGATGGATGGCCCGATGTATATGTATCCAACGACTTTAACGAGGAAGATTATCTCTATATAAATAATCAGGACGGAACGTTTAAGAATGTGATACGCGAAGCCACAGGGCATGTCTCGCTTTTTTCTATGGGTTCTGATATAGCCGATGTAAATAACGATGCACTGCCAGATATTTTTACGCTCGACATGCTTCCTGAAAGTAATGAACGCATTAAACTTTCGTCTGGAGATGATAATTATGATAAATACAGGATACTCATCAATTCTGGGTTTCATCACCAATCGATGCGTAACATGTTACAGCTAAATAACGGAGACGGTACATTTTCCGAGATCGGCCAGCTGATGGGAATTTCAAACACAGATTGGAGTTGGTCTTCATTGTTTGCCGATTTTGACGGCGATGGTTGGAAAGATCTTTTTATCAGCAATGGATATGAAAAGGATTATACCAACATGCAATTTCTGAAGTATACGGTTGATGAGAGGCTCAAATCCCGTCAGACGGGTATTCAACCGGATGTAAACCAAATAATTGGTCAAATGCCTTCAATTCAGGTCGGCAATTTTCTTTTTAAGAATAATGGTGACCTGACGTTTACAAAAAAATCAGAAGAGTGGGGCATCTCCAGATTGTTCAAATCGAATGGCGCAGCTTATGCTGACCTGGATAATGACGGAGACCTGGATCTGCTAATCAATACCATGAATGAAAAATCTGTTCTTTATAGAAATACAGCCAGCGAAAATAGGAATGCTAATTTTTTGAAAGTTGATCTTCGAAAATCCAATCCTAGAAAGATAATTGAAGGGACAAAGGTAATCGTATATGACTCAGGTGACGTTCAATATCAACAGTTTTCTTCGGTCAGAGGATTTCAATCATCCATGTATGTGCCATTGACATTTGGTTTATCAAATCAAAGCGCAGTTGACTCGATTCGAATTGTTTGGCCTGATAACAAGACGGAGTTAATGAAGAATGTTTCTGCAAAGAATACGATAACGCCACGATATGAAGACGCAGAAACAATTTACGCTTACCCTACCGTTGTAAAGCCACTGTTTGAGGAGACTAATGTATTGGAATGGAAGCATGACGCGGTTGATACCAATGATTTCAAACGACAATTGTTACTTCCCAAGATGTACTCTTACTCCGGCCCGAAAATGGCAAAGGGCGACGTGAACGGTGATGATCTCGAAGACATTTACATATGTGGTGCGAGACATCAACCCGGTGCATTGTTTTTGCAAGGACAAGGTGGGTCATTTAAAGCTAAAAGGAACTCAGCATTTGAAAAAGATAAAGATTTTCAAGATGAAGACGCTATCTTTTTTGATGCCGATCAGGATGGCGATTTGGACTTATATGTAGTAAGTGGTGGATACCTCTTTACTGAAAAAGATCCCTTGCTTCAGGACCGTTTATATCTGAACGATGGCCGGTCAAATTTCACACGCTCAACTTCCAGCCTACCGGAAGAAAAACTTGCAGGCTCTTGTGTGGTTCCCCTTGATGTTGATAATGATAACGACTTTGACTTATTTATTGGAACGCGGCTGACACCTGGAAGCTATCCAATAGCGCCGCAGAGTATTGTGTTAATAAATGATGGAAAGGGAAATTTTACGGATAAGACAACGCAACATTTCCCATCGCCAAATTTGGGGATGGTTTGTGATGCAGTTGCAACCGATGTTAATAAAGATGGAACGCAAGATTTAATTGTAGCAGGTGAATGGACGCCAATTAAAATATTTATCAATACGAACAAGCAGCTGGTGGATGCGTCGGACAAATGGATTTCAACATCCACCAAAGGATGGTGGAATTGTATAGTTGCAGAAGATTTTGATAAGGATGGAGATGTAGACTTTATGGCGGGAAATTATGGGTTGAACAATCAGTTTCGAGTGTCGTCCACTCATCCGGCTACTTTAGTGTATAAGGATTTTAACATGGATGGTCAAGTTGATCCATTCTTTTGTTACTATATCGGCGAACAATCTTTTCCCTATGCCAGCCGCGATGAAGCTTTAGGTCAGGTGGCTTTTCTCAAGCCGAGATTTACAGACTACACTCAATATTCGAACGCGACGATGGAAACAATTTTCAAAAAGGAGGAATTGCAGAATGCTACAAAACTTGAAGCGGAGGTGTTGAGTACGATGTATTTTGAAAATCTGGGAAGTAGTTTCAAGATGAAAGATCTTCCGGTTGAAGTGCAATTCTCGCCTATATACGCCTTTGCTTCTGTGGACGTTGACAAAGACGGCGATCACGACGTGGTTATGGGAGGGAATGAATCTAAGGCGAGGGTTCGGGTGGGGAACTCAGATGCCAACAGAGGATTGGTTTTGCTTAACGATGGTGCTGGAAATTTTTCCTACTTGCCTCAACCGCGCTCGGGATTGAACGTTGTTGGTGACGTGAGAAGTATTATTCCAATCGGCGACCAAATTATTTTTGGCATCAACGACGCTGAAGTCAAGACCCTCAAACTACGCTGAATTGAGTAGAAACTTTTTTCCCGACGACCTCACGCTAAAAATTGCAGAGCACCGCTATTGTTTTCTATCACGGCGTTCCTTTATGCAGAAGATGGCGTTCTCACGAATATAATCTTCTTCTGACTTACGATTCCAAGGCTCTTTAATATATAGTTGAAGGAGGTTTCCGTAGTTACTTTTAAAGGCACGAAATCCACCATTGGAATCGTCGAATACCTTGAAGTTTAGTCCTTGAAGGGATTTAACTGTTTTCTTATCGGTAACTTTCGTAATAAGCGTCAAGTCTTGGTTTTGTTGCAGGAAACGATTAATAAATGCAACTGTTCCAAAATGACCGCTACTGGCGACGCCTCTAAACGCATAAATGTTCTGCATGACATCCAATGGCTGAATATAACAGGATAGGATCAGGTGGCCATCAGTATCAAATCTAGTGGCAACCAACTTACGTTGAAGTTCTTCTTCTTTCTTCAAGAGGAATATAATAAAGTCCTCCGGCCGTACCGTTACGTGACTATTTTCTTCTTTGTCGATCTTCACATAATGGTCATTGATGCGTCTTGTTTCGTAAGTAATCGAGGGCTTAACGGCGTGTACGGTAAAGATTTGAGAATGGGTCGATGTGAGTGGATCCGCCAAATGCCGCAGATATTTATCTTTTATCTCAACTGCTTTTTGATAGTCATTGAATATTTTATGTAAAACGGGCATTAGATTGTTCAATTTCTTGGTTTCCCGTTGCATGAAATCCGAATTAGCAGCGCCGTTGCAGTTGTGATATGGTCTTTTGTCGACTTTCACGTTCACAAACCCATTTTGCAGAAACATGGATTCTAACTTTGATCCCATATACGGGTCAAAGACATGATCCGATTTTAGTCTTTCGACTATGTACATGAGGTCCTGAAACAATTCAGGGTCCATTCCGGTGTGGTTAACCATATTTTCATCAATATCCTGAACTACAACGGTACCGTCACGTTTGCAAACTCTGAACATTTCTCTCAATGCGGTCTCCGCCTTCGAGTCTAAATATTCAAAAAGAAATCTCGAATGAACGAAGTCAAAACGATTCATTGCAAATGGCAGGGCAGTGGCCATTGCGGGCACGGCATTGATGTTCGGTAAGTTCTTCCAAGTCTTCGCAGCAGCGGAAATTCTTTTCTCGTTGATATCGACACCTGTAACCTTTATCTGCGGGTATTTGATTGCAATTGAGGCTCCAATAACATTAGTACCGCAGCCCACGTCAAGGAAACTTCCCCCCTGATCATTAATTTCATTTAAGGTGTCGTAGGCATCAAAATTCGTGAGCCACCGCGGCGCATCGACTTTTGCAGTTAGGCGTTTACTTTCTTGTTTGTAAGTGGTTTTTTCCGAATGGAGGTTATCCATGAAATATCCTTCTATGGGTGCTGTCATAGTGTTAATTGTTTTTATAGGATTTAATGTTCATGACCCGGTAAACAGAGAGGTTCTGTTTTTCAGTGACATGATCAAATTTGAATTTCATACATCGCAAAATCTACCATCATCGATTCATGCAATTACTCGTTTGATTCTTTGGAAAATTCTAACAAGCCTCCATAAAAGATTTGATTCTTTCTTGAATAGAGATGATTCAAAATGACTAAATGAAAGGCCAGCCCAACGGTTTCATTATTGTTACTAAATGAAAACATTGATTTTCTCGCCAACCTTGGTGTTACATTCTGCCCTGCCACAAATTTTCATAGGGGTATTTTTCTATTGAGAGTTCTAAGCCGCAACGGCATTGTTATTTGGCGGCAACATCTTAGTCGCGAAAGAATTTCGCGAGGGAAACAACATTTACATTTTTTTTTCACTTTCGGAAGAGCCCGCGGCAGTGTTGGGAATGAAGATGGTGATTTTGATATGCCGGACAGGGCGCACACTTTTACCGAGTTGATTCATTCGACAAAGTTCAAAGAAAAAAAATATTCTTGTCACGGACGTTTCCGGTGCATACACTTCGTGTATGCAGCCGACTTCGACAACAACGGGCAAGTTGACGTCCTGCTTACTAAAGGTTCAGTCGAAAGCGCACTTACCTGAACGAAGGTCTCGGTGTTCTTCGCAAGCACGCTGACGAGGAAATTGAAAGCTTAGGCGGCATCTGTTGCCTCCTAAGATTAAGGCCGGGACGACGCTATTGACCTTTTTTGTTTGTGATCCCTATTATCCGTCGAAAAATTATCTAATGGTTGCCAACGGCACAATACAACTTGTATCAGGTTAAGCTTGTTGGCCATGGGCATTGGTGCCCAGTAATGGGAATGACGATATGATCCTGTGGAAAATAGTTGTACTTCCTTTTTACATTAAATCGCTTTGGTAGTTCGTTTGGCATCTGAATTTCGTTTTCGAATAAAGATCCCGATCACAACGATCAGTGCAATACCGACGAAACCATAGGTCAGCATCATTGCCATGCCTGGACCTTTCTGCAGCACGCCTGTCTGACCAATTAAAATTGTGGGCGCCCAGTAGTAGGGAAGTGCATACTCGACGTCATTGCTCGCGATGAATTCGAGCTTTGCTTTTTGAATCGCCACATCTCCGGCATTGCCTTCCTGAAGATATTTGTAAAACAACTCGGTGAGCTGGTAAGTGGCTTTTTCGTCGATCTCCCACAACGTAGTGACTGTTGATAGGAATACCTGCCGCAGCAAAACCTCTCGCCAGGCTGAAAACTCCCTCACCCTTCATTTGTTTTCCCGCGCCCGTTTCACAAGCTGTGAGTACGATCAACCGTGCCTGCAATTTATCGAGTGTTTGAAGTTCTGATAAAGTTAGCAGGGAATCATAAAAATAAAGAGCAGGTTCAGTGCCCGTGCTGTCCGCTCTCGCGTGCGAGTAAAGGTGAACAATGGTATAGGACGGAAGTTCACGGAGAAACTCCCGTTTTGTGGCTTTTTGTTCCAATAAAAAATTGGGGGACGAGAAATTAGCGCCAATGTTCTTCAACGATTGATCTGCTCCTAACAACGAAGGAACATTCAAGGAAGATGCAAATTTAACGGGAGTTACGCCAAGCCAGGAATCTCTGCCCCTCATTTTATTTCTGTTCTGCATCAGATAACCCACGGAGTAAGTGTAAGTAATCGCATACTGCTTGAGTAAATAATCCGATGGTGCCGCAGGATCAGGGATCAAAGCCTCAAACGGGATGAAATGATCGTCCTGAGAAATAATGAGCCGGGCGGTGGTGATCTTCAAAGGAGCAAACAACTTTTCGTATATCTTGTTGGCCAATCGTACGTAGCTGTCATGATCTGCGTTGAGCGCCTCCTTGTCTGCGCAAAATGCCAGGAAACGCACTGCGTCCTTGTGATAGTCATCATAGGCAATCTTTTCAAATTGAATACCGTCGGGGGTGACCGCTAAAGCATACACAAAAGAGGACGTTGTGAAGTAACTCACCAATGAGACATCGTCATGAAGGACCTCGTGCCGGAAAGCATCCAGGGATGGTGACGCTGTGTCGTACTTATAGTGATAGTACGAAGGATATTTCTTTTCAAGGCCAAGGATGAAATGTTCCAGTTTTTCCTTCGATTCAAAATATTTTTGCTTCACTATCCGCGTAAGCCGAATCTTGCTCATCTAAACCCAACAACTGCTTTTCAAACGAAAATTTGCTGACGCGAAGCTGTTGATCCTGTTCAAGGTCTGCAGATGATAAGCCGCGTTGCGCGCCAAGCTCATTCAACTTATCGCTTAGCAATACAGAACGACTTTTCTCAAAAAAATAAAAACCACTTTCCGCGTCTTTCAGTTGGTAACACGTTTCGATCGCGTTCTCATAACACCACTTTCGCGTATAGTCGCGCCAGTAAAGCTTCGACCTTTCGTCGACTTGTTTCCATCGAAGCTGGTCGACCATCTTGTCGGTAAGCCGGAATGTTTTCAGGGCGAGTTGAAGCAAAGACGGATCGCGCTCGTCCTGGTAAAGTGCTAGTAAAGATTCTCCCTTGTTCGCCAGCAACGTAGAAACAAAATGGTCATTCGGTGGTCATTTGTAACGCCGGCAAAGGTATTACGGCGGTAAACGCAGTGTCTGCCGGACGGTAAGTCATTTCCGCCAGGCCTTTTTGGTAGTAAGCCAAGGCTGTCCGGTATTTCTTTTGCCGCCAATTCAGCGCACCCATATTGTTATAAAGTGCGGCAAGCCGGTCAACGGCACGAAGTTGTTTGGCCAGTTCTATGGCCTCACGATAACAGGAAATTGCATTGACCGGGTCGCCCAAATCCTTATCGTAAAGAAGTCCCAGATCCTGAAGGTCGTCGGCATACTGTTCCCATTGTTCATTCTTGCGGTTCTCGGTCGCCGCTTTCTTGTAATACGCTACAGCGTCTGCCAGTTTCCCTTTTTTGATCAACAGTTTTCCGTAAACCGAATATGCATTCGCCAGGTATTCGGACACACCTTCTCCGTGCTCGAGAAGGCTGATCATGCGTTGCACATTTTGCTCAGCGGAAACAAGCTCGTTCAACTCCAGTTGCGCTTGCGCTTTTTGCATGAGCAGCAAGGCTTCAGATAACACATCTTTCTCGCGAACGGCTGTCAAAATTCCTTTGTCGGCAATATCGATGCTCTTCTGATAGTCGCCCGACTGAAAAAAAGAAAATGCCTGTTCTCAAAAGCTAAAAGCGCGATGAATGTTTTCTCCGGGTAGTGACTCGCCACCTGGATACAGCTGTCAAAGTACTTCCGTGAATCTGCCTGAAGATTAATTCTGTCGTAAATCAATGCAAGATTGAAATAGGAATGAGCTAGAAACGATCGTTGCGCAAGTCGAGTGTGACTGTTGTTGATCGATACTGCTTCCCTGGTATATTGGATCGCCTGTTCGTATGCGTTTTGTCGCATGTAAAAATTTCCGAGGCGGTGAATCAGTACGGCATATACGCTATCGTGCTGACCGCCGCATTTTTGGTAAAGCAACTTCAATGAAAGCAGGTCGGAGATTTTTTCTGCGTTCGCCGCTTCGCTGTTTTCTATTGACTTAATCTCGTCTAGCCAGGCTTGCGGCGAAGGGCGGCATTGCGAAAAAGCAGCAACCCCAGATGAGAACAAAAACGTAATTAATACGCACATGACGAGAGAATAATTCGTTTCATTGACCAGTCAATATTTCTACTTGTGCGGTGTAATGCGTCCGTTCCTTATATCTCGGTTGTAGCAACGATGACCGCTTGGTCAACGCGACGGATTCCATATGATTGAACACGTCCCTCTTGTCAATGTTGGACACATAAGAAGACTTTGGTAAGATGCACCAATTCTTCCGGTCACGATGGGAGCCGCAAACGACGAGCCACTGATAGTCGTTACGGGACCGGGGAAGCGGCAGGGTGAAATGGTAGTATGAAGCTCATCGCGTTGAGATCATCTGGAATAGCGCCCATGTCCACGTACATGCGCGAATAGTTCTGCGTAGGGCTAACCTTAGTTTATCTGCAGTGGTGACAGTTACCACATTATTGTCTTCTGGCTCAGGCAGGCTGGATAAAAATTATGGTACTGAAGGTTTCTGAGGTAAGCTATCCGGAAAAGTGACGCCGTGCGTATCAAGGTATGCGTCACTGGCATCTTGTCACTTGGTCGATCTTGTTACCGGCCGCGGCAACAAACAGTATTCCTTTCTTCCGCAGTACCTGGGTGATAAGGTTATCGAGATAGGGATGTGGACCATCCTGATAATAATAGAATCCCCAGCTTGCGTTGATAATTTGGCTTCGTTTTCCATGGCATAATGAATCGCACAAATGCTCGGCGAAGAGATCGCCGTGTCCGTGCTTGTCGTGTGTTTTCAGGGTCATTATCTGCACAGCGTTATTGTCCGACGCGGCAAATTCATTAATGATATAATGACTCACCAACGTTCCGTGAAGACCTTCGTTGTGATCTCTTACGTTATTATTGTTATCAACGAAATTCCAGCCAAAGGTGTCGTCGTTGTAACAATTGTTGTCATCGTCTTCGCTTTTCGATCCGGATATTTCCTGTTGGTTGGTCCAACGATAACTTGTGTTAATAATTCTGTCGGTGTCAATGCCGGTATCGAGAACTGCAATGCGAATAACCTCCTTGCCTTTGTGTCGTTCTCACGTGTGTAAGACTATAGAGTCGAAGTCCTGAAAATTTGCCAGCGAGTCCATCTCAATGTTCTGCATAAAATTTAGTGAATAGTACGCGAGTTGATCTTCGCCGACTCCCTTTGAGTCCTCTGGGAGCTTCCGGCCGCTCGGCGATTCCATCCGCGTGAATTGCTTGAATGCATATTGGGAGCGTGCCACAACTCGACATATGCATTGCACGAATTGCATTTTCGTTGTTTGATCGTCGCGGGTCAATACGCTTCCTGTATCTTAGCTTTGAGCTTATTTACATCCGCAGTCGTTGGCGGATTCTTAAACATCACAATGATTTCGTTAAGCCGGTAACGGTTACTATCGTAACCCATGCGACCAAGGGGCCTGGTTCATCGAATCTGACAGGTTGAAACTTGAGTGGTGCAGGAAATCATCTGCGACGCAACAGCAATGCACGCCACAGCCAGAAGGGAGAGGAGGGTTTTTTTCATATAATCGGTTTACATAAATAACTCACCAACGGCGTAACCAGCCGGAAGCAACCTTGTGACCGGGAAGCTGTTTCCTCACTACATCTTGCAAAATTAATTTTGCCGCTTCCTCATCTCCCGGCCCTGAACGTTGCATCAGTGTGACGGCCTTATAAAAAGGACCGGGGTTAGCATAAAGACTATCGTTGTCCGACAATGCATCGAACTGTTCCAGTGCGTTATTGTACTGTTGACGTACAAGAAAGGTCAGTCCAAGATCTTTTGTCGCTTCCACCACGTACTTCTTGTTTTTAGACAACTCACGAAATATACCTTCCGCTTTGTTGTAGTCTTTTGCATTGTATGCCGCGATACCCTGCTGAAGACTATCAGATCCGTTTTGCGCAATGAGCGGATGTACGCTTGACATGGTTCCCGAGAGACTGCCAAGGTTTTCTTTCACATACCCTTCGGCCAGTTGTTTTGGCGAATCAGATCTCAGGAATAACATCCACGACAAAAAAATGAGCAAACAGGCAGCCGCAGCGACTGCATACCACATTACTCCTGAACTCCACGGCGTTAAAACCGGCATCGGTTTCGAGTCCCTGTTCTGATAGAGTTTGCTGAACTCCTCCTTCTTTTCATCCATCAGTGTCTGCTTGAGTCCTGCCCGCATCGTGATATACAGGCTGACCTCCCGCGCAAAGTCCGGATCGCCTTCGCAGCGTCTTTCAAATATTTCCTTTTCCCCTGCGCTCAGGTTGCCGAGAAAATATCGTTCTATGTATTCAAGCTCAGTCATGCTTCGTGACAGGGGGAATCATTTTCTCCCTTAGTTTTTCAAGGCATCGTCAGCCTTGTTGTTTTGACTACTTCCGGCGTATTATATTCCATCTGAACAGCGATCTCCTTGTCCGTATAGCCGTCCTCAAAAAGCAACAGCAACTGTCTGCATTTTTCCCCCAAGTGCCGTGATCTTCTCCATCAGGGAGGTTTGCTCGTTTATTTCAATAAGCTGCTGCACGATATTTCGTGCCTTGTCAGGCAATGTCCGTGTAAGGTGGTCGATCACGTCGTTGTCATATAAGGTATGTCTATTAGTCGTTTTTTTTCGAACGACGTCAACACATTTGTTCATAAAAATTTGAAAAATGTAAGATTTCAGGGAAGATCGCCCTTCAAATCGCCCCCCCACTACATTGTTGATCACGCTTAATATCGTATCGGAATATGCGCTGACGCTGTCGTCTTCGCTTATACGGTAGTTGCGCATACCGTGCTGCACCAGATACATAAAACGCTCATACAGGTTCTTCTCTGCCAGGCGCCGTTGTGCCCCGCCAGCCTGAAGGTCTGTCATCAGTAACAACTCTTCAGTGCGGGTCTTTCTTATAAACAGTTTCATGCTTGGGTGAACAGATGTGCAGCGGAAGCATCAGCCCTCTGAATTTAACAAAAATTTCAACGCTATATGTGTGAAGAAAAGGAAAAAAACTTAGGGTGTTGTTTCCCCTGGCTACTTCCCCCCACGACTAAGATGTTGCCAGGTCGATGTAAGACCATTCAAAAAGCAAAAACGTACTATTATGAAACACTTGCAATACTTCCAAAAACGGAAAGCCTGCATCAATAGACATTTCCGTTGATGCGTCAGGATCTGAAAGTAAAAGCCGCGATGGTAGACGCCCTAAAAAGATATAAACAAACGTTGGCGGGTTCAGAGGCTCCATCACACAATCTAAACGTGGCCGATAGGATAAGAAACTATTGCCTGTACATTTTGATGTTCGTTCTTACAGGCTCATGCAGTTGTCAGCAAATTCAAAAACTTCTATGCAAAAAATGTTTTGGCCACGGAAGACGGGCTCAAAATCCTACGTGTAATCTTTCTCGCTGGTAGCAACATAGCACCTCAATTCAAGACTATCGCGCCAGACCTGTACGCGCAAATTGATACTATTTGTGTGACCAGTGAAACCGTTGTATCGGCTCTTTGGCCATACGCTTTCAGCTTTGGCTGCTTCAATAAGAATTTCAAACAATTAACTTTTAAATACAATCATATGAAAAAACAAATCGCCCTCGTATTAACACTCGCAGCATTGCTAATTTCAGCCTGCGACGATGAGAATCCCGTACGTCCTAGGCCCGCTGCCTCCGACTCAAACTAATGCCAAACCAGAACCATTAATTTATTCCATTCATCCCAATGCTGCGGCACCGGGAACGACGGTGGCCATTCTTGGAGCAAATTTTGGCCCTGAATTTTCGGATAACCACGTCGCGTTCGGTTCATCTGCCGCCGAGATTACACACGTTGGCTACGGCGTGCTGACTGTTCGCGTTCCAAATTTACCAGATGGTGATTATGAAATTAATGTAACTTCTGATGGGCAGGCAAGAAGAGCAGCTCAGATGTTTACAATCACTAACAGCCAACATTGATTGGTTGCTAAACTTTGCAGTACTGGTTGCTTCGTAATGGCTTGGGTCAGGCTGTTTCGAAGCAACTATTTCTTTTTTTACGATAACTACACATAGGTAGAAAGGATCTCGGGAAAATTCTGTCATCCAAAGGGCATTACAGAAATCTCTGCGCTCAATAAGTCAACAACAAAGTACAATCGATCTGATAGTTTGGTACAGCAATATTTCCTTCGATAATTCTTGATGTCATCGATACAATTCTAATTCTACGAAGAGCATATTAGGTAAGTCTCCGAGGACTCCGTACCGTTTACGAGGGAACTTCGAACATCACATTTCGAGTCTCGATCTCACCGAACCAATGACTCGAACCAGTCGCTCGATTTGAAGGCTTGGATCAATGGGCAACTCTTCTGGCGAGTTTTCCTTATAAACAATTTCATGTGGGGCGTCGGACCCCGAATGTTAAGCAAGATTTTTCGTCATCCCTGTTTTCGAACCATCCCTGTTTTCGGAAAAAAGGTAAAAAAATGAAGAGTGTTGTTTCCCTTGGCAAATTCTATCACGACTAAGATGTTGCCGGCCCATAACAATAACGTTGCGGGCTAAAAAAAATAACCCCATGAAAAATTTCCAACACTTCGAAAAAAGGGAACCTGAATCAATAGACATTCCTTTTGATGCTCCACCAACAGGCGATAGGTGATAGGATAAGAAATTATTGCTTGCACATCCTGATGTTCATTCTCACATGCCATGCAGTTTTTGGTGAAATCAAAAATGGTTATGAAAAGAATATTTCAGGCACGAAACAATCGCTCACGATCCTGCGTGCAAGGCTTCTCGACGATGAGAGTATGACACCTGCGCAGCGACGCAAGATTCAATCTACGATCGCAACCTTAGTAGACCACGTTGCCTATTACGACCTCACCGAAGGTTTGTTGAGTCAATTCAAAACAATAGCGCCTGAGTTGTACGCGCAAATCGATACCATTAGTGACCGCCTAGGCAGACCGGTGGATGTTTACGTCAAGTTTGTTCCTGTTGACGCTACCAGTGTCAAAGCCTGGGGACTAACCTATATTGACCAGTCGAGCGATGATAAAGATGCCTATCAATCGGAATATGGCAAGTTCACGGTATCTGTCAAAGTCTGGATTGTTCGAAGGGCTCTCCTGGTCTTAGCCCACGAATTAGGTCACGTAAAATATCAGGTGCCAAATCTTGCCAGCTATTTGGAGTTCCACAAGGAGCATTACACCAACATGCCAGCAAGAACTTCTATGGGCCATGACATCGATGACCCAAGCGGTCAATGGGCAAGTCAATTCGGAAAGACGTTCCAAAAAAAGTATGTCGATTTTCTGAAAATTTCCATGGAGAAGGTTCAAAATCCCTTGGACGTATTGGTAAGGCTCAAAAAGAACTGGAGTAAAAATGCGCTTCTCTTATATGAGAATCAGACCCACTCACAAAATGGAAAATCAATTAACCACACCCGTGGCTTCCACAACGGAGAGGACATGCGCCAGGACAAAACCAAGGTTGACAGGAAAATCAATGTTTTCGTTCAATGAACACTGGTGAAACCGTTGTGTCTGCCCTTTAGCTCACATTTTAAACATTCGACTTACTATTCAGGATTTTCAAAACAATTAACCTCTAAATACAAACAACTATGAAAAAGCAAATCGCCCTCGTTTTAACACTTGTAGCATTATTAATGACCGCATGCGACGACACCGATCCAGGTCCTGCTACTACTAACGTTCCTTCTGCCTGACCCCTCGACAGCGGCAGCAATTCGTTCTATTTATCCTAATGCCGGTGCGCCGGGATCCACGGTTGCCATTTTTGGAGAAAATTTTGGTCCTACAAGTTCATACAACTTCGTTACGTTCGGTTCGGTCTCTGCCGAGATTACTCACGTCGGAGACGGTGTAATAAATGTTCTCGTTCCAGAGAATTTAGCAGATGGTGATTATACCATTAATTTAAATGCTGAAGGACAACTAACGAGCGCACCGCGCATGTTTACAGTGACTAATAGTCCCTATTGAGAGGGCGTGGTCGTTTACATCACAGGTTGCTTCGAAAAGGTTTAAGGACATGCCTTTTCGAAGCAACCTTTTTAACAGGTGTAAAGCGTAAAGCTGAAAGTAGAAAGCTAAGGTGTGCGAACAACAATGTGCGTGCATCGAGACTAAGGCTAATAGCGGACAGCTTACAGCACACAGCAGACAGCTTTACTTGTGTGTTAACTTCGAACCTCAAACTTCAAACTTCGAACTATTTTTAGCTCCAGTTACTCAAGAATCTCGCAATAAACTTTACCCCATTACTAAACATAAATTTGTCAACGACAGCTTCCATATAATTTCTGTCGATAGCGCCATTCTCCAATCGCTTAAGCGCTTTGGTGTCTTGATAAAATGGCAGTGTTTTCTCGGCCTGCGGAAGATATTGTAAAAGATGGTCTCTAAGCGTGTGAACATCCGTGACGTTCGACACAACATTAATAGGGTTTATGAGACCGTCGAAGTCCGAGCCTATGCAAAGGTGATCCCAAGGCGATGCGTCTTCCGACCATGCAAGTGTGGCGTAGCCGACTCTAACGGCATGAATCAGATGCAAGCATAAGATCATGGCATGTCTCTCCTCTCGCGACGGTGCAAGTCCTTCCAGCAGTCGTTCGACCGTAGGTAGTTGACCATCTCTGAACATCCTTTCCCACTCTGGCTGTGCAATAATTTCGCCTTCAAAATGTGGATCGCGAATGCTGTCAGGAAGAATTCCTGCAGCACCCAGAATCCGCTGATCCAAACTTATTCCGATCATCCCGTTGCTTCTCATAATCTCCGTAATCTCTTCATCAAATAGATTAATCGTCCAGGGATTGCCGAAAAGCCCTTTGTTAATGAGGTCATCTGTTTTGCCAATTCGAATATTTTCACTTTCAATTAGCGTGACCGTATGGCCGTCACTCGTTTCCGTCGTTGAACGGAACGATTTTTTGCGAATAAAATCGCCGAGGGTCCTAAAGCAAAACCCTGTATGCGACGTCATAACGGGTAGCCTGGAAACATCCGGAAATTCAGTAATTAGTTTTTCACGAATGCGATAATAATGAAAACGCGAGTAGACACTCATGTGCTTTACATCGATTAGGACAGGTTTCGTTTGATGGGTTAAAGCTTGTTGGATAACTTTCTTGCCTCGCTCTGTTATCCCAAGCGTTGCTTTAGGACAAAAGTCTTCACTTTTAAAAGCAAGATTGGTAATTTTATTTAAACCCTGACAAAATCCCCCGAGCGTTTGTTCAGGGATGTAGCTCAGGTGGCAAAGATTAATGGATATAAAGTCCACATCCGTCCGGTCCTGAAGTGCCCGTAGTTGAAGTTCTGGATTGAGTGAAGGAATATTTTGGTGGATCGGCGCGTTGGATAGGTTATGGCCCCCCTCAATAGAGAAAGCAAAATAGCGCCTGTCTCCCTTAGTTAAACTAGTTTCAATATCAGCGAGTGTCTTCGCATTCCACACGTCATCTCGGCGGTTTAAAAAATCTATGTTGAATGGGTCGCCCTTCAACCATTCGTGAGCATTCAAGCATTCTTCTACTTGCACTTTGAAATCATCGTAATAACTGGTTTCTCCATTTTTGATTTTGTCGACATAGGCCCACCTAAAAGGAAGTGTCTGTGCTAATTTCGAGATACGATTTACAAATGCGTGCTCCATGCTAAGAATACTTGTCACGCCTACAAACAAGCTGCTTTCTGATATTTGTTTGGGCGATGATTGGCTGTCAAACGTTCCCCCCATCACTTCGTTCAAAATTTTAGCGATGCCGCTGGTTGTTACATTGTCCTTCGGGTCAAACCCTTCGGTCATATAATGTTTGAATAAAAGATGAAAATGAAAATCAAAAGTATTTTTCATGGCTTGGATTATTTAATGGATTTTAAGATAACGTTATTGACCTCGTTGTAACGCGATCGTAGATCTTCCAACTGGTAGTTTGCGCCAGATTCTGTAGCCTTGAATTCTATCCTCGGCAATGTTTTTTCCAGTGCCTGGGAAAAAGGACTTAACGATGGTGCAGAAAAAATCGCCTCGTTACGACTGCTACCAAACATGCCATGTAAGGAGTTCCACAATGATTTAACCAATTCTGCATATCCCTGAAGCGTTGCCAGAAATGCATTTTCATTGTAATGGTTGTATGCATATTGTAATTTCCTGGCAGGGGTCAATGGAATGCTTAAGAGTTTTTCTACGTCCAAAAAACCTTTGCCAAATCCTCTTGGCAATTTTTTCTTATCCCGGGCCGACGCGTAGAGTGCTTGCCGGAAAGCCTCAACTCTCTTCCAGCCGGCATATTCTGGCGCGTTTAATGCATCATGATGTTTAGCGAGCCAATAGGCCGCAGCCGCTGCAACATGGGGCGCTGAATAACTTGTTCCGTTGCCGTAGGAAAAATCTTCTTCCTTGTTTTTATTCCAAATCGGTATGTATACATCTTGACCGGGGGCTGTAATGTCGACCGTGTCTCCACGACTTGAGCCTTGTCCAGGGTTCATCAAGAGGATTGGACGCCGCTACAGCAATCGCACCCGGAAAAACTGCGGGTGCTACAACAGCTTTAACTTGATTTCCGGCGGCACAACACCAGATCACGCCACGATCATACGCAAGCTTGGCAAGTTTCGCCGTAGTAATTGTTGGCGCAAGCCCCAAACTCATGGTTATAATATCAAATCCCTGAACCAACGCCCGGTCTAGGGCTGCTGCAAGTTCGAGTTGACGATTGATTAATATTACACTTTCTGCAATCCGATAAGGAACGAGTTTGAAGTTGTCTGGCGACAAGAGGCCTTCGTTACCCTCGTGCAATAAAAGAGCATTTGATTCGCCTATTAATATACTGCCCGTTCGCGTGCCGTGTCCAGGGAATTTAAGGATTCCCAATGTTTGAGGATCAAGGGCGTCGTCGGTGTTTGACAGGAAACTAAAGTCCTGCTCATAGTCAAATCCATTTTTTATTTTCAGATGATTTGAATATCCGGTGTCGAACTGTACAATTCTAACACCTTTTTCCCGCGGGGAGGCTACGTTGTTTCCCGCCAACGCCTTATCAAATCCAGTCGCTTGCCAGTTCCACTTTCTGTACTCATCCGGCGTTTTACCTTTTACGTAAATGCTTTTATTTTCATAATTGATTAAAAACTCCTCTTCATCCCAGGCGCCAAGGCCATCATCTATAATTGCTGACTCGGTGGGCCCTCGATCTGACGGCGTCGTAGCCTGCGGATCTGCATTGAGCGCAAGGGGAATATCCGCTTCTGCAAATTCAACCCCTGGGATATGTGTCAGGTTTAAAGCTGCTTGATGTACATTTTCGCTAACGGGGAGCTTAACCGTAAACATTTCGGAATGCCCTGGCGTGGCGGTACCCGGCATTGCGAGCGAAAGGTTCACGGGCGTTTGATACTGCGCTCTTAGAATGGTTTCTATTCTGGAAATATTCTCCGGGTTGTGGTTGGTGATAAGAATGAAATTGGATTGTTGCATAGCTTTGTCTGCTTTCGGTGGAGGTGTTGCGTTAGGAGGAGCTGGCGGTGTTATTCCCGTTGGACCCTTGACGATAGGATCTGCGTTGTTTACGCGACTTTTTAGGCTATTCGCTATTCGTTCTGTCGGACTCAGTAGTGCCGCACGAAACACTTCCCATTCTTGTTTCAGTTGGCTGGTGCGAATAGCATTTACGATACAGCTTATTTTTATTCCTTCGTTGGCAATCCAATCAATATCATCGTCGTCGGTATTAGGCGTTGCAACGTCGCCGCTCTTGGTAAGAATTCGATTCTGACTATCGGTTCGCGGAAGGCCGCTATGGTGAAGGGCAATAAGTTCGCCGGTGCCAAGTGCGATAACAGCTGCCCCCGACGAGCCGGGAAGTGTGTCGGACTCATAAATTAGTCTCGTGGTAGTTTCTGAAAAGAATGCATTTCCTGTGAGAACAATTTTTTTTGGACGTCCACTTGGATGCTGTATCACGACACAACATTCGCCTTTAATTATTTTTCCTAGATTACCATCTAAGTACAGTGGATCATATTGCGATATCGGCTTGCCATCTAAGCTGGTCTCCTCGATACCAATAATGGTAAAGTCCAGCCCTGAATTGGCTACATTCGGATCTTGCTCCAGGCTTGAGGTGAGAAAAAATTTCTGAGGTGTCAACCTGAAAGAGGTTTTTTCGCCTACTGTAAGGGACGGATTTAGTTCATAGTCAAATTCAGCAATCATGTCCATAGAATCGGCGACGTCGGTGATGACATGATGATTAGTAATGATGAGGGATTCGGCAATAAGAAAACCAGTACCAATGGCATCCCCTCTTCTTGTTAGTCTGCAAACAGCTTTGCTCTGTTTTCGCATCTTTTCGAGAATGATAACATCCTGGAAATCTTCAACGCCAAGAATACGCTCGGTGCCAAATTCCGCTGTAAAGGTTCTTGCCTGACGTTGAGCGTATCTCACTGGATTAGTCTCCAGACTTTCAATTTTGATTTCTCCGTCACGTGCCATCTTCAATCGCTTCTCATCCTGATCAATGATACTATCCAGTTTGCCGTAGCGATTTGCCAAATAGTTGCGTACTGTCCACTTTGTTAACATGATTTTATCGGGGTCTTGTTGATTCGATCACAATTGAGCTATGCGCAAATTTTCTAAATAAAAAGAGCAACTTGCAGTGATAGCGTTGGCGTACAGCTCTGATAAATTAAAAGCCCATCACTCACCTTTCCGTTAAAAGAAGGCATGTGATGGGCTCCACATATCCAAGCTAAGAAATATTTGAGAAATCGAAGTGCGTGTTGTAAAAAATAGTTGGTTTCCAAATGAATTTGGGTACATGTGGCGTTTGATTTCAAATACCGTTTGGGTTGTTTCTGCGGCGCCGCCAGAATACGGCTACCAATTTTCTGGGAGAGTCGAAACTTTAAGTCCAATAGTTTGTCGGCGACGATTCTATTAGCTTACGCGCTGCTAACAGTCGGCTTCTCCGTCCCGATTGCCGAACCTTGAATAATATGTTCGACAGTAAGTCCCACAAATAATACGACGGCGCCCCAAAACTCGTGATCAGTTCTTACGAAGTAAAGCCAGAAGAAGGCGACTGCTCCCTCAACGGCTGAAAAAACAATAGTCATAGGATCCGTTACGTGTTTGAAGTAAGAGCTTTGCATAATGAATCCGAATTGAATGCTATGTTCGAACAGCAAGATAACACCAAGCAATACAGACGCCCACAATAGACCCAACGTACCGTCGGCGAGGAAAAGCCATACGAGCCATGCAATAGTTTCACCAATGCCCGCGAGAAAAAGATTCAGTATTAGTTTTTTATGCGGTGGCGCTGGACCCCATATGGCATGAATAAGTAAGTAGACAGCGATGCGTTCGGCCAGTAGGCCAATTGTAATAATTGCAATTCCCAGCATGAGGAACCCGTTGTCGACAACCTTTACCCAATAAAATAATCCCAGGAATTCGGCAACGGTCGCGATGACCAGAGAATAAAAGAAAATGGATGTTTTATTAGAGGCCATGATTGAGCCTAATTTTTCTCAGGTGAATTATTTCCACATGTATTCGAGCGCTTTGAAACCGGGGAAAAAAAAGTATGAGCCTCCTTTTATTGTTATAAAAGTAGGTAGGTCATTATATCTGTTTCTTATCGGGCACGCTGCCTCAGTGAACTGATTAGGAAGTATTTGATTCTTCTTTCCACGCACACCTGCAATTGGATCCACTTCATCGTAAAGGCCCAGGAATTTAATGTTGTTGAGCCAGGTTTGCTGAACAAATTCAAATTGCCTTTTTATGTCCGTATTAAAACAAATAAAACTCAGTCCTCTGGATTCATTATCATTTTTATCAAGGGATTTAATAATATCCCGGATCTCCATCGTCTCTACAAACGGTTTTCCATAGGGTCTTCCTCTTCGAAGCATTCTATGCCGGTTCGATACGCGGTTTGGATTGGTGGGATCATCATTTGCGCTGTCTTTCGGATTTGCCCTTCTGACGTGCGAGCCCAGCGGACATTTTATTCCCTTCGGATCATTTTGATAATAGTTAAAGTCATTTAAGTACGATGTCATCGTAGGTTTTTTTTCTGTTCCTTCTTCCATGTCATTGGGATTCTGACGAAGCTCTTCAGCCTTTTCGTTCTTCAATCGAATGGCTTCTTCTTCTGTTTCGGTATAGACGAGTGGAATTCCATTAGGCCAGCGACCTAACATCTCTGACGCAATTTTAATGGGGTTCGTGCCATTGGCATTTCCCGTTAAACTGCAAATTGTTTTCCAGAATTTTTTGACATCTTGCTCAATCTCCCGTAACACCATATAGCTTCCATTTTTTCCGAATTTAAAATCTCCAAACGTTGGACTTACTGGATACTTATCATATTCGTTCAAATGGCCCAGGATAAATTCTCCCGGATTAACATAATTGTCTTCTCTCGACAGGAAGTCGAGACCCCGCATCACAGGCTGACTGAGTCCATCAGTAAAGCCGAAGTGTTCTTTATTATCGGGCAAACCAATGCTGTTGATCTTGTATCGTTCGCGAACACCACCGGTCTTAAAACTTTCAAACTCTTTTTTGTAAAGGCCTTCAAGCGTGCTTTCATCTTTGGCAAAAAGCATAAGCACGCCATGGGTTAAGTGGTCATCCTTGTTTCCCCATTTCCAATTACCAGGACTATTTAAATCATAATCTCCCAGAATTCTATTTCTGTGTTCTGTGTCCATGCCTTCTGTGAAAGCGAGGTCAAAGCCAGTTTCTTTGGAGATCGGCAGTGAACCGATCATTGTTTTAAGGCCTTCGATAGTAAAGGCGATGTTCATGCAATATTCCAGCGGACTTTTAACCCCGTTCTGAAATCCAGATTCTTTCAACCATTTCTTAAATATGTTTCTGTCTTCAATTGTAAAAAATACATAACAGGCTGCTTTGAGGCGAGCATACCCATAAATGAGTAGCCCTTGAATATCCTCGCGGTCTTCGTTTTTTATTGTATACATTTTCTAAAGTTTTAATAACCATTCCGTCAATTCTTTTCCTTTCAGGTTTTCATTTAGTCCCTTGATAATAGCGCTGTTGTTATTAATGTTTTCTACAGTCAGATGTTTGTGAGCGCTGTACCACACCTGTGTTGGAATCTGGTATTTTCGTGTCCATGATTTGAAGCGTTGCTCGTCTGTTGCTCCTTTACCAAATAATAACTTCGATTTGGGAAATTCAATGGTGTTACTCCATACACCGGTGAGACCAACGGATGCCTTATCGATGAAATCTCCCAGGTAATTTTCCCAGCTGCCATCGTAGTTGCTGAAGAAAAGCAGTCTCTTTCCGCCGTCAATGATGATCCATCGGGCAAAATGAATCGTAGGTATCCTTCCAAGTTTACCTTTATTGTAATAATAAATCGCAGCAGTCTCCACGAGAAAAAGCACGAGCTTAAGGGAAAATAACCTGAACCATCCTGGCTTTAATTCAACGAGATGCGTGAGCTGATTTTGGACAATCTGGTCTTCATCATGCTTCATTGATTTTGTTTCAAGGTTGGGATCGTAGAGTATATCGATCTGCTGATCACGCGTTTCTTTAAAACGAAGAATGACGATAAAAACGATGACTAAAATGATAAACGATGTAATAACCGCGATCAGAGAAAAGTGGAGGACAGGAGGAATGAAAAAAATTACTTCGTATGAACCGATGGCAGCACCGAGATAATATAATCCATAGAAAAAGGTATATAACAGGATGAGTGCGAAGAGCGCTAATATCAACAGGACCCTGGCGGGTTTGGGCGGAAGAACGGTTTCAGACTCTATCTTATGATTGGCGCTTTTAAGGTTTTCTAGAATCCGGAACTTGATCTCTTCAGGTGGAAGATCTTTCAAGGGATTCTTGTCTAAAAAATCCTGAATAGTTTGCCTGGCCGCCTGTTCCCTGTTGATCTGACCGACAGTTCTTCCCCATATTCCGCGATAGAAGTATGGACGGTGGTTAAATCCTTCTTTTAAGAATTTGAGCCTTTGTGCGTCGGTAACATTTCCCTGGGGAAATTTTTCGCAACAGCTAAAAATAGTGTCGAACCCGTTGTTCGTTTTGGTATTGGCAATAATGTCCGCGAGATGATTGTCAAGATCACCATCATAGTTAGTAGACAACACGAGATACGGGGGAAATTTTTCCTTTCCGTTTTCCATTATTTTGTCGAGTATTACAAACCTCGCAAAGTGGATTGTAGTAATCTTTACGAAAGGAAAATAGGTGTTGGTTTCGACGTCCTCCTTTTGTATGGCGTCTAATATCTTTTCTAAAGCCGCTACTTTGCCTTCAGCGATTCTCGTGATGAGATTGAATGCATTTTGTGGATACATAGTTAATCTATATTTATTTTTTTAGCCGAGGAAAAGTTTTGCAATGCCAACGTTTCCCTGCGCTCTTTGGATGAATGATACCATCCTTTCGAGATAATTCCAATCCCGTCTTCCAGTGATTTTTTTCGGGCATCTTAAAGAGCCGAAATTAAATAATCATTTGAAGGGAATGATTATGGATATAACGCTTTACTTTTCTTGTTTCAACAACACCATCGCGATGCCTGGAATTGAATAGTACCTCAATATCTCTATCGATGACGTTGGCCTCTGGAGTATCCTGAATCATTAACCATCGAAGAATGAGGCATTCGTTCTTGTCGTCGTAGGCCAGGATTTCTCCCAGGTACGAAATGAGTGCTTTCGAAATCAGATTCGGATCTCGGAATTCGCAGAAAAAAGACAACACGCAATTCGAGTTAATTATAGAATACAGACCGATGACTTCCATTGAAATGCTACCAAATTCTGCAAATGGATATAACCTCCCGTTGATAGCGCCGTTAGGATAAAAGTTTAGCGTCAAATTAAATTGTTTGGAAAAAAAATTCTTTCGCAGCGGCAATAAATTTTCGGACAACATAAGAAGGATTGTTGAATGAATTTAATTAAAGAATACAAACTTTTGGTAGAACTGACCAAATAAATGTTAAGCATTGATCACACTGTTACGATTCTCAAAGAACCCCGCAAAACTATTATTCCCCGGGTGAGGCGGAACTTTTTTTTTAGAACAAAGCATAATAAAAAGAAGGATGCCGCTGATGCTGGTCAACTTTGTGTCCATGAAAAAGTCGAAACGACAAGTATATTAATCACCCGATTTTTTTATTTGTGGCTGTGAATCTTTAGCCTCACACAGCGGTGGATGATATTTAAAATCGCAGGATTAATATACTTATCGTTATTTTATAAATGGAAAGCGTGGTGTCTGAATTACCTAGCGTCCATCGCCGACACCTGAATCACTCATACCAAAACGCATCCTGTATTGAACCGTTAGGATGAGTCCACCATACTTCCATGCTCTGGGGAATGCGTGAGACAGCAGTCATACCGTTGCCTGAACCGTTACCTGCAGAAGCGAGCTCGAAACGTATCCATTGTCCGCCCTCGTACCAGAAGGCATCTTGTACAGAACCGTTGGGACCGATCCACCATATCTCCATGCTATTTGGTATGCGTGAAACTGCGGTAATTCCACCATTTGTTGCAGCACTGCCTCCAGGAGCAAGCTCAAACCGCTGCCATTGTCCACCCTCGTACCAGAAGGCATCTTGTACGTCACCGTTAGGTCCAATCCACCACACCTCCATACTAGCGGGGATGCGTGAGACTGCCGTGATCGCTCCATTCGTTGAAGCACTATTTGCAGGAGCAAGTTCGAATCGCTGCCATTGTCCACCCTCGTACCAGAAGGCATCTTGTACAGAACCATTGGCTCCGATCCACCAGACTTCCATGCTGTTGCTTATACGGGAAACCGCTGTGATTGCCCCATCGGTTGAAGCACTATTTGCAGGAGCAAGTTCGAATCGCTGCCATTGCCCGCCCTCATACCAGAAGGCATCTTGCACAGAACCGTTGGGTCCAACCCACCATACTTCCATGCTATTGGGGATGCGCGAGACAGCGGTAATCGAACCATCCGTCGAGGCACTGCCGGCTGGTGCCAACATGTACCGCTGCCATTGCGTTCCTTCATACCAAAATGCGCTCTGCACCGAGCCGTCCGGTCCAATCCACCATACTTCCATGCTATTGGGGATGCGCGAAACAGCGGTAATTCCACCGTTGTTTGAAGCACTACCTGGCGGAGCCAACTCATATCTTTGCCATTGTATTCCTTCATACCAATAAGCGCTTTGCACCGAACCATTTGCTTCAATCCACCATATCTCCATGCTGCCCGGAATTCGCGGAACGGATGCAATACCTGCGCTTTGTGATGCATTTCCCGGCGCTAATTCAAATTGACGCCACGCAACATTTCGCGCTTCGAACGTTACGTTGTAGCTCGCACCTTCTCCCGCAAAGGATAATGTTTTCGTTATTGTTTGTCCGGCTTCTGCACGCATTAATTCATCCCGTGAGAATTTTAATTCCACCGGTCCACCGATGGTATCATCCTGGTCGAGAGAAGGGCCACTGGGTGTGCCCAGTGCGGAGCTTACGTCGCGCATCAGTTTGTTAACCTTGCTGTCGCGATCCAGCGTGAGGCTGCCTAAGACAGAACTCGCAACAATTCCCTTCACAATTCCTTGTAACGTTCCTGGACGACCGGCATCGTGTTCTAAAAGAGAGACTAAAAAAATCGCCTTCTCCGGATCGTCTAAGGGTGCAGAATTGCCATTGATACCCCAAAAGGATTGGCTTCGGCCTGGGGCGTAGTGTATTTCATCCTCATCGACATCATCAAACGGACCATATCTGATGACATCATAAGGACGGGATTGCCCCGTGTCTAGATTAACGGCAGTAACGAGTACATAGGGTTCATCGGCAGAAGACCATTCATCTGTTTCTTCGTTGCATTCAATGTTACTAAGGTAGACTTGCATAACTGTTTTGTTTACATTCAAAATGTGAAATTTTTAAAATTATTTCTTCACACGCAGAAGCCATAAAGCAAAATGTTGCTTTTATGAATTTCAATTGTTGAAGAATTTTTTTACGTGCCGGCGTGACAAAATAAGGTGCTACAAAACCGAGATACAATCACCTATTTGGGTATCATGGAAAACAGGGAATCTGTAGAATGAAAAAAAATACTACGATGTTTCTGTCACATCAACTTTCTGTAGTTGATGGCCAAGGATTTGGATTTACTCATGCAGATAGTCTCACCGTTAGTTGATAGCTAACCTATAATCGTCTCAGTGGGATCAATGTTGTATCTTGACATCAACTCAATTTAAAAAGTCGTCTGTCTGATGCATAAAATATCAGCTAGAAGAGGGGGTAGTAACCAACATTTATTAAAATTTTATTCGATCGCATAGTTTTCGGCAATACGACAATAAAGTAATACGCTCAATAGTATTGGAACTTTGAATCGGTATGTGACCCACCTATTGAGGCACTGCAATATACACTTCAATAATTCTTGGCGTCATACTAATAATACGAATTCCTCCCCAACGGGAGGATTCTCCTGTTGGCTGATCGAGCATGATGTGAAAAAAGTCCCCGGCATCATATTCCGCTTCGCCTGTCATATCTTCATCATACTTCCAGTGGAATCCGCCTGGCGATTGTTCCACCAAGTCTTGGATGACGTCAAGAGGGAGATTCCAGTCGTCGAAATTAAACCACGTTTCTGTCATGCTGCCCTTCGGAGCCAAGGCGATAAAGTCCAATTCACCCGCTAAATTAGCAGGGCGTGTCAACTTATTTTCATGATAAAGAGAGAATACTGTTTTATAGGTATTACCCGGATCCACGTTGTTCAAATAGTAAAAGCTATTCAATGCTCCGTTCAGACTAAAGACCGTTGGAATTTTGTCCTCGTCTGCGTCCGCGGCATACTCCGGCCACGTAATCCGCCACGCCAGCGTTTTCCAATTATATAAGTCATCTCGCGGGATGAATTCCTTGAAAATAATTTCGGGATAGGGGTACCTGTCCCCATTTGGATGATCCGTATAGGAACCTGGTCCTTCATGATCCGGTAGCGCAGTCGCATCAGTTTGTGTAGAAGGATTTTTGTTCATGGACAGACCCTCGCATCCTCCGATAGCTAGCAACACCAGCACTGCCGCTACAACAAATCGAATATTTTTCATCATTGATAACTTTAAAATATACCTACTCTGTGAATGGTTTTTCGGCGTTCACCTGAAACAAAACTATTATTATCTGGCGGAAATATTTAACACGCTACTCCCAATGTGTAGCACTGTGGTAACATGAAAACTGCAAGTGTAAAAAGTGAAATCGCTGATTCGGGTTAATGTAACTCAGGGAGGTTTTCTATTAATCTAAAATCACTTTCCGACAGGACTTTATCTGTTGCAGACGACAAGGACGTGATTTACCAAAAAAAGATTTTAATAAGTGAACGAACACTTTGTAGAAAAATCAAAATATCAAATTGAAATTTGATGTCCAAGGTTGGCTGTTTCTAAGGCCCAAGTCAAAGTGAAAAAGACTGAAATTAAAGACCGGTTTTTTCCTGGAAACGCTGAGGAAAGGGGCTGTTTCTTCTTAAAAAGCATTCGTTGTGTCAAAAGGATTAATAGATTGCACTCACATTTCTAACCAAAAAAAAAGACTATGGTACCCTCTGATTTTGGAAGTCCAATAGACGCGAGCGAGGCTCACGTTTATGTAGAAGATTACAAGACCCTCAGGGCTTCGCTAATTGCGGGAGTCCTGCCATATCTGCCTGGCGACGCACCTCAGGACGTCAAGGACAGCGCAACATTTCATAAGTCAAAAGCTAACGCCTTTCTTTTCGATGCGGCACTAATACGATCATTGGTCAATGCACCAGATTCGCCACCATATTTTGCTGTTTTCCTCGGTGCCATTGGCCTCAATCCTACTGTGATCGTTACCGGCCTGAAGGAGGGTCCGCAACCGAATACCTTGGTGATTATTAGAGAAGACGGTGGACATGAACAGCCCGGCATTCTTGTTAATGTTAAATATCCGAGTAATGCCAATGGGCCAATAGCTGCCCCGTAACAGGAGGATTAAATGACCTGGCTCTCAATACTTGGGGTTTTCTCTATATGGATCATATTATTGCCTGTGATTACCGGCCTTATATTGTTCAAGAGACTTGACAAGGATTCCAAAATAATCTCCACTGTAGTCCTGCTTGTTCCCCAGGTATTGACTTTATATCTATTGCCAAAGTCAAAGTGAAAAAGACTGAAATTTGATTCAGGCTTTTCCCTGCAAAAGGAGAAGAAAAAGATGGTTTCGTCCTCGCAGGTGCCCAACCTGTTAAAAGGATTGATAGATTGCACTCACATTCTTAACCCCCAAAAACTATGGCAACATTTGGTCAAGAAGTGACCCCGGATGAGGCTCACGATTATGTAGAACGCTGCAAGGCTTATAGAGATTCGCTCATTGATGGCATCCTGCCCTTGGTCCCCGCTGATGCGGCAGACGACATCAAGCATAGTGCAACATATTACGATGCAAAGATTAATGCCTGGCTTTTCGATGCAGCGTTAGTTAAAGATCTATTTGAGAACGACCCAGATGCAAAATATTTCGCGGTTTTTCTTGGTGCTACAGAAGCTATGGAATCTATTGTCGTTCTAGCAAGTTTAAAAGAAAAAAGCATAACCGAAACGAATAAATTGGTGGCGTCTGCAAAAGCCCCAATAGAACATCCTGGCTTTTTTAACCATGTGAAATTCCCGAATAGTGCCAACCCCATAGATCTTCCCTCATAGTAACAACGAGCCAGAATGAGTGTCTTGACTTAAAAGTAAGTAGGATGTCAATACTCTGGGTTTTCTTCTATAGGCTGGATGCGTTGCCTGGCTGGCTTGTCCAGGAGATTTGACAAGGTTAGCAAGAAGGTAATTTTCCGTTTGCGCTCTGCCTTTGCTAATCTTACCCGAGTGTTGACACACTTTTATCTAGCGATCGTGTTGCTGCGAAAGAGACTGTAGTTCGAGACAGGGTTTTCCCTGAAAAAGCAGGGGAAAAAGATGGTTTCGACAAAACACGCGACGAATCCTGCAAAAGGCTTCATAGCTTGCCGTTGTATTAATTGTCTCAAAAATGATGGAACCTTCTGAACCTGGAAGAACGATCAGCCCAAACAAGACCAAGGTTAAGGTTGATGCTTACACATCCCTAAGGGATAAACTAATTGACCAGGTCTTGCAAAGATTCCCCGATACGGACAGCGATGACTATTATTTTACCTTGCCCTAGATCAGGAAATGACTTGGATCGAAATACTTCTGTATATCTCCATATGGATTATAATATTGCCTGCAATAACAGGGCTTATTTTGTTCAGGAGGCTTGACAAGGATAGCCGGATAATCCTCGTTGTAGTTTTAATCGGTTGTATTCCTCAACTATTAAAATTCTTCATGGATGGAACTGCCCTTCTCAACATCGTATACAACGTTTATACACCCGTAGAATTTATCGCATACTGGATACTTTTCAGGCGAAAGATTCTTACTCCTTCTCGTAAGACCATTCTCGACGGCATGGCTGCCGTGTTCTTTTTGGTGTCACTCTATGTCATTTTTAGTTATGACATTCGAATCACATTTATCAGTGCATGGGTTGCCTTGCGCAACATTTTTCAGGTCAGTTGGGTTGGGTTATGCCTGCTTGAATACTACTACTCGGAAGACAGTCTAATCAATTCGTCACAACCTTTCTTTTGGTTCTTGATTGCGATAACCATTTATGCATCCAGTACCGCAATTTATTTTAGCCTGCTGCAATTCATAGAAGCAAATAAAGAACAGTTTCACATTGTCAAGGCAATTCATCATATTTTCAATATTTTGCTATATATCTTCTTTACAATCGGATTGTTAAAAAATTCTAAATTAAAGTATCAACCTTGAGCGATCTAAACGCTGATATAATACTTGCAATCTTTGTTGCAACCATTGTGCTATTAATTCTCAGCTCATTTGGAATTATCTTCACTGTCATTTATAAAAAAAAGCAACATGCTTATCTAAATGAAAAAAAGCTCCTTCAAGTTCGTTTTCAGGAGGAGCTTCTGAAATCACAGTTGGAAATCAAGGAAGGCACGCTGAGGTACATAGCCTACGAGTTGCACGATAATTTAGGTCAGATCGCGAGCCTGATAAAAATAAACCTAAATACACTGTCATTGACAGACGAAGAAAAGGCCGCGCGGAAAATTGAGGACACGAAGGACCTGGTAAGGCAACTCATCTATGATCTAAAGTCTCTTTCCATGAGCTTGAATTCTGATCGGGTTATTCAAGTTGGAATTGTAAAAAGTTTGGAAACGGAAGTCGAAAGGTTGAATAAGACCGGCCAGCTTGAAGCAACAATAACCATTGACGGTACGATTCCTAAATTGTCAAATAATACCAGCATTATTTTTTTCAGAATGACCCAGGAAATCGTTCACAATATCGTAAAACACAGCAAGGCAAGCCAAGTAGAGATTTTGTTTTCCGCGACTCAAAATTTAGTTACCTTTAAATGTAAGGATAATGGAATTGGCTTTGACGTAGTTGAGAAAATTCAGAGCGGAGGATCGGGTTTGCAAAATATGCAAAACCGCGCCGGACTTATTCATGCTCAGCTAGACATTCAAAGTTCAAGCGAAAGAGGTACTACCGTCACGATACAAATTCCCACAGATGCCTGACGTATTGAAGCTTGGTATTGTTGATGATCATAAACTTTTTCGGAAAGGTCTGATCACCCTTATTGAATTGGCCTACCCTAAGTGTGAAATTTTGTTTGAAGCAGACAACGGACTAGATCTGCAGAACAAGCTCCTCAAAAAGAATTTACCGGAAATCATCATAATGGATGTGAACATGCCCGCCATGGACGGCTTTGCCAGTGCGCAATGGCTCAAGGAAAATTATCCTGATATAAAAGTGTTGGTCGTCAGCATGGTTGAAAAGGAGGAAACGATTGTGCGGATGTTAAAGTTGGGTGTTAAAGGCTATCTCTCCAAAGATGTTGAGCCGCAAGAGTTGGGTGAGGCGCTGCGGTCAATCATGAATAGAGGCTTTTATTATACTGACTACCTCACTGGCAAGCTGGTATTGTCCATTCAAAGTGATGGCGTCGGAAAGCAAAAGGTCAGCAACATGCCTCAAATGAATGATCGGGAGAAATTGTTCCTTGAACTTGCTTGTAGTGAACTTACCTATAATGAGATTGCAGATAAGATGTTCCTCAGTCCGAAGACCATCGATGGTTACCGAAATTCACTCTTTGAAAAATTGAACGTTAAGAGTCGCGTTGGACTCGCTTTATATGCCGTAAGGCATGGTTTGGTACCATTGTGAGGCCGAAAGAAATGCATTTAACA
>CAWEZB010000018.1:0-75000 GCA_963813425.1 uncultured Bacteroidota bacterium
AAAAGAATCAGTCTTATCGCCATGATGGGATATTTTGGCGGTGCCGCGGCCTATCTGTTCATAGAACATTTATTAGGAAAGAACTAGCATAGCTCCGATTTCCAATTCTTTTTTTGCTTATACAAGCTGCTGCAGCGCCAGCTCGAATGAGGCTTGCGCGATTCCGGTCCGATAAGGATTAAGCGTATGGGTTTTGCGCAAGGATTCTTGGATCGTTTGAGCAATATCATTAAATACGGGCTCGTCAGTTGCAGGTACTGGATGCTCCATGAAATAAGCACTTGCCCTGGCCCTTCCGCAATTAGCGATAAAGTCTGGAATGACCGAAAATTTTTCATCCGCGTATAGACCTATCGGGCCCAGAAAAATTTCGGGATCAAAAAAGGAACATGGGCTGCGCAAGGGAAGACTTCAATTTTCGAAGAAATCATCCGGTCGATCTGATCTTTGATAATCAACCTGGATGTAGCCGCCGGCACAAAAATTTCAAATTCAAGATCCCATATTTTCTGATTGACCATAAAAAACGGAAGCATACTCTTCGAGACCAGCTTGTTTCCGTTCCTGTTTGTCACTAAAGTCTTTATTTCATCCAACGAAAATCCTTGTTGATTAATTAGCCCGCCCTCGTGACTGACAATACCAACGATTTTTACACCCATTTGAGCCAGGTAAAATCCCACGGCAGCTCCTACGTTTCCCCATCCTTGAATAACAGCCCGCTTCTTTTTGATATCACCACCCCACAGCTCGTAATAATTTTTTACGGATTGTGCGACACCAAACCCGGTGCACATATTTTCAATGGTGTACCTTTTTTCCAGTGAAGGCGTATAACGTTCATCCTCAATCACCTTGCTCATCCCTTGGCGCAGTTGAT
Organism: uncultured Bacteroidota bacterium; assembly: GCA_963813425.1. Classification (GTDB taxonomy): domain Bacteria; phylum Bacteroidota; class Bacteroidia; order Cytophagales; family Cyclobacteriaceae; genus Chryseolinea. The sequence continues at coordinate 881 of CAWEZB010000018.1, forward strand.
TGATCCGATTGATTTTTTGTTCTTCGTTGGATTTATAATGGCCTGCAAAAACACCTTCCTGAGAGTGTAGAACACCAAGTCTTTCTATCGTGGGAATTATTTCAGCGAGCTCGTCAACATTAACATCTCCACCAGTACCGTAGTAGTACTTTAAGAAAGGAGTGACGGCACTGTACCACCGTCCCAGTACGCCAGCCTTTCGTGGGTCTTGCGGATTAAAGTTAATGCCTGAGTATGCACCGCCGATCGAAGGCCCTGACACCGTAAACCTTACTTCCATGGTCTTGGCCATCGATTCAACTTCATGTTTGTCCAACCCTTTACGCATACGCGTAGCCCCACCCGCCGCTCCTCCGCGCAAGGAGTTAATCACGATCCAGCCTTCCGCTTCCGTTTCAGGATCTTTCCATTCAAATACAATTTCGGGGCGAGTATTTTCGAATTTTGAGAGGATCAGTTTCATTTGGATTTCAAATTAGCACGTAGCTACGAGGGGTTCATTGGTAACAGGAATAATAATTATTTCGACTACAATCCAACCAGCTCCAGCACTGACGGTCCTCCGGAATAACTTAACACCGCGTTATCACCACAATGCGTCTCTTACAAATGAAACAAAAAAGAAGTTAAAGTTTCCTCTTTAAGTGCAAAGAACTTAGTCATTTTTTTTCGTCAACGATTACAGATCAGATTGAACAACCGATTCAATAAACCTTTGACAAGCCCTGCGCTTTAAAAGTATTCGTTGAATACATACTTTTGGCTTCCCAAAAGTATGGGACGAAGCTATTACAAAAGAAACAAAAAATACGATTGAGGATTTACCGAAAATGAATTTAGTTCTTGATTACGGAAACTCGTTTGCTAAAGTTGGCGTCTTCGAGAAGCAGCAGTTGAAACAGAGCCTCTCTTTTTCGAATGCCGACGAATTGAAATTTTTTTTACAAAACTTTTCTGCTGAAAACTTCATCCTCAGTTCTGTAACACATGACGCCGCGCCCACGCTTGCGTGGGTTAGTCATATAAAAAGAAAACTTGTTTTGACTCCTGCCTTACCCTTGCCCATACAAAACCTGTATGACACTCCACTAACACTAGGTGTAGACCGAATTGCTGGAGTATGTGGGGCGCACCACAGTTTCCCAAGACTCATTGCCTCGTAATTGATGCAGGCACCTGTATTACCTATGATTTTCTGGACAAAGAAGGGAATTTTCGTGGGTGGCGGTATTTCGCCAGGCTTAAAGATGCGGTTTCAAGCGATAATCTTCACAGCCAGATTACCGTTAGCTGGTATAATTGAGGACCCTCCGCTGATTGGAGACAGTACGGAAAGCTGCATTCAAAGTGGCGTCATCAACGGAATGATAGAAGAACTTAATGGTATAATTATGCGCTATCAAGCAAGAATTTGAGGGATTTGCAGGTGATTTTAAGTGGCGGTGATGCCCGATTTTTTGAAAACAAACTGAAAGGGTCCATATTTGCGGTCCCTGAACTAGTGCTCAGCGGATTAAACAGCATTTTGATTTATAATGTCGGTGGTTAAAACGTGTTTTTTAGGAATCGCTGTTGTGCTTTTCGCAGCAAAGGTATGGGGTCAAGCAGCACCATCTCCTTTTACAGATTTTGGTATCGGGGAAGCGTACGGTAATAGTTTAATTCATAACCAAGGTTCCGGGGGCATTGGCGTGAGCCAACCACAACTTTGGTATATGAATAACCAGAACCCCGCTTTGCTGGTTTTTAATCCGTACACCGTATTTGAAGTCGGTATGCTTTATGAATCCCGAACAGCCAAGGCTGATACTATAAATGAAAAGAACAGCGGAGGTAATTTAAACTATCTGGCGGTGGCCTTTCCTATAAAAATCAATAAATGGACCACAGGCATAGGATTGATGCCTTATACAAATGTTAATTTTAGCTTTCAATTTCCCCAGGATGTGATGGATCAAAATGGCCAATTGGTTGACACCGTTACTGCGTCTCAAACGGGGAGCGGCGGACTCACGCAATTATATTGGTCACATGGGGTACGCGTCGCGAAATACATGAGTGTGGGCCTTAAAGCCACCTACTTGTTTGGACCCATAGATAATGTATCTTCCAACTTTTTGGACAATAGTGAAAACGGCGCTTCCCCTTATGTCATCAACGTCGAAGAAAAAACCAATGTCAACGGGTTCAACTTTGGGCTTGGATATTCTTTTAGCAAGGATTCTGTTGGACGCAGGAAGGACCGCCGGTTTAGCGTTGGGGCTGTCTACAATTTTAGCGGTAAGCTAAAAGGCAAAATCAACCGGCAAATTATTCAGGACCACTCTTTCAGAGGATACAGTTGAGCGTTATACGCTCTCGGTAATAAATGGGAAAGTAGAGGTGCCTTCATCGTTCACAGTAGGAGTATCATACTCGAAGAGCAATAGATGGATGGTGGGTACCGAATTTTTCTACCAGGATTGGTCCTCTTTTAAGAGCGTTAACCAGGACGATGAGGGTTTGGGACAGTCCTGGCGGTTTTCTTTAGGGGGAGACTATACCGTTGATCCGAATGCAGTAGAAAATTATTTAAAGCGTATTACCTTTAGAGCTGGGTTAAATCTGTCGCGTTACCCATATTTGGCGAATAATAACCCAGTTAATGATTTTGGCATTAATTTTGGCCTGTCGCTACCTGCCGGGCGTTCAAGTGTGGACTTGGCCTTCAAGTGGGGTAAGCGCGGCAATAAAGACGAAAATATTTTGGAGGAAAGCTACTTTAAAATTTATTTAGGGTTGACCTTTAACGATCAATGGTTCATTAAAAGAAAGTTCGATTAGAAATGAAAAGAATTATGAAAAATTCGATTTTGGCCGGTGTAATGCTACTGGCAATACTCTTTACCTCAACCACTTCCTGGGCACAATGCAAAGATGTGGTATGGCCGACCGACCCTACACAGAAAGCTAAGGCTGAAGAAAGTAAAGTATTATATGAGGATGCCAAAAACTCCAAACAATACAAACAAGCTGTGGTGCCGCTGAACTGGCTGTTGGCAAATGTTCCACAATTCCATTCAAGTCTTATACATCAACGGTGCCGATATTTATGACGCGCTCGCTACTGCGGAAAAAACTCCAGCCAGGAAAAAAGTATATGTTGACTCCCTGATGATCATATACGATATGCGGTATGAAAAACTGTGGCGATGATCCGGTAGTTTTTAACAGAAAGGCGTTGTCTTTCTTAAAGTTTAATACAAATGAGCAGCCTGCTGAAGCACTGAAAATGCTAGACGAAGCTTTTAAAAGAAGTGGCAATAACATCATGGATGCAACCTTGGTCCCTTACTTCCAAACTGTAAGGCTGAACGTTGCCAAATTCAAAACATATGACCGATGATCCAGATCCTTGAGCGTTATGACAAACTCATGGCTATTGTCGATTCTAAAATTCAAAAAGCTCAAAGCGAAGGGAAACCGGTTGAGAAATACAAAAAGTATAAGGATGATATCGATGCCATGCTTATCACCATGGTGAAAGTAGATTGCGATTTTGTAAGAACAAACCTTGCACCTAAATTCAAACAGAATCCCAACGATATTTCTTTGGCCAAAAAAATATTCTCATTCATGTTGCAGGGAAAATGTACTGATGATCCGCTTTGGTTACAAGCTGCTGAAACAGTCCACAAAGATCCTAATGGAACAAAAGACTGCGGTTTGGCTAAAAACCTTGGTATTATCTATATGTCGAAAGATGAGTTAGACAAAGCGGAGTCATTTTTGAAAGAAGCACAAGGCATTTGCACTGATAGTCAAGACAAAGGTGAGGTGTTGCTGTACCTTGGAACCCTTTCCTCGAAAAAGGGTAACAAATCCGGTGCACGTGAACTTTATCGCCAGGCGGCCGCTGCTAATGCTACCGTAGCGAAAGAAGCTTATGAAAAAATTGGAGACCTTTACTACAATAGTGCAACTGAATGCAGCAAAAAAGTAAATCAGGCCGATGACCGTTTGGTGTTTTTGCTGGCAGCGGACTACTATCAACGGGCCGGAAATGGCAAAAAAGTTGCCCAGGCGAAAGATGCGTTCCCTTCCAAAGAAGATATCTTCCTGGTAAACTATCAGCCAGGCGATAAGAAAAATGTCGAGTGCTGGATCAACGAATCCACGACCATCAGAACCAGAGATTAACATCTAATAAAAATTTTGCTAAAGGCCATAGCTCCTCTATGGCCTTTTTCATTTAGTATGATCCGATTGATACTTATTATTCTGGGCTTTTTGGCCATTGGCTGCACGCAAAGCGATTTAAAAGAACCTGTGCAGTATACAGGACCGTTGCGCGAAGTGGAGAACGTGGAGCTTTATAACAGCGAAGATGAGCAGATCAAATCAAAATTGACCGCCGACCTTTTTTATGAATATGCGAATGGTGATCGTGAATTTCCCAAGGGCGTATACATTGAAATGTATAATGAGTTCGGAAGGCTAGAATCAACGCTCCGGGCGAATTATGCAAAGTATATCAAGGAAGAGGACCATTGGCACGGACAGGGAAAAGTGGAAGTAAAGAACGTTGAAAAGAATGAGCAGTTGAATACCGAAGAACTTTTTTGGAACCCGAAAACAAAAAAAATTTTTACCAGTAAATTTGTTACGATTCGTCAACAGGGCGATGTCCTTTACGGTACCGGACTCGACGCAATGCAAGATCTAAGCGATTATGAGATCACGAATCCGGAAGGAACCTTAGATTATAAGGAATAATTCCGCTCCGATCCCTCAAGAAATAATGATTATTTTTACGGGAACATGAAATTGGCTGATGTTCTTGTACTTTCTTTTGCAATTGCATTTTTGATTATTGGCATCCATCAAACGATGGTACTCGGCTTTGAAAAAGCCTACTGGGCACTGATGTTAGCGCTCATCTTATATTTTGTATATAACTTGAGAAAGAAGAAATAAAATGGATTCTCCCTTTCTTTTTGGTGTTGGCATAACACTATTCTTTTCGTTTTTCTTTACCTGTTTTGAAGTAGGCTACCTCATGGCCGACAAAACGCAAATTGCACGCGACGGTACTGAAGGAGGCCTTAGCTCGAAGATTTTGGCTTACTTCATTCAGCGACCATCTTTCTTAGTTGGCACGACACGCGTTGGCTATTGTACGGCGCTGGTTTTTTTTAATTACTTCACGACGCATCTGTTGTTGCCCATCGTAACTGAAATGTTCCCCACAGTATTCGATCAGTCCTTGGTGACAGCTTTTATTCAAATCATTTTTTCAACGCTTCTGATTTTACTAACTGCACAATTTCTGCCCAAAGTTTTGGGAAATTTCTACCCAAACAAGATGTTGCTATCTACAGCTATATTGTTTGGGATTTCATTCGTCGTTTTATTTCCGCTTACCCGTTTAATTCTGACTATTTCGCGACTTGTCATGGTCCGGATGTTTCATCACCAGTACGATGAATCTCATCCGCTCTTTGGAATCACCAACCTTAATCAATACTTCAAGAATATTTATAATGTCAACCAGGAAAATGTCGATCTCGAATTAGACAAAAAAATACTTCACAATGCTTTGGAGTTCAAAACCGTTAAAATTCGCGAATGTATGATCCCTCGAAATGAAATTTCTGCAATTGACATACAAGAGGGTATTGAAAAATTACAGCAAGTTTTCGTGGAAAGCGGTCACTCCAAAATCATCATCTATCGAAACAGTCTGGACGACATTATCGGTTATTGTCATTCGTCATTTCTTTTTACGATGCCTGAAAAAATCGAGGACATATTGACGTCTGTAATCACGGTACCGGAATCTTCGATGGCCAGTGATCTAATGCGGCGCTTCATTACTGAAAAGAAGAGCCTTGCCGTTGTGATGGACGAATTTGGTGGCACTTCCGGCATTGTGAGCCGGGAAGATGTAATCGAGGAAATTTTCGGGGATATCGAAGATGAATATGACGAGGATAATTTAGTGGAACAAAAACTCGATGAGTTCCACTACCTGCTCAGCGCCCGCCTGGAAATTGACTATTTGAATGAAAAATACAAATGGCAGCTTCCGATAGGAGAATACGAAACTTTGGGGGGTTTAATCCTGGCTTATGCGGAAGATCTGCCGAATCCTGGAGAAACCGTGACGATCGCACCCTATACTTTTTCCATCCAGGCAACCCATAACAATAGGATTGATACTATCAAAATTACCCTTGAACCTGCCACCCAAGAGCTCTGACGGCGCATTTCTACCTGTTCAAACCCCATAAACCGTCAATTTTGAGTATTTAATCACACCTCAATAGTCTTTTTCAGGACGGTATTTTTCTAATTAAGAATCCGGGTTAAATTTGCGGCTCTTTAAAAAATACTTTATGGCATTGATTGGAACATTGCGCAATAAAATGGGTACCTGGGTTGTGGTATTCGTGTTTGTTGCGATATCAGCATTTATTCTGGGCGACATATTTAGCGGAAACTCTTCTATTCTTAACTGGGGAAGAAATACCGTGGGGGAAATTGCAGGCAGAGACGTCTCATACGACGAATTCCAGTCTGTAATTCGTGAACGGGAAGCGAACTATATGCTTCAATTGGGCCGTGAACCCGGTGAGCGCGAGATGCCCGCCGTTCGTCAACAAGCTTGGGATTTATTGATCGCACGCCATGCTATTCAGTCCGAGTTTGCAAAAGTCGGAGTAGAAGTTACGGACGATGAACTGGTCGATATGATATCAGGAACAAACCTTGATGAAAGTATAAAACAAGCGTTTACGAATCCAGAAACGGGCCAATTTGATAGGACCAGACTAGGTACCTACATCAATCAGTTGAAGACCATGCCTCCGAATTCAGATGCCCGAGTTCGTTGGGAAATTTTTCAACGGGATCTAAGGCCCGGGCGTGAGCGCATCAAATATGAAAATCTCCTTATCAAGAGTAACTACATCACCACAGCTGAAGCCGAGCGCGAATATCATCTGCAAAATGATGTTGCAGAAATTAAATACTTATATGTGCCCTATTATGCCGTGAGCGATTCGGCCGTTACCGTTAAAGAAGACGATCTCAAGGCTTACTACAACAAGAATATCGAACGATATAAAACAGAAGAAAGCCGCGACATCAAATACATTAGCATACCCGTTGAGCCTACCTCCGACGATTCCCTTGCTGCACGTGACGAACTTGCAAGATATGCTACGGAGCTGCGAACTAGCCAGGACGATTCTACATATGCTGCCGCAAATTCGGAAGGTCAAAATCCTTATACAAAATACACGCCTGCTACATTGCCCGTCTTTGTTAGTCCTGACAGCGTGATTCAAGGAAAAGTATTTGGTCCCTTTTTGGATGGAAACACTTACAAAGTGGTTAAGATTTCAAGAATTTTTAAGGATACTGTCTATAGCGCTCGCGCAAAACACATTCTTATTAAATGGAACGACACCAGTGAAGCTGCCAAAAAGGAAGCCAGGGAGAAGGCACAAAATATTTTAAAAGACATCAGAGGAGGTGCCGATTTTGGATCAAAAGCCCGCGAATTTGGAACTGACGGAACGGCTTCACGGGGTGGGGATTTGGGCTGGTTTTCCAGCGGCCAAATGGTGAAGCCTTTCGAAACTGCCGTTTTTGGTGCAACCAGGCCGGGGTTATTAAATAACCTTGTAGAAACCGAGTATGGCTATCACATCATAGACGTAACTAATGTCAAGGACAACACAGCTTACAACATTGCTGTCATCGAACGCGCAATCACGCCGAGTGACGCTACACTTAATGAAGCCTTCCGTAAAGCTGAGGCATTTTCCAGCAATATTTCTGATCAAAAAGATTTCGAAGCGAGGGCAAAAGAACAAGGGCTGGTGGTCTTAGAAGCGAAAAACATTCTGGCAGGAGAAAGAAGAATTGGTACCATTGGTGAAGCTCGCCAAGTCGTGCAATGGTTATTCCGGGATGCCTCCAACGGAAAAATCTCACAAGTGTTCGATTTGCAGGATCAAAATGTAGTGGCTGTGATGACGGGCGCAGTGCAGAAGGGATATAGGCCACTCACTTCGGTGAAAGATGAGATAACGCCAGCAGTGCGAAATGAATTGAAAGGAAAAGTGATCATCGAAAAAATAAAAGGACTGAAGGGGTCGCTCGACGAAATGAAGACTGCTTACGGCCCCGACGCCAATGTTTATTCTACGAGTGATTTAAAGTTGAACAGTAATTCATTGCCTACTGTCGGATTTGATCCGATAGCTGTGGGCAGGGCGTTTCCCCTTGAAAGCGGAAAGAAGTCTGAACCGCTCGCCGGCGAGAATGGCGTAGTGGTGATCGAATTAGCAAACAAGACGATTGCACCAGCATTGACAGATTACAGTGTCTACAAAACTCAATTGGACCAAGGCAACATAAACCGCAGCAGCATGGGTGTTGCTGAAGCCATCAAGGAACATGCAAATATTGTAGACGAGCGCTACAAATTTTATTAAGGCTTTTTTGCTTTTGGCCACACCTCTCGCAGACCGCGGGAGGTGTGGCCATTTAACATATGGACGAGAACTGGATCAATTCTTTTCGAGAAAAGCTAGACCAGCACTATACCTGGCCCTCCTTATACGTCTTTAAGTTTATTGTTCCCGCCGGAAAAGAAGATGAGGTAAAACAGCTCTTTCCATTTCATACCACCCTCGAGAAATCCTCGAAGCAAGGAAATTATAAAAGTGTAACGGCTGAAATGATGATGCCTTCAGGAGACGCCGTGCTTAATATTTATATCCAAGCTTCCAAAATTGAAGGTATCGTAGCGCTTTAACCACATCACCTGGTCGAGACGGATGGATTCGCTCCGAAAAAATGTAATGGTTTTGGTAAACATGGCATAGGTAAAAAAAGTTGTAACTAGTGCATCGGCGCAAAAATAAGGGCATATCATTTTTATAACCCACGTCCTTGCTGGTTATTTCCTCTATTTTTTTGCAATTTTCACTGTACAATTATTTTTGCTATGACGCACTCGTATGAACTTTAAACTAAGCATATGAAATGGACAACTGAACAGAACAAGCTGAAGAAAACTTTTACGTTCAAGGACTTTCCAGAGGCTTTCGGTTTCATGACCAAGGTTGCTATTATAGCTGAAAAAATGAATCATCATCCCACCTGGACGAATACCTGGAATAAAGTGACCTTTGAACTCTCTACACATGATGCCGGCGACATTGTCACTGAAAAAGACCGAAAGCTCGCCGAGGAGATCGACAAACTAGTGTAATGCCTCCCTTTTTGAATGGAAAAACTTGATATGATCTACGGCACGCGTGCCGTTATTGAAGCTATTGCCGCGGGAAAAGAGATAGACAAAGTGATGATCCAATCTGGGCTTAGCAATGACCTGGTGAAGGAACTCATAACCGTTGCCCGTAACAATAATGTCCCGATAACATTTGTCCCGGCAGAAAAACTAAAAAGGATATCGACCAAAAATCATCAGGGCGTTATTTGCGTGCTTTCGGTTGTCTCGTTTGCATCTGTTGACGACCTCATCTATCAAGCCTATAACGAAGGGCGCGAGCCATTTTTTCTCATCCTCGACCGTGTCACGGATGTCCGGAATTTTGGAGCGATTGTTCGAACGGCTGAATGTGCAGGTGTTGACGGAATCATCCTTCCTGACAAAGGAAGCGTGCCCATCACAAGTGACGCCATGAAGACATCTGCCGGTGCTTTAAACCATTTGCCCATTTGCCGTGAGAAAGATTTAAAGAAGACGATTCAGCTCCTACACGATAATGGTATTCGTGTGGTGGCCTGTACGGAAAAGACGGAGCGAACTATTTACCAGCTCAGTCTTACTGGTCCCATCACGATCATTTTGGGCTCCGAAGAGGATGGCATCTCGGATGTCCTCTTGCGTCAGGCTGATGACCTTGCCCAAATTCCATTAAAAGGAAAGATTGGTTCGCTTAACGTGTCCGTTGCGGCTGGTATTGCGCTTTACGAGGTAGTTCGACAAAAAGGTCTATAGTATCTATGGGCGTCTATAACTCAGTCGAATTTTAAGCGCAGAGGACGCTGAGGAATTGACACTGAGAAGATCCAAGAGAACGAATTCGATGCTCAGCGATCCTCCCGCATGTTGCTCGGTATTCCCTCCGCGCTAAAAATTCCCGCTTGCTTACCGTCTTATACTACTAGTGCTCAAACAAGGAAATTTTGCAACATACCTCTGAAGTACCCGCCGCGAAATAAAATGCAGGATCACGACGGACACTAAGTTTGCACAACGACCGCGTGCGCTAAAGCTATAGCGGTGGCGCATCACAAAGAGAAATGCGTTGTGAACTTCGTGGTTCTTCGTGGCCTTTGTGACCCTGCATTAATCATGAATGAATGAAAGGTCACGATCAAAGATTGCTGCAGAATTAATTTGTCGCGACACTAGGTGGTTAGCTGAGTTTTTAAGGAATCCCAAGTGCCTCGATGCCAAGAGATTTTTTGCAAAGTTTGTTATTGTGAAAACATTAGCGATATACCATGGTCGAATTGGGCGATTGAAATTGCTAGAACTTTTCCGAACTTGCCGATTCAAACGACATTCTGTAACGTTCGGGCACCGGCGTGGTCAACATAGAACTCACGGGGATAGAGGGATAAATTTCTTCCAGCGTTTTAACTTCATTCATAAAAATCCTTCGGGTAATTTGATGTCGATTCAATTTTGCAGGGCTGTCAATTCCAGACGCTGCCATCAGCTCGACAAAACTTTCGATCGGTATTTTTATGATAGTTGGCCACGCGCACTTTTTTATCTTCTATAACGAGTCCGGAAACTAATGAAGGATCTTGTGTAGCCACACCCGTCGGACAAGTATTTCTGTTACACTCCAGGGCTTGAATACATCCTAACGCCATCATCATCGCCCGGGCACTGTTGCACATATCTGCGCCAAGCGCAATAGCTCTGACAATTTGAAAACCAGTCAAAATCTTTCCGGAAGCGCATACCTTAATATGATGTCGTATTCCAAATCCCTTCAGTATATTGTCAACGAAAGCAAGTCCGTCCAGCAATGGCATCCCCACAAAGTTGGAGAATTCAGGGGGCGCCGCACCAGTTCCTCCCTCTCCACCATCAACAGTGATGAAGTCCGGGTAAATGTCCAATTCCACCATCGCTTTGCAGATCGAAATGAATTCACTTTTTCGACCGATGCATAGTTTAAATCCCACAGGTTTACCATCCGACAATTCACGCAGCTTCTGAACAAAATGCACCAGACCCTTTAGGAGTGGAGAAGGCGCTATGAAAGGGCGGGGAGAATACTGTTGTGCCGGCCTTGACGAGGCGTATAGCCGCTACCTCAGGGGTGTTTTTCTTTGCAGGAAGAATTCCGCCGTGTCCAGGTTTAGCACCCTGTGATAATTTTATCTCAATCATTTTAACTTCTTCACGAGTCGCATTTTTTTTGAATGCGTCTGGTGAAAACTTCCCCTCTTCGTCGCGTGCACCAAAATAACCGGTTCCAACTTGCCATATGATGTCTCCTCCATGCTTCAGGTGATAAGGGCTCAAGCCTCCTTCACCAGTGTTGTGCGCAAATCCCCCGATCTTCGCCCCGGCGTTTAAAGCCTCAACGGCATGACTACTTAACGACCCAAAGCTCATGGCCGAAATATTTAAGACACTGGCTTTATAAGGTTGCCTGCAGTCTTTGTTTCCTACCAATATGCGCGGGTGATGCTCGACAGTATGAAAGTCGAGGGGAACAATAGAATGGTTCATCCATTCATATCCCTCAGCATAAACATTTAATTGCGTTCCAAATGGAGTCGTGTCAATTTGTTTTTTTGCACGCTGATAAATAACCGAACGATCATTGCGATTGATTGGTGTGCCATCCGTGTCGCCTTCTATAAAATATTGCTGAATCTTGGGACGCAAATCCTCCAACACATATCGAAGCCGTCCAAGCAAAGGAAAATTTCTTCTTATAGACTGTTTGGTCTGAATCATATCGGCTATCCCCAATATGACTAGCGGCGCAACCAGCAGGAATAGTAGTAGCGCCCAATTCCAATAGTATGACCAAACTAAAATAACAAGCACCGTAATGGTACTAACTAATACAAAATTCTTTCGCATACTGGTTAGGAATGATAGTCAAATATAATAAAATGAATTACGGAGAAGAACTATCGCAGCGGGCACTGGCACAAACCAACGCGCTAATTGTAGACAATGAGCGAAGGAGCTTTAACAAAACTTCCGCTGTACTTCACCCGCAGATTGGTTGTGATGCTCACCCTAAAGCTATTCATATACTCCACCGTCCTGGGATAGTAAATAAATTTCAGTTCGATTGTTCCAAAGATGAGATTTTCATTGCGGGTTCTGATCCCTGTTCCTAGCCCAAAAAAGGGGGCATCATAAAACACTGTTTTGTCCTGTGGAGCGATCGTCGCCACATCCGCAAACATCATCGGCGCCAGTTTGAACCCTAATATACTCCACTGTGAATAGAGGACAATTTCATAGCGGGCATGAAGCCGTTTCGTACCCAATAGGCTATCGGCACGAAATCCCTCCAGTCCAAAACTGTTCCTTATATCCAAAAGGGTATTGGTGCGTTGATTGAAAACGTAAGTAAAATCCAAGTCGACAGATTGCCTGATCAAAAACCTCTTTGTCTGCTTCAGCCTGCTAAAAAGTTTACCGGAAAGCAGCAATGCCGCATCTTCCCACTGGCCTTTGTGTGGAAAGCCCCCAACCCGGAAAGAAAGCGTATAAAAATTTCCGCCGGAATGGACGAAGGATTTCTCTGCATCAAACCCCACGTACGCGCGTTGAAGCGACAACTGGTTCTGCCATCCAGCAAGAATAGACAAGGTGTGCCCATAGGGAACGTCTTCCGTCCGGCCAAACCCATACACATACTGGGTCTTATAAAACTCTTGTCTGAAAAATGTGAATTGTCCTAACACGAATGTGCGACTGTTGAAAGCGGGATTTATGGCATCCTGCGACTGAAGTGGTTTCTTCGAAAATCGTTGTTCAAAAACGCGCGCGCTAATAAAATGGCGACTTCGGTTTTTATGATTGCGCCTGGCGCCAATATTATACCCTAGCCATACGTCACGGACATTATAACGATACGTTCTGAATACGGAGTCGGCGGCTGCGTAAAAATTCTTTGACCAATTTCTGCTGAATTCCATGCCCCCCGCGAATCGGGAATAAGGCGATACCAGCGGTCGGTCTAAACGTAAATAGTAAGCTTCTTCCCATTCATTGCCATAACTGCTTCCGGTGTTCAGTTGCGTGTATCCAGCCAAAACGTTGACAAGGCTTCCACCCAGGCTGCTTTTGTGGTAGTAAACTTCATAACCAAAATTCGGATCACGATCCGGATCATAGTGTCCATTGAATTGTATTCTTTGGCCCCAACCCAGGAAATTAGCGTCGTAAATTTTGAACTTTGTTTCGTCGACACCTCTTGGACTAAAACTTCCGCCTATACTGAAAACGTCACGCGTGACAACGAGTACATCAACTGAGTCCTGCGTACTGCTCAGCGGCATCACGTAGATCCTTGCATCGACTATAAAATTCAGATCACGCAAATACCGTTCGTTATCTGCAAGCAGGTAGGGGTTCAGGGGTTTTTTTTCTCTGAAAAAAACATGATCCCGTATCATCCACTCCTTTGAATTACTGTGCAAGGCATTACCGATTCTGACAAGGGTATTTTTGACGTTCTTGGTGGAATCGGTTAGACTTCTCTCAAAACCGACGTGATTAATCAGAATTTGCCGGATGTATTTACCCTCAAAGGGCAGAAAGGCGGCCTCACTCTTAGTGTTTATAAAATTTTCGGGTTCTGGTTTTCGCCTGACACTTTTCAGTACCTCCTTCGATAATCTGGTATCCTTAACTCTGTCGATGATATTGCCGGTGGTATCGTTAGTGATCTCAATACTATCGCGCTGCTGCGCGAATGAGATTTGTACAACAAGGCAGCAGCTCGCCAAACCTATCCAAAATACCCTGCGGTCGATCATTTTTGAATCGCGAAGATTACTATGCGATGCTAAAAAGAAAAACCCGGTAGAGCCGGGTTTAGTTTATATTTATTTGATCTTTAATTCAACGCCTCCACTGCCGTTACTTCTCCAGGCATCATACGGGTAAAGAGATTTTCGATACCCGCCTTCAACGTAATCATCGAGGAAGGACAGCCACTGCAGGATCCTTGTAATTTCACCTTTACCACACCATCTTGAAATGAATGATAGGTAATCGCACCGCCATCCTGTTCAACGGCGGGTCGAATGTATTCTTCTAAAATTGTTTTGATCTTTTTGATGGTGTCGGTTTCTTCTTCAATGGCCAACGACTCTCCTTCTTCTTGCAAATCAATGATAAGCTTGCCTTCCAGCAGGTATTTTTTAATATACTCCTTCAGGACGTTTTGAATTTCAATCCAGTCTATGCTTTCTTTTTTTGTGACCGTGACAAAATTCCCCGCAAAAAAAACGCGGTCCACAAAGGGAAACGAAAACAATTCTTTTGCTAATGGTGATATAGAGGTGCTTTCCAGGTCAGGAAAATCAAAACTTAATCCCTCTGGCACCAACATTTCATTGACTACAAATTTGAGCGAATTAGGATTTGGGTTCGACTCCAGGTAAATGTGGATATTCTTGGGAACGGCCTGTAACATATGCGATTGCTTTTAACTTACAATATCGAACAAAATTAAAGAATTTAAGTTCGTGTACCGGTTTATGCAACATAAATTCCAGTAGCAGAATCAGGACTTTTTTTATATTGCCTGGGAACTAAGGCATTATTCGCATTCTAAATTCAGGAATTTTGAGTCAAAAAAGGATTATTCAAATCATTTTCGTCCTTCTATCGATTGCGACCGTTCTCCATTTTCTTCATTACTACGTTCACGTTCAATTTCCTTCCAATGTATTGGTGGCCAGCCGTTGGATCGCCTGGGTTTTTGTTATCCTGTATGCAGTCAATAAAAAATCGCTGACCACATGGATTCTTGTCAGCATGATCATCGGCATTGAGATAGGTTTGAACTTTCCTCAGTTTGCCCAAAATCTATCTGTATTAAGCAAAATTTTCTTAAGACTTATCAAAACGATCATCGCGCCAATTCTTTTTGCGACGCTGGTGGTAGGTATCGCGGGACATTCCAATTTGAAGCAGGTGGGGCGCATGGGATGGAAATCAATACTTTATTTTGAAGTTGTTACGACTTTGGCGCTTTTGATCGGAATATTGGCAATAAACATTACTAAAGCAGGCGCAGGCATTGTTTTACCACAAGGTTTCAATCAGGAATTACCTGAAGCAAAAGCTCAGGGCTGGCAAGATGTAGTGCTTCATGTTTTTCCAGAAAATTTTATAAAATCTATCTATCACGGCGACGTGTTGCCGATTGTGCTCTTCAGCGTGACTTTCGGAATTGCGCTTGCCTTATTATCGGAAAATAAGAAAAAACCCATTTTGGATTTTACAGAAAGTCTCGCGGAAACGATGTTTAAGTTCACCAATATCATCATGCACTTCGCGCCATTTGGCGTAGGTGCGGCGATTGCTGTCACTGTAGGTCACCTGGGAATCGACATTTTAACATCGCTGCTCAAACTTTTGTTTACCCTATATGGTGCGTTGCTCGTGTTTTTATTTGGTGTACTGTTACCGGTAGCCCTATTGGTCAAAGTCCCGATCCGAAAATTCTTCCGCGCTATTTCCGAGCCAGTATCGATTGCTTTCGCAACAACCAGTTCAGAATCCGCCCTGCCTAAGGCAATGGAGAACATGGAAAAGCTAGGGGTTCCAAGGAAAATTGTTTCCTTCGTCCTTCCGACAGGATACACATTTAACTTAGACGGAAGCACACTATACCTTTCGTTGGCCGCAGTGTTTGTAGCACAAGCGGCAAATATTGATCTATCGGTCGGCGATCAGATCTTGATGGTCTTTACATTAATGCTCACCAGCAAAGGCGTTGCCGGTGTTCCCCGGGCAACGCTGGTGATCTTATTGGGTACAGCTGCATCTTTCGGACTGCCTTTGTGGCCAATCATGGCAATTCTTGGCATAGATGAATTAATGGATATGGCGCGAACCTCGGTTAACGTTATTGGCAACTGTCTCGCCACTATTATCATTGCTAAATGGGAGGGGGAGTATAAAGAACCTGAAGGCGAATTGAATTTTGACTGACCGGTTATCGATGCCTATTCGTGCACTCGATAAATTGTCAATACTAGACCTATAACTATTTCAGAGACTTTCCCCATGGTGCGTCTAACGAAATACTTTTTCTGTGTTTTCGTTATGCTGCACGGCACGGCAAGCGCACAGCAGGATTCCACCAAGTACGCCAAAAGACTTCGAATTACGCCGCTTCCGGTTGTTTACTATTCCCCAGAAACCCGTTTGGGTTTTGGCGCGTTGGTGGCCGCGAGCTTCGAGACAATCAAAGCTCCTGACTCTATCACCAAAAGTTCCTATGCGCAGACTTACTTTCTTTATACCATCAACAAACAATATGACTGGGGTACTTCTGCCCGTGTTTATGCGCCACAGAATAAATTCATCTTTCACGGCAAGTTCAACTATACTTTTTTTCCAGAATATTATTACGGAATCGAAACGGAAGATCCCGAATCAAAGAAAGATACAATCGAATATAACCGCGTAGCTTTTGATCTTCGATTTTATTGGAAAGTAAAGCGGCATCTCTTTGCAGGCTTTGCCACACGCTACAATAACATTACCGACGTTGATGCAGGCCCAAATGGGAATTTTTATGAAGATAAGCCACTCGGCTATGAAGGGTATTGGTTGTTGGGGATCGCTCCTGCCCTGACTTTTGAAACCCGGGACAATTTTGTTTATCCAAGAAAAGGATTTTTTATGGAAGCATTATACTTCATGCAGCCTTCGTGGAACGGGAAAAGTTATCGATTCAATTCTTTAAAACTGGATATTCGAAAATATTTCCCAATAACATGGCTCAGTGATATCGATGCCCTTGGCTTTCAATTCGTGGCCAACATCAATACTGGCGATGTACCTTTCAAAGACCTCGCTGACATTGGCGGATCGAATACTATGCGAGGATATTATACAGGCTTCTACCGCTACAAAAATCTTTACGCGCTGCAGGTCGAGTATCGCGCACACATTTGGTGGAGATTAGGTTTTACGGTGTGGGCGGGCGGAGCCTTGACGCCAGAAAAATGGTACTCATTTTTTGATCACGCGCTCAAACCCAACCTGGGGCTCGGGTTGCGTATCATGATGAATAGAAAGGATAGATTAAATGTTCGCGTGGACCAAGGCTTCGGAAAAAAAGGTCAGCGTGGATTCTACTTTGACATCGCAGAGGCTTTTTGAAAATTACAATTTCGATACTTTGTTTCTCAGCAAAAAGTCCGCTAGTACCAATGCAGCCATTGATTCAACGATGGGTACCGCGCGGGGTAACACACAAGGATCATGTCGTCCTTTCCCGCTCACCGTAGTTTCGTTGCCCTGTTTATCCACACTGACTTGGTCTTGCATGATTGTGGCGACAGGTTTGAACGCTACATTGAAATAAATGTCTTCTCCATTGGAAATACCACCTTGTATGCCGCCTGAAAAATTGGTTCGCGTACGAATTCTTCCGCCGTCGTTGTAGAACTCATCATTGTGTTTAGAGCCGCGAAGGTTTACACCATCAAATCCACTTCCATACTCAAAGCCCTTAACGGCATTAATGCTCAACATCGCCTTTCCCAACTCCGCATGTAATTTATCGAAGACCGGTTCTCCCAAACCTACTGGCGTGTTTTTGATCACGCAGGTTACAATGCCGCCGATCGTGTCACGATCAAGTCGTACCTGATCGATCAATTCAATCATTTTTGCCGCTGCACCTGGATCCGGACAGCGCACAATGGTATCCTCGGTTTTCGAGAGATCTAATGCGGTATAATGCGGTGCTTCAATTTCTCCAACTTTGGAAACGAAGGCATAAATTTCAACATTATTTTTTCTTAACAGCAGTTTGGCAATGGCACCAGCCGCAACCCGGGCGGCAGTTTCCCTGGCTGAACTACGACCGCCACCCCGATAGTCACGATTACCATATTTAGCTTCATAGGTATAGTCGGCATGAGATGGACGAAAGGTCTCAGCAATATGTCCGTAGTCTTTGCTTCGTTGGTCCTGGTTTTCAATCACAAGAGCAATAGGCGTACCGGTAGACTTGCCTTCAAAAACACCCGAAAGTATTTTGAAAGTATCATCTTCCTTACGTTGCGTTGTTATTTTGCTTTGGCCTGGTTTGCGGCGATTAAGTTCGGATTGGATAAATGTTTCATCAATGTCGAGTCCAGCGGGACAACCGTCAATCGTGACGCCAATAGCTGGACCGTGTGATTCACCAAAAGTTGTGATTTTAAAGAGCGTTCCGTAGGAATTTGACATTACGATTTTAGATTTTAGATTGACGATTTTAGATTGGGTAGCACAAGGAAGCTTCTGCAATATTTCGTTTCACAAAGGCAGCAAACTTACGAGATCCTCGTCTTGGGTGAATCGACCTTTGTGAAACTTTGTGTCCTGGCGTCTTTGTGGCATTCTTATGATTCTAGATTTTGGAATTTTGCCAAATCTAAAATCGTCAATCTAAAATCTACAATACCCCGTTTCATTTTCGGAGCACAAGATAGCTGGAAGCAGCCAACATCACCAAAATAAAACTATTGAAAGCCCAGCTTTGCCAGGTGGTGCGTTTAACTGTTCTCAAAGTATTGTCTGCAAGTTCTATCTTGTCATAGAAATTTCCCAGATCGCTTGCCTGAATAGCTTCGTTCTTCTTACTCTCGCCCAAAACATTTAACGTGAGCTGAGATTGTAAGGTATCATATTTTTTCGCCCGTGGGTTGAAGAAGACCCATTGAAAATAATTACTCATTTTGTACTTCCCCGGCTCTTTCGGAATCATAAAGTAATCAAAAGACTTGGTGCCCGTGACCCGGTTGTTCTGTCTGTTGATGTCTTGCCGTACATTCGGTTCGTAAAACTCAAAACGGTCATCGCTTCTGACATTTGGTTTAGCAATTGACGAAATATTTCCCTCTCCGTAGATATTAAAATTATATGCCGCGCTTTTACCGGTTTCCAATTCTTTGCTTCTGATGCGCTCATCCAGTTTGTAGTCACCAACGGCAACCGAATTTTTAAGCGGATGCGGTGGAAGTTCCTTCACGGTAACACGTTTAGCTTTTGTATAGAATTTTTTAAAATCTTCTTTCCTGTTTTGTCCGAAAAAGGAAGGGTTCTTTGCCACTTTGTACTTGATCATTTCCAACGGGACGCTCGGAAAATTTATCGGTTCGGTGTTGAGCGGGAAAAAAGTGGCCTGATATACTTTATATTGGGTGTAATCGCGTCCGTTTATTCTTACACTTTCCCCATCAATATTTTCGATGTTAAAATTTTCTTCCCAGCAGTTCGTAGGCTTGATCTTCTTCAGAATTTCTGCCAGCTGTCTTCCGAGTTCGTAGAATTGAAGTGGTGCACGATTATCCTGTGATACAAAAAAGGAAAGGGTCGCATTAAAACCTTCGCCGACATACACATCATCTTTACTGGTAGTTAAGGCCAGAAACGCATCCTCCTTAATATCCACAAATTCGGTTTCGCCTTCGCCAAAGAAATCCTCGGAAGGACTCCTGTCGAAGAAATTTTTGAATGGATCCTTTTGCTGCTGGGCGGGCCCAACCTTGACATTTTTTCCCGCCACCGAAACGGGTTTTTCGTTTACTTTCATCGTGAACGCAGGCACCGAAACCGTACCCTGCTGCATTGGCATGTAGGTCATAATAACACTTTGCGAAGATGAAATCTGACCATTTACGATATTGGTTGTCGATTGTGTCGATTGTCCCCGCTTACGAAAACCCTTGATTTCAGGGAAATTATCATAGCTTTTGAGCCTGTCGTTCTGGACCGTAACCGTGATGGTCCAGGTCTGATTCTCGCCGATTTCATCCGGACCAAGCGTAATTTGCACCTGTTGGCCAAAAACCGTTAAAAAGGGGCTAAGACAGAATAAAAGACTTAAAAAAAGCTTCATCGAAAAAATTCTACGCATAATTAAATCTTTTCTTAATCTTGCGACAAATTAGGGTTTAGCGATAATATCCCTCGTTCGCAAACGTTTTAAATTTTGTTAAAACCCAATAAAATTCGGCCAATTGACGATTTTTATCATTAGGTGAACGAAAATTATCAATGTTCTTTTAGATGAAAGAACAATTTTATAAATTAAACAGTTGTTAGGGTACTTAATTTTTTAATCTTACTAAAAGTCAGTCCATGTTAAATTATGTGAAGACAGTGCTCACCAAAGTGAGTTTTAGTGCTCTTCTCTTTGAAAAAGAGCTGCGTAAAGCCATCAAAATGTTAGTGGCGGATGAAGTAAACGAACTCAAGCGCTGGTGTTATACCAGTTTTGGGAATGAACATGAAGCAATTTTGAATCGGTGCTTTCTGGCGGTTTAAAAATTAAAAAAGAAAAACAATGAGAGAAAGGCCCACCGCAACACCGGTGGGCTTATTTTTTTGTGGCTGGATCCGTTGCGGTTGCATCGGGGTCGACAAACGCGATGTTTCTTTTAAGGCCTTCCAGCTTCGTTCGGTTGACGGCAGATTTTCCGAAAACCTTAGTAAAGACCTCGTTCGTAATTTCACGCCAATCTTGCTTCGAAAATCCCGTCAAAGCCTCTCCCGGATTAAATCGATCCTCCGAATGAGGACGGGAAAAACTGTTCCATGGACATACATCCTGGCAGATGTCACATCCAAAAATCCAGTTTTCAAATTTACCTTTGACCTCCGTTGGAATCGACTCTTTTAGTTCTATCGTGTAATACGAAATACACTTGCTGCCATCGACCACATAAGGTTCCACTATGGCATCCGTTGGGCAAGCGTCCAGGCAAGCCGTACATGTTCCACAAAAATCTTTTACTGCATGATCATATTCCAATGGTAAATCAATAATCATCTCAGCAATAAAAAAGAAACTGCCCATTTCGCGATTGAGCAACAGACTATTTTTACCGATCCAACCTAGTCCGCTTCGTTGCGCCCAAGCTCTTTCCATAACTGGTGCAGAATCAACGAATGCCCTGCCATTTATGGCTCCGATCTTTTCTTGAAGAATATCCAACAAAGTTTTAAGTTTATCCTTAACGACAAAATGATAATCCTCTCCGTACGCATATTTTGAAACCTTATACTGACCTTGCCGGGCGAGATCCTTTTTGGGGCTGTAATTATAAAGCAGGCTGACGACCGACTTCGCGCCAGGAACAAGCAACGTAGGATCCATTCGCTTATCAAAATAATTTTCGAGGTAACTCATTTTTCCCTGATATCCGCGTTTTAGCCATTCCTCCAGCCTCGGTGCTTCGTCCTTTAAAAATTCTGCCTTGGAAATACCACAGAAACTAAAACCCAGCTGAGAAGCTTCATGTTTTATTAAATGCGAATGGCGTTGATGTAGCGATTCCAATTTCTTAAATTATAGTTTCAAAGTAATTTTCGGCCAAACACAAAGTTATTTAAGAAAAGTCATTAACCTTTGGATTTAATTGATTGACTTCGCCACTGTCTAGAAAAAGAAAGGCAGCTTTAATTATCTGAATATGAAATTTTTTCCAACCAAAAACATCCGATTATTTTTTACGGTTCTGCTCTTTGCTTGTGCTTGCAGTAGCGATGATAATCCCAGTCCGGCCGGGGAGCAATTTCTCGTTAGCTCCGAGTTCGTCTATTCCACTACGGCACAACAATTAAAATTTCTCATCCAGCTTTCGGGGCTGGACGTTAACGTCAATGAATTTTTGTATGATATAGAAATCTACAAGGTAGTTTACAATACCAGCTATGATGGATCGACCATAACTGCTTCTGGCTTGATCGCTATACCGAAGACAACCGAGCAGGTTGGTATGTTGAGTTTCCATCATGGTACGATTACAAATCGCGAAGATGCACCATCCAATTTTTCTTCCAGCGACTATAATTCCATTTCTTATGCCGCTATGGCGTCTGTTGGCTTCATCGGCGTTATCCCCGATTACCTTGGATTTGGAAGCTCGTCCTCTATTTTACATCCTTATTATGTCGAAGATTTGACGGCATCTTCAATCCTTGACATGTTAAAAGCAGCAGCTGAATTTGCGCAGCAAAAAAATCTTCAATTCAGCGGCAAACTTTTCCTTGCGGGATATTCAGAAGGGGGATACGCCACGATGTCGGCACATAAAGCCATTGAATCGGAGGGACTGGATGGATTTAATCTAATTGCCTCCTTTCCCGGCGCTGGCGCATATGATCTTTCAGGTATGCAAGAACATATTTTTAGTCTCCAGGACTATCCCGATCCCCACTACCTGGCCTATATGGCCAGGGCATATCAGATCGAGTATGATAAAGACGAATTACTGACTGATTTTTTTAAGGAACCTTATGCGTCGAGGATTCCCGGACTCTTCGATGGTCAAAAGGGTGCGGACGCAATTAATGCGCAGCTGACTTCTAAAGTCTCCGATCTTATCCAGGAAGACATGTTGAAGAATATCAACACTAATCCTCAATATGATTACCTCGAAAATGCTTTCAAAGAGAACAGTCTGACAGACTGGAGTCCCAAAATTCAAATGTTCATGTATCATGGTTTGTCGGATGCCACGGTCCCTTATCAAAACTCCGTCGATACTTATGACAAATTGCTGTCTAACGGTACCTCTACCAGCGTGATGACGCTTACACCATTGGAAGGGACTCATAGCTCCGCCGTTGATCCCTACATCGCAGCTATTATTGAAAAACTATTGACGTTAAAATAGTTAGCGACTTATCGTGCGGCCACTCTTGACGGCTATTTCAGATCCTTCAGCTAAGAAAACGGAAACGGGTATTTCGCGTTTTAAGAAATCAAACTCGTTTCCATACAAATCCCCAAACTCAACATCGATCTGATAATCCTTAACAGGATAGACGACCCAGCGCGGATGTTCTACCTCATATTCAGACGTGGTCGTTGAATTAATTTTCGTGTACCCCCAATAATGTTCAGTAATAAATTCTTCTTCACTGGCAGCAACAATATTTTGGGGCCTAAAATCGGCCCGGACTTTTATCGAATTCCATTTGTGCTTTAACTTCCAGTGATACTCAACGCTTAGCGAATCTTCTAAATTTTCCCATTGATGTCGCATGGGCAAAGTTTGATAATGCTCACCGTAAAGAGTATTCGCAACCAGCGTTAAAGCACGTCGTGGAACAATCTCTTTAATAAAAACAACACCTCTTTTTAGTCCTCCCTCATCTTTAAGCGTCACATAAAATCTCAGATTGACTTCTTCAAAATTTACATGAAACGGTATTCGAAATCCCTTGATTGAGGTATTCAGAAACATAAATCCAACAAGGCTCACATAACATTTGTTGTTCCAAAAGTCTAGTTCAGTTTTTGCCGGCAGGTGTTTTAAAAGTAACGAGGGATCAATTACGTAGTTTGCCAGAGCCAACTTTCGCCATTCAGCTTTGAGAAAGGTCTTCATTAGGTCCAAAGCTGTTCCGGATATGCGCCGTACGCAATAAGGACTTTAATTTTTTGTGATACTTCTTCCTTGTCTTCCTTGTAAGTAACACCAAACCAATTATTGCTTCCGGAAATGATCTGAACCTTACCCTCTTTTTGTTTCACCAACTCGTTCACAATAAGTGGTATATAAAATTCAGACTTGATATTGGTATGATTCTCTTTTAAAAATTTTTCGAACTCTTTCATCGAAAATTCAAAAATACTGGGATGAAATCCCCAAAAGTTCATCGACGTAGGAACATCAGGGCTTAGCTCGCGGTCGCCTTCTTTTTCTTTCGAAATTATTTTGCCATTCTCTTTCACAATGGTCGTCCTTTCCACCACTGATTTCAAAAATCCCGCGGCGTCTCGTTCACCACATCCGCGCGAAACACTGCCATGCTCCGAAAGCACTTCCTTTAACGTGTAACCAACCATCGCGTGTTCACCCATGGTGTCATTCTTAAAAAAATCGGCAATCGCCGTGAACGATTCTTTGCCGTAAAAGTCATCTGCATTAATTACTACAAACGGCTCATGAATAACATCGCGGGCGCACAGCATCGCATGTCCGGTGCCCCAAGGTTTGACGCGTTCAGGATTTTTGTATTCGCTTGGGATCAGCTTGTCGAGCGATTGAATGACAAAGTCAACCTCCACTTTGCCTTTCAACTTTGGAAGGAATTTTTCTTTTACTGTTTCCAGGATTTCTTCCCGAACAATGAATACGATCTTGGTAAATCCTGCGCGAATAGCATCAAATAACGAGTAATCCATGATCGTTTCGCCGTTGGGTCCGAAACCATCAATCTGCTTTATTCCGCCATAGCGACTGCCGATTCCAGCAGCCAGTACCAGAAGTGTAAGTTTTTTTTGCGTGTTGTTTGGAGTGTCCATTTTGTCTTTAGTTATTTGATCGCTGTTTTTGCTATTTGTTTGCGCAAACATTTTGAAATTATATTGCTCACAATGTTAAAAACTGGCAAAAAATGATGACATTGAAATGAGTTTGTTTTAAAAAGCCCAAAAATAAAGTTTTAACCGAATTAATTAACGGAAAGTACCTATCAAAACTCGAAGTGAAATTCAGGCTTCCAACTAAAAAATAATATGAGTACTCAGCAAAAGTCATACGTCGTGCCGATGATCATTATCGCGGCGTTATTTTTTATTTTCGGGTTTGTTACCTGGCTCAACAGTGTATTAATCCCCTTCTTACGGCAGGCTTGCGAGCTCACAGATTTTCAGGCGTATTTAGTAACGTTTGCTTTTTACATATCCTATTTCGTGATGGCAATACCCTCTTCATTAATCCTGAAGAAGACTGGCTATGCCAAGGGGATGTCCGTCGGCCTGGGTGTGATGGCCCTTGGATCTTTATTCTTCATACCTGGCGCAATGTTGCGCTCATATCCTGTTTTTCTTTTAGGTCTATTTGTGCAGGCAACGGGAATGACCTTGCTGCAAACTGCTTCTAATCCATATATCACCATCCTGGGTCCGATTGAAAGTGCAGCGAAAAGAATAAGCATTGTGGGGATCTGCAACAAAATCGCCGGCATGATCGGGATACTAATACTGGTCGAGTTGCTCTTTAGCGATACAAAAGCAGTTTCTGAAAGGATCAGTACGCTAAGCGGTGAGGCACTTGTCGCTGAACTTGATGCCCTGGCCGCGCGCGTTATTGTTCCCTATGTGATAATGGCTGTCGTGCTTGCTGGCCTCGCGCTAATGATCCTGAAGGCACACCTTCCTGAAGTTAATCAAGATGACTCCGGAAGAGGGAGCAATCGATGACACAAAAGGAAGGTCAACCGTGTTCGATTTTCCTCACCTTGTACTGGGTGTCATTTGCATTTTTGCCTACGTCGGCGTAGAGGTGATTGCGATTGATACCATTGGGCTGTTTGGACAATACATGGGTTTTGATCTGAACGTTGCCAGCAAATTCGGCATTTATTCCCTGATCGCGTTAACCGTCGGCTATCTGTTGGGTATTGTTGTTATTCCGAAATACCTGAAGCAACGAAATGCCCTGATCATCTGCTGCCATTCTCGGATTCATGTTCGCCATCGCGGCCCTGCTTACCCAGGGAACGGCTTCCATTATCTTTATCATTCTTTTAAGCTTTGCACATGCCCTGATGTGGCCTTCCATTTGGCCACTGGCGATTGACAGGCTTGGTCGTTTTACGAAGACCGGTTCTGCATTGTTAATTATGGGAATTTGCGGCGGCGCACTGCTTCCACTCGTATACGGTGCCTTGGCCGATAGTAGCAATCGTCACAGCGCATACTGGATTCTGCTGCCGTGCTATTTGTACATCTTGTATTTTGCCATCAAGGGATATCGGGTCGGAAGAGCGTAAGCACCTTACGATAAAGATTTCGGGCTCGCCGGTAAGAAATAATTTTAAAGACTGTTGTCCATCTGCCGGACATTGGTTCGTCATAGGGCAAATTATGTTCAACCAAAATCTAATGACAAATGGAAAAGTACATGTTCATTTTCCTTGGCGGAGACCCAAGCCACCTTTCACCCGAGGCACAACAAGCGCACATGCAGAAATGGTATGATTGGGTACAAAAGCTAGAAAAAGAAAAAAGGTATGTTGGCGGAGAAGCATTGCTTCCGGGAGGAAAAACCGTTACCGGCACCAAAAAAGTTGTAACCGACGGGCCCTTTGCTGAGAGCAAGGAAGTAGTGGCCGGTTATTTTGTAGTGCTGGCAAAAAATCTTAACGAAGCTGTTGAAATGGCAAAAGAATGTCCCGACTATGTTCTTAATGGCATCGTTGAGGTGCGTGAAGTAATGAAGTTTGATAACATGTAGCATTTTCCCTTCGTTGTGCTTGTGGCCCTAAACTCAAGCCGGAAACTCGTTAACTTTATGAATGCTCGAACAACACGTTAATAACCTGATCGGCCATCTTTTCCGTCACGAAGCGGGAAAGATGGTCGCGGTATTAACGCGATTGCTGGGATTCAATTCATTGGAACTGGCTGAGGATATTATTCAGGATACCTTGCTGCAAGCAATGTCAACCTGGAAGATCAAAGGTATTCCCGAGA
Organism: uncultured Bacteroidota bacterium; assembly: GCA_963813425.1. GTDB lineage: Bacteria > Bacteroidota > Bacteroidia > Cytophagales > Cyclobacteriaceae > Chryseolinea. The sequence goes on from CAWEZB010000018.1 coordinate 27,628, forward strand.
ACCCACCTGCATGGCTTTACACTGTCGCGAAACGAAAAGCGATTGATGCCATCCGTCAGCAAAAAATCCACGAACAGCACCATTCTGAAATAAATTTAGCCCTGAAATCAGAGTGGACACTATCACCGACCGTAAGTCAATTATTTTTGAGCAATGAAATTGAGGATAGTCAGCTTCGGATGATTTTTGCCTGCTGCCATCCTTCCATTCCTTATGAATCACAACTGGCGCTAACTTTAAAAACCCTTTGCGGATTAAGCATTGCCGAGATTGCGAATAGTTTCTTGACCAATACTGAGACCATTACCAAACGTTTGTACCGCGCCCGTGAAAAAATCAGGGAAGAAAAAATTACTTTGGAAGCACCTATACCCGCCAACCTACCGGGCCGGCTGGACGCCGTTTTACACTCGCTTTATCTATTGTTTAATGAAGGATATAATTCTTCTCACCCCGATCAGTTGATCCGTCAAGATCTGTGCGCAGAAGCGATCAGGCTCTGTTTGTTGCTGGTGAATAACCCCGCGACCACCGTACCCAAGGCAAAAGCATTGTTAGCGTTAATGTGTTTCCAGGCTTCGCGTGAGGAGGCCCGTATCCATCCCGATGGATCCATTGTTCTTTTAAAAGATCAGGACCGGTCTCGTTGGAGTCAACCTTTGATCGAAAAAGGAAAATATTATTTGGAAAATGCCGCCGAGGGCGATGCATTTTCAGACTATCACATTGAAGCAGCAATTGCTGGCAGTCACGCGCGGGCAAAATCCTTTGAGGAGACGGATTGGGGACAAATTCATCAGCTTTATTCCGTACTCGCCCAAATAAAACCAAGTCCGATTGTAGAGCTTAACAAGGCGATTGCAATCGGGTATGCAAGTTCACCAGCAGCTGGGTTGGCTGCATTGCAAAATATACCCGACCTGCAGCATCATTACCTATATCATTCCGCTATCGGTGATTTTCACGCAGCGCTCCGTGATTTAGAACAAGCTCAAAGAAGCTATGAAACGGCGTTAGCACTAACGGCCTCCAATGCCGAAAAAAAATTGTTAAGATCAAAACTCGAAAGCGTTGGATGGAACGTGTGAGTTACGATTGCTGAAAGGCTGGAGTGCGCCTATATCGAAGAATTAGTTTTGGCAACGATACCACCAAAAGCACATCCCACTGTGTTTGCTAAAATGTCAAAAAAGTCAAATGATCGGTTCGGGACGAAATTTAGCTGAATGATCTCGATGAAAACGCCATAACAAACAAATGCCAAAGCAATCCAGACATGTAGTTTGTTTATCTTTTGTTTATCATTTACGCGCGACTGGGGTGGCAAAATCCATAAAAAAACCAAAATCGAAAAGAGGCCTACGTGCACGAGTTTGTCAAAATGAATACTATTAAAAAAGTTGATTCGGGGAAACTCGTTCCCCGGCAGGCAAAAAAGAAAAGTTATAACGATAAGCGCTACAACAGCGGGCCAAAAGGACGTGATTCTTATTTTCACTTTGTTTGACGATATATTCTGTATTCTGTTCATGAATCAAAGGAAACCAATATACAAACATTATGCCCTTTAGAAAGGCACAGTCACAGCACGGAGGGTTAGGCCCTATCTCATGTTCGCTAACGTTTGAAAGTCAATCAATAATTCCATCGAAACCATTCCCTTTGTCTATAATCTTACACAAATATTTTTAACATCGGTAAAGAACTTCAACGCTTCCCATCCCCCTTCTCGCCCGATTCCGGATTGTTTCATTCCTCCAAATGGAGTTCTCAAATCTCTGTATAGCCAACAGTTAACCCAGATGATTCCACTTTTGATTTCCGCTGAAACCCTGTGAGCGCGCTTCAAATTTTCAGTCCAGAGGGAAGCAGACAAACCATATGGGGTGCTGTTCGCGGCATCAATAGCTTCCACTTCCGAGTTAAAAGATTCGATCGTAACAACCGGTCCGAATATTTCCTCCTGATTAGTTCTGCATTGCTGGCTAAGTCCGGTTATTACCGTTGGCTCAACAAAATATCCATTCTCGCATCGGCCGCTAAGTTTTACCCTTTTTCCGCCGGTAAGAATCAAACCCCCTTCCTCTTTTGCCAAATCGACATAACCTAATACTTTTTGCAAATGCTGTTCCGATATCAACGCACCAATATTGGTTTTCTCGTCTAACGGATCGCCTATATGCAAAGTTTTGGTTCTGGCCACAAATTCATCAACGAACCTATCGTAAAGGTTTTGTTCAACCAAAATACGGGACCCACATAAACAAATTTCGCCTTGATTTGAAAAGGAAGCCTGAATGGATGTCGATACTGCTTGTTCAACATCGCAATCAGCAAAAATTATATTGGGATTTTTGCCTCCGAGTTCCAGTGAAAGCCTTTTAAAAAGAGGTGCCGCAGTTGTTGCTATTTTTTTTCCAGTAACTGTTCCTCCAGTAAAAGAAATTGCTTTAACATCAGGATGCTCAACGATCGCCTGGCCAGCCTTCGTGCCCAGGCCGTGAACAATATTTAAAACACCATTTGGAAGGCCGGCTTCGATGCACAATTTTGAAAACAAAAAAGCTGTCATAGGCGAAAGTTCCGACGGTTTTGCTACAACGGTACAGCCAGCCGCCAAGGCGGGGGCGATTTTCCACGTAAACAGATACAGTGGAAGGTTCCATGGAGAAATACATCCTACAACGCCGATGGGTGTGCGCAAAGTATAATTTACGGCCTCTACACCTGTAACGTGAGCTTCTGAAGAAAAATGGATCGCACCCGTAGCGAAAAAACGAAGATTTGCCGAAGCACGCGGAACGTCAAGGGTCTTGGCAAGAGAAACGGTTTTCCCACTGTCGATGCTCTCCGCAACGGCCAGGGCATCCAGGTCGCGGTCAATTAACTCAGCGATACGTAGAAGTATTGACGCTCTTTTTTCGACTGCCAGGGAAGACCACGCGGCAAAAGCTGCACGCGCTGCTACAACCGCGTCGTTTACATCGTGGTGGTCTGAATCAGCAATCAAACTATATACCGCTCCCGTCGACGGATCGTAGTTGTCAAGGTATTGATTCGACGATGGGTTCTTTAATTCGCCATCGATATAGTTAAATATTTTCTCCATGGGTCACAAAGATTTCGTTCTGCCACCATCGACCGGAATGTTTATACCATTGATATAGCTTGCGGCAGGGGACGCAAGGAAGGCGACTGCTGCAGCCACCTCGTGAGGTTCTGAAATTCTGCGGGCAGGAATTTCTGAGATCATTTCTCTTTTTAGTTCTTCCAAACTTTTGCCAGTCTTGTTTGACTTCTCCTGCAGAACGGATTCGATTCGTTGTGTCATGGAGGCCCCTGGAAGGACGTTGTTAACCGTTATCCCAAACGGACCCAACTCGACGGATAATGTTTTCGACCAATTGGCTACCGCCCCGCGAATGGTGTTTGATACGCCAAGCCCCTGGATCGGCGTTTTGACAGACGTAGATATAATATTGATAATACGACCATACTTTTGTTCTTTCATACCGGGCACGAACGCCTGAACCAAAATCTGATTGCATACCAAATGACTCTGGAAGGCCTTTAAATATTCCTCGACTGACGCATCGATTGCTAACCCCGCCGGTGGCCCACCCGTGTTGTTTACCAGAATATGGCAAACGTGTGTGCTGGCAAAATGACTTGCAACCTTTTTAAGATCATTTGGAAAGTCGAAGTCAGCCACGAGATAATCGTGCTGCTGGCGACCAGATGTTTTCAATTCGCCCATTACCTCCACCAATTTCTTCTCGTTTCTCGCAATTAAAGTGACGCTTGCACCCAGCAATGCAAGTTCAAACGCTGAAGCTTTTCCAATACCTTGCGTGCTTCCGCAGACAACTGCCCTTTTGCCTTCTAAATTCAAGTCCATTATTCAGTGTGCTTAAAAAGAATCTTTAGTAATTTTAGCAAAATAACTCAACCAAATCGTCACTTTCATCTTTATAAGATTTATAGTGGGGATGAAAAGTAGTTTAACCATTAGAAATAATTTACCATGGCGATACGGAGACCGTTCAACTTAAAACAGTGGATCAATGATAATCGTGACCTGCTTAAACCACCCGTCGGCAACAAAAATCTTTATGCTGATGCTGGCGATTATATTGTAATGATCGTCGGAGGTCCCAACGCTCGTAAAGATTATCATTATAATGAAACGGAAGAGTTGTTTTATCAGTTGGAAGGAAATATTAACGTACGAATTCAGGAAAATGGGAAACCCGTTGATATTCCTATTAAGGAAGGCGAAATGTTTCTCCTACCTTCCAATACGCCACACCGTCCCGAGCGGCCTGCTGGAACGGTCGGCCTGGTCATTGAGTGCAAGCGCGAGGATGTCGATATGTTAGATGGGCTGATTTGGTTTTGCGACAACTGCAATGACAAACTTCATGAGTACAGGTTTCACCTGGAAAACATCGAGAAAGATTTTCTTCCGCGCTTCCGTGAATTTTACGGATCAAAAGAATTGAGAACCTGTAAGAAATGCGGAACGGTGATGGAAGCGGATCCCAGATTCGTTTAGTGTTCCTTGGTTCTCCAGACTTGTAAGAATAATCTTTCAATCTTTGAATTATACAATTTTCAAATTTCTTGCATGAAGGGTCTGGCTTACTATAATTCACCAGTGGGAGAATTGTTGATTGAATCGGAAGAGGACAAAATTGTTACTGTGAATTTTCTCAAGGATTCAAAACAACAGGAATCTCCGACGGTAATAACTGAACAATGCATCGCCGAGCTGGACGAATATTTTTACAAAGGACGAAAGTTCTTCACCGTGGAATTAAATCCCAAAGGAACTGAATTTCAAAGGAATGTCTGGAGTGAGCTGCTAAATATCCCTTACGGAAAAACCATTTCCTATGAAGCACAAGCTATCCGGATAGGGAATATAAAATCCATCCGGGCTGTTGGACTTGCCAATGGGCAAAATCCGATTGCCATTATTATTCCATGCCACCGTGTAATTGGCAAAAGCGGAGAGTTGGTAGGTTATGGCGGCGGCATCGAAAACAAGGAATGGCTGCTTTACCACGAAGGCGCACTATTGAAACAGCTCACGTTGTTTTGATTGCTAAATTAGGGTCTTAAACAATTTCTATTTGAAGAATAAATTCGAAAACAACTTACTTTTTGCAAAACGATTAGATCACACTGATAGCCTCAAATCCTACAGGTCAAAGTTTTTTATTCCAAAGATGAAGGGCAAGCCCGTTATTTATTTTTCAGGAAACTCTCTCGGTCTCCAGCCCAAGCAAACGAGCAGTTTTATACAGCGAGAATTAAAAGATTGGGCGGGTCTTGGAGTGGAAGGACACGAACACGCGCATCGTCCCTGGTTGTATTATCATAAGTTTTCCAAAAAGATTCTCTCGGAAATCGTGGGGGCCAGACCTAAAGAAGTTGTGGCTATGAACCAACTTACCGTAAACCTTCATCTCATGATGGTTTCGTTTTATCGCCCGAGCACTGGACGTTACAAAATTCTTACAGAGGCCGGTGCATTTTCATCAGATCAATATGCTTTTGAATCCCAAATAAAATTCCACGGTTTGAATCCAGCCAGTGCACTTATTGAGGTGAGTCCACGTGATGGAGAATTTACCCTCCGAACGGAAGACATTATAAAAGCAATTGAAGAACACGGTCACGAATTGGCGTTAGTAATTTTCGGCGGCGTTCAGTATTATACAGGTCAATTTTTCGATATCAAAAAAATTACCGAGGCAGGTCAGAAAGCAGGTGCTATGGTTGGATTTGATCTCGCCCATGCGATCGGAAATGTTGACCTGCAACTTCACAGGCACAACGTGGATTTCGCTGTCTGGTGTAGCTATAAATATCTGAATGCAGGACCAGGGGGAATTGCCGGCGCCTATATTCATGAAAAACATTTTGACAGGGATGACCTCCCTCGATTTGCAGGATGGTGGGGCCACCAGGAAAAAGAGCGATTCGAAATGAAAAAAGGGTTCAAGCCAATAACGGGCATTGACGGCTGGCAGGTATCAAATGTTCCGGTACTTCAGGCTGCCGCCCATCTGGCCTCATTGCAGATTTTCCGGGACGCTGGAATAAAAACGCTTAGAAGAAAAAGTATCCTGCTTACAGATTATCTTGAATACTTGCTAAAAGAGATTGATCCCTTTGAAAATTCATACAGGATAATCACACCTTCCAATGCTAAGGACCGTGGGTGCCAACTTTCTATTTTTCTCAAAAAAAACGGAAAGAAGATTTTTAATTCCCTTACAAGAAACGGTGTTTCCCTGGACTGGAGAGAACCGAATGTAATCCGGCTAGCACCTGTACCGTTGTACAACACTTTTGAAGAGGTTTTCAGATTTGTTGAAATTTTTAAAGCTATATTGGCTAAGTCGTCGGGCCGCTAAGAATAGTCGGACGACTTTTAATCTATTGTTTAAAGACCTCCAAGCTTTCCCTGTTTCCAGTCTGACGGTGCATCAATAATTTTCCATTTTCACCTCGTTTCATAAAGTTTGACATGTTTCCCTCAAACCTCCCTCCATTCGTAGAATCTCCCCAACCACCTTTATAATGTCCATTGATGAAAACATAATCTCCTAAATCATATATCCTATTATAACTATGCTTTACAATATAGGAAGTACCTGGGATGTACGTCTTCAACATCTTGAGCCTGATGGCCTCCATTCCTATACGTATGGTATCACTATTACCCATAAGTATAGCATCCTCAGTGAAGCCTTTGGCTCTTGCATCTCCATCCCCTTCAGCTACCGCTTCTAATACTACCGCATCAAATTCCTCAATCTCGGACTGCAATTGTTTGCTTACGCTATAATTACCCACAAAACTGCCTTGTGGAATTTGAACATCCGCATACGGGACATCACGCGGGTCAATATTTTTTTCAGCGCCAAACGTTTCAGAAACAATACGCAAGTCTCCTCCAATGTTTCTTTTCCAAAGTATCATGTAATTTCCGTTGTATTCGCCTTGTGGTTTTCGAAGGGATGCATAGTTAAACTTAAAGGTGCCTATCTCCAGAAGGTATCGATCATATATTTCGACTGCGTATATCTTTTTCTTGTATGCCTTAATATCTCCGGTATTAAACCAATCTGTAAAAAAGCGTGTTAAGTTTTTGGTTTCGAAAATTGCTGGTTTATACTCTGGAAAAAATGTGAGTTCCTCCGCGTACAGGCTCACCAGAGAGCCAATGTTTTGATCTAAATATAGTTGTTCAATTCTATTGTTTATTGCTTCTATTTCTTGCCTTAACTTGTCATCGGTCTTATTGGTAAAACGCTGGCTTATGGCATAATCTATTGCACACATTACCATGATTATAGTAAAAATTGTTCTCATAACGATTTGTAGTGATTTTCTATTAAGTTTTTGAAAAAAAAACTGTTTATCACAATGCATGGTGAAAGTAGGTTGACGACTTATCAGCAGAAAATGAATTTGACCACCTGCACGCTTACGTTTACCAAATGCAGGTTTTTATTGACATGCTTAAACCGATATATCAGTTGCCGAAACTTTTGGTTAAGGCAACTTGGATTTGTTAAAAAAACGTGAACGGTTTATAGACAGCGAAACATCGCAGTGTTCTATTTAATACAACCTTATAAAGACATCATTGAGAAGAATATTATAGATATTTTCATTAAATAGCTGTTAAGTCGTCGGACACTAAGAGTGGTCTGACGACTATGTATGCATAAAAACATCGCGATTATCGGAGCAGGGCTTGTCGGATCACTGTTGGCTATCTATATGAGAAAACGCGGATACGAAATTTCCGTTTTTGAAAGGCGACACGATGTGCGTCAAGAGGTTACCGACGAAGGGAGATCCATTAATCTCGCCTTAAGCAATAGAGGAATCAAAGCCCTGGAGGAAGTTGGACTTGCGTCAGAAGTAAAAAAAATTACCATTCCGATGCATGGGCGCATGATGCATGCGTTGGATGGAAGTCTTACATTTCAACCTTACGGTAAACAGGGGCAGTTCATCAATTCCATTTCACGCAGCAGTCTTAATAGTTTACTCATCGAGACGGCTGAAACCGAAGGAGCAAAATTCTACTTCAAGCGTCGTATAACCAATGTAGATCTATTCAATACCGCTGTGACTGTCGAGCAGAATGGGTCCTCCAGCGTGCTTAACTATGATGCAATTGTCGGTGGCGACGGAGCCTTCTCGGCAGTGAGACATGCTATGCAATTTACCGACCGCTTTGATTTCTCCCAGGATTTTATCGATCATGGCTATAAAGAGTTGCAGATACCTGCGGGAAATGCAGGAGCTTTCAAACTGGAGAAAAACGCTTTACACATATGGCCCCGGCAAAGTTTTATGCTCATCGCCCTTCCTAACCTGGACGGAAGCTTTACTTGTACTTTATTCTTTCCCTTTGAAGGAGAACTTTCCTTTAATTCCCTTAAATCCGATGAGGCTATTCACAGTTTTTTTGAAGAAAATTTTCCCGATGCAATGACTTTAATGCCGGAATTGATAAATGATTTCAAAACAAACGCAACGTCATCGCTGGTTACTATGAAGTGTAACCCCTGGGTTAGAAATAACACTTTATTAATCGGAGATGCAGCACATGCAATCGTCCCTTTTTACGGCCAGGGAATGAATTCGGGTTTTGAAGATTGCGTTATATTAAATCAATTGCTTAATCAGTACCATGACGACTGGGAAAAGGCAATTCTGGATTTTCAAGGCCAACGGAGGACAGACACAGATGCAATTGCGCAGCTGGCGCTGGACAATTTTATTGAAATGCGCGACCTTGTAGCAGATGCCGAATTTCTATTACGTAAAAAAATTGAAGCAAAACTCCACGAATTATATCCGGAGCAATGGATACCCCTTTATTCCATGGTAACCTTTCACGATGATATCCGATATTCAGAAGCCTTAAGAATCGGCACGAAGCAAAAGAAAATTATGGATGAAATAATGCAAAAACCAAATATTGAATCTACTTGGGTGCATTTAGATTTTGAACAACTTGTTCGTCAGCTTCAGGCAACTTAAAATGAAGTTTATATTCTTCATACCTGATCAATACATCCTTCACATAGTTCACTGGCTCTTCACATTTACAATATCCAGCTTTAGAAAGCGGGTCCTTATAAAATTTAGGATCTGATTTTTTTAACAGAAAAAATTCAACATCATCCCAACGTTGAGAATCTTTTCCATATTTCTCAGCCAGCTTACGCGAATCAAGAATGTGGGCTAGCCCAGCATTGTAAGAAGCCAAAATAAATTTCATTCGCTCTTCCTCATTCGTGATACGTTTCGTCCAATAGCGATCCAGATAGCGTAGATAATTAACGCCAGCCTTCATGTTTTCTTTCGGATCGAATACATCATTAGCGCCAAAACGTTTGGCTGTTTCAGGCATTAGCTGCATTAGTCCTTGTGCGCCTGCCCATGACTCATCGCCCATCTGAAATTTGGATTCCTGATATACGATAGACGCGAGAAGGCGCCAATCCCATCCAAGTTTTTCCGCACCCTCTTTGATCAAAATATCATATTGCGAAAGCTTGTTACCACCTAGCGAGGAATAATCGCTATTCATGCGCATCAACGAAGTTCGAGGGCTTTTAAAGTAACGATTATAAATCACCATGAAGGTGGGGCCTTTCTTTATTTTGGCGAGCCATTGATTTAAGGTATCTGTTAAGGCTGGTGAATTTTTTCTGAGCGCCCATGCAATTTGTTGCGGCATGCTCAACACAGTCTGGACGTCAAGGCTTGGATAATATGAAGCGTTTACGTGAGCAAGCATATGATCTGCCACTGTATAATCGATTTCCCCGAGGGCGACTTTTCGCACCAGAGATTCGCTTTCAGAGTTAATTGTATCTTCCTTTATGATTATATCACCACCGAGTTCTTCGGATAAATTTTTCAAACGCATCGCGTGACTGGTTCCTGATATTACATGAATTTCCTTGCCGATAAGGTCCACCGGGTTACGGATTAGATTTTCGTTGACTTGATCGAGTGTTAACCTTCTCCAATTTTCCGGCTTGCGCTGCACTAACACCTGGTACGCATTAAAATGCGGGTAAGTAAAGGAAACTGAATTCTTGAGCGACTTCGTAATGGCCAGCGGAAAGGCAATGATGTCGCCTTCGCCCGAATTAAGTTGTTCAATGGCCCTTTCAATTCCGGAAGTCACTTTGATTTTTAGGTCGACTTTTAACTGCTCGGCCAAAAGTTTGAGCAGCTCGTATTCATACCCCATCGGGTGGCCCTTATAGATGAAATAGCTGATAGAATTATTATCGACGAGCGCATTGATGTAGCCCCTTTTTACAATGGCCTCGAGGTCAAGCTGAACTTGCGGTTCCGAATCTGAATTATCCTTTTGGGCCTGTTTGCAGGAAAAACAAGCAAAAAGCAGGAAAATTGTAAAAAAGCAGCGGCAACAAACCAACATAGGGAAATGAAAATACTCATTCCCGGGCAAAATAAAAAGGAGACTTCGTTGAGTCTCCCTTGTATTGATACTGATGTATTAATTGAAGATATAACGAAGGCCAATTTGGGCCTGCCAAACGTTATCCAGCGTAATACTTTTGATGTATGAATCCTTAAGTAACACGGTCTGACCATCAATATTTTGCGTTGCAATTCTATATGAAGGAACACCGTTTGCATCGATAGAAGCGACGGTCAGTGGATTTGCTGTTATTGGCGGCAAACTTGAAGTTGAAGCCGTACTCTGATATCCTACACCCCAATCGTTATTCAACAAATTTCCGAAGTTCAGAATGTCAATTCTGAATTGAAGCGTGTTTTTCTTTTCTGATGCGCCTACTTTGACGAAGACCTCCTGAATAAAAGTTAAATCAACGCGGGTAAGCCAGGGATAGGATCCGCCATTGCGTTCCGCGTATTGACCTCTTCTCTCTTTTAAATATTCGTTCCCATTAATGTATTCTTCAAATGCGGCTTGCTGCTCCTCGGGGGTATAAGTTACAGCCGAAGCGCCTGATCCTACCGTGAGCGGCGCAAAAGTCAATTCATTTGCGTTGTTTGGCACATAGATAAGGTCGTTGGTCTGTCCATCTCCATTTAAATCATTTCCATATGCATAGGAAACTCTTGAGCCCGGGGCTGCGACAACTCCTAATGAAACCATAGAAGAACCGCCGAATTTTCCGCCATATTCGATCTTGTAATTGGCACCTCCCATAAGACGATGCCGCAGATCATTATCGCCGTAGGACGATGATAGATAATTTTGGCCCGCAACGGTAGCTATATTTGCCGCTACAGTACTTCCGACCGACTGCATATCACGGGCCTGCCCATAAGTATAGGCGAACATGGCTCCAAATCCTTTTGCTACCGGTTTTTCAATCTTTGCTGTCAAGGTATAGGCGAAGCCCTTCGTATTATTTTTCAAAACAAACACATTAGTTACACCCGTATTATAGAAGCGCGCAATATTAACGCTGTTGTTCGCGCCGGAACCTGAACTTGCTACGCCAGAAGCAGGGAAACGGTCCCGGTTGTCAGGTCCGCTAAACGTGCGGTCAGCTGCTTTCAAGTTTGCATCAATATACCGGATCGCCTGTACGTTTTCATTATAAATAAATTCCAATGTACCAATCAGGCCCCACGGCAGGCGTTGATCCACCGCGATATTTGATTTCCATACCAGGGGGTATTTTAAATTTCCATCAGTTGCATTCACAACGTATGGAGGTAACGTTGTGATGTCGGTGCTTTCCGGAATAAACTCGGCAGGGTTTGTACGGAAAGGATATGCTGTGCTGTTGGCTGCGCTTATCAACGCCGTATTCACACCATTGTTACCCAATTGGTTCGAAACCAACACTTGCGGAATCCGCGAAACGAAAAGACCTGTACCACCCCTTATCTGAGTGGTCCTTTCACCCGTCACATCATAATTGAATCCCACCCGCGGTGAAACCAAAAGTCTGGCTTTCGGAAATGCCCCGGTATTCACCGAATAATCATTTCCGTCTTCATCTCTGAAAATCAATCCGGCAACTACCGGGTTGTAGAAATCTGACGCCGTTGATTTATCATATGCAAATACATCGGCACGAACACCTCCGACTACTTTTAGCTTTTCTGAGACCTGAAATTCATCTTGCACATAAGCGCTATACGTGGAGACCTTAAGCACCTGCAACGGTTCACCACCGCCGGGCAACAATGAATACCGCAAATTATAACGGACAACAGAAACGGGAGAAGTCGTTAAACTTGGATCTGCCAGCGCCGCGGTCTTAAAATCATCAATTGAATTATACACATAAACGCCATTCGAAGATGGGAAAAATACATTGTTTGATTTATAGAATTCATAGGAGATGCCAAATGTCACGGTATGTTTGCCTGCGAAGTACGTCAGGTTGTCGGTGATGTTAAAAGTCGAATAGTTTAGTTTGTTGCTGGGTGTAAATGGGTCAAAACCCACAGAAGTATATGTCGTTCCACCACTCAAAATATCAATCGTAGGGAATAAACTATTTTTATACTCGCGGTCTTCAATTTGTTTGTTGAAAGTTACGATCAGATTATTGGCATATTTTCCTCCAAATGTAGAATTCAACTCAGCCGCAAATGATCGGGTATTATCTTGAATAAGATACCCTGTATTTTCTGCTGAGATGGCCAAAGCCGAGTTAGTGCGATTACCATTACCTGCTGTGTTGCTGCTATTGCTATTGCTAATCACAACGTCCGATTGGGATTCATGATGAGAATAACGTACCGATAACTTGTGGTTACTATTGATATTGTAGTCGAGGCGTAGCAGTCCTTTGGTGCTTGTTATTTCGTTGTTAAAGTTGTCGATGGCTCCCAGATCGTAATTAAAATTGGTCAACATGAATTGACTTAGGTCAGTCAGATCGGCAGCTGTAACCCGCGACACATTACCCGTTGCTCCGGGTTTGTCAGTCACCCATTCAAGCGCAGGCGTCGTACTCGTAAAACGTTCGAAGTTGGCGAAAAAGAAAAGTTTATTTTTTATAATGGGGCCACCGACGCGAAAACCCACCGTCTTTTCATTAATACTTACCGGAGGCAAAGATTTACCGTCAGCTTTATCGCCGACCATATCTTTTTCACTATTTCTAAAAAGATAATATACGGAACCTGAAACATCATTTGTGCCAGACCGCGTAACAGCATTGATCCCTGCTCCTGCGAAACCAGATTGCCGTACATCAAAAGGTGTTACATTTAACTGAATCTCATCCAATGCATCAAGGGAAACTGCAGTAGTTCCAGTTCGCCCACCCGCCTGGGCCGATGTGCCCAATCCAAAGCCATTGTTAAAAACGGACCCATCAATCGTGAAATTATTGAAACGGCTGTCTTGTCCACCGAATGAACGTCCATTGCCATAGGGATTATATTTTACAATGTCATTTACCGTGCGCCCAATAGTAGGCAAGTTGTTGATTCTTTCGCGGCTAAACGAAGACGCCGCCCCGGTCCGGTCTGAGCTGAAAATTTCATTTGCATTGCCGGTAATAACTACCTCGTCCAACTGTGTGCTCTCATCAATTAATTTTGCGGCCAGATCAGTAGCGACTCCAAGATTCAAATAGATATTATCAAAGTTCTGCTCCTTGTAACCGACGTACGTTATTTTCACGGCATAGGGTCCACCAACACGCATACCCGGGAGGTTGTATCTTCCATCCGTGAGCGTCGTTGTTCCATATTGAGTTCCCGAAGGAGTATGTATTGCTATTACCGTAGCCCCGGGTAAAGGTCCGCCACTATTATCGGTGACAATTCCCTTCATTGAAGAAGTAGTTACCTGGGCCAACAATGCTGTCGTGCAGGTGAAGAGTATTGCAAGTGTTAACGGTAAAATTTTGGACATAAAATTTAGGTTAGGTGAATGAGTATTCAAAAGTATAAGAAGTGAAACATTTAAACTTTAATCCACCTTTAAATATTTCCACAAATTGTTTACAATCCCTTAACAACTATTCTTCTCCGGTGTAAAAAATCTGTTACGAATTGTTCGAGAAGGAGTAAATTGTTGGCATCCAGTTTCAGGAATTCTAAATTTTTAAAAGATTATGCGGACATTCTTCCTGCCATTCTTTTCGCTTCTATCGATTGCATTTCAAATAAATAGCCAACCGGATTTGACTTATTACCTTCCTGAAAGTGTAACCTATGATTCCAACATTCCAACGCCTCAATCGATTATTGGCCATCAGGTTGGCGAATGGCATGTAACCCACGACCGGTTGGTCAATTATATGTATGCTCTGGATAAAGCGTCCGACCGGATTACGCTGGAGATTACAGGATATACCCACGAAGCAAGGCCGCTTTTGCTGTTGACCATAACGTCACCCAAAAACCATCAAAACCTCGAAAACATTCGAACTCAGCATAACCAACTTACCGATCAACCGAAATCATCCTCGCTGGACACTAAAGGCATGCCGGCCGTATTTTACATCGGCTTCAGCATTCATGGCAATGAAGCCAGCGGTGTCAATGCTGCCCTTTTGGCTGGCCTATCACTTGGCCGCTGCAAAAGGTCCAGAAATAGAAAATGATTTGAACAACACCGTCATTCTGTTTGACCCTTGCTATAATCCGGATGGCATGCAACGATTTAGCAGCTGGGTAAATTCGCGAAAAAGTAAGATCACATCGGTGGATCCACTGGACACAGAACACAATGAAGCCTGGCCGGGTGGACGGTTCAATCACTATTGGTTTGATTTAAACCGCGATTGGCTAGTCGCCCAACATCCGGAATCACAGGCACGCGTCAAAACCTTTCAGAAATGGAAACCTAATGTTTTGACCGATCATCACGAAATGGGAACAAATTCCTCGTTCTTTTTTCAACCAGGCGTTCCATCACGCATGCATCCCCTTACCCCGTCAAAAAATCTTGAACTCACCAAACGGATGGGCGAATTTCACGCGAAAGCGCTGGACGAACTGGGCTCCCTTTATTTTACACAGGAAAGTTTTGATGATTTTTATTACGGCAAAGGATCAACTTTTCCAGATGCCCAGGGGGCAATCGGAATTTTATTTGAGCAAGCCAGTTCCCGTGGGCACGCTCAGGAAAGCGCCAACGGGGTACTCAGATTTCCATTTACAATCAGAAATCAGTTCGTGACGGCTTTAAGTTCTTTGAAATCCATCGGCGCGCATGCGCGTAGAACTTTTGGATTATCAACGGCAGTTTTATAAAGACGCAGCGGCGGATTCTGCCAAAGGTGGAATCAAAGCGTATATTTTTGGATCGAGAGATCTCGCACGAGCATCTCAATTGTCGGAAGTGCTCACGCGACAAGAGGTTGATGTGTATAGAATTAAATCAAGTCAGACCATCAATGGAAAAGTCTACGAACCCGCATCAAGTTATCTAGTGCCGATGAATCAGCGCCAGTATCGACTGATCAGCGGAATGTTCGAAAAGCGCTTGCAATTTAAGGACAGTCTTTTTTACGATATCTCAAGCTGGACACTACCACTCGCCTTCGGCGTTGAATATGATGAATTAAAAACAATGCCTGCATTAGGGGAAAAAATAAATCCAGGAAAACTTTCCCCTGGAAAACGTGTCGGCGGGAAAAGTCGATATGCGTATGTTTTTGAGTCCGTTGGATATTACGCACCACGGGCGATCTACAGGTTATTTAGTCATGATCTTCGAATAAAAGTTGCTACGAAAGCATTTCACAATGCTGATGGAAAAAAGTTTGAGCCGGGAACCATCCTGCTACCTTTAAGTGATCAGGACAAAAGCGTGGAACAAATTGAATTTCTCATCGATGGAATTGTCTCTAACGATGGAATTGATATATATGCATTTCATTCGGGGCTCGACTATAATGGCGCCAGCCTGGGTAGTAATGCCTTTCTCACGTTGAAGAAACCTGAAATAGCCATGTTGGTAGGGGAAGGATTTTCACCCACCGATGCAGGCGAGGTTTGGCATCTGTTTGATACCCGTTTTAATATTCCTCTTACCCTCATTCCCGTTGAAGTTTTTAACCGTTCGTCTATCACCCGCTATAATACTATCATTATTCCGCCGACCGCGGGGTCAATCCAAATTTCCGAAAGTGGCAAGGAAAAATTAAAGCAATGGGTACAAAACGGCGGTGTTCTCATTGGGTTAGAAAATGCTTTGAATTGGCTAAATACGGTAGGCCTAGGCAAATTTGATATGAAAAAAGAAGAGGAGAAAAAGGACCCACCGCCAACGCACGGCCTTATGGTGTCGATCGAAGCTTTTACGGGTGCCCAGGAAACCAGTGGAGCGATTTTTAAGGTTACCGTAGACCTGACACATCCACTTTTGTATGGATATTATAACACCACCATGGCGGTCTTCAAATCCAATAATCTTTTTATGGAAAAGGCCAAAAGTGCGTATGGCAATCCAGTGGTGTTTCCTTCGTCATCGCTGATTAGTGGGTATATTTCCAAACAAAATTACAGCAAGCTGCAAAATAGCGCCTTCGCCGGAGTATCGATTTTCGGCCAAGGAAAAGTAATTGGCTTCACTGACAACCTATGCTTTAGGGCATTCTGGCTTGGAACCAATAAGATGTTAACGAACGCAGTGTTTTATGGAGCGGTTATTAATGCTGCTTCAGCACGTTAGGATCAGGATTTACAGGATTTAAGGATGGACAGGATTGGTTTATAGGCTGAGTACTCGTTAATCTCGACATTTTCGTAACTGTTGGTCACTCTTTGTGAAACTTCGCGTCTTTGTGTCTTAGTGGCATTCTCGCGATATGTAAATTTGTAGACGACGAATATGTTATCATTTGATAATTTAGACTTTTCAAAAATAAAGATTAATCTATGAGATCACTTTTTGCATTTTTATTTTTTATGACAGTGCTATCGTCACAGGGGCAACCTATCAAGGTAATGACTTACAATATCAGGTATGATACACCGCAGGATAGCGTAAATCAATGGCCAAAAAGAGCCCATAAAGTTTATTCCCTGATCAAAAAATACGATCCCGATCTCATTGGACTTCAAGAAGTGCTGCATCATCAACTGATGGATCTGGTCCAAAATCTCCCTGCGTATACCTATATCGGTGTAGGCCGCGATGACGGAAAAGCAAAAGGAGAATATTCAGCCATTCTTTACAAAAAAGATAGATTCAAAGCGCTCAACAAAAATACATTCTGGTTATCAGAAACTCCTCAGATACCGGGGAGCAAAAGCTGGGATGCAGCTATCACACGGGTAGCATCATGGGGGACGTTCAAAGACTTAAAATCGAATAAAGATTTTTTGATGATCAACACGCACTTCGATCACATTGGAAAAGAGGCACGTAAAAATAGTGCTGCTCTTTTGAAGGAAAAGGCATCGGAGATTGCCAAGGACTTTCCTTTAATTATAACAGGAGACTTTAATTGCACGCGTGAAGAACCACCTTATGCGACCATCATGGAGCCAAAAGGTATTGTTCTAACGGACCCGGCACCCGCCAATCCTCCCGGAACGTTTTGCAGCTTTAAAGTCAACTCGATTGGATGCAAAGGAATCGACTATATCTTTCATTCGCAGGCCTTGACTTCCAAGGACTATCAGGTCGTTCAGGATAACGACGGAAAATATTATCCATCAGATCACCTGCCGGTCATGGTTAATTTGAATATCCGCTGACGAGTCTGATCAGGCGACTAGCAAAGAACTGGAATAACTATCGGTGACTTCATCCAAAATACCCATTACTTCACCAAATGTTTCCACTTCCACTAGCCGGCTTCGGAAAGGTTTAAAATCGGGAATACCTTTGAAATAATTTGAATAGTGTCTCCTCATTTCAAAAATCCCCAGTCGGTCGCCTTTCCAGCGGATGGAAAATTCAAGATGTTTTTTCGTAGCGCGAACACGCTCTAACATCGTAGGTGGTGAAAGTTTTTCACCGTATTTTAGAAAATGTTTTATCTCATTAAAGATCCAGGGATAACCGATCGCGGCGCGGCCGATCATAATCCCATCGATGCCGTAACGAGTTCTTATACTCCAGGGCTTTTTCTGGTGAGTCAATATCGCCGTTTCCGAAAACCGGAATATGCATGCGCGGATTTTCTTTGATCTTTGCGATCAGACTCCAGTCAGCAGAGCCTTTATACATTTGAACGCGGGTACGCCCATGAATGGTTAAGGCTTTTATGCCGATGTCTTGTAAACGTTCAGCCACCTCCACAACATTTTTTGTTTTATCATCCCAGCCCAACCGTGTCTTTACCGTGACGGGCAAATGCGTGCATTTGACAATTTCTTCTGTCATTTTCACCATTTTCGGAATATCCTGTAGTAAGGCTGCGCCAGCACCACGGCACGCGACTGCCTTTACGGGACATCCATAATTAATATCGATTAAATCGGGATTAACCGCTGAAGCTATTTCCGCCGATTGCACCATGTTGCCGATGTCACCACCGAAAAGCTGGATTCCAATCGGTCGTTCGTACTCAAAAATGTCGAGCTTCTGCCTGCTTTTGGCAGCATCCCGGATGAGTCCTTCGGAAGAAATAAATTCAGTATACATCAGATCTGCGCCACCTTCTTTACAGACTGCACGGAATGGCGGATCGCTCACATCTTCCATAGGAGCAAGTAACAAGGGAAAGTCGCCCAATTCTATATGACCTATTTTCACCATATTTGGCGCAAAGATAATCAGGATTTCCTCAATGTCTGTTCCAAATTTAGTTTCTGACCGACCGCCGCTTTTATCGCTGTTGATGATATTGTTAAATGTGTTTTTAGGATTTGTTGTGGCTGGCCCTGTTTTGGGATTAGGAATTGCTTCCTTTTTTTATGAAGGAAACCTTTTGAACGATATCCAAACTCCGGATAACCGTCCCGATATTGTCGTTCCACTTTTAATTACGCAAAGCGTAGCGACTTTTATTGGTTTAATTATTTTTCCCCTGATCCACATCGTTGCCGTTGAACACAAACGTATTCCTGCCTTTTTTCCTCCTCAACAAAAAACTTTGTTTGGCCTTTTTCTCATAATGGCCCTGGGGTTGACTTTTGTGATTGCCATTTCGCCCCTGGTGGAATGGAACATGAACCTAAATTTCCCGGAATTTTTGAAGGGCTTTGAACGCTGGGCGAGGGAAGCGGAGGACAAAACAGAACAGCTGACGAAGGTTATGACAAGTTTTGAGTCAGTTGGCGATTTGGTGCTGGGGCTCATCGTTATTGCCTTGCTTCCCGCAATAGGCGAAGAGTTGGTGTTCAGGGGAATGTTTCAAAATGAATTCTTTAGAGCAACGAGGAATATTCACGTTTCCATTTGGGTGTCGGCGATTATTTTCAGTGCCATTCATTTCCAATTTTATGGATTTGTTCCACGTTTGCTATTGGGAGCTTTGTTTGGGTATCTGTACTATTGGTCAGGTAACTTATTGATCCCCATGTTTGCTCACTTCGTCAATAATGCTTTTGGTGTGATTATGATCTATCTGCACCGTCACGAGATCACCGACCTTAACGTGGAGGACAACACAGCGGCACCTCTGGAATATGTATTCCTGAATGCCGTTCTAACACTAGGGCTATTGTATTATGTTTGGAGACACTATAGACAACTTCCCACTCAAGCTTCGGATCCATCATTTTAACTTTTTGTTTGACAACATTCACGTATACTTTTTGTGAAATCACCCATCTCTAAATATAATAACCTTACCCAACGAATCATCACAGGATTGCTTGGGATCGGCAGGTATCATCGCTGGCATTTGCATCAGTGAATGGTTGTATGGTGCCATCTTTTTCATCATTTGCTTATTTGCCTTGCTCGAGTTTTATAAGCTCGTGGGCCTGGACGGCCATGTGCCCCAAAAAAGCTTTGGAACATTATGCGGTGTGTTGATTTTCCTGCTCTCATTTTTTATCGAACGCGGAAATATTATCGGATCGATATTACTTTCTCATCTTTCCCATTGTATCATGTGTATACCTGATCAAGCTTTATAAAAAATTTGAGCGAAAACCTTTTACAAACATTGCCTTTAATTTTTTGGGAATATTTTATGTAGCCGTCCCGTTTGCCCTTTTGAATGTCGCCGTGTTTGAAAACGGCTCCTATAATTTTGAAATCATTTTCGGATTGCTTTTTATTTTGTGGGCCAGTGATACCGGTGCTTATTTTGCCGGAACATTCTTAGGAAAACGAAAACTGTTCGAGCGCATCTCTCCAAAGAAGTCTTGGGAAGGTTTTTTTGGGGGAGCATTTCTGGCCATGATTTTTGCCTATGGCCTCTCCCGGTACTTTCATTCATTGACCCCGATTCAGTGGTTGATTATTGGCGTCATTGTAATTGTCGGAGGTACGTTTGGTGACCTGGTGGAATCCCTCCTCAAACGGAGCATTGAGATCAAAGATTCAGGAACCAGCTTACCTGGTCATGGTGGTTTCCTGGATCGTTTTGATGGGCTTTTTATTTCTGCTCCGTTTATCGTTGCCTACCTGGAGATTTTCTGAGATAGAAATATTGGATTGATCATGATCTCGCCCTTGCAGGGCTTATTTCATCACTAACCAAGAGAGCGCAGGACTTGCGTCCTGCGCTGGGAGATTCCGTCCTTTCAGGACTACATAGTTGTTGGTTGCGTTTTGGTTGCGCCCCGGAAACACATTAGTAAATTTTCCTTAAAAAGGATATCCCCAAATTCTATAACACAATGTTGAAGCCCGAAACGCTTTTGTACTGAAAAACGAAAGCAATCCTGTATTTTTCTATCTTTGCAACCGTTTTCGGATGCTTTTCTTGTCTCAGGGCTTAAGGCAATCCAGGATACATCCAAAATTATTTTTAACTTCTGACGAATCACTATTCATAAGGTATGGCATATATTGAACCTGCTCCACTAAAAGACAAGGAAAATCCATTTGAAGCAATGATGACACGATTTCACAAGGCATCTCAGATTCTTGGACTGGAAGAAGAAATTTATAATGTTTTAAAGAATCCAGCCCGGCAGGTAATTGTTTCCCTGCCCGTGACAATGGATGATGGAAGTATAAGAGTATTTGAAGGTTATCGTGTCATTCATTCTACGATCTTAGGTCCCTCGAAAGGAGGAATTCGGTTTGATCCGCATGTTAATCTGGATGAAGTAAAGGCCTTGGCTGCGTGGATGACATGGAAATGCGCTGTTGTTGATATTCCCTATGGTGGCGCAAAAGGTGGCGTTACCTGCAACCCACGGGAAATGTCGACAGGAGAAATTGAACGTTTGATGCGCGCATATACGCAGGCCATGGCCGATGTCTTCGGACCTGATCAGGATATTCCTGCTCCCGATATGGGAACTGGTCCACGTGAAATGGCTTGGTTGATGGACCAGTATTCGAGGAACAAGGGTATGACAACACACGCAGTTGTTACCGGTAAACCATTGGTTATGGGCGGATCCCTTGGGACGTACGGAAGCCACGGGCCGCGGTGTTATGGTACTGCGATGGCTGCGATGGAAAAATTGAAGATCAATCCTTATAAAGCAACGTGTGCAGTACAAGGCTTTGGAAATGTTGGTTCATGGGCTGCTCGTTTGCTGAACGAACGAGGATTGATTGTCCAGGCTGTCAGTGACCTTTCCGGCGCTTACTTTAACGAAAAAGGTATGGACATTGAAAAAGCCATTCAATATCGTGAAACAAAAAAAGGTTCGCTGGACGGATTTGAAGGGGCAGAAAAAATAACGAATGAAGAGCTTCTTACACTTCCCCGTGGATGTGCTGGTTCCAGCAGCAACGGAAGATGTTATTACGCATTCGAATGCATCAAATATCAAGGCAAAATTGATTGTAGAAGGAGCAAATGGTCCTACTTCCTCAAAAGCAGATAACATCATCAATGAAAAAGGTATTGTGGTTGTGCCTGACATCCTGGCCAATGCAGGCGGTGTGACCGTTTCCTATTTTGAATGGGTTCAAAACCGTCTTGGTTATAAGTGGACGGCAGATCGCGTAAACCGTCGTTCTGATCGGATCATGAAAGATGCTTTCACAAATGTTTACAAGACGGCACAGGAGTACAATGTTCCGATGCGTATTGCTGCCTACATGGTGGCTATTGATAAAGTTGCAAAGACGTATAAGTTCCGCGGCGGATATTAACAAAACTTTCAATTAAACAATTTGATATTCGCTATTCACTTAACTTTTGAGTGTTGCAGTGTTGATTTAGTACTCACATTTTTCTATCAGTTACCATTAACTTTTTTGTGATGACAATACATCGCGAAGGCCGTACCTTATTATTTGTATTGCTTCTTATTTTCTTTGCGCTTAACTGGGGATCCTCTATTTTTTCCCCGACAGTGCAATACTCCAGAATGGTGTAATTATTAAGTGTAATTTTCTACCTTCTAATTCTCCAATTCTTCAGATCTCCGACTTTCTCCATTGACAAAAAATGATAAACATGTTCTGGCACCGGCAGATGGCAAAGTCGTTGTCATCGAAGAAACCCAGGAGACTGAATATCTGAAAGGAAGACGGAAACAGATATCAATATTCATGTCTCCCGTCAACGTCCATGTAAATCGGATGCCAGTAGGTGGCGTAATTAGTTTTTTTAAATACCATCCTGGAAAATATCTGGTCGCGTGGCATCCAAAATCAAGCACAGAAAATGAACGAACAACCGTTGTGGTGAAAATGAAAAACGGCGTTGAAATTCTTTTCCGCCAAATCGCCGGCGCATTGGCAAGAAGAATAAAGTGTTACGTGAAGCCAGGTCAGCCTTTTCACCAAGGACAGGAGTTTGGATTTATAAAATTTGGATCACGTGTAGATATATTCCTTCCATTAGACGCCAAAGTAGCTGTTTCCATTGGTGATATCACAAAAGGTGGCCGCACCATCATCGCGGAGTTGCCTTAAAAAATTTATTCAAAATAGATCCTTGTAAGATTAATTCGTATATTGCTGCAATCTCATCGGACATTCGTCGTTACTTTTGTATCGAATTGGCACTGCCAACAATTCCATGGAATTATTTTTTGTTAGGGCCTAACACTCGTTAATTGTGTTATTCTCTCTACCTTTAAGATTCTATTAATCAGTTTATTACCAACCTGCCAAAGTTTTTTAGAGCTTTTTACTTTTACTCCCATAACATGAAGAATTCAAGCGCGATCAAGTTTTCGTCAAACCGAGCTGATTTCTTTTCAACACTCAACCAACGCGTTAACGAATATTTCAAATCGAATAACATAAGTCGATATGCGAACAACCAGATGCGATTCAAGACCGTGTTCATGTTCGCTCTATTTTTTGCTCCCTACGTTTTAATGGTTACTGAAACAGTGACCAATGGCTGGGGTAATGGTCGGGCTGTGCCTCTTGATGGGAATAGGCAGTAGCTGGTATCGGATCTGTCTGTTATGCATGATGCTAACCACGGATCTTATTCAAACAAAAGCTGGATAAATAACCTTGTGGGCTACTCTCTCAACGTGATGGGCGCAGGCAGCATTCAATTGGAAGGTTCAACACAACGTCCTTCACCATACTTACACTAACATTCATGATGTGGATGAAGATATCAGTCCGCGTGGCATACTTCGCATGACGCCACATAGTGAATGGAAATCGATCCATAAATTTCAGCACATTTATGCATGGTTTATTTACGGTCTGATGACATTGGTATGGGTCATCGTCAAAGATTTTGTCCGGTTAATCCGTTACCATAAAGATGGTATGGTAAAAAAACAAAAAGCAGATATCCGAAAGGAGTGGGCGATCTTAATTGCAACCAAAGCTTATTTACGTCGGGTATATTCTCGTCATTCCAATGATGGTACTTTCCATCACGTGGTGGCAGTGGCTTATCGGATTTGTAGTCTATGCACTACATTGCCGGTTTTATTCTGGCCATTATTTTTCAGCCGGCTCACGTGATTGATGGTACAGAATTCCCGATGCCTGATGAAAATGGAAAATGGATAACAGTTGGGCTATTCACCAGCTTCACACCACAACCAATTTTGCCAACAACAGCGCATTGTTTTCCTGGTATGTCGGAGGCTTAAATTTTCAGGTTGAGCATCATTTGTTTCCAAATGTTTGCCACGTGCATTACAAGAAAATTTCAACTATTGTAAAGGCAACAACACAGGAGTTCGGTCTTCCTTATAAATCCGAGCCCAGATTTATCGATGCGTTGATTGGTCATGGCAAACTGCTCAAGGAATTGGGCAAAAGACCCGTCTTGTCAGGTAAAACAGGTAATCTTTTTTTTCTAAAGAAAGCGTAAGTCCAATTTTTCCACCCCACCACATTTTCATGTTGATATCATTGCTATAGGTCTTGTCGGCAATGATGTTCGGTTTATAATCGGTAAACAGAGGCTGGTATTTATCGTAGGTCGTGTCAGTGATATATCCATTCAACGTCACACCCAAATGTTACACCAAGATTTTTTACGACTTGAAAATCGAGACCGAGATACAGTTTATTGATCATGTTGATAGCCTCAATTGATTGACCATAGACAACCTGATTCGCGGTCAAATCAACGTTTAGGCTAAGCGTTCTCGAAAGCCTTGGGGCAGTACCGAATACCGTACCCAAAGGTCCAATATGTTTCTCGTCGTCAAAGGTGTTGGGCTTCGCTCCCGCCGTCAAAATGTTGTAGAATTGTCGCACGCCAGTTCTGAATGCCACATTTGTATAGAAGATCTCATCGGCCGACACTTCAATTTTATGATAGCCTTTCAAAACAAAACTGAAAAGCCCAATGGGAACACCGTGTATACTATCCGTGGCATTTATAATTCCCACCTGGGCGCCCCGAACTCTGGTGGCATAGTTCAACAGTCCAGAAACCTGCGCCCCTTCTACGTGTTTAAGCGTGAAATTCAGCAGACCTGAAACCTGAGCTCCTTTGAAGTCTCCGATGGTCACGTTGGTCAAGCCGGCGACCTGTGCAATGCGAGAGTCCTTGTTCGAAAAATTAAAAAGCCCCGCAACATGGGCACCTTCTTGTTTTCCGATGGTGGCGTTTCCGAGGCCCGCAACTTGTGTAGCGCGTGAGTCCCGAAGGGTAAAATTGATCAGACCTGCTCCCGAAAATTTACTGGTCGAATTTCCATTCAGATTGACCATCCCTGCAAACTGATACCCATCAACTGAATCTCGATTCATATTGTAAATGCCTGCAAACTGCACGAACTTCATTTTCCCTCCGACCGCATTAAAGATACCGGCTATCTGTGCCCCCGTTACGTCACCTCTCACGATGTTAAACATCCCGCCAAATTCTAATTCCCTAAGTCCAAGTGAATACCCACCATATAGGTTTAAAGAGTAGTCATTGATGACGTTACCACTTAATTTATGATTCGTGCCTACAAAAGGAAATACCGAAAATTGAAATTTTCGGTATAAAGTATCTTGAATATTCTCCATGTTCGCCGCCTGAGGAGATCGCACCTTGGCTTGCCAGAAGCGTTTTATCTTTTGCCTAACGCTGTCGGCAAACGCATTCATTTTGTCGGCGTGTTCGCGCATTTGAATATTGATAAGTTGGTGCCGATCCAAATTGACAGCTATGAGTGTATCCGTGTAGTTTAGTTTTCGGACAGCCAGCTTGATTTCCTCGCCGGATGGCTCATCGACCTTGAGCTGAAAATACCCATACGAATCTGTCACCGTGGATGAAAGCGAAACGGGGTCATACACACTTACATTTTGAAGTCGTTTGCCTGTGGATTCATCCACGACATAGCCAGTTAAAACCCGGTGATCTTTAGCTTCGTCGACGGCCGCTTTTGTAAGTATCACATACTTACCGCGTGCCTTATATTGAATGGAGCCGCCGAAGATCTGATCCAGAACCTCCCGAACCGTCTTTCCAACAAAACGCTCGCTGATGATTTTATTTCGGTCGATGATCTTTGAATTGTAGGAGAAGATAAAGCCTGCCTGAGTAGAAATTTTTTTTAGTGCAATCTCTAATCTCTCTTGTTCTAAAGAAATAGTTATGGTTCGTTCTAATAATGGAACAGGATCATCGAATGATTCAGCCCGGGCGAGAACGGTGCCCAACACTATCACAAGCGTTGTCTTCAGAAAAAAATTAAGCAAGCGATGCTTATTACTGCTCACAACCAGGGCCCTCTAACCTAATTTCCGTTGCTGAATTCAATAGCGTAAGTCCTAACGTTTCGGCCATGACCGCTGCGATTTCATCAATGTCTTCCTGATTAAAGGAAACCGTAAGGCGGCAGTTAGACAGGTTTTCACCTAACACAATTTTTTTGTCATAAACATTGTTAAGTGCATCTACTGCAGTGCGTAAATCCGTGTTACTGAAGCTGAAAAATTTAGTTTTATAGGCCAGCACATTTTCTTCAGGCTGTTCTATCGTAAACGTCTTAGTGGTTTTATTATAAATTCCTTTTCCCTTGGCAGACAAATAAATTCCAGAGTCGGTGTCGGTATAAAACATGATTTTCCCTTCCTCCACCACAACTTCAACCGTATTATCGTCTGGGTACGCCTTTACGTTAAATGAGGTACCAATGTCGCGGATGAAGACACCGGCCGCATCGATAATAAATTTCTTATCGTCTTCGTGCTGAATGTTA
The DNA here is from genome assembly GCA_963813425.1 of uncultured Bacteroidota bacterium. Lineage (GTDB taxonomy): Bacteria > Bacteroidota > Bacteroidia > Cytophagales > Cyclobacteriaceae > Chryseolinea. The sequence goes on from CAWEZB010000018.1 coordinate 54,322, forward strand.
AAGTAAGCTTCCCCTGTCAATTTCACGACATGACTTTTTTCTTTCTTGTCATAGGAATACGCGAGCTCCGTTTTTTTATTAAGGAAAACGCCACTTCCATCGGGCAATGTATCGGATTTCGTTTCCTTTTGAGAAACCACTTCCATGGATTTATTTCGACTGCCGTTGATCATCTCATAAGCGAAAAATCCAATTCCTAAAATCACAATAATGCTGGCAGCGACTCTCCAGACTAAATTTGTTGACGATTTCTGGGGTTGAAAAGAAATTGTACGTTTACCATTCTGAAGCCTGGATTTCATTTTGATCCAGGCAGCATCCGTATCGAATTCCTGCAACCCCTTTGCTTCAAAAGACCTATCAAAGATCAGTTTGCATTGTTGCAAATGTTTTCGATTTCCTTCGTTTTCTTTTGCCCAGGCTTCTACAAACAGAATTTCTTCCGTTGCAGCTTCCCCTGCAAGATACTTTCCAATGAGGTCGTCAATATGGTCTACACTATAATTCAAAATCTTAGTTTAAAAATCCATTCATAAATACTATTAACAATGGAAGGTAATCCTTCAGTTGTTCTCGCATGATTTTTAGCGCCTTACCCATTTGATTTTCCACTGTCTTTATCGAAATATTAAGTTGTTCTGCGATCTCCGCATACTTCAATTCTTCAAACCTGCTGAGCTTGAACACCAAACGACATTGTTCTGGCAGTTTGTTTAACGCTTTGTAAATGCGATCCTCCAATTCTGACGCCATTACTGTACGTGTCACCGATTCGGTACTCCGCTCCGCAACCGCGAGCTCCACGGTCGCGTGCTGTTGTTTTATTTTTTCGTGCTTCAAAACGTTAAGAGCAGCATTTCGTACCATGGCGTATAGGTAGGGCTTCACGCCGGTGTGGATGGTAAGATTGTCTTTTTTTTCCCAGACAGAAAGAAAAGTGGCCTGAACAATCTCTTCGGCCTCATCCCGGTCGTGTACAAAGCTGTAGGCGTAGTTGCACAACGGCTGGTAATAGGTTTTAAAAATCATCTCAAAAGCAGTTATATCTCCCGCTTGCAGCGTTACTAAAAGCTGATCACCTGGTAAATCCACTGTTTTTGGTTCCATGAACAGCGAAATTTACGGCTTTGCGGCTTTGTGGTTATGACAATTGGAAAAAGATTTACCCCTATGCCTCGAAAAAAAATTTAACCGATTGCTTTTAGGGATGCTCACCGATCCAGAATGCAGAATCTGCTCGAAAAGCTACAATTCCCGCAGCCATCGTTTGCCAATTGTCTCCCTTTTTAACAACACCTTCGGTTTGAAGCTGTTCGGGGCTGCGGGTCAAAAGAGTGGATCCGGCAGGCATCCATTTTTCAAACTTACCGGTCGATATAAGTGACCATTTTTCTTGCTCACTGTAAATTCCAACCTGTAGTTTATGTGCAGATTTTTCCGCCTCCTGAAAAATTATCTCATCAGGAACACTCAACAAGTTCACTGCATCAAATCCGTTTTGAGCGAGATACTGTAAACCCATCGTTATGATGTGGTCCTTATCGCAGCGAATTGTTTCTACAGGCCCCTGATCTTTGATCAGGTCTTCTATGAATTCAATGGAATATTTGGATTGTAAAACGACGTCAATCTTAATGCCCCACTGCAATACACTTTCGAGAACGGAATCCGCTACCATCACCAACGGAACCCATTCCAATAGTGATTCCGCGTATCGAAAGGCGATATTATCCAGAATAAATAACGCGGGTTCCTGGCCCTCTTTTACAAAATGATGCGAAGACATTTTTTAGGTATGCTGACTTTATGCTGCCGTGTCAGCTCCCTCAAATTTAGCTTTCGCGGGCAATGCAGCATTAAGGTCAACTTTAATTTTCAAAAAGCTAAATTGCATTGTAATTTACCAACATGCTTCAGGCTAACGATTGCTATACCATTTTTCAGCAAAGTATTGATGATTATCATTTACAAGATGATGTGGATACTCCCATTAAAAATCCTTTCCCGGCGGAAAGTTTCAATGCGTTACTGTATGGGAAAAATTGGATCGATACGGTACAATGGCATCTGGAAGATCTCATTCGCGTCCCAACGATAGATCCAGTGGAGGCATTGAAAATCAAACGAAGAATTGATAAGTCCAACCAGGATCGGACGGACATGGTAGAAAAACTCGACGACTATTTTTTGGAAGAATTCAAACATGTTAAGGTGCAGCAGGGAACACGCATAAATTCCGAAACACCAGCCTGGCTTCTGGACCGGATGAGTATATTGATGTTGAAGATATATCACATGAAAGAGCAGACAGAACGCAAGGATGTCGGCGCTGATCATGTAAAGACTACGAATACTAAACTCGCCGTTCTGATGGAACAGAAGTCGGACATGCAACATGCCTACGATGAATTGATCGACGACATCGGCCACGGCAAGCGCAGGTTCAAGGTCTATCGACAGATGAAAATGTACAATGACGCTACCCTCAATCCGATGCTGTACGGCACGAAGTCATAATTTTTAAATGATTTGATGGAATCCGACCGTTGTTTGCAGCTTTCAATACAGAAACTTTAAATTCAAAACGTGGCTCTTACAAAAATATTAGTACTTCGTTTCTCAGCCATGGGCGATGTAGTACTTCTTGTTCCCGTTATCCGTTCGTTTGTCACTGCTTATCCCGACGTTGAGGTGACCATTGTGACTCGACCAAAATTTGCATCGTTTTTTACCAATATGGAAAGGGTTGTTCCGTTCCCTGCCGATGTCGATCATACCTATAACGGTATCCTGGGTATGCGAGAACTGTTCAAAAAACTTCTCAAAAAAGCCAGCTACGACGTCGTCCTGGATATGCATGATCACATCCGCACCGTGATACTTCGAAGTATGTTTAAAATCTTTTTCACTCGTGTGGTAGTATTTGAAAAAGGTAGAAAAGAAAAAAAAGCGATAACACGAAAAGTTAATAAAGCCACCACGCCGTTGAGACACACAGTGGAACGTTATAGGATGGCTTTCGAGAAAGCAGGATTTCCATTTGCAATTCAATCACCGCCTTATTTCCTGCTAAAGGAAAGTGTGCTGGAAGAAGTGAATGAATGGCTGAAAAAAAATAATCTTACAAAAAAAGAAAAATGGATTGGCGTTGCTCCTTTCGCAATGCATGACTCTAAGATTTGGCCGCTGGATAATTATACCAAGGTGATGTCATCATTAATTGAAAAATCGCCCGTCAAATTTTTTCTTTTTGGAGGTGGCGAAAAGGAAATGAAGTATTTCGCGACCCTTCAGGAAAAGTTTCCAGCTCATGCCATCATCGTGGCGGGGCAACTCAAGTTAAAGCAAGAGCTGGCCCTTATGGAGCAACTGGATTTGATGTTGTGCGTCGATTCTTCCAACATGCACCTGGCATCCCTGACGGGAATTCCCTTGATTTCCATTTGGGGAGGAACCCATACGGACGTTGGCTTCGGACCTTATGGCAAAGGAGAAGAAAGCATTATTCAAATCAACCGGGAGGAATTAACCTGCCGGCCATGCTCAGTATATGGAAAGGAAAAATGTTATCGCGGTGATTTTGCTTGCCTGACCTGGATAACTCCCGAAAACGTTGCAGAAAAAATTACGAAAGCAATCTCATGAATTTATAAAAAACATTTATTTTCGCGTCCTACTATGCCTACCCTGCATCAGAATTTTTTTTAATCACAAATTCTGCCAAATAAATTGGCGCTCCTTTTTTTCGCTATGAACAAACCTTTTGATACTATTATTTTCGATTTGGGCGCAGTCTTAATTGACTGGAACCCACGCCACCTCTACCGTAAAATTTTCAAGACCGAAGAAGAAATTTCCTGGTTTCTGGAAAACATTTGTACCAGCGAATGGAATGATGAACAAGACGCAGGCCGTTCATTTGAAGAAGCCACTCAAGCTTTGGTGGCCAAACATCCCGAATGGGAAATACCAATCCGTGCCTGGTATGATCGATGGACTGAAACTATTCCTGGCCCCATTCACGAAACGGTCGAGATATTGAAAACCATTAAAGAAGCGAACGAATACCGCCTTTATGCGTTGACAAACTGGTCGGCACAAACTTTCCCCTGGGCGCTTAGCAACTTTGAATTTCTTCACTGGTTTGAGGGAATTGTCGTCTCCGGCATAGAGAAGGTGAGAAAACCGCATCCGGAATTTTACCAAATTCTGTTTGATCGCTACGCGGTGGTGCCCGGAAATTCATTGTTTATCGACGACAACATTAAAAATATACAAGCGGGGAACATAATTGGATTGACCACCATCCACTTCAAATCACCCGCCCAACTGCGTGCTGAACTCATTCAACTTGGCGTTCTTAGGGATCAAAAAAATTAATATGGAAATTCCAAAATGCAGCGTTCAATAATATCGCAGCACTCGTGAACCTGCTCTTCCGTGATGACCAACGGAGGCGCAAGGCGAATGATGTTCCCATGGGTGGGTTTCGCCAGCAAACCATTGTTTGCAAACCTTACACAAATATTCCAGGCAGTTTTACTTTCGGATGTATCGTTGATGACAATTGCGTTCAACAGTCCTTTGCCCCTTACTTTGGTTACCAATTTTGTCTTTTTCATCAGCGCTTCCATTCTTGTCCGAAAAATGATCCCCAACCGTTGGGCATTGTCTGCCAGCCGCTCGTCCTGCACCACTTGTAGCGCTTCCATGCACACCGCTGCTGCCAGTGGATTACCGCCAAATGTAGAGCCATGCTCACCAGGCTTGATAACCAGCATTATTTCATCATCAGCCAATACGACGGAAACCGGAAGAACGCCGCCAGATAAAGCTTTCCCCAGAATGAGAATATCAGGTCTGACATTTTCATATTCTGAAGCCAACATTTTTCCAGTTCGTGCGATGCCAGTCTGAATTTCATCCATCATCAGAAGGACCTTGTTCTTGCGGCAAATCTCTTCTGCTGCTTTTAAGTAGCCCTCTGCTGGAACATAAACACCGGCTTCTCCCTGAATTGGTTCAATCCACAAAGCACACACGTTTGGATTTGCAAGTGCATCGGCCAGGGCCTGAACATTGTCGTATTCAATAATTTCAAAGCCAGGCATAAACGGACCAAAACCATTTCTGGAAGAAGCTTCAGATGATGCTGAGATGATCGCAGTAGTGCGGCCGTGGAAATTCTGCTTAGCCGCTACTATGATAGCTTTGTTATCCGGAATGCCCTTGTGAAGATATCCCCATTTCCGCGCAAGCTTGATTCCTGTTTCATTTGCCTCGGCCCCGCTGTTCATGAATAATGCCTTCTCATATCCAAGCAGCTCGCAGACGTATTTTTCAGCAATTCCAAGCTTATCGTTATAAAAGGCGCGCGACGTCAGCGTTAATTCTTTCGCCTGCTCAATAAGGGCTGCAATAATGCGTGGATGGCAGTGACCCTGGTTGACGGCACTGTAGGCAGACAAAAAATCGTAATAACGTTTTCCTTCCACATCCCACAAAAACACACCCTCGCCCTTCGCCAATACGACGGGAAGTGGATGATAATTGTGAGCACCAAACTTTTCTTCCAGCAGGATCGCTTCCTGGCTTGATGTAATTGTTCCTAGCATAGCTTGAATTTCAAGGGATTACAAATCTAATCAGGATTTTAGAAATAGCCTGTTCCGGGCGCTGATCAATTGTGTAGCGGCAGAAATGCAATAACTTTACAGCCATGGAAATCCTACTTGTGCTATTGGGAATCGTTATTGGTGCAGGAATTGCACTGCTGGTGGCCCGATCCAAGTTCTCGACGGATACACAGAAATTGGCATCGTCGATCCTCATCGAACAGGATCGAAATAGAACCCTGGATGATCAACTTCGTGAATTGAAACGCGATCTTGAAACCGAACGGAAGAAAGTGCTCGATACGAACAACAGCCTTGCCTCAGCGGAAGCAGACTATCGAAATATTCAGGAAAAATTACAGGATCAAAAAAAAGAGTTAGAAAATTTAAACGAAAAATTTACTGCTCAATTTAAAAACCTGGCGAACGATATTTTCGAAGAAAAAAGCAAAAAGTTCACCGACCAGAATAAATCAAACATGTTGGATTTATTAAAACCGCTGGGAGAAAAAATTGTCGACTTTGAAAGAAAAGTGGAAGACACACACAAAGATAGCATTACCCGAAATTCTGCCTTGCGTGAGCAGCTGGAAAATTTGCAGCGTCTTAATGTACAAATGACAAAGGAGGCTGAGAATTTAACAAGAGCATTGAAAGGGGATTCGAAAACCCAAGGCGCATGGGGCGAATTTATCCTGGAAAGTATCCTGGAGAAATCGGGATTAGAACGAGATCGCGAATACACCATTCAAGAATCATTTACCACAGAAGAAGGTCGATTCAGACCGGACATTATAATTCGTTTGCCAGAAAAACGTCATGTGATAATTGATTCAAAAGTAAGTCTGACAGCCTACAACAATTTTGTAAATGCGGCCAACGAAGATGAAAAGATAGTGGCCTTGAAAGCACACCTACTCTCTATACGACAACATCTGAAGGGACTTTCTGAAAAAAATTATCAGAAGATTTCCGACCGGAATCTGGACTTTATCATCATGTTTATTCCTATTGAGCCAGCCTATATTCTGGCTATCCAGAGTGAAAAAAAATTGTACGAAGAGGCCCTTGAAAAAAGAATCGTGTTTGTTAGTCCTACGTTGCTTATTCCATCCCTTCAGTTAATAAAGAATGTCTGGAAGCAAGAGTACCAAAATAGAAACTCGCAGGAAATAGCAAGACACGCTACTTCACTTTACGAAAAATTTGCAGGGTTTACCAACGATCTTATTGATATTGGGAATCAGCTTAGAAAAACTCAAACATCGTATGAAAACGCGATGAGTAAATTGGCAACCGGGAATGGAAACCTTGTTAAGAGCGTTGAACGTTTTAAGGGATTAGGATTAAAACCTTCCAAGAGTGTCGATCAACGTTTGCTGGATCGGGCCGGCGAGCAAGCAGATCTTTTTGAATAATAGAACATGAAAATAACTCCAGAAAATAAACTTAAAAAACTTATCGTTGTAGGTGACCGTGTTTTGATCAAGCCCACAAAACAATCGGATAAAACTTCTTCAGGTTTATACCTGCCTCCAGGCGTTCAGGAAAAGGAAAAAATTCAAAGTGGTTACGTCATAAAGGTGGGACCGGGTTATCCGCTACCCCTGCCCATAGACGAAGATGATGTTTGGAAGGGAAAGGAAGATCAAGTGAAATATTTACCGCTACAGGCGCAGGAAGGAGATTTGGCAATTTTTTTGCAGAAAGGAGCGATTGAAGTTATCTATGAGGACGAAAAGTATTTTATTGTGCCACAGGCTTCCATATTGATGCTGGAGCGCGAAGAAGAATTATGATTAACGTTTTCTAAACATTCAAAAATGGCTGGGCTTTCCTTTGACGTGCTACGAACTGGCAAAAAATATTCACTCATCAATCACGGCGAGAGACATGAGTTTGTCATTGAAAATATTTTAGTTAATGGCGATTTTAAAGTTAAGGATCTTCTGACGCTGGAACGTTATCATTTAAAGGATCTGATTAAATACGGGAGGGGTAAAGACTTTTTATTGGAGGAAATTGTATGAGAAGAGTATTGACCATTCTGTCATTGTTAATGGCAGCAGTAAATGTTTACGGGCAACCCGCGGACGATCTACCCAAGGATTTTTTGAGCCAGGATTTTCATCGTGGCAGAAGGGAAGCATTACGCGAGAAACTGCCACCGAATTCTGTGGCTGTATTTTTCGCAAACGCAGTGCGTAATCGCGCCAATGATGTTGACTACGCGTATCATCAGGATCCAAATTTTTACTATCTCACCGGCTACAAAGAGCCCGATGCAGTGCTTCTTATTTTTAAAGACAAGCAAACCGCTAACAATGGAACGCAGTATGACGAGATTATTTTTGTTCAGCCCCGAAATGCGAACGCGGAAATGTGGAACGGCCGGAGGCTCGGTGACGAAGGAGTAAAATCAAAATTAGGGTTGAATCAAGCTTTTAATAACACTGAGTTTAAAAAGTACAACCTCGATTTTACAAAATTCACCTCCATCTTATTTACCGAGTTTCAAAACGACGTTCGTGATGAACCGACGGATTCGGCGGATCTGTATGATATGATCAAACAATTCAAAGTAAAAGTCAATTATCCTGCCGAACAAGGTACCCTGAACGTTGCGCGTGAGTCTACAAAGAATAATCTGAACACAAGAGAGCTTTCTATTCTGATGGGTGCGCTAAGGGGTATAAAAACGAAGGAAGAATTGGCGTTGGTTCGTAAAGCAGTAAGCATCTCTGGTATAGCCCAGCGTGAAGTAATGAAGGCCATAAAACCGGGAATGTCTGAGCGCGAAATTCAGGGAATACATGAATATGTATTTAAAAAATATGAAGCGGAAGATATTGGATATCCTTCCATTGTTGGTGCCGGTCACAACGGATGCATATTACATTATGTCGAAAATTACAAGCCGGAGATTTCGAGCACAGAGCTAATACTCATGGATCTCGGTGCTGAATTTCACGGATACACGGCCGATGTAACGAGGACCATACCCATTTCAGGGAAGTTTTCTCCAGAGCAAAAACAGATCTATGAGCTGGTTTTGAAAGCGCAGGAGGAAGCAATGAAGGCTTGTAAACCAGGAATCACCACATCTGAATTGAGCCTAATCACACAACGGATCATCAATCGGGGATTGACTGAGCTTGGAATCCTGAAAACCGAAACTGAGAAGCATTTGTATTATCCGCACGGTTGCTGTCATCATATTGGATTGGATGTTCATGATCCGATTCCGAAGGGTCAGCTTCAGGAAAACATGATCATTACTATTGAACCTGGTATCTATATTCCGGAAAATGCCAACTGCGACAAGCGGTGGTGGGGAATCGCCGTAAGAATTGAGGACGATTACCTGGTAACAAAGGACGGGTATGAACTGCTTTCAGTTTCTGCGCCGCGCAAGGTTGAAGAGATTGAGTCACTGATGCAGGAGCCCAGTGCGTTGGATGATTTCCAACTCCCTGAAATCAAATAATAAAAGTCAGGTGACGACCTGACTTCTAAGAAATTTATCGATCCTTCGGATCAGTGCTCTTGACTAAAAACGTTCCAGGTTGGAGAAAAAGAAGTTCCCTTCGATGGCAGCATTCTCGTCGCTGTCAGATCCGTGAATAGCATTTGCTTCAATAGACTTTGCAAATAAATTACGGATAGTGCCAGGGGCGGCCTTTGACGGGTCCGTTGCACCGATCAGTTTTCTGAAATCATCTACTGCATTGTCTTTTTCCAAAATCATCGGTACAATAGCTCCCGAAGACATGTATTTGCACAAATCTTTATAAAAAGGGCGCTCTTTGTGAACGGCATAAAATTCTCCTGCGCGCTCAGGTGTCAACATCGTTTTCTTCATTGCAACGATTCGAAAGCCTGCTTCCTCTATAATTTTGGTGATTGCTCCCGTGTTGGATGCGTCGACAGCATCCGGTTTTAACATGGTAAACGTCCTTTTTCCGGCCATATAAATAATTTACTTTTTTGCGAAACTTAGAATGGCCGCAAAAATAGCATAATAGTCCATAGTCTTATAGTGTTCATCTGTTTTTAGGCCGGTTTCGTCGTAATGAGTTGAACTATTGTGAATTAAGCATTGACTACCCGCTAAAATTCCTCATTTTTGCCACTTGCTTTTTGAGCAAGCATGGAAAAGATCCAAGACTTCAAAGAATACATAAAAAATCCTCGAAAAGCGGTCATTTTGACCCATTTTAAGCCTGATGCCGATGCTTTAGGATCATCTTTGGGTTTGGCGCATTATCTGAAAAAGAAGGGACATACCGCCGTGGTTATCACACCCAGTGATTATCCTGATTTCATTGCCTGGATGCCTGGAAATAAGGATGTTTTGATCTATCAAAAGGAAAAATCAGAGAAATCAGCAAAACTAATCAGTCAGTCCGATCTGATTTTCTGCCTGGATTTTTCAAGTCTAAATAGAATTAATGATCTGGGGGAAATGGTCCGGAAATCGCCTGCAAAAAAGGTGTTGATCGATCATCACCTGGAGCCTGAAAGGTTTGCTGATTTCGAACAGTGGGATGATACTGCTGCCTCAACGGCGGAACTTGTGTTCAAACTTATTGAGCAACTTGGCGACAAACATCTGGTAGATGCGAATATAGCAGACTGCCTGTATGCGGGAATCATGACGGATACGGGGAGTTTCAGGCATTCGAACACCAGTCGGCAGGTATTCCAGGTTGCTTCAGAATTGGTTCAGGCCGGCGCTAATCCATACAAAGTATCAAAACTCATTTACGACACTAATACTATCGAGCGTCTACGGTTAATGGGTTATGTACTTAGCGAAAAGCTTCAGGTCTTGCCAGAGTATCGCACAGCGTACATCGTGCTTTCCGCAGAAGAACTAAAAAGGTTTGGATCGCAAACCGGCGATACCGAAGGATTGGTAAATTATGGCCTGGCAGTCAAGGGGATAAAATTATCGGTGCTGATTTCTGACAGGAAAGAGAATATCAAACTTTCACTGAGGTCCTTGGGAAATTTTTCAGTAAATGAAATGGCAAGGGCCCATTTTGAAGGTGGAGGGCACCGCAATGCTGCTGGCGGTCAGACCTCATTAACCTTGGAACAAACGGTTAAAAAATTCCTGGATATCCTGCCCCTTTATAAAGACCAACTTATAAAGAATGAATCCATTTAAACTTTTTAGAAACATAAACTGTCTAACAAAAAATAAATATGAATAGAATTTCAAATCTGCTGATCGGAATAACGGTGTTGCTTTGCATTGGCTGCGATAAAAAAATCGAAAAAGAAACTCCGAACGGATTTAAATTCACTGTTGTCAAGACTGGCGACGGCGTTTTACCCAAAAAGGAAGAAATTCTTGTCTTTGACCATATCCTAAAAGATTCAAAGGATTCAGTTTGGAATGATACCCATGAAGAGGGCGTACCCTCTGCTGTTATGATACAGGACAGTTCGGCGTTGGCGGGTGAGAACGGAATGGTTCAAATGTTCAGAATGCTCTCGAAAGGCGATAGCGTGACCGTTAAACTGCCCATAACGAAGTTCTTCAAAGATGTTGTTGGTGCCCCGGTGCCACCAGAAATCGACACAACGCTGGAAATTTCATATTGCATCCAGGTAAATCATATCATGAAGATGGATTCTTTTAGGACTTATCAGGAAGGAATGATGGAAAAGAAAAGGGCAACTCAGGTAAGCAAAGACGCGTCAACTATCACAAAGTATTTATCGGAAAATAAAATCACTGCGCAAACAGATACGAGTGGCCTCCAGTATGTGCTACACACCAGCAAAGGAGGATCAAAACCAAGCGTTGAAAACTGCGTCGAGGTAAAATACCGTGGGAAATTCTTAAAAGACGGAAAAATATTCGATGAGGCAGCGCAAGTAGCCTTCCCGTTGAACGGTGTTATTCGCGGCTGGCAACTGGGGATTCCCATGCTGGGTATCGGGGATTCTGCAACGTTTTACGTTCCTTCCGGATTGGCTTACGGTCCTCAGGGGTATCCAGGCGCTATTCCTCCCGATGCGATATTAATTTTTGATGTTGAGCTATTAGGCTTTGGCGGAGATTTTGATCAAACGACAAGAACTTGTAAATAAGAATAAACTATGAAAATGAAGGTGAGAAATTTGATGGTTGGAATTTCCTTAGGATTGTGTTTTATCATCAGTGCATGTGACGACGGGCCGGAACCACAAGACGAACTGTCGCGGTGGTATGAAGAAGTTGCCATGATCGACAATGATTTAGCGTCTGCCGGCGTTTCTAATGTGATCAAAGATCCGGAAAGTGGGATCAGCATGATCATATCCAAATTAGGAACTGGCCTTCCCGGCCAAAAAAATAATACTCTTGACGTGGATTATATCGGCAGGAGATATGAGGATAAAGTTGTATTTGACCAAGGTCATATTACAACCTTAAAGCTATCAGATTATATTGGTGGATGGCAGATCGCGTTTTCAAAGCTACCTGCAGGATCTGAGGCAAGGTTAATCATTCCATCACTCTACGCCTATGGCACAAAGGGCCAGGGTGCTTCAATTCCAGGCAACACAATTTTAGAGTTTGATGTAAAATTTAACGAAGCAAAGCTCTCTGCAGCAGAAGCAGCGCGGCTTGGAACTGATAGTACGGCAATCGACAACTATTTGCAGACAAAGGGCATCAACGCAATCAAAGATACCACCGGTCTTCGCTATGTCATTACAACACCAGGTATAGGACCAACGGCGAGCTGGTATGACAGGTTAAGCCTCAAGTATTCAATCAAGCTATTCAGTGATGATACAAAGGCTATTGTAAGCTTAGAAAGGTCTCCAAGTGATGAATACTATAGTCGTCCTGTCGATTATATCATGGGTATGATGATCGGTCTGCAGAAATTGTCACTAGGGTCTAAAGCAGTTTTATATGTTCCTTCCGGCTATGCATTTGGCCCTGACGGTGCGAGCGATGGTGCCGGGACAACTATTCCTGCAAATGCAAACATTATCATAGAAATAGAAGTAGTGAATATTCAATAGTGTGGCAGCATGAAGCTTTGTTTCGCTACGAACAACGATCACAAGCTTAGTGAAGCAAAGGATATTGCGGGTAAAGATTTTGAAATCGTAAGCTTAAGAGACATTCATTGCTTTGAAGAATTGCCCGAAACGAGTCCCACACTGGAGGGCAATTCTTTGCAAAAAGCTGACTTTGTTTTTCAAAAATATAATGTCCCCTGTTTTGCGGACGATACTGGATTAGAGGTCGAAGCCCTAAATGGCGAGCCTGGAGTGTTATCGGCTCGCTATGCTGGCGAACACAAAAACAGCGCTGACAATATTGACCTCTTGCTAAAGAAACTCGGGACTAAGCTGAACAGAAAAGCGAAGTTCCGAACGGTAATTACTCTATTGGGCATCGAGCCCAACCCATTGTTTTTTGAGGGCACGGTTGAGGGTACGATTACAGATGAATGCAAAGGAACCTTTGGCTTCGGCTATGATCCGGTCTTTATTCCTCACGGTTACACAAAAACCTATGCCGAGATGAATCTTCAAGAAAAAAGTTCGTTGAGTCACCGGGCAATCGCGGTAAAAAAATTAGGAGATTACTTAAAGAATCGCATTATCTCGCGTTAGAAGTTATTCGTATTTTGGTGCATCTAAAAATCGTATGCCCGCACCCTATACCATTGGCATTACCGGCGGAAGTGGCTCCGGAAAAACATTTTTTATCAAGGCCTTGTCCGGGCACTTTCAAGCAGAAGAAGTGTGCTTGATTTCTCAGGATCATTATTACAGAGCCCGTGATACACAGCAAAAGGACGAGAAGGGCGTAACCAATTTTGATCTACCCGAAGCGATAGAACGAGCGCGGTTCCATGAAGACATTCAAAAATTGAAGCGCGGTGAATCCGTTCTTAAAAAGGAATATGCCTTCAATGCTCCAAATGTTAAGTTGGAAACGCTGGAATTCCGGCCGGCGCCAATTTTAATTGTGGAAGGTTTGTTTGTTCAATATTTTCCGGAGATTGAACAGGAACTCGACCTAAAGATTTTTATCGAAGCGAAAGATTACCTTAAACTGAGTCGTAGAATAAGGCGCGATAATGAAGAAAGAGGATATGATTTGGACGATGTATTATATCGGTATCATCACCACGTAATGCCAGTATACGAATCGTTAATCGAGCCGCTGAAACACAAAGCCGATTTCATTGTTCCAAATAATCAACATTTCGAACAGGCGTTGGATGTTTTGGTCAGGGCTTTAAAAACCCGTCTGTGATTTTGTTATGATAAAACAAAAAAGGCTGCTCCACGCAGCCTTTTTTGTTTTTAAGATTCAGAAATTTTAAGCAACAGCCCTTTTGGCTTCCTGCTTATTTTCCGATGGTTGAGCTTTCTCTTTATCGAAATCCAATACAATCGGAGCCGCCATAAAGATTGATGAATAAGTTCCAATCACAACGCCGACAAACAATGCAAATGAAAAACCTCGCAATACTTCGCCGCCGAAAAATAACAGGGCAATAACCACGAGAAGCACGGTTCCTGATGTGATGATCGTTCTATTTAACGTGCTGTTAATAGCATCGTTAAAAATCCTTGTCCTGTCGTGAGAAGTTCCCATACTTATATACTCGCGAATACGGTCAAAAATAATTACCGTGTCGTTGATCGAATAACCGATAACGGTCAGAATGGCTGCGATAAATACCTGGTCTATTTCAAAAGCAATTCCAAAAACCCTTGCTATCGCAAAGGCTGCAATCACGAATAAAGCATCATGGGCCAATGCAACAACGGCACCGGCGCTGAATGTCCACTTTCTGAATCGAACCAATATATAAATGAAGATCGCGATCAGAGATAAAATAGTAGCCTGCAAGGAAGCAGCCTTTGTATCGTCGGCCACGTTAGCACCAACTTTCGAAGAACTTGAAATGGTAAAATGTTTCGCATCAACCTTAGAATCGTCCTCCATAAACTTAAGTCCGGTTGATTTTTCCAATCCCGCTACGAGTGTGCTTTTTACTTTTTCGTCAGCAGTCTCAGCTTCATCATCGATAATGTATGAGGTGACAACCTTTACGACATTATTTCCGCCAAAGTTCTTCACTTCGGTTCCAGCGCCTTCAAAGCTTGTAGTCAAATCTGTTTTAAGTTCCGTAGCATCGACTGGGTCGTGGAATGTTACTGTATAAGCTCTTCCACCTTTAAAGTCTACGCCGTAATTGAATCCTTGAATTGCAATCAACAAAATGCCAATTCCAATAATTGTTCCTGAGAAGATATACGCGAGTTTTCTTTTTCCAACGAAATCAAAATTTGCTTTCGACGCCTCGAAGTTAGAAATGACTGTCTTAAAGTCAATCGTACTGTCATCGCCCTTCTTGGCGATCATCCATTCGATGACAACGTGAGAGATATAAACAGCCGTAAAGAATGTAGTCGTAATACCTACCATCAGCGTGATGGCAAAGCCCTTAACGGCACCCTGTCCAAATAAATAGAGCATCAAGGCTGTTAAAAACGTCGTGATGTTAGAGTCGAAGATCGTCCAGAAAGAACGTTTGAATCCTAAATCAATCGCTTCACGCAACCTTCGTCCATGACGCAACTCCTCCCGTACACGCTCGTAGATGATAACATTTGCATCCACAGCCATACCCATGGTCAGAACGATACCGGCAATACCGGGTAGGGTAAGGGCAGCATCAAGCTGAGCCAGAATACCCAATACAAAAAAGAGGTTAAAAACAAGAGAGAGATTGGCTACAGCACCACCTTTTCCATAATATCCGACCATGAAGACGACTACGAGCGCCAACCCACAGACTACTGAAAAGAGGCCTTGATTTCTCGCGACTTCACCTAACGTAGGACCGATGATTTCTTCTTCTACAATTTTAGTAGGCGCCGGCAATGAACCTGCTTTGAGCACGTTTGCTAAATCCTTAGCTTCTTCAGGCGTAAAATTTCCTGAAATCTGTGAATTACCATTTGGAATCTCGCCATTAACCGAAGGTGCTGAATATACGGTGTTGTCAAGAACAATTGCAATTCGTCCCTTCGGGCTTTTGCTTGATGCTTCCGCCGTCCATTTTGCCCAGATACGCGTGCCCGTTGCATTCATGTTCATGCTTACGGCAGGCTGTGCAAACTCATCCAGGTCACTACGTGCTTCGGTTATGACAGTTCCATCAAGTTTTGCTTTTCCATCTCTCCTGATGTCAAGGAAGAACAATTCAAGTGCCTCTTTACCGCTTTGATCCTGGTCCGGTTTATTAGCCCAGAAAACTCCAACAGTTCGAGGAAGCAGGTTTTTGATGTCGCTTCTTTTAAATATGGAATTAATCTTTGCTGTGTCCTTAACATCATAGCGGAAGGTACCAGGAGGGGTGCTCAAAGAGAATATTGGTGAAACGTTTAAGTTTTGAAGTGAATCCAATCCTTTTGAAGCATCAGCCTTAGTAGTGTCCGATGCTGTTTTGGTGCTGTCACCAAGCAATGCGGATAAGTCTTCGGATTTTGCCGGAGTCGTTGCCGACGTCGTTGTGGTAGAGGTGCTTTTTGCTTCTTTCACGAGTACATCGTTGATGGCAAGCAAGGAATTGTTGAGCGTTGATACGTCGATGACATCCCAAAATTCAAGCTTTGCTACGCCTTGTAAAAGTTTGCGAACGCGTTGAGGATTATCAGCACCAGGAATTTCAATTTGAATTCTACCTGTACCGGGCAGACGTTGAATATTCGGCTGTGAGGTTCCAAATTGATCCAACCTGTTACGCAAAATCGTGAAGGATCTGTCGATGGCATTTTCAATCTCGCCGTCTATAACTTCGATTACTTTGCTATCGTCATCATTGGAAGCGATGCGACCTTTGGTAGAAGCGTTAGCAAAAATCGATGTGAGTTTTTTGTTTGGATTTGCACTCCGATAAGCTTTAAAAAATAACGCACTAAAACTTTCCTGACTTTTTGATTGCTGGCTTCGTGCTGTTGCCAGCGCTTTCACGAAAGATGAATCCTGACTGTTGGCACTCAATCCTTTTATGATATCGATTGGAGAAACTTCCAGGGTAACATGCATTCCTCCTTGCAAATCCAACCCCAGGCTCAGTTCGTTATCTTTAACTTCTTTGTAAGTATATTCTGCGCCAAAAAGATTGTAGACCGGAATATTCCAGACTGAATCGAGGTAGCTTTGTTTCTTGGAGAGATCCACAACGCCATCCTTATTTGTCGCAATCTCAACTGCATCGTCCTGCACTCCGCGAGAGACATAAGTAAATGAAAGGTAGTATAAACACAGTGCCGTGATAACTACCGTTAGAACAATTATTAAACCCTTATTTTGCATATTGAATAAATTAAAAATCGTAGTAAAAAATAATAAAATAGACAGGAGATACCTGTCGTTTAGATGCTTCTAAAACAAGTGTTCAGGGTGCGTTAGGAGAAATAATTAATCCGAAAATAGTTCGGAAAAATTCACCGAGTGGAATCGCAAGAATTAATTCTGGTACGTCGGAGGCACTCTCTTCAAAGAGGATATCAAATAAGATAAAAGACGTTTGGATTCAACTCCGTATAAACGGACGAAGGCAAACTTGTAGAGGGAACGGTGATGTAAACCTGATCATCAGAACTTTCTTGCTGATGTTGTTCAGTCTTAGTTTCCTTTTTTTGAAGAGATATTGATTGAGAATAGAAGAGCTGAGAACATATTATAGCCAGGGCCACGGCAATTCCTGTGGTCATGGTTACAATTCGTCTTTTTTTTGTTGTCATGGCTTTTCTAAAGGGAAACAAAAGTATGAATTTGATGCTTGAATGCAATACCGTTGTAAGGTAAATGATTGTTTATCAGCATTCAGCTTAGAGCTTACAGCATTCAGTTTACAGCTTACAGCTGCAACAGCTGTGCGCTGACAGCTGATGCAGCTCAAAAAAAAAGCCTTCACGATTTCTCATGAAGGCTTTTAAATAAAAGATAGGCAACGACTTACTCTCCCGGGTGTTATCCTAGTACCATCAGCGCTGGCGGGCTTAACTGCTCTGTTCGGAATGGGAAGAGGTGATCCCCGCCGCTATAGTCACCTTAAGATCTTGGCTTAAGCTTTCAGCTTTTGGCTGTCTGCTTTCAGCTTTTTTGACATGTATTGATGAAAGAGTAGTGTAGGGAGATGTATAGCTCGCCTACACTAATTCTTGTGCGAGCACATAGAGTTATCGTTTTCGATATTGAAATTGTTTTTCTTTTATCTGAAGCGTTCGGGTAATTAGTACTGCTCAGCTTTGACATTTCTGCCTTTACACCTGCAGCCTATCAACGTCATAGTCTCTGACGTCCCTTAATGGAAGTCTCATCTTGAGGTGAGTTTCGCGCTTAGATGCTTTCAGCGCTTATCTCATCCCAACGTAGCTACCCGGCGATGCAGCTGACGCCACAACCGGTACACCAGCGGTTCGTCCAACCCGGTCCTCTCGTACTAAGGTCAGGACCTCTCAAACTTCCTACGCCCATCACAGATAGGGACCGAACTGTCTCACGACGTTCTGAACCCAGCTCGCGTGCCACTTTAATCGGCGAACAGCCGAACCCTTGGGACCTTCTCCAGCCCCAGGATGTGACGAGCCGACATCGAGGTGCCAAACCTCCCCGTCGATGTGAGCTCTTGGGGGAGATCAGCCTGTTATCCCCAGCGTACCTTTTATCCTTTGAGCGATGGCCCTTCCATGCAGAACCACCGGATCACTATATCCGTCTTTCGACCCTGATCGACTTGTCTGTCTCACAGTCAAGCATGCTTATGCTATTGCACTCCACGTACGGTTACCAAGCGTACTGAGCATACCTTTGAAAGCCTCCGATACACTTTCGGAGGCGACCACCCCAGTCAAACTACCCACCACGCACTGTTTCCGCGCTTAGGCGGATTAGACATCAGATAAATAAAGGGTGGTATTTCAACGTTGACTCCCCCGAACCTAGCGGCCCCGCATCAAAGCCTCCCACCTATCCTACACATCATCTACCCAATGTCAATGCGAAGCTATAGTAAAGGTGCATGGGGTCTTTCCGTCCCGTGACGGGTACACGGCATCTTCACCGAGACTACAATTTCACCGAGCTCATGGCTGAGACAGTGCCCAGATCGTTACACCATTCGTGCAGGTCGGAACTTACCCGACAAGGAATTTCGCTACCTTAGGACCGTTATAGTTACGGCCGCCGTTTACTGGGGCTTCAGTTCAATGCTTCGCCTTGCGGCTAACATCCCCTCTTAACCTTCCAGCACCGGGCAGGTGTCAGGCCTTATACTTCATCTTTCGATTTCGCAAAGCCATGTGTTTTTGTTAAACAGTCGCCTGGGCCATTTCTCTGCGACCTCTCTCGTATTGCTACAGAGGAGGCACCCCTTCTCCCGAAGTTACAGGGTTAATTTGCCTAGTTCCTTAGCCATGATTCACTCGAGCACCTTAGGATTCTCTCCTTGACTACCTGTGTCGGTTTGCGGTACGGGTACCGTATCAATTGAAGCTTAGAAGATTTTCTCGGAAGTCTGATTACGCTCTCTATCCAGTTCGGCCGAAGCCTCCCGGTACTATTGGGTTTCAGCAAAACCGGCGGATTTACCTACCAGTCCTATACCTACACCTTTCAACGCCACATTCCGTCAGTGCGCGGAGCTTTCACTCCTCCGTCTCTCCATCACTTGATACGCTAGTATGGGAATATTAACCCGTTGTCCATCAACTACCCCTTTCGGCTTCGCCTTAGGTCCCGACTAACCCGCGGTTGATTAGCATTGCCGCGGAAACCTTAGTCTTTCGGTGGGCAGGTTTCTCACCTGCCTTATCGTTACTTATGCCTACATTTGCTTTTCTAACCGCTCCACAAACCATTACCAGTCTGCTTCACCGCTGTTAGAATGCTCCCCTACCACTGTACATTGCTGTACAATCCAGAGCTTCGGTATTACACTTGATGCCCGATTATTATCGATGCTCTGTCGCTCGACCAGTGAGCTGTTACGCACTCTTTAAATGAATTGCTGCTTCCAAGCAAACATCCTGGCTGTCTAAGCAACTGAACCGCCTTAGTTCAACTTAGTGTAAATTTTGGGACCTTAGCTGCTGGTCTGGGTTCTTTCCCTCTCGGACACGGACCTTAGCACCCATGCCCTCACTGCAGAGTATATTTAGTAGCATTCGGAGTTCATCAGGATTTGGTAGGATGTGACTCCCCCTAGTCCAATTGGTAGCTCTACCTGTACTAAACTCAACCTCCACACTGTTCCTAAAAACATTTCGGGGAGTACGAGCTATTTCTCAGTTTGATTAGCCTTTCACCCCTACCCTCAGTTCATCCAAAAACTTTTCAACGTTTACTGGTTCGGACCTCCATCCCGTGTTACCGGAACTTCATCCTGACCAAGGGTAGATCACAAAGTTTCGCGTCTACTCCCACTGACTATGCGCCCTATTCAGACTCGCTTTCGCTCCGGCTGCGTGCATCTATAGCACTTAACCTTGCCAGTGAGAGTAACTCGTAGGCTCATTATGCAAAAGGCACGCCGTCACCAAATTACTTGGCTCCGACCGCTTGTAAGCGTATGGTTTCAGGTTCTATTTCACCCTCCTATTCGGGGTACTTTTCACCTTTCCTTCACAGTACTGGTTCACTATCGGTCTCTCAGGAGTATTTAGCCTTACCAGATGGTGCTGGCAGATTCAAACGGGGCGTCTCCGACCCCGCCCTACTCAGGATACCACTACGTAACACTACTTTACTCTTACGGGGCTCTCACCTTCTATGGCCGGCTTTCCCAGCCAGTTCAACTTCATAGTGTAGTCGAATATCGTGGTCCTACAACCCCTGACTAGCCGTAACTAATCAGGTTTGGGCTCTTTCGCGTTCGCTCGCCACTACTTGCGCAATCACTATTGTTTTCTCCTCCTCCAGGTACTTAGATGTTTCAGTTCCCCGGGTTTGCTTTCCAATTGCTTGGAATAATGTGTCTTCAACACACTGGGTTGCCCCATTCGGAAATCTGCGGAT
>CAWEZB010000018.1:77500-158216 GCA_963813425.1 uncultured Bacteroidota bacterium
GCTAGCGTTCATCCTGAGCCAGGATCAAACTCTCCATTGTAATAAATCTTTGAAAGCATAAAGCTCTAAAGCTGAAAGCTTAAAGCTTTTATACTCCCACGCCGCTTTTCGATTGCTACCTCTCGGTAACTCCTCTATAGCAGCTTACTTGTTTTGTCTGATTACCTGGACTCGTTACTTTTTTCTCTTCCTTGAGTTTTCCTCTTAAAAGAAATTTTGCGTCCAATTCCATCGCTGGAATCTTCCGCAGGTCCGCTATCAATTAACATCCATTCAAAGAACGTGTTAACTAGAATTTACTACCTAGTTACTTGTGATTCTGTCTTCCAAACAAGACTAAATTTTGAATCCTTTATTTCGTTAGATCATTGAATCCAGCTGATTCAATTTCCTGCTTTTTTCCATTTTGGGAGTGCAAAGGTAATCGAATTGGAATCACTTCCCAACTATCTTTTCAAAACTTTTTACAGGATTTTAGTCGCCGGGATTATTTAAAGCAAAATTTTATGGAAAAGGTTCCATCAACTCAAAAAATAACTTGATGTCTGAAAAGATCTTTTTTTTTAAAAAAACTCCTTAAACCTTGGATTTTTTAAAAAGTGGAACGGTGCTGCAGGGTTCTCCAAACATCAAACTACCTGCATAAGGTTTTAACTGATTTACGACTTCAACATATATGGCAACAGGCACATCCACCTTGCTGCAGCCCTTTATTACAACCTTCGCATCCTTAAATGCAGACCATTGAATTTTCGCAAGCGCATTTCTATAATTTTCGATTTCCAACTCCTGCAACGAACCAAAAATTACCCGTTTAGCAAATGGTTGCAGCGCTACGGCCAACAGCATGTAGGCCCACGTTGGAACAATGGCGTCGGTGGAGCAGGTAACAGCGACTAATTTATTTTCGTAATGACGCCCAATTATGATTTTTTATAAAATCGCGAAAGTCTTTTTCACGCAATAGCAAGCCTTCATAAAGCTGATCCTTGATATCCAACAGAATCCTGTCACCAGATTCATAGTAATCCTCAAGGTTGAAAGTAATCAACGCGCTATTGGCAACTTTATTTATTATTTGTTCTTCTCCACTCATGAAATGCAAAACAAAAATATCACTTGATTTCGTTCAAAGCCTCAGCTTTCTTTTTAAAGAAGAACTCCTTTTAGCAAATGGTTGCAGCGCTACGGCCAACAGCATGTAGGCCCACGTTGGAACAATGGCGTCGGTGGAGCACGTAACAGCGACTAATTTATTTTCGTAATACGCCCAATTATGATTTTTTATAAAATCGCGAAAGTCTTTTTCACGCAATAGCAAGCCTTCATAAAGCTGATCCTTGATATCCAACAGAATCCTGTCACCAGATTCATAGTAATCCTCAAGGTTGAAAGTAATCAACGCGCTATTGGCAACTTTATTAATTATTTGTTCTTCTCCGCTCATGAAATGCAAAACAAAAATATCACTTGATTTCGTTCAGAGCCTCAGCTTTCTTTTTAAAGAAAAACTCCTTAAGATAATGGGGAACAAAATCAAAAAGATTTTCGAGGTCCCCCCGATTAAATTTTTCATAGGCAAGTTCTCCAAGCACCGCAGCGGAAGGATTTATATCCGACAAAAATTTTGCATTCTCATGCACGATCACCTCGCTGACATTTTAATGCCCCATTTCCAAGAAAAATAACTGGTTTGACTTCCAAATATTTTTCAAAACTACTTCCATCAACGATCACGGATTTTACTGGCTCATATTCGTCCAGATTCTCCGTAAATAGCTGACAATAAACCTCCATCCGACGTGCGTCAATCATAGGACAAAGGAAGCTGTCACCAAAATTCAACTTGGCGACCCCCGCTGCCAGAACCTTTAATGTAGGAACAGCCACTAACGGAATATCGAGAGCATAACAAAGCCCCTTTGCCAACGAGGTACCAATACGCAGACCTGTATAAGATCCTGGGCCAGCAGAAACCGCAATCGCATTAACCTTTTCAAGCTTGATATCAGAAACCCTAATCAATTCATTTACCAACGGCGCCAACTTAGATGCGTGAGAATATTCCTGATGAAGTTCCATAACAGCGAGTAACTTTCCGTTCTCGTGCAAAGCGACAGAACATACGGCTGTGGAAGTTTCAATACTTAAGATCAGGGCCATCAGTGTTAGTTCGCAGAAAGTAATTTATTATATCTCAAAGAATCGTTCAAGACTTTCGTGGCCTCTATAATGGATTTATCATGTTTCAAAGTAACCTCTGCTTGCCCTTCGTATAAATCGTAGTGAAAACCAATTTGCTCCTGGAGAATGTTTATGATTTCGACCTTGTAACTTGTGAGATCATTTGATTTGCTGGCTTGTACGCTGCTCTCCAATTCCTTCAGTTCGCGGCTGAGTTGATCATAATAGCGTTCTTTCTTTGCGACGTCAACCAATTTCGAAAGATCATCCTCCAAGGCGGAAGTATAGGAAAATTTTTGACCCTTCGCATAACTTAAAAAATTTTCAAAATCCTTATCAGAAAGCCGAAAAGATTTCAAGTCTGGTTTTACGGGATGCTCAGCACAGTACCTGGATGCGAACTCAAATACTAGGCCCGTATTGATCAACGCTGCCGTTATCGTACCAACGTATTCGTCTCCTACGCTAATGTCTGGATCCAGCCCGCCTCCATCAAATACCTTTCTCCCACCTTTTGTTTTATACTCGTTCTTCACCGAATCCGCAAATCGTTCAACAGTTCCATCCGCTTTCCTGTGGGAATAGTCCAACGCCTGGATACACCTACCGCTGGGTATATAATACTTCGCCGTCGTAACCTTTAACTGTGAATTGTACGCCAGCGGTCTTGTCGTTTGAACCAACCCTTTTCCAAAAGTTCTTTGTCCCATTAAAACTGCCCGATCATAATCTTGCAACGCACCGGCTACAATCTCCGACGCGGAAGCGCTTCCTTCCCCGACAAGAATGACCATTGCAATTTTTTTATCGATGGGTTTATTCAACGTCTTATACGTTTTATTCCATTCTTCTACTTTGCCCTTCGTAGCGACAACTTCCAGATCCTTGTCTATAAACAAGCTGACAATGTTTACTGCTTCATGCAAAAGCCCACCTGGATTATTGCGCAAATCCAGGATGACTTTCGTCATTCCCTTTTGCTTTAAATCTAAAACAGCCTCGGAAACTTCGCGTGCTGCACCTGGAGTGAAATCATCCAGCCTGATGTACCCTATTTCTGGCTCGACAAGACCGGCAAAGGACAAATTTGTAATGCTGATCTTTTCGCGAGTCAATTGGTGTGTTACTGTTTCGGACTTTCCCGCCCGCCTCACTTTCAGCTCCAATATTGTTTTTGGATTTCCCTTTAACAGCGTACTAATTTCAGTTGGATTTTTGCTTGCAACGTTTTTCCCATTTATCGAAATAATTTCGTCTCCCACTCTTATTCCAGATTTGTAGGCAGGAAAGTTTTTGTATGGGTGCGTTATCACGATCTTCTTATTTACAATTCCGATCAATGCACCGATTCCGCCATACTGGCCTGTGGTAGTAATCTGAAACGACTCTAACTCATCTTCGGGTATGTAATCCGTATAGGGATCAAGTGATTCCAACATGCCCTCGATCCCATGTCGAATAAGTCTTTGAGGATCGACTTCATCTACATAATAGGCATTTACTTCTTTGAAGAGCGTAGCAAAAATGTCGAGGCTCTTAGCAATATCAAAATATTTCTCAGCGGGTTTCCGAGCTGCTAGAACAACAACTAAAAAAACGGTCAGAACGACAAGCCATTTAATTCTTCTCCGCATAATCAAAACGTTTGAACGTTTTTACAAGCCTTTCATGAATTTGCGCCGACGGCAAGATCTCTTTAGCACTATAAATATAAGCAATGACCAATTTGTTTTGATCACCTATTTGATTCTTATTTAAACGATACCCTTCCCGAATTCTTCTTTTGATAAGGTTCCGATCGACCGCTTTTTTAAAATTCTTTTTTGATACAGAGATCAAGACCTGGTGATAGGGATATTGATTATCCCGATTCGGCAGGAAAAAAACCTTAAAAGGGTATAAATAAAAAGAGGAACCCTTGTCGAAGAGTTCCTGTATAATTTTTTCTTTTGAAAGTCTTCTCCTCTTTCTTGAACGTAAATTTCCCCATGATTGAAATTAATAAATCTCATCCGGGGGTTCAAAAACGCCCTGAATGGATTATTTATGCTTTACTGTCTTTTCGCTTGAAACCGTAAGTTTTTTACGACCATTTTTTCTACGGTTTGCGAGTACTCGGCGGCCATTGGCAGTTGCCATTCTTTCACGGAATCCGTGTTTATTCTTTCTTTTTGTGCGTGAGGGCTGAAATGTACGTTTCATCGCGTTCTGAGTTAACTATAAAATTTAAAAAGGGCTGCAAAGATGCCTAGGATTTTTTGGATTTACAACCGAGCCTCGATTTTTGTGCGTCGGAAAACTAATTTTAATGCTTATTTAGCTCTGCTAGGACCTTTTCGACCTGACGCTGTCTCCAGCCGAGGACCAAATTGAGTTACAACCTTTGAAGAGGCCAGGGAAGCGAGTTTTCCTGCCTCTGCGAAGCTGTGTTGATGGGTG
The DNA here is from genome assembly GCA_963813425.1 of uncultured Bacteroidota bacterium. Lineage (GTDB taxonomy): Bacteria > Bacteroidota > Bacteroidia > Cytophagales > Cyclobacteriaceae > Chryseolinea. The sequence continues at coordinate 82,124 of CAWEZB010000018.1, forward strand.
ATTCCATACAAAAAAGCCCCTGAAAACATATCCCCAGCGCCATTTGTGTCGACGGCTTCAACCCGATATGGCTCAATGTTGATAAAAGTATCCCCATCGAAGATCAAGCGCACCATTTGCTCCCAAGCGTAATGACAAACCTTTTGGCCACTTTTTTCAGTTTCTCGCGTGCTTCGCCGATCGACAGATGTTCCCGTGAAAATCAAAGCTTCCTCGTCATTGCAGAAAAGCAGGTCCACACTTGCTCCAACAATTTCTTCCATCTGCTTGGAAAAATATTTCACCATGCTCGGATCGGAAAAAGTCAAGCGCCACCTCCACTTTATTTTGCTCCGCAATCTTTTTCGCCTTCTTCATAGCTTCAAGGCCTTTCGGACTCGTTACAAGGTATCCTTCCAAATAGAGGTAGGAAGAATTTTTTATCGCCTCTTCATCCAGTTGCTGGGTAGATAAAAACGAGCTGACGCCCAAAAATGTATTAAGTGTTCGATTCGCATCGGGTGTTGTCATCACCAGACACCTGCCTGTATGTCCTGTGAGGGCAATCTTTGAACTTAAGGTTTGTATCGACACCGTTACATTTCAGATCATCCAAGAAAAATTTCCCGAAATCATCGTTTGCCACTAAGAGTGAATAAAAGCTTTTCCCGCCAAACTGATTGACCGCTACAACTGTGTTGGCTGCAGAACCGCCCCCGGTCATTTTACTTTTTTTCATGTCGATGGCCTGCATCAACTCAAGTTGTCGCTTTTCGTCCACCAAGGTCATTACACCTTTTTCGACATTATTCTTAACAAAAAATTCATGGTCTACCTCGGTAACAATATCCACAATGGCATTACCTATGCCATAAACGTCATACTTTTTCATTGAAAAAAATTTCGCAATGATACAACAAGATAAACTGTCTTGGATTACAACGTCGCTGTTTTTTTTGCCTAAACGCAGGACGACCTCTTAGGGCCGTTGAATATTTAGGGTCATTTTATACTTTTTCGCCCTATCGGGATAATCGGTAATAAATCCATCAACGCCCATTCCTTTCAAAGAAAGCATTTCTGAAACTTCGTTGACGGTCCAGGGAATCACACGGATTTTTTGTTTGTGCAGGTAATTCACTTTTTCCTTTGACATAAGCTTAAAGTATGGACTATAGATCGAAGGCTTAAAGCCAAGTTTCGTCAAATTGCTGTCGATCGACTTCGTGTTCTCCACTAATAGAGCAAGCCGGATGCTTGGGATATTTTTTGTGCCAGTATTTCAATACTCTGAAGTCGAAAGACTGCACCACAATTCGCTCCAATGGGAGGTATTGATCTACCAGATCGTAAACTAAATCGGAAAACTCTTCAACGGGCGGATGAAATTTTTTGTCTCCGTCAGGAGAGCTCTTTATTTCTATATTGTAGTCAACCTCGTAGCTAGCATAACTTTTAATGTGATTTTCAACGGCGCCAATAACTTCGCTTAACAAGGGTTTAGGCATTAGCATTTTTTTCTGAGCGGGGAAATCTTTATTTCCGAGCGAGCCACAATCAAATTGCTTTACTTCATCGTATGTCATCTGATAGATGTTGAATTTCTTTTCTTCCTTGGCTTGTAACGGGCTCCCTGAGGGGTCTAAACAAATGGCCGCGGACATCCAGGGCTCATGCGAAACGACAACCTGCTTATCCTTTGTAATTACCACATCCATTTCTATCGTAGTTACGCCCGAATCGATGGCGACCAAAAAACCAGGGATTGTATTTTCAGGTCTCAGTCCCCTGGCTCCACGATGACCTTGTACATCAAACTTTGGGATGTATTGGCCAGAAGCACTTAATGCAATCGCCGTAAACGCAGCTAAGAACAATATGCGATACACCATGCACAAAGATAGAAGAGCCAATGTATACCACAAGCTTCGGAAAGGTTCAAATTTACCTAATGCTTTCTCGAGGAAAGTTTTACTTCTTTATTTCTAAAATCCCAGCAGGTTCATGGCGCGGGTCATTCAATACCCTATGGATATACGCCGGATTTCACTGTAGATGACCAGTGTTACGTGCGAACACTGTGCGAACCATCGCGATTCGTTAATGCGGAATGTGGGTAATACAGGATTCGAACCTGTGACCCCTACCCTGTCAAGGTAGTGCTCTAAACCAACTGAGCTAATTACCCTACAACCTTAATTTAAAGATTGTGACCCCGGAGAGATTCGAACTCTCGACCCATTGATTAAGAGTCAATTGCTCTACCAGCTGAGCTACGGAGTCAATTTTATTTTGGGCTGCAAAGTAAGCAGAACATTGGTTAGTGACCAAATCTATTTGCCAAAATTAAAATGTTCTTTCGGGCGCCTTCACATCCATCTCCAATCATATTAATTTTAAATAAATGAAGCTCGACATGCAAACCGCAGATTATTGGATTCACCACCTCAAACTTGATCCCCATCCTGAAGGCGGATTTTACAGAGAAACATATCGTTCAAAAGAAAACATTCAACTTTGTGGTCTACCCCTTCGATTTCCCGCGCCACGAAGTTTTTCTACCGCTATTTATTTTCTTTTGCGTGGCCAGGACAAATCTTTATTTCATCGCATTAAGTCCGATGAGCTTTGGCTCTTCCACGCTGGCTCCGCTTTAAACATTTATGTGTTGCAGCACGAGAGCCTTTCGACATTCCACCTTGGCAATAATTTAGAACAGGGAGAATTTCTACAGGTAGTAGTTCCGGCAAATTGCTGGTTTGGAGCAAAAGTAATGTCACCGGAAACGTATACACTATCGAGTTGTACGGTAGCGCCAGGTTTTGATTTCAAAGATTTTGAGATCGCGGACCGAAACAAACTGTTGCTGGATTTTCCAAACCATGCAGCAATCATCAACGAACTTACGGCCTAGATTATTCGGTGACAACCAATTTTCGTGTCACTGCACACGATGATGTTTTAATAATAACGGAGTAAATGCCTTTGCTTCGCTTTCCAAAATGAAAAGGAATATTGTGTTCTCCAGCTGAAAGGCTTTGTTTTGAGAATACAATCTCCTGAGAAAGAAAATTGACAAGTTGAATTGAAAGGCTTTCCGGCTGCTTTAATAAAATCTTAATGGTAATGGCGTCATCATTTGTTGGGTTGGGATAAAGTACCGCAGCTTTACCACTCCAAGGTTCGCCCTCTGTGCCTACAACAGTGGAAAAATTTGCCGTCAGCTGAAGGTCGTCTGTCGGTGTGGGAAACTTCTGAATCGCATCGCCCCCGTTAGACCAGGATTCAAACGCGTATTCTGCATCGTCTTTCATTTGTGGAGAGACCGCACCAAAAGTTCTCAAAATGCCCTCTACACTTGTTATTTCCACCGGCGTTGAAAATGGCTGTCCATCCACTGTGACCTCCAGGCCGGGTGGAAGAGTTGTTATGGTGATGGTCGATTTTCTAGGAAGGATGTCGACCGAATCTTTTGCACTCCCTCCGTTAGAATCTGTAACGGTCAAAATAATCCGATACCAAACGTTATCCGATGTTTCACCTTCATTGGGAATTAAAAAAGTGCCATTCGTAACACCTTCAATGGGTGGTTCATCGTGGTTATGCGCATCATGATGAAAATTAATTTGCCATCGGAAGGCTGTGGCGGTTAAAGCCCCGTCTTCTGTATCGCTACCAGTGCCAGAAAATTCAACGGATGTGCCGGCAGCATACGTAGTGCCAGAAACGGGATTCAGGATTTCGGCAATGGGTAACGAATTCTGAATTACTGTTAGCGCTGCTACATTACTGGTGGCATTGCCGGCCGCGTTGTAAACGATGACACTGTAGTTGCCTCCATCTGCAGGAAGAGCATTATCAATGGTAAGAACGGCATTCGTTTCTCCTGGAATATTCACTCCATCTTTCTGCCATTGGTATGTAAATGGCGTTGTACCCAGCGAGCTAACGCTAAAAACTGCACTATGACCTTCTGCTATCGTTAGTGAAGCAGGTTGACTGGTAATGAACGGTGCTGTTGTTTTATTGTAGATGACCTTATAAAGCGCACCCGACGTTCTGCTGTTATAATACAAGTTGCCATCGTTTCCAACGGTTAAAGCCAAATTCTGTCCACCTGCGGCGGTGGCAAACGACGAGCGAACAGCCGGACTCCCGGAAAGGTCCAGGGTATTAATCCATTGATTGCACAGATCCTGAAAAAAATATTGTCCCCAATAAATCGACGGATAATTAGTCTCGGTGGGGTAAAAGAATGTTCCACCGGTGATTGCACAACCTTTCCCATCCCCGCTACCATGTTGATAGGCATAAATTGGATTCGTAAAATTTGGATAGGTGACAGGATTAAACGTGCCTTCCGTGGTAGGCCAGCCAAAGTTTTGCCCGGCAGTAGTCGCATCGTTAATTTCCTCCCATGTAAACTGGCCTACATCGTTCACCAGGATCCTTCCAGATTCTGGATGGATTGAAAAAGTATAGGGATTCCGAAGTCCATAGGCCCACACGCGCCTGCGTTGTTCGCTTCCGGTAACATAGGGATTGCCCTCGGGGACGCTCCCATCTTTGTTGATCCGTAGTATTTTACCGAGATAGGTGTCGAGATTTTGGGCATTTGCCGAGTTTGCGTTTTCACCAACTGCAACATATAGTTTTCCATCCTTGCCAAAATGCATAGCCCCACCGTTGTGATTGGTGGCGGTGCTCAAAGGATCCAGTTCCAAAACGATCGACTCACTTCCTGCCAGCACGACATCTCCGTTGGCGGTAAATCGGCTGATTCGATTATGGATAGGAGCGGTGGGAACGGTGTAGTACAAATAGAGAAAGTTGTTGGCCGCAAAATCCGGATCCAGGACAATACCAATAAGTCCTCGCTCGCCGGTAGCGTTTACCGATAACTGAATAAATGCGTCAGGGAGCAAAACGTTGTTTTTTATCACGCGAAGTTTGCCCCCTTGTTCGGCAACGAAAATGCGGCCGTCTGGCGCAAATGCCATCACTGTAGGATTTGTGAGACCATTGGTTACCAACACTCGGGCAAAATCCGTAGGAAAAACCTGGGCGTAACTGGGAACAGTTTCTACTAGAGCATGCATTAACAGCAAAATCGCAACCCTGTAAAAATTCCTCATACTTTAATTTGCTCAAAAAATCCATCTTTTTTCAATATTCCAAGACGAAAACCTTTATATCCGGAATATAAAGGTTAAAAAACCCTTTACCTCCCATTACATTTGAAGGATAATTTACTGGCTCGCCGAGATATTCAACAAAACTGAATCTATTGTCTAATCGCAGTTCAATAAAGTCATAATAATCCTTGCTGATATTTGAAAGTGAAACTGCAATGGTATCACCCGGGATAAAATCTCTTGGGAATACACGGAAAGTCTCTTCGTGAACGCGCTCATTAAAATTCCGATCATCCATCAGGCGCGTAAAAGCGCGGGGATTTAACAAATCATCCAGAATTTCATCGCGCTCTATTTGCTGAACGTTTAGCATATACCAATTTTGTTCAATTGGATCTGACAATTGATAGGTTATTTGCGCTAAAGTATCATCGAACCCATTGAACACCAACTCGGCTTTAATGTCGTCGAAAGACACGAGTGGCTTGACCGTCGTCACTGCACTTACTTGTCCCAGTGATTCGCTATTCACATTCAGCTCGTATTCTTCACCCTCCTCAAACGGAATAATCAATCCACCATACAATCCATTCTCCAAAGCCTCGAGTTGGTATGTTCCCTTAGGGCCGGTAATGGTGACAACAGCGTCGTCTATCGCGATCTGTTTCAGCAGCTCCTCCGGATCACTATCATCGCTGGCGTCGAGCGCCCCAAAAGTTTTCGTCAGCAAAACAATCACCGATTGGTCTGGAATGATTTGCGTTGAAACGACGATCTGCGGTTTTATAACGGGAACTCCTTTCACATCAAGCGGTTCGGGAAGGCAACTTGAAATTATTGTGCCTCCAATCAGCATATAAATTATTGCTCGCATGAATCCCAGATTCAAAGTCGTTCCCATATCGTCACCATTTAAAATTTGAAGCCATAACTTAAAAAAGGAATTAATCCGAACAGGCCTGGTTGTGTGTAACTCAACGAGCCGGTGATTTCATCCTGTTCAATGTTAATCCCGATAGGATTCGCCCTATTGTAGACGTTGTAAACACCTGCAAACCATTGCCATTGAAATTTCCGTCCTGGTTTACTCTTAAACTTCAGGCCAACATCCAGTCGATGTGAAGAAGCTAATTTGACCTGATTAATCCCGGAATAAACGGGAATCAGGTCTGCACCGGTTAGGGTAGGCGCCAGGAGGGCGTATTGACCTATCACCGGTGTAAACCTTGAGCCTGATATATATTCCCATACCATAGAAACCGCCCACCTTCTATTGAATGCGTATTGGGCTACAATGGCGCCGTTGTGCCTCCGGTCATATCGGGATGGAAACCATCTGCCTCCATTGATTTCATTAAACTGCCGGTGCGACCAGGCCAACGTGTAGCTAACCCAGCCGGTCAGCTTACCAGAATTTTTTCTTAATAATACTTCCAATCCATAGGCCTTACCCTTTCCCTGAATAAGCTTTGATTCGAAATCCGAGTTTAGAAATAGATTGGTACCTTCTTCATAGCCAATCAGCTGTCGCATGGTTTTGTAATAACCTTCCACGCTAAAAAAGATATTTTCATCGCTGATGTTTCGTTGCCAGGCTAAAGCAACTTGATGAGAATTTTGGGGCTGAATGCTGTCTGTTACCGGATACCAAATATCGGTGGGGGAAGACACCGCCGAATTTGATATTCGATGCATGTATTGAACCATGCGCGAGTAGCTGAACTTTAATGCCTGAGCTTTCCCCAAAGCATATCGCATCGAAATTCGTGGCTCGGGAAATATGTAATTCTTATGATCGACCACTGCTGAAGATATGCGCAACCCCGAACTCAGCCGGAATCGTTCAAGCGGTACCCATTCATACTGAAAATACACGGCAAATTCATCCATCGTGCGACCTTGCGTGGAACTGCTTTTGAATAGTTCTGTAATTGACCCACTCGTGTTGATTACTTTCGGGCTGATTTCATGATGGGTCCAATCGACGCCAGTGCGTATTGTACCCTTTCCAACAGAGTCTTTTTGAAATAGTACTCGCGCTGCATAATCCTCGATATTCGAAACAGCAATTAACTCATTTTCTTCAAAGGCATTGCGGATGTTATATCGGAATTTTGTTCTGGTGAGGGATACCGAGCTGTGCCAATCACGCCCATGGGCCCGATTCCAACGGAGTGACTGGCTGCTGTTTCCGGAGGCATAAGTAGTAAGGAATCCGTCACCGTCATTGTTCTGATCGCGAAAAAGATCGAGAAGGTCTTCGCCACTGTAGTGGCTAAATTGAATTTCATCCCGCGAACTTGGTTTGAACAAAAACTTGCCATTAAAATCGTAAAAGTAATAGGGGAGCTCTTCACCGGTTGCACGGATTACCTGATCTATGTACGTTCTGCGACCCGCCAACCAAAAGCTCGCTTTGTCCTTTACGATGGGTTGTTCAATAAATACCCTTGAGGCAATAAGTCCAATATCGGCGGACACCGATGTCTTGTCTGGAATTTCCGACTTCGTTGAGACATTTAAGATGGACGATAACCTTCCCCCGTACTCGGCCGGAAATCCGCCATTTATGGCTTCTACCTGGTCCAATATATCAACGTTGAAAACTGACAAAAATCCGAAGAGATGACTGGTATTGTAAATCTGCGCGTCATCCAACAACACGAGATTCTGATCCGCTGCGCCCCCACGGACAAAAAGATCGCTGCTTCCTTCGATGCCGCGAACAGTGCCCGGTAAAAGCTGCAGGGTTTTGATGACGTCCGCCTCGCCACCCAGTACCGGTATCGCATTGATGTCATTTTGGGTGAGCACTTGCTTACTGGTCTGATTGCTATCAAAAATTTCTTGCAGTGGATCGCGTGTCCCAGAAATGACAACTTCTTGCAATTGACTTGCTTTGGGTTTTAAAGAAATCGTCAATAGGGTGTCCCTTCTGAATCTTACTATTGTGGTCAAAGTCTCGAATCCCACATACGAAACCACCAACCGCTTCTCACCAGTCGTTGCTCGGATAACAAACTGCCCATTGGAATTGGCCACACTAAAAATGGAATCTGGGAATACAATCACATGAGAGGCTGCTAAGCGTTGGCCTTTATCATCCTCAATTACGCCTTTTACAATTACCTGCTGGGCTTTCAATAGGCTGGGAATAGAGGCCAACAGAAAAAGTAAAACTTTATACACAGGCAGCGGATTAAGTCCAAAACTTTCAACAGTAATTGTCCTTCTTTAGTTTTTATCGAGAAAGCCTCCCTGATAAATCCTAAGCCATAATGGCATTCAAATCAATATTCAGAACCTGATCTCTTGACCGAAAATACTTACGTAATTATTGCAGGCCTTGGTTTGTTGTCACGGCACCTTTCACCTTCGCAGCACCTTTTATAACTTGAATCGAAGCTTGAATATTCACTAACCAAAAATCTTGTTCATAACAAATTCTTGCTGAAGAAACCGCTCACGCGGCTCCAACTCACGATGTCTCAATTTCTCAGGCAACGTTTCAGGGTCGCCGGGATATCCTACGGCCATGAAAACGCCTACCTCGTGCGTTGTTTCGGGAACGTGTACCAGTTCAATAGTTTTTTGCTGATTAAATCCTGCCATCTGACGGACTTGTAATCCCATCTCAACAGCCTGTAAAGAAAGAAATGAATTGGCCCCGCCTAAATCGTACATGGCATGCGCATTTGCACCGGGGTATTGCGAAAAATTCTTACGCGCTAAACTTAAAATCAAGAGCGGCGCATCTTTTGCCCAGGCTTTATTGCCTTCGGTCAAACATTCGAAAAGAGTTGTCCAAAGTTGGGGTTGATCACGGGTTGCATAAATGTATAACCATGGCTGTTCATTGGTACTTGAAGGTGCCCAGCGAGTAGCTTCGAACAAAGAATAAATTCTTTCTGGCTCAATAAGCTGTTTAGAAAACGCCCGTGTACTCCTTCTGTTCTTTATCAGATCTAGAATAGGATGCTCAACTTGATTTGACTTTTGCATTGAATCCTGCCCGTTTAAGGACCATCCGGGAATTTTTTTCCTTTTTAACAAATCTCTTACCGGCCTCGCAACTTATCGAGCTTGGTATTAAGGTCTTGTGCCTCACCCATGGAGACAGTCTTCAGATTTTCCAGCCAGGCATCGCGGCTCTCATCAATTTTTTTTAGCACTTCAAGTCCGCTGTCGGTTATAGAAATATCGACTTGCCGTCGATTCGTTTCACAAATTTCCCGGTTTACCAATCCTTTTTGCCGAAGTTTTTCCACCAGCCGGGTGGCGTTACTGTTTCGATCAATCATGCGACAGGTTATATCAGCCAACATCATGGGTTTTGGGTGACTACCTCGCAAAATTCGAAGGACGTTATACTGCTCCGGGGTAACACCAAACGGCTTAAGACGGGATGAATTGAGACTTGCCAGCCAACTGCCGGTAAACAAAATGTTTACGGCCATCTTTTCGTACTCGTTGGTAAATTTCTCCTGTTTCAGGTCTTGTTCTAAGCTCATACTTATAAAAGTACATTTCAATTATTCCACGCACAATATTAATAAGTAGTTTTTAAAATTTGCGAGCTTTAATAATTCGTATACGTTGTCAAAAAGGAGGCAACCTTTCACTATTAACAATGATCCAATTCTCGACTACCATTCTTCAGTTTGACAAGAAAGGTGAAAAAACTGGTTGGTCTTATATTGAAATAGGCGAAGCTCAAGCTCATAAATTAAATCCGGGTTGTAAAGTTTCGTTTCGGGTAAAAGGAAAACTTGACAATTACGTTTTTGAGCGAGTTGCCCTGATGCCTATGGGCGACGGACGTTTTATCATGCCGATAAACGGAAAAATTCGCAAGGCCATCCAGAAACACCCGGGCAGCGCGCTCAGAGTCTCAATGGAGGTTGACAAGCGGGAACGAGCTCTTTCGAAAGATTTGATGGATTGTTTGTCTGAAGATCCTGAAGCACTAGCATTTTTTAAATCCCTGCCGAAATATCACCAAAACTATTTTAGCGTTTGGATTGAAGGCGCAAAAACGACCCAAACGAAAACAAAACGGATTGTAATTACTATAAATGCTTTGAGCAAAAAACAGGGCTTTAGAGAAGTGCTTCGTGCATATAAAGACAATCCTTATTAAGTTTAAGAACTAATGTCTCCTTTATGAAATTATTTCAGGATCAAGTAGCTATCGTGACCGGTGCAGGCCAAGGAATTGGGTTGGAAATATGCAGTCAGCTCGTACGTGGTGGAGCAAAAGTGGTTTTGAATGATATCGATAGCCCGCTAACAGTCAAAGCAGCGGCTAGCATTACGGATGATCAAAGTATTTGCTTACCTCTGGCGGGTGATGCTTCTGATATAAAATTTATTCAACGAATGGTTTCCGAAACCGTTCGCCGCTTCGGCAGACTCGATATCGTCATTGCCAATGCCGGCATCACGCTGTTTGGAAGTTTCTTTGAATATAAACAGGAAGATTTTAACACATTGTTGAACCTAAATCTGGGTGGAAGTTTTTTTTTGACTCAAGCCGCGTCAATTGAAATGAAAAAAAACGGTGCCCCCGGAAGAATACTGCTCATGTCTTCTGTTACCGGGCATCAGGCACACAAAAACCTCGCGGCATATGGCATGACGAAAGCTGCCCTTGAAATGCTGGCGAAGACGCTGGTGTTGGAACTTTCTCCCTACAACATCACCATAAACGCAATTGCTCCAGGGGCTACGTTGACTGAACGAACTGTCAGCGATCCAACCTTCAAAGATACCTGGTCGAAAATCACACCGACCGGCAGGCCGGCCACGGTTGAAGACATCGCTCATGCTGCTCTTTTTTTAGTCTCGCCACAAGCCGGGCACATTACGGGGCAATCGCTTGTTGTCGATGGGGGGTGGACCAGTACCAGTCCTTCACCTTACTAAAATCTATTCAGCAAACTCATTCAGCAGCTTGATTATATCCTGTTGGCTGGACACGGAATACTGAGCGACCGAATGTCCGGGCCCAACCTTAATAGTAAGAGCCTTATCCGCCAAGGACCGGAACATATCTTCATCTGTTTTATCATCACCGACGATCAGAACAAAATCGCTATTACTCTCATCAATTATTTTCTTTGCTGCTACACCTTTATCAATTCCTGCAACCCTAATCTCAATAACTTTATTTCCGTCGATCACCTGGAGTTGTCCGTTTCTAATGAGGTGAAAGAGATTGTCAAGAAGTTCCCTTGACCGGGTGAATCCTAGCTCCGGCTCCATATTTCGATAATGCCAGGCAAGTGTGTGATTTTTCTCTTCAATAAAAGAACGTGGGCTACGTTTTACGAACATCTCGAGTGTAGGACGCACCACACGTTTCCAGGTTTGATCAATTTCCTTTTCCTGCGTCCAATCTTGTTGTATTCGCTTGATCGAAGCTCCATGCTCGGCCACCAGATTTACGGGCACATTTTGAAACCACTCTTCCAATATTGTAGCATCGCGTCCGCTAATAATGGTAAGGTTGGTTTTAGCATCAGATCCCAAAACAGCTAATAATTTTAACAGGTTTTTATCTGGCATCGCTTCCCGCGGATGTCTGGCAAAAGGAACCAATGTGCCATCGTAGTCCAGTAACAGATTACGACTTTGTGCATTCCTAAAGGTTTGTACAATTTCCCTTCGTATTGACGAGGTAATATATTTTTTTTCTTCGGACCGCTGTTGTGTCTTTACGTCAGAAAGCTGCTGTAAAAAATCATGGACCCAACTGACCACATCGTAATTCATGAGTCGCTTGTGCATCAATGCGAGTTTGTGCAATTGTTCTGACATGGACATGGTAAGCGCCTGTTGAATCGCATTCGCCACCTCATTTGCATCCAGCGGATTTACCTGCAACGCTTCCCCTAGTTCATTGGCGGCGCCTGCCAATTCGCTTAATATCAAAACGCCTCGCTCTACGGAGCAAGCGACATATTCTTTTGCTACCAGGTTCATGCCATCACGCAATGGGGTGATCAGGCCAACATCAGCGGCCTGATACAATGCGCAAAGTTCGTCAAAATCGATTTGGCTATAGCGATAGATAATAGGCTGCCATGAAAGTGTCGAATACTTTCCATTAAGTCTTCCGACTTGCTCCTCAATTAATTTCCGTCGCTCGTTGTATTTCGATATGATTTGTCTTGAAGGAACGACTACCAGAATGAAGACGACTTTCTCAAGCCATTCGGGATGCATTTTCAAAAACTGCTCGTAGCCGGAAAGTCGATGCGTTACACCCTTCGTATAGTCTAGCCGGTCAACTGAGAAAATTATTTTCTTTTCGGGGAAATTTTTGGCAATCGAATTTTTGGCGTCGATTACTTCTGCTCGTTCTCCCGACGAATTGAATCTTTTAAAGTCGACGCCCAGTGGAAACAAATCTGTTTTGACCAACCGGTTTTCAAACGCGATAACCCGATATTGATGATCGTATCCCATCACCATGCGCACCGTCTTTAAAAAGTGCTGCACATATTCATGCGTGTGAAATCCAATAAGGTCGGCACCAAGAAGACCCCGGATAATTTTTTCCTTCCAAGGCCTGTGAAGCAAACGGAATATTTCAAATGATGGAAATGGAATATGCAGGAAGAAACCAATTTTGGCATCAGGTAATTTTTCACGTATTAATCCAGGTAACAAAAACAGCTGATAATCATGGATCCAAATAGTATCGCCTGGGCGGATGACTTTCAACAGATGTTCGGCAAAGAGTTGATTAGCTTGTTCGTATTTTTCAAAAAAATCTTGATCATAGACTACATAAGAAGGGAAGTAATGGAACAGCGGCCAGATCGTGGCATTGCAAAACCCATTGTAGTATTTATTATAAATTTTCCGGTCAATAAAAAGCGGTTCAATTCTAAATTCCGTGCAGGACTGCTGATACCTTGACCATTTCTTTTCAGAAAAATCCGCCGCGCCTACCCAAACTTTTTGGTCAAAACTATCTTTCGTGGAGTCCTGTTCGAAATAGTTTTTCAATGCAGCAACCAATCCACCATCACTCTGCTTGACAGCCACCTTTCCGTTTTTTTCAACCAATTGCACTGGCAGTCGATTCGAAACGAGGATAAGCCTCGAAGATGAGGTTTCTTCCGTTTTTGAAGGATTTTCTGGGTTCATTCGTAGCTATTAAGACAACTGAGATGCATAAATGTTCAGGGTTAAAACCGCTGCCCTGATGGGAATGCCGCCCATCGCCTCAATCCTGAAAAAAGATTTTTGCATAAAGTAAAATCTATTTTACATTTGCAATCCCATTTGGAGCCCTGTGCCTGAATGGGGCCTATTATCTTCAATGTTTACAAGGAAATGGGTGAAAATCAAACAGACGGGAGCTTAGCTCAGCTGGTTCAGAGCATCTGCCTTACAAGCAGAGGGTCGGGGGTTCGAACCCCTCAGCTCCCACTAAAAGCCTCAGAAACTGAGGCTTTTTTATTTTGCGTGTAGAAATCCTGAATTACATTGTGTTCCACCTCATCATTCTTTAATCTGAATGACCCACAAAACCCCACATGAACTCGGGTACTCGTTCCCCGCTGAATTTGCGAATCACGACGCAACGTGGCTAAGCTGGCCCCACAAGGAAGCTTCCTGGCCCGGAAAGATAAAGACCATTTATCCTGTTTATGCCGAGTTTATCCGACTTCTTGCCGAAGGCGAGCAGGTAAACATCAATGTGCCTGATGAGGCCATGAAAAAAAACGCACTGCAATATCTAATTGAAGCTTCGGCGAACTTAGATAGGGTAAGGTTTTTTATGCATCCAACAAACGACGCCTGGTGCAGAGACCATGGTCCTGCATTTCTAATCAATAGAAATGCCGAACAGAAAAAAATTATCGTCGATTGGGGGTACAATGCGTGGGGCGGAAAGTATCCACCGTTTGACCTGGATGATAATATTCCTACGCTTATTGCGCAGCATTACAAGATCCCGGTAGTCTACCCTGGAATTGTCATGGAAGGAGGATCCGTAGATTTTAACGGTAAGGGTACCGTCTTGACAACGACCTCCTGTTTGCTGAATTCGAACCGGAATCCCCATTTGGATCAAGGTCAAATTGAACGATACCTCCATGATTATTATGGTGTGGAGAATATTTTGTGGCTCGGGGACGGAATTGTCGGCGATGATACGGATGGACATATTGATGACCTCACCCGTTTCGTAAATGAAAATACCGTTGTGACTGTAGTCGAGGAAAACAAGAAAGATGAAAATTATTCTATCCTCCAGGAAAATTTGAAGTCTTTAAAAAAACTCAGATTGGAAAACGGAAAGCCGCTGGACATTGTGGAACTTCCAATGCCCGCTGCCGTGGTCTACGAGGACATGCGGCTGCCCGCTTCGTACGCAAATTTTTACATTGGAAACAAATATGTTATCGTTCCGACCTTCCGGGACAAAAATGATGATCGCGCATTACAAAGTCTTCAGTCCTGCTTCCATGATCGAAAAGTGATTGGCCTTGACTCGTTAGACATTATTTGGGGACTGGGATCCTTTCATTGTTTGAGCCAGCAGGAACCTTCCGCATAAATGATCTCCACCGGTCAAAAGCGATAGAGCTTACCAGGCGTAACACAATACTTTAGGGGCATATCCAGTGCGTTGACGTCGTCAATGCTTGCAACGGGATCATAGAAGCACAAGCCAACGGGTATGCAGGACGGCTTGCAGGTTGACAGGAACTTATCATAAAATCCTTTACCATAACCAACGCGATGCCCATTCTGATCGGCAATTAGCATGGGTACCAATACCATGTCAATTTCTTCTGTCATTGTGGGTACACCATATTGAGGCTCCGGGATACCCCAGGCGTTGACCTTTAATTGTTCCGGCCCCTCGTAATAATAATTTTCGATCTCAACCGAGCTTACATTTATTTTGGGAATGGATATCTTGAGCGAAGGGTACCGTTCCGTTGCCTTATATATAATCATTCGGGTATTCGGTTCCCTTGTATTTTCCATTGGTATGAAAGAGTGGAGCACTTTAACATTTTGAAGGTCGAGTTCGGCAAAGAAATTTTCACAAATATCAAAGTTGTATCTCGCAAAAGCTTCATCGCTTAGCGAAAGGCGTTCGTTGAGATAATGTTTTCGGAGCTCAACTTTGGTCATGCGCCAAATATAATTGTGGAATGATCTCTGCCAAAATAAAAGCGTTTAAGCCGTATACCGTAAAACGTGGAATTGAAAATCGAACGGGTCAAAATAATCTAACAGCTTATCCACAAAATGCGGATCCTGTTGATAGAAATTTAGAAAATTGTCGATTCGCTCCTGCAGGTTCTCGTTTGGAAAAAGTGCGTCTTTAACGTTTTCTATCTGGCGGAATTTATCCGCATGCAATCGCTTCTCAGCCCGCACGAGATTGCGTTCAATTTTCTCGAGACTGTTTAATGTCCGCTGTCCCTCTGCCGCTACGAAAGGTGCAAGCGACTTATCCAACGACGACGCTCTTTCACGGAGCTGATCAAAGATCTTACTGACCTCGGCGCGCTCAGCCCCTACGGTGAGATTGCGCAAGGAATTTTTCAGCACCCAATGGTTAAATAAGAAATTCTTTTCCTCGAATAAATCCTTTAACTCCAGCCCGGTCTTGGAAAATTTTCGGTTTATCTCATGATCTACGATCATCCCAAAATTTCGTGGCATCAGTATCGGAAATGGACGACCAGCGTGTCTAAAAACTTCCTTCAATTGTAGCCAATAAATAACTTCGGCAGGTCCACCGACATAGGCGAGATTTGGCAAAATTGTCTCCTCGTACAAGGGCCGAAGTATCACGTTGGGGCTAAACTTTTCCGGCTCATCCTGAATGAGCTTCTTTATTTGGTCGGATGAAAAAGAAAGGTCAGTATCAACAACCTTAAACTCGTCGCCTGATTTCTCTATCCTGTTCCGAACGCCATTCTCCAAATAAAAAAAATTGATGTCCCGGCAAAAGACCTGTGTTTTATATCCCAGATTTTCAAGGCCCGCATTAGTAGCATCAACAAGCGGTTTATTCACCTGATCGATAATATCGTGTTGCATCGCGTCGCGAAAAAGCGACTTTAGCGCATGGGTATCCGCATCCAAAACGATTAGTCCTTCAGATCCAAACAATTCATTCACATAATACCTAACGGCTTGACTAAGCGTCCGGCCTTTCTTATAAGCTTCTTTAAAAATATTTATTTCTCCGGGTAGTTCATGCGCTAATTTCTCCAGTCCTTTTACGTCGAACCTTCCTACTGCACCTGTCTGTTCTGTCTCCCAAACATATTTAGTCCCATACAGGTTGAAATATTTTATTTCGTCGTAGTCATGATCTTCCGTTGCCATCCAATACACCGGCACAAAATCAAACTCCGGATAACGCGTCTTCAGCTTTTTACAAGTATTGATTACCGTTACTATTTTGTATATGAAATAAAGTGGTCCTGTGAAAATATTCAGTTGATGGCCGGTTGTAACGGTAAAGGTTTTTTTGTTCTTCAACAACAAAATACTCTCGGATACGCGTGGTGAGAGTTGAAAACCATCGTATTGATCTTGTAAAGTCGTCACTATAACCTCACGATTTTCAGCAGGGAACACCGAGTTTTCGGCAATTTGACCGGCGAAATTTTCCAGCGAAGGATAACGGTTATAGTAGGATTTTAATGATTCCTTTTGCTCAATGTAATCCAGGAAAAAAGGGCTGAATGCATGGGTGTCCGCCAAGGCGATTTTATCAAGCTGCATGGTAAGAACAAAAGTTGGTGGTAATTCTTAAAACCATAGACCGAATAACGGCAATTTATAGATTAGGTTTAAGATTTTATTTGAGTGTGCTGCATGACGGCCCCGGTCAAATCAAATTCTGAGGCTGACTTTATCGTAACATTTACAAAATCACCAATTCTCAGGTAGTCTTTGGTCTCGATGATCACTTCATTGTCCACTTCAGGCGAGTCAGACTCGGTTCTTCCGATAAAATTTCCACCTTCTTTACGATCGACCATTACCTTAAATGTCTGTCCTATCTTTCCTTTATTAAGTTCAAGGGAAATACTTTGCTGAAGTTCCATCACCGCCTCCATACGTTCTTGTTTGACATCGTCTGGAACATCATCCTTCATAGTGAAGGAATGGGTATCATCTTCATGCGAGTAGGTAAATACACCCAGCCTGTCAAATCGAGATCTTTCAACGAAATCTAACATCTCTTGATAATCTTGTTCAGATTCTCCCGGATGACCGGCAATCATCGTAGTACGAATGGCAATTCCAGGGATTTTTGTTCTGATCCGTTCCAACAATTCTTCTGTTTTCTCCCGCGTAATACCACGCCGCATGGACTGAAGCATTCGGCTCGAGGCATGTTGAAGCGGTATATCAAGATAATTGCAGATGTTGCTCCGTTCTGCCATGACATCTAAAACATCCATCGGGAAGCCAGCGGGAAACGCATAGTGCAAGCGTATCCATTCGATCCCGTTTACATCCGATAATCTTTGAAGGAGTTCGGCGAGATTCCGTTTTTTATAAATGTCAAGGCCATAATAGGTAGAGTCCTGGGCAATCAGCAACAACTCCTTTGTCCCTTGTTTAGCCAGATTTTTTGCTTCCAAAACAAGCTCATCGATCGGTCTTGAAATGTGGCCTCCCCGCATCAATGGAATTGCACAAAAAGAACACGGCCTATCACATCCCTCGGAAATTTTTAAATAGGCATAATGACTAGGGTTAGTAAGAATGCGTTCACCAATTAATTCCTGCTTGTAGTTCGCATTGAACACCTTTAACATCCTTGATAAGTCGCGGGTTCCAAACCATGCATCAACGTTCGGAATTTCTTTCTCGAGATCATCTTTATACCGTTGCGACAGGCAGCCTGTAACGTAGACTTTATCAACGATGCCCTCTTCTTTGGCATCAACGTAGCGCAAGATGGTATCAATGGATTCCTGCTTCGCGTTGTCGATAAATCCACAGGTATTGATTACCACGACTTTTGCGTCATCAGTCTTCGATTCATGCACAGCATCAATACCATTTCCCCGCAATTGTGTTAAAAGTACCTCTGAATCCACCAGGTTTTTTGAGCAACCAAGCGTAACGATATTTACCTTATTCTTCTTGTTTCCCTTTGTCTTCACGATCTCGCATTAAAGAGTGCAAAAATACTAAAAATAAACGGGCATGGAATTTGGCCTTTGGAGCGTTAACTTATCTTTACAGCCGCAATTTGAACCTTGAAATCGTGTTTGTTGCCTCACAACCCATGATTAAAGGGATATTGAAAGGCGAAAGAAAATAATTGTTAACCAAATAGTCTGTGAATAGATCCGATATCATTTTAAACAGATGAAAAAACTAGGCTGGTTTGCTTTTTTTCTGATCTTTTTTGCATCGTGCCTGGATGATCCGGACTGCTATCAATTGCATAATGATATTGTTGGCGTTACTTTCCGGGTAATGGGAACCGGTAAAGGAGACTCAGTTTTCGTGAAGAATAGCACGGGCATATTTGAACACAAACCTTCATTCAGTTATCAACTAAACTATTTCGTCGAGGAAGCCATCATTGGATTTACTGGGAAGGATGAAATAACAAATTTTTTATCATTCGGGTATACGGTAAAAAATCAATTTATCTCCGAAGATTGCGGGTCGGCATTTGTACTTTCTGGCCTGAATATATTCGAACACGACTTTGATTCCGCCCGGGTTATAAGTTCCACTCCGTCCAAGGGTGGCGGTACAAACTTTGAAATCTATCGATGTCCGGAAACCGATACAATGACCATTGATTTTAATCAACTCCGCGCCAACAGCGACGGCGTCATAATCAACAATAAGGCTAGCAGCTATGTCAGTCATCAATTTGATTCCATCACCACTGACTTCTCAGGAATTGTTTTTACAGGACCTGGCACAACGATAAATCTACCTGTAGACACAACTAAGAATGAAACAACCTTCACTTTCAAAACCGGCGAGACGACAAATACCTTGGTTGTTGGATATAATCTTGTAAGGGAGCAAAGGTACACGCCATGTGGAATACAGACATTTGTGAATGAACTTGCCATCAAGGGGGAGCACACATTCGATTCCATCAGCTTTGGTCTTAACGATAATGATGAACCAGCAAGAACGTTGGAAGACCCGCATATTGCTAACCTTCGTATTTACGATTGTCCTCCCACCAACCTTATGCAGGTTAACTTCATATCAAATGGCACCGCAAAGGCCGTTACAATAAAGAGCATAACTGCTGATCACATCGTGGGAGAGTTATATAAGACTTACACGAACACCACGGTAACACTACCAGTCGACCCAAACTCCGCTCTCTCGACTTTTTACATTCAATATGACAACGGTGATATTGACACCCTACGGGTCGCATATACATTCACCGAGTTAACACTTTATGATTCGTGCCCTGATCCTGTTATCAATAATTTAACCGAGTTCCCTGACGTTCCCAATATTGCCATTCCTACAAGCGGCAAGGTTCTTAAATACCCAACAGTTCCCAATGTCGAGATTACGGTTGATTAACATATCGCTTTTATCGCTGTTGAGCACGTTGGCTTTTTCTCAGGAACGTGATTCGGTTCAGGCTGATTCCGTTGTCAGAAATCGTTTTATTCCGACGGGAATTCGTGTTGGAACCGATCTGATCAGCATATTCAAAACCCAATTTCAGGATGATTTTAGCGGATGGGAAGTAAATGGCGACGTGGATTTTCATCGCTATTACCTCGCCGTTGATTATGGTGCCGGTTCACGAACGTTCCGCAAGGATTCGGGAATCATTATTTCAATGACGGAACCTATTGGCGGGTGGGTGTTGATATCAATTTGCTCGTCAACGACCCCGATCGCAACATGCTTTTTTTCGGCGCGCGTTATGGCAAAGCCAATTTTTCGCAGGACCTAACCGTGTTGGCTTTAAATGAATTCACGAATGAACCGGTCCCTCTGGAATATCATGACGGCGGTGTAAACGCACATTGGATTGAACTAACGGGCGGCTTACGCGTCAAGATATGGAAAGCAATGTGGATGGGGTATACTGCCCGTTTCAAATTCGGCCTGAAATATGACGATACCGAGAACATAATTCCCTCCGATGTTCCCGGCTATGGACGGACCAACAAGGATTCTTATTGGGGATTCAATTACCAAATTTTTGTGAGAATCCCAGTCAGAAAGGCGCCGCCGGTAGTGGTTAAAGCAAAGAAGAATAAATCGTGATCAGGTAATCGGTAATCGTAATCGGTAATCGGTGTCCGGTAGGAGAGGGTGTAGTTGGTACCTGAGATTTATTAAGTAAGAAGTATGCACGAGATCGTGTGGAACGGTCATGGCTGCACTCGTTAACGACTCGGCTTTCTCGTGAAGGAACCTTCAATTCTTTTTAAAGAGCGAGTCCACAAATTCGGCCTTATTAAAAATCTGCAGGTCGTCGATCTTCTCTCCCACACCGATGTACCTCACTGGTATTTTGAATTCATCTGATATTCCAATGACAACGCCTCCCTTTGCTGTACCATCTAATTTCGTAATGGCCAGAGAAGTGACTTCTGTTGCCTTCGTAAATTCTGTAGCCTGAACTATCGCATTTTGTCCCGTGCTGCCATCCAGAACCAGCATTACTTCGTGAGGTGCATCTGGAATGACCTTTTGCATAACACGCTTGATCTTGGTAAGCTCTGCCATCAGATTTACTTTTGTATGAAGTCTTCCTGCGGTATCAATAATAATAACGTCCATCTGCTTATCAAATCCTTCTTTTACCGTATCAAAAGCTACAGCTGAAGGATCGGTATTCATGCCTTTGGAAACAACGGGGACACCTACACGCTCACCCCATAGCTTAAGCTGATCTACAGCAGCCGCCCGAAACGTATCAGCGGCTCCCAACATTACTTTTTTCCCTTTCTTTTTGAACTGCGCAGAAAGTTTTCCGATGGTGGTGGTTTTACCTACACCATTTACACCCACCACCATAATGACATAGGGTTTTTTACCCGGCGGCGTTTCAAAATCCAGATTATCGGTGGCATTATTCTCAGAAAGCAACGCCGCTATTTCCTCTTTCAGAATCCTGTCCAATTCGGATGTCCCCAAATATTTATCGCGGGCAACACGTTGTTGAATGCGTTCTATGATTTTCAACGTCGTACTGACACCGACGTCGGACGAAACTAGCACCTCTTCAAGATTGTCCAGAACTTCGTCATCGACCGTGGACTTCCCAACCAAGGCCTTCCCTAATTTTCCAAAGAAGCTATCCTTGGATTTTTCCAATCCTTTATCAAGGGTTTCCTTCTTTTCCTTGGAAAACAGATTTCCGAATAATGCCATAACAAGTCCGTTTTGTTTAAAACAAAAAAAGTCCCATCAGGGACTTTTCAAAATTTTTCGAAAGCTAAATTACTTTTTAGCAAGCATTTCCTTTACCAGGTCAGCAGGTACGATTTCTTCCTTAAAAGTGTAAGCACCGGTCTTTTCGGACTTTACAGCGCGGATCACTTTTGCAAAGCTCTTACCGTCTGTTTTCTTTAGGGACGCAACTACTTTCTTTGCCATGGTTATTTGATTTCTTTGTGTACTGTATATTTTTTCAAGATCGGATTGTACTTCTTCAGTTCCAATCTCTCTGTGGTATTCTTACGATTCTTCGTAGTGATATGACGGCTCATGCCTGGCATGCCCGTGGTTTTGTGCTCAGTGCACTCTAAAATCACCTGTATCCTGTTACCTTTTTTTGCCATGATTCAATGTTTTATTAATTACAACACCAGGTGTCCGTTAGCCTTTGCTTCCTTCAATACAGCTGTAATGCCATATTTGGAGATGGTCTTTATCGCCTTGGTAGTCAACTTTAATGTTATCCATTTATTTTCTTCAGGGATGAAAAAACGTTTTTTCTGAAGATTTGGTAAAAATCTTCTCTTTGTCTTATTGTTCGCGTGCGAAACGTTGTTTCCGACCTGAGGTCTTTTTCCAGTTATTTGACAAACTCGTGCCATATCTACGTAATTGTTTAAAAAACCCCTTTTTGAAAAGGGACTGCAAATATCGCTAAATCAGGTTAATATTCCAACGCCAATCCAAAATAATCCCGGATTGACGCCTAATAAAGTTGGGATATCAGGAATTTGGGATCCAGACTTTCAAAATCGTCGATTACGAAGTCCGTTTCGTTCAATTCCTCACGGGTATGGGTGGTTGTAATGCCAATCACTTTGCAACCTGCGCGCTTTCCTGCTTTAACGCCCGAGAGCGAGTCCTCTAAAACGATACAATTCGAGGCGTCAAATCCCAGTGCCTGGGCCGATTTTAAGTAAATCTGAGGATTTGGCTTGCCTTCCGTCACAAATGAATCGTCGAGGACTGTATTAAAATACTTCCCAGTATTCGTTTTCTGAAGGGTAAAATCGACGTTAGCCCTCGGTGCGGAGGTAGCGATAGCACGGCTAATATTAAGCATATCCAATTTGTCCAGAAAAGATATAAGGCCAGCAACCGGTTTGATATCATTATAAAGTTCGCGAAACAGCGCCTCCTTTTCGTCTGCATATTTTCGGATGGTTTCGTCGTCCAGGTTGCCAAACAAGTTCAATAACCAATCTCTGTTTGTTCGGCCGTAAATCTTTTCACGTAAGTCGCTCTCGGAAAGATCATATCCATGCTCTTTGCAAAACTGTTTCAAGGCAATCTTGTGGGTAGGATTACTATCCACGATTACTCCGTCCATGTCAAAAATAAACGCGTGTTTCAAGGTGTTGAAGTATTGAAGTTCTAAGTATTGAGGTTGGTTTACCTAAAATCGGGTGCAAAGATGCAAGATTTCCCTAATTAGAGGCGACCGATGGATTAAACTTCAAAATGTTTCGTTGCTGTCCACTCTTATCAGTACACGACCAGGCGCTTCGTAAAAAATTTTCCTTGGGTCGTGAATCGCAAAAAATAAACTCCAGCTGCAACGGAAGGCATTCTAAAGGCATGTGTACCCGAGCCCGGAATCGTGGCTTTAGCGGTTATTACCTGCCCCAAACTGCTGAAGATCTGCACGTCAGCAGGCCGGTCGATCCGAATGTGAAATGTTTCATTTCTTACAACCGGATTCGGGTATATGGTAATACTGGGATGTTCGGGAAGGGATTCGCCTCCATCGTTTCGCAAGACGTAAATTCCACCAAGCGTGTTTCCAACCACGATTGAAGGTTTGTTTGTATTAAAAATATTGGTGGTCGCTGGCCAAATACGACCTCCTAAGTTTTTAGATTTATAGTCGTTGGTGATCGAATTGAAGATGACGTTGGTTAATTCGCCGTTCACATTTGTTGCATTACGAAAGTCAGGGATGATATTGACCATTCCCCGTTGATCGGCAAGAATCAGGTCGATCTTTCCGTCCATGTTTAAATCGGCAGCCGTTCCCGAAATATTTTGGCGTAAAATATTAGCGCTGATTTCAAGAAAGGAGTCGTCTTCCAATGTAAAGGACAGAACTGTGTTTTGCTGGTTTTTCCAATATTGCAAAGCTCCATTGCTTTTTCCAATGAGCAAGTCCTGATAGCCGTCGTTGTTGACATCGACTACCGTAATATTTTCGGAAGAGAGAATGAAAATATTGGTCTGCTCAACGGATTGTCCGGAAAAATCCAGCGTCGAATTGCTCTTGTTCGGGAGATAATACAATTTTGTTTGGCCCGTCAAAAAATCGCTCGCAGTGAAGGCCAGATCTATTTTAGCATCACTGTTCAGATCTGCAAACTGAATTTTCAAATTGTATAACGTCGAAGCAGAAAAGCCAAATGCATCATTCTCAGCCAACGAAAATTCTGGGCTGGCAGCCGTACCCGTATTCTCGTACAGCCTTACAGTTGCAGAAGCGTTTGGCGTCTTGTTCTGACTTACAAATAAATCCTGATCGCCATCGCCGTCAAAATCATTAAAGGCAGGAATAGCGTTGTCGCCGACGTCGATCATCTTATCCTGAAGAAAAGAATCCGTGGAGAAAGAAAAAACCGGTGCATCGTCCGTACCGGAATTTTTATACACCCAGTTGGAATGGCTCAAATTTGCGTTTAGTATTTCCGGTGTCTTCGAAAAAATATTCGGAGTAGAAATAAGATCTCTTCTGCCATCAAAGTCTATGTCCTCATAAAACGCTGCGGGAAAAATCAGAAAATCAACGGGCGAAACCGTGGGAAAAACCGCGGCAGAATTTATCGTTGGGTTTGCAGTCGTGGCTTCGTTG
The DNA here is from genome assembly GCA_963813425.1 of uncultured Bacteroidota bacterium. GTDB lineage: Bacteria > Bacteroidota > Bacteroidia > Cytophagales > Cyclobacteriaceae > Chryseolinea. The sequence goes on from CAWEZB010000018.1 coordinate 106,538, forward strand.
AGCAGCGCATATAAATTGGTGCAATCCGCTTCGGAAAATAAGATATCCAACGACTCGTCACCATTGACATCCATCATCAAAAGGCTCTTGCCTGCGGCATGTTTTGTTCGCCCTCCACCGGGCGCACAGGGTTCGTTGTTAAACGCAAACTCTCCACATTCACACTCAGCAAGACCTGCCCACTTTTGGGTGACTTTTTCAAAATCCAGAGAATCGCAGGTCCCATACCGCTCCTTGCTGAAATTTTGATGAAATTCAATTGATCCTTCACCGACGAAACGCAAATTAAAAATATCGAGGTCTCCATCGCCGTCCGCATCGGTGATCGAGGGCAGGTCATCAAATTGTAACTGCAGATTTATTTTATTCCCGGAAAGACCTGTCGTCAGCAATGCTCCGGATTTCGGACCAGGAAAACCACTATAGAATGTAAATTGTTGCCAGGCCAGCGGGCCGTCCGCCGATGTTACATTGGTATAGACATTTATACCAAAAATATCTCCCGTAAAAATATCTTTCTTGCCATCACAATTGAAATCACGAATCAGTAGCCAGTTAGTAATATCCTCGGGAAAAAACTCTTCAAACTCGGGAGCATACTGATAGTTGTTTTCGACACGAATAAACGTTAGAACCTTGTCAGCCATCCGGTCAAACAATACGAGATCATCTACATTATCACCATTGAGATCCATGGTGTTGTAATGCGCTGCATTTAAGCCGCCGGCCCAAGGCATGGAAAGATCATCGCCCTGCTCATCCTTCACAGGAATGGACTGATCCATCACATAGCTAAATTGCGCCTGCAGACCGATAGATAGAAACAGAAGGAAAAACCAAAGTGATCGCAGCATTAAATTATTTCTTTATCCTTAACGTTGGCTAAACGCAAGCTGTTGTCTTACTTGCAAGATACTTTTCCCCCATGATTTAGCAATTCAAAAAGTGATTAGAAAAGGATAGAGATGATGAACATCAAAGATTTATACAACAGATTTCTGGAATCGGGCAAGATTTCTACCGATACCCGCCAGATCAGTGCTGGTTCCATTTTTTTTGCCTTAAAGGGCGATAAGTTTAATGCGAACACTTTTGCATTGCAAGCGCTTGAAAAGGGCGCGGTATACGCAGTAGTAGACGAAAAGGCATATGCTGTCAACGACCGGTGCATTCTTGTCGACAATGCGTTAGAAACCCTGCAACAGTTGTCGCGACATCACCGCGATCAGTTAAAGATTCCTGTCATTGGATTAACCGGTTCAAATGGGAAGACGACCAGTAAGGAATTATTGTATGGCGTTCTAAGCAAGAAATATAAAACGTATGCAACAAAAGGAAATCTGAACAACCACATTGGTGTACCGTTAACCCTACTGGCCATCGATAAGAGCATAGAAATGGCGGTCGTTGAGATGGGAGCAAACCACCTGGGCGAAATTGCGCTGCTCTGCTCTATTGCAAATCCTTCACATGGATTTATAACTAACATAGGACGGGCTCACATCGGAATGTTTGGGGGATTCGAAAATATAATACGGGCTAAGTCCGAATTATATCAACACCTTATTCAGAATGAAGGCACTGTCTTTATCAACTCCCAGAATGAGATCCTTGCCAACATGGCCAAACGGTTTAAGCAACCAATCTTCTATCCCGCAAAAGGCGATTATTACCATGGGGAATTGATCGGCGCAGATCCGTTTGTAAAAGTAAAAGCAGAGAATGGCAGTGAGCTCGAAACCAAATTAATAGGCGCCTATAATTTTGAGAACATCATGGCGGCCTTATGCATCGGCAAATATTTTGGCGTTTCTCCTGATGACGCAAACGCGGCTATTGAACAATACGAGCCAGGAAACATGCGATCGCAAATGGTAAAAAAAGGAACGAATACAATTATCCTTGATGCTTATAATGCTAATCCGAGCTCCATGCAGGCTGCCGTCGAGAATCTTGCAGCAATGAATTCAACCAACAAAGTTGTTATTCTCGGAGATATGTTTGAGCTGGAGGAGGAAGCAGACAAAGAGCATCGGTTGATCGGTCAGCTCCTACAACTTAAAAACTTTGATCAGGTCTATCTGTGTGGGAAATTATTTAAATCCGCGTTACCTGAAATTCCGGACGCAAAATATTTTGAGAACAAGACAGCACTGATTGAGAGTTTAAAAATGCATCCGGTTTCGGACTCCACAATTTTAGTAAAAGCGTCCCGTGGGATCGGTCTTGAAACAATTGTGGAATATCTTTAGAGTTTGTTTACCCGTAAATAAGTGTATGATGACAACATCAGTTAAAGTCTGCCTGGGTCTTATCTTGCTCGTTGCAACAGCGTCACTCAAGGCGCAAGAGCTGTTTAAAATCCCCAACGATACCGAAACACGTTGGTCAAGTTTTGAAAATCCCTCGGCTGGCAAAGGCAGCGGAGGATCGGAAAATAAAAAAGCAAAGGGTCATCCGTCAGAAAATATTGCGCCAGGGGAAACAAAAGTTTTGCTGGATGTAAAAGGAAGCGGAATTATTCAGCGGATGTGGATGACGATAAATGATCGCTCTCCCGCAATGCTTCGGTCGCTACGATTGGAAATCTATTGGGACGACCAGACCAAACCAGCCGTTTCCGTTCCCTTGGGTGATTTTTTTGGAGTCGGGTTAGGGCGTAAAGTTTCGTTTCAGAATGCGTTATTCTCAGATCCGGAGGGGAGGTCTTTCACGTGCTATATCCCGATGCCTTACCGGAAAGCGGCCCGCGTGACACTAAAAAATGAAAGTGGAAAAACTGCAATGCTTTTTTACGATATCAATTTTCAAAAGGTAAAATCGTTGGAAGAAGACGCCGCGTATTTTCACGCGTATTGGAGCCGGGCGTTAAAAACGGAATTAGGAAAAGATTTTGAAATACTCCCCGTCGTCAAAGGCAAAGGACGTTTTTTAGGAATGAATATGGGCATCATAACGGACCCGCTATACCAAAATAGCTGGTGGGGCGAGGGCGAGGTAAAAATTTACGTGGACGGTGACGGCGACCTGCCAACGCTAAACGGAACAGGTACCGAGGATTACATCGGAACAGGCTGGGGGCAGGGACTATTTACCCACCTTTACCAGGGTTGCCTGGTTGCAGACGAGAAGACACGGCAGTGGGCATTTTACAGATTTCACATTCCCGACCCCGTCTATTTTAGCAAAGATTGCAAAGTCACGATTCAAATAATGGGAGGCGAGATGCGTGACAAAGTTAGAGAATACGCAAAAAATGGAGCACCTCTGATTCCAGTTACCGTTTCCGGGAAAGAATTTATCAAATTGCTGGAAGTCCCCTCGGCCCCGCATTTAAACGATGAAAATTTTCCGGAGGGTTGGACTAATTTTTACAGACAGGATGACGTATCAGCTACAGCATATTTTTATTTAGGAACTCCGGTATCACAGGTCCCCGCTCTTCAGGATACAAAAACACGGATTGAAGGCTTGCCAGAAAAATATTAATCACCCATCGTTGAAGAACGTACCTATGAATTTTAATAACGCATTGGATTTTCTAAAGAAACTCTCCCGGAATAACAAACGGGAGTGGTTTGAAAAAAACAAGCCACGCTATCTGGAAATAAAAGACGAGTTTGAATTATTCGTGACTGATGTACTGCAGGATATGATCACGTTTGATGAATCTCTGGTGGGATTGAACCCGAAAAAGCTCACATTCCGGATCTATCGCGATGTTCGATTCAGCAAGGATAAGACCCCCTATAAGACCAATGTAAGCGCGGGCATTTCGCCAGGTGGAAAAGGAATGGGAGTACCTGGCTACTATTTTCAGATTGAACCCGGCAATAAAAGCATGGTAGCCGCAGGAATGTATCAGCCAAGTCCAGAAAACCTGGCAAAAATTCGACAGGAAATTGATTACAACGGAGAACAACTCATCCAGATTTTAAAGGAAAGAAAATTCAAAAAGACTTTTGGTGAACTTTGGAATGAAGACAAATTAAAAACGATGCCCAAAGGATACGCAGCCGATCATCCGCATCGCGACTTGTTGAAATTGAAAAGCTTTATGGTGCTTCGCTCCTTCACAGACAGCGAAGTGACCGGCAAAAGATTCCAAAAAGATCTTGTCGACGCTATGAAAAGCGGAAAGGCGCTTAACGATTTTTTAACGGAAGGGCTGGCGTAAATTTACTATTGAGCGGAGAGTGTTGTTAAGACACTGATTGCTCGCATGCAGCGGCTGATTAACCTTTCCACGTGAGTTTCCAGGTCGACAGGAGAAGTTTCTTTCAATTTTGTTTCGACAATGTGGATCTCCTCATTCATTTCGCTGTCGTTCAAAATACTAAGCGTGGTCTTGGTCTTGTGCACTGACCTCATCATAATATTATGATCTTTGATCTTTACCGATTTTTCGATATTAGCCATCATCTCCGTGATATTATTGGCCAGTAATTGAGCCAACTCGCGCCTGAATTCTGTATCTCCATCAGTGCACTTGTCAAGATTCGCCATTACAATATCCGGCTGGCAATTATCTATATGATTATTTGGCTTCATTTATATTACTATTGGTGAGCATGAGAATTTATTTGAGCACTTTCTAAATTTGTCACCCCGCTACCAGTTCAAAAATCCAATACTAAGGTACCCACATTATTGCACTGTCTCAAGAAGGTGTAAGTATTAGTAATTATCTACAAATTTTTGCCTCCTGTCGTCAAAAGAACACCCAACATGTCATTCTTTTCCTGAGAACGTTTAGTCAGATCGTTGGAAAGTTCTTAAAAGAGTATTTTCAACACATAAAATTTTATTTTGGAGCCAACTATTTGACATTTGTCTCACATGTTGAAGAGGGATTATTATTCGACCCTTCAAAACGCAATTATATCCTCCAAATATTCCCTTAGCCTTAGAGGCTCTCGAATTGGGCTGTTTGTTTGTCCGCCGCAGCCAGGAAACCTGTCCCTTTTCATAGATTAATTGCGGTGTTTTGGCGGTTGCAATGATTTACTCGAGTAAAAAATGAAGCTAATTTGAATAAAACGGGGGTTGAATTAACTTTATAGGCGTTTAATTGCATTTTAGCAGAAACCTCCCCACAACGGAACCGCAACAGTTGCGGAAACGATGGAAAAAAATGTCGACAGTAATGCACTTGTACTAAAGCGTCCAGTTTGTTGGTCTATTAGTTAATTATGATGCTGGGTCCATGAGCGCAAAGCTCTTCGCTTCGTCACCTTAGATCAAAACGTTAGGCACTACCTGATTTTAAACTTCTCCCTGTACTCTAAGGGCGCTACACCAACAATTTTGTTGAATACTTTCCGAAACGATTTTGGATCGGTGTAACCAACTTCAACGACAATGTCCCCGACGCTAAGATTGGATTGCTCCAATAATTTTTTGGCTCGCTCCATTCGCACGCGCTGCAGATATTCTATAGGAGGAAGGCCGGTGGCATGCTTAAACCTGCGTACAATGTTACGCCGACTCGATGGTATCTTTTCTATTATTTCCTCTATCGTATTTATCGATTGGTATTCCTTTTCAATGTTGCGTTGAATTTCCTTCACAAGTTCATCGTGGTGCGAATAATCAGGTCTGAAAATGCTGAAATGACTTTGCTTATAACGGTCCAGATCAACGGCGAAATATTTGGAGATTCGTATTGCAATTTCATCACTACAATATTTTTGAATGAGGAGAATCAGCAAATGAAAAGCGGCCGTCGCGCCTCCGCTCGTGTAACATCGTTCATCAACGGTTACGGTCTGACCTGGTTTAATAAATATTTTTGGGAACGTAGCCGCTAATGTGCAACAAGCATCGACGTGGGTAGTAGCTTGTTTTCCATCCAACAGGCCAGAAGCTCCAAACAAAAAAGCGCCGGTACAAAAACTTGCAATGTCGGCACCGCCGTTAAATTGCTTGCGCAGCCATGGTAAATAGAATTTATTTTTTGCAAGGGTCTCGTCCATTTTTCCAGTGGCGAGCGCTGGAATAAAAACGATGTCCAACTGATGATTTGTTCGTATCGATTTCACATGGTAGCCATGAAATAAATTACCATTTCCTTGAATTTGTTCCGGAGTCTGGAAGACAGTAAGGCTAAACGGCTTCTCGCGGTTTATGCTTACAAATATCCTGTTAACAGTTTCAATAACATCGAAGATTGCACCGATGCTTAACAACGTGTGATCATGTGGAACAATCAATCCGATCTTTTTCATGTTTGAGATTAAACGTAAAGACATGATTTGCCCGCAACTTCAATACGACGGCTAATCATCAAATAAAACTAACACATTTGTCGCGAATGACCCGAAAATTGACTTTTTAATCACCCCGGTTCGAGGTAGCATCGCCTATCTTTGACATCAACAAGGCAAGAACATCATGGCCATCAAACATTCTACAAAAATTTTAGCAAAAGCTACCCGGCAAGACATTATTATCACCCGGGAATTCGATGCGGTTCGTGAAATGGTTTTTAAAGCCCATACTAATTCCGACCTATATGGACAATGGATCGGACCCAGGAAATTTAGGACAACATTTCAAAGCTTCGACGCCAGAACCGGAGGCTCATGGCGATACTTCTTCAAAGATATGGATGGACACGAGCTTGCATTCCATGGCGTGTACCACGAAGTAAAACCACCTGAAAGAATTGTGGGAACATTTGAGTTTGAAGGACACCAAGGTTACATCATTCTAAGCACAACCACATTTGAAAGCCTTCCTGGCAACAGAACTAAGTTAACGATTCAATCGGTGTTCCGATCTCAGGAGGACCGCGATGGTGAACTTCGGTTTTTAACTGAAGACGGCCTGAACGACATATTTACACGGCTCGACGATTTGCTAAAAAAAATGAAATAATTCCAAACAGCAATATGACTAACCTGACGACCGTACCGCTAAACATGGTAATAACCAAAATAATTGATGCTCCAGCTGACAGCGTGTGGCGAGCTTGGAGTGAAGAATCACTGGTAAAACGGTGGTGGGGCCCTCGAAGGTTTACTGCTCCAGTAGCAAAAATGGATTTCAAGGTTGGTGGAAAATCCCTGGTATGCATGCGTTCCCCAGAGGGGTTCGAAATTTATAACACCTGGACGTACACCGAAATAATTCCATTAGAACAGATCAAGTTCATTCATCATTTCTGCGATAAGGATGGAAATACTATTGAGCCGTCGGCCCTTGGCATGCCCCCAGGTTTTCCGAAAAGCGTTCCCCACGTCATAACCCTAAGGCCAATGGGACAAAGCAGGACAGAAATTACCGTGACCGAATTCGGTTATAACAGTAGTCAAGTCGTTGACTTATCGAAAGCAGGTATGGGCGAATGCCTTGATAAGATGGCGGAGTGCCTGGCACACGCTGACTGATCTTCCAAACGTTACTTTTCAATCTCACGCCGCATTCGCTATCAAGTTCGAGTTAAGGCCAAGACCTTAGTTGCCCCACAATCAAGTGTGATGCATTCAACATTTATTTTGTATCAATGGAAGTTAAGTGCATGGAAAAATAAAAGTACGACTTTAAAAATCTTGCACTTCAAAAACCTTATTACCTTAGTAACACAAAAAACGTGTGAACCGAGCTTATTACCTTATTGTCCACAGATTCAATTTATCAGAATATTCCTTGGATTTTTGCCTAAATCAATAAGGTAATAAGGTTGAGTGTAAACTATCTGTTCTTGTTACTAAGGTAATAAGGTCTTAGTCACAGACTTTTCAGGAGACCCCAATTACGCAATCCAGCCATCCTGCACTACGTGTGCAGGTTGTCACGACCTAACGTGACGGCTGGATATCTGAGTCAGCGGCGGGATTCGAACCCACGAATTTCAGTTTTGCAGACTGATGCCTTAAACCACTTGGCTACGCTGACAAAAAACAAAAAGCCCCGAACAAATTGCCCGGGGCTTGCTGCTATATCTATTAATTTCTTATATCATAACATTTTTCCCAGGCATGTACATACGAGTTGCTTTTGGCAACCTTGCGAAGAACGCTTCATACATATGTTGTGACCTGATTTCATTTTCTGTTCCTAGTGATGCAAATATAACTTGCTTTTTTCTGGATGCCAAAAAGGAATGCGAAATATATTTCTAATTCAACGCATAACTACAAAAATGGTTTTACAATTCATCGAATTCGTTTAGCACCTGCGTTACATCGCCATTTCCAAAATCTCCACCATCTCTTCTTCGTTCAAAGCCACGGGATTATTTTTGTTATCGGTTGCGCTCACAATTTTCATAAAATCTGAAGATGTGACGCCCCCTTGACCAAGCCTGGGAATATTCATCTCCAAAGTCCACTCTTCGATCGTGTCAAGAAGAAACTCTACATAATACTCAGGAGCTTTATTTTCAACCCCCGCAAACAGTTTTCCAATGATCGCATATTTCGCTAGCGCATTATCATTACTCCGTTGAGATCGAAGCTTGCGAACTGTTGCACGATTAGTCGCCGGCATCAGTGAACTGCAAATCACACCGTGTGCGATGGGGAAATATCCACCGATGGACGCGGCGAATCCATGCACTAATCCCAAACCCGCGTTGGTAAGTGTTACTCCAGAAAGATATGCGGCCAACGCCATGCCTGTACGTGCATTAATGTCCGAGCCCGAATGGTACGCTTGGCGTAAACTCCTTGAGACTTGTTGCAATCCTTCATAGGCTAGCGCATCCGTAACAGCGTTTCCCGCGGTCGAAAGGTAGGATTCCAACAATTGCGTGAAAGCATCCATTCCACTTGCCGCTGTTGTAGCCTGTGGACAGGTCACCGACAAAGCAGGGTCAATGATTGCAACGTTGGGAACAAAATTATTGTGTCGCAGGGAGCGTTTATACCCATTTTCACCGGTCTCTGACAGAACAGCATTTTTAGCCGCTTCACTTCCTGTACCGGCGGTCGTGGGTATAGCAATAAAGGGAACCTTGACACCTGGGTGCGCAGGTTTGGTGCCTACACCTTCCAAATAGTTCTTTACGGGTTCACCCAAAGGAAGCATGGCTGCGATTGCTTTTCCTGCGTCCAGAACGCTTCCACCGCCGACTGCTACAACTACGTCGGGATCAAATGATGCTGTTTTCTTTACCGCTTCATCCACTATCCCGGGCGTTGGTTCAACGCCTACGGATAGATGTTCCACGATAATACCCTGGCTATGGAATCCTTCCAAAAGATTCTGATAATGACCAGATGCTGTAAATGATTTTGTCCCGGTAACAAGGAGTATTCTTGAACCAAACGTTTTTATTGCGGAAGGCAAAATGGAAATTTTGCCAGCACCAAAATATACCAGCGGCGACGGAGCCAGGCTATAAGAATGTTTCATATGTCCTTACCGCTTAGCAGGGAACAGCATGGAATGCTTAACACCTTCTCTTGGTTTTGCCATCCAGGAACCTACGGCATCACGCCATGCTGCATAGTGTGTAGTTTCTTTGTGGGCAGCAGCAGCCTGCTCTGATTCGTAAGCTTCATACAATACGAACTTACCCGGATCCTGAGCATCCTGAAGAATATCAAATCGGAAGTTGCCCCGTTCTTGAATAGAATTCTCATGATTCGCACGGGTTGCTTCTATAAAAGATTTAATGAATTCTGGTTTGACGTGGACATGAACAAGGGTTGCTATCATAGGTAGACTATTTTGTCAAGATGATTGGGAGTCAATCATCTTGACAAAAATAATATTCTCGTTCGAATAGGTGCTTCTTAGAGCTAACAGTTTTCAGCTTACAGCAGAAGGCATGCGCTGCTATATACTTCTCAGGTACAAGAAAATGGCTTTCATTTCCGCGTCGCTATAGTGCTTGAAAGCTACCCAAGGCATTTTAGTTGGATCTAATTTCTTCCCTTCCGGAGTGCTTCCCGTCTTCAAGGTATTGATGAACTGTTCCTCAGTCCATTTCCCAGGGTTACCAGTCCTTGAAATGTCAGCTACCACAGGGAAACCAGGTGCCAAGGGAGGTCCACCTTTCATATTCTTGCGATGACAGCCCGAACAATTCGTTGTCAAATATTCTCCGAATTCAGGGGTGACTTCGCGGTTTACATTCTTGGTTAAAAGTCGGTTGTGATCGATACTATCAGCCGGAATTAATAATATCTTCCCCAAATCCGTCAATATGTATCCCAGAAATCCGAGACTTGTTTCTGGCAAAATGTTATCGACAGGTTCAATTTGTGATAAGTATGCGATGAGTGCATTCATATCTTCTTCCCCGAGATGTGAAATCTCATGAGAAGGCATAATTCTTAGTGGAGTTGAATCTCTTCTTAACCCATGCTTCAAACTTCGGAGCCAGTCATTAGTGCCATAGTCTTTTGGCAATCCACCTTCTCCTTTCGTGAGATTTGGTGTGATAACTTTTCCAAGCATGGCATCATCCAACCAAACCCTACCCTGAAGATTATCTCCATGGCACGCTGCGCAACCTTTGGTCAACATAATCCGGTGCCCTTCTTCAACAATAGCGGAATCCGTTTTCAAAGTGAAAGGCTGCAACGTTATATCATATTTTTTGCTAAGGCGACGTTCTGTAGATATACGAGCTTTAAGATAAAACGAGGCAATAAGAAGCACAATGGTTAACAATACGTAACCAATCCATTTTAGGATTTTCATAAATAGAATTTGGAAGATTAGGTTATTGAGGGTTCACAAATCGATGTTTGTCTACATGCATACGAGTGCAATTAGTGGAATGTATACGGCGATGGGGATCGTAGGTTTTAGAAAATTGAAAAAGAATTTTTAAGCAGTCAGCTTACAGCAAACAGATTACAGCTAGTGTCGGTGAATATCCACCGTAGCTGTATGCTGTGAGCTGTAAGCTGTAAGCTTTTCTTAACTTTACACTTGCAATGGAAAACAAAGGCCTCCTCTTTATTCCCGACATCAGTGGATTCTCACGGTTTGTCGCTGAAACTGAAATTGATCATAGCAGGCTCATTATCCAGGAATTATTGGAGATCCTGATCAATGCCAATAACATAGGATTGGAAATTTCCGAAATTGAAGGCGACGCAATTCTATTTTACAAGTTCGGAGATCCGCCTACAGTAAATGAGATTTACAAACAAGTGGAGAAAATGTTTGTTGAGTTTCATCGCAGCATTATTGCCTATGAACAGCGTCGCTATTGTCAGTGTCAGGCTTGCATTTCTGCGATTGATCTGACTTTGAAAGTCATCACACACTACGGTGAATTCACGGGCTACAACGTAAAAAATTTCAGCAAACTTATCGGAAAGGATATCATTGTCGCGCACCAGCTTCTGAAGAATGATATTGAACAACATGAATATTGGCTCATAACACAAAACCTGTTGCCAGAAGGTAAGCCATTGGATTTGGCCACCTGGATGAAATGGGACAAGAGTACCAAACAGACCGAAAGTGGTGAAGTTGCATTTCAGTACACGCAATTAGGTCAACTCCGAAATGAAATCCCCCCAGAGCCACCGACGCATCTGGAGCTGCAAAAAATGTCAAAAATGTTTTCGGTTGAGCGCATTTATGAAACCGATATCATTACTCTTTTTCACGCTACCGGTGATTTCAGATACCGTAACCGTTGGAAAGAAGGGGTAAAATCTGTGGAGACCTTTAATCATTTTCTTCCGCGTGTTGGAATGAAGTGCCGTTGTGTGACTGATAATGGCGTCGTGAACATCGTGTCCAGTTATTATTATTATCAGGGTGACAAAATTCAGTTCACCGAAACAGATGAGGACAAGGGGTATGCAACTCATTTCACCCTAGAAAAAACAGGAATCAAGAAAACGAAATTCACCCTGGACTTCTATATCAAAAGGAATTTACCATCAGAAATTCTTTTTCGCCTCACCGAAAAACGAAAGCTTGAAAATGCATTCAAAAAGTCCCTTGAAAACCTTGATAGCCTTGCCAAAGAGCTCAAAATTCCGACCGCTTTGGATGCTTAAAGTTCGAAGTTTGAGGTTTGAAGTTCGAGGTTCCGATGCTAGACCGTTCGTGCCAAAAGACAGATAGATTCAGTTTTGTGTTAGAAGTTTCTATTTGTAACGCTACATCGTTCGTGCGTTAGAGAGCCTGTATTTTCGAGTTCCTAGTTGAATTACCATAGCGTATCCGCTAAAATTAAATACTCAACTAGAAACGCTCAACAAGAACGTCGAAACCATTTTAAAACTTTAGCAGCACGGTGTGGCGATTCAACTTCAAACCTCGAACATCAAACTTCGAACATAAAACACCCATCTTGCCCGTGTAAGGTTTCAGGATCATGTCTACCGTGCGGTCGAATAAACTTCGCAAAATTGCCTGTCTGTATGTCCAGATATATCTTGTATTTCTGTCAATGGCACGTGTCGGCAGCGGCGATTGCTAAATCAGTTTCGGTCATTATCCTGTTGATTTGTGTCACATTGCAGCCCGTCTGGTGTCAGTCCCCACCCCTTGGTGAAAACCTGAAGCTCTACGAACAAGCAGCTGGTCAAAAAGAGTATACTAAAGCCTCGCAATACGCGTATGAAATTGCCACATATTATCAGCAAGCAAACGAGCCAGTAAAAGTTCTTGAGTACTTAAACCTCTCTTTAGCCCACGCAAAAAAATCAGGCGACCAGACCAAGGTCTATTCCATTTCGCATCAACTGGGCGTTCACTACATGGACCTCAAGAAATACAGTAAGGCTCTCGAAAATTTTCAAGGCGCTTTGACCATCGTACAAAAGTTAAACAATGGAATTCTGATCCGGGAAGAACTGATGAACGTGGCAATAAGCTACGGCTACCTCGACAAATTTAAAAAAGCGATCGAGTATGCTGAAGAGGCATTGTCACTGGCAATTACCCACAACGACATCTTATCGCGACAAAAATGTTATCAGATTCTCGCAGATTATTATAACAAGCAGGGGAACAGTAAAAAGTCTGTCGAATATCAAACAGAGTTCAACCTACTCGTCAGTGCGCAACAAAACGAAGCTTTAAAGGCCCGCCAGATAAATGAGCTGGAACAACACATTCAGACCGTAGGATTGGAAAACCAGGCTACACAGGCTAAATTATCCGAACAAGCCCAACAACTCAATCAATCCAATACCTCCCTGCGAATGGCTGAACGTTCGCTCCGGACCACAACGAATTACCTATTGGCAACCACCGATTCCTTGAAAGAAATTGAAGCCCTTAACAAGCAACGCCAGATGGAAATCGATTTGCTTCAAAAAGATAAAGACCTTGCCGATATAAAAATAAAGGAACAGGAAGCGCGAATCGAAAACGAAAAATTGGCCAAGAATTTCACGCTGGTCGGAAGCTTGTTGGCAACAGCATTGGTTGCTGTTATGGTTATAAGCTATCGTAAGAAAACCAAGGACAATAAAAAGATCAACCAACAGAATAAGAACATTAAAAGTAGTATTAACTACGCAAAGCGAATTCAGGAAGCAATGCTTCCAAAGGAAGAACAATATCCACCGGGCTTTCAGAATTCCTTTATTCTTTTTATGCCTCGTGACACTGTAAGCGGCGATTTCTATTGGCTTTCCGATATCAGGAAAGAATCACAGACAGGGGGAGATCTGGGTTTCGCCGCCGTAGATTGTACGGGTCATGGTGTTCCAGGAGCCTTTATGTCGATGATCGGGATCAACGCACTGAATGGATTGGTCAGTCGTGGGATCACCCAAACTGACAGGCTATTGGACGCCCTGGACCGCGAAATCCGTACCGCGCTCCAACAGGATTTTTCGGGGAATAATGATGGTATGGACATAGCACTTTGTATCTATCGCCAAAAAGAAAAAGTATTAGAATTTTCCGGCGCCAAAAATCCGCTGGTATACATTCAAAACAATGAGTTATTCAAAATAAAGGGCGATACGCACTCTATAGGCGGAAGAAAAAGATCAAATTCATTTTCCTTTAAGAAGCACGAGGTCAGGATTGATAAACCTACTGTGCTTTATCTATTTTCCGATGGCTATAAAGACCAGTTCGGCGGCAAGGACAACACAAAGTTTCTCAATAAAAAATTAAGCAAGCTGTTGCTGGAAATTCACGCCTTACCGATGCACGAGCAAATGAGTATTCTGGAATTGACCATCAACGAATGGAAGGGAACCCGAGAACAGACTGACGATATCCTCGTGATGGGGTTGAAGTTGGAGTAGCGTCATTTAGAATTAAATTCCGTCACGTCGACTAACAAGCACTACGCAAACCGCCCTTGTTGGTGTTCTTCACCAACAAGCCTGCACACGTTAAGATGTACGCACGTCACTTATTAACCAGCCCAAAATCATTGTCCGGTTTTGACATTCTTCTTCATCGGAAACTCCCGCCTGCGCTCCGATTGCCGGGCTACGGCGGGCAATTCAAATCCAAATCTAACATTTAGCGCATCAGCGTAGGGACTTTTATCATCTGGATTGAATAGCCGTGTCATGATCAAGGCGGTTCCATTTATCTTTTTAAATAGACATTCTTTGTAAAGTCGGTCGATAGCTGAGTGCTTCACATACCGCCCTTGTTGTCAATCTTGGAGTACTACGCCAATCGCCCTTGTTGGTGTTCTTCACCAACAAGCCCACGCACGTTGAGTCGCACGCACGTCACTTATTAACATACACGAATCATTCTCTTGTTCTGGATCAGGTTTTATTCTGAATTACAACCTTGCCATTCTCAAGTGTTCTCACTCGTTTCAGAAATTCATTGAACCGATCAAATGTTTCCCCTTTGTATGAGCCCTTGTAAATCACAACCCGTCTATTGATTTTAATCTTTTGATCCTTCTCCGCGGAAATTATTATTTCAATCTTGCCAAACTCACTCTCTACTTTATCGCTGGTGGGTAAATAATAAACATAAAAACTTTCCGGTATTTCAACCACGACGTTGTCTTCCCATGTGAATGCTCTCTTAATGGCACTTTTTTTATTCAATATGTCGAAGTCGATTTCGCTTTCGACGTGAGATAGCATGGTGACCGGCAGAATCAATTTATTGTTTGCGTTTTTTGCCAGACCGTTGACTTTAAGCTGGAAATTTAAGTCCATGGTCTGCTTCTCTTTATTTTCTAAATAGGCGAAGGACTGGATCGTAAAATCTTTGTACCTGAATTTTTTATGATTGTAACTATCAATCCTTTCCTTGCTGATGCTCTTATATGCCATAATTTCGTCGAAATAGACACCGGACTGTTTCTGCTTAATAGCGAGCGCAACATTTCCGTCCGCATCAAGCGTAGCAAGGCAATCGCTGGTCTTAACACTTTCTTTGAAAGAAAATGATGGGGTATGTATGATCCTGCTCTTTCCTAAGTCGACCCATAGTGCATTACGATCATCTGTAAACGTGCCCAAAAAAGACGGGGGAATAATTTGGCTTGTGCACTCCAGCCATACCGTGTCGGACTTCATGGGAACGGCGAGAAATACATGGTTGAATTGGTTGCTGGGGAAATTACCAATAACGTCGGGCACGTCATCGCCCGCATGAACCAACACATAATTTGATGGAATCTTTAAATAACTAAGCATTGCCTTAGTATACGAACTTAGTGCTTTGCAGTCGCCGTAGCCATTTTTATCCACTTCTTCTAAGGGCAGTGCTTTATAACCTCCAATGCCCAGTTGAATGGAGACGTAACGTGTTTTGCTCTGCATGTACTGATAAACTTGTTCGATCATTTCCTTTTGTGATATTGACGCTTGACGGATCAGATCTAATTCTTTTTTCGTCCGCTCCGATAATTTATCTTCATCCGGATTTAGTTCCAGGTACCAATCCCCAAAATTTTTCCATCCTTCAAAGCTTCCTGGTTTTTTATCGAGCTCGAAACGATAAGGAGCCAAATGCACCTTCGCCTGGTCTTCTGCAAAAGTCTGGTAGCTGCTATGAGCTGAAACAGCGGGTAGATTTTCAACAGTCCATGTCAGTCTTTTCAGGTCAGTGACATTAGTTTGCACAGGATCTTTTATGCCGTTGTATGAAACCGTTCTGAATTTGTAATCGGGAGGGCAAGTAAAAATCAGAGAAGCTTTTTTCACTTCCAGATCGTACGAGTACCTGGGCATCCACAGGGGAAAGTCAATAAAGCCATTGTAATGGATCTCGGATTCGATCTCGACGACGAAAGGAAAATTCCGGTAATTGGGTTCCAGGTACAATGATCTAACATCACCTACTTCATAGGAGGGATTCCACATTACATCAATGGCATCGTCCTTGCCCAGCCTTTTTAGCCGGTTGCCAGACGCGTCATAAATAACATATCGGATACTATTTACCGAGCGAAAAGAGTTATAGTAGCTTCTGAAAACACCAAAGTCATACCCATCTTCATCCAGTATCTTTATTTTTATGCGCTCAACAATGGTGAGGCCACCGGATTTTTTCACTTCAATATCCGTCGTCCATTCTTCTATTATAGCCGATGTTTTAGCCTGGAGAACAACGGAAAAAAAACAGCATAAAATAAATATACAACCCTTCATGACTACGTCTTTTTAACAACCTGAATCGACTCATTCATCTTTTTAATCGCCTCACTGAAAAAGGCTTTTACCATTTCATGCTCCTCTTCCGTGAAGACAGTCTCGTTGATAGAAAAATCACATCGAATGTTAAGCATGTTTTCGCTGGCGTTGCATAGAAATGAAAATTTTGCTTTGTCGTCAGGATAGTCCGTGCGAGTCGATTTCGGAGTGCCTTTGATGGTGTACCCTTTCGGCAGACTCATGGAAATTATAATGGAGCGCTTCCTCGGATAAATAAAGTCGATGGGAAATTGTCTTGTAGTTGATTTAAATGGGTTGACAAAATCACTAAAGATAAATGGACTGATAAGCAGTTCCGAGCCGATATCCTGAACATAGTCAGATGACGCAAGATTGATCGAAGTGACTTCGGTAGCGGTCAATTTATCTCTGTCGATTTTTCCTAATTTGAATTTATCGATCTCGACCGTTTTTGTTTTACTGCGCAGCTCGCTTTCATAGGACGCTTCTGAGCCCGCTTTCTCGAATGATTTTATCCAATCCAGAAAGGCATAGTCTTCATAAGTATTGCTTACTTCCGCGACGAGCTCGTTGGATTCATTCGGCTTGATCATGATGAATTGTTTCATGACGTGCGCCTTATGCGGACTCAAGTCCATAAGTTCTCCTCCTCCTGTCGGATGAATCATCCAGCCGGTCATGTTAAGACAATGTTCTGGCAAAATACCGGGCACGGTATGCGGTGTCGTTGCATCGATGAGCATGGAAACCTTTTCGTGATTGACGAATGCAACAACATAATTCAATTTGTTAATAGAAGCATTCAAGGGATGGATCATACCATTGTCTCTTGTGCTCAACACGACGGGATAGGTATTGATGTCGGCTTTTTTAAGAAGGGAGATTAAAAGCAGGTTTATGGTGGTTGAGGTTCCAGAATGATTTTTCGTAAAATCTTCGCGGTAGGTTCTGCTTGCCAGGAGTCCGTGAGAATTATTCCATTTGATATTTGCTTTAATAAACCGGGATGCTTCCGCGATTTTGTCCTGAGTTGACAAATTGCTACTCCGGAGCTCTCTTGCCTTCTCATTAAGAAATGCTGATTCCCTTAATACTCCACCAAAGTATTCCAATTCCATCAACCGTTTTCCAACGCTTTCCCAGGTGGAAAAATCTCTGTAAAATGAAAATCGTGAACCGAATACAGAGATCTTTTCAATATCGAACTGGCATCGAGTGAGAAAATTCGAGTATTGATTCATAAACGGTTCCTGCCGAAGCGGAGGAACATGTTCAGCCACCCAATGACTTTCTGCAATTTCATTAACTTTTTCAAAACCATAAAAGACGTTTTTATATTGGAAGGACTCGGTTCTTTCCACGATCAATTCACTGAATACCACAGGAATAATATCCTGAAAGCGCCACTCATAAGGAAGGCCCTCGTGAGAGTATTCGAGATCAATCACCGAGCCCGGCTTCACGTCCGAAAAAAATACCTTATACAAGTCGAAGCCCTGTACGATTTCCTCCGTATAGATTTGCGAGTTTTCAAGTTTCGTCCTCACAAGCGCACCGTTCTGCAAGTTAAATGTGTACCCGTCGATGAAACTTTTCATGGGCGTTTTAAGCGTGAAGTTCGCATACGTCGTGCCGGGTGCCTTGAGTATTTTCAGGCGCAGGTGACGTGTAAACGTGAAGTTATTTCCGTTAAAATAACCGCGATCGTAAAGAATAACAGCATGAGCAGTAGTATCCCGGTCGTACTGCTTCATTTTCAACTCTTCCAGAGATACTTTTCCGAATTTGAGGACTTTTGTTTGGCCTGAGCAAAAAATAACGGAGAGAAACGGCAGTGTAAAAAATAAGAATCGCATAGCAACAGTTTTAAAAGGGTTAATACTGGCAAAGGAAAGTGTGTAACCGTTGGGTGATTCATATTTATCTATGAATCTTTGGATGACATTCTCCGCCGGCGGGCAATTGTTTTGATTTCCGTCAGCTTGTTAAATATGGGACAGCAAATTGGCTGTGTAACATCTGCGGAAGTTTCTTTGCTGTTGTTTCAGGCCAGGCAACGGAATGTAGAAACACAAGCGAGTCGCGCGACTTAAGGATGCTTAAGTTCATGATGGTTTGGTTTAGGATTTACAAAAAAAGCCCATCGAAGCAAGCGAAATCTAATTTCGTCACGTTCGATGGGCTCATTCCAAACATAGCTAAATTTTTTTACACTGCAAATGGGGGGACGAGATTTTGCCGGTAGCATTCACTCACGTCGGTCTATATGCAACCAAGCGAAAGCCAAGAATCGTCCGGACTAAATGAAATAAAAATATCAAAACTAAGGTGTAGCTCTGCGCCTTCTCACTCACTCCTCAAACATTCCGTGGGATTTATCCGGGCAGCCTTGATCGTTTGGAACCCAACAGTGAGCCAGGCGATCAACAACGCAACCAAACCTGAACCACCGAAGAACCACCATTCAAGATCGATGTGGAATGCAAAGCCCTGGAGCCACTCCGATGCCAGGTACCAGCTCACTGGCAACGCAATGGCTATTGCTGCGACTACCATCTTTGTGAATTCTCCTGATAATAAATAGACAATCGCCCTGTTGCTCGAGCCCAGGATCTTTCGAATCCCAATCTCTTTTACACGTCGCTCGGCCGTAAACGCTGCAAGCCCAAAAAGTCCAAGGCATGAGATCAGGATGGCAAGGCCTGCGAAATATTTCGAAAGCGTTGCTACTCGACGCTCGGACACATAGAGTTGCTGGTAATCTTCATCGAGAAACCGATAGGTAAAAGGAAAACCAGCGTTGAAGTCCTTATAAAATGCCTCCAGCCGCGCAATGGTCTCTTGCTCCTTCCCCTTCTCAATCCTCACCATCATATTTCTGCAGTTCTTAATGTTAAGAAAGAAGAACAATGGTTTCACAACCTCGTGGAATGATTCGAAATTGAAATCCTTTGCCACACCGATGATCTCCACATCATTGTCCCACAACTTTACTTTCTTCCCGATAGGATCTTTCATACCCATGAACTTTATCCCCGCTTCATTGAATATGATCTTGCTTTCTTCATCGCCGAAGTCTTTAGAAAATGTCCGGCCTTCCTTCATCTCGATTCCCATCAGCTCAATAAAATCATAGTTCACAGACACGCGCTCAAACTCGGTGCGATCGTTGGGGTCTTTTCCCTCCCATTCTATGCCATACGTTCCACCGTTATGTCCAGTCATATCGTGCCCGGTACTGGAAGCGTCAACAACGCCGTCAATTTTTTGCACTTCCTGCAAGAAGGTCTCAGCGCTTTCGTTCACCTTGCCCTCACTGAAAATAATCATTACGTTGTCTTTATCGTATCCGAGATTACGAGTCTGTATAAAGTTTATTTGCTTGTACACTACCCATACCGATACGATTAAAATAATCGAAAGGGTAAACTGAAACATAACCAATCCTTTGCGGGCCCATGCTTCACCGGCAAAGCCTGTTAATTTACCCTTAAGAACGACCGCCGGATTAAACTTCGAAAGATATAGTGCTGGATAGCTTCCCGCAGCCAACCCTGTAAGCAGGACAACTCCCAACAAAACAGAAATGAAGGTGGGATCAAAATTCAGGGTGAGTTGTTTTTCCGTAATCTCATTGAACTTCGGAAGCATCAACACCACCAGAAGTAAAGCGACGCCGAGCGACACTAATGCCATTAGCGTGGATTCTGAGAGGTACTGTCCGACGAGCGCCGACTTCCTTGCACCTATTGCCTTCTTCACGCCCACTTCTTTAAGACGGCGGGATGCCCGCGCGGTCGATAAATTCATAAAATTGATGCAGGCGATAAGAAGAATGAATCCGGCAATAATGGAGAACATCCTTACGTATTCTATCCTGCCCCCGACAAGCTGACCATTCTCATAACGATTGTGCAGATATGCCTTGGGGTAAGCCCGGACAAATGGAGAGCGATGATTAGCCTTTCCTTCAGTTTTCGTCCGTACCAGATCGAAGATTTTTTTATTGAAGGCCTCGACGTCAGTGCCAGGTCTAAAGAAAATGTGCGTCTGCGGAGCGGTGTTGAACCAATTTGTCACCCATTCATTCTCCTCCCGGAATCCTTCGAAGCTTAGAACGTATTCAAATTTAGGGGACGAATACACAGGAAGGTCAGCCATCACGCCCGAGACCTGAAACTGCTTATTATGTTCCAATTCTACCATCTTTCCTACCACGTCGTCGGAAGTACCGAATAATCGTGTCGCCAATGACTCCGTGATCACGATGGATTTTTTGTCTTCTAACACCTGGTTACGGTCACCATGAATGAATCCAAATGAAAACATTTTAAAGAAAGACGCACTGGCATAAATACCCTTAGCCTTGAGGTCTTGATCCCCAACTGTGAGCACCGATTGCCCGCTCCAATTCATGGTGCTCATTACAGCCATCTCAACTTCCGGAAACTCCGCCACCAGTGCGTCTGCCGTCGGGCCTGACGTTGACTCGCGTGTAATGACCCCTCCGCCCTGATCAACATTCTCCATCACCTGGTATAGGCGATCACCATGCTCATGAAACTGGTCCATCTTAAGCTCATCGTTCACCCAAATAAAAATCAGCAATACACAGGCAAGGCCCGTAGAAAGCCCGATAAGATTGATGAAGAAGGAACTTTTGAATCGCAGAAAATTCCGGTAGGAGATTAGCAGATTGTGTCGGACCATGGCTTCCCGTTTTAGGTAATGTGATACCCATTGGTACACCAATTTGCATCAATAGTTACATGAAGATCCAGGAAAATTTTTCCGAAGTCAATCTCCAAACGCTGGCCCCATATTTAAGCGCAGAATACCCCCAACAAAGGGCTTTTGCAGTGACAGTTAACTTTGCAAAAGAGCCATTTGCATCAAGATACTTTTTACCGCGGAGGGAATACCGAGTTAATGCAGGGAGGAGCGCTGAGCGTCGAATTTGCTCTCTCTGGACTTTTCCAGCTATCATCGCAGTCTTCTAATAAGGAGCCCTTCGGAAAGACGGAATTTACCAACCAGACAAAATTTAAACGCAAGTCTGGAAGACTTGCAACATAATAGGTCCAAGTCTCGCCAACGCGCATACCAATGCGGAAAGACTTGAACCAGCAGTCTACGCAAATTCCTCCGCGCTCTCTGCGTAAAAATTCCACTAGTTGTTTGACCTACTCTAGTTCCGCGTAACCAAACAATGAATTGTATTGCACGCAATACACCAGCACGAACTTGTGGTCGCTGGTAAGGCCCTGCGATTTAAAATCGAAATTGATATCACTGTCCATGTAACCTGAGGTCAGCTTCGCCACTTCAATCACGTTGGATTTGCTATAGTTATTGGATTTTGAAATAAAAACGTAGACGTCAGGACCTGCCAGCATGTTAAAGTCTTCAAGCCTGATGGCTTTATTATCATCGTCGCCACAAAACAAACTAGCTTTACCTGACAAATCATGAGCGTAACTGGTAAAAACTCCAGCGCCGGTTTGCATTTTATTTTCAGGACCATGTCCATAATCGAACTATTTGGCCCTCCGGAAACGGTTCTTCTTCTCCGCACGAAAAGACAACGATCGCCAAACACAAAAAGAACTGAAATTGTGAAACTGAACTCTTTGAGATGTTTTCATAATAGTATTCAGTTTAAAAAGGTTTAAGCGTAACACCAACAAATCCCATAGACGCCTTATACCGATATCGATCGTTCACGATCCTGCCCTCGTCAAAAGACAATGAATTATCGGTTTGATACTCACTGAATAGAAATGCGTAGCCCGCTCTTACACTGAATTTGGAATTGAATTTGTAACGCGCGTAAAATTCAGAATTCAGCGAGCCAATATCGTTGTCACTGGTAAGTAGTAAATTAAAAGCAGTGGGCGAGGCGCGTTGAACCGGTTCCTGCCCGGCGTCGTAAACACTTGAGATAACATTAAATGATTTGGAAGGACCAAAGCTAAATCCAACCACGTCAATGTTGCACCCAAGATCGAGCTTCGGTGTTAAAGTATATTGAATATAAAGTGCAAGATTTAGTGAAAATGTCAGCGCTGTCGCCGTCGTGATGGTGTCAATATTTTCTTCTATGGTTTCTGAAAATATTGTTCCAAGACCCTGAACGTCGCTGGTATATTCAGCGGGCGCGGTTGTATAATATTTATTTCCCGCTACAAAAGTTGTGAATCGCAACCCATACCCTATCTGGAGTTTTTGCTTTTTCTTGCCGATGCCATGCAAATGGCTCCAGGAAAGCGCCGTTGAAAATCTCCCGCTCGCGCCTGCCAAAGCCACGTCAAAATAATGCTGCTCCCGGTACCGTTTGGTCGGATGACTCCTGGGCATACGTCAAAACAGGACCAGCAATAAAAAGACATATCCACCATATCCGTAGTCGCAAAATCATACGCTTTTTTTGTTGTTTCGCTATTAAGGGCAACCCTCGAAGCAAAATAAAAGACTTCAGCTGTGAAAATTTGTATTCCAGGCGACAAATGGGCCACTTTCTGGCCAATTGAATCTTGTGCAGGCTCAACGATTTAAGCGCAGAGGAAATGCAGGAGGTTAGGCTGAGAAACGCAGAGGGATTGAGCATTTTTATTCGATCGCTCTGCGAATCTCTTGCATTTGACCTCGGGATTTTCTCTGCGGTAAAAAGTGGAGCGCTAAGCCTTGTGCTGGCTCGCCGATTTAAGCGCAGAGGAAATGCAAGAGGTTAGCAGAGGGCGCGGAGGTCGAAGCATTTTATTCGCTTGGGCTCAAGAATCGAATTTAAAATCGTGCATCCTGGCACGTTCGCTCGGATTGTATCCACTATCAAAAAATAAGCAAAGCACGATTGTCTTCACGACACCATGCTTTGCTTAATTTTCAATTCAAAAACTCTTCAGTACCGAGTACTTTGGCTTCCTTATAAGGTAGGATCAGCCGGCGTACTGGTATTATTATCCCGCTCGGTAAATGGATACGGCATAAAGTTACGACTACCTCTTTCCACCAGCGGCCTTTCAAATCTGCGATTGTCTTCAAAACGAAGTCCAGTCAGATAAAGCTCAACACTTCTTTGTTTGTAGATCTCGTCCAGTATTTCCTGAGCAGTCATACCTCCTGCATAGGCTGGAAGGTCAGCACCGATTCCCCAAGGGTCGCTTGCTGGCGTTTTGGTTATCACCTTATTTAATTCAGTAACCGCGCCTGCAAGGTCGGCCGGCGATTTCCTAACCAGGGCTTCAGCTTTGATCAAATACATTTCACCGACGCGATAAATAGGAAGCGTAGTAGTATTAGCGATAAAAAAGCTGGCCCGTCCCCTTGTTTACTCCAGCCGTAGGGTTAATGAAAAAAGCAATACGTTTATCCGCCGCAGGCGTCTGCAACGGTATTGGTAGCCCAAACTTATCGTCCTGAGGCTCGGTTACATTTCGATTTGAAAAGGACGTCTCGAACAAAGTATTGCGCGAAATATCATCTTGTCTAAATCCCGACCGCGATGTTTTTATAACGAGATCGGCGGCAGCTATTGCCTTGTCGTAATCACCGACAGATCAACGCATAACGTGCAATCAATGCATTCAGCGCATTCGTATAATCAATTCCACTGGCGACATCGATCCGGCTAGCCATCCCTGACGTGAATGCAAGCGACAACGGCGCCTTTGCAAGTTCCGCAGAAGCAGCTTCAAGCACAGCGATGGCTTCAGCAAGAACTTCGTCGCGCGGGACAAACGGAGCATTCTTCCCTATCGTTATCGGAGCTTGCTCCCAAAACATAGCAAGATTTCCCAACGCCAGCGCCTTGAACAATCCGGCATGAGCCTGAAGTCCTCCTTTGGTGCCTTGGTCCAGCACGATATCCAGGTTATCTAAAATTAGATTAGCATTCGAAATCACCAACAGAGATTGATTCCAGAGATTAGAAAGCACACCATTACTGCCTTGTATACTTCCACCACCTTGCATCAAGAGCTGTTCATCAGTATTTCCAGCATTTAAATTGATCAGCTCTTTTGTTAATAGCCCTGCCGCAGTGGGCAATGTGTAATTCGGAGAAGCGCGACCTACAGAATATTTATACTGGAGCCCATTGGCCAAGCTGATCAATCCATTGACATCGTTAATTATTTGTTCTTCCGAAGCTGTACTTGGATTTAGATATTCGTTATCACAAGAGACGAACAAAAATGCCATTGTGAAACATGCATATATTATCTTTTTCATGGTATTGTCGTTTTGAGATTAGAATGTTACAGTCAGTTGCATTTTATAGGTGCGGGGAACAGGTACATTCCCAAAATCAACACCTCGAAGGATGTCGCTGTTTCCACCAGCGTTGGTTTCCGGATCGTAACCGTTGTAGTTATCCCAGGAAACTAAATTTCTTCCCACGACGCCAAGATTAATATTGCTGATACCACGAAGAGGATTTCTGAAGTTATAGGACAGCGATATTTCCCTAAGCTTTGTGAAAGCGCCATCATCTACTCTCCATTCCTCGGTATTATATAATGCATAGATATAACCGCGTGGCAACTCACCTGTCATTTCCCTTTCAGCAAAATCGCCAATACCAACACCTTGCCGGGTTCGTTTGTCGGCGTTGAATACATCTACGCCCTTGCACAAAATCAAAAAGAAAACTGAAATTTAAATTCTTATACGACAGGTTGCTCATGATCGATCCTGTAAAGTCAGGATTCGGATCACCGATAACGGCCCGGATATTCGCTCCGGTAGGTTGTCCATTCGCATCCCGCTGAACCTCATACTCCAGTGGCGTAGCGGAATTTTGTGTACCTTTTTCACTTTGAAGCAACCCTTGCGGCGTCAACAGGATCTGGCCGTTGTCACGGGCAATCGCAGTACCATAAAATACACTGGCAGGCATTCCTTCAATCAGGAAAGATGGCGCCCCGGCAACGTTGCTAATGGCAACGGTAGGACTACCTAATTCAGTTATTTTATTTCTATTACGATTGTATATGAATGTCAGGTCCCAGCTCAGGTTGGTAGTGCGGACGGGCATAATATTAAGGGAAAGCTCGAAACCCTTGTTTTCCATTTCACCAACATTATTGACAATACTGGTTCCACCTTCAGAAGCGGCCAACACGCGGTTAACAACCAGATCTTCTATATTTTGCTTGTAAAATGTTGCGCCGAAATTGACCCTGTTGTTCCACCCAGCAATGTCAAAACCATATTCGAATTCGGTCATTCGTTCGGGAGCAACATTTGGATTGGCGAGCGTAGCACTTGGAACTATTGTAGGCTTGCCTAAATATGCAACGGGAGCAAATTGCCAGAACCGATCGTATGAACCAATGCCTGTTAAGATTACCTGCCTGTCCCCAGGACGCCCTTAACTTTAATGAGTTAAGCGTACTTTCGTCGAATGTGTTTTCCCAGAAACTTAAATCTGAAGGAATAAAGCTTGCACTGAATTTTGGATAAGTTTGATTCGCCTCGCTGGGAGAAAATTTCGAAGACTTATCTCTTCGCACAGCTCCCGTTATAAACGCCAGGTTTTTATATCCGACGGTAACCTGTCCAAAGTATCCAAATAAGTCAAACTGATCCAGGGCGTAACTAGTAGCTATCGCCGTCGACGCACCACTGACGGTTTCAATATACGGTGCCAAAAGTTCTCCACTGGAGCGCTGGAAGTCCGACCGTTGATATTGATAATTTGTTCCAGCGATGGCATTCAGTTTAAAGTCTTCTGACAGCTGAAGTTCATAGGTAACGTTGACATCGTTGTTGATGAGAAATACAGTATTGCTGGCATTCCCGGCAAAGCCGTTGGGATACCGTTCCAACGGCAGACCGGCGGAAGCCTGATAAGGATAAGCTTCAATCAGGCTTTTTCCCGTTTGTGTATAAGTATCTACCCCGACAAGCCAATCGATTCCTAATCCCTTAACGGGTGTAAGATTTAATTGCAGGTCATTGACGGTACGATTTACGATTTGCGTGAATTCCATATCCTCGATTGTGGACAATGGATTGACGCGTGTGGGCTCAACCGCCAGCAAGTTTCCGGCAGCGTCACGCTGTGTGATATCATAAATGTTATTGGTGATGTTAACGGAATTAATCGGACTGTAAAATACGTTGCCATTGGCTTTCTCATTTGAAAATGAATTAGAATAAGAAAGGCCTGCGCTCAGTTTCGCCCACGACGCAAGCTTCTGATCGATGCGCACCCGGAAATTATACCGCGTGAAATCGGTTCCTTCGATAATTCCTTGGTTTTTTGAATAGGAGAACGAGGTGAAATATGTCGTCTTGTCGTTACCTCCGCTGACGGAAATATTATTATCGGTTCCATATCCC
This sequence comes from uncultured Bacteroidota bacterium, assembly GCA_963813425.1. Classification (GTDB taxonomy): domain Bacteria; phylum Bacteroidota; class Bacteroidia; order Cytophagales; family Cyclobacteriaceae; genus Chryseolinea. The sequence continues at coordinate 133,426 of CAWEZB010000018.1, forward strand.
GTTCTGAAAATCTCATCCTGATAATCGTACCGTGTCACGTCGACCAGATTTGTGCGCAGGTATGCCAGTGCGCCATCTCGGGTGATCGGCATGAAGGTTTCGCCTTCGGTGGGCACGTATGCTCCCGGGGCGCCCGTGCCGATGCTGGCAAATTGACCCGCGCTTATCGTTCCAATGGGGTGGAGCCGCAATGCCGCAGACCCAAACTGTTTTCCATAAGTGGAAATCGGAACCTTCTTTCGAAGTTGATTCATGTTTATACTGGTGGAGAAGGTAATTCGCGGAGCCCCTTCCTTCCCTCGTTTTGTAGTAATAATAACGAGACCATTAGACGCCCGTGAACCATACTGCGCTGCCGCCGCCGCACCATTGATAACGTTAATGCTTTCGATATCGGCAGGATTTATATCGACAAGTCTGTTCGTACCAAGTGAAGTAGCACCTCCGACCTGGTTCGTCAATGCCGTTTGTGAGACGTTGACGGTTGAGTTGCTGACAAGCACGCCATCAATAACATACAATGGATCAGAATTTCCTTGCAGGGATTTTACACCGCGAAGGCGAATGGTGATACCACCGGCCGGGTCACCCGAGTTTTGCGTGATTTGTGCACCGGGAACTTTACCCTGCAGCGCACTGAATAAATTGCTGGACCCTGAATTCTCCAACGACCTGGTGCTAACGGATGAAATACTGTTTCCCAATTCTCGTTTGTTGCTTCTCAACGTAGAGCCTACCACCAAAATTTCATCCAGCTGCGTGATATCCTCCTCCAAAACAACGTCGAGTGTAATGGTCTCCTGTCCTTCTAAAGAAACTTGTTGAATCTGCCTGGCATAACCAATGGAACTGAAGGCAACCGATACTGTACGTTGGTCGGTAGTAACATTCAATTCATAATTCCCATTCATATCGGAAATCGTTCCTGTCGTAGTTCCTTCGATTAAAATCGAAGCACCGGGCAGTGGGTCTGCTTTATCTTTTACAGTACCCTTTATCGTAAATGTTTGCCCTTGGCCGAATAAAAGGTAGGGAGAAAGCAAGGAGAGCGGTAATCCATAGCATCCTTGGAATTTTGCAACATTCAAAGATCCTCTTAAAATAGTAATCGTTCATTTTCATAGGCACATTAAAAGTTAAAGTTTGAGATTAATGAGTTATTAAAAAATTATTGTGAAAGGCTCCGTGACAGCCCTCTCCTTCTAATACGTTTTTTCTGTAATTTGTTTTGAAATAAACACGAGAATTTTAATCGACAATAATGAATTCGAATATCAAAACACTCGCACACATCGCTTCCAAGAAAAATCGTTTTATCATTGGCCTCATGTCAGGCACTTCTCTTGATGGGTTGGATGTCGCGCTCTGCAAAATTTCAGGATATGGAACCTCTACAAAGATAAAATTAGAGAAATTCCATACTGTGCCATACGAAGAAGCAACAAAAAAAAGAATTCAGGAAGTGTTCGCAAAGCAGCAGGTGAATTTTCAACGCCTCTGCGAATTGAATGCCTGGATCGGAACGTTTCATGGAGACCTTGTACTACAGTGTCTGAAACGATGGAAGATAAAACCATCAAGCGTTGACGTTATCGCTTCTCATGGACAAACGGTATTTCATTCCCCACAATCGGTAACAGCACGGCGCACAGATCGATTCAACATTTCAGGCGGGTGATGGCGATCACGTGGCGGTTAAATCAGGGATTATCACCTTCAGCGACTTCCGTCAAAAACACATTGCAGCAGGTGGTGAAGGGGCACCGCTCGCGGTTTATGGAGATTACCTGCTTTTCTCAAAAAAGGGTGAAGATCAGAATCATGCTCAACATAGGAGGCATCGGAAATTTTACTTACTTACCAGGATCAACAGATTCCAATAAAGTTTTTGTGACCGACACAGGACCTGGCAATACCCTAATCGATCAGGCCGTTCAACAATATAAGCCAGGCACCTATTTCGATAAAGATTCTAACATTGCTAAAAAAGGAAAAGTAAATGATAGATTGCTGAAGGAATTGCTCGACCGACAAGTTTTTTGAACTACCGTTTCCAAAAACAACAGGGCCCGAACTTTTTAATATGAATTATGTGCGGCGTGCACAGGAACGTTCTGATGCCACATCCATTTCCTTGGAAGATTTGCTGGCAACGCTTACTCGACTTAGTGCTGTGACGATTGTCAACGCCATCCGCGCAGGCAATCAAAGTAAAAAAAGGATTGAAAATTTATCTGAGCGGCGGAGGCGCACATAATCCACTGATGTTGGATGGAATTAAATCGCTGTTGACACAAGCTGAATTTCATCGCATGGATGAATTGGGAATTTCAGGTGACGCAAAAGAGGCAGTACTTTTTGCCGTATTAGCGAACGAAAGTTTAGCGGGAGGGAAATTAAATTTTGGAAACCGATCAAAAGTACCATCCGTCTCGATGGGGAAAATATCGTTCCCAGGCTAACGCAATTGATCTCAACGTCTGCCCCTAGTGATCGACCAAGCTTTCTTCAACGCTTAATGGAAGTATGACCCTGAACATTGAGCCCTTATCCGGTTGAGAAGTTACTTCCACTGAACCGTGAAGGACTTCAACCTGCGTCTTGACCAGGTAAAGACCGAGACCACGGCCACCGACGTGCGCATGAAAACGCCGGTAAAGTTTGAAAAGTTTTTCGTGGTGCAGGTCTATGTTAAATCCCAGTCCATTGTCGCTGATCTCCAAAATAGCGCTTCCATTTACGCTGCCTGCTGGTAGCAATCACCTTCAATTTCCTTTCAGGTGATCGAAATTTAATAGCATTGCTCAAAAGATTAAATAAGATGTTCTGCAACATACTTCGCACGGTGACAATTTCAGAAAATGCAAAGTTGGTTACAATTTCTTCATCACCGTGAAGGCTATCCTTAAACAGGCTTTTGGTCTGACGCCATTCTTCGTTAAGATTTACAACTTCGCGATAACGATGAGGTTCATTTCGAAGTTCAAGTATCCTGATTAAATCATTTACGATATGATCAAGTTCGAAAGCTGTTTCACCTATAAATTGAGTCATTAGTTTTGCTGTCGCTTGGACTGAGTTCTCTTTTCGCCAGGTCAGCAAGGCCCAACAGCCTGGCTACAGGTCCCGCGAAGGTTATGAGAAACACTGTAGGAAAACTGAACCAACTCGTTGTTTTGCTTTATCAATTCCGCATTGATTTTTCTAAGTTCAATCGTTTTTTCCATCACCATTTTCTCCAGGCTCCGATTAATCTCGCTTATATCCTTATGGCTTTCCGACAACTGATCAGTCTGCTCCTGGATCTCTTGCTTTTGTTCAGAAACTTCCTGATAGAGACGATTCAACTCCGCGTTAACTTCCCGAAGTTTGTTTGCCTGCGCCTGAATCCTTGTATTTTTTTCAGTGACTGAAACATTAAGGGTTTTAATACGGGAATAAAACCAATAATAGACAAACGCAAGTACACCTAACAGCACAATACCGATAAACCCTGCCACCATCAAAATCGACTGTTGCTTTAACTGGGCCTCCTGGAGATTAATGGTGTTTTCTGCCAGCAGTTTATCCTTCTGTAAAATTCGGATGTCGCGGTTGCGTTGTTCGATTTCCTGAATTTTTTCCAGGTTCAAAAATCTTCGGGATGCATCGACCTTGCGAAGTGAATCGCTCAACTGACTGGCTAACATCGAAAACTTCAACGCCTCTTCAAACCGATTTTGCTTTGCCATCAGATCCCTTCGTGTGTTGTAATTGAACACCATTACTTCAGTCGACCTTATCATGGTTGCATACTTCCGGGATTCATCCAGGTAAAGCAATGCATTTTTTAAATCGCCCAATTTGACACTGGTATGTCCCTTTCCCCAGTATGACCAGGCGAGTACAAATCGATTAGGTATCAATTCAGCCAGTCGAATACTTTCGTTAAAAAATCGAAGCGCTTCCTGATATTGTCCACGTTGAACTTCCAAATGTCCTTTCTGCATCAGCGCTTCGCTTACTCCCCGGTGACTTCCAAAGTCTTTGTATATCTGTAAAACTGAGTCGAGCGTATTATCCGCGCGTGTCGTATTCCTTCAGATTTATTAACACTAGGCCTTTTAACATCAGGGCATTGCCCAGATCGCCACGAAGCAATTTCTTAGGATTCAATCTCATGGCTTCCTGTACCATAAGCAATGCCTGGTCATCATTACCGAGATAATGATTTACCCAGCCCATCTTAATACGTATAATGAAAGATTCTGCTTCAAAATGGTGAAGTTGACTTAACCTCCAGGCATCATAAAGATTGTTCAATGCCAGTTCGTAGTCACCTCTTTCAGAAAAAACCTGGCTCAGATCGATCAGCGCCGTAACATACTTACGGAACAGACTCTTCTGAAGGAAATAGTTTCGGGCGGAATCAAATAAAACGGATGCCTGATCAAAATCGCCTTTTTGAAATAGGATCAGGGCTTGTATATGACGGATATCATTTCTGTTCTCATTGTCCTCGGGCCGAGAGCTTAGGTTCTTTTTCGCTTCCAGAACCAACTCCTGCGCCGCTGATAATTCCCCCAGCCTGAGCTTCGTGCCGGCTTTCAGTACAAGGGCTTCAATCAGCAGTGTCTTATCAGGCAATAATCTGCGAATACGGATAGCCCGATCCAGATAGACCTGCTGCGAGTCCCTTTGGTATCGTTGCCCGTATAGCGCGCCGATATTGCGATAAAGCTTGGAGAGCGTTGCCGGATCCGTACTGTCTTTAAAAACCTCACGACTTTGTTTGAAGAAAATAAGCGCAGAATCCATCTGCACTTCTTCGAGGCTGCAATTCCCTAATTGAAGATAAGCATATCCCCGTAATGCTCTGTCTCCTGCTTGTATGGCAATCCGCAGTCCCTGGTTGAGATCGCGATGTCCTTCGGCAAGTTGACCAGACAAATATTCAAATACACCACGGTATGTGTACGCTCGGGCTTCCCCCTCCAGGTAATTAATTTTTTTGCTTAACGCAAGCGCCTGCTTGTTGTAGGCAATGACTTTGGCATTATCGTGTGTGATGAACTCATACGTTAATTGATTGAGGACATCTACTTTCTCTTTTCCATTTACTTTGCTGAGTTTTTGCTCAAGACTATCCGTGGACTTCATCTGTGCAAAAACAGGAACACGAAAGAAGGCCAGAAATACAAATAAATAGAAATGCTTTGCTGTAACTCATTCTGAGGGCAAAAATGAACGACAAAAATAACCTGATTCCTGCTCTTTTTAAAGTTACAAGGAATAGACGACCTGCCAAGCATTTGCGCAAACGTTGCTACCGGTCACAAAATGCGCCGAAGTGGATGATAGCTTCTTTAAGATTTTCGTGAAATTTGTTTGTTTTTATTTAATGACGAACGTGTCGGTACCAAAGAAAAGGGATCAGCACGGCGCGCTAAGATGCTCATGTGTCACAATCGAAAGGCCTTAAGCAACCCAATTTAGGGTAGACCTGTGCTGCCTTCAGGAAACGACGACACATTCCTGGCCAGTCAGCTTGACGATTTCTTTTTAACTTCGCTTTAACTTTGTTTAATTAGGAAAAAAATTTCAGATGAAGAAAATCTTTGATTCAGTCAGGCACAAATTCTTGTGTCTAGTCATGGCTTGGGGAATTTTTGCATGCTCTGGCGATCAGACGAAAGTGGCTGACAATTCGTTCAGTATTCCCGTCGAATATTATAAACTCAAGAACGGTTTGAAGGTCGTTCTTTCACAAGATAAAACGGCGCCTACAGTAACCGTTGCAGTGTACTACAATATTGGGTTTAGGATCGAGCCAAAAGACCGAACGGGGTTCGCCCATCTGTTCGAACACATGATGTTTCAAGGTTCCGAAAATCTCGGCAAGATGGAATTTATCAAGCTTGTGCAGCAAAACGGAGGAATCCTGAATGGCTCTACAAGATTTGACTTTACCAACTATTTCGAAGTAATGCCCGCGCATAAGCTGGAAACAGCTTTGTGGGCTGAGGCTGACCGAATGAAAGGGCTGGACATCACACAGGAAAATTTAACAAACCAGCAGGGCGTTGTAAAAAATGAAGTAAAAGTGAACGTGCTAAACCAACCTTACGGCGGTTTTCCCTGGCTGGACATGCCGCAGTACGCCAATGAAAACTGGTTCAATGCACACAATTTCTACGGCGACCTTGCCGACCTGGATTCCGCTAACCTCGAGGACGTCGACAGCTTTTTTAAGACCTATTATGCACCGAATAATGCAGCGCTCGCTGTTGTTGGTGATTTTGAAACCGAAGATGCAAAAAAATGGATCGCGCAATATTTTGAGCAGATACCGTCTGCAACCCTACCAGCTATGCCAGACATATCGGAACCAAGACAAGAAACCGAAAAAAGGAACGTCAAGGAAGACAAACTTGCGAATAAACCTGCCATAGCAATCGCATACAAAATGCCGCAACGCAATACGCCGGAGTACTACGCAATGGGACTGATTGATCAAATCCTTCTTCAAGGTCAGGATAGCAAGCTCTATGGCAAGCTGGTGCAAGAAAAAGGCTATACGGGAAATGTAAGCGGTGGTATCAATTATCTCGGCAACATGTATAACTATAATGGTCCGATGTTGTGGATGGCAGATCTGATTCATGATGCCTCTGTGAATGCCGATTCTATTGTCGGTGTGTTTGACGCAGCGATTGGTGAACTTTCTAGCGTATCCCAGGAAGATACCGAGCTGGCGATCGTGAAGTTGCGCTCCGATCTTTATTCAACGTTAGGTGGAAACGGCGTTGGCCGTGCTGACCTGCTTGCTTCGTTTGCTTTATTTGACGACGATCCCAGCCGCATCAATACACTGGAAAATGAATTCCGGAAAATCACACCTGAAGTGATCAAAAAAACCGCGGACGAATACCTCCGTCCTTCTAATAGAACGATATTGATTGTTGACCCTAAAGCAGCAGAACAATGAGCACATTAAAATATTATTTCATCATTATTTTCATTGGCATAGTTGCCTTCCCTGTATTGGCGACAAAAACAAACTCCACCTCCCGGCGGCAAGCCAAAAGATTTTGTTCTCCCCGAAAAGAAAGTAAGTCAACTTAAGAATGGACTGAAGTCAACCATGGTACAGTATGGATCTATTCCCAAGGTGACTGTAAACCTGATCATCAAAACAGGAAACGTGAATGAAGGCCCGAATGAAGTGTGGCTTGCCGACCTGACGGGCGAACTGATGAAGGAAGGCAACAACTACCATGGACTTCAAAACGATCTCCCGAAAGGTAGCTGCGATGGGAGGAGAAATCAACGTGGGCGTGGGAGGTGATCAAACAACTATATCCGGGTCCGTACTCTCGGAGTTTGCTCCGGAGCTTATTAAGATCATGGCTGATGTCGTCATGAATCCCGCTCTTCCGGCATCCGAAATAGAACGCCTCAAAGGTGACCTCAAGCGGCAACTCAGCGTGCAAAAGTCACAACCTCAATCGCAGGCAATCGAATCCTTCAACAGCATTATCTACAAGGATCATCCGTACGGCCGGACTTTCCCGACGCAGGCGATGCTTGATTCCTATACCATTGACATGGTAAAGGGTTTCTACGAAAAGAATTTTGGAGCGAAACGCGCCGTGATTTACGTCGTTGGAAAATTTGATGAAGCCGCTGCTCAAAAGTCAATCGAGGAATCCTTTAATGCCTGGAAGGAAGGTCCAGAGCCAAATTATCCACCCGTTACACCAACGAAGTCCGGATGAAATAGCCATGATCGACCGCGTCGGATGCGCCACAGACAACGATTATTCTTGGATTGCCGACCATTAGCCCGCAGCACGCCGATTACGTTGCGCTGCAGGTTACCAATTCGTTGCTGGGCGGTTCGTTCGGGTCACGTATTACATCCAACATTCGCGAAAACAAAGGTTATACCTATTCACCCTTCAGCACCATCCAAAACCATAAGAATACTTCCGTCTGGTATGAACAAGCTGATGTAACCAGCGAGCATACAGGGGCTGCGTTGCAAGAGATCGCCAAAGAAGTGAAGACGCTCCAGACTGAACCACCACCAAAGGCAGAACTTGAGGGAATTCAGAATTATATGGCTGGCGTTTTCGTGTTGCAGAACTCAACACCAGCAGGGATCATCAATCAGTTGAACTTTATTGATAACCAGGGACTAAGCGATAGTTACCTTACCGACCGCGTGAAAAACATCTATGGGGTCACGCCGGAAAAGGTGTCCGCTATGGCAAAGGAGCATTTCAAATACGAGGACATGACATTGGTATTGGTGGGTGATAAGAAGTTGTTACAAAAACAGATTAAGTCGTACGAGGAGGCGAAGAAAGTACGGTGATGCTTATCGTTGGCCAAGCAAATCTCGACCATTAATTTGAAGCTATTTCATCGAAATTTTAGCGCTGAGCTACGCTGAGGACAGGCCAACAAAATTGCTCACTCCGCTTGCAAACTACTCAGGCAATTCTACTCGACACGAGACCGCAGAGACGGCCAAGCCGTGGGTCGATAAGTCCTTCGTAGGAAAGGTTCCTGGTTCCTCCGCGGCTGTGACCCATGGTAAGGCAAAAATCAATCGTATGTTAACAAAGTAGGAAAACGGAACCTGATCAAGTCGTTGCGTTGATAACTTCTCTTTTAATTATAGTGGTGTCGCTCATGGATTATTTTTCCATTCTTCCACCGTTGTACGGACAATTGTATTTTGTCCCAAGGACCCCATTCTTTATGATCAAACTTGTAATGCCACTCACAGACGGACATATTATCGCTGATAATCACATTTTTTAAGTTAGCTGAGTTATTCGAAATATTGTCAAGATATTTTTTTGCGGCGATTCGATAATTCTCCAATCCAACCATGGGAGTTCCTTCATTCTCGCATGATATGATTGATTCGTCATAAAATTCATCCAACGCCTCAAAGAATTTGAATTGAACGATGAGCGAATTAAGACGCTCAACTGATAGGGCTAGGTTTTTCATGTCGCAGAAATTGTTGAGCAATTAATTTACAATTGCTTCCATTGAAAATCCATACCACAGAATACAGTAAACTTAGTCTAATTTAGGATTTCCCATAGTTTCACGCTGTGGCAAAAACCAGCATTCATCGGGTGCGAGTTCTCAACGTTTAGCTTTCTCATTCATGGTTTTCACCAGGTCTTCGGCCCCCTTTCTCACAAACGCGCTATCTCCACCGCATGCCAGAAAACGATATCCCAACTCAAAGTACATCTCATACTCGCTAATGTCTTGCAACAGCACGCCAGTAGCTTTACCGTGATTTTTTGCTGCCTTAGCTACATCTTGAATAGCCTGCTGATAAAGAGGATGTTTGATCTGACCGAAAATGCCGAGAGACAGTGATAAATCGTTTGGGCCTACAAAAAGCACGTCTACACCTTCCGTTGCAGCTATCGCATCAATGTTTTGCAGAGCGTTGGGCGTTTCAATTTGAATAACGCCAACAAGATTTTTTTCCACGTTAGGGATATACTCATTCGCATATTTACCAAAGCCCGTTGCCCTGATCATTTTCGCCATCCCGCGAATACCTCGGGGTGGGTAATACATCATCCGGATCGCTTCATCAGTTTCAAGCGAGGTTTGTATTTGTGGAAACATGATACCTGAAGCACCGGCATCCAGGATTCGCTGTACTTTGGGTCTCGAAACATTGTCTATACGAACGATGGGCGTCGAGGTTGACCCCGACAATGCCTGAAGTTGTTGATACAGGATGGCCACATCCCCGGCCCCATGCTCAAGGTCGAGGAGCAACCAATCAAAGCCAGCTTGTCCAACAATTTCTGCCGAAACAGTAGACCCAAGGTTGATCCAGCATCCGTGCACCGTTTCCCCTGAACGGATTTTATCTTTGAGATTTTTCATTGACCACGACTTCTATTTAATTAATCTGTTAGTGTATCTCTAATGCTTGACCCATTTAACACTGTGATCACCTGTTACAGCGATCGTCCTTTTTGGAGAATCCTGATGAAAGAATGACCATGGTCCAGGAATGAATGGATACTTGTCGATAACCGCTTCGTTCACCTCAATTCCAAGTCCCGGACCAGTTGGCATTTTCAAATATCCGTTTTCAATTTCAAGGATCTTCAGAAAGAATTTCGTCAGCAAGTGGAAACGGATACATTCCCGGCCCTGCCGGGAGCACTGTGACATGGATACTCCAGCCATTCCACTACTGATTCATCACGACAAACGCCAAGCTGCGCCGCGGCCAGTACTTCAAGCGTTGTTCCCCAACTATGAAACGCAAATTTCAATTTGTGTGTCCGCTGCGAGATCAAATACTTTCAAGCCCATATCAAAACCACCCTGACAGCAAACATCCATTTGTAAAAAGTCGGTAGCATTGAGACGGGCCAGATCCTCAAAACCTTCATACTCCTGCTCATGTTCGCCGGTCGCAACGTGAACAACATTTTTCTCTTTTAATTTTTTGATAGGCGAGGTGATCTTCCGGTGGAAGCGGCTCTTCGAGCCAATAGGGACGATATTGTTGAAAAGCTCCAGCGAGTTCGTGAATGACTTTCTGCGAATAACTCTTATCGCCCATTCGCCACCAGGTATGCGCGTCAACCATCAATTCAAAATCTCGGACCGGTGGCTTTTCGCATCAGCTCAACGGTTTTCAGATCATCGTCAGGGCCGAGACCCGGGCGCATTTTATAGGCTGGAAAATCCCATCGCCTGAATTGCCGCCGCTTCTTCCGCATATTTCTCGGGAGGCATGTACATACCCGCGCTTCCATACAAGTTTTATTTCTGATCGTACGCGTCCGCCCATGAGCTCGGAAATACTGCAGCCTTCATACTTTGCCGACCAGATCGAGCAGTGCCACCTCCGTTGCGTAATACGTTTTAAGCGTTTCGGGACTCTCCATGAATCTGAACTGTTTCCATTGCAATGGGTCTTTACCTATGAGAAATGAGCGGATCTCATTGTTGATCTCATCTTACGCTCTTGAGAAAGCAGGACCTGGTGCATAACCGATAAGTCCATTGTCAGCCGTTACTTTGATGAGCATGGCATCTCTCTTTAGGATCGTCCGGATTCCACCCCAGAATGGCAATTCAATCTCTTCCGGCATCGGGTAGGACATCAGGAATGCTTCTACGTTTGATATTTTCATATCGATATCTATCAGATTCGAATTTACCATCTCGGAAGAACTCTTTTCCAGTTGGGTCGACATGTTTGCGCATTTCCGTTTCGTCATCTCGCTTTTTGTACGGAACATTTTTGTATCGCTCCTTTCCGCGCTCAAGCTGATCATAGTCCAGGTCGAAACGCCCAAGTCCCGGTTTGTCAGGAATCTTACGCATCCATCTTTTATTTTGATCTTTTCCTCCGAGCACAACTTCATCCTTTTCCGATTGCCATGGATAATGCGTATCGCACGCATAGGTAAGGTGTGGCGTCGCCGCTGCCACATGCGCCATTGCCATCAGGGAAATACCAAGGTGACTGTTGGAATGCATCGATAATCCGATATTGAAATGTTTCTGCCAGTTTCGCCAGATGTTGAACCTGTCGCATTCCGCCCCAATAATGATGGTCGCATAAAATGATCTGCACAGCATCGGCGCTACGGATGCTGGTATATCACTAAATGAAGTAACGGCAACGTTACTGGCCAAAGGAACATTGATTCCCGATTGCAAGCAGTCTCTTCCGTACTTCAGCCATGCCAGCAATACCGGCCGTTGGATCTTCCAGATAACCACCACCGGAAAGTTCCGCGCGCTAGTGCCTTTCCGACTTCTAACAGAAGTGTCTACCGTCCATGCAGAATTGGGATCGATTCGCAACGGAACACCTGGACCAAATTCCTTGTACATTTGTTTTACCGTTTCAATTTCCACTTCCGGATCTAACACACCTGCCTTGAACTTCACCGAAGCAAATCCGTAATTTTTCATCATTCTGTTTTACTTGTGCGACCAGCGTTTCCGGAGACAGTGCTTCACCATATTCATCCTCTCTGATGTCTTTTCCCTCACCGCCACCTCCGGCATGTTTGTAAAAGGGATAAGCTGAGAAAGGAACTTTGTCGCGAACACGGCCGCCAATAAGATCACACACCGGTACGCCTATGCTTTTTCCGATCAGATCAAGACATGCGACTTCAATGGCCGCATAAGTACGGGTTGTTTCATCCAAGAGGATTTTCACCAGGCACGAGAAATGTCTGTGACCGGTCAAGGCCATTGCCTTTAAATTTATCCATTTCCGGATTGATGTACCGGTAATGCGAAAAGCATTTGCACCAATGATTTTTTCACGGATCGCACGCAACGCAGCAGCGGGCGATTCACCACCATACGTTTCGTTAATGCCGATGATTCCATCTTCACTTTCGAGTTCTATAATCGTGCGAAGGGCATAGGGAGCATGAAGTCCGTATGAACTTCTCAAGCGGCGGATCTGCAATCGCGATGGAATGTATCCGAAGATCTTTAATTTTCATGCAGAGTAACGGATTGATGCTGTATTTATAACTCATTTCAGATTTTCATTTAAACCAAGGGGAATAATTTTGCCATGATCATCGTCACAACGAGGCCAACGATTCCCATGAGAAGCAGAAGGTATGAAAAATTTCGAATCGTTTCACGCTCTGTAAAGCCGCTCATTTTGCAGATGATCCAGAATCCACTGTCATTCATCCATGGAAAAAGTTTTGAGCCACATCCGATAACAATGGCGAGGTAAACTGGATGAAAATTTAACGCCCCTTCTGTATTAAATACGGTGAGCATGCCCACCGCTGTGATCATCGCTACCGTTGCAGATCCTTGTGCTGTGCGAATCACCGCCGTGATGAAAAACGCCAGGGGCAAAATCGCATATTGATAATCAGATGCTTCTTCAGCGATCCAACTTCCAATAGAAGTCTGCTGTAAAATATGACCAAAGGCCCCGCCGGTCGCTGTGATTAGAATAATAGTGCCGGCACTCAAAACGGCATCCTCCATCGGTTTCTTTAATTCTTTTAACTTAAAACTGTATTGTTTGGCAAGGAGAACAAGAGCAATAATCATAGCCAGGAAAAGCGCGACATTTGGATCGCCGGCAAAACTGAAAAAGGATTTGATCGGTGAAGGAACAGAAACCGACATGCTGTTGATTATCGTATCGCCGGAGATAAGAATAACCGGTAGCACGATCGGCAGATTAGCCATAAAAAAAGATGGAAGCTGAGAAGTATCTTTATTAAGCCAGGACTGAAGCCCCTCCAGGGTTGTGTCCGCTGTTGTCCGCACGGCTATATCTTGTCTTTTATTCAACCAGAATGCATACACTAGCCCTGCCGTTGAACATGCCAGGCCAATAATAATTCCCATAATAATCATCAGTCCCGATGCTGACGCCAAAAGCTCCTGCCGCAAAGAGTGGTCCTGGTGTTGGTGGTACCAGCGAATGGGCAATTGTACCACCGGCAATGATGGCCATGACGAACAGGGCATATGACTTTTGAAATCGCACGCCCATAGCTCGGGCCAGCGGAATCATGAGATAAAAAACGGTATCAAAAAAAATTGGAATTCCCAAGGCAAAGCTGCTTACCATAAAAGCCCAGGGCGCTTTTTTTTGTCCGAATACCGAGAGCATTGAACGGACGATGCGCTCCGCCGCACCACTATCCAGAAGACCCTTTCCAATAATGGAAGCCAACATGATCAGCAGCCCTATTTTCTCACAAGTATTACCAAAACCGATCGCCACGCGTTCGCCCAAAGATTGAGCGACCAGGTCGCTGGTTTGTTTCTCCGATAATCCTTTGCTTTCAGCATAACGTTCGAGGAGTGGCTCTGAAGTAAGCGCGCCTACTACCAATGCCCCCATCAGCAGAGCAATGACTGGATGGAGTTTGAGCCATAGGATACCGGCCAACACTACGACAAGGCCGATGACAAGGAGAATAATTGGGCTCATCCAGACTTTTGGTTACAGGTTGTAGGGATTCCAATTTATTGAAATAAAATTAAAATTCAGTCTTGCTTCATCCCTTAACTTGAATGTGATTTCCGAGTGTGTCATCACGCCGTTGTTGGTGTTGCGCGTTAGCCCGCGGGCAGCCCCACCACCAACTGCACCGGTCAACATTTTGGCTAAAGCCCGTTCGAGGAAAAAAAATTGCCCAGGCCTTAAAGCCTGGGCAATTTTGTTCTTTTTCCGCCAGGGACTTTAGTCCCCATGACCTTTTAATTTCTTGGTGCGGGCAGCAGGCTGCGCGTTAGGATTCAGCGACAATCGCATCCCCATGTGGTAACAGGATTCACAAATTATTTGGCTAACCTATTTCTTAGCAAGTGCCGCGTTAATTGGTGCTCGGTCTATGTACTGAACGACAACATCTATTTTGTCTGAACTGTCATAGTGAAGGTCAGTATGAACCCAGAAGGCAAGCTTCTGCCCATTCTTGTACTTGACTTTTACCTGATACCAGCTTAGAAGCCACACACCGGGGGCATCGGGTCCCTTTTGAGGTTCATTAATTTTAAGAGGTGTCCAGATGTCATTAACAAAACTAATGGAGTCGATCACTTTAGCATACCTGTTTTTCCAGTAGTCTGCGATTGCAGGCTTGCCGATAAGGCTATCTCCACCCGACCAATAGTATTTAGCGCTATCGGAAAAGGCAGTCAGCCAGGTATCCACGTCGTTCGCGGCGAGAGCAGCAATATTCTTTTTGCCCATCTCAGCATATTTGGGATCGGCAAACTCGGCCTGCGGCGGTTTCGTGTCAGCTGCAGGGACAGTCGCTTTTTCTTCAGGCTTGCTACATGCCATCATTATGGCGAGGCAAGCCCCGATTACAAAAACATTTTTCATAGGTTTTAGGGTTAGTGAAGGTAGGTATGGATGCTTTTTTTAGGAAGGCATTGAATTTACACAAAATAGGTTGTACTGATTCCATTTGCCGTTGTTTTATTTAAATGATAAGTAGTCCCCTCTGATAAGGGAAATTCGCGAACGCTCCCAACGACATTGTCCTCCTTACTTAACCACGGAGGCCCGAAGGCACGGAGGATCGCCTAATGTTCGTTTTGCAAATCTCCGTGCCCTCGGGCTTCTATATAACTTGGTTGAATTTTAAGCGCAGAGGTCGCAGAGGAATTTGCGCTGAGAAAAATCCAGAGAACTAAGTCGACGCTCAGCGACCTCCCTGTAGTTTCCTCGGTATTCCCAGCGCTAAAAATATCTTGATGCAACGGGCTTTTCTTACAAAGCTATTATTGACAAAACATTAGCCCCTAATTGGCATACTCCGTGGTAAAATATCTACTTACCAAACAATTTCAGCCCTTCTAATTTTGAAACATATTCCAAACGATCTGCTCTGCCTAGCAACTCCGCTGATCGCTGCAACAGAAATGCCGGCAGCTGTTCCACGTTTTTGCCATTCGCAAGACTCCCTTCAACTTCAGGAAACGAAGAATCAAAAACTGCTGCAGAAAGTTTCACGGCGTTGGCCGTATCACCAAGACTGAATAGAATTTCCGCTGTCTGGAGGTTGGAGTATGACGGTTTCAAATGTGCCGTGAACAACGTTTGAACAGCGCGATCGAGAACCGCCCTGGCCTCAGACTCCCTGCCCTGATTCAGAAGACCAACAGCCAGTACGTTGAACGCCGATCTAAGAGGTTCTACCATACGCGCCTGAAAATCTTCGTTATTAAAATAGATATCGGACCTCATAAGATTTTCATAGCGGGCATTTGTAATTAAATTCCTAAACATCAGGTCGGCATCAGCCTCCACATCCTTCGATGGATTTTCATCCGGCATAAGGCGGTATACCAAACCTTCCTGCACCAGGTAGGGCGCGATGTCCAAGTCGATTTGATTATACGACGTGAAATTAAAATATACTGGCCTTTTCCATTCGTTGCTGATGACTAAGTCAATTAATGCTAATGCGTTCTTGGGTATGAAGGTTCCTTTTGCACGAAGCGACATTTCCCGGAAATTGCCGGACGAATTCTTTACAAATCTATTTCGCATTGATTCGCCTGAACCGGGAACAGGTAGCTTTAGTACACGCGAAGGTAGTATTGAATAAGGCTCGCCGTTGGACGAATGCATGGTTAGTGCCGGATGATTTTCATGCAGCAATTGGAGATATTTTTTTGCATCGATTCCTTCTTTAATACTTTCATGGACATAGAGCACATCATTCGGTCCGTATTGCAAATAGTCCTTCTCACTTAGACTAAGTTCAAATGCCTGTGATTTATAATAGGGCCTTCTAAGTTGATTAATGTACCAGTCTGTATTCATATAACTTAGAACCATTACTCGCACATCGGTCCTGAAACCTTCAACCTCCTGCAAATACCACAACGGAAAAGTGTCGTTATCACCTCCTGTAAATAAAATTGAATTTGGCGCACAGCTTTGCAAAAGATTCCGGGCGTTATCGATCTGAAATGTTCTACCACTACGGTTGTGATCGTCAAAATTCTGCCAAGCCATCCACGCCGGAATTGCAAGGCTGATGACAGGCAAAACAAATAGTACTTTTTTATACCTCGCGCTAACATTTCCAATCGCGGCGACGCCGAGTCCGATCCATACACAAAAGGCAATGAATGAACCCACGTAGATGTAGTCGCGTTCGCGTGGCTCCGTTGGAGGCGAGTTCAGATAGGCAGCAAGCAAGGCGCCTGTCACAAGAAAGAAAATGGCGATAGCAAAAAAATCTTTCTTGTTCTTGTGGTATTGAAAAAAGCTGCCCACTAATCCCAGAATCATGGGTAGCATCCAGTATTGATTCCTTGATTTTTCGGGTACAGCGCCGTCAAGGCTCTCCCAGGGTTTTAGCCACGAGCTATATTGCGCGTCACTTTCACGCCCGGCAAAATTGAATAGGAAATACCGGAAATACATTTCGCCCAGCTGAAACCTAAACATGAACTCAAGATTGGTGAGAAAGTCAGGCCGATCATTTTCTTTCATGTCAGTCCATTGCCGGTAGGCTGCTACGTGATTCTCATCGGTGCTGTACATTCTTGGCAGGATTGTCTGACGAGACTTATCGTACTGATATGCTGAAGTTGTTCCAGCCACTTTGTAGGAATTACTGTCTTTGTAGTACATCTTATTCTTGATCACAACACCTTCAATTTCTGCATCAAAGTATGGACCGTACAACAAAGGAGTGGACCCATACGAATCTCGATTCATGTAAGCTTTAATGAGCGCAAGATTCTCGGGATTCGTTTCATCGATAGGCGGATTGTGATTGGAGCGTATGAACAACATCACATAGGGAGCAAAACCGGCGAGTAAAAAGATAGTCGCCCAGGTATAGTGCGAGTGTCTCTTGAATCGATTCAATAAAAAAATGAAAAGCAATGTGATCAAAACCAGTAGTACAAATACGCCCGCATAAAAAGGCGCATTCAGTACATTGACAAAAAATAAATCAAACGAAAACATTATTTGAAATAACCCAACTCCGACCAGGCGATTAATCACGATAACAATCAGGAGTCCGATACCTACGGCCAATAGAAATCTTTTTATTGATATATCTTTAATATACCAGTATGGTGGTAACAATGGAAGCGCAAGTAAGCACATCGGGTGAACGCAATAAGACAATCCCGCCACATAAAAAATGAGAATAAGCCGGCGGCCACGTCGCTCAACGGGAAGATCTCTTCCCGTTACAATGAGCCAAACGAGTAGCATCAGAAAAAAAGCTGCAGCGGCATAGGTCTCCGCCTCAACCGCCGAAAACCAGAATGAATCGGAAAAAGCAAGACATAAGCTACCACACAGCGCAGAAAGCAATGGAACAATGTTCGATGACTTTTGATTTACATCTGTGCTTGTCGCAAGGCGATATATCAGGTGGTATGTGATAAATACTGTCAGCGCAGAAAAGAGGGCACTCATGGTATTAATGGCCAACGCAACAAGCGTAGCATCATCCAATACCAGCATGGAGAAGAACCTGGCGATCAGCAAAAACAACGGAGCGCCTGGCGAATGTGGTACCTGGAGCTTATAGGCGGAAGCAATGAATTCAGAACAGTCCCAAAGGCTTGCTGTAGGCTCAAGGGTGATGGCGTAAGTGCAAATAGCGATTACAAATACAGCAGCGCCCGTCAAGTGCATTAAGCGATCTTTTTTTAAATCTTGAAATGTCTGTCCGTACTTGAAATCAAACCCTATGATGCCAATAACCGGGAGGAAAAAAGCGGCGAGCAGTAACGGCGGAGCAATCCACAACGTTAAAATCCCAAAGCCGTATTCAACGGGATCCACGATCATAAATACATACGCGACGATCACCAGCAGTAATGCAGTGAGAAAACACAAAAGATCTTTTTTTGAAAACATAGTCAGGCAGAATAAATGCGAGACAAGGTTAGCCAATAGATGGAAGGTGAAGCGTTAACCAGTGTAAAGTAGTGTTAACGGAGTGTTAAACCTGAAAAAGATGTGAAATGCCACGTTGAAAATTGTATTTTTATCCAATGAAGAACCGTCATTTAAGCGTCATTATCGTTTGGGGCACCGTGGTGCTGGCATGCCTTATCGCGGTCCAGATCTATTGGTTTAGCCGGGCGTTTAGTGTTGCCGAAAAACAGTTTGACCATAGCGTACAAATGGCATTGAAGAAAGTCGCGGATTCCCTATCGAAGGATCATAAGATCAAAAAATTGTCCTCCAATTTTTTCTTTGTCGATACGCACGCAGGTATTGACGACACCGAACTTGACAAACTTCTAAAAAATGAATTTCAACGGCACGACCTCGACCTTAGTTATGAATTGGGAATCTACCGGGCGGACGATGATACACTCGTCTATGGGAATTACATAGAAGCCACCAGAAGCAAACTATTACCACCTGATGCCGCGCAGTTCCATATGTATCCCGGTGAAAAGAATTTCGCCGTGTACTTTCCCAAGAAACAAAGTTATGTAGCAGCGCAGCTCGATATCTGGATCTTTTCAACTGTTATGCTCCTGCTTATGATGGGGTTTTTCGCCTATGCAATCGTGTCACTTCTTCGCGAAAGGAGATTCGCTGAGCTTAAGAGCGATTTCGTAAACAACATGACGCACGAATTCAAAACGCCCGTTACAAACATTAACCTCGCGGCTGAACTCCTGAAACAAAAATACGGCAATCATGAAGGGGCAGGAGTTTACCTCGATATCCTATTAAAAGAAAATGAAAAGCTTCGCCAGAAAATAGAACAGGTTCTACTCGGATCCAAACTTGAGTTTAAGAAGCGCCCAACATTTGCCACGATGGATGTGCACGAATTGATCAGGGATTGTGCTGAAGCATTTCATCTCAAAATACATGAGCGAAACGGAAACCTGAAGCTAGAACTGAATGCGCAGAGCAAGTACATCCTGGGCGACCGGGAAATGCTGGCACAGGCAATCAATAATATCATCGATAATGCAGAAAAGTATTCACCTGATAAACCACACATTACTGTAAGCACTACTGACAACGGAAAGGATATTGAAATCATTATTTCGGACAAGGGTGTGGGCATTTCTAATGACGCAAAATCTAAGGTGTTTGAAAAATTCTTTCGCGTATCGACTGGCAATGTCCATAGCGTAAAAGGGTTTGGTTTGGGCCTTAGCCTCGTTAAGAGTGTCATCAAAAAACATCACGGCGACGTACGACTTTTCAGCACGTTAAATCAAGGCACCGAGGTGAGAATTTTTTTGCCGAAGGCATGAAGGGAGAATTTGCAAATCATGCTCGTAGAAGACGACGAAAGTCTGGGCTTTCTTATCAAGGATTCCCTGGATGGGTTAGGATGGAAAGTCCACTTATACAAAGATGGAGAAAAAGGCCTTACCGCTTTTCATCATAACACCTTTGATCTTTGCATCCTTGATATCATGCTGCCCAATAAAGACGGCTACGATTTAGCGAGCGACATCAGAAAATATAACCAGCACGTCCCGATTATTTTTTTAACCGCCAAAAGTCAGACCGAAGACCGCATACGCGGTTTTCAGATCGGTGCTGACGATTATGTTTGCAAGCCTTTCAGCATTGAAGAATTCAAATACAGGATCGAAGCCGTTTTAAAACGAACAACAGGATTACAAACTTCTGCCGATCGAGCTGGGATTTTGAAAACAAGGAACTCAACACTCGATCTTCGTAACCTCGTTTTAAATGCCAACGGTATGGTTACGCAACTTACCTACAAAGAAGCGAAGCTTTTGGAAATGTTTTTCCGCCATCGTGATAAATTGATTGAACGCGAACTATTTCTAAAAACCGTTTGGGAAGAGGATGGTTTTTTTGTCGCCAGAAGTATGGATGTTTTTATTTCCAGGCTTCGCAAATATTTGCAACAAGATCCGGATCTGAAAATAGAAAATATAAGGGGGATAGGGTATATCATGAAGGAGTTAAATTGAAAACGCTAAGTGCATCGCCCAGTACAACACTCGTTCCTGCAAACTTTGGAAATCAATAAAGGCGGCGCTTGCCAATCCCGTTGACCCTTTTAGAAATGGCAGCGCTCGCCGTAACCAAACTATTTCAAAAACTTAACTGTGTTGTCAATATTCTCTGCAATCTTTTTCCCTTGCTTCATACCCTCTTCACACGAATAACGATAGTGTATCCCGCCATATAATCGCGACATGGAAATTTCCTGCGTCATCTCTTCGAAAGAATCATAATGACGTGAACCTAAATTTTCCGCTCCATTGCCGAGATCGGCAGTCATACCTTCATAGGTCTCGTCAGTGAAAGCGACCTGGCTTCCGTAGATTGAGGAAAGTGCGTGCGCCACGCTGCTGCTAAAAACGGCATGATTGGAAGGGAAATCTGGAAAACCTGGTGTGGCAAGAAAAGGTTTCCATACCGGATTCGCGGTGGGTGCAATGACCGATCGGATAAATGAAAACGGCCGCTCTTTCCAAAGCTCATATTTTGCCTTAAAAGAACCGGTGGTCGCATCAAACAATGTTATACCGGTTTTAGCATACGTGACTGCTGCTTTATCAAGGGCCGGGTCGAATTGCTCAATCACTTGGTTCAATATGCAGATGTAGTGTGATCCGGCAGGATAGCCTGGATTTGAATCATTGAAATACTTTGCAATCAGTTTTTGTTCGTGCGTCAGATTTTGTGATACGTCATACACCTCTTTCATTTCTTTATAATAGGGTGACGATGGATCAGTGCTATACGCAAGCGGCGGCGATACCGAATTATTCAAACTGCCAGGAACCATCAGCCGGTTATAACCCCAATACGGATTGACTGGCGCGGCGCCTGTTTCAGACTTCCATACGCCATCTCCGGTCGGCGGGGTAACCGATGTAGGCCATGCGGCATTATCTGTTTTTGACCATTCAAAAATTTTGGTTGCTACCGCTTTACCAAACCCTACTGATCGTTCGAAAATAACATCTCCAACCTCAGCCCGGTATTGGTCGTTTAATTGAGTTTCCAAATCAGTGACAGCCTGTCCGTTGTAAGCTGCAGTCGTGCTGAAGAAGTTTTGTGTCATGGCTGCAAGCGCTGCATTTGCGGAAGCAGGCCAATGATAATGCTGCCCCGGTTCCACGGCCGGCATTTCCGGCATGTCCGTAAGCTGTCCATATAATGACTTATAAACAGGCATTCCTGGAACAACCGATTCGTATAAGGCAACGCCACAATAGGCCATGTAGCGCGATGGATTAAATCCGAAAGGATTACCCGTTTGCGCGAATAGCATTGATACCTGAACATCGAGCCACGCTCTCACTACATCGGAAGAGTAGGATTGCGTTTGGTTCTCTGATTTCTCATCTTCATCGCACCCGATCGGTAAAAGAAGCAAGGCAATAACGAGGGCATAACAATAATTTTTGATTAACGTGACATTGTTCATAATTAGGTCTTTAAAGTTTAGAAAATTTTTATAATTGAAAGTAGCGACGACTTGCTTCGCGCTAAAACACTAATAGCTTAGTGTTAAAGTTTTCAGAAATAAACCGGAATTGATGCTCTAATGGTCTTGATAAGCGGCGTGTTGTCGTTTATCGCAAAACTTTGTCGTTTGTCTTTTTGTGCTCTTCATTGTATCATCATTTCCAGGGATTCACTTAACTTGTATCTATGAAGCGACTGAACTCCTTTATCGCCGGTGATTTTATTTTCTCGCCACGTTATCGCATCTGGCGTCACGTACTCTACTGGTCGTTTCACATCATGATATGGGCTGCTTTTTGGATTGTCATGGGCGCACCAACTTCTTATGGACGTCAATTATTTAATATGACGCTGTGGGTTCCTGTTTTTATTTTATTTAGTTATCCTTTGGTGTATGGAGGTGTTCCCCATTTATTGTTGAAGGGTAAAGTGTCATTGTTCTTTTTGGTCATTCTGGCTTGGGGCGCTGTCGGGCTGTATATCGATTCCGGGTTCAGGTCGTATATTTATATTCCCTTGCAAGAGGCCATGGGATTGGATTTCATTTTACCAAGCGGACCGTTGGCGGCCTGTTACCTGTGTATGACAACATCTGCAGCCAGTCCCATGATTATAAAATTCTTCAAGCTGTGTACCATAAAGCAGCAGGAGTGGATACAAACTCAACAGGAGAGGATAAATGCCGACCTTCAATTGTTGAAGGCACAGGTACATCCGCATTTTTTATTCAATACCCTGAACAATATCTACTCCTTCTCGATGGAAAGATCACCTAAAACACCTGGGCTGATCTTAAAATTATCATCGCTGCTCAGCTACATGCTCTACGATTGCAAGGCAGAAGAAGTACGACTTGAAAAGGAAATCGAGACCATGAAAAATTACATAGACCTCGAAAAGGAACGGTATGGCGATACGATTGAAATATCATGGAACGTCGAAGGCGATCTCAAGGGTAAATTTATTTCTCCATTATTGATGCTTCCGTTTTTGGAAAACGCCTTTAAGCATGGTGTATCGGATCAGATAGACAAGCCTTGGCTAAGCATAGACATATCGGTAAAGTCGGATACACTCCGCTGCAAGATCGCCAACAGTAAAAACGAATTTGTTTCTTACAGGGGAAATGGTCTTGGCATTACGAACGTGAAGAAGAGACTGGAATTTATTTATTCCGGTAAACATGAATTGAAGCTTAACGATGAAGGTAATTTCTTCGTGGTTTCGATTTTAGTGAAATTGGCGGGCAATGCGCCGGCATCTATGGAGACACCGGTGATCACTCAAACGATACGGCATGAAACGCCGCTACCTGCTTATCCCTGATGAACCCTGCATTAACGCAAGTGCCTAACGGCAGAAAAAAATGGCTTACATAATCGGCACCGATTTTTTTAAAGACCTCTCCTATGCTGACCCGCTGATAATTGCGCAACGGGGCAGAAAAAAATGGAGAGCAAATAAGGTTATGAATGCGGTCGATTCGTTTCTATACAATGATTTCATTTTTTCGCCGAGATACAGGGTAGGGAAACACGCGCTGTATTGGTTGATTCATATAAGCCTGTGGTCGATATTCTGGCAAATCATGAGTCCCGTTCCCGTTTCCTATTTGCGTACTTTATTTAACATGTCGTTATGGGTGCCTGTTTTTATTTTATTCAGCTACCCGATGGTTTATTGGGCAATCCCTCGTCTTCTTTTGGAAGGAAAACTGGTACAATTCTTTTTGCTCTTCGTCGCCTGGGGCATCATCGGATTGTTTATCAATTCAGGGTTTCGGACCTATCTGTATTTGCCGATACAGCAAGCCATGGGCTCCGATGTCATTGGTCAAAAAGGACTACAACCGCATAGCTACCTCTGCATGACGACAGCAGCCGCCAGTCCAATGATCATCAAATTCTTTAAGCTCTGGACGATCAAACAACGGGATTGGATACAGGCGCAACAGGAAAAGATAACGGCTGAGTTGCAATTGTTGAAAGCTCAAATCCATCCACATTTTCTATTTAACACCCTCAACAACATTTATTCTTTTTCTCTTGACAATTCACCTAAAACACCGGACATGATCTTAAAATTATCGTCACTGCTCAGCTATATGCTTTATGACTGCAAGGCGGAGCAGGTTCGATTGGAAAAGGAAATTGAGATCATGAAAAACTATATCGGCCTGGAAACAGAACGGTATGGCAATAAGGTCGAAATATCGTGGAGCGTAGAAGGAAATGTCAAAGATAAATTCATTTCCCCATTGTTGATGCTTCCGTTTTTGGAAAATGCTTTTAAGCATGGCATATCGGAACAAATAGGCAAGCCCTGGCTCAGTGTAGACCTATCCGTAAAGTCTGAAACCCTGCGATGCAAGATCGCCAACAGCAAGAACGAGTTTGTGTCGAATCATAACAACGGTAACGGTATAGGCATTCATAATGTAAAAAAGCGACTTGCGTTTATGTACCCCGATAACTACGAACTAAAAATGCATGATGAGGGGAATTTTTTCGTCGTGTCATTACTCGTGAAGCTGAAGGGTTACGTACCCACACCGCTTCCCCCTTTCGTCGCGGCTACTCAAATAATTCCAAGATGAAGCTTCGGTGCCTCCTTATCGATGATGAGCCACCGGCGCTAAAAGTACTGGCAACTTATATCACCACGATCAATGGGCTGGAGATCGCTGGCCAGTGTAAAAATGCCCTCGAGGCGCTGCATGTGCTCCAGGAGAAAACAGTAGATGTTATTTTTTTAGATATTAAAATGCCCCACATCATCGGTACAGATTTCCTGAAAAACCTTTCCC
>CAWEZB010000019.1:0-19790 GCA_963813425.1 uncultured Bacteroidota bacterium
GCTGTAAGCTGACAGCTTAAGAATTACGCACAAGCTAGGCTACCGGATAAGCTTAAAGCTTAATGCTCTTTCAGAATCTCTTGGAGGTGCTGCATGATAGGGAAATGTGCAAAATTATTGCTCACAGCAATCAGCTTACAGCTTACAGCTTTTACGGTGTAAATTTTTTCTACTAAATTCTTGTCAGAATGAAGCTGTACGCTGTTTGCTGTAAGCTGAAAGCCCATACAGCATACGATATGCTACCGGATCAGCTTTAAGCTTTAATCTTTCTGCTGACAGCTTTCACATTCTAAAAAGTTTTGATCGACCAATTTCTGAGAACGAAGCTGTACGCTGGTTGCTGTAAGCTGACAGCTTAGAAATTGCGCACAGGTTTGCAGCCTACCGGATCTGCTTTAAGCTTTCTGCTTTAAACTTTCAGCTAAAGAAGCTGTACGCTGTGTGCTGTAAGCTGACCGCTTAAGAATTACGCACAAGCTAGGCTACCGGATAAACTTTAAGCTTTCTGCTTTTAGCTTTCAGCTAAAAGCAGCTATTCCCGTAATCTCATTCCCCAAAATCAACAAGTGTATATCATTCGTGCCTTCGTACGTGATTACGGATTCAAGATTCATCATGTGGCGCATGATGGGATACTCTCCTGTGATGCCCATAGCGCCGTGCATGTGCCGTGCTTCGCGCACTATCTCCAGGGCTACATGCACGTTATTTCGTTTGGCCATGGAAATTTGTGCTGTTGTCGCTTTTCCTTCATCCATTAATTTTCCCAATCGCCAGTTGATGAGTTGTGCCTTGGTAATTTCTGTCAGCATTTCTGCTAACTTTTTTTGAACGAGCTGAAACGAGGCTATAGGTTTTCCGAATTGAATTCTTTCGGCGGCATATTTTCGCGCAGATTCGTAACAATCCATCGCGGCCCCTATGGCACCCCAGGCGATTCCATACCGGGCGGAGTCCAGGCACATCAGTGGTGCGCCTAGACCACTCTTGCCAGGTAATAAATTTTCCTTTGGGACTTTTACATTATCAAATACCAATTCACCCGTAGCACTGGCGCGAAGCGACCATTTGTGATGCGTCTCAGGAGCAGTGAAGCCCGCCATTCCTTTTTCCACGATCAGCCCGTGAATTCTACCTTGTTCACTTTTTGCCCATACGACTGCAACATCTGCGAACGGCGCATTGGAGATCCACATCTTCGCGCCATTAAGAACGTAATGATCACCTGCGTCTTTAAAATTGGTTACCATACCGGCAGGGTTAGAACCATGATCGGGTTCCGTAAGTCCGAAACACCCTAGCCACTCTCCCGAGCCTAACTTTGGCAGGTATTTCTTCCGTTGTTCTTCAGAGCCGAATTTGTAAATCGGGTACATTACCAATGATCCTTGCACCGAGGCTGTGGACCGCATTCCAGAATCGCCACGTTCAATTTCTTGCATCAGGATCCCATATGAAATATAATCGAGCCCACCACCGCCGTATGCCGTGGGAATTGTTGGCCCAAACGCACCAATGTCTCCAAACTTTTTAACGATCTCATTTGGAAAATGGGCAGTTTGAGCCCAGTCTTCGATGTAGGGCGATATTTCCCGTTTCACAAAATCTCGAATGGAGCTTCGTATCAGTTTTTGTTCCTCGGTGAGCAAGTCATCGATTGCATAAAAGTCGGGGTGCTCAAATAAATCTTGTTTCAACGATTTTTTTGATTTTGTGGATGAGGATGAAGTATTGGCTGACATAATGATTTGGAATATTCGTAACTATGGCACCAAATTTACACAACTAAAATACTGTTCTGCCTTTTAAGTTGATATGTTAAAAAATTTCACGCAAAGTGCCCAAGGGCTGTTCCACCGAGATTACGTGATGCTGCGTCATTTCTATTCATCCCCATGCGAGCTTTGTGTGACCCAATTCAAAAGCAGATAGCTAAATTCCAATCAAAGATGGGCGAAAATGTTGACGCGAACCTGCTGGAACAATTAAGAAAGCTGCAGGCAAAATATGATGTGATGGGTCAGGATCTGTCTTCCTACCTGGATGGCTTGTTGTATTCAGATTATTTGACCTATTGGGATTATATTCACTTGGATACGTTGCTAAGCCTTCAATCGCCAGAAACGAGTTTTCCTGATGAAAAGGTATTCATCCTCTATCATCAGATTACGGAATTATATTTTCGAATGGTGATGTTGGAATTAGAACAGATCTCGAGCAGACCTAATATCGACGCTACATTTTTTATTGAAAGGATCAACCGCGTCATTCGCTATTTTCAGAATCTGGTAAATTCCTTTGAAATCATGGTTGTCGGAATGGAGAAGGAGCAATTCCTGAAATTCCGTATGGCACTGCTTCCAGCAAGTGGTTTTCAGTCTGCGCAATACAGGCTTATCGAAATTGCATCAACTGATGTAATTAACTTGGTTAATGTCCATGACCGCGCAGGCTTGCACGACGCTGAACTTGATCGGCAGTTGGATAAACTATATTGGCGCAGTGGCGCGACAGAACTGGCTTCCGGAAAAAAAACGCTTACCCTTCAGCAGTTTGAAGCCAAGTACAACGCGACCTTCCATGACGCGGGAGTCAAATACAAAGACAAAAACCTGCTGCAAATTTTTCAGCAACATTTCAGCAATTCCCCGCAACGAGACGAGATCGTTGAACGGCTGAGGCTTTACGACACGCTCGCCAATATTGAATGGCGTTATGCACACCTGAAATCAGCGGGTCATTACCTCCAGAAGAATCAAAAGGAAATCAAGGCGACGGGCGGCACAAACTGGCAAAAATACCTGCCTTCCCGCATCCAAAAGGTGATATTCTTCCCTGAATTATGGAGCGAACAGGAGATCGCCGACTGGGGGAAGGGTGTGTTGGCCGCTGTTCATTGAGTTCTTAAATGTAAGTTGTAAGCGGTGACTGGTAGGTTGTGACGATCTTGGAGTGCTTGCGATCGATTGCAATTGGCAATTCGTCGATCACCCGCTAAATTAGTCGCCGAATACCGCTTACCTCGCTACTTCTTACCTCTTACCACTTACTACTTACCCCTTAGACTCGCCAAAATTCGCTACCTTTACACCTAGGCTAAGACACTGGTAGTGAGAAGTTTTTTACTTATTTTTTTATTTTTTAGTGCTACCGCCTCGCAGATTTTTGCACAAGGCTCAATGCGCCAGACCTACCACGACCCTGAGAAGAAAAACATCAAGGAGGTCTATCAGGTAAAGGATACGATTAAGAATATCCTGCACGGTCGCTATATATCCTATTTTCTCAATGGAAACATCGAATCACAGGGTCAATTTACTGACAACGAAACCTCTGGTATCTGGGAATTCTTCTACGAGACGGGCAAACTTAAAATGAGAGGTATTCTTTTTAAAAGTGCAAACTACGGGCTGTGGGAATACTTTTTTGAAAGTGGGCAAAAAAGCATGGAGGGTATCATTTATGGCCGAAACCGTGAGGGAGAATGGAAGACTTTCTATGAGAATGGGCAGGTGAAAGAAATAGGGGAATATAAAAGCAACAAACGAATCGGTCATTGGAAAGCATATTTCGAGGATGGTGTCTTGAAAGGTGAAATTGACTATGCGGATGACTTTGGAAGATATACGGAATACTTCCACTCGGGCAAGGTATTGGGAGAGGGACCTAAATCGGGAGTACGTAATGTGGGATACTGGCGATATTTTGCCGAGGATGGCACCCTAAAGGATGAAGGCGAGTTTGCGGACGGGAAGAAAAATGGAGCATGGACGAATTATTATTCCTCAGGCAAAATCGCTTCGCGGGGAAGTTACGTCAACGATGAGCCTACTGGCCAGTGGGAATATTACTTCGAAGACGGAAAGCTTAGCTCTTCCGGCGAATTTAAAGATGGAAAGCGGAATGGCCATTGGAAGACTTTAAGTGCCGGCGGGTCACTTCACAGCGAAATCACATACGACAATGGCTCAGGCGAGTATCGGGAGTATTATGCCGGAGGAAAACTTAAACGGAAAGGGAACATCGTCGACGAAAAACGCCAGGGAAAATGGGAGTATTATTATGAGGATGGAAAACTTGAAGGTACTTGTCAATTTGAAAAAGGCAAAGGCACCTACTACGGATATTTTCCCAATGGAAATCTTCAGACTAAAGGAACGTTGGAGGATGATTTAAAAACTGGCACTTGGGAGATATACGAAAATGACGGGAAATTATCAGGCTATTATAAACCCTTCTATGACGACAAGAAATTAAGCCAGGAAATCACAGACCTTGCGGGCAAGAGCAGTATCGATAAGAAGATTACCAGGGGAAAGCACTTCGGTTATTTTGATGCGCGTGTGAATGAATTCCAGGGGGTTATCTTCGGCACAAATCCCGTGTGGCTCGCTGCCGGGCAACTACCCATTGGCATTGAATTTTATCTGGAAGAAAGGATCGGCCATGAGTTTGAATTTATTGGAATACGCGATCCTTTTTTCACCGCGGACGCAAACGTTGCGCCCGGCAAAAATTACGAAAGGGGTTACAGCATCGCCATCAAACAGAAATTTTACAATCCGTTGAAAACGGGAATGTGGTATTTCGGTCACGAGGTGAGATTCACCAATGTGGGCCACTTCGAAAATGAAAAGCAGATGGGTGGCCAATATCCAGATGATATATATACGTTCAATGCTATCGAACAACGGATTGAGTGGGGCCTTTTGTTAGGTTACCGGATCATGCGACGAAACAATTCAACGGGATTCACAATTGATGTATTCGTTTCAGGAGATATCGGATATCGTGGATTTGATGTCGACCCCAACTTTGCTTCCCATTTTGAAGACGTTAACCAGGATAAATTTTCAAAGTCATTTCACTTCGGTCTGAACTTAGGAAATGTTTTTTCCTTCAGGTAATTTTAGTTCGAAGTTCGAGTTTGAGGTTCGAAGTTGTGCAGTAGCTTCAAAGTGTTGCGCTATTGGAACTTCGAACCTCAAACTTTAAACCTCGAAACTCGAAACTCGAACATGAAAATCGTAGAACTCGTCTTAAAGCCAGAAGAGGCTTTCGATGAAGGAAAATTTAATGCACTTCTTTATAGCAAACTTGGATTCAAGCAAGATGGAAGTGTTTTCGTGCGTCCCGTTAAACGATCTATCGATGCCCGATCAAAAAACGTTGTTGTTCGTATTCAATGTGAAATTGTGAGACCTGAAGAGGTCACTCCAGAATTATCCTACGAAAAAATATTCAAAGACATAAGCAATAGCAAACCCGTTGTGGTCGTCGGCAGCGGTCCCGCGGGCCTTTTCGCGGCCTTGCGACTGATTGAACTTGGATTTAAGCCGATCGTATTAGAGCGCGGTAATGATGTGCAGACTCGAAGAAGGGACCTTGCCGCTATAAATAAAGATCACCTTGTTAACCCCGAGTCAAATTATTGTTTTGGTGAAGGAGGCGCTGGCACCTATTCGGATGGTAAATTGTATACGCGCTCAAAAAAAAGGGGCGACGTTAGGCGCATCCTTGAAATTCTTGTTGCGCATGGAGCAATGGATGAGATTTTGTTCGATGCTCATCCCCATATCGGAACAAATAAATTACCTCGGGTGGTGGCGACGCTCCGGCAAAGTATTTTGGATGCAGGCGGTGAAATTCATTTTAATACCAGGGTAAGTGACCTGATTTTACAAGGTGATGTTATCAAAGGTGTCGTAACACAGGACGGTAGTAGTATTCCTGGTGAAGCCGTCATTCTTGCAACCGGCCATTCGGCCCGCGACATATTTCACCTATTACATCGTAAACACATTTTGCTTGAGGCAAAGCCGTTTGCGCTGGGTGTTCGGGTTGAACATCAGCAAAATTTAATCGATCAGGTGCAGTATCATTGTTTTCCCGATAGGGGAGAATACTTGCCGGCGTCATCCTATGCACTGGTGCACCAGGCTTCTGTAAGCGGGCAGGAGCGAGGCGTATTTTCTTTTTGTATGTGTCCGGGAGGATTCATCGTGCCTGCGGCAACGGCGCCTGGTGAGATCGTTGTCAACGGGATGAGCCCTTCACGCAGAGATTCAAAATTTGCGAACTCGGGAATTGTCGTGTCGGTGGATCACAATGACTTTAAGGATTTTAAGGAACATGGGCCACTGGCAGGATTGTTATTTCAGGCTGCCATTGAACAGAAAGCCTGCCAGGTCGCCGGCGGAACACAAGCTGCGCCAGCCCAGCGTTTGGTGGATTTTGTCGAAAACAGGATATCCTCTACGTTGCTTGAAACTTCGTACCAGCCGGGCTTGAGTTCCGTTGACCTGAAAGAAGTTTTACCTCGAAACATCATTATTGCACTTCAGCAAGGCTTTAAAAATTTCGGAACAAAAATGAAAGGTTATCTGACCAACGATGCACAGGTCGTAGGGGTTGAAAGCCGGACGTCATCTCCGGTAAAAATACCACGAGATGCAGTGACATTGGAGCATCCTCAGATTAGCAGGTTATTTCCCTGTGGCGAAGGAGCTGGTTATGCAGGAGGAATTGTGTCTGCTGCAATCGACGGAGAACGATGTGCCGAAGCCGTCGCAATAAAAGTGAAGCCCGCCTGAACCTATTTGCTGATCCAGGATTGTCTTAGCGCCAGTTGGGCTGGAGTGGCCTGTTCGTCAAAGCCTAGTAAATGCTTCACCTCGCGGTCAACTACCATGGTATCTGCCGAGAGTTCAACTTCCTGGGATGTACCTCCTTCGTTTTTCCTAAGGACCGTATAAGAAAGTTTTTTTCCGTGCTGCAGACCTTGCTGCTGGCGTTCAAAAAAGGCTTTGAATTGATCGTCGTATGGTATGAGTTCGCCGTTGATTTTGATAAGGACATCTCCGTCCTTGAATCCCAGCGCCTTGCCTTGCGCATTGAGAAGCTGAGCGTTTGCAATGGCAAGTTTGGGTGTGCCCCCTTCCTCGGTGATAGTCACAGCGTTGCTTTCCAATCCCAACGTCAGCTCGGGGCTGATGAATTTTTCGATATATTTTACACCGACTAATCCAAATATTTCCTTTAACGGAAGCCTTTCGGGACCGCCGACGTACTGTCTTTAAAAATTCTCCTATTTCCGGTTTGGTTAGAGCGGTAATCTCATCAAAAAGCTTAGCGTCTTCAAATGGTTTTGCCTTGCCGTACTTTTTAGAGAGATCGGCAACGAGATTTTGAAGACCATATTTGCCTTCGGAAAGTTGCCTGAGCTTGATATCGAGGCACATTCCGATCAGGGCGCCTTTTTGATACACATTATAATATTGCTCCTTGTACTCGTTAAGTGTAAACTTGCTGATGTCTGTGAAAGGGACCGTATCGTAAAAGGTTTCAGCAGTAAGAATTTTTTCACGCACCACATCCAGGTATTGTTCAGGCGTAATCAACCCATACTTTACCTGCATATTGCCAGCAAAATATTCGGTAACACCTTCATACAACCACAAATGCTGAGACATTTTCGGGTCGTTGTAGTCGAAATTATCGATCTCTTCCGAGTGAATGGTCAACGGTGTAACAATGTGGAAAAATTCATGCGCCGCGAAATCGCGGAGTTGCTGATTCATCTCTTCGATGGGCCGTTCAGGCATAAAATAAAAAGAAGAACCGGAATGCTCCAATGCGCCATAAGAATAGACTGGCTTGTCTGTAAAATAAAATATGAAGGCATATTTGTTCACGGGCAAGTTGCCACCAAGATATTCCTTTTGTGCCAGCAATACTTCACGAACACTGTTGGCAATATCTTTTGCCTTTATCATTTGTGTGGGAGAGTATGAGCCAATTAATACCTCTGTATTCCCAACTTTAATAATAGCGGTATCAGGCTTGCTATACATCAACGGAGAGTCAATAAGCTCACTATAATCGACTGCTACGTAAGTGTCGACACGTTGGTCCGAGGCAGCAGATCCTTTTTCAAGCTTGATTGAAGTTAGCGGTTCACCCGCTTTTTGCGGAATGAGTCCGGTAGATCCGTAAAAATCCTTCGAACGTATCACATTTAAAACAATAGGTGATTCTTTCATATTTTCGAAGTAACCGAAGTACCCCGCACTGTTGATGAGATAGTTTTTGTTTTCTTCAATATTGGTACCTGCCGGTTCAAAGATTTTTGGACCACTTACTTCAGTATCATAGGAGTCATTTACCCAATAGTTGATTTTATGAAGGCGTGTGGCATTCTTGATTTTCCACGCGTTGTCATTTATCTTTTCAACAGGAAGGGCTCTTCCTTTTTTGTCGAGGGCATTAAAATCGGCTACATACCTGCCGTAGTCTGCAATGGCATACGTACCGGGGACAATTTTAGGTAGGTAAAACGTTATTTCACTTGATGAAATGCGAGGGGCTAAAAGCTCAACTTTTACTTTGTCGTCTACCACGTGGGTCAAGTCAACAGTATACTGATAGTTGTCAGTTTTTTTGGATTGGCCTGATGCAGGTAGCGTAAGACCTGTAATGAGGAGGAGTAAGATAGCCTGATACTTTTTCATAAACTGAAATAAAACGCTAAAAGTATGCACTTTATTTGAATTGGGATGTTTTATTAGGCTATTGGTTCAATAACAGGGCGTTATTAATAGATTTTTTAAAAAAAATAAAACAGCAACGTTGAAAAAAACAGTAGTAGTGGGAGCATCACCTAATCAATCGCGATATGCGCACCTAGCGGCAACGATGTTAGCTGAATATAAGCATGATACCGTATTGTTAGGTATCCAGAAAGGAGAGATTGAGGGTAATAAAATTCTAAATATTCGAGAGAAGCCCACGCTAACAGATATCGACACCATTACACTTTATATAGGTCCTCATCGCCAGCCCGAATGGTATGATTACCTGCTCAGCCTAAAACCTAAACGCATCATTTTTAATCCGGGAACGGAAAATGAGGAGTTTGAAGACCTTGCCCGGCAACACGGCGTAGAAGTTCTTCACGCATGCACGCTGGTCATGCTACGATCCAGACAATACTAGATCCTTGTTTTAAAGTTTAGGCTCGTTATCTTTTTCAATGGCTATAACAGTTACGACAACAATCTTCCAGTCACCTTTTACTTTTTCCAGGACGCGAACCTGAGCTTGAGGTGGGCGGGCAGTGTTATCATGAACAATTTGCGTATAGCGAGCATAGGCAGCGTTACCCCAGACTTTTACTTCCAACCACTTCCGATCAATCGTGACCTTCGCGGGTTTAGCGGTCTGAAAATATTCAGTGAATGCAGCATTGATAGTTTGCCATCCGGAAAAGGAATTAACGTCGGTGGTATCCGCAAACGACCAAAAAGCATAGGGAGTTTGTGACCAGGTCGAGGCCCATGTTTTATAATCGATTTCGTTAAAGGCTAGGGTTTCTCTTTCGATTAAACTCTTTATTGCATCAATTTCATTTTTTTGAGCAGACGTCGAAACCACAATGCAAACCAGGATGCATACACAGAAAATTCGGGCAGATGTTTTCATGGCATTTGGGTTTTGTTGGATATAACAATTTACTTGAAAATTCTTGCTATTCAATCGATTTCTACTGCTTTATTTTAATTTAAAGTTGCTCGATAGAAAGTAAAATTGTCGCGTGGTTTTTTTTCAATTTTTAATTTGTAAAAGGAATATGATGGCCGAATTATTAGCTGCTATTTCATATTTTAGAATGTATATCCACGATTATGCTTGCAGAGGAAGATTTTATTGAGATCAATAAACTTAAAGTACAGCCCGGCACCGAGGTCAATCTTGAAAATTATCCAACCGATTACGAAGGAAAAAGGTTGAATAAATCGGAAGCAGGGGAATTGCTTGAAACGGGACGTCAACACCTGGCCGAGATTCAAGAAAAGCTATATGCGCAAAATCAATATAGTGTTCTGATTATTCTGCAGGCGATGGACGCAGCCGGAAAAGATAGTGCCGTAAAACATATCATGTCCGGGTTTAATCCATTGGGAGTAAAGGTTTTCAGTTTTAAAGCGCCTACGCCCCAGGAGCTTGATCATCATTATTTGTGGCGCCACAACATAGCATTGCCAGGGCGGGGTGAAATCGCCATTCATAACCGATCGCATTACGAAAATGTATTGGTGACTCGCGTACATCCGGAACTCATTCTTAAAGAGCAGCTGCCTGGCATAGACTCGGTCGAAAAGATTGATAAAAAATTCTGGACGCAACGATTCAAGCAGATCAATCGCTTTGAAAAAAATATCTGGCAGAATGGGACTATCATTCTGAAATTTTTTCTCCATCTATCGAAAGCCGAACAAAAGAAACGTTTTTTGGAACGCATTGAGGAACCTGACAAGCACTGGAAGTTTTCAATCGACGATCTGCGTGAACGCGCACGCTGGGATGACTACCACCGGGCTTATGAAGAAGCCATTAGCGCGACTTCTGCCGCTTACGCTCCCTGGTATGTCATTCCCGCCGACGATAAATGGTACACGCGCCTCGCGATCGCAGGCATCATCCATAGGCAACTAAAAGTCTTGAAAATTGACTATCCGGGCGTTAGTGAAGAACTCCGGGAAGATTTGATCAAAGGAAGAGAACTGCTTATGAAGGAATAACTTTTAGCTCCATTAAAAAAGAAAGCTTCGGGCTTAAAGTCGGAGTTCTTGAGAACCTCGTGAGACAATTTTACAAGACGTAAACCATTCCTTCGCAGTGGCCGTAACGCCTTCAAAATCCCCTCAATATTTGTCCAAAATATTCTCTTTTTATAACCCCAAAAGCATTATTTTTGACGGTTCTAACAAGTATAACATGAGTGAAAATACAGGTAAAGTTCCGGCTGATTATTCAGCCAATAATATCCAGGTTCTAGAAGGGTTGGAAGCAGTGCGGAAAAGGCCTGCGATGTATATCGGAGACGTTAGTGTAAGGGGTTTGCATCACCTTGTTTGGGAGGTCGTTGATAATTCAATTGATGAAGCTTTAGGCGGTTATTGTGATGATATTAAAGTGACTATTCTGGAGGATGATTCCATACGCGTCGTAGATAACGGCCGGGGTATTCCTACCGACATGCACGAGAAAGAAAAACGATCAGCGCTGGAAGTGGTAATGACCGTTTTGCACGCAGGGGGTAAATTTGATAAAAATACCTACAAAGTTTCCGGAGGTCTGCACGGCGTTGGTGTTTCGTGTGTGAATGCATTATCCGAAATGCTCCATGTTACCGTTTTCCGAGACGGTAAAACATCTGAACAGGAATATGAGCGTGGAGTTCCAAAATATTCGGTTCGGGTGATCGGGCCTTCAGAAAAGAAGGGCACTACCGTGCACTTTTTGCCTGACAAACAGATTTTCCCGGTCACGGTGTACAACTACGAGACAATCGCGACCCGCCTTCGTGAGCTGGCGTTCCTAAACACAAGGATCCGAATTTCCCTTACGGACCTTCGCGAGAAGGATGAAAAGGGTGAGCCGCGGCGGCGATGAATTTTTCTCCGAGGGAGGTCTGCGGGAATTTGTAGAATACATCGATTCTACCCGTGAGAAACTTATCCAGACGCCGATCTACATTGAAAATGATAAAGGGGAAATCCCTATTCAGGTAGCAATGAGCTACAACACGTCGTTTACCGAAAATCTTGTTTCGTATGTAAACAACATCAATACGCACGAAGGTGGAACGCACGTTGCTGGATTTCGCAGAGCATTGACACGCACATTAAAAACTTATGCCGATAAATCAGGCCTGCTCGACAAAGTAAAAATAGATATCAGTGGTGATGATTTCCGTGAGGGACTCACATCAGTAATCTCAGTTAAAGGTGGCAGAACCTCAGTTCGAGGGTCAAACCAAAACCAAGCTTGGGAATTCCGATGTTATGGGTGCGGTAGACCAGGCGGTAGGTGAAGCGTTGCAAAATTATCTTGAGGAAAATCCTCGCGAGGCCAAGCTTATTGTCAACAAGGTGATATTAGCTGCACAGGCACGCCATGCGGCACGTAAAGCACGTGAAATGGTGCAGCGAAAAAATGTTTTGTCGGGTACGGGACTTCCTGGAAAACTTGCTGATTGCTCGAGCGCTGATCCTAGTATTTGCGAGTTGTATTTGGTGGAAGGTGATTCCGCTGGCGGCTCAGCGAAACAGGGAAGGGACAGGAACTTTCAGGCCATACTTCCACTCCGCGGTAAGATCTTAAATGTTGAAAAAGCACAGGAACATCGGATTTACGATAACGAAGAAATCAAGAACATGATCACGGCTTTAGGCGTGAGTTTTGGAACGCCGGAAGATGATAAAGCCCTCAACATGAACAAACTTCGGTATCATAAAATTATTATTATGACCGATGCCGACGTGGATGGAAGTCATATTCGTACGTTGATCCTTACGTTTTTCTTTCGGTACATGAAAGACCTGATTGAGAATGGCTACGTATACATTGCGCTTCCGCCGCTTTATTTGGTTAAGAAGGGGCGTGAGGAGCGCTATTGTTGGACGGAGGAAGAACGTGAAGTTATCGTTAAAGCGTTAGCAGGTGGAAAAGAGGATTCCGTTGGCGTGCAACGTTACAAAGGTCTTGGAGAAATGAATCCGGAGCAATTGTGGACGACTACGATGGATCCCGCTAAACGTTCATTAAAGCAAGTCAGTATAGAATCCGCAGCAGAGGCAGATCACTTGTTTTCCATGCTTATGGGCGACGAGGTTGCGCCTCGCAGAGAGTTCATCGAGAAAAACGCAAAGTATGCACGCGTTGATATTTAGTTTTCATTTTTAGCGGAGTTCTATGGAGGATGTATTAGCAGAAGAAAAAATTGCTCACCTGATTGAGGAAAGTAATTATATAAGCCGTGATCTAAGCTGGATCAAGTTTAATTATCGCGTTCTCGATCAGGCTATGCACACTGATCGAAGTATTTTCGACCGGTTGAAATTCCTTTCCATAACGTCTTCAAACTTAGATGAATTTTGTACGATCCGGTTAGGGAGTCTATATAACTACCTTGACTACGGCAAGGAGCGGTTTGATTATAGTGGATTACGGGAAGAGCCGTTTAGAATTCTGTTGCTTAACGAAACCAGGAGCTTTTGCCGCGTTCAAAACGAATACTACAAAAATCACTTGCGCCCGTTATTCCTTAACAACGGCTTTGCTATTGTTTGTTATGATGAGTTGTCTGTCGAGAATACGCAAAAGGTAAACGATTATTTTACCAAGACCATCTTTCCGATGTTAACGCCGATGGTCTTTGATAGCTATCATACATTTCCGATTTTAATGAACAACCGGCTTTTGTTGGGTGTGGTGTCCAGAAATCCAACTGAAAACCAAAATCAGCAAAAAGTTTCTTTTATTCAGGTTCCGCAAAATCTTCCGAGATTTTATGAATTGTGGGAAGGTGAAACGCTTCAATTCATACCAATAGAAGAGATTATCCGGAACAATGTTCATACGCTTTTCAGGAACGTCGAAATCATTAGCACAAATTTATTTCGGATCAATCGAAATGGAGACTTTACTTTGGAGGAGAGTGAAGATATCGAGTCAAATTTTCTGGAGGACTTGCGTGTTAAATTAAAAACAAGAAGAACGGGCAGGGTGGTGCGGATGGAGGTGGAAGCGAATCCGGACCCATGGATGATGCGACTTTTACGGATCCAATGGGATTTGGACGAACACAATATATTTTATACGCCTTCGGAGAGTATGATCGATTTTTCCGGATTGCTCCAGATCATTGGTCATAAGGAATTCAAAGCCAAACGTGCACATTTACCTGAGCCGATCAAGCCATTGAATTTTCCAGAGCATGGTACGCGCGACCTTTTTGAAGTGCTGAAAGAAAGGGATATTTTATTGCATCATCCCTATAATTCCATGGAGCCGGTACTGGAACTGGTAGAAAAAGCAGCCGATGATCCTGATGTGTTGTCTATTAAGATAACCATCTATCGCGTTGCCCGGGAATCGCGGATAACCTCTGCGTTGCTCAAAGCCGCGGAAAATGGAAAGCACGTTTCTGTGCTATTTGAAGTGAAGGCGCGCTTCGATGAAGAAAACAATTTAAGGGAAGCTCAACGATTGCAGAAAGCAGGATGTTTTGTCATTTACGGTGTTAGCAGTTTAAAAACACATACTAAACTACTTTTAATAGTTCGAAAAGAGGAAGAAGACAAGGTATACCGTTATGTTCACCTTTCCAGCGGAAATTATAATGAATCCACGTCAAGGTTATATGTCGACATCGGCTTGCTGACCACGAAAGAGGTTTATGCAAATGATGTCTCGGAATTTTTTAACGTTATCACGGGGCATTCCCAACCCTCTACCTATCGGAATCTGATCACATCGCCACGGGATATGAGAATACAACTCAGTAACCTTGTAAAACGTGAAGCGGAAAACGCGCGGAATGGAATTCCCGCGGGTGTGGTGATCAAATTGAATTCGCTTCAGGACAAAGAATTTATCGATGAGCTTTACGAAGCTTCAAAGGCTGGCGTAAAGATTAAACTTGTAGTGCGCGGTATGTGTTGCCTTCGACCGGGCAGAAAAGGACTAAGCGAAAATATTGAAGTAATTTCCATCGTTGGCGAATACCTTGAACATTCGCGAATTTATTATTTTCATAATGCTGGCAATCCCAAGGTGTATATCGGGAGCGCCGATGCAATGGTTCGCAGCTTTGACCGTAGAATAGAATCCCTTTTTTTACTCGACGAAGAAATATTAAAGAAGCAGGCAATCAATAACCTTCGTTACAATTTAAAGGACAATCAGAATGCCTACATCTTGAGGGAAGATGGGACTTACATTAAAAAACAAGACGGACAACCACCCTTTAATATTCACAAAGAATTTTATCATGTGACGAGGGAGATTGTAATGGACGCTAAGTTGTTGTAGTTCGTAATCGGTAATCAGTGATCGGTAATCGGATTTGAATGTAGGTAGTAAGTAGTAAGATGTAAGATGTAAGTTGGAGTGATTATCACCTTTGTGATTTCTATGGTTCAAGCAAGCGCCAGCTGATAATTTTTTGTGTTTGAGACTTGCGTTGATTTTTTATGCACACGGAGAACTCGACTTATCAACTTACAGCATTGAGTACAGAAAAGGGCCTTTTTCCTTCAGCTAGTTTTCGACGATAATATTGTTTTAGTTCCAGGCTGTATGGCTTGGTGTCTATCGTGGCATTCTCAACGGGTGAGTTATTGGACTCCTTTACCAGGCTCCACGATTTTTTGCTCCCTACTACATCTTACATCTTACATCTGACAACTTACATCTAACATCTCACGCCTTACCATCAGAACCACCTACCATTTGAATTGCGCTATTTACAATAACACCTACTGATTACTGATTACCGATTACCGACCACCGATTACCTCTTACAACCTCTAAGACTACCTGTAGCTATAGTAGTGAGGGCACTCCGGATTCTTATGCACCCCTCTGATGCGGGTACGGTAATTTAGCATGAACTCATGGGTTCCATTTGAAAAGCGATTCAGATCCGATTGGGTCCAGTCGTAAGAGTATCCAAAGTGAAATTTCTCACTGATCTTTAAGTCGATAAAGGATATAAAGGAATCTCCCGTGCGATATGAAACTCCGGCACTGAATACATCGTAGAAAATAATTGCAGTGTTGATGTCGACGCTCAACGGCTGACCTTCCTGCTGACGTACCAAAATAGAAGGGTTGACCTTCACTTTATTGAGTCTGTCCAACGGTAGCACTGCACCAGCACGAAGGAAGTAATAACGTGCTTCCTTTAACTCGCCCAACAATCCCTCGACATTGTTAGCGATCTTGTTATTGAGAATAAAAGGAACGGAGAATCCGACAAAGAAATTCTTTTTGCTATAAA
The DNA here is from genome assembly GCA_963813425.1 of uncultured Bacteroidota bacterium. Taxonomy (GTDB): domain Bacteria; phylum Bacteroidota; class Bacteroidia; order Cytophagales; family Cyclobacteriaceae; genus Chryseolinea. Next base: position 15,851 of record CAWEZB010000019.1, read on the forward strand.
AAAGACCCGCTCCGAAATTCGGTTTTACAACGTTCAAGATATTGTAAAAGGCTGCGTCGCCTGGAGTTTGCAAATCGAGTTTGCTGTAATCAGCGCCTAGTAAATTAATTCCCGCCTGAAGGCCCATGGCCAGTGTTGAATTTTGAAAATGAATTTTATAGGCATAGTTCGCATATATATGTTCATTCTTGTAACTACCGATTTCATCGTGGTTGACCAAGAGGCCAACGCCAACTTTGTTTTTTGCAAGCGCGGTGTGACCGCTAATGCTAAAGGTTTTGGGTGCTCCAGGGAAGTTTACCCATTGGTTGCGATACATTGCCGTAAGACTCAATTGAACCTGACTACCGGCATACGCGGGGTTTATCACAAGTTCATTGAAGTAGTACTGGGTAAACACCGGGTATTGCTGCGCAAGCCCGTGCACAACAATCACCAGTGTGAGAAATGCAGTTAAAAAAATGCTCTTTCGAGTCGTAGTCATATGACTTTAATTTACAATTTCCAGGTAGCCAGCGATCGGCTTAGAGCCATCACGCTTGTCGATGATATAAAAATATGTTCCACCGGGCAGCACAGTTCCCATTACGCTTATCCCTCTGTTCGATTGGCCGTCGAAGTACGTTCCATTGTTATCATAGCCTTCCGCCTCGTAGACCATCGTACCAGCTCTATTAAAGATCTTCACCATGTTGGAAGGGAAGCTTTCAATACAGTTGATGTGGAAAATATCATTTTGGCCGTCATTGTTTCTTGAAACTCCGTTGAAAGGATGGATTTCGGTCTTTACCTCGAAGGTCTTCGTGGTCTCACAACCCAAGGATGAAATGACAGTGACATCGTAAAATCCAGCATCAAGACCTGTGACAAGTGGACCTGTGGCAATAAAAGCGCCGTCTCTTCTCCAGATGATCGAATCTGTGTCAACGCTATTTGTCATAAAGAGGGCCGCAAAACCTGTTGACGGTTCACTTGAGTCTTCACGACATACCGTCGGCACCGTTGTGACACTAAAGTCAGGGTATTTAGGCTCATGAAGTATTTCTTCTGTAGCAATCGGCGATTTACAACCCGTGATCGTGCTCGTCGCGGTAACGGAGTATGGTCCAACTGCCAGGCTATCGTAGATTTCTCCGACGAAATCCGGGGTGCTTTTTTCGACGGTTCCAATATACCAATCAAATACATAGTCGGAGGTGTTGCCATCAACGGCGGCTGAAAGCGCTCCATTGTCCGAGATACAACTAGTCACCATCGATATAATTTCAATTTGAGGCATCGGAATCGGTACCTGCTTAATATCAATGTTCACCTGTGTTGTATCAGAACAGCCACTCACGATGTTGGTTGCGATGATCGAGTATAAACCTGCTTGCAGGCTTGAGGCATGCGAGCCGGTGAAGAAAGGAGCTCCAGTAGGGGGTGCGTTATTAAACCAGTCGAATTGATGGTAAATAATGTCACCACCAACATTGGCAGCGGCGACCCCATCCGGACGCGCAGGATCACAAATAGTAACCGGCGCAAGGGGCTCGGCAGCAACAATCGGGAAAATTCTTCCGTCGTCAACCCGAACGGTATCTGAAGTCACGCATGCAGCGTCCATCAGGTCGGCGATTTTTACAATATAGTTTCCTACTGCAAGGCCACTGACCGGTGCGAGTGGCGTGCTGGTAAAATCTTCGGTGGCTTTTACAGTGCCAGCATACCAGTTATAGGAGTATTCGTTTTTGCTTCCGTTGGTTACAGTAGCAAATACACTTCCGTCTTTTTGGGTATCGATACAGACCGTAAGCGGTTCGGCCGAGGCAGTCATTGAAACCGGCATGATGTCCAGCGGTAATTCATAGGTTTCTGTTACATCGCACTGTGTTGTATTGTTCAATACGTTAACCGTGTAAAAGCCAGCAGCAAGAGTCTGAGCGAGTGCACCTGTGGTTAACGGGGGGCCTGCTGTTGATTGTCCGGCGTACCAGGTATACGTGTAGCTTGCGCCATTTCCGGTTGCCAAAACTTCAAGGGAACCAGTAATGTTGGAAGGTTTTAAACACTGTGTTGGGGTGACAAAGGAAATTAAATCCACGCCCACGGTATTCATTGTTTTATCGAGAATGTTAAACTCGATCATTTCGCCTGCACTACATTGGCTTACCTTATTAATAGCTTTTACATAGTAAGTTCCAGCAGCCTGATTCAAAAGCACATTGGTTGTTGCACCTCCGATAAGTTGTGGCCCGGAGCTGCTAGAAGAGTACCATTCGAAGTCATAGTTCGCGACAGGTGCCTGACTTCCTGATTCCGTGACAAAGTTCACTGTAGCTGTACCCGCATTCATTGCGTTACATGCATCGATGTCGGTGACAGTGATGTCTGTAGAGGCAATCGAAATAACCGGCAGATCATCGAATACTTCATAGGTGGCAGTTGAAAAGCACCCTGCTGAAGTTCCTGAATTTTTTGTGACTTCGACCGTATATTTTCCCGCAACAAGGTTCGTGGCTGTGGCTGTTGTTGAAAACACAGGAGTGGATACATCAGTGCCTACATGCCATGCAAACGAGTAGTCTGCCGGATTTGTAATGTTTACTGAAAGCTGACCCGTGCCCATTGCGCCCACACAGTTCACGTTGTTCACGGATGGATTAGCGGTAAATGCTGGGTTCACAGTTTGCTGTTGTACTTCTACGGTTACGGGTACTGAACGGCAATTAAATGTTGCGCGTATGGGATTAGTGGTTACAGCAACGAACGTGTAGAACTTCGGCTCTAAACCTGACCAATTATAAAGTGCTTGAGTACCCACACCATTAGCCGACGAAAATACAGGGGCAGCTGCGCCGAGATCGTTCTTGCCTTCATAAACGTCGATGCGGTAGTCACTATCGACGTAGCCCGCGGTCGGTGTAAGTAGAACTTCAATAAATCCATTGTTGCCCGGTACGCAGTTGTCGACATTCAGCTTGCTTTGGAAAGTCAATACTTGGGCATCATCAAATGGAAGACTGAAGATTTCTGAAGCTGAACATCCCGTTTGGCGGTTTGTGGCGATCAATGTATAAATGCCGGTCATCAATGATGACGCCGTACTTGTAGTTGAAGTGTTGGAAACCGTTGCAAGTGCAGGTCCGGAAAAAGGTTCCTGGCCCACTCGCCATTCGAAGTCGAATCCTGTTGTGTTGCCAGGAGCGGATACTGCAACCGTTATTTCTCCGTGATTGTCATTACAATCACTGGGTCGGATCATATTGGTTGGATTAAAGGTTATTTTAGGTGAATTGTCATTTATAGTAATCGTTAATGGAGCAGTTTGACAATGACGGGAATTGAAGACGCCTTTAACAGTATAGGTTCCGGCAGGTAAACCGCTGAGTGTTTCATCCGTATCCGAAAAGTCAGGCGTCACTTTTACCCCGTTACCATTATACCAGGAGAATGTGTAGTCTGCTGGAGTCCCTGGACTTACAGAAACGGTAATGGATCCGTTAGCAGGCACGCATTGTGTGGTATTCGATGATGAAGCAAGTGTGATCGTTGGAGTAACCACCGCAAAAGGAATAGTCACTTCCTCTGTATCCGTACATCCGGTCGCAATACTCGTTGCCTTCACCGTATAAGGAATTCCTGATTTTAAGTCAGTGGCCAGGCTAGTCGTTGAAATGCGATTAGCAAGTAAAGTGTTTTGTCCCTTGAACCATTCAAACGTATAACCGGCAGTCACGCCACCTACAGCAGCTGAAGCTGACCCATTGGATTGATTTGGATCACATGAGGTTTGAGGTGATACAATAGTTGTTGCCACAACGGGAGGAGCAGTGGTCGTAATCGTGATTGTGACAGGAGCGGAGCTACATTGAGTAGAATTGCGTGTAGCGACTACCGTATATTGTCCGGCTGGTAGGTTACTATAAGTTGCCCCCGTAAAATTTGGAACAGCCTTCAC
>CAWEZB010000020.1:0-79266 GCA_963813425.1 uncultured Bacteroidota bacterium
CACCCAACCACCAAATCTTTTGGCGGGATCTTTTGCAAAAGCGTTGTGAAGTTCCGTTTCCATATAGTCCCACAATTGTTTTCCCGTGATTGTTCCTTGCTTGGCCTCGCTGTCTTCCGGAATCATATTCCATAGAAAGTCAACCGTTATTTCAGCGAGACCGGTTTTAGGATCTGGAACCAGGGGAGGACAAAAACGAAATCCATTGCTTAGCGCGATATCGGGATGGAACTTCCACATCACGGCATCCGTAATAAAATTGTCCATCGGGGTTTCAAGGATGTAGTACCGGACCAAAGGAGTTTTAGTTGTTCCAATGACACGATCGATTTTTTCTTTGTAAGGCTCCCTTGCTTTGTGTACCAACGACTTCATCACCTCGTCCTCTTTATATCGATCAGGGTCTACATCGAGAAGTTGATAAGACTGTTCTTTGATGACGCCATCTTCCATAGCGATGTCAAGCCTGGCGACGAATGAACCAAAGGCGCCAGGCTCTGTAACCCTTGCAAATTTTCGCGCAAGGGGCTGTCGAATTCTTTCATGTGTATCTGCACCAAGGATGTAGTCGACACCTTTTATCATGGGCGAATCCGCGAGGCCAACCTGTTGCGCCAAACCCATATGTGTCACGAGGACCACAAGATCACATTTTTCTTGTTTACGAAGTTTCTCGATATATTTTGCAACGTTCGTTTCAGGATGGGTGAACGCAATTCCGTCGCTGTATGCCGGGGATTGCCGGTCGCTGTCAAGGGATCATTGTAACCAATGAACCCGACTTTTATTCCGCCGACGACTTTGATATAATAAGGTGGGAAAATCAAATCACCAACAACATTTTTTTCGTCTTTATGATACATGTTGGCACAGACCTTCGGTGCATTGTAACCGAACATGTCTTCCATCATCATCGCCTTACCATAAATGACTTCCCAATTGCCAGGCAATATGAGGTCGTAAGCCAGATCGTTCATCAAAGGGACAATAGCCTTTCCTTTACTTAGCGCAGCAACGCCACTTCCCTGGAAGCAGTCACCTCCATCAATAAGTATCGTATTATTGGGATTTTGACTCCTGAGCTCATTGATCATTGTTTTCAATGTAGCATAGCCACCACGTTTTTTGTAGACCGGTTTACCTTCCTCGATAAAGAGCTCATCATGCGTCAATAGCTGTCCATGTATATCGGCTGTGTGAAGGATCGTCATTACGCTAGCCTTTCCGTTTGCTATAGCCTTATTTCTAAAAATCTCTTTGCTTTGAAGACTGGCGTCATTGACATTTGAAGCTGATGCGGAGGACGCCATGAACAAGGAACCAATTCCAACAGTAAGTCCTGTGCTGGCTTTTTTTAAAAAGTCTCGCCTGCTTGTTGCGGAAATCGCCTTGACAAGAGGACGTTTGAAAGATGCCAGAATCTCATCGCCGTGTGAACTACGATTTGCACGTTTCTGTATGCATTCACAACTTGCAATTACAAGATTATATTGTCGAAGGCACGCGGGTGCTAAGCAAATAATTCCATTTCGGCCACGCCTTTGCCATCGGGCGTTGTATAAAATGGTCTTTTTTCAATCACATAATTGGCATCTTCGGGAATGCCCAGGGCATGATACAACGTCTGGTGTATCTGATCAATTTTGATGGGCTTTTCTATTGTTTTGCAAGGCCGTTCATCTGCAGTTTTACCATAAGCAAAGCCCTGCTTAATACCACCACCAAACATCAGAGATGGAACATCCGTCGGTGAAATGGCGATGCATGCCATAATGTTTGATTTCCTGAATGACATCCGGTTGCTCTACCTGCTCTTTAACTTTAGCGCCCGGGCGGCCTTCCACCATCATGTCGCGGCTGAACTCACTGGCTAAAATGACGAGTGTTCGATCCAGGTGTCCTGATTGTTTCAAATCTTTTATCAACTGGGCTACGGGACGATCAATTTGTTTTTTCATATCCACCAGGCGTGTATATCCATTTTCGTGTGTGTCCCAACCCTTGAATGGTTCGTACTCTGTTGTCACACTGATAAATCTTGCACCTTGTTCTGTGAGCCTTCGGGCAAGCAGGCATCCCAATCCAAACCGTCCGGTGTTGTATATGTCATAACTTTCCTTTGGTTCCTTGCTCAAATCAAAGGCTTGCGCTTCAGGAGAATTAAGCAACATGTACGCTTGTTCCATCGAACGTTTCAACGATTCTTTTTGATAATCGCTGCCGAATTCGCCAACGGGACTCTTGTTGATTAATTCATTGTACAATTGGTTACGCTTTTCAAAACGCTCATAGCTCATACCCACAGGAGGTTTCACGCTTTCCAGGCCAGACCTCGGATCCGGAATAAAAAATGGGGCAAATTCATTCCCCAAAAAACCGGCAGTATGGAATGCTTTTAGTTCCTCAGCCTCTCCCACGGTGAAGCGCTGACCAATATCAATAAATGCTGGCATCACAGGATTTTTTGGACCTAGTTCTTTGGCGATCCACGAACCGATATGCGGGGCAGCCACTGTTTGAGGAGGTTCGTAACAGGTATGCCAATGGTATTGGTGTCTTGAATGCAGGATGTGGCCAAGATCGGCAGCAACATACGAACGAATAATCGTGCCCAGGTTCATTACACTTCCGATGGATTCGAGGCCTTCCGAAAATCGAATTCCATCTAACGCAGTGGGTACTGACTTAAAAGTGCTTAACACACTATTGGCCTGCATGCCCTTTTGAAAGGGAGTATATTTCTTTGGATCAAAAGTATCCGTATGAGCCATTCCTCCTGCCATCCATAGCAGAATGATAGTATCGGCTTTTGATTTGATTTTATTTTTAACACACGAACTGAGGAGGCCGCTCATCGGCATGCCGGCCGCCAAAGCAGTCATCGTTGCGGCACTTGCCTTCTGTAAAAACTCCCTACGATTCCACTTTCCGATCATAATCTAATATCGTTGACAATGCTTCGCGAATCCTCTAATAAATTAATTGAAATTCCGGAAGCAACATAACTGCCCAGAGAAAATCTTCCACGGCGCCATCATCGGGTGAAGGGCCCAGTCGGGTCAAAGTTACCTGCATTTCCGCTGGATCCGGCTCACGACCTAAAGCTTTTTTGTAGACTGCACGAACAATCTCCTCATTGGTCTTGTATTGTTGTTTCCATTTTTTTGCACCTGATTCCAAGGCATGGTTAAACGAGTTTCCATTGGTAAGCTCCAGTGCCTGCAACAGATTAGCCTGAGATCCTCGTTCCGTTAATACATTCTCCCGGTTCGGACGACCCAAAGCGGTCAGAAAGCCATCGTTCTTTACTAGCGACGCTCTCACTGGTCTGCTGGATGGTGTCGTCACACGTGCAGATTTTTTGGGACGATTAAATGCTTTAAGGGAATCGTGATAAAGGGGATAAACCACCGAACTGACGGCATCGGCAAATTGTTCGGCCGATAGTTTCCGTCGGTGCATTCCTTTGAAAGTATAATCTTCAGCGAGAATTTCTTCCTCACTTTTGATTTCCACCGATGGCATTTGATAGGTTCGTGACGTTGCGATGGTAAAAATCAATTTCTTAAGGTCACTTCCGTTTTCCACAAAGTCCGAGGCAAGCCAATCCAGCAAATCCTGGCTCCAGGGCACATTATCCATCAGGTCGGTGGGCGCAACAATTCCCCTGCCCATTAGCTGTGACCATATCCTGTTGGCGATGGTGCGATAGAGCCTTCCATTCTTGGGCGCTGTTAGGAATGCAGCAAGCTGCTTTAATTTTTCATCGACATTTGCCGTACTGTCAATCGTACCTAACTCCGAGAAAATAATTCGGGTACCAGACATCGCTCCAGTCGGTACATCACATCGGTTTATTTCAAGCGTTGTGTCCGAGAAAATGTTTGCAAAATCGTAGGCTTGTTTTAAAGTCCAATCGCTCACGAAGCTGTCATGACAGGAAGCACATTTGAGGTTTAGCCCTAAAAAAACCTGGGAAATATTTTGAGCAGCCTGCATTTCAACACGTTGACTAGCATTCACGGTGCCCCGCCATTCTATTCCTCTGATAAAACCTTCTGATCTTTTATCGGGGCTGATCAATTCCTTCACAAAAACATCGTAAGGTTTATTTTTAATCAGGGCTTCATATAGCCAATCCGTTATTTGAAAGCGACCCTCCGTGATGTATCCCGTTCCAGAATAATCATTTCTCAGGACATCGTTCCAGAAACTAAGCCAATGTTGTGCATAGTCTTCATTACGCTGAAGCAATTCTTCCACCAGCTTGTGTCGTTTCTCCGGATCAGGGTCCGTTATAAACGCATCTACTTTTTCCGGTGGCGGCAATAATCCGATAATATCAAGATATATTCTTCGGATATAGGTCCTGTCGTTTACAGGCGCCGGCCATGTTATTTTTTTGTCTTTAAAATATGCATTCACAAATTGGTCAACCGGATTTTTAAACCCGCTTTCATCCGCAGGTAAGGCCGGCTTGCGGGGTTCCAGTTTTGCTACCCTGTACACACTTTTCTCATCTGCGTTTTCAGGCCAGGGTGCACCAAGTTTAATCCACAATTTCAACGTTGCAATTTCTTTTTCAGTGAGCGTTTTGCCTTTTGGAGGCATCGATTCTTCATCCTCCCTGGGCAACTCCAATCGGCGGATCATTTCACTTTCTTCAGGATGTCCGGCGCTAATTACATCGCCTGACTCTCCGCCTTTCATTACAAATACTTTTTTATCAAGCCGGAGCTCACCTTTTATTTTTTCTGAACTGTGGCATTTATAACAGTTATGAGCAAAGATTGATCTCACTTCCAGATTGAGCGCTGCAATTTCATTTACATTCATGGCCTTACCAGCTTCATCTTTCGTGAATTGCGCTACGTCGAAATCAGATTTTCTGGCTTTCCCTGGCAAGGCACTGGTTAGAAAATCCGCGCCATGAGTAAGTGCGGCGCCATAGTGGCCTGCGATCGTTACGCCCAAAACCGTAAAAATGAGAATTGCCCGGTAGGATTTAAGAAGATTGGTCCTGTTTTGTTTGATAACAAGGACGTGCAGCCTAGCCGTTAATACTGATAAGATTGCCGTGGCAATGCCCGACCATTGATGAATTGTGAGAAGACTTCCGCTATAATCGTCTTGCGTTTTCAGAAGCAATCCAAAGGCTACCGAAATAGCGGCCCCAAAAGCGCCGATTATCAAAAGGTAATTAATTCCTCCTCGTAGTTCTTGATTTTTTTTATTTAGTGTGAATATTTCTAGCATCAACGCAACAATCAACAAGCCTATTGGAAAGTGAACGATTAGCGGGTGCAATCGGCCTAGAAATTTCCAAAGCCAGAAATCTGTGATCTGGCAAGTTACGGACATGAAGGAAGCTTGCGGAAACATGAAGGTTAATCCTTTAAGAGGAATAACAGAATTCAAAATATCCAAGAACGGAGTCGTCATCATTTCGGAAAATTAAATCGTGTTCGCTTTTGGATTCTGTTTCAAATGCTATGGATAAAATTAAGGGCAGGCACGCACATTACAAAATTTTCTTCGAGATGCGAAATAGCAAATTTAGGCTGGAGCGCAATTATTACAGCTTGGTGCGACGCATAATATCGGTTTTCATGGTTAAAAAAAAACCAGGATGAAGATCCTGGTTCAATTTGCTAGTTATTATAAAAATTATCTGATCTCAGTGCTTGCGTCCTGATTGATCAAAGTTTCCGCAAGGTTGGACAATAGCATGTCAGTTTCCTTTTCCTCTTGAAGTGTTTGTTCAAGCATACGAGAGATCTCTGCCTTATCGATGGTTTTAGCTAATTGCCGCAAACTTCCATAAGCGGCGATTTCATAATGTTCGACTTTTTGTGCGGCGACAATTAAACCAACATCTCTTGTCGCACTGCCCGTTTCAGTGTCCTGAATGACCGATTCTCCCTCTTTTAACAATCCTTCCATTCCCTCGCATTTTTTTGCTTCCACCTTTTCACCTAATATTTCAAAAATTTGTTCAAGACGCGAAATTTGATTTTGCGTGACGCTAAGGTGATCCGCGAACGCCATTGACAGGTCTGGGGACGTGGCTGCCTTTCGCAGTCTTGGAAGAGCTTGCGCCAGTTGTTTTTCAGCACCGTAAATGTCACGTAATTCCTCTTTGAAATATTCGGACAGCGGTAATTGATCTCTACTTAATCCAGATGATGTTTCCATTTGTTTAGTATTTATAATTTGTATTACTTCTATGCAGCATAACGCGAATTGCATTATGCTCTCCCTAGTTTAACTGGCGGGCCTTCAATATGTTTACACAATCACAACGCTCCTGAACTTATTCGTGTTTTACTTTGACAGTGTAGAAATTTATCCTCAAGAAAAGTAAATAGGTTTGGTATCGCAACGATCAAACAGGTATACACTCCCGTCCTGGTTCTAGATCTGCCGATTTTATCACTTTGTTCGGTCAGAGCATTAACAACAAGTCGGAATCGGAGCCTTTGACAAACAAGGCTAGGAAAAACTTTCTATCTTCCGTTTTGAATTCGCACGAAACAAACAACACATCATGAAGCATGCAGATTATGATATCTTGTCCGGAAGAAGACAATTTTTATCCTCTGTTAGCAGGCCTTGTCGGGACTTCCATATTAATGACTTTACCTGGCCTGAGCCAGAGCGGGACGGGTTGTTGGAGACTTTCACGGTAAAACAAGTGATTGATATTATTTTGAAGGAAATTCCAAACGCACCGTTCCCAAAAACCGTCGATCAGTTAAGGTCAGGCAGTATGGAGCAGGAAGTCACGGGTATCGTTACCACGATGTTCCCTACGATAGAAGTAATTGAGCGTACTGCTAAGGCGGGTGCTAATTTTATCATTGCCCATGAAACACCGTTTTACAATAATCAGGACGAAACGGATTGGCTACAGCAAGATGACGCTTATCGCTACAAGATCGGTTTGTTGGATAAATATAAGATTGCGATATGGCGTTTTCATGATTACTGGCATTCGCACAAACCCGACGGAATCATCATGGGGAATTTGATAAAGCTTGGGTGGGAAAAATATTTCGACGCCAACACGCCAAGGCTACTTACATTGCCTACAGCTATGTCGTTGAAATCTATTGTGTCGCTTGCCAAGGAAAGGTTGGGTATTCCAAGTGTACAGGGTTATTGGCAACTTAAAACAAGAATGCAAGACCATTTACATGGCCTTTGGTTACATGGATAGCAGAATGCAGATTGCGGCGATTCAGCAATACAAACCGGATCTGATTTTAAGTGGCGAAACCAGAGAGTGGGAAACCGTTGAACGGGTAAGAGATGGCCAACTTATGGGACAAAAAACTGCTTTGTTGGTGCTGAGTCATTCCGTGAGTGAAGAAGCGGGTATGGAGTACGCCGCGAAATGGTTACAACCAAAAGTTCCCGGTGTCAAGATCACGCACATTGCGTCGACGAATCCGTTTACATTTTTGTAGGCTTGAATAATACTAAACTGAGCAAGATTTATCGAGGCAAAGTGCGGACCGATAAATATATTCGTTCGTATATAGTTTAGTGACCGAAGGGTCGAAGGGACGAATGTGATTAACGATTTTATGGTAAAGACTTGGCTGGCTATTTTACTTGCAACTTTTTTTAGCCTCGAATCCTATGCCCAATCAAAGAAGATTGTATTTGTCTGTGAGCATGGATCGGCAAAAAGCATTATCGCGGTATCTTATTTTAACAAGATCGCAAAGGAGAAAAATCTTTCCTGGGAAGCCGTTTCCCGTGGCACGATCCCCTGACGCAGAAATTTCAGACCAAGACAAAAAAATTGTTGACGGACGACCATATGCCGGTTCCGCACGTAAAACCCCAGGCGATTACTCAAAAGGATATTGATGAGGCAAATCAGGTGATTCTTTTTTTTCCGTTGCCGGAAAACATAGAGGGTAGGGATAAACTGGAATATTGGCTGGGAATAGACGCTGTGAATGGTGATTTCGAAAAATTAAGAGACGACATCTTGGCAAGGTTACTACCGCTGATTGATTCGTTGGAACATTAACAAGCCTTAGGGCGTGGACCAGTGAATAAGAGCGGCATCAACCAAGTTGGGCTAAAGCCCGTGTCGATTAAAGAACAAGTTTCCACGGCCTTAAGGCCGTGGAACTTGTTGTCCTCGATATGGACTTTAGTCCTATCGGCATCATTTGAAACCAATAATTATAACGCATCAATCGTATCATCAGGACGATACCCGACTTAAATCGCGAAATTAAGAATCACAACCAGTTTCAGTTTTTCGTATTTGGTCAATTTACTTTTGCACTTTGACCAAAGCGAATATTCTCTAAAAGGAGAATGCTATTTGCGATCCTATAACGATCAAAATACTCTTCCTACGATGCCATCTTTATAAAGCTTTACAACTCTTATCAGTATCTTAACACCGTCTTTATAATCTAGACGCTACTTTTGTGTTGTCATGGATGCTGTGAGGAGTTCCAATAAGATGAACAAAACTTTCCGCAATACATTAACCTGTATTGTATTAATGGGTGCCTGGATTACATTAAGTAATTGTTCCAACAAAGGCGAAACTCCACTCCTTGAATTACTTCCATCGCATGTCACAGGAATAGATTTTACAAATCAACTCTATGAAGATGAAGACCTGAACATCATTACTTTTGAATATTTCTACAACGGGGCAGGTGTGGGAATTGGGGATATAAATAACGATGGACTACAGGACATTTTCTTTTCTGGTAATATGGTAAGTAATCGCTTGTATCTCAATAAGGGAAACATGCGGTTTGAAGATATTACCAAAAAATCAGGGCTAAGGACCCTTGGCAAATGGGCAACTGGTGTTGCTATGGTTGATATTGATTTGGACGGTTGGCTTGATATATATGTTTGCTACGCCGGTCCTTTTAGCAACCCGCAGCAGCGTGCAAATGAGTTATACATCAACAATGGAAATAATACATTCACAGAAAAGGCTGCTGCGTATGGCTTAGCGGATACGGGTCATTCTGTACAAGCAGCATTTTTTGACTATGACAGGGACGGAGATCTTGACGTCTATATCCTAACCAATACAACGGACGAAACGGGGCCAAACATCATCCGGCCAAAACGTTTAAAAGGCGAAATGATCAACACAGATCGGTTGTATAGAAACAACGGTGACCATACATTTTCGGACGTATCAGTGGAAGCGGGGATCACGATCGAAGGTTACGGCTTGGGCGTATCGATTTGTGACCTCAATACGGACGGCTGGCCCGATATTTTTGTATCAAATGATTATCTCTCAAATGACTTGTTGTACATCAACAATCAGGATGGAACATTTACTGATCGGGCAGATCAATATCTTAAACATACGAGCTACTCGGCGATGGGAAATGATGTTTCAGACTTCAACAACGATGGCCTGGTAGATATTATTGAAGTAGACATGTTGCCTCCTGATAATAAAAGGCAAAAATTGATGTTGGGCGCTACGAATTATGACCGTTATAGATCTGAAATACGATATGGATATTCGCCGCAATTCATGCGAAATACCCTTCAGTTGAACCGTGGCCTGGATGCTAACGGCGATCCCTGCTTTAGCGAAATCGGCCAGCTTTCTGGAGTCCACGCTACGGACTGGAGTTGGAGTGCATTGTTTGCGGATATGGATAACGATGGGTGGAAGGACTTGATGATTACCAATGGATATCCGCGCGATATTACAAACCGGGATTTTGCAAGCTATAAAGCGCAGGAATTCGTCCACGAAGGATATAATGAATCTGTCAAGAAAAAACTTTTAAAAGCGGTCGAAAGCCTGGAAGGTGCCCATATTCCCCATTACATTTTCCGAAATAATGGTGATTTGACTTTTTCAGATCAATCGATTCAATGGGGCTTTACGCAACCTTTCTACTCAACTGGCGCGGCATACGCCGACCTCGATAATGATGGTGATTTGGACTACGTCACGAACAATACGAATACTCCGGCATCCGTTTATAAAAATCATGCAAGGGAAATGTCCAATAATCACTTTTTACGTGTTTCGCTGGAGGGGAGTCCCACAAACCGCGCGGGATATGGTGCAAGACTCTTTCTTTTTAGTGGCCATGATACATTGCAATATTTTGAACAGTCGCCATATCGAGGCTTCCAATCTTCTGTTGACCAACAACTTCATGTGGGTCTTGGAAAATCAACTCGTTTAGATTCATTGCTTATCGTATGGCCCGATCAACGCTATCAGAAATTGGAAAACGTAGCGGTTGATCAGCGGATTACATTAAAGTGGAAAGACGCTGAACGGGATACTTTTCCCAATGCTAGAGAGTAACAGAAGCCATTATAAAGCAAAGTTTTTCCCTGCAAATGAGTCTCGCAAAATTCAATACCATCACAAGGAGACGGAATATGCAGACTTTAAGATCGAACCGTTGCTTCCTCATAAATATTCGGAGAATGGTCCCGGTGTTGCAGTTGGGGATATCAATGGTGACGCATTAGAAGACTTTTTTGTAGGCGGAGCCTATAACCAGTCGGGACAAGTTTTTCATTCAGCAAAAGGATGGTAGTTTTTTAAGCAAGCGTGTTTACAAAAGAAAGAAAGTATGAAGAGGATATGGGCGTTTTGCTTTTCGATGCCGACAATGACAAAGACAATGACTTATACATTGTAAGCGGCGGGAATGAGTTTGAATCAGGCTCACCTTATTATCAGCATCGCCTTTATTTTAATGATGGAAAAGGAAATTTCAAATTAAATAATGGTGCACTGCCCGAGATGACTTCCAGCGGATCCTGTGTCATTGCCGCTGACCTTGAGAAGGATGGGGATCTTGATCTTTTCGTGGGAGGCAGGCTAACACCTCATGGCTATCCGCAGCCGGGCCAAAGTTATGTTTTGGAAAATAATAGAGGAGTGTTCACGGATGCAACGGATAAAATTGCGCCGGGGCTGAAAAACATCGGTATGGTTACAGCCGGCTTGTGGACAGACGTGAATAATGATAATCAGGTGGATTTAATGATTGTCGGTGAATGGATGCCCATCACTTTGTTTTTGAACAGAGGAGGAAAGCTTTATCATAAACCCAATGCAATTCCAAATTCTTCGGGATGGTGGAACAGCATTGCGGGATCGGATTTTGATTCGGATGGAGATATAGATTATATCCTTGGCAATCTTGGACTGAATTCAAGATACAAAACAAGCAGAAAGGAACCCGTAGGCTTGTACGTGGCTGATATTAATAAGGATGGCGTGCTTGATCCTATACTCGCTCATTATATTCAGGGTGTAAACCGACCAGCTCATCCGCGTGATGATATCTTGGTTCAGATTACTTCATTCAAAAAGAAGTACCCGAGCTATGCGAGCTACGCGGATGCAACCCTTGAGCAATTTTTTGGAGACACAAAACCGTCGGTTTTGCAAAGCGAGATTTTTGCATCCGCATATCTTGAAAACAAAGGTAATGATCATTGGGAATTAGAACCCCTTCCTGTAGACGCTCAGTTTGCCCCGGTATTTGGAATTTCCACAGGCGAGTTTACCGGAGATGAATTTGAAGATGCAGTGCTGGTTGGAAATTTTTACGCTCCTGAAGTTCTCACGGGTCGATACGACGCCTTTACCGGATTGTTGCTGAAGGGCGATGGCGCTGGAAATTTCAAAGCGCTTTCACGTCAGGAAAGCGGAATCTCTATTACGGGTGATGCAAAGGGTCTTGCTCTGTTAAAGACCAAGGACAATAAAACACTCTTGCTTGCTGCTCAAAATAACGATAATCTATTAGCTTACGAAAGCAATAATAAGCCAGCACAGATCATCGATACCAGACCGACGGATTGGTACGCCATCATTACGAACAACAAAGGGACAAAGTCGAAACGCGAACTTTATTATGGAAGTGGTTATCTTTCACAATCCTCCAGATCATTGATTTTACCGATTGATGTAAAGTCGGTCGAGGTCTTTGATTTTGGCGGTAAGTCACGAGAAATAAATTTGAAGTGATTTTGTAGCTGGCTTTACTCTTATCGACGTGAGTGCTGTGTCTTCCGCCAGCAAAATGTCACGTTGAGTTCGCAGGCACCGCACCGAAGTCTGCCTCCCGACGTCTCCCCTTGAGAGGAGCTAAGGGGTGTGTGCCAGTCAGCATATTTGCAGCCAGGGCTTCAAATGCGTCACACTCCCCTCTAGCCCCTCTCAAGAGGGGACGCTCGTGCGGACGGCGAGACGTGGATATACGATTTCTAGCGAACTTCGGAGGAACAATGCACTAGGAAGTTCAGAAAGTACAACTTCTCACTATTTCACTTTAGAAAAATATTTTATTTCAAAACGCTGCTGGTTGCCACCTTTAAACAGAAGTGATTTATCTTTCTTCAAAACTAAATGGTCCTCGTCCAGGGCAACAATCAATAATCCATCAATGCGCTTGTCCTCTAAGGTGCTGTAGGTGAGCGAATCTCCCTGGAGACTATACTTAAAGTATCTGTACTCCAAATCCTGGGTCATTCTTAACCGTCCATCAGACTGGAAATGGTAGAATGGTTCCTGAACTGCGCTTGTCATATCAAATCCGTTGTAAAAACTATACACTGAGTCAACTTTCCAGGTGCCGTGCAGGTCCGCAACATTCCTCGTCTTACACTGAGAAAGTAAAAACGTTATGCAAATTAGCAGTGCGGAAAATTTCATTTTGGTAAGGAGAATTTTCTTATCGAAGAAAGCCACCTCCATTAAGGATTGCTACAAAATGAGCAAGTTAGCGTAGAATTTCTACGCTAACTACGCTCACCCAAACAAACCTATATTGAGAAAGACTAATAATTTTCATTCTGTACCAGAACCCCATTGCTGAGATCAATTTCCCGCTGAGGTATTGGGAAGTAGTAGTGTTTCGGTCTTTGAAATACCCGCGCTGGTTTCAAAGGCCCCCGGTCCTGGTTATAAAAATCGACAATGTCGATCACGCCACCTTTATCCCATCGGAGAAGATCCTGATGGCGTTCATTTTCACCAGCAAGTTCTACTCTCCGCTCATGGATGATATCTTCCATGGTAGCATTTGTGATAGGAGAAAGATCAGCACGAGCTCTCACAGCGTTTAACTCGGCATCGCCGTTTTGTCCCAAACGAATCTTTGCTTCTGCTACCAACAAATAAACGTCGGCGGAGCGGAGGATGGGCGCATCTTGACCTGCATTCAGGCCTCCCGTTGGACGCCAGGAAGCATATTTTCGGAAATGGTAACCTGTTTGCGAAAGGTCAGCCGTATATTCCTGTACACCTTCTTCACCGCCAAGGTCTACCATATCGCCGACTTTAAAGACGGTGTAATCCAGACGTGGATCACCAGGCTCAAACTCATCAATGAGGTCTTGGATCGGCTCGCGAAAATCCCATCCGCCCCAGGGCCGTGGCGTTGTGTAGATTTGTGGTGTATTATCCGTTGTCCATCCATCTTTGTATCGCATGGAGAAAAGCAGTTCTGGATTATTTTCAGTTTCGATGTTGAAATTTTGATCAAAGGTAGGTGCCAAACTATAGCTGGCATTTTCCGTCACGTTTTTACCAGCATCGATGGCCTTTTGAAACTGTTCTGTATAAACATAGAACTTTGTGAGAAGTCCGTATGCAGTCCCCTTGGAAACGCGCCCGAGATTATCAGGATCTGCCTGATAGGACGCCGGCAACAATTCCGCAGCTTGAAGCAAATCTTCTTCAATGCGGGCTTTCACCTCGTCAAGGGTGGCTTTTGGCTTGTTCAGGTTTCCGGCTACTACATCTTCTTCAACAAAAATGGGAACTTCCCCATGCACCAGAAAATGTCTCCAGTAACTGAATCCTCTTAAAAAATAGGCTTCGCCAAGGCTCCTGTTTTTTAATGATGCGTCCATTTCTACCGTTTGGAGCATTGATGAGAACAGCGTTCGACCGGGAGATCATTTCATATCTCCATTTCCATGTATCAATTAGTTTGGGATTGCTGGCATCATACGTAAAATATTCGATGGATTGATCTTCTGCGTGATCACCAGCACGCCACATGTCATCAGATTGAATATCCCATGTGCGTTCGAAGTGTCCAAAATAATTCTCTTGAAGCAAAGGTTCATAAATGGCATTGACAGCCGATACGACATCATCCCCATTTCTCCAAAATTGTTGTGATGTAACCTGTCCGTAGGATGTTGATTCAAGAATGTTATCATCGCATTGTGTAAAGAGCAGCAACAGACTCAGAAGGATTCCTGAGATTCTAGTTATCGATTTCATAGTTGCGTTCATTTATATTTTTTTTAGAAATGATTTTTAGAAAGAAAGTTGAGCACCAATGGTCCATGTGCGAGCCTGGGGATATTGTGCATAATCCACATTAATCTGCTTGTTGTCCTCTACTAAGCCAAGCTCTGGATCCATTCCGGTGTAGTCTGTTATCACAAACACGTTTTGACCTGTTATGTAGAACCGTGCTTTGGTAAGATGCAATGACTCTGTGACACCCTGAGGCAATGAATATCCCAGCGTAATATTTTTCAGCCTGAAGAATGCCCCGGATTCGACAAACATATCTGATGTCCGATGATTCAGGTTATTCCGCTCCGTAGTCATGCGGGGGATACTATTGCTAGTGCCTTCACCGTGCCACCGGTTGATGGTTTCAGCATACATATTGAATGGATAAGTAGGATCGATGCCCTGCATCCGGTCTGCGTTGTAAATGTCAATGTTGGCAACGCCCAGGAAGAACAGATTCAAGTCAACTCCTTTGTAACCAAGACTTGCATTTAGGCCATACGTTATTTTTGGTATTGGACTTCCGATGATGGTGCGATCTTTATCATCGATCACCTGATCGCCATTAAGATCTAAAAAACGCACATCACCAGGTTGGATAAGGCCATCTGTTCTCCGGGTATCTTTTGCGATGTTAGGATCACTTTCAATCTCACCTTGCGTTTGGTAAAGGCCATTTGTTCTCCAGCCATAAAAAGTACCGATGGGATTTCCTTCGTAGGTTCTGGAAATTTCGCTGCTGCTTCGTCCGTAAAGTTGGGAAGCCAGGAAGTTGCCGTTATAAAGTTTTATGACCTTGTTGTCAAGAAACGTTGCATTGCCACTGATTGAATAGGAGAGGCCACCACTGCTCACTTTTCTATATCCTACTTCTATTTCCAGGCCTTTGTTTTCGAGCTGACCAACATTTTGAAAAGGTACACTGGCGGTGCCGTTAGATCCCAACGCAGGCGGTTTAAGCAGCATATCTTTTGTTTGCTTATTGAAGTAGTTCACGGTGAGCGATAACTTATCACCCAGAAAGCCTGCTTCTAAACCAATGTTGGTCATCTCAGCACGTTCCCATCCTACGTGCGGATTGGCGATACTGCTTTGCGCAGAACCTACTGTCGACTGGTCGCCGAAGGAATATCGATAGCCAGAGGAAATTAGAGCGAGATATTGGAGGCGGTCAATGTTTTGATTTCCCAATTGGCCCCATCCACCTGTTACTTTGAGGCTTGATACCACATCTGTCAGGGATTCGAAAAACGGTTCTTCTGATAATCGCCACCCGACGGAAAATGCGGGGAAATTAGCCCACCTGTTGTCCGGCCCGAATTTCGATGAACCATCTCTTCTGAAAGTAAATGTGGCCAGATACTTATTATTGAGATCGTAGGTTCCGCGGACAAAGACGGATTGCAAACCATCATAAGCCCGTTCGCCATAGGAATCTATGATTGCCTGCCCGGCTCGGAGGTAGCGTTGGCTGGGATCTTCGCTGGGAAAATCATTGCGTTGTTGCCTGTTTGACGAATAGTTAAATGTTTGCTGCGAATATCCGCCAATAATGCCAAAGGTATGGATGCCTATTTGCTTGTCATAGGAGAGGAAATATTCCTGAAGCACGGAATAATTTTTTTCATTTTGTACAGTAAGTGAATTTCTGGAATTGGTGCGGATCTGGTCCAGGACAATAATTCTAAATTCGTGAGAGTCGTTGAAGTTAGCGTCAACTGCAATGTTGGCTTTGGCATGTAACCCTTTCACAATTTCAAGATCTCCGTTTACACTGCCCAAGATTCGTACACGTGCAGATTCTCTGTCCAAATTATCAACTGTAAAAATGGGATTGTTGATGTCACCGAATTCAGAGCTGATCTGCGAAGAACTGTATGTGCCATCACTATTTTTTATAGGCAAGCCAGGATGGAAACGGATGGCACTCCACACAAGTCCATCCTGCGCGGAAAGACTATAAGTTGAAGCACCAAGGGGAGCAGATCCGATCTGGTCGGTAATCTGCAAGCTTTGACCAATTTTAAATTTGTCTGTGACCTTGTGGTCAGAATTGATCCGAAGGCTATATCGTTTAAAGTAATAGCTCTTAATCATACCCTTCTCTTCATAATACCCTCCTGAAATTGCAAAGGTTGATTTTTCCCCGCCACCGCTGATTGACAAGTCAATGTTGTTGATCGTACCTTCTCCCAACAATTCATCTTGCCAATCCGTCTTTTGCGTTTGATATTGCGGATCTTCCCAGATGGGATTTACAGGCAAAGCCATCATTGGTATAGCGTTCGCGTTTTAACATCGCCAAGGTTGGAGCGTCCAGAACATCGACAGATTTAATACGATTAGAAACACCCGTGTATCCATTTAAACTCATTCTCAAACCCTGACCAAATTTGCCCCGCTTCGTGGTGACAATAACCACACCGTTGGCCGCCCGCGTGCCATAAATAGCGGAAGCAGAAGCGTCTTTTAGGACATCGATCGATTCAATATCATTTGGATTAACATCACTAAGGCCTCCAGCGGGAACGCCATCGATGATGATCAGAGGATTAGCATCATTTACGGTTCCAACACCGCGAATACGGATAGCGCCAGGATCACCGGGCGCCCCGCCATTCCGTACAATGTTTACACCGGCAGTGCGACCCTGCAAGGCCTGCTGAGCAACAGCCACAGGTAGATTTTCGAAGTCAGAGCCTTTGACCGATGAGATCGATCCCGTAACATCGGCCTTTTCCTGCGTTCCATAACCCACAACTACCACTTCAGAAAGCGTTTGTGTATCAGGCACTAATTTGACGTTAATAACGGTCTGGCCACCTAACGGAATTTCCTGCATTACATATCCTATGAAAGAAAAAACAAGGACAGCCTCCGGGGAATCTACATTCAACGAAAATTTTCCCTGACTGTCTGTTACGGTCCCAATTGTGGTGCCTTTTATTACGACGTTTACACCGGGAAGCGGAGCACCATTCTCTTCTGTAACAACTCCTGTTATCGCAACTACCTGCACCGTATTTCTTTGATAATAGGTGCTCACGTTTAGCGCTGCAAGAGAGGACGATTCTTCCGATAAAAGTGTAACGGGACTTGCTTGACTAGACCCATCGGGCGGTATCAAGCGTAATCTGCTTCTTTTTGATTGTGTAGGTAATATTTGTACCCGATAGAAGCTGATCAAGCACTTCTTCGATGTTCTCGCTTTTGATCGTTAAGGAAACCATCCTTTTGTTACTCTTGAGCCGGCTGTCATTTACCACAAAATGATAGGAGGTTTGTTTTTCAATTTCCTTTAGGGCATTCTTCAACGAAACTTCTTTGAGATTCAGCTCAATAACCTGTGGTTCCTGACTTATTCCGCGGGCCTGACCTGCCTTTGGTATCGCAGTAAAAACCAAGATAACGAGAACACATTGCATAAGAATCCGCCTGGTTTGGCGAATGGTTTCGCTGTCGTTTCGGTCGTAAATAATTTTCATAGAGTAAAGATTAATGGGATTCGTACAGAACAATTTCATTTCCTTCCATTTTTATCTGGAGCCGTGATGACAATTTTATAAGGTCAAGTACTTCTTCAATGTCTTCCTGCTCAATGGTCATCGAGAGCCGTTCGCGCAGAGCCTTCTTGCTGTCAATCTTAATGTTTACTTTATAACGGTTCTCAAGTTTTGCAATGACTTCGCTTAATGGTGTGTTGTCAAAAACAAGTTTATCTTCCTTCCATGCACTGACGTCAAACGGGTTAACTTTTTTGACAACGACGTCGTTCAATTGCGTATTCAAAATGATTTGATCACCAGGTTTCATGGTGAAGAATTTATTGCTTCCATCAACGTGCAATTCAACTTTACCTTCTTCCAGCGTTGTTTTAACCGTTGCATTTTTTTTGTATGCTTCTACGTTAAATCGCGTGCCTTTTACATGCACCTGAATTTTATCGGTCTTGACAATAAAGGCTTTGTTATTCTTTTTTACATCGAAGAATGCTTCACCTTTCAATGTAACTTCACGAGTCGTGTTACCAAATTCGTTCGTGTACTCCAGTGTGCTATTCGCGTTTAGCCATACTGTTGAGCTGTCAGGCAATAAGATTCTTGTATTGTTCCCTTTCGAATTTCTGACGATGGTGGCGTGTTGTTCATGCGTGCTGCCTGGAATGAGTTCTAAAAAGTAATGCCGCTGTTGCAATGAGAAGACAAACTGTAGCTGCAATTTTATAAACGAATAACGAGCGAGACTTGGGTCGTTTTTTGTGAACAATGGGTTCTTGTTCTATTCTTTGTGATAACATCTGCCATGCGTGATCAACCTTGTGATGATTGAGGCGATTAAGGGTTATCGATGCCTGATAGGTACTATTGACCTCATCAAAGTATTGACGATTAGCTTCGCTTTCCTCCAGCCAGGTTTGAAGCAGAACTATCTCTTCTGATGAAGCGTCACCCCCTAAGAAACGTAGGATTATTTCTTTCATGGGCACAGGCGTGTAGTTTCTAGGTGTCATAGCCCCTAATACAGGTACACCATGGTTTGACCCCTACATCCGAAGAAGTTTTATTTTAGTGTGATTAAGATTAGTGCGATAGCAATATGTTCCCGAAGCTCCAATCGCAGTTTGGTGAGAGCCCGTGACATTTGGGTCTCGACCGTTTTTATGGAAATGTTAAGGCGTAGTGCGATTTCCTGATATTTCAGTCCTTCAAACCGGCTAAGTTCAAAAATACGCTTGCATTCTTTAGGTAAATGGTCAAGGGCAACGTTCAGATCTTTTTCAAGATCGTTTGCGACGAGTTGCTGATAAGCATTATTACTTTCAGTTTGCTTAAGGCTATAAAGATACCACAGGAGCGCAGCATGTTTTGACTTGCTTTTTCTCGATTCAAGCAAATTCAGACAACGGTTTTTTACGGAAGTGAACAAATAGGAATTTAAGGATTGATCTTCATCGATCCGTTCATGATTTTTCCATAATGTGTAAAAAAGCTCCTGAACAATTTCTTCGGAGTCATTTATATCTTGCAGAAATTTCTGTGCGTATGCACACAATTTTGGATATAACCTTCTAAACAATAACTCAAGGCTATGGGGATCACCTTGTTTTATATTTCGAATCAGATCAATATGTTCGTTGTCCGTCTGCACTTAATGAGGGTTTTTACACAGATCGTCAAAATTTCTATGATTAGTCTAGTTGAACTTCTACTTCACCATTAAGTTTAAGTTAATTTTTTTAAGACTTTCCTCGATAATTATTCGAACTTGGTGAAATAAAGGAATTCAATCAAGGATTTGATAGGTTATTTGCGAAAACGGTTTCGTGATTGAAGATTGCGGCAGTATTTTTTCTGTTGTATCAAGATCTTTGTCAATAACGTTATGGCTAAGCTCAACGTTGAAATTAAAAAATGTTATGGATGATGGGCTTCAGCGATCTTTTCGGAAAGCGTCCAGTCAAAACTGTATACAAGAACCGGTGTAAATCTGTTGGCATCGAAATTGGACATTGCTTTTGTTCTTCCGTAGCATTGCTTGCAATCGTCCTTGAAAAGAGGTTGACATAACTTAATATCGAGCGACATTCATACGCCGGATACAAGAATTGCAGTATGTTTTAAACGTGGCGGAATGATTTATTATTTGTAAGTCCGTCCCCTGCCAGTCCATAAAGGATCTCAGCGAGTTTTCAAATCCGGTTGTACAGTCCATTTATAAATAAATTTCTAATTTTTTTCACGCAGGGTTAAAGAACTCGCAGCGACATGGCAACGATATATATTAACCTCTATTAAAATCTAGTTTTGCCTTCGCAATGTCAAAATAACTCCGCCAGTGGAAAGTTGTTGTGAAGAATCTAATGTCAATGGTCTTGGAGCTACTGCTTTTTGAATTACAATGTAGTCTATTTTCCGGTGCCAGCGATGAAATTGGTGCAACGTCCAATCCGATTACATTCGTCAAATAGATTATCGTTAATAAACGTTCTCGGAAAGGTTCGCGCTGCCAAAAACATACATATCACGATCACCTTGCGCTTTTAATTTGGAAATTTCTGTGGAGCGTATTTCCTTTTACCAAAATTGAATTGTTCCACCCGATCGGGTCCACGGAATTCAATGTCCGGGAAAAAACCAGTTTAGGAATTTTATTCATGAGTTCTGCAATTTCACCTTTTGCTGTTTTCCAATACGCAGCCATGCCTTCATAGGTGATACGGCCAAACACAAGGTAGTCCGCTGAATTTAACTGTTCAATGCTGATTTTTTCAAGTTCGGGTCCCCAAACTGAATTCTGAAAGGATAAGTCCCAGTTTTTGTCGCCTTCAAAATAGCCGTCAAGTGTAATGATGTTCCACATTGATTAGTCTTCTCATAGCCTTTTGCCATTTGTTAGTGATTCATCATGTTAACGACCCTTACTAAAATATGTTTATTGGTCGTTTAGGGTTGTCGCTAACTCGGTTTGTACTTCGTTTTAGTTAAGTCTTTTTTCCTTTCGTGAATAGACTCCAGTCGGCTAGAATATTCATGGCGAGCTCTTCAATCAAAAAAAAGAGACCGCCGTAAAAGGCAGTCTCTTTCTCTATTTTAAAAAAGTTAGATTAAAACCTTATGTTGACCGCCAGGTTGAAAATCGTTCCAAGCTGGCTGAAATGATATCCATCATAGCTCATCGTAGAATAACGTTGATTGAAGGTAACAAGGTTCGATTGAACCTTCACTCGTGCAGGATCATTCAAAATAGCCTGGCCTTCCGGATTCAAGGCAACAAATTTCCATTGCGGCAATACATCTAAAATGTTATTCGCATTGAAGGTAATATTGACGTTATCGCTGGCCTGATAGCCAATACTTAAGTCTGTAACGACCTTCGTTTCAAATTCCAGTTTGAGATTGGAATCCATTCCTGAATTCCGGAATTCGGTAGGACCGAATAGTGTGTTGTTGAGTGCGAAACTGAATTTATTCACCGCATACTCTATTCCTAAAATTGCCTTATACTTTGGACGCGAAGTGAAAATCAGCGCTTCCTGCGTTGCATCGATCACAGACTGGTCGGCTTGCTGAAATAATAGCAGGGTTTTTAACGGCTCCGTCGCGTTCATTTTCGATAGTATAATTGCCGGCCAAATTGAATGCGAGTTGTCCTGACCCAAGGGAATGTTCCTGTAGTTTGCGACAAGATCGATCCCTGAAGTTTTTGTGTCAATCGCATTCGTAAAGAAGCTCAACGACACAATACCATTGTCGGTTAATATTTGATCCAGCGGATTGGTGGGATCGCCGGTTGGCCCAATTTCATTGCTTAACACGATCCGGTCTTCAACTCGAATATTGTAGTAGTCGGCTGTTATACTGAAGTTGTCCGTCACGTTTATACCTAGTCCAACCGTTGCGTTGGTAGACTTTTCAGCATCCAACGAAGGGATCTGCAATAAGCGGATTTGAGGGGATACGTTGTTGGCAAGTCCTGATACCTGGATTCCTTGACCGGGAACAAAGCTATATTGCGCCTTTTGGGTATAGACCTGATGCAACGATGGGGCTCTGAAGCCAGTGGAGAAGGACGCCCGTAACGTGACCCGGTCTTCGCCAAATTTATATCGTGAACTTAACTTGTAAACAAAAGCATCTCCAAAATCGCTATAGTTTTCAAAACGACCGGTCGCGTCAAGTAAGAAGTTTTCGGTGATGTCGTATCCCAGGCTTACGTATCCACCAATATTATAACGATTTGAAGTGAACGAATTTTCCTTGCTGTTACCTGCAAACGAGTCGGCGCCACCGGCTTCATAGGAAGCAAGATCACCTTCTATCGTTTCGAAAGTTTCAGAACGGAATTCAGCGCCAAAAGCAAGTGTCAAATTTTCTGCCAGCAACTGGGATATATCAATGTTCCCCACAACGTGTGAAAAACGACTTCCACCGGCTCGAAATGTAATAGGGCTGTTCTCTAAGTACTTTGAGTGTTCCTTGTACAATTTCATTAGAATCGACGACACCATTGCCATTCAAGTCACCAAGGTAAGTATCAGGATTCGTGGCGCCTGTGGTATTTCTGTTGTGGGTATTTCTAACTGTGTAGGTTTGTTTGTTGCCTCCGACGGTCACGCTCAAATCGGAACTCCATCCATTTTTTAATGACTTCAAGACCAAATGTCGCGTTATAGTCATTCAAATCGCCGTCAAAAGTTGGAACGTATCCCATATAGTTGCCATTTTCATCCGGGAAAAAGTCGGCCAGATAAGGATAGTCGCTGAGTGTTCTCCAGTAGGGTGTCCGGTAGTTGGCAAAGCTGTTAACTTTTTTATAAACATAAGCAGCATTGAAATACAGGGTGCTGTTCTTACTGATTTCCGTTCCGGAATTGACTAAAAATTTGGCGGCAGTGGTTTCGGGTGAGCCGTTGATATTTCCGGCGTCAGGTTTAACCGCCAGGAACGCTCTCACATCATTGATATCGCCCCCAAAGTCAGCCACTTCTCCATCGGCGTCAACGGTACCTGGACGGTTTGCTAATCCTACTTTTGAGAAATCAACGGTGTAATTAATATATCCGTCATTAAAAATCTTCGACCCATTGTTCAAGCTGATCCCGAACATTTCACCGTCTCCTTCAGATGTAACGCCTGTTCTAAAAGTGACAGATCCTTCTTCATAATCATCTTTAAGAATGATGTTCATAACACCCGCGATCGCATCCGATCCATACTGAGCCGATGCACCGTCGCGTAAAATTTCGATACGTTTTACTGCATCGGTCGGTATCGCTGATATGTCAATTCCGGTTTCGCCCCTTCCGGGAGATGTTTGTGTATATATTAAAGAACTGGAATTTTTCCGTTTGCCATTAATCAAAATCAAGGTGCGGCTAGGTCCCATGTTTCGGATCTCATAGGGATCAAGCAAGGACGTTGCATCGTTGACTGGCGTTTGAACTGTATTAAACGAGGGGACTCTGTATTGAAGGGCTTTGTCAAATGTGTATTGGCCTGTTGATTGAATTTCCTTTACCGACAAGACGTCGACGGGCAAAGGCGTGTCGGTGGTCGTCCGTTGTAAACCACGGCTACCCACAATGACCACTTCTTCCAGCTCGCTAACATTGCTTTCAAGACTAATGGCTAGATAATTGGATTCTGGAATGGCTACTTCCTGAGTAATGAAGCCGATAAATGAGAACACGAGGATCGTTGCTTCGGGTGGAGCCTGGATAGCGAATTTTCCTTCACTATCCGTAATGCTTCCTGTACCGCTTCCTTTTACAACAATGTTTACACCGGCAATTGGGACACCATCGGACTTTCCAGTTACGACCCCGGTGACGGAGCGCTGTGAATAAGCTTGCTCACTAATAATACATAGCAGAGCAAGCATGATTAGAAATAGAGATTTCTTCATACTTTATTTAGGTTAATGTTTAGTGAATTTGGCAATTTCTGGCGGCATTTAATACTTAATCCGCCACGTATTTAACAACTTAGTTCCCCTAACGTTTGCAATTCGTCCGAAACTGGAATTCTCTTTTTCTAAATCGGTGCCTATTTAGATATCTTGTAAGGCCGTTAACAACTAACGATCCTCCATGAAAACTATCCTCGGTTATTGTGTAGTCGTCATTCTTTTTGTAGGCTGTCAAAAACAATCCACCGACGACCTACCTGCCAATGTGATTCAATCAGTTCAGAACAGGATTGACAATGGCCGCACTCCCAGTATTGTCGTTGGTGTTATCGATAACAAGGGGCCACGATATTACTCCTTCGGCAAAAAAAGTCTTACGGATTCCGCTGTCAATGAACATACCATTTACGAGATCGGATCCATCTCTAAAGTTTTCACAGGAATATTGCTAGCCCACCAAAGCGAAGCGGGCAAAGTTGGCATCAATGATCCCGCCCAGAAATATTTGCCGTCAACAGTAAAGATCCCAAGACGCGGGGCCAAAGAAATTACACTTGGTAACCTGTCCGATCATACGTCAGGTTTGCTCCGAATGCCGGATAACTTTGATCCGAAAGATTTTTCAAATCCATACGCAGATTATACCGTAGAGCAGATGTACGCTTTTATCTCAGGGTATCAATTGCCGCGTGATGTCGGTGCCGAGTACGAGTATTCAAATCTGGCACAGGGTCTCCTGGGACATATTCTCGCCTTAAACGCGGGTACTTCCTATGAGGATTTGATGATCAGTACTATTGCCGGACCGTTGGGAATGAACGAAACCAAAATTGTTTTTGATGACAACATGAAGAAGAACTTGGCCATCGGTCATAGCGGAGGCAAAGAAGTTGCAAACTGGGACATACCTACATTGGCCGGCGCTGGAGGGATTCGAAGCTCTGTTTACGACATGTTAAAATTCTTGGCTGCCAATATTGGCCTAACACAAACGCCGCTGAGGTCAGCCATGGATAAATCGCATGAAACTCGCCATTTTAAAGCCGGAGAAATACGTGTAGGTCTTGCGTGGCATATTAGCAAGGGAAAGTCAGGTGATGTAATCTGGCACAATGGAGGTACTGGTGGATACCGGACATTCGCCGGATTTGTGAAGGAGACACAAAAGGGAGTGGTGGTCTTTACCAATTCAACGGAGGGCGCCGACGACATAGGTTTTAAGCTGTTGAACCCAGGTGCGATGTTGAATCCGGTGAAGGCTTCGATCGCGCCAAGGTTTAGGAATATTCTGGATTCATTGGGCGTTGATGCAGCTATTACGGATTACAAACACCTAAAGGAAAACGAGGAAGGAGAATACGAGTTCACCGATCGCGTATTAAATGCGATTGGGTACTCCTATTTCAAAACAAATTTATCTGTCGCCGTTGCAATCTTTAAACTAAATGTTGAACAATACCCTGAGTCGGATATTGTATATGACAGTTACGGAGATGCACTTGTTGAAAGCGGCGATCAGGCCCTCGCTATCGAGAATTATAAAAGGTCGCTGGCGCTGAATCCGGCGAACCCATACGCATTGGCCAAACTTGAGAAACTTGGTGTTCATTGGGAACCGCCGGTTGTAAAAGTTTCCGAGGAAGTCTTGGAAGCCTATACAGGAACGTATGAGGTCGTAAAAGGGATTAGCATTACCGTCGACCGTGAAGGAAATGTATTGTATGGAAAGGCGCCAGGAGGGCCCAGAGCGGAACTCCACCCAAAATCTCAAAGTGAATTCTATGTCAAAGGAGTAAACGCTCAGATCACCTTCGACAAGAATGAAAAAACATTAACATTTTATCAATACGGCCAGGCGATGAAGGGGAAGAAAATAGATTAAATCGATCACGTATTTTAATACCTTCCACCAATTAAAAAATTTTTCATAGTTCATTTATCCGTGGCCATTGCAGCTTCTAGCTCTTTATCTGTCAAGTAATACTTATCCATAAAATCTTTTCCCTGCGCGTAGAACGACTTGCATGTAGGATCATTTCGAACAAAATAAGCGTATTGATAGATCTGGCTTCCAAGGCCGTGATAGATGGGCACCAGGTCCGTGGTACGTTCGTGAGTCGCACGGAATTCATCATCTCGAAGATAGTTAAGTCCCCACTTACCAAATTCAAAAATGTTTAAGTCATGATAGTAGGCCACATGGCCCAACTCGTGCGCCAAAATTCCGACCTGCGCGTCAAAAGGCAGGGAACGAAGCAGAATAGGATCAAAGAAGGTATTGTGAGCGTCATTGAGCAAAATGAGATAGCGGCGGTGGTTACGTCCTCCAAACAACGATCCGATCTCTACCGTCGATTCCATCGGCGCACCCTCCTCAGTCAAGATCATATCAATATTAACATCTTTCAACTGCGGGAAAGCGGAATAAGCAATGGCCGCTGCAGTCTCGAACCCTGGAGGTAGCCCTTTATTTTCGCCGATGATTTTTTTTAAGCTATCCAGGTTATAGTGTCGGTTGGCCAGCGTATCGGCAAAGGCGTAGGGCTTGTCCGGCGGTTGCTTTTGTGCTGGATCGACCTGCTGGAAAGCTACTGTCGCAGCTACCAATAAAATAAGAGAAAGCAAAATCAAACCGATTCGTACGAGGCGTCTCATACCTTGATATTATTATCCAACTATTTTAACGGACTATGGTTCATGTCCCTACTGGGGCAAGTTACGATTGTAAAATAAATCAGCCATTATCAATTCTTTGTACCAAAGTGTATTTTGCCACGAGTCTCAGCGCCACGGAGGAACCACGCAACCTTTCCTACGAAGGACGTATCGACCACGGCTTGGCCGTCTCCGCGGTCTCGTGTCGAGTAGATTTGCCCGGGTAGTCAGCAGCAGAGCTACATATTTTTTATTGAGCCTATTCTCAGCGTAGCTCAGCGTTAAAATTCGGTGCCACTACTTCAATATTAAATAGGTTGAGATTTGCTCGGGCGACGATAAGCCCCTATTTTCTAACTTGACAAAGTAGGGATGTTTAATAAGCCCAATTAATTAAAGCCGGGCGAACTCTGCATTACAACAACAAACGTGATCACTAATTTCTTTAAATTGGGATAAGCATGCTAACTTAAGGCGCCTCAATTTTACAACCCATAAACTATGAAACAGAATCAGGCAGATAAAATCAACCGAAGGGGATTTCTGAAATCTTCAGGTGCGGCGGTAATCGGAAGTACATTTGTAAGCTTACCCACTAGTGGCTTTGCCTCAGATGCGTCAACTTTAAAAGTGGGACTGATCGGTTGCGGCGGCAGAGGCACGGGCGCCGCTGCCCAGGCCTTACAAGCGGACTCGAATGTTTTCCTTACCGCGATGGGAGATGTCTTTGAGGACCGCCTTGAAGAATCCTACAAAGCGTTGACGGAAGAGGTGCCGACAAAATTGAAAGTAGAAAAGGCAACAAAATTTGTCGGATTTGATGCTTACCAAAAAGTGATCGATTCAGGTGTCGACGTGGTGTTGCTGGCAACTCCGCCAGGCTTCAGGCCGCAGCACCTGATGGCTGCCATTAACGCAGGAAAGCATGTGTTTTGTGAAAAGCCAGTTGCAGTTGACGCTGCCGGTGTGCGCAAAGTTCTGGAGGCGGCAAAAAAGGCAAAGGACAAGAAGTTATCGCTAGTCTCAGGATTCACCTTCCGGTATGATTATTCTAAACGTGCATTGTTTGATAAGATCCGTCAGGGTGCTATCGGCGAGATTGTTTCTGTATCATCCACGCGAAATGGAGGTGATCTATGGTACCATCCCCGGCAAGCTTCCTGGACAGACATGGAGTATCAAATGCGAAACTGGTACTATCAAAACTGGCTGTCGGGTGATTACCTGGTGGAGATGATCGTACACAGCTTAGATCTCATGATGTGGGCCGTTGACGACAAATTACCCCTCAAGGCTACCGGGACGGGTGGACGACAAGTGCGGGTAGACCCGAAGTATGGAAATATTTATGACCACTTTGCCATTGAGTTTGAATTTGCAAATAACGTTCGTGGGTTCAGCTTCAGCCGGCAGCAGCCTGGTTGTTCGAACCGGAATTCGATCGAGATCGCGGGCACTATTGGCAATGCATACGCAAATATGGGAGAATCGGCCCATTCGATCACCGGAAAGAACAAATGGGTTTATGAGGGTGAAAAAAACAATCCTTATCAAACCCAGCACGACGAATTTTTCGCCTCTATCCGAAATGCAAAGCCTATGAACGATGGTGAGCGGATGGCGAATAGCACCATGGTTGCAATTCTCGGAAGGATGGTGGCCTATAGTGGTCAAACATTATCGTGGGACGATGCGATAAACTCTAATCAAACGCTGGGCCCCGCTGACGATGAATACAACTGGAATTTTAAGTACGCCGGCCCGCCCATCGCGATTCCTGGAATAACGAAAGTGCTCTAACAACACTTGCCAATGAGAATTTTATCCTGCCTGTTTTTTATTATGGTCATAGGCTTACCGGGCTATTCACAAACTGTTCAAGTGGAATTTGGCACCGAGACCGATTCGGAAAGTTTTTTTGGCGGTAAAAAACAGCAAGCTCCCATACGATGGATCAATGTGAATACCGACAAGCAAACGTGGACGATAAAACGGGATGAACTAAGATGTTCCGGACATCCGATCGGTGTTATGAGAAGCGAAAAGCAATATGAAAACTTTATGATGCACGTTGAATGGAAACACCTGGAGCCGGGAGGAAATTCAGGCGTGTTTGTGTGGAGCAGTGCCGTCCCAGGAGAAGAAAACCGACTGCCCGACGGCGTTGAAGTTCAAATGCTCGACCTTGAGTGGGTTAGGCTTAACACGCGCGATAGCATTGTTCCGCCCATAGCCTATGTTCATGGAGAGCTTTTTGGTGTTGGAGGTGTTGAGACCGTTCCTGATAACCCCAGGGGCACACGCAGTCGTTCGGTTGAAAACCGCTGCCTGGGAACAGGGGAGTGGAATACGTACGACGTCATCTGCGTTGATGGCGTCATTAAATTGTCCGTAAATGGGAAGTTTGTGAATGGTATCAGTAAGTCCTCGCAGAAGAAAGGCTACCTGTGCCTGGAGTCGGAGGGCGCACAAATCCTATTTCGAAATTTCACGCTGGTTGTGCTGCCGTCTGGTGTTACATCAGCGGAACAAGGTGCCGAGGAAAAAAAGGATCGGTAAGTTAAGTGTTGATTTTACTCTTGTTGTTGTTAATTTTACTTTTGTTTTAGTCTCGAAAAGAATTTCGGACTTTCCACCATTCACTGGCACATGTAACTTATTAATACTATTCTTTTTATCAGCTGGTTGTTCGCAAGTCCGCTAGGTATAAATACGTAAGTATTAATGCTGTTTCGCGACCCTCTTCATTTAGGCTACCTTTGTGCATTATTTTTTTGTGTTAGCCATCCAGATGGAACAACAGTCGGCGGATTTTTTTTCTTTGCTTTTTCAGGAACACCCCATACCCATGTGGATAGTAGCGAAAGAAGATTACATCATTGAAGATGTAAATCAGGCAGCGCTTGCTCTTTTTAATGTGGAGCGGAATGAGTTCTTACGAACCACGCTACAAGTTCATTTCTGTGCAGATTTCCAGCGAAAGCAGAGGTCCATTGAAAAAAAATCAAACGGATATTTCAATCTAGGAATTCTTGAACACCAGGGAGATGGTGAGCTGTTATTGTTGGAAACGAGTTTTAGGGAAACTGTTTATAATGGGCGCGCTTGCTACGTTTTTGTCAGTGATAAAAAAAATTGCTCCGCTGCAGCTGACAAACAATTAGCCAGAGATTGTGGACCCGATAGCTATCGGGTGGAGCAAGAAGAATTATCGAGTGTGATCATTAATGCCTTGCCGGGAGTATTTTACTTGTTCGATGAGAACGGAAAGTTTTTGCGATGGAATAAGAATTTTGAAACGGTTACTGGATATTCCGGAGACGAAATCGAAAGTATGATACCCCTCGATTTTTTTCAAGGGCCTGACAAGGATGTAATTTTTGATCGAATAAGTGCAGTATTTACCAATGGAAAGGCGGAAGCAAGGGCGTGTTTTCATACTAAACATAATACTTCTATTCCCTACCATTTCAATGGGAATCTCATTGAATACAGAGGCAAACGTTGCCTGATTGGTATGGGTATCGATGTAACGCAACAGAAAGTTGCGGAAAAGGAAAGAGAAGAATTGATAAACCGATTTGAAAAACTTTCAGATAATATTCCTGGGTTTATTTACGAATACTGTTTGCGGAAGGATGGAAGCAGCTATTTCCCTTTCACAAGCAAGGGCATCAAGGATATTTATGGCCTGACACCTGAGGATGTTAAGGAAGATTCAACCCCATTGCTATCGTGTATCCACCCTGATGATGTTAAGATCGTAACTGATGCGGTAGGGGTTTCCAAAGGCACGTCCACAAATTCCACGGAATTTCGTGTTCGCGCTAAGACCGGTAAAACCATTTGGGTGAAAACAAATGCAGCTGTAGAGCCCCAACCTGATGGCTCGGTGATGTATTATGGGTATACCGAAGATATCACGTCGGTGAAGGAAGCGGAGTACGAACTGATTAAAACAAATCGACTCATCTCTTTTACCAGTCATATCCATGAGATGGTTATTCATGCCAAAAGTGAGGAAGAATATCTCAGGGAAGCCTGTCGCATCGCTGTTGTCCACGGAGGTTTTCGAATGGCATGGATTGGTAGAATTGATACAGAAACAAACACGGTCTTGCCTGTGACGTGGTATGGTAGTGTCGACGATTTTTTCCGTGTTGTGAAAACATTTTCTTTACACACCACGGACGAGGGTTACGTCCCGTCATGTACGGCAGCAAAGAATGGTATGACTTTCATCAATAATAATATTGCCGATGTCAATAACTACGGTTATGAATTCTGGGCTTACGAGGCGTTAAAGAGAGGTTACCGTTCTTGTATTGAAATTCCCATCATTGCAAGAGATGGAATCATTGGCATTTTTAACCTCTATCATGAAGACGCTTTTTATTTTAGAGAAAAGGAGATTAAGACAATTGAAGAGGTAATTGGCGAAATGCAATTCGGCCTCAGCTCATTGAGCATTGCTGCTGATCGTCAGAAGAAAATTGCAGAGCAATACAATACTCAAAAACAGCTGGACCAAAAGCGGCGGACGATTGAAGCGGTAAGCGAAATACAGGGAAAATTTATTGAAGAACGGCAACCATCAGCGTTATTTCAATTTTGCGCTTGAAAAGATCCTGACATTGACAGGAAGTGAATATGGGTTCATGGGTGAAATAGTGCATGATGACAATGCTGTTTCGTCCGTTGAAATGTCATGCAGCCTTGTCCGATGGTGTCAATGAATGAAGGTATCAATCTTCGAAAGTTATTTGACGATGTTATCACGAAGCGGGAGACAATAATTTCAAATGATCTAGGACCTACATTACCAGGTACCGGTTTACCCGATAGAGTCTCGCCTTAGGAGTTTTTTAGGACTACCGATTATAAGCGGTGAGGAACTCGTTGGAATAATTGTGCTTGCAAATAAACCCGGTGGATATTCGAGTGTTCTCGCTGATGAATTGAATCCTATAGTTTCTACAATTCGCGGAATACTGCAGGCCTTTCGCACGGAAGCATTAGCGCGACAGGTGAGCGAAAATTTAAAAACTACATTGTCGCATTTGGAACTCGCCCACCATGCTTCAGGATTGGGAGTTTGGAAACTGAGATTTTTTCGCGGATAAACTTTTGGGTGATGATCGTTGTGCTGAAGTGTTTGGAATTGCACAGCGCGAATTAACGCTGGAAGATTTTCGGAATTTAATTCATCCTGATGACAAGCTTGCGAAAGTAGAACGGGATAAGATGCTATTGGAATCAAAAGAAACGGATTACTTCAGTGAGTACAGAATCATTCGTCCAAAGGATGGGCTTGTCAGATATATTAAATCACAAGGTTTATTTTTTAGGGACGAAAACGGAAAGGCAATTAGTGGTGTTGCGGTAATCTATGATCAGACAAACGAAAAGCAATTTGAAAAAAGCCTCTTGGATTCCGTTCAGGAAAAAGAAATGTTGATCAAAGAAATCCATCACCGGGTAAAAAACAATTTGCAATTAATTTCCAGCATGCTTTACTTAAAAACGGTGGCCTGGGATAATTTGGAGGCGAACGAGTTTATGAGTGCCATGCGCGAGAAAATCAAGTCGGTCTCATTAATTCATGAAAGGCTCCTGCAAACGGAAAATCTAAATTCGATCGATATACAGGAGTATTTGCAAAAATTGTTGCACGATATTGAAGTAACCTACCATCGTCACGATTTACAACTAACAATTCAAGCAATATTGAGGAGTTTCATTTTACTTCAGACCATGCCACGTCGTTGGGTCAACTCGTAAACGAATTGGTGATTAACGCGATCAAGCACGGATTTGCGAACTAGGCAACGTGGCGAAATTAAGGTGTCACTTCAAAATGAAGGATGCTGTTTACGAATTAATCGTCGAGGATGATGGTAATGGCTTCCCACTGAAACGGATCCTCTGACATCAAACACTTATGGAATGCAGCTGATTCAAATTTTTGTTAAGCAGTTAGGTGGCTCGCTGCACGTCGTACTCCACCCCGCGACCCGTTTTCAGATACAATTTCCCGGACCTATACTCTAGATGAATCCAGCAACCATTTATATTGTCGAAGACTCATTTATTGTTTCCCTTCACTTGAGGAAAGCACTTGAAATGGAGGGTTACTAGTAGTCGGTGCAGCGAATCTGGAGAAAAGGCAGTTGATGAAATCGATCAACATGAAACCTGACCTGGTGCTCATGGATATTATGTTGGTCGGGAAAATGGACGGCATTCAGACGGCGACGCTGATCAAGGAAAAATTGCATGTTCCGGTTGTTTTTATTACCGCCTTAACCGATAAAGAAACCATTCAGCGGGCGAAGGTTGCAGAGCCCCACGGGTATCTTATCAAGCCGTTTGAAGACAGGGATGTTTTTACGGTGATTGAAATGGCCCTTTACAAAAGCGGCACGGAAAAAAAACTTCGACAAAGTGAGGAAAGGTTTTACTCCACATTGACGAGCATCAGTGATGGCGTGTTGACGATGGACAACGCCTACTCAATTACGTACGCAAATCCCAGCGCGGAAGGTATAATCGGGTTGCCATTCAAAAACATGCTGGGCAAAACTGTTTTTGAAATTTTTAAGCTGAGAAATAGGTAGACGGGAGACTTCCCGGTTAATCCGATTCATTCCGGTATCAGACAAACAAGAGCATGGCCCGAGAGCTTTATGCTTACAGTCATTTAAAGGCATCGAGATTCCGGTTAGTGAGGGTACGATTAGTCCAATAATTGATTCGAAAGCGCGTCGGTTGGACTCGTTCTTATTTTCAAAATGGCGACTGACAAACTGGAACGACAACGTCTGGCTGAGGTGGCTGAACGAAAAAATCTGGCTTCCCTTATTGAAGGCCAGGAAAATGAACGCACGAGTATTGCCAAGGATTTACACGATGGGCTGGGCCAGATGCTTAATGCCATTAAGATGAATATCGGTACGTTTATTACCGACGAGCAAAAAGGAAAAGATCTTTTTAACCTGCTTGACGAAGCGATCACCGGAGACAAAACGAATTGCTGAAAATCTGTTGCCTCATAAGTTAAGAGATTTTGATTTGGAAACTTGTCTGCAATCCTTATGCGATCAGTTTCAAAATACGTCTTCGGCAGAAATCTCATTTTTCGTCATTCACGGAAAATCTCATTATTTCTGAAGCGACGAAAATTAATCTTTTTCGGATTGCCCAGGAAGCCCTCAATAACGCAGTTCGTCATTCACGAGCGCGATATATCAGTATCCAGCTGGTTGACGATGACAGGATGCTAAGACTTACGATCGAGGATGATGGAGACGGTGTGCAGGTTGGCAGGAACTCGAATGGGATGGGATTGATCGAATATGAGGGACCGTGCGCGAATTTTAAAAGGCACGTGTACAATTGAATCTGATAAAAGCAGAGGAACTGTAATAATTATAGAAGTACCAAAATGACGATGTCAACTATTTGCAAAGTACTGATCGCAGACGACCATGCAATTTTACGCGATGGCATTCGATACCTCATCACGCGTATGAAAAATATGAAAGTAGTGGGTGAAGCCGTCACCGGAGAAGAGGCGATTCAAAAGTTTGAAGCGTTGCGTCCGGATTTGTTGATACTGGATATTTCCTTGCCTGATAAAAATGGTATGGAAGTCGCGCAACAAATATTGCAAACAACACCTGACGCAAATATCATAATCCTGTCTATGTATGACGATGATGAATACATCACAGCGCTGTCTCGAACTGGGCGTAAAAGGATACGTTGTTAAAAACGAAAGTGGAACGGAATTGGAACTTGCAATACAATCAGTTTTAGCGGGTAAAAACTACTTCAGCAGCCAGGTGCAGAAAGTTATTTTCAAAAAGCATTCGCAGAATGTTGTAAAGAACAAAAAAAGAGAACATAGTTGTTCAGCTAACAAAGCGGGAAATAGAGATTATCAAGCTGATTTCTCAAGGGATTGACGAGTCAGGAAATGGCTGACAAATTGTTTATTAGTCCTCAGAACAGTGGAAACACATCGGGCAAACCTGTTAAAAAAGTTGGCGTTAAAAATGCCATGGAATTGATCAACAAAGTTGAACAACTCAGACTTTTGGAATAGAAGCGACAGGTAACCGTCGAGCAGCAGCTCCATTTGAAGATCGTGACGTTAACGGCGTTGAATTAAAATTGCGAGTTCTTAGCACGAATCTACGTACTTACACTTAGCCTCCATCGGTAAAAGCTTGTAATTCAATTTACCCTTCTTCACGGATAGTCGCCGAAGTCTTAGCTACACGCTACATTTATCCTCAGAGTCGGAATTAAAAACTAATTTAAAAGAATATCGACATGAGTTCATTTGAAGGAAATGGAAATGCGAGCGACTGATACGCTACTCAAAAAAAAGGTAGTAAAGAAGATCGAGAATCCTGAAGATTTTTCTGATTCATTATCCAATCAAAAAGAGCTGGAAGGACAGTTGGAGGCCATTAATTCATCCAGCGCATTTATTGAGTTTAAGACCCGATGGAACTATCATTCGGGCTAACCATTTATTCCTTACGTGTCTTAAGTATACTAATGAGCAAATCGAAGGAAGGCATCATCGGATATTTTGCGAAAGTGGATATGCAGCTTCACGCGAGTACGTTCAGTTTTGGGACGATCTGAGAAAAGGTATACTCTCAGGTTGGCGAGTTCAAACGCATAGCGAAAGACGGAAGCGATGTGTGGATTCAGGCTACGTATACGCCAGTTAAAAATGATCAAGGGGCATGTTATACGCGTAATAAAGTTAGCCACCGACATTACGGAGCAAAAGGTTCGCAATGCTGACTACCAAGGTCAGCTGGAAGCCATCAATAAATCGCAGGCTGTAATTCAATTTAACATGGATGGTACGATCGTGACGGCCAACGAACTGTTCCTGAATGTAATGGGCTATACGCTAATGAGATTAAGGGTAAGCATCATAGCGTGTTCGTTGAAACGGTCTATGGAAACAGCGCTGAGTATAAGGAGTTTTGGGCCAAACTTAACCGCGGTCAGTATTTGCAGGATGAATACAAACGTATTGGGAAAGGCGGAAAGGAATCGTGGATTCAGGCTTCCTACAATCCCATTATGGATTTAAATGGAAAGCCTTTTAAAGTTGTCAAATATGCTACCGACGTTACGGAGCAACGTTTACGCAATGCTGACTTTAGCGGGCAGGTGGATGCCATCGGTAAGTCACAGGCTGTAATTGAGTTCAACATGGACGGTTCCATTATTACCGCCAATGATAATTTTTTGAAAACGGTGGGCTACACGCTAAGCGAGGTGAAGGGGCAGCATCACAGAATGTTTGTCGAATCATCGGTTACACAACAGCGCGGCGTATCGTGAGTTCTGGGAAAAATTAAATCGTGGTCAGTACTTTCAGGACGAATTTAAACGGATAGGCAAAGGGAGGTAAGGAGATTTGGATCCAGGCTTCCTACAATCCAATCATGGACTTGAATAACAGGCCATTTAAAGTCGTGAAGTACGCAACGGATATTACCGATCAAAAAATCCGGGACACACAATTCAAGGAGCATGTTAACACGATAAGCAACGTCATTCTGCAAATCGCCAACGGTGACCTCGCCAGCCGTGTTACACTAAATACAACGGGTGATATACAGGCCATGGCCGAATGCCCTAAACTCAGCAATAGACAACATCAGCAATCTGCTTTTAAATATTGGAAAGAACGCGGATGTCGTGTCGAGTTCTTCTGTTAATATGTTGGACAAAACTGAAAGCATGAAACGGAGCACCACGGAGGTTGCGTCGGCGATTTCGCAAATGGCTAAAGGTGCTCAGGATCAAGCTACACGAACAGATGAATCGTCTAAGCTGGTAGAAAAAGTCAGGAGCTTCAGCCGATGACATGGAACAAAAGGCTAATGCCATCAATCAGGCTGCAGAAAAAGGCCAAAAGGGAAGTGAGAATGGTCTGAAAACGATGAAAGTGTTGGTTAACAACATGACAGGCATCAGGGAATCCGCTCAACAAACTTCCAAGTCAATAGAAGTGCTCGCCCAGCGCGCCGAGGAAATCGGAAGAACGCTTAAAGTCATTACGGACATCGCGAGTCAAACCAATTTGCTGGCATTGAATGCTGCCATTGAAGCCGCACGTGCCGGCGATGCAGGAAGGGGATTTGCTGTGGTAGCAGAAGAGATCAGAAAGTTAGCAGAGGATTCCAGGAAGTCGGCCGTGGATATTGAAAAGATCATTAGCGATGTTCAAAAGGATACTGGTGCTGCAAGCAAAGCAATTGACACCATGCATGTCAGCGTTAAAGAGGGTGGCAATGCTACCAACGAAGCTGAAGGTATTTTCCAGGAAATAGCGACATCCACGCAAACGACGTTCGAATTCTCAAAGCAGATTCAGGATGCTACAAAGGATCAAAAGTCTTCCATTGAACTGGTCGTAAAAAATATCGAACAGATTGTAGTGGTAGCGGAAGAAACTGCCGCTGGAACGCAGCAGGCAGCAAGTTCGTCTCAGCAATTAAGCAATGCCATGGGCGAAATAGCGGACGGTAATAACAAATTAACTGGCGTCGCTAAAGAGCTGCAGGCAGGCGTTGAGAAATTCAAACTTAAGAAAGCAATCTAATTTATGGACGCAATACTAGAACCCGCTGCGGCTGGAACCATTGCAGGCAATTTCCAGATCATTGTTTTCAAGCAAGGCGAAGAAGAATATGCTTTGCAAATCGCGCAGATCAAAGAAGTTGTAATTACACCCAATATAACACGCATGCCCCAGACGCCGTCCTTTATCAGAGGTGTGGCCAATGTTCGCGGTAATATCATTGCTGTTATTGACTTGGAAGAGATGTTCGATCTGAAACGCAATCAAACTCACCAGGAAGGAAAAAATTTCACGTTGGTTGTGGAAAGTGAGGATTTGAAGATGGGGATTCTCGTACATGAAGTACCCAATACACTTTCAGTGTCGCCAAAAGATTTTGATGAATCGGTAAATGTTGTCAACGACTCCCGTGTAAACAACAACTATATCCGCGGAATTATTAAAGCGAATCAACGCCTCATTATTCTGATCGATATTTTCAAAGTAATTGATCAGGAAATGTTGAACGCGGTTAGAAAAAGTGTAGCGTGATATGCGTGAAGAAGTACTTTTAATTGGCGAAGTGAAAGTGTTTGCAGAACCTGTCATGATGAAGTGTTATGGTTTGGGCTCCTGCGTCGGAGTGTTTATTAAGGACCGAACTACGTGGCATAACGGGTGGGGCACACATTTTTCTTCCGGAATTTTTCCCGAATATTTCCTTCTAGCGAATAGTATCGCCGCAGGCGCTTGTGTTGAGGAAATGTTAGAGCGAATGACCAATAAGGGTGCGTCGCTCGAAACCATGCGGGCGAAGGTTGTCGGCGGATCTAACGTACTGATGCATTTTCACGAAGTAGGTAGCCGGAATACGCGCGAAGTGATAGGCGCCCTGGTCCGAAATAAAATTTACATCGCAGCAAAAGATGTAGGTGGCACCATCAGCCGCACGGTAGAATTTGACAGCATCTCCGAAGCGATTAATGGTCAGACAATTGGAATGGAATAGCACTGAAGATTTTTTAAAACCAAAAACGATATGTCAAAAAGCGTATTGATTGTAGACGACTCGCTGTAC
Source organism: uncultured Bacteroidota bacterium (assembly GCA_963813425.1). GTDB lineage: Bacteria > Bacteroidota > Bacteroidia > Cytophagales > Cyclobacteriaceae > Chryseolinea. The sequence goes on from CAWEZB010000020.1 coordinate 38,053, forward strand.
ATGCGCACCCTGATCAAGGACGCGCTGGAAGCCGGCGGATACAATGTTGTAGGCCAGGCGGCTAATGGCGAAGAAGCAATTGACCTTGCTTTTGAACTGCAGCCTGATTTCATAACCTTAGACAATATTCTACCGGATATGATCGGAACGGATATTTTAAAAGTTTATAAAGAGGAGGGTCTTCGATCTAAGATCATAATGATCAGCGCAGTTGGCCAGGAGTCGGTCGTTAATGAGGGACTACGGCTAGGGAGCGAAGGCGTACATCGTCAAACCATTTTCGAACGGTCAATTGATCGATGCTCTTATCAAGCCCTAACTTCAAAGAATGAAAAGAGCGATTCGTGCGTGCTGATCGATGACTCTTCTTTCATGCGAAAGGTAGTCGGTGATATTATTGAAGCCGATCGAGGCTGTTGAGCTTGTGGGTGTAGCTTCCGATGGAAAGGAAGGTGTTTATCTAATAAACGCTCTGCGACCGGATGTGGTGGTGACCGATATGGTAATGCCCCAGTACGATGGGCTATATGTGGTGCGCGAGGTAATGGAAAACATTTCCTACACCCGTAATTCTGCTAAGCTCACTCGATAAGGGCAATCAACGTATTTTTGAAGCTCTTGAGCACGGTGCATTTGAGTTCATAGACAAGCCAACTGAACTTAACAGTGAGTCAATAAAGTCTTATCCACTGCTTACTTTAATTAAGCATGCTGCCGAGGCAGATATTACGTTGTTGGCAGGAAAGCATGTGAGTGAAAAAAAACATGCGGTTGTACTTGGGGCACACACCAAAATTCAACACAGTATAATTGTGATTGGTGCCTCTACCGGAGGGCCTAGTGCCGTAGAGAGTATTGTGATGAGTTTACCTATAAACCTTAATGTACCGGTCGTAGTTGCACAGCACATGCCCGCGCGATTTCTAGAAACGTTCGCGCAGCGCCTAAAAGCGCAATGCTTGTTGCCAGTAAAATTGGCGTCTAACGGACATTCATTGACAGGTGGAACTATTTACATCGTTCCAGGTGATGGAAATACTCGCATTGAACGAAGCGCCATTGACAACACGCCCGTGTTTGCTGCTTCACAGCGAACGTTTGATGAATTTAACAATCCGTCCATCAACTGCCTCATGGAATCCGTGGCAGATGTTTATGGTCACAAGGCAATGGGTTTGATCTTAACGGGAATGGGAAAGGATGGAATGCGTGGGCTTAAGAAAATTCGGGATGCTGGTGGTTTCACGATGGCGCAGGACGAAGATTCTTGTGTGGTATTCGGGATGCCAAAAGCCGCGCTTGAATTTGGAGCTGTTAAAAAAATGCTAAGTCTAAAGGAAATACCTGCGAACATCATTCAAAATCTTTAAAGAAAATGATGAAAGAAAAAGAAAATGAGTACCGGGAAATATTCCTTGCCGAGGCGCTTGGGAATATTGAAGAAGTAAATCGTCTCTTGACAATACTCGAAAAAGCCGGGAATGAAAGTGATACTATAAACGCTCTTTTTCGGATCACGCACACGCTTAAGGGCAATGCGTCTGGAATGGGCTTTACCGCCGATTGCTGAAATGGCACACGTACTGGAAGATTTATTCGGCATTATGCGCGAGGGCACCTTTTAGATTGCAGCCGACTTATTCGCACTATTTACAAAGGAGTGGATGTGCTGTCGCAATTAATCGATACTATTCGGGATGGTAGTGGCGTTGTGAAATATAAGGGCATCAAAACCAAAATTGAAGTGCTTATCAACCGTGCCCGTACACCAAGTACAACGCAAGCTCAGCCAGACGATGTCAAAGTTGATGAACGTAACGACCTAACGCCTGGGATAGTGGATGAGGAGGAAGACGAGGAAGATAGTGATGCCAAGGTTACCTTCTCTGATCTTGTGCAAGTGCCCGGTTCGTAAACTGGATAATCTTCTTAACCTCGTTGGCGAACTGATTATTGAAAAGGACCGCATAGTAACCTCGCGTGCAGGGATTATGGCATCCAATGAATATTCGCGATTAAGCCGCATCAGTTCAGATTTGCAGTATTCCGTGATGGATGTTCGGTTGGTACAAGTGGGATTTCTGTTCAATAAATTCCATCGGGTTGTCCGCGATGCTGCCTCCACCGAGCATAAAATTGTGAAATTCAAATTGGAAGGTACCGACACGGAAATTGACCGAAATATTCTGCAGGTGATCAGTGATTCATTGATCCACCTGATTCGAAATGCAGTTGGTCATGGAATTGAAAACCCCGAAGACCGTCAAAGGTCAGGTAAAAGTAAGGAAGGAACGATCATCTTAAGCGCTCGAAACGAATCCGACGCTGTTGTCATTGAAATAATGGATGACGGAAACGGATTGAATACAGAAAAAATAAGGACAAAAGCGGTAGAGAACGGCTTGCTCAAGAAAGAAGATGCAGACAAGCTTTCATCTGATGATATTCACTTGTTGATTTTTGAACCTGGCTTCTCAACCGCCGATCAGATAACAGCGATATCAGGCAGGGGAGTAGGCATGGATGTCGTTAAGCAAACCCTGGATTCAATCGGCGGCAACATCCAAGTGCACAGCGAACAAGGAACGGGAACGAGAATTGCCCTTACGTTGCCTTCTTCCATGACTGTTAAATCATGCCTGCTATTCAATTTGGATAATGAAGTTTATGCTATCCCACTCTCTTATACAGAATCAGTTGTTTCGCTTTATAAAAAGGATCTTCATAAAGTAGGAGGAGGTTTGCTGGCAAACTTTCAAAATAGAAATATTCCTGTTGTTTTTCTCAAGGATTTATTTGCTGTAGATAACACAAACAGTCTGCAGTTGTCTTTTGATTCTCTTCATGCAGAGCAAAAGTTGGAAATCGTTGTAATCACGTTTAATGGGCGCATGGCAGGGTTGGTGGTTGATAAGCTTCTCCAGCAAAAGGAGATTGTTGAAAAACCATTGATGAAACCCGTGGACAAAATAAAATTTGTAAGCGGGGTTACAATTTTGGGTAGCGGTAATGTGTGCCTGGTTCTGAATTTGGCTACCATCCTGCAGAATATATTTTCTGCACACCATGGCGTGCAGAAAAACTTCAAGAGCGTGTCGCTTAAATAGATTTATGGAAACGTCTTTTCAAAAGCGCATCGGTCAGATTATGAATAAGGGCTTTAATAAAGCTGCAAATTCTTTTTCTCAAATGATCAACCGCCCAATATCGTTAGCCCAGAGCAGTACTGTTATCATTCAAAGCATAGAAGAGTTCAGTTATGCTTCGGACGAGGAAGGCAACCTGATGATTTTAACAACCGGAATGATTGGTGAGTTGCGTGGTAAAAGCCTGCTGATTTTAAGTGAGCAGGAACAAAAGGAAATCTGTCACGCTGTTTCTCCAAGTCAACCTTTAACCACTCAATTCCAACAGGCGTTATTGCTTGAAATTGATAACATTGTCTCGGCCTCGGTCATCAGCCAGATTGCGAATGATTTCAACGTTCAGGTCTATGGCGATGTACCTGCCTTAAAGTTCATAGATGCCGGAGACATTCGCGCCTACCTTTGTGCGAGTCTCGAAAATGAAAATTCCGACAGCTTAATTTTATGCAACACAACTTTTTTGATCGGGAATCAAAAGCACATTCACCCTCAGTTTATCTGGAAGATTGGCCCTGAGGTTTTTGACATAATTGAACAGACAATCGTAAAACAATAGGACCATGAGATTAGGACGCTCCTATATTTATGTGCTAATGGTTGCTGGACTGCAAATAGCCATTGCGATATTGTGCAGGACGACCAATACCTTGTTCCTTACAGCCGTGTCGGCGACGCTTGTTTTATTACTTTCTTTCAGGATAAAAGACATTAACGCGAAGGTTACGGATTCAGTCAAGTTACTAGGTAACTCCTCTGTTGAAAATGTTTCGTTGCCGGAGCTGATAAAGGTAAATATGCAAAAACTAAAATTGGTAGCAGAGCATATAAAACAGTTGGGATCAGTAACGGAAATACTTCCGGTTCACGAAAGCCTGGCCACGGATGAGGTAGGGCAGGCACTTCATGCAGTACAGGAAAAGATGAAAAACTTGAAAGATGAAGAAGAAAAGCGGCGCTATGTGACGGAAGGACTGGCCAAATTTGGAGAACTGCTGAGAAGCAAAGAACCCACTAAGCAATACTGCGAAAGCATCATAGCTGCCTTGGTAAAATATGTCGGGGCAAACCAGGGTGGTCTTTTTCTTGATGCCGACGATGAAGACAATGGCCGGTACATGATATTGATGGGAAGTTATGCATACGAAAGGAAACGGTACCTGGAAAAGAAGATCGCGCTGGGCGAAGGCATTTTAGGACAATGCATGTACGAGAAGGGAATAGTCTTCATCACCGATATTCCCAAAGAATATCTAAAAATCACGTCGGGATTGGGTTCGGCGCCCCCTCGGAATATTGTCGTCATTCCATTGTTAGCAAACGAAACTTTTTACGGCGCGATTGAGCTGGCGGCATTTGAAATTCTAAAACCCCATCAGATAGAATTTTTGAGCAAAGTTTCGGTCATGATTGCTTCTGAGCTTGGTAGCATTAGGACCCTTGAGCAGACTCAACTACTCTTAGCGGCATCGGATGAACTTGGTCATAAGCTGCGGGCCAATGAAGAGGAGATGCGTGTGAATATGGAAGAACTCACGGCTACTCAGGAAGAAATGAGGAGGCACCAGGTTGAGTTGGAAAAAAATCAAGCTGAGTTAAAGAGCTACATGTCGGCGATCGAGAATACGATAGCTTCAGCGGAGTTCAACATCGGCGGCGAGATTCAAAAAGCAAATAAACTCTTCCTTACTTTAACGGGCTATGCTTCGGAGGATGTCAGAGGAGTTTCATATTTACAGTTGTTCAACAACGCTGAAGGGTTGCACGTGATGTGGGACAATTTATTGCTGGGAAAATTTTTCTCTGGAGAATTCAGAATGAAAGATAAGGACGGGAAAGAATTATGGCTGAACGGAACCTTAAATCCAATTTTTGATTCCCGTGGAAGGGCGGAAAAAATAATTCTGTTTGCCCAATTCACCACACGAGAAAAAGAAAAAATAAATGAGTTGAACAACATGGTTTCAGGTCTTAAACAGACGCTTCCATTGGTGGAGTATACCGAAGACTTTCGTTGCAAAAGTGCTAATGAAAAATTTCTTAAAATGTTTGAGATTGGAAGACTGGATCTTAGGAACAAAACCATAAAAAACTTCATGCATGATAATGAGTTTGAAACTACTTTCATGCGGCGCTACCCGGAGTTGTTATCCAATGATCAGGTTCAGCTTTCTGTGAATCTGTATATAAAAGGGCAACCTAAAACTTGGCAGGTTTCGCTTTCAGTTATACGTGATCTGTCAGGGAACATTACTCGTTTTGTTATGATGCTGGTTCACGAAGTAGGGGAAAAAGCTCTCGTCTCAGCATGAGCAACGTCCTAAACGTTTCCGACGAAGAGGTGGCGTCACTAGCGCAAAGTATTCTCATTCGATACGGAATTGATTTTACCTGTTACGAGCCAAATTCATTGAAGCGTAGGATTATAAGATTATTGCACGTCTGCGGACTCAATTCCATTCATGAATTATGGTTACGCATTTTGAGTGAGCGACCCTTTATTAATGATTTTATAAATGAAATAAGCGTAGGCATGACGTCGATGTTTCGGGATCCTATCTTTTGGAAGCACATGAAACAAACGCTCATTCGATACAAGGGTGAATCTTCAAGTCTTTCTATTTGGCATGCCGGCTGCTCAACCGGCGAGGAGGTATATTCGTTAGGAATTGTATTGGACGAGGTAGGACTTCTTCCGCGGACCGCAGCCATTGCCTCAGACATCAGCCAAAGTGCCCTGGAGGAAGCAAAAAAAGGCGTGTATCATAAAATCAAAATGATTGAAAACGAAAAGAACTTTAGAGAGTACAACCCTTTTGTCCAGTTTGCAAAGTACTATCATGCAATGGATGGGAAGCATGTAAAAATGCACGACCGGTTAGTCGAGCATGTAACATTCCAATGTCATAATCTGATCAGTGACAACTTTGAGAGAAAATATGATTTTATTCTTTGCCGGAATGTAATGATCTACTTTGATTCTGGCGCAAAACAGGCGTTACTCCAAAAATTCCACAACTCATTAAATCCAGGAGGATACTTTATTATCGGATTTTACGATACGATGCTGCCGATGATAGAAAAGAAATTATTTACACTCGTTGATTCAGAGGCAAAAATATTTCAAAAAGTAACTTAGCCTTTCGCGGGAACCTCTCGATATCTCTTCAACTGTATTCAAAAAAATAAAGGACTAATTCAAGTCCTTTATTTCAAACGATATTCACCTGAATTTATCAGTGCCGTTGTACTAGCTCAATATTGTTAAGGTCCAAACCAATTTGCCGACCCATTTGCACTGCTATATCAATAGAAGGTTGGTAGTGAATTCCACCGTAATACCGAGACTGACCACATTCTGTAGCAACATCATTCAAGGAAGAATAGGTTCTGGGGCCGCCATATTTTGGCCCATAGGTATGGTCGGTAAATGAAAAATGTTTCCCAAAAAATTCAGTCAAAGCCTGCATAAAAGCGCAGGTAATAAAAGCATGTCCTGAGGGATACTCTGGATGTGGAGGTGTAACGAGGAGTGGTGTCCAGGAGGGATCGATCACTTTGTTGATATAACTAACGGGACGTATTAAATTATATTTGTACTTTGATTTCCAACATGCAATCGCTGCATCAGTTAATGCAATGCCCGTTTTAGCATACGCGGTGGCTGCCTTGCCAAGATTGATTTTTTCCTCTTTTACAATTTGAGTAAGGATGGAGATTGAATGCCCGGGAGGAGTATACCCGATTCCGACACCGCCATCATTCCAATACAAGGCAATATTTTTTTGCTCATCAGTAAGGGTTTGTGAGAAATCATACATGCCCTTTTCCATTTTATAAAAATCAGAAGCAGGATCTTCTGAATATGCATGAACGAAGGGAGGAGCGAGGAGCTCTAAATGTTGTTTTAAAAATGGACGGGTGTTTCCAAAGTACGGTGAAACGGCATTTGCAAAGGCTGGTGGTGTTGGTTCCCATGATCCTGGAAATACGGGCGGTACATATCCTGTATTAGTGAGATTGCTGTTATCTGTTTTCGACCAGGCAATAATAGCGTCGGCAATGGCTCGGCCAAAATTCTGCGATCGTTGAAATACAGCCGATTCCATTGAAGGCTGGCACGAATTGTTGTAAGCATTTTCCAGTGAATCGATAAGGTGCTTGTTCAAGGTCACAACGGCTTCGGGATAAAAATAGGTTACCAGCCTGGCAAGCGCGGCATTTGCGGAAACTCCCCATACATATCCCTTATTGTTTTCCTTGACGGGCATCGCAGGCATCTCATAAAGTTTTTCACTCAAACTCACTGACTTCAATATTCCTGGCCTAACGGATTCATATAAACCAATGCCCATGTAACCGAAAGATCGGCCTAAAAGAATTGGGTTGATCGCAGGATTAGCGTTTAAAATCATTTGGAGTTGCAAGTTGTACCAGTCGACTACGATGGCACTACTTTCGCGACTAGCTTTTCCCGATTTCTCATCGGATTCCGAAAGAATCTCTTCCTCAAGCTTGGTAAGATCGCAGCTTTCAAAAAAGAAAATGAAGTTCACCAGAAAGATCATGACGATGATCGGACGAATGCGAATTTGCTTTTTCATACGCTGATGTTTAAGGGTTAGTAAAGAAGTAAACGATAGTGCGCAGGTTATCCTCTTGCGCCATAATTAACTGTCGACTATAGTCATTTATTTTTTTTGATTAGTAGGATCATCAAGGATATTCAGTAACAATACTTTGAAATGTAATGCGAGAAGTTCTTCAGAGAGTTTGGTCTCCACGTAGAAGTAAGACATTAACCGTTGGGAATATGCGCTCCTCACCTCATCCAGTGTAGTAGGCAAGTCACTATCCTCTTCGTTTATATTATTTTGCCGTGTCGGGACGTCGTTCTTCAGGAAAGAATCAGGGATAAGAAAAGACATGATACAGAGAACTTCCTCAAAAAACTTTCAATAATAACTGCTCCTTTTTTACGAGTACAGCACGATCTTTTGTAAGTACGAAAGACCAATCCGGAGTGTGATAAGCCTTTTTTCCAGAGAAAATGTATTGAATGTAATTGTGCTGTAACCGTTTATCCTGTCATTGGATTCCAGCGGGCAATCATAGTGCACAACTAAAAGATCCTTGCACACCAATGGATTAAATATTTCGGGTTGGGCTCTTGCTCTTTCGTAACAGTTAATCATAACGAAAGCGTTAGATATTAAAATTAAACAATATTGAAGGAGATACCTAAAGTGCTTTTATCCTCTTATCTGAGACTTACTTATTTCCCAATTACGGGTTGATATCATTTTTGAGGGAATAACTTAAAAATCCAGCGAAAACTCACGAACCTTTACATTATCGAAGCCCTTCCGGTCGAACGGATATTCGATCAGCGTTTGGAAATTGTTAAGGGTTACAAGTGCTAGCGTTACGAACGCCAGGGCAAGGTGAATACCCCATGCTGGAATTATCGATTCAAACCGAAACAAGAACAGAGGTGCCACGACTAACGGAAGAATGATAATGAAAAATATACTGTAGAACCGTAGCCCTAACATTGTGCGATGAGTCACCAGACTCACCAGGTAAGCAGAACTCTCGGAAATATCTTTCATGTACCGAACCATGCGAAGCGCGTTGCGCTTTGAGATTTCTTCGCGATTCGCCTCCATAAAAGCAAATACTTCGTCGAGCTTTTGGTGCATAAGCTTATAGCCTGGCACCCTGTTTTCCAGCTGATTAATAAGTGAGGTGCCCATATCATTTATTGCCGCCCGAATGGCTACCTTTTTTTCAGCTGCCAGGTCTTCGGACATTTGGAACGTGTAATTCAAAGCCAGCGACCCTGCTTTGAACAAGCTGAAATATTCCAGTGCTTTGTCTCGTCGCTTGAAGGCTGCTTGTAGGGAAAAATGCAAAGGGAATACGACACAGAGTCCGAAAAGAAGCAGGTCAGCATGGAACTTTATGTGATATTTGATTGCAATGAAGGTGGCAATCTGAGAAGCCACCAGTGCGAAAAAAGTTCGTAAATTGAAGTAGTTCAGAATTTTCATGTATATGAAAACAAAATACACACTCATCGTCCTGATACTCCTTGTCAACCATTCACTCGCTCAGGATGTTCCCCTCTTTCAGTCAAAAGAACCTGTTAACCTTCGGATAACTGGTTCGGTCAAATCTATCAAAAAGAACTCAAATGACTCAACATTTGTAGCAGGAAAGTTTCTGTATCAAAAGGATAAGGAGTGGGTAACTATGCCGGCTGAGGCAAGAGTACGAGGAAATTTCAGACTTAACAATTGTTATTTTCCACCGCTGAAACTCAAATTTAATAAGGACGATGTAGCGTCTACGATATTCAGTGGAAACAAAACTTTAAAACTAGTAGTCCCTTGCGAAACAGCCAAGGACAAAAACAGTCTTATCCGAAGAGAATATTTGTGTTATAAGATTTATGAAACTGTTTCTTCCTACTACTTCCGGACTCGGCTTGCCAACGTTGAATTGACCGAGCTCTCCCAAAAGAAACCACGCACATACGAATTACTTGCCTTTTTTGTCGAAGACAATTCGATAGTCGCGAAGCGAAGTCAGGGAAAGGTAATTAAATCAACAACCATTAGTCCCGCAGCCTTTGATGAGAAGCAGTCTGTCCGCAACGATTATTTTCAATACATGATCGGTAATGCTGACTGGTCGGCAGTGTTTCAGCACAACAGCAATACCTTGTTCGTTGGTGGAAAATATATACCACTATCATACGATTTCGACATGTCTGGTTTTGTCAATGCCCCTTATGGGCGTGTGAGTCCTGCCGAGGGCGGGGCTAGCGATCCGCGTGCCCGCGTGTACCGCGGCTTTTGTAAATCGAAGACAGCAATGGAAGAAATACGAAAGGAGTTTCTGGAGAAAGAGTCAGCCATCATTACGCTCATCGACAATGAGTCCAACAATTTTAGCAAATATGATGTTGACCGATATGAAAGTCTACGTTAATGGATTTTTTGAAATCCTCAAAAGTGATCATGACTTTGATTCCTCTATTTTAGCACAGTGTAGAACGAAGTGAAGTAACTTTGTGAAGCTTCGCGTCTTTGTGGCAAAAAATTTGGAATCTTCTTAGCGAGTAACTTTTATCTCGTCTATTACTTTTCCTGTTAGATCAATTTGTTGGAGTGTTAATATTTTACCTCTCGTCTCAATCAATGTAAAAGAGTGCCTGTCGGAGATGAGTTTTTTCGTGAAGTGTGGCCAATTTTCAGTTGGTTCATGTTTCCATAGCGCAGGCTTTTCGCTGAGTCTTGTATCGTAAAGTGGAGCACCGCCCGCACCCGTAACGATGTAAATAATACCTTCAGGTTTTGTCTTATTGATACCATCGAACAGCGTGTCCAGCTTAAATGTGCCCTCGACCTTTCCCTCAGGTGATATGAGATATCGGTCTCCTGCTTCATTTGTCTTGGGAGCAAATAGCAATGGAACGCTTCGTTGATAATTATGGACATGGCCTGTAAGGACCAGGTTGACGCCCAGTTCCTCAAATAACGGTGACAGTAGACGCATCAGTTGATACTCATAATGCGCAATGCTGGAATTAAATCCTGGGGCATGGAACGTTACCATTTTCCAGTCCGCAGTGCTTTTACCCAAGTCCTCTCTCAGCCACGTCACTAACAGCGGGTCAAGCGGGTTGACGTAGTCATTCGCATCCAGGCAGACCATGTGAACGTTGCCATAGTCAAAGGAGAAGTTGGAAATTCCCGGGAAGCGCGGCTTCGTATTTTTTTTAAATGCTTTCACCAACTCACTATTGCCTTTGATGGTTACAGCACGTTCTGTTACTGGGGCGTTCAAGGGGAGGTCGCTGTAGTAGAAATATGCAAAAGTGCTGGGATCTTTGTCGATGGAATCGGCTCTGACATCATGGTTACCCAGCACCATGTAAAATGGAATTTTGCTCATGAGTGCCGCGCCTCTATTGGGTCCCGGCGATAGATAGTAGGGAAAAAGATTCGTTCGATATTCCTCTTCAAGTCCGTTGGCATAGACGTTGTCACCCGTCGTTACAAGGAACTGGGGTTTCTGCTTAGCGATGAGAGAAGCGATGGCCGCTTGCTGCGGTGTACCGGCGCCGAAGTCTCCCAATGCAACAAAACGTGTAAAAGGTTTTTTTGTGCGCGTGCGGAAGGTGTCATGTGCAATAGTTTTTTCATTCATCATGACCTTATAGTAGTAAACCGTGTCAAACAACAACCCTTTCAGGCCGGCCCGGTATAGCAGCGTGGTTTTACCTTTTAATTTCAGTTCCACGTTAGAGGCTTTCGACTTTATTACCTTTCCAGAACTGGTGAAGTTCTGCAGACTCGCCTGCACCGCATAGTTTGCAGGGATGCTATCGGTCTGCCAGATCAGTACCTTTTCTTCTTTGGCTAATGTTGATGCATTACCAGGTTGGAGGTAAGGTTTCACAAGGAGTTCTTGGGCCTCAAGGATTTGTGCAGAGAACAGCAAATAACAACTCAGCAAACAAATTTCTTTCATGCTAAATGATTTTTGAAAAGGATAGTAGCATTATCATTCTTCAAACGCCAATTATTTTGAAGACATTGCTTCAAGCAGTATTTCTACAAACGTTAAGGCGTCTTTAATTTTTGATGAAGTTACTAAACTCAAAGAATCAAACATTATGGTTGCCACAAATTGTGTTTTGTTTTTGAGAAAGCAGGTGCTAACCGATTATTGGGTTACAAGGAGCTCTGGCTAGCAAGCATTTACGATATGAGGATATAGGCACCTACGCTTGGGCTATTTCACTTTTTCCAATACCAAAAACAAATAGTCGCCCAACTCATCATTGTATCTCTGTCGAATGGCATTGAAGCTTCCATGGCCAAGATCGGACGCTAAATTTTTTAACCCCAATTGTAATTCTTCTGGAGTAGAGAGATATGCAAATGACGAAATTCCATTTCGTACGTCCTCGTCAAGATAGATGGCCGGATGGTTCTTCCCGGAGTAAAGAAATAGATCTTTGAGATGTTCCTGAACAAAGTATTTTTCAGTATGGATGAGTTGAAACCCAGTGTGATACATTGCCTGATTGATGAGTTTCATGGAAGGCATTTGTTTAACGGCGTGACGCATCATTTCAGGAAAGTAATGACGCAGCCAGTAATTTTCCATTTGCTCTGGAAGTGAAGTGAAAATGGTAAATCGTCCCCCCGGTCTTAGAACTCGGTTAATTTCTGAAAAACTGGCTGCGAAGTCCAACCAATGGTGGAGTGTAAGGACGGCAATCGCGCCCGCGAAAATCTTGTCTTCAACGGAGATGGACTCAGCGGTCCCTTGCAGCCATTTTATTTTTTGTGATTTGAACATTGCTTCCTCCAACATTTTTGAAGAAGGATCGACACCATAGAATTTGAGACCTCTCATGTTGAGATCAATGGTGTAATTGCCGGTGCCGCAACCGATGTCAAGATAAAACGACCGCTTCTCTGGCGACAAAAAATGCATGAGTCTATCACATATGTACGGATCCGCTTTGCGGGTAAGATCATATCCGGTACCGATCGCATTGTATAATTCTGTTCCCTCAGCTTTCATTTCTCGGGGTGTAAAATGGACAATGCTAGTTACTTTAATTAATAAGCATGAAAGGAACCTTACCATGAATAAAAGATTAAATTTTATCGAAACAAAAAAATTCGGCCTCCAGAACAGACACCAAAATTATCTCCGAAACCTCAATTATAGGGATGTGAATAAACGGACCAAATATTTACACATTCGTCACGTAGCCCTAACGTAATATTAATTTTGGTCAAATCATTACTTAACAGTATATGATTTTCTTTGTAGCATGAAGGAGAGAATCATCTCGATAATTTTTATCGCGTTGAGTTTTCAGTTACTGGCGCAAGAGAATAAGACAAAAAATCTTATCATCGTCACCCTTGACGGTTTACGTTGGCAGGAAATTTTCACCGGAGCGGATCCCAACATCATATTACAGGAGAAATGCATATCAGATAAGTCCGTTGTGGAAAAGTTCTGGGATCCCTCCGTTGTGAAACGCAGGGAGCTGCTCATGCCTTTCCTCTGGAGAACAGTAGGGAAACAAGGGCAGCTCTATGGCAATAGAATTTATGATAACAATATGAATTGTTATAATCCTCATTGGTTCTCTTATCCGGGCTATAGTGAAATGTTGGTTGGATTTGTCGACAAGCGGGTAAAGTCGAATGATCCCGTAAAAAATCCAAACCTAACAGTTCTGGATTTCATTCAATCCGAGGCCGGTTTTGAGGGGAAAGTTGCCACGTTCGGAACATGGGAGGTGATCAAAAGCATCGCTTGTAGGAATGATCCTGGTATGGAAGTGAACGTGGGGAATCAGTTGGCTGAAGGAAATATTTCCGAGCGTGAATCTTTGTTGAATGAGTTCCAGGAGTTTATGCCTAACCCGTCATGGACCGAGGTATGACGCGTTTACCTTTTATTACGCCTTTGAATATCTTAAGAGGTCGTGTCCTCGCGTTATGTTCATTAGCCTGGATGAGACCGATCAGCACGCCCATGGCGGCCGTTATGACGAGTACCTTAAATCTGCTAACAAAACTGACAAGATGATCAGTAACCTTTGGGATTGGATTCAATCACAAGGTGATTACAAGGATCAAACAACGTTGATCATTACGACCGATCATGGGCGAGGGAATGGTTCAAGGAATTCCTGGAAGAATCATGGGCGGCTTTCATTTGGGTCAGGCGAGATCTGGTGTGCCGTCATGGGTCCTGATACTCCTTATCTGGGAGAAATGAAAAATGAAGAACAATATTATCAAAAACAAATCGCCAAAACTGCGGCGGCTTTTTTAGGAATTGATTATTATAACGTGAAATCTGTTGGACCGACTATTGAGTCAATGATTTCTAATACTCCCCGTGTCATGAAGCAATTGGCCAATGAAATAAATCTTTATCAGTCTCTACCCGAAAAATAGAATTGCATTTTTGTATGTTTCGTGTAGCCATTTTCAAAAAGAGAGACAAAAGTTGACAAAGGGTAAATATTAAGTTTATGTTAACAATTGTAATATTCTCGTAACATATTCTACATTTGAAGATACCCAAACACCAACGAATGAAAGAAAGTAAGAAAGTGGTCCGTCAAGCTATTGAGGAAGCCCTTTTGAAAGCAATTTTGCAATTTGACCTCTGATCCGCGTCAAAGAAAACTCAAAAGCTGATTAAGGAAGCTTCAAAAAAAATTAGCGAACAATTAAAGGCCGATTTGAAAAAGAACAAGAAAAAAAAGGTTAAGATTGTTGAGCCTCCGAAGAAAGGTGTGAGGAAGAGCGAAGCATAATAAGGGTCAGTTAAATGGCAATAAATTAATTCACTATGGTCACCGCTGAAGACGCTAAGTACAAACGAGTTTTTATAGATGCCCTTGAGCCCTTTATGGATTTTTTGGCAGCTCAACAGAAACAGATGTCTATGGGGAATTGGATGGAAGCCGTACAACGAGTTCAGTTAAGAATTACTGTCAATCCCGAACAATATTTAGGAAGGGAATTGCCTTCGACACATTGTATTCAAAAAATCGTGACCGAGATATTTGATGATTTTATAACGGAAAACGTTAAAGATCCGGCGGATATGCTGCTCACCTATTAGCATAATTTACGCTGCAAAAGTTTGCCCATTCGTTATAGTTTTTTACTTTTCAATCGACATTACCAGTCATTGATGTGTTTGCATCAATGGATTTCGTTTTTTATTGGAACGAGCCAAACATTTCAAGCTTACAGCGTAACGTGACGAAACTTTTTAATTTTCAAACTTTATTGATCACGCTCCTCGCGATAGCATGTTCACCTGCCGGCAAGGATAAGGTTGCTATGAATCACATTCAGGTTATCGGGAGTCACAACAGCTACAAGCAAGAAATTGAGCGTCCAGTGATGGCGTTGATTCTGGCGAAAGATTCGAACGGCGTTAATTTGGATTATGCTCACATTCCCATCAAGGACCAACTTGATCTGGGATTGAGAGGACTTGAAATCGACGTGTTGCATGATCCACAAGGAGGACGATATAAAGATCCCCTGGCATTGCGAAAGTTGAAAGAGAAGGGTGTCCCGACGCTGCCATATGATACGTCATCTGAATTATCAAGAGGCGGACTGAAAGTTCTGCATGTTTCAGACATAGACTTCCGCAGCCATTGCCTTCTATTTAAAAATTGCCTGTCGGAAGTAAAACAATGGTCCGATTTGAACCCTGAGCATGTTCCCATCATTATTACAATCAATCCGAAAGATTCGGGATCTGATGAACCAGGATTTGCACGTGTTTTACCTTTTACGCCCAACGTTTTGGATAGTCTCGATCAGGAGATATTATCGGTTTTTTCTTCGTCGGACCTTATCACTCCCGATTTCGTCCAGGGAGAGTTTGCTACGCTGCGTGAAGCAGTAACATCGGCCGGCTGGCCGTCCCTGGAGGTTTCAAAGGGCAAGGTACTTTTTGTTCTGGATGCAGGCCCTTCCATCACTGAGATGTACGTTAAAAACTCGTTAAAGGGCAAGCCAATGTTTCCAAACGTGAGCAAGGATAATCCGAACGCGGCGTTTTTTATTATGAATGATCCCAAAGCAGAAGGCGCAGAAATAAAGGAAAGAGTAAAAGGTGGATTTATGGTAAGGACGCGGGCGGATGCTGATACGCGTGAAGCAAGAGTTCAGGACTATTCAAGGCTGGAGGCAGCGATTGAATCGGGCGCACAGTTGATCAGTACGGATTATTATCTCGAGAGGTTAAGTCCATCTGGAAAATTCCAAGTTTCTTTGAAGGATAGGAAATATCAATCTTGCAATCCATTGATCGCGCCCCGCGATTGCAAGCTATAACGCCGAAGTATTTTCAACGATAATGAAACGCACGCAGCCGGTAACCTAAACGTTGATTGGCTGAGACAAAGTTTCATCAAGGGCATGTTCAACGAGCATCTCGCCAATGGCACGTTGCGAGCGGACCGCATGGCTGTCCGAATCATTCGAGATTTCAACGTTATCGCAATGTACATCGAGGGCGACGGCTTGGGTATTGTCCTGGATCTGAAGGTCGATAATTTTCATGATCTGGGATTTTAGCTCTGATTCGTATAACGGGAAACATACTTCAATACGCCGGTAAACATTTCGGTTCATCCAGTCTGCCGAGCCCAGGAACACCTCGGAATTATTGTTGTTGTTGAAAATAAAAATTCGTCCATGCTCGAGGTATCGATCAACGATACGCTTCGCGGAAATATTTTCACTCATTCCCTTTACTCCAGGGATTAGACAACAAATACCCCTTACGATCAGGGTGATTTTAACGCCGGCCTGTGAAGCCTCATAAAGTTTCCCAATCAATATTTTGTCTTCGAGATTATTAAATTTTATTATGATGGAAGCAGGCAGGCCTTTTTTTGAAATATGAATTTCCCTGTCGATTAAATCCAGGAAACGAGATTGAAGATTAAACTGGCCCACCAGCAGATGTTTAAAATGCAGCGAGTTTTCGGTTGGATGTTTTTTTCGCTTTTTCAGAAATACGAACAGTTTCTCTACTTCGCGCAGCATATGCTTTTGCGCTGTCATCAAGATGTGATCTGTATAGTACTTAGCTGTGTTCTCGTTGAAATTGCCAGTCGCCAATAAACCCAGAAGCTTGACTTTGCCATGAACCTTCCTTTTAACCAGGGCGATTTTCGCATGCACCTTTAGACCGGGGATACTTTCGATAATTTGAACTCCGGCAGCTTTCATTCGTTTCGACCATTTTAAATTATTCGCTTCATCGAAACGTGCTTTCAATTCAACAAAAACAACCACCCTTTTGCCATTTTTCGCAGCGCTTATTAAAGCATTTGCTATGCGGGAATCATTTGCAATGCGATAGAGCGTTACATAAATTTTTTTTACGGAAATGTCAATGGCTGCCTCATTAAAGAAACGGATGATGGCATTGTAATCATGATAAGGAGTATGAAATAAAATATCATTTGAGCTTACCTTGTCGAACAAGGAGTCTGACTCAATTTTGAAATCAAGGCGAGGCCAACGATCATACTGGAAAATCGCATCCTTGAGGGGAAACTCCAGCAGGTTTTTTAAATTGTGATACCTTCCTCCTGGAATAATATTGGCTCCCTCAAGACTGAATCGATGTTTCAGCAACTTCATGGTCGCCACCGGCATACCAGGTTCGAATAGGAACCGGGTTGCAAGCCCAAAGTCACGCACCCTTATTTTCTTCTCTATTTTTTTTGCAAGATTGCCGGTGAATTCATCTTCTAAATCAAGCTCTGCATTTCTTGTAATCTTGAAGCTATAACACGCGATTATTTCAGCATCCGGAAAAACCACGGGCAGGTTTAATCGGACGATGTCATCCAAAAAGATAACGTATTGAATGTCCCCGTGCGTGAGCGTAACGAATCGCGACAATGAGTCCGACGGAATGTTCACTATAAAAAACTGATCTGCATTCTTTTGTCTTATCGTTACGACGAAGTAAAGCTTGTTGTTTTCAGGGAAGAACTGTGAGCCGTTCGACAGATTTACGATCTGAATGTAGGTCGCGACAGAATGGATAAAATAATGTTTGAGCGTCGCGGTAATTTCTTCGGGTAATGGCTCATTGTAAAGCAGAAATATCCCGTGAAGTTTTAGTGTTGGGACAAGGTCATTTTTAATTATCGCACCAAACCGCTCTTGTTGTTCATTGATTTTGCCGTCGATCTTTTCCAGAAGAGCCTTAATCCGTTTGCCTTCCGTTCCGGAAGCAAGTCTTTTTAATGCCATCAATGCCGGCATTCTAACCCTGAAAAATTCATCCATGTTGGAAGACGAGATGGCGAGGAACCTGATTCTTTCCATTAGGGGAACGGCTTCTCGCTCAGCCTCCCTTAGAACCCTCTCATTAAAGGAAAGCCAACTTAGGTCACGATCCTGGAAAATGTAATCGGGATTTGTCGCTGGCTTGATGTTCTTCATAGTTTTGCAAAGATTTGATCAAGGTAAGCAATGTTACAAAGATTCATTTTTGAACGGTAAGTTAGGGTGATGTCTGTGTTAAATTAGTGTGAGTTATTTTTTGCATGTGGCAATAAGCTAAAAGCCAATGATGCGCGACACGCACCCTGGAAATAAACCGCAAAGGCGCAGAGACGCAAAGGAAATGCAAAATACATTCATGACTTATATCTTTGCGCCTTAGCGTCTTTGCGGTTAATAATTCTAGGCATATCTTTTCAATTTGCCTTTCTAAGAGGCGGGCAATGGCTAACCTTAAGACAATGAAAAGGGAAATCCGTCTGCGATTATTTGAATGCGTATGCCACGTAAATCGATGGGCCCCGGGTATAGGATGGAATTACTGTAAGTTGCGAATGTTTGTTTTTCCATTTATATCGATGCGTCAGGTAAGCGATATTGGTGGATAAAATTCCGATGCCGGCACCTGCAAGTACATCCGAAACCCAATGGCGATTGTTGAGAATTCTCATAGCTCCAACGGTGGTCGCCATGCCATAGGCACCGACAGCATACCAAATACTAACGTCGGCATATTCCTTGGCCATGAAGGTTGCTGTTGCAAATGCTTGCGCAGTGTGACCTGAAGCAAATGATTCCTGATCGGTGCCATCCGGGCGGGTAACCTTGGTGAGTGATTTAAAAGAATATGTCAGAGCGTACATAATGGCTTCAGACTTTACCAACAACAATGTTCTGTTTTTGAAATCATGTTTTCCTTTTATGCCGGCCATGTTCAACCCATATACTGCCACGATGGGTGCATGCATCAGGTAGTTGTCAACGGTCGTATGAAAATTTGGCACGTGCTCATTTCTTTCTTCACGAATTTCATAACGATTTATCACCCTGTCGCTGGCGCATGAATAGACGCCCATGCCTATTAATATCGAAGGAATCTTAACGGCATTCAAGAAAGCATTTGGCTTTTTTACCGCGACACTTTGTTCCTGGGGAATTTTTTTCTGTTGGGTGTTGAATTGGGCTATCGCTAACTGACTTGTTGCCAGGAACGCGACGACTACGAGAAACTTCATTTTTACAAAGTGTTAATCGTAAAGTGTAATCATCAAGTAAGCCGAAAGTGAAATTAGGGACGATCTATTGCGCCTCAAGGGCATGGCGTCAATTGTTGAAAATCAAAGGTATCTGTTTTTTGCATCTGTTTGCACACCAACGATATAAATTGTGGCACCGAAGTAAGAAAATGCCATTTTCGAATGATTTTATGGGTTTATTAGGAAGCTAAATCAGTCGAGGTAACGGAATGAATTTATTCCCGACTGTCGAAAGGAAAATGGGCTGGACGTTTTGAACGACAAGGGTAATATATATTTTTGCCTTCGTAGGGTCGGAAAAAGACCTGTCGGAATGTCGTTGGTGTGAAGAATCGGCTTAGTCAGATCAACTATGAAGATCAAATAAATCTGTATTGGCCCGACTTCGGTCGGGTTTCCACTAATAGACAACTATCTTATCCTCGTTGATATCCGGCGTCCGCACAATCATCATTCCTTTGAACCGGTCGTTGACTACTTGTTTCAGATCTTCCTGCTCAATGAACTTTGCGAGATCGAATTTTGAGTTGATGAGCAAGTAATTTGGTTTCTTGCTAAAGTTGTTAAAATAGTCCTCCACTAGCTTGTAAACTGTTCTGTAGAATTTAGTCTTGTCCATACTTATTTGTTTAGGGGCACAAACAGTATGAGAAAAAAGAATGCCAACCATTCAAACCGTTTGCACTAAATATTTTTGGGAATACTGGGTATAAAATTCCGCAAACAGTTGGGGGAAGCATCAACATTAATTGTCTGAAAAATAAAAAAGGGTGCTCTTTCGAGCACCCTTCTTTATATACTCCCTCACGCTTAATTCTTTGGCTTTTCTTCGTCCTTCATCACATTACCATCAGCGTCGAAATTTATGGTCTTCTTTTCTTGATCTTTAGTTACTTCAACGCTATAAGTAGTCTTGCCATCTTTTTCTTTCTTAAAAGCGTTTGCTACCGTCCAACCGCTATAATCGGCTCCTTGTAACGCAGCTTGAATGTTAGCAGGTAGTTCACTTGGTGCAATAGCTTGTCCTTTATCTTGATCCTGGCTTTGATCTTCAGGAGCCGGTGCCGGCGTAGCCTGAATTTCTGTGCTAGGAGGAGTTTGTGGTTCTTGTGGTTGTGCTTCTTGTGCCAAAACTGCTACAGAACCGGCAGTCATAAATGCGATTGCAAACAATAATTTTTTCATGGTTTTTAAAATTTAATTTTTAACATTTCATTTCTATGGGGAATCTAATAATTGTCTCTCCACGCCTCACATTAGTACAGAATTATACCCCGATTTAACTATGTTGTAACTATCTATTTATCAGTGTGTTGTAGTTTGGTTAGAATGACCTGTTGCTAAAATCTATGGAAAAACTCCACAATTCAGGGATAAAATTTTACATCGGGCAGCGTGAGACGGTGCGCGCGTGTGAAGTTGCGGAAGCAAGACAAGGTCAACGCTTATGCGTCGCCATATTATAGTCTACCTTAGCCATTATTTCTTCTGAAAAAAATTTATATTATAAGTATAAAATCCAGAAAGCCGATATTAATAGGTGTCGTTGTCTTTTCAGTGCTGACAATCATTACGCAATTACTCACCTATCACCGGTATTTGCGTAACCAGGACCAGGTCTTGCAAAAAGTTAATCAGGAAGCGGATTTTGTAAAAGACAAATTGCAGGCAGCATTGAGCTTTAGTTTATCGGCAACAAAAACCTTAGCGTTTCTAGTGGAGGAATACGGGGTTCCTAAGGATTTTGCTTCTACCGCTAAGGAAATCCTTGAGTCCAATAAATATATCGATGCCTTGGAATTAACGAAGGAGGGTGTGATAACGCACGTCTATCCGCTCAAAGGCAACGAGTCCGCTTTGGGCTACGACATTCTTAACGATCCGGCGACGCGTAACGAGGCAGTGAAGGCAGTGGAAAAAGGCGAGCTCTACTTTGCGGGACCATTGACTTTGAAACAAGGTGGTGAAGCGGTAGTAGGAAGACTTCCAATATTCCAGGAAAATAAATTTTTAGGATTTTCTGCCGTGTTGGTAAAATTGTCGACGCTGCTGAAGGCAGCCGGCATAGACTCACTTCAAAATAAGAATTTTATTTATCAACTATCAAAAGTAAATCCTACCACGGGTAAAGAACAGTTTTTTCTCCCCGCGACAATCCCACATGAAAAGAGACCTGTTGCTACCGTAGAAGTTCCGGACGGAGAATGGAAATTATACGTGATGCAAAAAGATAAGGGGATAATTTTTTTTGATGTCCTTGGCTTTGCATTGTTGGGACTAGTCCTATCAGCGACTGCAGGGGTTTTTGCCGGATATTTGATAAGGCAACCGCAAAAACTAAACGAGCTGGTAAAAGAGAAGACAAGCCAATGGCTCGCTGAAAAAAATCTGTCAGAATCTATCATCAATTCGATGCCCGGTGTTTTTTATTTGTGTGACAGCAATGGGAACTACATTCGCTGGAATAAAAACTTAGAATTGGTTTCTGGCTATACGCCTGATGAAATAAAAAAGATGCATCCGGTAGACTTTTTCCGCGGAGACGATGTTCAAAGAATAAAAGACAAAATAGCACAGGTGTTTGAAAATAGGAAAGGAGAAATAACAGCATACTTTGTTACTAAGGAATCGAAAAAAGTACCGTATTATTTCAATGGAAGAAGGGTTGATTTTTACGGCGTGGAATATCTGATCGGGGTAGGCATTGATATCTCAGACCGGATTGAAATAGAAAGGAAATTACGTGACCGGAGCGAAGAAATTCAAAAGCTCACGGCGCACATGGAAAGAATTCAGGAAGAAGAAAGAACGCGTATTGCACGGGAGATTCACGACGAACTCGGGCAACAACTCACATGTTTAAAAATGGATGCCGCGTGGATCGGAAAAAAAATATCCCAGGAGGATAAAATGATTCAGCAAAAATTATCTTCCATGCTTTTGGTTATTGACGATACGGTAAAATCCGTGAGACGGATTTCATCTGAATTGAGACCTGGAATACTGGATGATCTTGGATTGATGCCTGCGCTTGAGTGGCAGAGCCAGGAATTTGAAAAAAGGACAGGCATAAAGTCTATTTATGAATCCCATGTCGATGGCTTTAACCCAGCTTCAGCCGTATCGACCAATATTTTCAGAGTGTATCAGGAAGCATTAACAAATATCGCCCGGCATGCCCGGGCTACGGTGGTTGAAACCTCGTTGGAAGAAACAGAAGGCTATGTGGTCTTGAAGGTCAAAGACAACGGCCTGGGTATTGATAAAGTTGAAGCAAGCGTCAAGGACTCCCTGGGCTTGATTGGAATGCGTGAACGGGCCTTGTTGTTTAACGGGGAGCTTTCCATTGAGGGCGAGAGACAAAAGGGCACAATTGTTACATTAAGGATTCCGTTGGCTACGATAAAATCAGACATGATATGAAATTTCTGGTTGCTGACGATCATGCAATCGTGCGCAAAGGCCTCGCGCAGATCTTGTGCGACGAATTTCCTTCGGCAATTGTTAAGGAGGTTTCCAACAGTCGCGAAGTCATTGAAGAATCGCAAAAAGAGATATGGGATGTAATTCTGTTAGACATATCGATGCCAGGAAGGAATGGTATTGAAACCTTGAAGCAAATTCGCAGCAATGGTGTAAAAAGTCCTGTGCTAATGCTTAGTATGCACTCAGAAGAACAATACGCAATTCGTGTGCTGAAGGCAGGCGCTTCAGGTTTTCTCAACAAAGAAACAGCGACCGATGAATTGTTGGTTGCTGTGCGAAAAGTGCTCTCAGGCCGTAAATATATCTCCGCATCCGTTGCCGAAAAGCTGGCAGAAGCGGTTGGTGGAAATGACGAGAAACCAGCCTACGAGTTACTCTCGGACCGTGAACTTCAGGTCCTGCAATCTATAGCTTCCGGAAGAACGGTTTCTGAAATTGGCGATGAATTATCGCTGAGCGTCAACACAATCAGCACCTACCGGTCACGCATTCTTGAAAAGCTGAATCTCAGCAATAATGCGGAATTAACGCGCTATGCATTGGACAACAATTTGGTTTGACCTGCTGTAGT
The DNA here is from genome assembly GCA_963813425.1 of uncultured Bacteroidota bacterium. Classification (GTDB taxonomy): domain Bacteria; phylum Bacteroidota; class Bacteroidia; order Cytophagales; family Cyclobacteriaceae; genus Chryseolinea. The sequence continues at coordinate 61,400 of CAWEZB010000020.1, forward strand.
GCAAACCACTACAAGTCTTTCGTAAATTCTCCTATTCTTTCTCTACGAGTTTCTACGGTTCTTCGTGCTTCTTTTCACATGCCAGAAAGCAAAAGCGCATCAACCCTAAAAATAATGACCGTAGATGATTCTCCGGTTATAGCAGAAAGGTTGCAATACATGTTGAGCGAAATCGATAGCGTTGAGTTTTTAGGCAATGCATTGAACATTTCTGCAGCGCTTCACCTGATCGATCAAAGAGGCCCGAACGTTGTTATCCTTGATATCCATCTTAAAGACGATTTGTTGGTGGCTAATGGTGTGCACTTGCTCATTCAATTGAGAAGAAAATATCCGGAAATGAAGATCATCATGCTTACCAATGTATCCGTTCCACAATATCGGAGCACTTGTATGGCATTTGGTGCCGATTACTTCTTAGATAAAACCAATGATTTTGAGAAGATTCCAGATACCCTAAAAAAGATCCAGTTACAAAAAAGTACGGCGTCGAAACCAGATGATGTCACAAGTCAAAAAATTAAAATTCTTCACCTGGAAGATAATCCAGGGGACGCCGAGATAATTTTTCGTTATCTGAAAAAAAATGACGTCGAGTGCCAGGTCAAAGTCGTCGAAACAGAAGCTGACTTTAAAGACGCTCTAATACAATATAACCCTGACATCGTTCTTAGTGACCAGAGCCTTCCCAATTTTAATTCCATCACAGCATTGGAGATTCTTCGAAATTCCAAAATTGAAATTCCTTTTATTCTTGTGACAGGTGCTGTATGTGAAGAATTTGGCGTCGAAGCCATCACGAGGGGCGCCGATGATTACATATTAAAAGACCGTCTTTATCGCCTTCCAATTGCTATAGGCGGTGCGTTAGAAAAGTATCGTATTGAACGTGAACGTAAAAAGAATGAAGCTGAAAAAGAAGTCGCCAGGAAAAAAATTGAAGAAAGCGAAAAGCAATACGTTCAGTTAGTCCATGATTTACCAGCAGCAGTTTATACCTGTGATCTGAATGGTCAAATCCTGTTGTACAACAAGGCTGCAATTGAGTTATGGGGACGAGAACCGGAAGTGGGGGAGGAATTTTGGTGTGGTTCGCTAAAGCTTTATGATACGGACAATAATTTGATCCCGAGGGAAGAATCACCAATGATGATGGTGATCAAAAAAGGTATCAAACTCGAAGGGAGAGAGATGATTATTGAACGACCGGATGAGACCAGGCGCCACGTGATGCTGCACCCGAGCCCGAATTTTAATGCGGCTGGTGAGGTAATAGGCGCAACCAATACCATGATTGATATTACAGATTGCAAAAAAGCGACACTGGAATCGCTGATGCTGGTAGATAGGCTGGAATTGAAAAACAAGGAGTTGAGTCAGTTTGGCTATATGTTGTCTCATAACCTGCGCGGTCCGATCGCCCGGATTTTAGGGTTGGCCAGCATCTTTGATGTCGAGCCCAATGACAATAATTTCATTGTTGAAAAAATCAGGGAGGCTACTGCCGAACTCGATGACGTTGTCAGAGATATTAACAGTGTAGTATCGGTACGCAATTCGGAAAATGACAAACTGGAATTAGTTCTATTTGAGCACAAATTTGATTTGGTTAAGGAAATCCTCGGCAGGGAAATCTCTCAAAGTAATGCGTTGATCACAACTGATTTTACAGCAGCAAGGAGTGTGCGCACGGTTCAGAATTATTTGTACAGCATGCTTTTCAATTTGCTTTCGAACGCAGTTAAGTTTCGCATACCAGAAAAGCAGTTACGTGTACATGTTCAGACCTGCATTGACGGTGATTTTATCTGCCTCTCCGTCAAAGACAATGGAATGGGAATTGATCTTGAGCGAAACGGTTCGAAGATTTTTGGTTTATACAGGAAATTTCATGCGCTTCCTGGCAAGGGCGCCGGGCTTCACCTCGTAAAAGCCCAGGCCGAATCTCTCGGTGGAAGGATATCGGTATATAGCAAAGTCGATGAAGGATCAGAATTCAGGATCTATCTGCCGATCCATAAATAGTTGATGGCGCGAGTCATCCTTTTGTGCCAGCGTCCATAGAAATAAACTTAGTGGGAGGGAATTTGCGCTGAGAAAAATCCAGAGAGCTAAGTCGATGCTCAGCGACCTCCTGTATTTTGATTGGTATTCCCTCAGCGCCTGCCTGCCGTAGCCGGCGCAGGCAGGCTAAAAAATACCTTGATGCAACGGGCTTTTCTTACAAAGTTATTTTTATCTAAACATCAGGGCCATATTGGGATAGTAAGCGAGAAAAATTAGATCACCCCCCTTACTCCCGCAGTTGGGTACTGTCATTCCATTTAAATCTTTATCAGCCCGTCCTGCCAGAAACTATTTGCTGCACATGGTTAAATAGACTTGCTTATACCAAACAAAATCTGGACAACGGTATGAGACTAGGTCTTACGCTTTTCCTTCTTATTCCATCCTTGGCGAGTATTTCGCAAGCATTGAGTTCCGGATCACCAAACAAAACCATTTCGGGCGAATTTATCATTGAGCCTCCAACGCTAATCTGTGCCAGCTTTGAGTGGATGATCCAAGCCGACGAAAATCGAAATGCCATCGTGTCCGTTGTTTTTAGAAAAAAGGACCATACCGAATGGCAAAAAGGTTTACCACTATTGCGTATCGGAGGAGAAAAGGTCTATGGTCATGATCAACCCTGGGTATATACTACGCCTGACATGTTTTCGGGCAGTATCTTTTATCTTGAACCCAATACTGCTTATGAATGCAAATTCCAACTCATCGATCCGGACGGCGTCCAAGGCAGCACAGAACAAGTGGCCATTATAAAAACGAAAGCAGAGCCCAAGCCCTATGAAGGTGGACGGGTGTTTCATGTCTATCCTCCGGGACATAAAGGTTCAAAGGAAAGTCCGGCGTTTACGGGGCTGAACGAAGCATACTATGGTATCGGTAATACAGGTGACTGGTGGAATGTTCCTGAGCCCCGCGTACAAGCCGGCGATGTGATATTGGTGCATGCCGGCCGTTATAAAGGCAATCGCTTAAAGTATGCGGATTCATTAGCATTGGATTTTCACGGTGCCTATGTGCTAACGCAAAAAGGCACTGCAGACAAACCCATCACGATCAAAGCAGCCGGTGACGGCGAGGTAATATTTGATGGTGATGGAGCCTACCGATTATTCGATGTCATGGCAGCGGACTACCATTATTTCGAAGGACTTACTATTCGAAACACAGACATCGCTTTCTATGCGGGATTGAAACGCGTCATGGGGAGCAGTGGCCTTACCGTTAAGAATTGCAGGCTGGAGGACATCGGAATAGGTGTCGTCACCTACAGCGCCGATTCGAAGGACTTTTACATTGCGGACAACGTGATGATCGGACGCCACGATCCTGACACGCTGGTGGGATGGTACGGTTTAGAAAAACCCTCTCCGTTGTCCTCTTACTATGCAATTAAAGTTTACGGGCAAAGCCACGTAGTTTGCCATAATTCGATCTCATATTTTCACGATGGTATTTGTGTAGATACCCATGGGCTTCCTGAAGAAGGTAAACCGAAATGCGCTTCCATCGATTTTTATCGAAACGACATTTTCAACATGGCAGATGATTTTATTGAGGCAGACGGCGGGGTGCACAACATCCGGGTATTCGAAAACAGGGGATTTAATTCATACCACTCTGCTCTTAGCGCACAACCCGTCTTTGGTGGTCCAGTATACTTTTTCAGAAATATTTGTTACAACGTGCCGGGCACGGCGCTAAAATATACGGTAAGACCTGCTGGTATTTTCACCTATCAAAATACTTTTGTGATGGATGTCGCCATCACGAATTTCTCCAACGGACACTTTCGGAATAATTTATTCATCGGCCCGGATGATAATCGCTACAACCTGACGGGCACAACTTTCACGCGTTATTCTTCCCTCGACTATGATGGCTACAGAAAAAAGAAAAAGGATGGGATGAAATACCGGTGGCGCTATCCGGCGTCAGACGCGCTTAACCAGGCGGACGAAAAAGATCTAACTACATTGGAGTTTAAAAGTCTCCGGGATTTTACTAAGAACACGGGTTATGAAACTCACGGTGTAGAGTTGGACGATGAAATTTTTGTCAACGTGCCATTGCCAGATCCTGCTAAGAAAGGACACATTTATCCTGTGGCGGGTTATGATTTCAGACTAAAACCCTCCAGCAAAGCCGTCGATGCAGGTTGTGTGTTACCTAATATCACGGATAATTTCTACGGAAAAGCCCCTGACTTGGGGGCAGTGGAGTCGGATCAGCAACTACCAATCTATGGGCCAAGGATTAAATAGGATTTTGGAGGATCCATTGCCACTAAGATTCTAGGACGCAAAGATTCACAGAGGCTTCTAAAATCCTTCCTACCGGCAGGCATTAGTCAACACTCAACAAACAATGTTCAATGGGCTACACGCAAACTTGTTCTCCATTTTATCGATTCGTTATTTTCGTATCCAGTTGTTGCATTTCATTGGGAGGGGATTCTTCGCCCCTCGCGCATTCAACTCTTCGCTCTGAATGACGGGTCTACTGGTGGGGTAAGGCCCACGATAAACCCGACCTCTGTGCCATCGCGTCTCCGTGGTGAAAAACTTGACCACGCCCTCGGCCCACTGCACTCAATAACCTAGACGCCCACTGAATATTGATTGTTGATTTATTGTTTGTTGAATATTTAAAGCACTTCTTAGCCTTTCTGCTTTATCCTTTAAGCTTTCAGCTTCTTCGTCTTTTTCCCCGTCTCCAGCTTTACGAGCGTTTCGCGCAAGGCTATTTTGGGTAGCGACGCTATGTTTTCTTTTAAATAAGTCTCCACCATTTCACGGTTATATCGGATCATGCTTCGCAGGACCCACGAAATTGCTTTTGTAATTAATATTTCCCTTTCGGATTTCAGGGTGTCAACGATTTGCAACGCCGTCTTAGAAATTTCCTTGTCTTCAACCTTGCTCAGCGGGGAGCAAAAAAATACGATGGATGCCCGTCGCTTGTTTATATTTTTACTTTTCGAAAATTTTATCAGCAATGGTTTCCATTTGTTCCATTGATTTACAACTTCCGTCGTTGAATACCTTCCCGTACAAACAGCATCTATCTCTGCCCAGCCTTCCAGATGATTCAGCCATCGGTCAAATAATGCAGGTTTAAATTTGCGTTGATCAGGGGTGGCATAGTCCAATAGAATACCCGCCATGAACTTTTCGGTACTGGAGGAAGATTCTACCAAGACCGTCAGCAGAGAAGCGAAATCTCCAGCGCTCAAATCACGGTGATCGTTCATCCAATCCTTAGCAATTCGCCTTAAAACCGGAGCACTGATAGGATACCGGAAATGGGTATTTCCCAAATAGCTGTCAAGAAATGTGTGCGCTGTCCCTTTTCCTGAGTTTTTTTTGATTTGCTGTAGGATCTGATGATGGAGGGAATCTTTCATTTCGATGAAATCTTTATATTGGCGAGTATAATTTGACGACGTGTCAATATCAAATGTTACGGTATATATTAAAAACGGTTTTTCTGACAGTTTCGATTTACACGTTGGCGCAGCAACCTGCTTCCTTTCAAAATGAGGCATTGAAGTTAAAAAAACTTATTCTTCAGCACCACTTCGATCCCAGGCCTGTAAATGATCTTTTCTCTGCCAAAGTATTTGATCATGTACTCGATGCACTTGATCCGGAAAGACTCTATTTCACCCAACAGGACATAACAGTCCTATCCACCTTCAAAAATAAAATTGATGATGACTTAACCGGCAATAGCTGGAATTTTTTACCGGCACTCACCGAGCGATACAGGCAAAGTCTGTTGCGCAGCGAAGCGATGATTACCAGACATACGAAAGCTCCATTCGATCTTTCGAAAAACGAGTTATTTATTTCAGATACGGCCTGGGCACCGAATGATGCAGCAAGTGCATCGCTCTGGCTTAAAAACTTAAAATACGAAACCCTTGATGAGCTCATACAGTTGCAGAAAAGGTCAGCTGAGGTGACTGATTCGGAATTTATCGCGAAAAGAGAACCTGATGCTCGTCAGCGCGTTCAGCGCAACAGTTTGCGAATGATCCACCGGATATTAAATCATGCTTCGGGTTATGAAAATCATGTAGCCTCACAGTTTCTTCAATCTGTGAGTTTGGCATTTGACCCCCATAGCTCTTATTTATCGCTAGCCCAAATGGAAAATTTTCTGGCGTCGCTTAGTACTGAAGGGTATTATTTTGGAATAAGTGTGGATGAAAACGATAGGGGGGAAATTGTCATCACGCAACTCACCCCGGGTGGTCCGGCGTGGAAATCTGGCGAAGTTCATGCTGGCGATATTGTCGAGCAGATACGGTGGGAGGGGAGTGAGTGGATCGAGGTTGATGGAATGACGCGAGATGAATTTGACAATCTGCTCCAGGAATCTATTCGAAATAGTATTGAATTTACGCTGAAGGAAACCGGCGGTATCGAGAAGACAGTGCGGCTTCGGAAAGAAAAGATGTCAGCCGAAGAAAACAGAGTTAAAAGCTTTATTCTCGAAGGAGATAAGAAAATTGGTTATGTCTCGCTACCTGGATTTTATACCGATTGGGGTGATGAAGAGGGATCACGTTGTGCCAACGATGTGGCAAAGGAAATTCTAAAATTAAAAAAAGAAAATATTGACGGCCTGGTGCTCGATGTCCGCTACAATCGAGGCGGGTCCTTAAAAGAGGCAGTGGCTATGGCAGGCATTTTTATTGATGCCGGACCGATGGGTGTCTTGAAAATAAAAGGTGGTACAACGCAGTCGGAAAAAGATGTAAATCGCGGCACCGTTTACGATGGTCCCTTGCTGCTCATGGTGAATGGACTAAGCGCTTCGGCCTCTGAATTCCTGGCGGCGGCATTGCAGGATTATCATCGGGGCATTATCGTCGGCAGCAGGACATACGGTAAGGCTACTGGACAGGAGGTATTCTCGTTAGAACCCGACGAAAAGAATACCAGTGCATCGGCAGCAGCAAAAAAAATGGGTTGGGGATATACCACCATCACTACATTAAAGATCTATCGTGTAACAGGAAAGACAGCGCAGAAGCGAGGTGTAACGCCCGACGTCGTGTTGCCGGACCTCTATGATTTTATTGAGTTTCGCGAAGAGAATTTGGAAGACGCATTGAGCTCCGATTCGATTTCGAGAAAAATCTACTACACACCCCTTGGGCTGCTTCCGGTCTGCGAGCTCAAAGAAAAAAGTGAAGTAAGGATTTCCAAAAACCCTGCATTTCAAACGACGATACAGTGTAGCAAGGCATTAGGCGGGTTGGCGACGAAACTTGATTCTGTCTCGTTGAACTGGTCGGCGTATAAAAAATTAATAACGGATGAGGGGACTCAGTTTAAGCTGCTGAAGGAGATCACTGAAAAACCCACGAATGCTTTTAAAGTCAGCAATCATGTTTTTGATAAGCAGCGAATCGAGAGAGACGAATATATCCGGCAAGTGAACGAAGTTTGGGCGAAGAATCTCGTTCGCGATATTTCATTAGAAGAGGCTTTTTTTATTATTTGTGATTACATCACAGGACCAACGACAAAATAGGTATGATGGGTTTATCAGTTTTTGCCAGTTTCTTTTTCCTCTTATCTATTTCCCTTTCCGCACAGCCCACCGGTGATAGTCCTGTGGACCACATGAACTACTTGAATCAGCTGGAAGAAAATCTCTCAAAAAAATACCTGTCGTATATGAGTGAAGTTGCGCATGGCAGCAGAGCCCGGAAGATGGAAAAGCGGCGAATAGAATTAATAAATTCAGTTAATGAGGCGATTCAGGCGGGCACAAAATTGCGACCTTACAAGGGTGATCCTTCGTTGCGTGACGCATTCAAAGATTATTGGATGGTTTTAAATACGATATTCAAGGAAGATTACCATAAAATTGTCGACATGGAAGAAGTAGCCGAGCAATCCTACGATGAAATGGAGGCCTATTTGTTAATCCAGGAAAAGGCTGGAAAAAAATTGCATGAGGCGTATCGTAAAATACCTGTTGCGTACGAAGCATTTGCTGCCCGTCACAACGTCCGCCTCTCCGAAGGCCAGTCCACAAAGCTTTCTCAACGATTGGACCGGGCCGGACGAGTTAATGGATACATGAATAAAGTTTACCTCCTGTTTTTCAAAAGCAATGTACAGGAAGAATTGATGTTCAAGGCAATGGAAAAGAATGACGTGAATGGAATTGAGCAAAGTAAAAACAGTATGGCTAAATTTTCTACGGAAGGATTAGAACGTCTCGACACGCTCAAGCCTTACAACGGTGATGGATCCTTAATAATAGCATGCCGCAAGGTGCTGGAGTTTCAAAAAGACGAAGCGGAAAATAAAGTGACTTTCATGACAGAATTTTTAATAAAGAAAGAAGATTTTGAAAAGGTAAAAAAAGCTTTTGACAGCATGCCTGCCAATAAGCGCACGCAAGCTGACGTGGATATATACAATAAAGCCATTGGGGACTACAACAAATCTGTAGTCCTTTATAACAAGACAAATGAATCGCTCAACACGAATAGAACAAAAGTGATTACTAACTGGGAGACCACACGAAAGAAATTTATGGATGTTCACGTACCTTACAAGCTATGACCATTAGAGAAAAGCAAGTTCACATTCTGATTGGCTGCGCTGATGCCCGTGATTTAAGCCAGATCCAACTTGATTCAATCGCCTCGACTACCGCTGAATTTCAAAATGAAGGGATCGAAGTTGAGATGCATGTTATCCGCGCTGCTGGCTCTTTTGTAACGCCGGATGTGGTGATGGACATCAAGCGTACATTCGAGCAGGTGCAGCGGAATAATGAGAAGGATGTGCCGATGCGATACTACGTTCACATTCAAACGCATGGTCACTTAACTGAAGAATCGAATGACCATTATGTGAGTCATGTACACGATCTGCACATTGTAGACGGATCACCATTGAACTGTGGTATGTTAAACGCCTCTGCCGTTGGCGTCGAGATTGAAGAGATGATTGTTGCCGAGAAGCCGGAGATAAAAGTAAAAGGAAAGACGTACAAAATCATTAATGATACCAGCATCAAACTACTGCTCAGCGAGGTTTATGCTTACGATGGTTATCTCGCCGGAGATTGGGTCACCAGCATTGATTTATTGCGGACGCATCCCAGGCATCAGCGCACACTACTCGAAAAAGCAATCGCAAGGGATCCGGAATTAAAGGTGCTCGATATACAAATTACCTGTGGGATTATGGACTATGCCATCCACTCTTTAATCCGTGTGGACGATGGGGATCCCCAGGTACCTTTCTGGGATACGGTCCAATTGGAAATAAGGAAACACGCGCAAAATGATCGGCATGCTAAAGAGCTTTTGATCAACCAATCAAAAAAGCAGACACCACTGGCCGGATTGATTTCCATGAGTGACCCACGCCAGGCATCCCGCACGCGTGCCGCTAACTATTATATGACAAAAAAAGGCATCGAACATACCGGGGAATATCTGCCCAATACTTTGTTCAATATGACCGGCACGTCGTTCGATATTCCCCATACACCGTTTGGCCCATATGTGATTGCCGGTTTTTATTATAGTATCAAACATTTGCACCTTTTAGACCAGCTTGTGATGGGATACGACGCCGCGCAAACGACTCGTATTGTTCAAAAGATCAAAAACGACCCCCTGATGAATATGTTCGTAAAAAAGTTTAATGTCAACCTGATTCCCATCAATCATGTGGATTTGGGCCCTAATTCGGAAGCTTATTTGCATTAGGAAACGCTAAAAATTTTTTCCCCTGCAAGCTTTCCCTATTTTTGCACCAACTTCAAACTAGAAACTTCAAACTAGAAACTAATTACGGTTCCGTAGTACAATGGATAGTATTTCAGATTCCGATTCTGAAGATGCAGGTTCGATTCCTGCCGGGACTACGATAAAGCAAAACAAGCCTGATTGGGTTCCTGGTAACTTCAGAAACTCGTTCAGGCTTGTTTGCTTTATCGTCCTGAAGCGATCGACGGGGTCGATCTGCTTTAAGGACCACCAGACTGATTAGAGCCTGGAATGTGATAACGTCTCGGACAAAAAGTTCCATTTCCTTAAGCCGACGCCCTGCGCAGCTTGTAGGGTTTGCTTCAGAGTACTAAAGCGACCGACGAACGGAGGCCTGCTTTAGGGTTCCCCAAGCGACCGACCTAAGCAGGTCTGCTTCAGGAAAACCTGATTTCATCTCAGAGCGCTTCGTGCCTATTATTGCTGATCGAATTAAGTTACGTTTTTAATGCCACTCCCATATTGCGTTTATATCCTGTTCAGTCGTAAGGACCTTCTACTATATATTGGCTATACCGCCAATATTGAAGAACGCGTCAAAAATCATAATGATGGAAAGACGAAAAGTACCGCACCACGCAGGCCATTAGAGTTGATCTTTTGTGAGTTTTATCTTTTTGAAACTGACGCGCGAAGGCGGGAAATGTACTTTAAAACAACGGCTGGCAAAAAGGCGATCAAGCTGATGCTTGGAGGTACATTACTAAAATTGGGTTATAGCAGGTCCGCAGGAATCGTTGTTATAAATGAAGATTATTGCAGGCAAGGATAAGTTGTACGGTGAATTGTCAGCTATTAGACTGCCGAAGAATCCAGAGACGGATCAGATTAATTTTTTTATATCCATTATCGTAGAGGCCAATGGAAGTACATCAAATTTAATGACACTATGCACAGACAGAGATATTAAACTTGAAACGGAGTTACTTCGAATCTTCAAGAAATATAAATGGGATTGACATTCATTAAGGACAAATCTCTGTTTGGTGTAAAGGGCCGCAAGTAAAAAAATGACTTTAGGATGTTGGTTATTGATTTTAGTAAATAATTGTAGAACTTAAAAGTGCCTAAGTTTAATTCAACGCACACGATATGAGACGAGTTGTATTTATAATGCTGTTATCAATGGGTCCATTGGCTGCCTACAGTCAGACATTCACAAAAAAAATATTATTGGACGAATACTATGGAAGAGAGGCGGAGTTTGGTGATTTCGACCGCGATGGCGATTTAGACATATTGATGTTCTATACATTCGACGACGCTTATGGAGAACGGTTTACACGAATTCTTGAAAACAAGGGAACGGAATTCCTTCCACTAGAATTGGGATTTCCAGGGGTTGAAGCCTTTGGCAGTAGTCGGAATGGCGCCGCTAACTGGGTGGACTTTAATAACGACGGTTACCTGGATGTTTTCCTGGTTATCAGCCAACCGTTTTCCATAGAGACGAAGCTTTATCTTAATAATGGCGACAAAACTTTTACTGAAAAACTTCTTAATGTTAACGAATTAGTATTAGGAAGCTGCGGACCTGTCTGGGCCGATTTTGACAACGATGGTGATTCAGACCTCACCGTGTACGGGTATAAGGAATTCAACAAATTCATCATAAAGATTTACGAGAACAATCCCGATCAACAAGCGGTATCTGCTTTAGAGTTAGATTTTGGAACATGCATCTTAAAGAGTCGAAGGCCGTGGGGAGATTTTAACAACGATGGATTCCTCGATCTAATGGCAAATGAGCCCGTTAATGATTATCAATCAAAATTGGTGATCTTCAAAAATAATGGAGACCGTACATTTACAAAAATAGGGTATCCCGAGCTGCAGGGCTTAAATCACGATGTTCTTAACCAGACGGGAGATATGCGATGGGGCGATTATAACCATGATGGATATTTGGACATTTTGATCTCAGGAGAGCATACATCCTCCTCGGGAGATGGCCTTACGGCGTTGTATAAAAATAATGGGGATGAAACGTTTGATGCTACTAATATCAACGGCGTTTACCCGACAGACAGTGACGTTAGTATCGAATGGGGTGATTATGATTGCGATGGCGATCTGGATATACTTCAAACAGGGGAAGGCGATATCAGTCCAGTATTGGCCTTTCGTAGAACATCGCTTTATATTAACAAGGATGGCACTTTTGAAGATTCTGGTATCCGATTCCTGGGAACTCATCAGGTAGGAATGTCAACTGGCGGAGATTGCAATGGCGACAACAAATTGGATTTGTTAGTTCTTGGGGAACTTGATTTCACACACCATCAAATTGCCCTCTTCGAAAATAATTCGACGCTCAGTAACACCCCACCGCTAGCCCCGGCATCTTTAACAACGCAAGTCGACGGCAGTGCGGCCACGTTGTCGTGGGCGCGCGCGACTGACGCCGAATCAGAGCAAAAATCACTTACCTATAATATCTATTTATTTCGTGACAATGACGTCATCGTTCAGCCTGGCGCGCTGCAAACCGGAAAAAGAATTGTGGTGGGGATGGGAAATGCTCAGCACAGTACATCGTATAAAGTGACAAATCTGAAAGCGGGATCGTACAGATGGGCGGTTCAATCAATTGACAATAGTTTTATAGCATCCGAATTTTCAGAGGAAGAAACATTTGAAATTCCAGAAATAGTAACATCAATTGAAGAAGAGATTTCGAGCGTTGAACCTATAGGGGTATTCCCCAATCCCTTCAACACTGAAATCATCGTAGCGAGTGACCTCATGAATGAACGAATCGAAATCGTTCTGTTCGATCCTACAGGTAGGGCTATTTATAGAGAAGAAGGTGTCGAGTTTCCACTTAATATTAATACGATGAACCTCAGCGCAGGTCTTTATATTCTATCGGTTAGAAACGGCTTAAATGCTTTTTATAAAAAATTAGTGAAACGTTGATTGGCAATGAAGGTTGACTAAACGTATTTCGCCATGAAAATCGATAGCTACGTGTTAGCAGTAAAAAAAGAAAGAATTGTTTATTGTATTTCTAATTGTGAAAGAGTTTCAAAAACTACGTTGACAACTACGACAAAGATGACTATGAAGCAACCTATTTTGGTTTTCTGTGCAACAATTTAACCGGATATGAGGACACATTATCAATCAAATCAAATGTTGTACTCAGAGGAAAAATTAGACCTGAAGTAATACCACATGACGACCAGCTTGACAATGACTTTGTTACAGCTGACGGAAGAATAGCGAAAATGCGGACTAACTTATTTTTGGAACAAGGTAGTAATCCGACTTTGGAGTGGAATGTTTTTATTATTTATGCTGGGTAGTACATGGAACTATTTGCTTCAAATCATCCATGACTGATGAAGGCCTAACTTCTGGTGGATTATGGATGGAAAAATTGTTTCCAGCCATGTTTTAAGATGAAAGAATACATCACAAATATAAAGTTGGACGGTGAAATTTTGGTTGATGTAGATGCTTCAACGAACGACTTTTATCTTGGTATCACAGACAAAGGGAACGTAGTAGTTCCATTCGATAAGATTGAAATCACTCAACCATTTAGGTTTCCAATAATTCGACAACTTAGCGATAACTCATTTTTAATAGCCGACTCCAGGACGAGCACGCAGTCGGAGAATTGCTTCATCTATGATTTTAAAGGAAATGTTCAGCGGCAATTTTTTGCAGGGGATGGAATTGAAGACATCGAAATTGTCCGAGACAAGATTATCATAACCTATTTTGACGAGGGCGTCTTTGGAAAAACTGGACCCAATAACGAAGGACTCGTAATATTTGATTTTAAAGGAGAAATAATATTAAAGTATAACCAAAAGCACGGTGACCAAATCATATCTGATTGCTATTGCATTTGTAAACATGGGGCAAATCGAATTTTGTTTTTACCATACACCGACTTTCAATTGATTGAATTGAACCTAGATACTGGAGAAGAAAAGAAATATGACATACCTGAAGAGGTGAAGGGAAGTAAAGGGCTTACATCTACAGCGGACTGTATTATATTTCATTCTCCATACGAGGACGCAAGAGGAATTTACAGATGGGGCATAGGAGCGAGGAAAATTGAAAGAATTGCAGAATACAGTGAGGGACTAAGAGGACTGAATAACGGTAGATTTATTTCGGCAGGCGAGAGAGGATTTACAATAATAGATTTGAACTAAAAACGCGGATGCATCCACTCGTATACCTTCTAATTTTTATCATTCTAGCCGGATGATTATTTGGCGGACGTTCCCCATGCGATTGCCGTCCAAAAGATTTAAGTATATCCATGTAGAAAAGGACGGATCTGTGCGAGAATTGGAGAAAGAAGAACAAGCCTATCTCCTGGAAGAATTTCATCCGAATGATGGAGCAAGACCTTATATTAAATTTAATTATTGGCAACGAACGCCGGATAAACTATTGCACGGATTCCTGAAACGGAGTCGTGTACCATAGTGGATAAAAATCTGAGAGAATTGAGAACTGACTAGGATAACTGTAAAGGCATTCGTACCGCCAGGAGGACAGGTTTGCAAAACTATACTTCGTGTTCTCTGCGAATTCCACGCTAGATTTAGCAACATTCTTGCTGATTCGCAGCAGGCGATGATCAATAATCCTGGGAAAAGCAAAAAAATGCCGGGGAGGTATCTCCCCGGCATCAACGTGTAAATTTCGTAAGATTTATTTTGCCGCATCGCGCAGCGCTTTTATTTCGTCGTGAGATGCTCTTAACTGTTGTTTTTGTTCTTCAAGCATGGTGCGAACATAAGCGGGAAGATCATTGTCACTCAACGCCTCTTTATAGGCGCTTTGAGCCGCATCTTCGCCGCGTTCACAATTTGCCAAAACAGCGTGACGGTCGTGACCGCTGAAAACAGCTTTGACATCCATCCACGCACGGTATAACTTTCCGCTGGCCGTGGTACCTCTATCATATTCACCGCCAAGTGATTGTACTTCGCTGGCCAGGGCTAATCTGATCTTGCGGCTTTCATCGATCATCGATGTAAAAAGGGTCTTCAAATCTGAGTCCGATTCTTTCGCTTCTTCGATCGCCTTCTCATACCCAGTAATTCTATCATTATTGATTGCTACCAGGTCATTGAGTACTTCTATCGTTTCTTTCGTTGTTGTTGTTTCAGTGTGTTTTTCCATGACTTATCTGTTTTTGGTTTGATGTTATGTATCAACACTCTGACAATTAACATGCTAGTTAAAAACAATAGAATCAAGCCTGTTTCTGACAAAAACTGTTACGAAACTTCTACAGTGACGCTTAAAAATATTCCCTACTCCATCGCTCATCCACCCATGGCTGCCATCGGGATGTCCTCCACCAAAAGATAAGAATGAGGTTTGGGGAGTTGGAAATAATTTTCTAATCGTCACGGATAGCGATTTCAATTAAATTTAAACCAGCACCAACACAGTATATATTTAAAATGTGTAACTGGATTACATCAGCAACAATACCAAATACATTAGGCGTTGAGTACAATGTGCAGGTTCTGTTCGCTATTTTACAGGATGTCGCACCCGCATTGGTTTGGCGTTAATCTTCCAAAGGACCATGGATAATATTAAGATGGGTCCTGATGCAGGCTTATTGCACGCCCTACTTACCAATTAATTTTGACGAAAATTACAATGAAAAAATATCTCCCATTCGTGTTTGTACTTTTTGCATTCACGCCTCCCTTAGCGCCAAACCGATTGCCCGAAAAACAATGGCTTCAATACAAAACCCCCGAAGACGCAGGATTTTCATCACAAAGACTTCAAAAAGCGCATAAGCTGGCAGACCAGTACAATTCTGCCAGCGTACTCATTATATATAAAGGAGCGATCGTGCAATCGTGGGGCGACGCCAGCCGCCGATTTCGTATGCATTCTTCAAGAAAAGCAACACAATCGGCACTAATAGGCATTTATGCATCGAAAGGCATGATCGATATCAATAAATCTATCGGTGAATACGGTATCGATGAGGTAACGCCACTCACCGACATCGAGAAAAAAGCCACTGTAAAACAACTCATGACCGGCTACTCAGGCATATACCTTCCATCGGTAGCACAAGGTGGCGGCGAGATGCCCAAACGCGGTATTCATCAACCTGGCGAACACTGGTATTACAACAACTGGAACTTCAATGCATTGAATACCGTGTTCGAACAGCAAACGCATGTGAAACTCACCGATGCATTTGTTGATCACATCGCCCAGCCTATTGGTATGGAAGATTTTGTTCCACACGATGCGTGGTACAACTACGAAAAAATCTCGCTGCATCCGGTATATCACATCAACATGTCGTCGCGCGACATGGCACGATTCGGAATGCTGTACATGAACGAAGGACGATGGGGTAATGAACAAATTATTCCGGCCCAATGGGTCAAAGAAAGCCTGACGGCATATACCCCGAAAACAGAAACGCATGGCTTTGGCTACGCATGGAATATCTACCCCGACAAAACATTCAACCAGAGATGCTACACAGCAGAGGGCATGGGCGGGCATACATTGATGTTGTTTCCCGACAGCGACATGATCATCGTTCATCGCGCAAACACCTATATTGAACCATGGGTCGCCGTCGACTGGACAGAGATTAAAAAGATTGTAAAGGAAATTTTTGCGGCGAGAACGGAGGTAAAATCAACCATCGATGAATCCAAACTGATCGCGTACGAACCCGATCGCAAACACTGGCCTGCATTGATAGCCGACAATCCATCGAAAACAAAACGCTTCGAAAAATATTACGACAACGACGGCGACCCGGTAACCATCCTTAGAGAAAAGGATGGGCAACTTATTGTAAATATTCCGTACCTGGGAAACTTCAATCTTTACTCAATAACCGACAGTACTTTTTTCGTTGAAGGAAAAGAAGAAAAGATTTACTTCGAGTATAATAACAAACGAGAGCCGATAAAAGCAATATTCCCATGATCAACAACTACATCACCATTGGCTTGCGAAATCTCCCGCTTGGTTGAGTCTTCCAACGTTGTGGGTATGTGCGGTGGCGGAACTTGGACCTACTATGTTGCAAGTCTTCTGACTTGCGTTTGCCAATCTTTCACTGGTCTTGAAATACCACTTTACCTGACGTTGACGGATGTAAAGGCTTTCCCGGGAAGAGTCATAGCAATGACTTACGGCGTGTAAGGTTTGTATTTGGATAAATAATTATGCCGCCAATTCTGTTGCGCATTGCTGAACAGAAAATTGCAATTGCAATCAATAGATTAGGAGCAAGTGAGAGATATTTTCCTTTCAGTTGGTAACGGTTCGCTTAGGATACTTTTTTGAAAGTGCCATCTAATTTGATCGCTTCTTTTAAAAGCTTTTTTATTGGTTTTTCATCAATCTCCTCCAAGGTCTGGTAGATTTTATAAAAAATTTGCTTGTTAGTTCCATGAGACAGAAAGGATCGTGGTCATTTAATTTGTACCCATACCAAAAACCTAAAAGAACTCCTTTTTTGATACCTCCCCTGGGAATAGTTGAAGGCCAAATAATACATATACCTTTGTTGCCATAAAAAAACGGAACATTGTATGATATTTTCTCTTTGCAATATTCAGGAAGAGTTTCAATAATTATCTGTCGCAACACATCTACGATTATTTTTTCGTCTTCAGGAAGAATAGTAAATAGATCAACAAGGTTTCTAATTTTCATCGGAGTTCAAATCGAGGTTTCCAAATCCTCAGAGTGCCACCGAGACGCTGCTGTGGCTGTGTCGTTGTCGGCTAACAAATTAAGGAAACTAATAATGATGTAAAAATGAGTATACTTAAGCCTCCGAATGCCTGCAGTTCTTTCATTACTTTATAATAGGTTACCTTGATCGAATGCACGATGCTGCCATGACCCTACTCCTTGATACATGAAAAACATTTTGAAAGTTACGCCTACCTATGATGACATAGTGCAAGGCACAGTCGGTTTTCCCTTACAGTTACCGCGCTAA